>NZ_OZ026545.1:0-2137610 GCF_964020235.1 Spiroplasma endosymbiont of Seladonia tumulorum | reverse complement strand
ACTATAAAGTGTTTTTTCAGTTTCATAATATTTAAATTTAATATCTTTTAAAGTTTCTTGATATAGTTTTGTAAAATTTTTAAATAATTCACGATGTGATTTTATTTCACAATCAATAAATTCAATTAATTCATCATCAAAATTATTTTTTATTCAAACATCAATCATATTATGTAAACATATTCCACGATTTTGTGCTAATTTTAAAATATTCTCATCAATTTGTGAAAAATCTTTTGGCACTAAAATATTAACAATTTTACTTACACTAGGTATTAAAATACTATACTTATGTAATTCATCATTAAAAATATATAAAGGTTTTAAATCTAATCTCATAAAATTGTTTCATCATTACCAATATTTTGATTATCATTATTAAATAATTCTTTTGTCTCAGATGAATTAAATTCTATTTTTTCTTGTGGTTTATCAGATTTTTTTAAATCATTATTTGTATGTAAAAATTCATAATTAGATACTTGAACTATTCATTCAGTTTTATTATCTTTATTTTTAAAAGATTTTAAAACACCAGTAATTGCTATTTGACTACCTTTTTGACAATATTTTTGTAAAGTAATTGCTTGTTTATTTCAAACTTGACAAGGAATAAAATCAGTTTCTTTTTGTTTTGAATATGGGCGAGTAATTGCTAAATTAAAAATAGTATATTCTTTTCCATTACTTGTTTTCTTAATTTCAATATCTTTTGTTGTTATACCAATTCCAATAAATTTATTCATTATTAAATTTCCTCCAAATTCTTTTCCATAATTAAAGTATCAATATATTCATAAGCACTTTCTTCTGAATGACATTCTTCTAATGCTTCATTAAATAAATCTTCTTCGGTATAAACTTTGCCATTTTCATCTTTTCACATATTATTCACATCCTTGTCATTTAATATTTTCATTTTCTAAATCAATAATAGTTGTTAATCATTCTTGTTGATTTTCAACATTAGCAGTAGTTTTTGCTTCTTCTAATGTATAAAAACAGCTCGTTTTAAAATCACTATATTTACTTTTCATTACCAATAAGTATCTTTTATTCATAATTTAATTCCTCCTAATTCTTTTTAGTATTTAATGCTCAATGTTCATCTGCAATATCTTCAAATGATACTGAATAACTTTTAAGCATTAATTCACTTAATTTATTTTCTTGATTGCATTCTTTATGAAAACAATAACCTCAATATCTTTTTTTAATACAAGTTTTATTTAACTTTTTCATATATACCTCCTAAATTATTCCTTTGATTTTTTGGTCAATTTGCAATATTTTTCAACCATCAGAAGCTAAATCTAAAATATCGTTAATTTTGTAATATTGCATATAAGAAGCAATAACATCTCATTTATCTTTAAATAAATTTAAGTACATTTTGGCTCATTCTAAACATTGCAAATCATAATGTTTTTTATGATGTGAAATACGACAATTAATAGGTTGACAATTAACTCAATAAAATGATGTTGTTATTTCATTTCAAGTTTTATTAATATATTTACTTTTATATTCTGTCATTATAATTCCTCCTAGTTTTAACTTGCTGGCACTCACTCCCAAGTGAAAGTGCCAAGCGAGAATTAGTTATATAAGTATTTATCTATTTACTTACTACGCCATCCGCCTCACTGGGGGTGAGCGGTGGCGATATGTTAATTGTTTGAATGTTTAATAATCCACAGTTGTTTTTTAATATTGACGCCAGACATATATATGTCTTCCTTTATCCGTGCCCATTTGTGCTTTTGCTCTGGGATTTGACGTTCAGTTTTTAAATTAAAAATTCACTCGCATTTTAAAGGACCAAATGCTATAAAACTCCAACCAACCACACTTTTCGCAAATTTAATTGTAAAGTCACTATCTCTATTTTTATTGTCGTTTGATATTAACCTTGGACTTATCACGACTATCGCTTAGTTCTAATGAACCAGCGCCGATTTACATTTTTCCTCATACACTATTTCAGTACTTGCCTCGGCCGGCGGTGGAATAAAAACACTTAGTTATTTAAAATAACCGTTCCGCTCTGCATTAAGTTGTTTTATAAAATTTAAGTTTTAATAAACCAGTTTCATAATCAAAGATAATTTTTGAATTTTCTAAGCGTTTATAAAACCGCTTTTGTGTTTTATCTTTTACTTTATTCAATAAATCTTTATGTTTTTCACAAGTTCATAAAACTTTATTTGATAAAAATTCTTCGATAATGAATGATATTGCTTTATAGCAATTATCAACATCACATATTGTTTGTTGCTTATTAATTTTCATTACCTACTCCTTCCTTTATTAAGTTTTTTTATTAGCAAATTAATTAACTGAAACAGAGAAAGGACAACACCTTAAAATTGGAGAAAAAACAGGTACACTTTATAAAGATTTCTAAGATATTTAATAAATGTGTAAACAACTTAAAGAGGGTATCAAAAAGTTGTAATAAAAGTTTCTATTTTAAGAATTTAAGATGCTGTCCTTTCTCTGAATCAATTAATAATTTTGGTTTAACAAATAAAAAAACCATTTTAGTAAATGGTTTAATTTATTATTTCTATTCAATTTCTATGTATTTGTTAAAACCCTTCTTTTTTCCATGCGACCCTTTTGGCTGTATGTATTATTTAAGGGTTTTAATTAATATCTTAGAAATTGTGGAATAAAAATACCACTTACTTATCTAAATTATATTACTTTTAATTTTATTGTCAACAATATTTTAACATTTTTTAAATTTTTCTACGACAAAAATACATGTTTATTAAAGTTATTTAATTTATTAGATAAAATTAATAAAAATATAAGTTTGGTTGTAAATTATTATTTACAAAATTATTAACTGAATAATTAATTCTTTTTTCTTCTAATGGTTCATTAGTATTAAATAAATTAATTTTATTTTTAAAATTCATCATACTAGTATTTAATTTATTTTTAAGAGTTTTTTCATGATAAGTTGCTTTTTTAACCAAAACACCTTTACAGTAATGTGATATATCACCCTCAATATGACAACCAATATTATTTCATAATGTTTGATTTCTGACACCTTCTTCATTATTTTTAATTAATTTAATTGTCTCTTTTAAGAATTTCATTTTTGATTCTTTTATAAAAGAAGCACTGTTTTTTAAACATTCTAATAATTCTTCATATTTAGCATTAAAAAAATAATCGATTGCTTTATGGTACGTTTCTCTGTTTTCTTTGTTTTTACTTTGATAAGGATATAATTTTTTAAATCTACTTGTAAGGTGGAATTTATCTATCGTGTAATGTACTTTATTTTTAGGAAAATATTCTTGAATAAATTTTACAATATTTTTAATTCAAGGTGCGCCATCGCCTAATACCATAAATTCAATATTGTCATTAATATCATAATAACTGGTAATTAATGTAAATAATTTATTAACAAAATTAGTTAATTTACTATTTTTTTTAATATATTCTGGAATATTATCAAGTTCTATAACACCTAATTTATTTGCAATTATAGGTCTTTTTTTCGTTGATTTTACCTTATCAAAACCAGTATGAACAGTTGAAAATATACTATGTTTTTTTATTTTTTCTTTTCCTTTTTTCTTTTCATTTCACATTTTTAAATAAGTTCCATCAATTTGAATATATAAAGTATGAGGTATCTTTACTTTTTTATCAGTTTTATTAAGATAATATTCTTTATCAGTTTTTGCATTTTTCATAATATTTGAAATTGTTTTTATACAAATTTTTACATGTTCCATAGTATCTAAAATATCTTGATATGTTTTTTTCTTGCCAATAAATGATAATATTTTTTCTTTAACAGAATTATTTATTCTTTGTCATTTTTTAATTCCTAAAAGTTTATCCAAAGGAAAAATATATTCTTCTTTACCTGTTTCTGGATTAATTTTATAATATTTTCTTCTTTTAAAAGTTATTTTCCCATTTAAAATAGTTAATGTTCTTGGTTTTATTTCTTTTACTTTATAATCTTTAAATTCTTTTAAAGTTTCATCAATTTTATAATTTTTAAAAATTCATTCATCAGAATTTTCTAAATTTTGTTGAATAATTTCAATACTTTGTATATATAACAAATTATTAAAATTCTTAAAAAAGTTGTTATCAATATTTATCATTTTTTTACCCTCTTTCCTTAGTTCTACACATTAACACAAAAATAATAAAAATGCAAAAAAAAAAAAAAAAAAAAAAGATATTATTTTTTATTTATTGTGTTATAATTTAATTGTTAATTATTAGCAAATTAATTTAACTGAAAAAAGTAAAGTAATTTACTTTTTTTATTTTGATGTAAAATATAGATAATAAAAAAAGAACCGTGTCAAGTTCTTCTGTACATGTTTTTCTCTACTTATATTTAACCATATAAAGGAGTAAAAAATGAAAGAATTTAATCCAAAAACAGCAAGTTTACGAACATTCTATCGTAAAATAGATGAATTTTGGCAAAATAAATCACCTAATAAACCATATACTTTGAACGATTTAACCAATGAATTCAATCTTTCTCGCAAGTGAAGATATGATACTTATGCGAGCGAGAAGATAGTTCCTTTACTTGAAAAACAAGTTGATAGAATTGAAAGTGAAATAATTAATTTTATGATGAAATCACCAAATGGTGCTAAATTATATTGACAACGAGCATTTAATTATAAATATTCAATACAAGAAAAACAGTTAGAACAAGAATTAAACTTAAATAATCAACAACCAATAATAGTTAATTTACAAACGGATATTAGAGATATTAAAAAAGAAAGTGATAATAATGCTTAATCATTTTACTTATTTGTTAGAAGCTTCTTATTGGTTATTACAAAATAGTAGTATTGGTAATAAATATCCCTTTGCTAAAAAGTTTGAGTTAGTGAATGAAATTAATCAAATTGGAACACGATATAGTGGTAAAACTATATCAAATATTAAAATGTTTGGTGAATTATTAAAAATTAGTTTATTAATTAAAGAACCAATTTGTATTATTGCTAGTATGTATTGGAGTAAAGATTTAAAAGATAGTGTATTTCAAAATATATGAAATATGTTAGATGAAAATCATATTCCTTATACTATTAATTTATCAAATTTTACTTTTACTTTATCAAATGGTAGCAAAATATATTGTAAAGGTTTACATTCACCAAGTCGAAAAGAAAAATTAAAAGCCTTTGCTGATTTAAATAAATATAAATTAGTTATTGATTGAAGAGAAGAATGTGATCAATTTCAACAAAAAGATTTAAGTGATTTAGAATTTGCTATTCGTGGTTATCAAAATAAAATAACAATTAATACATGTAATCCTGAAAGTTTAAAAAGATATATTGTTGGTTATTGTAATGAATTAATGCCTTTTGATGAAAAAATAATGCGTAGTAAATATGAGCAAATTAAGTATATTGAAAAATGAAATATGAAAATTATTATTCATTATTCTAGTTGAAGATTAAATTATGAATTACCACAAGATAAAGTTAATGAACAATTAAGATTAGAACAGTTAGATATTGAAAGAGCAAGAGTATGGAGTTGAGGTTTACCAGGCAATACTAGTGGGTCAATATTTGCAAGATATATTGATATTATGCAAGCAACAGATATTATTCAACCAACTAAATTATTAGGTGGAGTTGATTTAGCAAACTCTACTAGTCCTAAGGGACATACAACAGCAGCGAGTTTTTGAATATATAATTCATTTGATAAAAAAGCATATAAAGTAGCAGAATATACACACTCAAATGCTACACAACAATTTAAAGGACCATTAGAACAAGTAAAAGATATTTTAGAGTTTTACAACAATCAATTAAATCAATATTTTAATTTAATACAGCAAGGTATATCAATCAATGTTGATGATAGTGCTTATGCAACATTAGAAAGTTTAAACCGAGAAAAATATAATTATTCTTTTGGTCAATATATGCATTTAAAACCAGCACAAAAGCAGAAATTTAAAATAAAGCATCGTATTGAAGCATTCACAATGTTAATAAATACTAATCAATTAAAATGATTATGAGAAAAATGTCCTGTAAGTAAAACTCAATATGAATTAATTCAATGAGAAGATAAACCAGATGCCAGAGAAGAACGAATGTTGGACTTATACGATGATACATTTGATAGTGATTTTTATGCTTTACACTTTGAATTAGTACCAATGGTTAAACATAATAGTACAGCAGATTATAAATTATGACAACAAAGGGAGTGATTAACTTAATGAAAAAAGATATTTATGTAATACATGATGAGCGTGTAATAAATGCAAAAAGACCTTATATGTCTGTTTGTGGACAAGTTAAAAAAAGACTTTGTCAAGAATTAAAAAAAGATAATATTGCAATATGTAAATTAAATTTATATAACGAATATATTAAAAGATATCAAAAAGTTAAAGTATGTGTTCAAGTTTTATCAAATGAACCAAATTTATTAACTGTAAATATAATTAATTATGCACTTATTTTAAAATTAAAGGAGCAAAATAACAATGAATAATACTTTCCCTAGTTTACCAAACTTAAATGATATTAATAGTGTTTTAAAATTTTATAATTATGATTGAACTATTAATTTAGCAAATATTATCGCTCGTCATCAAATGCGATTAATAAATGGTAAAGATATTTTATTTAAGTCGCATCGTAAAGATATTTTAGAAAAATTAAATTGATGATATGAAACTTATAAAATAAAAGAAAAATTAGATAAAAATGAATTAACAGCAAGTTTAATGGGTAAAACTATCTTTGGTTTATTAGAAACTAGTGATGGAAATATTGATTTATGAATTAACCCTTTTAACTTTACATCACGCGTAAGTAAAATAAACGAAATTGAACAAGGTGCCGATATTTGATTAAATTATCATCAATCAGATAGTGGTTTTATTTTAAATTTAATTTGTACCAAAGATAAAATAGTTATTAAAGGTTGACCTAAAAATAATGAAGTAGTTGTTGGGCAAAGTAAAACACAAATTAAAGATGATGTTAAACCTGTTTTAGTACAAGAATTTAAAAATAAATTAGGTATAGTACCTTTTTGAGAAATGATAAATGAACCTAATCCTTTATTTTTATCAACATCAACTACATTAAACCCATGACCTACAATGGCAAATTGTTATAAATTACAATTTGATTTAGAAGATAGTTTTAATATTAAATCAAAAGAAAGATATGCAAATCGTACACATTGATATGGAATACTAAGTGATGATTTAATGACTGCTTATAACAAAGGTAATAAAAAAGTACTGCAAGATGTATTCGATGATATTTTTGTTCAATCAAGTTCATCAACAGTAGATGGTCAATTATCTCAATCTTTACAAGTAGTACAAGGGACACCAACCTTAGAAACATATACACAAGACCAAAAAGCAATTATTGAACAAGTATATATAGCATGTAATTTTTCTAGTCCTTTTGGTGATGCCTCAGATAGTGAAGAAAATAAAACCCAATCATTAATAAAAAAAACAAAAGACTTAGAAAAACAAGCATATTTACAAGCATATCGTAAACAATATTATACTAAGATGTTTGATACTGTTTTAAAATATTATGGTTTATGAGATGGTGTTGGTGAACGACCTTATGGTTTTGATTTTGTTAGTGCTAGTTTAGTTGACCAAATGCGACAAAATGAATTAATTACTGCTAGATTAGATAATGGCACAATGGAACCAATAAGAGCAATTACTGAATATGATAATATTGATGAATTAGAAGCAACCAAATATTTTGAAAAAATAGAAAAATGACAAGATAAAATGCAAGCCAAAGAAATAGACCATAATAATAAATTAATGGAATATGATGAAACTGGTAATAATCAAAATGCCTTACAAGGTAGAACAGAAATTAAGGAGAATTAAAAAATGAGTAGAATTAACCCAGGGGTTATGGAAGAATTAAGAAGACAAGCCCATGATACTTTAATAGATATTAGAGAAAATATAAGAGATAATAGACATTGAATGGTATTTCCTTTTAATGTTTATAGTTCATATATACCTGATACTGAAACTGGTTGAAAACCTAATAATGCAAAACCTAGTGATTATGGTAGCTATTCACGAATATTTGATAACATGGAAAGTACTATTGCACAATGACAAGGTAGTTTAAAAATAGTTCAAAAATATAAAGGTGAAGAAATTAATATTTTAACAATTGATGATTTTAATAAACAACCAATTAACTCAACTATATGAGCCAATAATGAAACACCTTTTGCGATAAAATTAAAAGATGAAAATAATAATGTTTATTGAAAATTAATTGATGGTGAAAACATTTATGATATTAATAGAATGTTAGAATACTTAAAACAATATAAATTAAGTTATTTTATTAATAATGATAATAAAGCCGATAATTTTTATACAAAAGAAGTTAAAGTTGGTAAATATTGAGATGCTTATATGATTGATGATAGAAGTTCAATTCAATTTGGTGATGCTAAATTTGAACAAGTATTTACTCAGCAATCAACAGAAAGACAATATACTTTATTAATTTTAGATGAAGATGCTGAAAAATTAAATATTAATGATTATTATAATTTTTATACTGTATTTAATGACCGTGGTTTAAATATTGGTGGTGGTGATATTAATTCTGCTCCCCAAGATAGACAATGATTATATCCATCAAATGTGATTAATTATTATTCACCATATGATGGTAGTTTTTTATGACAAGAAATTACCTTTTCAAGTATTAATGACAAAATTAGTAATAGTGGTTTATCAGTACGACAATTTATTCAAACAAGTGCCCCAGGTGAAGGCTATTGTTTTCCTAAAATAACTTATGATGAAAAACTAAATAAAGGTATTGTTGAATTAGATGAAATTTTATTAAAAGACCCAGGTGTTAGAGCAATGGCAGTTAAATTTTATGGTAATCCTATCTTTTTTGATATGCCTGTTATTGGGCGACCAATTATTAAAGGTGAATTTAATAAAAAAGTAATGAATTCAAGAGATTTATTAATGTATAACATGTTTCCTGCACCACCTGATAAAATAAATACTTATGCTTCACCCGAAGTAAGTTGATATAACATTCAAGGAATACAACCAACTATTATTACTGGATATAAAGATTGAAAAGAACATATTCAATCAATGTCTGATTTTTGAATTGAAAAAAATAATGAGGGTATGATAATAACAGATAAAGCAAGTTCAACAGCAACTAATCCAACTGTTGGAACAACTATTAAGGAAGAAAATTCAAATTCTAAGCCTTATTGGTCTAAAAATTGAATGATTACTCCACCAGATAAAGTAAAAGTAAATAGTGGAACTATTAATAACATTATTAGTACCCAAGCATCATCATATTTTAGAAGAAAAGATGAATTTGGTAATACTGTTGGTCAAGTTCAAATTGAATATAATAAAATGGGTGCATGTAATGTTTGAGATATCTTAAATATGAATAATTTTATTAATCGTCAAATTACAGTATTACCTTTAAACTATACGCAAAAATTAGTATTTAATCCTTTTACGATACCTGCTATTGGAAAGTTTTTAAACTTTGTTTCGTTTGGTATTCCTTGGGACTGAATTGGTAATTTAACAATTACACAAGATGATAAATGACCTAATTTTCCATGACTTAATGGTTTTATGAGTGCTAATGTTTATAGTTTTTATAATGATGCCTTTTGAGGTGATAAGGCTGCTGGTAAAGGTTATTTACCATTTGAAATATTTAGAGAACAAGGAAATGATAAAATTGGTGCTATGATTGGTGCTAATGCTACTAGTTTTAGTTTTACTACTTTATTAACTGATAAAATACAAGGCAATGTTTTTGAAAAAGATGGTAAACCAACAGAACGAATAATTTATTCAACTTATAATTTAAAACAATTAAATCCTAAAACTAATCGCATATATTTAATTAATGAATTAGTAAGAGCAGTTGATGCTCAAACACCAGTTAGTGATAGTGAAAAAGATAATGATTGCGAATTCTTACAAACACCAGATGGTACAAATTGTAGTTATATAATTGATATGTTTTCAATTCAAGCCTTATATAAAGGTAATTTTGAAATTATCTTTTATGCTGATAACCCATATACTAATAATGAAGAAGATTATTTACGCTTATCTGTATGGAGTTTCAGAGGTAAAACAAAAAGTGTTTTAAATAATTATTTACGAGATATGACAACTAACTATAAAACTAGTTTCTTACTACCACATGACTATGAAATACCAACATTTAATTACCCACAATATGTATTACCACCAGTTCCATATAATTACAAAGAATATACAAAAAATATATGAGATGCTAATACAGCAAAACCATTATTAACTAAAATTACTATACCAACACAGTGTTCTAATACTCTTTCAATAATTAGAGGAAATAATTTTTATAATTTATTTAATAATAATTATTTTAATGGATATTATGAAATAGAAATTGATTTAAAACAAATTGACCCAACAATTGAAAGTATTAGTAAATTTCAAGATGTTTATAAAACAATAGAAATAAATAATCTTACTAATTTACAAGTTAAATGTGGACAATCTGCTATAGAAAATTTTATTCCTAATAGAAATGTTAATATTTTAGGTGGTGTTGATAGTTGTAAAAATAATTTTAAAACATTAACCGATGTAAGTTTACGTTCCGCAGGTCTCTCACAAAGTGATAATGTTAATTTTGAGAATACAATAACTTTATATACTGATAATATAAAAGTAAATGATATTCAAACATTCGCTATCGGTTATACTAATGGTTTAAAAAAGAATTTGTATGAAAGTACCTATAAACTTTATGGTGCAACTTTATTATTTTTATTACAAATAACATCACTGTCTAATAAAGTTAATGATAAAATCAAAGAAACTTATTTACAAGCATATTATACTAATGATTTAAAATTAAAAATTAGATTTTCAAAAGTATTATATTTAGAATTATCGCCATTTTATCTTAATTATAATACTATGAATTTTTATAAATATTTTGGTAATAATCAAAATATTACAATAAATGTTAATAATCCCAATGTAGTAGGTATTAAAAATAAAAGTGATAATCCAGTTAAAATTACAATAAAACCAAGATAAAAATAAAAGAGATTTAATATAGAGTGCACCCATTTTAGTAAGTACTAATAAAAAAGTATTTACTATTTTTTTAATTATATCTTTTTCTTTACGATTTGAATATCATGTATTTCATTTTATAACATCTTGTATATATTCTTCATGTGAATTATATATTTTACAGTGGTAATTTTTTCCCATTGAAATTGTAATACCGTTAGATAAACATTTATCGTGATAAATAGTAGATGTATATTGATATCCGTGATCTGAGTGAATTATTATTCCATTCAGATCTTTTTTTATTAATTTTATTTTATTAATTGCATCATTTAAATTATCCATTACTAATTTATTGTCATTATATTTAGATCACTTTACATCAACTATTTCTTTAGTATATCCATCAATAATTGTTGATTGATAATATCTTTCTCCTTTTCAAATTAAATATGTTACATCAGTATATAGTACTGAAAACCTTGTTTTTATATCATTGAATTTACGATTAATTAAATCAGGATATTGCAATAAGCTTTTTTCTTTATTCTGTTTATATTTCATTTTTCTTCTCATTTTTCTTACATATTCAGGTTGTATTTGATTATCACGCATAATTCTTAAAACTTTTTTTGAATTATATTTTATACCATAATCTTCCTTTAAATATTTAGTAATTCTTCGATAACCAAATTGTTTTAAATTTTCTTCATAGACTTTTACAATATCATTTATTGCTTTTTTATCTTTTTTGCTACTTTCATAATTTTTATATTTATCTCAATAACTACGTTTTAACCCTGTTACTTCTAGTAATAATTTTATTGAATATTCACAAAAATTTTGTTTAATAAAAAAGACAATTCTTAGTTTGCTTAATTGCAAAAGTCATGGAGCTTTTTTAATAATTCATACCTTGTTTTATAATATTCTAAATTTCTTTTGCCAAAAGAAATTTTAGGTCCTTTAGGATTGTTTAATTTTCCTTTTTTATGATTTGCTCATCAAGATTCTACTGTATTTGCATTTATATTATATTGTTTTGCTACTATTCAACAACTTTTTTGTTTAATTTCCTCAATGATTTTTGTTCTAAATTCTGATGTATATTTGTTATATTTTTGTCCTTTTTTTGCCATATAAAAATGCACCCCCTATAAAAATTTAGCAAAATCTTTTTTTATTTTACTTACTTTTTGGGGTGCACTCTAAATAATCTCTTTTTTTATTCACCGTTAACTATTACATTGTCATTTTCGTCTAAAATTAAATCAGGTTCATTAGTATCTAAATTTCAACGATAAACTGATTTAAAAACTTTTTTACTAGCAGGTTGACTAAATTTTCAAGTAAATGATGAGTTTCATTGAACTGTTATATCTTTTGGAAATTCTATTTCTTTATTTCCAATAAATCCTTTTGTTTCTTTCAATATAAATAATTTTTCTACACCATTTTCATTAACAATTATTCTTTTTCCATTTTCTTTTGATGTTTTTGTATCATTTTTAAATTTTGTAATTCTTCAATTTTCACTTGAATTACTGTGTCATACTACATAATAATATTTATTATCTACATTATTAAATGATTTTTCTTGTGGCGCTATTCACTCTAAATTGTTTTTAATATTTTTATTCGTTGTATTTATTTGGTTTTCTTTTTTTAAATATTTTAATTCTTCTGGTGTGTATTCTGCTATGTTATTACAAGCAACTAAACTTGTTGTACTTGTTCCAATTAAAGTGATTGTTCCCAAAAGACTTAATATTTTTTTCATATTTTAATTATATTATACTATAGCCTATAGCTGCCATTAATTCTGGTTCTGTTATTTCTCAAATTGATGAAAAAATACTAATAGCTTTTTCACAAAATAATTGAAAAACATCTTCATGTATTAATACGCTACCGTTTTCTATTTGATTAAATAAAATATTAAAAATTTGTTCCCCCGTCATTGAAATTTCTGTAGTTTGATCTAGAATAAATTCACCTTCACTGTCTCTTCATGGATCTCTAACATAATAAGTATCTTCAAGTATATTTTCTTTATTTGGCTTGATTCCAACAATTAATGCAGAATGAGAAGCGTTATTAAATATTTGGCCATAATATTCTAAATCAAAAAAACCACCAAAAATAACAGGGACTTGTCTAGAAAGAGATTCCCATATTAAATGTCTTATCCACATTCTTTTTTCTATATCATTTAATCTATTTCAAAATAATCGAGTTAAATCAATTTCCTTTAAATTATATCCCAAACTTTCCTTAATTATCGGGTTTGTGTTAAATAATTCAATTACATTTGAAAACGAAACACCTTTTTCATTTATGCTGTCTGAAAAAAACTTGTAATTTCTTCTTGTTCCATTTCTTTAAGATCTTTATTATTAAGAATATTATTATCAAATATATTTTTTAAAATTGCAATAACACATCATAAATTAGCTATTTGAAATTGCATTGGTTTTTTCATGCTAGTTTTTCTTAAATCAATTAACACATCTTCTAATATTGGATATGTTATTTCTTGTCTTTTAACTCTATTTAAATTTTTTAAATTATTTGTTTGTAAATAACTAATTTCATTATTTTCTAATTTAGTTTCTTCTTTTTGATAAGGACTAGCGGCAATTGTTGTTGATACAGCAGTGCCACTAATTGTTAATACACTTAATAAACTAAGTAATTTTTTCATACTTGTTTTTCTCCTTTTTTTATCTTGAAACCTTTTATCAAGATTTACCAGTATTATATATATATATATATATATACAAGCAAAATTAGCGATTATTTTAATAAATTTATCTTTTAAAATACTCTTAATTACGCGTTTTAAGGGCTAAATTAGCAGTAAAATATATTATTATTTGTTTAGTATTTGTATACAAAATATATTGTAATTGTGAACTATTGGTATATAATTAAAAATATAGGTTTAATCTTTTTCCGTAAAAAAGAGTTTATGCTGACTTGTTAATCGGACAAGAATAAAAAAAGAGAGGTTTATAAAATGGCACTTACAAAAGAACAATTAATCGAACAAGGTTTAAGTGAAGAGATTGCAGAAAATATCTTAAATCAGTTTAATAATGAAGCAAAGCAAATTAGAGAAAGTGTGCAAAAACGCGAAGATGTTATATCAAAAGAAGACTTTATTAAATTATCTAATGAATTAGATGAATTAAAAGCATTTAAAGATGTTCCATCTACTAAAATTGAAGATATTAAAACTAATTTAGAAAAAGTTAGTGGTAGTTCTTTAATTGAAAAAATGCAAACTTTAAAAGAATTAAAACCTGATTTGTTTGTTGAAGAACAACCATCAGTTTCACCAACTAATTTTATTAAAGATATGATTGAAAAATCAACTGAAAATAAGAATGATGAAATTGAAACTATTAAAGAAAAAGGAGCATATACTCCTGATGAAATTAAAAAAATAACTGATTATACACTTAAAAACCTTAGATAATAAGGGAGTGAAATATTATGGCAACAATTAATTTGCCACAAGTACCTTTTATATTACAAGGTAATACAACAGACCAAAAAGCGTATGTTGATATGGTTAATGCTTTATTGCGTGGACCTTTATATAATGAATATGCAAGTATTATGCAGTATGCTACTGCAACCGCAGAACAAGTTGCTTGATTACCAAATGCTGGTCAAGCACTATATAATTTAACTCATCGTGTGGTATGACAAGATGATTATTCATTACCAAATGGTGGGACAACTCAAACAATGGGATTAACAAGAATTCCAGTTCCTATTGATAAAAGATTTAATTTAAAATTAATGAATGAAGCTTTTGACTTAGCATTAATAGAACAAAATATTAAAAATGGCGTTATTGCTGATGCTATTTCTAGTGTTGTACAGAATAAATTTGTTAATTTAGAATGTGAATTAATTCAGGCTATTTATGATTATTGTTTAGCAGATGGTCAATATGAAGTAATTCCATTTCGTAGTTATACAGCTGAAAATGCTGATGATGCAAATAGAGCATTCTTTACATTAAATGAAACTTTGATTGAATTAACAAATCAAATTAGTAATTTATATTTTGGTTTGCCAACTGATAAAATGTTTATGGTTTTAGGTCGTAGGGCGTATTTAGGATTAACACCTGCTTATTTAAAAGTAATTGGTTCACAAGCACAATTAAAATCGATGGTTAATGGTGAATTATATGAAAATACAGCAATGGGTATTCCAGTATCAAAAAGCTTTCATTTAGAAAAAACATATACAAAAGGACAAGTTAACCGTGATAAAGGTTATAATTTTACTAATGTAAATGGTTTAATTATTAATAAACAAGTATGAGCTTATCCAATTAATATGGATACTATTCAACAAGTTTTAGATAATGATACTGCTAACCCTAAATGAATTGGTAAAGTGCAATATGCAACACCAACAATTTTATATCCAAAAACATGTAAAATTATTTTGGAAAAACAACCAAGCCAAGATGAAATTACTGCCGCTAAAAGTAATCTAAATAAAACTTTTAGAGTTCCAGTTGATTATCTAATTTCAGCAACAAAACCAGAATCAAAACCAAATAATCAAGGTTAATATAAAATGAATTTACTAATATTACGCGTTTTAACTTTATTAGTATCTAATTTAGAAAATAAACCTTTAATAAGTAAATTTGTAAATTTAATTAATAGAGTTAATCAAGTTAAAAATAAAATATTAAAGCCAATTAATTATATTAGTGATAAATATAATAAAATTACAAATAAAGTTGAAGATATTTATCAGTGATTAAATCCATTTACTTATTTAGATTTAATTAAAAAAGGTCATAAAAAAGAAATACAACAAATATTAAGTCAATTAGAAAAAGATAATAATATTAAAAATAGAGAACAATTTAAAAATGAAAATTATTTAAATACTAATTGACAACCTTTAAATAGTAGTTGGCTTGATAGTGGTATGTTTAATATTACAAATAAGTTAACTTTAACAGGTAATTTAACTATTTTAATATATACAAAAACAGCAAAACATCCGAAATTTTATGGTCCATATGTTTATCCTAGTGTTCCAGTTGAAATTTGAAAATTATTAAGTAATGCTGTATCTAATGCAGGAACTTTATTTTGACGTTATTGATTAAGAAAATGATTACCTAGTCATTTAAGAAATTATATTAAAAAACGATTACCGCAAGCATTAAAAGAAAAATACCCAAAAGGAACTACTAAATTAACATTACCAACAGTTCAAAAATTACAACAAATTAAAAACTTTATTAATAATTTAAAGATTGGACATTTTAATTTTAATTTTGCTGGTGAAATTAATAATAAAAAATGGTATCGTGAACGTCGAAGTGATGTTAAAAATATTAAGAATTTATATAAAACACCAGTTAAAAATATATTTTACAAAACTAATCAAACTATTAAAACAATTAAGAAAACAAGAACAAGAATTAATAGTTATAAGCCAAGTAATTTAAAAAATAAATATCGTAATCAATTAAGAGGTGTATTATATGGAAAATAATTTAAGTAATTTATTATTTATAACAGTTGAAGATGTTAAAGAAAGTAAACTTTGACAACCTATTAATGAAAGAAAACAATCTGCTTATAATGATAATTTAATTTATAATGCTATTTTAAAAACTAGTTTATGAATGGATAGATTATCAGGCGGGACAATTTCCGATAAGATTAATAAAAAAGAATTATTTCCATGAGTAAAAAAAGATAATACTGGTTTAATTGAATATGATAAATGATTAAGTTATATTCAATCTGCTTGTTTATTAGCAGTTATTAATTGATATTTACCAAAAGGAGTTAATGATTTAACTGGTAGTGCATCATTTTCACAAGGTGGTGTTGCTTATTCACAAACTAATGACCCTGAAGCAAATGAAAATATTACTCGTGATGTTAAAAATGCTTTAAAATTAGCAGGTGAAATAATTGATATTATATCTAGTAAAACAGTATCTAGGCCATATAATTATAGTTTAGATAATTATGCTCATCCATGAGAAGAAGAATATAAACATATTAGTAAAAAAACTTTTTATCCAACATTATTATTTTGATTAAAAGATAGAATTGTTAAAGATAATAGTATTAATATTAGTTATCCTATAAAAAATGATTTTAGTAAAATTGATTATAATGAATATATTAAATTAGTCGTTCCGTTTGATAATGATACTATTTATGAAGAAAATGGTGTTTGAAAAGCAAAACAAAGTAATGAAATTCCATCGGATGTTATTAAAGATAGTTATTTAAATAAAAATTATATTGAAAAAGTTGATGATAAATATATTGTAAAAACATCACAAGATATTAATAATAAACAAGATAAATTAGTAAGCGGTACAAATATTAAAACTATTAATGGTTCTTCATTATTAGGCAGTGGTGATATATCTATTAGTGGTGGCAATGATTGAGAATTAATTAATTATCCAGAAGCAAACGAAAAATTAACATTTAAAATTCCAGATTATGATTTAACAAAATATTACTATAAAATATCAATTTCAATAACAGATTATGCATCTGCTAATAAATTTGTAACACATTATTTTGAAACAATATCACAAAAATCAATTTTTTCATTTTTAACAGCTAATTCTTATGAAAGCATAATAATTAAGCAAGATGGATCAATTAAAAATGAAACAAATAATATTGTTATTAAAGATTTAACAATTAAAAGAAAATTAATAAATAATAGCGAATTAATGTCAAATGAACCACATTCTATTTATAATCGTGATATGGATATTGATTTACCCAAGTATCAAGAAGAAACATCGGACTCTTATGATATAGTGATAAGAAAAATAAATAGTGCAACAACTATTAATGAATTAAATTTATTTGAAAAACATCCAATATGAAGAATTATTTCAAATAATAGAAATGATATTAAAGAATTATTCAATAAAAAATGATTAGAATTAAATAAAAATGAATAAAAAATTAAATGAGGTAAATAATTATGAAACAAGATAAAACAACTTGATTAAAGGGTGCCTTACCTTGAAATTGATTTAAAAAAGACCCTATTCCGACTTATAATTGAACTCATAAAGATATTAGAGAATGAGAAAGAAAATATAAAATTCGTAGTTGAGTAGTTAGTTTTTATACATTGATATTTTTAGCATTAAATTGTTGATTAGAGTATGGGATGATTAATGGCATTAAAGACCAAATTAATTGGTATAATTATGGACAATATTGAGGTAATGGAATTGCTATTTTGATAACACCTTTATTTACACACGGAATTCAAGGTATATTTGTTGCTAGTAGTAAACCAAAAGTAGATATGAAAATTGATATACCAAGATTAAAAATATCTAAAATGGGATTAGTATTTACAATATTACCTTTAATTACTTTAATAATTTCTTTAATTATTATTTGAATTGATAAATCAAAATGAAAAAAAGACCATTTAAGACATTGTTTTGACTGCCGTATTAATCCGCGTGTCGTTCAACCACGAATAGCTAAACAATGAAATAATTTAGATGGCATAACAGAAGAAAAATTAAAAAATATACAAAATGAAAATATTAAAAAACAAAAACAAGAAGAAAATAAACAAGAATTAAATATAAACAAATAATTAAATTTTATTAAAATAGACTATATTTATAGGGGTGGTTGATATTTTTGGGTGGTTATATAGTTTAATTTATAAATTATTTTGTTCTGAAAGGATGGATGGCCACTGTTTGAGTAAGGATGAGAAAGGAAGTAAAAAAATGTTAAATGATACATTAATGATTGCTTTACTTGTATTAGCGGGTGCTGGTGGAATGGGTAGTCTTGGTATTCTTGGATTATCTGCTAAGAAAATTAAAAAATATAAAGCAGAAATTAGAGAATTAAGAACAGCTGTTATTGCACACGAAAAACATTTACGAGGACCTGAATATGCAACAGAATTAGCACTTAAAACAGGTCAAATTAAAAATGTTAAAAAACAAGTTAAAATAAACAACAAAAAACAAGAACAAAAAGATGCTATTAGACAACTAACAAATAGTATTTAAAAAAATAACCTTAATTGGTTATTTTTTATTTTTCTTTATTGTGTTTTATATAAAAATTAATAAGATGTTCTATTCGTTGTGAATAAGTATCAAAATTTAATTTATTTCAAACTTTTTCTTCATTTTCATTTAAGTAAACATTTATATTACGAATTTTACAAGAATAATATTTTCTTGTTTTTTGATTGTATGATTGTTTCATAATATATTACCTCTCATAATGAGCAATAATAATTGCATCGCGTAAATGATTACTTATTTTATCATTATTATAAAATCAACCCTTACCATATTGATAAGTTAAATTAGTATCTTTATCAAATTTTCATAAATAACTATCATTATATTTACTTAAATTTTCCATATTTTTAACCACTGATTTAGTATAACGGGGTGATATTCAATTAACATTATTTAATTCGTGTGTATCATATTTAATTACTCCAATTATTTTTAATAAATCATCACGGTCTTTTGAACCATTAGCATTTGTATATAAGCAATTTTCAATGTTTACAAGACAAACACTATTGCAGTGTTTAAATAATATATCTTTAATAAAATCAACTTGTTTTATTCATAAATAATTAGTAAATTCTAATTTTTCCTTTAATTTATTATCTTCATAAACAACAATAGCGGTAGTACCAGTTCCTGATGGGTCAATACCTATTTTTATCATTATCTTAAAAATCTTTCTTTAAATTGATAATAAAAATCTTCGCTTTGTTTTCTAATCAGAACTGGTGATAATTTTTCAACATTTAATTCTTCTTTTAATCAATTTTTACCTTTTGAAATAATATCTTGTTCTATTTTTGTATTTGTAATAAAATTTTTAATATTATTGAAATGCTGTTCACTCATTCAATTTGGATTTGAGTTGTTAATAATTTCTGTTTGTTCTTTTTCTTGTTTAGAATTAATTTTACTTATTTCACTATTATCGGGGTCTAATTCTTCGGTTGGTAAACCTAATAGTTTGCTTAAAACATATTTAACTCCATAAGTTAATGCTGACCCAATACTTTTAGCGGGGTCAGTATTTTTCCCTGTAAAAGGTCAATAAGTTTTAATTTCTTCTGTTTCTTTACATAAAGTTAATTCCATTTCAAAATATGGTATATCATTAATTACTTTTAAAGTATCTTTCACATAACTCCAAATATATGTAATATGATGCTTTTTAAATTCTTTTTTAACTAATTCTAATACTTGTGCTTCACCAAAATAGTTATAAATTGTTCTACCATTCATTTGCATTGTTTGGTTTTTTTCTAAATATAATGATAAATCGTGTTGTATTTCACCAATACTTGCTATTAATGTTTTTTTAGTTTCTTGTGGCATTTTCTCATTCCTCTCTTTCTTGTCATATTAAAATTGCTTCTTTAATTTGTTCTAAATTTTGTTTAGTAATATCAACTTTTTCTTTAATTACTATTTTTAATTTTGGATTTATAATTATCATTAATATTTTTTTATTATCTATACAAAAGTCTTTTTCTAATAAATAATAAAGTTTTAATTGCCAAATATAGCGTTCAATATCTGTTTTCTCATTAGAACTAGTAATTTTTCAATCACATATTATATATTCATTATCAGTTGTTATTCCAATAAAATCAGTTGTCCCACACATTAAAGGACTATAAAGTGTTTTTTCAGTTTCATAATATTTAAATTTAATATCTTTTAAAGTTTCTTGATATAGTTTTGTAAAATTTTTAAATAATTCACGATGTGATTTTATTTCACAATCAATAAATTCAATTAATTCATCATCAAAATTATTTTTTATTCAAACATCAATCATATTATGTAAACATATTCCACGATTTTGTGCTAATTTTAAAATATTCTCATCAATTTGTGAAAAATCTTTTGGCACTAAAATATTAACAATTTTACTTACACTAGGTATTAAAATACTATACTTATGTAATTCATCATTAAAAATATATAAAGGTTTTAAATCTAATCTCATAAAATTGTTTCATCATTACCAATATTTTGATTATCATTATTAAATAATTCTTTTGTCTCAGATGAATTAAATTCTATTTTTTCTTGTGGTTTATCAGATTTTTTTAAATCATTATTTGTATGTAAAAATTCATAATTAGATACTTGAACTATTCATTCAGTTTTATTATCTTTATTTTTAAAAGATTTTAAAACACCAGTAATTGCTATTTGACTACCTTTTTGACAATATTTTTGTAAAGTAATTGCTTGTTTATTTCAAACTTGACAAGGAATAAAATCAGTTTCTTTTTGTTTTGAATATGGGCGAGTAATTGCTAAATTAAAAATAGTATATTCTTTTCCATTACTTGTTTTCTTAATTTCAATATCTTTTGTTGTTATACCAATTCCAATAAATTTATTCATTATTAAATTTCCTCCAAATTCTTTTCCATAATTAAAGTATCAATATATTCATAAGCACTTTCTTCTGAATGACATTCTTCTAATGCTTCATTAAATAAATCTTCTTCGGTATAAACTTTGCCATTTTCATCTTTTCACATATTATTCACATCCTTGTCATTTAATATTTTCATTTTCTAAATCAATAATAGTTGTTAATCATTCTTGTTGATTTTCAACATTAGCAGTAGTTTTTGCTTCTTCTAATGTATAAAAACAGCTCGTTTTAAAATCACTATATTTACTTTTCATTACCAATAAGTATCTTTTATTCATAATTTAATTCCTCCTAATTCTTTTTAGTATTTAATGCTCAATGTTCATCTGCAATATCTTCAAATGATACTGAATAACTTTTAAGCATTAATTCACTTAATTTATTTTCTTGATTGCATTCTTTATGAAAACAATAACCTCAATATCTTTTTTTAATACAAGTTTTATTTAACTTTTTCATATATACCTCCTAAATTATTCCTTTGATTTTTTGGTCAATTTGCAATATTTTTCAACCATCAGAAGCTAAATCTAAAATATCGTTAATTTTGTAATATTGCATATAAGAAGCAATAACATCTCATTTATCTTTAAATAAATTTAAGTACATTTTGGCTCATTCTAAACATTGCAAATCATAATGTTTTTTATGATGTGAAATACGACAATTAATAGGTTGACAATTAACTCAATAAAATGATGTTGTTATTTCATTTCAAGTTTTATTAATATATTTACTTTTATATTCTGTCATTATAATTCCTCCTAGTTTTAACTTGCTGGCACTCACTCCCAAGTGAAAGTGCCAAGCGAGAATTAGTTATATAAGTATTTATCTATTTACTTACTACGCCATCCGCCTCACTGGGGGTGAGCGGTGGCGATATGTTAATTGTTTGAATGTTTAATAATCCACAGTTGTTTTTTAATATTGACGCCAGACATATATATGTCTTCCTTTATCCGTGCCCATTTGTGCTTTTGCTCTGGGATTTGACGTTCAGTTTTTAAATTAAAAATTCACTCGCATTTTAAAGGACCAAATGCTATAAAACTCCAACCAACCACACTTTTCGCAAATTTAATTGTAAAGTCACTATCTCTATTTTTATTGTCGTTTGATATTAACCTTGGACTTATCACGACTATCGCTTAGTTCTAATGAACCAGCGCCGATTTACATTTTTCCTCATACACTATTTCAGTACTTGCCTCGGCCGGCGGTGGAATAAAAACACTTAGTTATTTAAAATAACCGTTCCGCTCTGCATTAAGTTGTTTTATAAAATTTAAGTTTTAATAAACCAGTTTCATAATCAAAGATAATTTTTGAATTTTCTAAGCGTTTATAAAACCGCTTTTGTGTTTTATCTTTTACTTTATTCAATAAATCTTTATGTTTTTCACAAGTTCATAAAACTTTATTTGATAAAAATTCTTCGATAATGAATGATATTGCTTTATAGCAATTATCAACATCACATATTGTTTGTTGCTTATTAATTTTCATTACCTACTCCTTCCTTTATTAAGTTTTTTTATTAGCAAATTAATTAACTGAAACAGAGAAAGGACAACACCTTAAAATTGGAGAAAAAACAGGTACACTTTATAAAGATTTCTAAGATATTTAATAAATGTGTAAACAACTTAAAGAGGGTATCAAAAAGTTGTAATAAAAGTTTCTATTTTAAGAATTTAAGATGCTGTCCTTTCTCTGAATCAATTAATAATTTTGGTTTAACAAATAAAAAAACCATTTTAGTAAATGGTTTAATTTATTATTTCTATTCAATTTCTATGTATTTGTTAAAACCCTTCTTTTTTCCATGCGACCCTTTTGGCTGTATGTATTATTTAAGGGTTTTAATTAATATCTTAGAAATTGTGGAATAAAAATACCACTTACTTATCTAAATTATATTACTTTTAATTTTATTGTCAACAATATTTTAACATTTTTTAAATTTTTCTACGACAAAAATACATGTTTATTAAAGTTATTTAATTTATTAGATAAAATTAATAAAAATATAAGTTTGGTTGTAAATTATTATTTACAAAATTATTAACTGAATAATTAATTCTTTTTTCTTCTAATGGTTCATTAGTATTAAATAAATTAATTTTATTTTTAAAATTCATCATACTAGTATTTAATTTATTTTTAAGAGTTTTTTCATGATAAGTTGCTTTTTTAACCAAAACACCTTTACAGTAATGTGATATATCACCCTCAATATGACAACCAATATTATTTCATAATGTTTGATTTCTGACACCTTCTTCATTATTTTTAATTAATTTAATTGTCTCTTTTAAGAATTTCATTTTTGATTCTTTTATAAAAGAAGCACTGTTTTTTAAACATTCTAATAATTCTTCATATTTAGCATTAAAAAAATAATCGATTGCTTTATGGTACGTTTCTCTGTTTTCTTTGTTTTTACTTTGATAAGGATATAATTTTTTAAATCTACTTGTAAGGTGGAATTTATCTATCGTGTAATGTACTTTATTTTTAGGAAAATATTCTTGAATAAATTTTACAATATTTTTAATTCAAGGTGCGCCATCGCCTAATACCATAAATTCAATATTGTCATTAATATCATAATAACTGGTAATTAATGTAAATAATTTATTAACAAAATTAGTTAATTTACTATTTTTTTTAATATATTCTGGAATATTATCAAGTTCTATAACACCTAATTTATTTGCAATTATAGGTCTTTTTTTCGTTGATTTTACCTTATCAAAACCAGTATGAACAGTTGAAAATATACTATGTTTTTTTATTTTTTCTTTTCCTTTTTTCTTTTCATTTCACATTTTTAAATAAGTTCCATCAATTTGAATATATAAAGTATGAGGTATCTTTACTTTTTTATCAGTTTTATTAAGATAATATTCTTTATCAGTTTTTGCATTTTTCATAATATTTGAAATTGTTTTTATACAAATTTTTACATGTTCCATAGTATCTAAAATATCTTGATATGTTTTTTTCTTGCCAATAAATGATAATATTTTTTCTTTAACAGAATTATTTATTCTTTGTCATTTTTTAATTCCTAAAAGTTTATCCAAAGGAAAAATATATTCTTCTTTACCTGTTTCTGGATTAATTTTATAATATTTTCTTCTTTTAAAAGTTATTTTCCCATTTAAAATAGTTAATGTTCTTGGTTTTATTTCTTTTACTTTATAATCTTTAAATTCTTTTAAAGTTTCATCAATTTTATAATTTTTAAAAATTCATTCATCAGAATTTTCTAAATTTTGTTGAATAATTTCAATACTTTGTATATATAACAAATTATTAAAATTCTTAAAAAAGTTGTTATCAATATTTATCATTTTTTTACCCTCTTTCCTTAGTTCTACACATTAACACAAAAATAATAAAAATGCAAAAAAAAAAAAAAAAAAAAAAGATATTATTTTTTATTTATTGTGTTATAATTTAATTGTTAATTATTAGCAAATTAATTTAACTGAAAAAAGTAAAGTAATTTACTTTTTTTATTTTGATGTAAAATATAGATAATAAAAAAAGAACCGTGTCAAGTTCTTCTGTACATGTTTTTCTCTACTTATATTTAACCATATAAAGGAGTAAAAAATGAAAGAATTTAATCCAAAAACAGCAAGTTTACGAACATTCTATCGTAAAATAGATGAATTTTGGCAAAATAAATCACCTAATAAACCATATACTTTGAACGATTTAACCAATGAATTCAATCTTTCTCGCAAGTGAAGATATGATACTTATGCGAGCGAGAAGATAGTTCCTTTACTTGAAAAACAAGTTGATAGAATTGAAAGTGAAATAATTAATTTTATGATGAAATCACCAAATGGTGCTAAATTATATTGACAACGAGCATTTAATTATAAATATTCAATACAAGAAAAACAGTTAGAACAAGAATTAAACTTAAATAATCAACAACCAATAATAGTTAATTTACAAACGGATATTAGAGATATTAAAAAAGAAAGTGATAATAATGCTTAATCATTTTACTTATTTGTTAGAAGCTTCTTATTGGTTATTACAAAATAGTAGTATTGGTAATAAATATCCCTTTGCTAAAAAGTTTGAGTTAGTGAATGAAATTAATCAAATTGGAACACGATATAGTGGTAAAACTATATCAAATATTAAAATGTTTGGTGAATTATTAAAAATTAGTTTATTAATTAAAGAACCAATTTGTATTATTGCTAGTATGTATTGGAGTAAAGATTTAAAAGATAGTGTATTTCAAAATATATGAAATATGTTAGATGAAAATCATATTCCTTATACTATTAATTTATCAAATTTTACTTTTACTTTATCAAATGGTAGCAAAATATATTGTAAAGGTTTACATTCACCAAGTCGAAAAGAAAAATTAAAAGCCTTTGCTGATTTAAATAAATATAAATTAGTTATTGATTGAAGAGAAGAATGTGATCAATTTCAACAAAAAGATTTAAGTGATTTAGAATTTGCTATTCGTGGTTATCAAAATAAAATAACAATTAATACATGTAATCCTGAAAGTTTAAAAAGATATATTGTTGGTTATTGTAATGAATTAATGCCTTTTGATGAAAAAATAATGCGTAGTAAATATGAGCAAATTAAGTATATTGAAAAATGAAATATGAAAATTATTATTCATTATTCTAGTTGAAGATTAAATTATGAATTACCACAAGATAAAGTTAATGAACAATTAAGATTAGAACAGTTAGATATTGAAAGAGCAAGAGTATGGAGTTGAGGTTTACCAGGCAATACTAGTGGGTCAATATTTGCAAGATATATTGATATTATGCAAGCAACAGATATTATTCAACCAACTAAATTATTAGGTGGAGTTGATTTAGCAAACTCTACTAGTCCTAAGGGACATACAACAGCAGCGAGTTTTTGAATATATAATTCATTTGATAAAAAAGCATATAAAGTAGCAGAATATACACACTCAAATGCTACACAACAATTTAAAGGACCATTAGAACAAGTAAAAGATATTTTAGAGTTTTACAACAATCAATTAAATCAATATTTTAATTTAATACAGCAAGGTATATCAATCAATGTTGATGATAGTGCTTATGCAACATTAGAAAGTTTAAACCGAGAAAAATATAATTATTCTTTTGGTCAATATATGCATTTAAAACCAGCACAAAAGCAGAAATTTAAAATAAAGCATCGTATTGAAGCATTCACAATGTTAATAAATACTAATCAATTAAAATGATTATGAGAAAAATGTCCTGTAAGTAAAACTCAATATGAATTAATTCAATGAGAAGATAAACCAGATGCCAGAGAAGAACGAATGTTGGACTTATACGATGATACATTTGATAGTGATTTTTATGCTTTACACTTTGAATTAGTACCAATGGTTAAACATAATAGTACAGCAGATTATAAATTATGACAACAAAGGGAGTGATTAACTTAATGAAAAAAGATATTTATGTAATACATGATGAGCGTGTAATAAATGCAAAAAGACCTTATATGTCTGTTTGTGGACAAGTTAAAAAAAGACTTTGTCAAGAATTAAAAAAAGATAATATTGCAATATGTAAATTAAATTTATATAACGAATATATTAAAAGATATCAAAAAGTTAAAGTATGTGTTCAAGTTTTATCAAATGAACCAAATTTATTAACTGTAAATATAATTAATTATGCACTTATTTTAAAATTAAAGGAGCAAAATAACAATGAATAATACTTTCCCTAGTTTACCAAACTTAAATGATATTAATAGTGTTTTAAAATTTTATAATTATGATTGAACTATTAATTTAGCAAATATTATCGCTCGTCATCAAATGCGATTAATAAATGGTAAAGATATTTTATTTAAGTCGCATCGTAAAGATATTTTAGAAAAATTAAATTGATGATATGAAACTTATAAAATAAAAGAAAAATTAGATAAAAATGAATTAACAGCAAGTTTAATGGGTAAAACTATCTTTGGTTTATTAGAAACTAGTGATGGAAATATTGATTTATGAATTAACCCTTTTAACTTTACATCACGCGTAAGTAAAATAAACGAAATTGAACAAGGTGCCGATATTTGATTAAATTATCATCAATCAGATAGTGGTTTTATTTTAAATTTAATTTGTACCAAAGATAAAATAGTTATTAAAGGTTGACCTAAAAATAATGAAGTAGTTGTTGGGCAAAGTAAAACACAAATTAAAGATGATGTTAAACCTGTTTTAGTACAAGAATTTAAAAATAAATTAGGTATAGTACCTTTTTGAGAAATGATAAATGAACCTAATCCTTTATTTTTATCAACATCAACTACATTAAACCCATGACCTACAATGGCAAATTGTTATAAATTACAATTTGATTTAGAAGATAGTTTTAATATTAAATCAAAAGAAAGATATGCAAATCGTACACATTGATATGGAATACTAAGTGATGATTTAATGACTGCTTATAACAAAGGTAATAAAAAAGTACTGCAAGATGTATTCGATGATATTTTTGTTCAATCAAGTTCATCAACAGTAGATGGTCAATTATCTCAATCTTTACAAGTAGTACAAGGGACACCAACCTTAGAAACATATACACAAGACCAAAAAGCAATTATTGAACAAGTATATATAGCATGTAATTTTTCTAGTCCTTTTGGTGATGCCTCAGATAGTGAAGAAAATAAAACCCAATCATTAATAAAAAAAACAAAAGACTTAGAAAAACAAGCATATTTACAAGCATATCGTAAACAATATTATACTAAGATGTTTGATACTGTTTTAAAATATTATGGTTTATGAGATGGTGTTGGTGAACGACCTTATGGTTTTGATTTTGTTAGTGCTAGTTTAGTTGACCAAATGCGACAAAATGAATTAATTACTGCTAGATTAGATAATGGCACAATGGAACCAATAAGAGCAATTACTGAATATGATAATATTGATGAATTAGAAGCAACCAAATATTTTGAAAAAATAGAAAAATGACAAGATAAAATGCAAGCCAAAGAAATAGACCATAATAATAAATTAATGGAATATGATGAAACTGGTAATAATCAAAATGCCTTACAAGGTAGAACAGAAATTAAGGAGAATTAAAAAATGAGTAGAATTAACCCAGGGGTTATGGAAGAATTAAGAAGACAAGCCCATGATACTTTAATAGATATTAGAGAAAATATAAGAGATAATAGACATTGAATGGTATTTCCTTTTAATGTTTATAGTTCATATATACCTGATACTGAAACTGGTTGAAAACCTAATAATGCAAAACCTAGTGATTATGGTAGCTATTCACGAATATTTGATAACATGGAAAGTACTATTGCACAATGACAAGGTAGTTTAAAAATAGTTCAAAAATATAAAGGTGAAGAAATTAATATTTTAACAATTGATGATTTTAATAAACAACCAATTAACTCAACTATATGAGCCAATAATGAAACACCTTTTGCGATAAAATTAAAAGATGAAAATAATAATGTTTATTGAAAATTAATTGATGGTGAAAACATTTATGATATTAATAGAATGTTAGAATACTTAAAACAATATAAATTAAGTTATTTTATTAATAATGATAATAAAGCCGATAATTTTTATACAAAAGAAGTTAAAGTTGGTAAATATTGAGATGCTTATATGATTGATGATAGAAGTTCAATTCAATTTGGTGATGCTAAATTTGAACAAGTATTTACTCAGCAATCAACAGAAAGACAATATACTTTATTAATTTTAGATGAAGATGCTGAAAAATTAAATATTAATGATTATTATAATTTTTATACTGTATTTAATGACCGTGGTTTAAATATTGGTGGTGGTGATATTAATTCTGCTCCCCAAGATAGACAATGATTATATCCATCAAATGTGATTAATTATTATTCACCATATGATGGTAGTTTTTTATGACAAGAAATTACCTTTTCAAGTATTAATGACAAAATTAGTAATAGTGGTTTATCAGTACGACAATTTATTCAAACAAGTGCCCCAGGTGAAGGCTATTGTTTTCCTAAAATAACTTATGATGAAAAACTAAATAAAGGTATTGTTGAATTAGATGAAATTTTATTAAAAGACCCAGGTGTTAGAGCAATGGCAGTTAAATTTTATGGTAATCCTATCTTTTTTGATATGCCTGTTATTGGGCGACCAATTATTAAAGGTGAATTTAATAAAAAAGTAATGAATTCAAGAGATTTATTAATGTATAACATGTTTCCTGCACCACCTGATAAAATAAATACTTATGCTTCACCCGAAGTAAGTTGATATAACATTCAAGGAATACAACCAACTATTATTACTGGATATAAAGATTGAAAAGAACATATTCAATCAATGTCTGATTTTTGAATTGAAAAAAATAATGAGGGTATGATAATAACAGATAAAGCAAGTTCAACAGCAACTAATCCAACTGTTGGAACAACTATTAAGGAAGAAAATTCAAATTCTAAGCCTTATTGGTCTAAAAATTGAATGATTACTCCACCAGATAAAGTAAAAGTAAATAGTGGAACTATTAATAACATTATTAGTACCCAAGCATCATCATATTTTAGAAGAAAAGATGAATTTGGTAATACTGTTGGTCAAGTTCAAATTGAATATAATAAAATGGGTGCATGTAATGTTTGAGATATCTTAAATATGAATAATTTTATTAATCGTCAAATTACAGTATTACCTTTAAACTATACGCAAAAATTAGTATTTAATCCTTTTACGATACCTGCTATTGGAAAGTTTTTAAACTTTGTTTCGTTTGGTATTCCTTGGGACTGAATTGGTAATTTAACAATTACACAAGATGATAAATGACCTAATTTTCCATGACTTAATGGTTTTATGAGTGCTAATGTTTATAGTTTTTATAATGATGCCTTTTGAGGTGATAAGGCTGCTGGTAAAGGTTATTTACCATTTGAAATATTTAGAGAACAAGGAAATGATAAAATTGGTGCTATGATTGGTGCTAATGCTACTAGTTTTAGTTTTACTACTTTATTAACTGATAAAATACAAGGCAATGTTTTTGAAAAAGATGGTAAACCAACAGAACGAATAATTTATTCAACTTATAATTTAAAACAATTAAATCCTAAAACTAATCGCATATATTTAATTAATGAATTAGTAAGAGCAGTTGATGCTCAAACACCAGTTAGTGATAGTGAAAAAGATAATGATTGCGAATTCTTACAAACACCAGATGGTACAAATTGTAGTTATATAATTGATATGTTTTCAATTCAAGCCTTATATAAAGGTAATTTTGAAATTATCTTTTATGCTGATAACCCATATACTAATAATGAAGAAGATTATTTACGCTTATCTGTATGGAGTTTCAGAGGTAAAACAAAAAGTGTTTTAAATAATTATTTACGAGATATGACAACTAACTATAAAACTAGTTTCTTACTACCACATGACTATGAAATACCAACATTTAATTACCCACAATATGTATTACCACCAGTTCCATATAATTACAAAGAATATACAAAAAATATATGAGATGCTAATACAGCAAAACCATTATTAACTAAAATTACTATACCAACACAGTGTTCTAATACTCTTTCAATAATTAGAGGAAATAATTTTTATAATTTATTTAATAATAATTATTTTAATGGATATTATGAAATAGAAATTGATTTAAAACAAATTGACCCAACAATTGAAAGTATTAGTAAATTTCAAGATGTTTATAAAACAATAGAAATAAATAATCTTACTAATTTACAAGTTAAATGTGGACAATCTGCTATAGAAAATTTTATTCCTAATAGAAATGTTAATATTTTAGGTGGTGTTGATAGTTGTAAAAATAATTTTAAAACATTAACCGATGTAAGTTTACGTTCCGCAGGTCTCTCACAAAGTGATAATGTTAATTTTGAGAATACAATAACTTTATATACTGATAATATAAAAGTAAATGATATTCAAACATTCGCTATCGGTTATACTAATGGTTTAAAAAAGAATTTGTATGAAAGTACCTATAAACTTTATGGTGCAACTTTATTATTTTTATTACAAATAACATCACTGTCTAATAAAGTTAATGATAAAATCAAAGAAACTTATTTACAAGCATATTATACTAATGATTTAAAATTAAAAATTAGATTTTCAAAAGTATTATATTTAGAATTATCGCCATTTTATCTTAATTATAATACTATGAATTTTTATAAATATTTTGGTAATAATCAAAATATTACAATAAATGTTAATAATCCCAATGTAGTAGGTATTAAAAATAAAAGTGATAATCCAGTTAAAATTACAATAAAACCAAGATAAAAATAAAAGAGATTTAATATAGAGTGCACCCATTTTAGTAAGTACTAATAAAAAAGTATTTACTATTTTTTTAATTATATCTTTTTCTTTACGATTTGAATATCATGTATTTCATTTTATAACATCTTGTATATATTCTTCATGTGAATTATATATTTTACAGTGGTAATTTTTTCCCATTGAAATTGTAATACCGTTAGATAAACATTTATCGTGATAAATAGTAGATGTATATTGATATCCGTGATCTGAGTGAATTATTATTCCATTCAGATCTTTTTTTATTAATTTTATTTTATTAATTGCATCATTTAAATTATCCATTACTAATTTATTGTCATTATATTTAGATCACTTTACATCAACTATTTCTTTAGTATATCCATCAATAATTGTTGATTGATAATATCTTTCTCCTTTTCAAATTAAATATGTTACATCAGTATATAGTACTGAAAACCTTGTTTTTATATCATTGAATTTACGATTAATTAAATCAGGATATTGCAATAAGCTTTTTTCTTTATTCTGTTTATATTTCATTTTTCTTCTCATTTTTCTTACATATTCAGGTTGTATTTGATTATCACGCATAATTCTTAAAACTTTTTTTGAATTATATTTTATACCATAATCTTCCTTTAAATATTTAGTAATTCTTCGATAACCAAATTGTTTTAAATTTTCTTCATAGACTTTTACAATATCATTTATTGCTTTTTTATCTTTTTTGCTACTTTCATAATTTTTATATTTATCTCAATAACTACGTTTTAACCCTGTTACTTCTAGTAATAATTTTATTGAATATTCACAAAAATTTTGTTTAATAAAAAAGACAATTCTTAGTTTGCTTAATTGCAAAAGTCATGGAGCTTTTTTAATAATTCATACCTTGTTTTATAATATTCTAAATTTCTTTTGCCAAAAGAAATTTTAGGTCCTTTAGGATTGTTTAATTTTCCTTTTTTATGATTTGCTCATCAAGATTCTACTGTATTTGCATTTATATTATATTGTTTTGCTACTATTCAACAACTTTTTTGTTTAATTTCCTCAATGATTTTTGTTCTAAATTCTGATGTATATTTGTTATATTTTTGTCCTTTTTTTGCCATATAAAAATGCACCCCCTATAAAAATTTAGCAAAATCTTTTTTTATTTTACTTACTTTTTGGGGTGCACTCTAAATAATCTCTTTTTTTATTCACCGTTAACTATTACATTGTCATTTTCGTCTAAAATTAAATCAGGTTCATTAGTATCTAAATTTCAACGATAAACTGATTTAAAAACTTTTTTACTAGCAGGTTGACTAAATTTTCAAGTAAATGATGAGTTTCATTGAACTGTTATATCTTTTGGAAATTCTATTTCTTTATTTCCAATAAATCCTTTTGTTTCTTTCAATATAAATAATTTTTCTACACCATTTTCATTAACAATTATTCTTTTTCCATTTTCTTTTGATGTTTTTGTATCATTTTTAAATTTTGTAATTCTTCAATTTTCACTTGAATTACTGTGTCATACTACATAATAATATTTATTATCTACATTATTAAATGATTTTTCTTGTGGCGCTATTCACTCTAAATTGTTTTTAATATTTTTATTCGTTGTATTTATTTGGTTTTCTTTTTTTAAATATTTTAATTCTTCTGGTGTGTATTCTGCTATGTTATTACAAGCAACTAAACTTGTTGTACTTGTTCCAATTAAAGTGATTGTTCCCAAAAGACTTAATATTTTTTTCATATTTTAATTATATTATACTATAGCCTATAGCTGCCATTAATTCTGGTTCTGTTATTTCTCAAATTGATGAAAAAATACTAATAGCTTTTTCACAAAATAATTGAAAAACATCTTCATGTATTAATACGCTACCGTTTTCTATTTGATTAAATAAAATATTAAAAATTTGTTCCCCCGTCATTGAAATTTCTGTAGTTTGATCTAGAATAAATTCACCTTCACTGTCTCTTCATGGATCTCTAACATAATAAGTATCTTCAAGTATATTTTCTTTATTTGGCTTGATTCCAACAATTAATGCAGAATGAGAAGCGTTATTAAATATTTGGCCATAATATTCTAAATCAAAAAAACCACCAAAAATAACAGGGACTTGTCTAGAAAGAGATTCCCATATTAAATGTCTTATCCACATTCTTTTTTCTATATCATTTAATCTATTTCAAAATAATCGAGTTAAATCAATTTCCTTTAAATTATATCCCAAACTTTCCTTAATTATCGGGTTTGTGTTAAATAATTCAATTACATTTGAAAACGAAACACCTTTTTCATTTATGCTGTCTGAAAAAAACTTGTAATTTCTTCTTGTTCCATTTCTTTAAGATCTTTATTATTAAGAATATTATTATCAAATATATTTTTTAAAATTGCAATAACACATCATAAATTAGCTATTTGAAATTGCATTGGTTTTTTCATGCTAGTTTTTCTTAAATCAATTAACACATCTTCTAATATTGGATATGTTATTTCTTGTCTTTTAACTCTATTTAAATTTTTTAAATTATTTGTTTGTAAATAACTAATTTCATTATTTTCTAATTTAGTTTCTTCTTTTTGATAAGGACTAGCGGCAATTGTTGTTGATACAGCAGTGCCACTAATTGTTAATACACTTAATAAACTAAGTAATTTTTTCATACTTGTTTTTCTCCTTTTTTTATCTTGAAACCTTTTATCAAGATTTACCAGTATTATATATATATATATATATATACAAGCAAAATTAGCGATTATTTTAATAAATTTATCTTTTAAAATACTCTTAATTACGCGTTTTAAGGGCTAAATTAGCAGTAAAATATATTAAGTTATATTTTCTTCTTCTCTATATTAATAGTTGTATTTATTAAAATAATAGTGTAAAATAATGTTAACGGTTTATCCTTTTAACAAAAAAGTAATTTACGGTTTATGCTTTCCGCCTTAAAAAGACTTATGCTGACTTGTTATTCGAACAAGAATAAAAAAAGAGAGGTTTATAAAATGGCACTTACAAAAGAACAATTAATCGAACAAGGTTTAAGTGAAGAAATTGTAGATAATATTTTAAATGAATTTCATAATGAAACAAAACAAATTATTGAAGGTATACAAAAACGAAAAGATACTATTTCAAAAGAAGATTATTTAAAAGTTGCTAATGAATTAGATGAATTAAAAGCATTTAAAGATGTTCCATCTACTAAAATTGAAGATATTAAAACTAATTTAGAAAAAGTTAGTGGTAGTTCTTTATCTGAAAAAATGCAAACTTTAAAAGAATTAAAACCTGATTTGTTTGTACAAGAACAACCAGCAGTTTCACCAACTAATTTTATTAAAGATATGATTGAAAAGTCTACTGAAAATAAGAATGATGAAATTGAAACTATTAAAGAAAAAGGAGCATATACTCCTGATGAAATTAAAAAAATAACTGATTATACACTTAAAAACCTTAGATAATAAGGGAGTGAAATATTATGGCAACAATTAATTTGCCACAAGTACCTTTTATATTACAAGGTAATACAACAGACCAAAAAGCGTATGTTGATATGGTTAATGCTTTATTGCGTGGACCTTTATATAATGAATATGCAAGTATTATGCAGTATGCTACTGCAACCGCAGAACAAGTTGCTTGATTACCAAATGCTGGTCAAGCACTATATAATTTAACTCATCGTGTGGTATGACAAGATGATTATTCATTACCAAATGGTGGGACAACTCAAACAATGGGATTAACAAGAATTCCAGTTCCTATTGATAAAAGATTTAATTTAAAATTAATGAATGAAGCTTTTGACTTAGCATTAATAGAACAAAATATTAAAAATGGCGTTATTGCTGATGCTATTTCTAGTGTTGTACAGAATAAATTTGTTAATTTAGAATGTGAATTAATTCAGGCTATTTATGATTATTGTTTAGCAGATGGTCAATATGAAGTAATTCCATTTCGTAGTTATACAGCTGAAAATGCTGATGATGCAAATAGAGCATTCTTTACATTAAATGAAACTTTGATTGAATTAACAAATCAAATTAGTAATTTATATTTTGGTTTGCCAACTGATAAAATGTTTATGGTTTTAGGTCGTAGGGCGTATTTAGGATTAACACCTGCTTATTTAAAAGTAATTGGTTCACAAGCTCAATTAAAAGCAATGGTTAATGGTGAATTATATGAAAATACTGCAATGGGTATTCCTGTATCAAAAAGTTTTCATTTAGAAAAAACATATACAAAAGGACAAGTTAACCGTGATAAAGGTTATAATTTTACTAATGTAAATGGTTTATTTTTAAATAAACAAGTATGAGCATATCCAATTAATATGGATACTATTCAACAAGTTTTAGATAATGATACTGCTAACCCTAAATGAATTGGTAAAGTTCAATATGCAACACCAACTATTTTATATCCAAAAACATGTAAAATTATTTTGGAAAAACAACCAAGCCAAGATGAAATTACTGCCGCTAAAAGTAATCTAAATAAAACTTTTAGAGTTCCAGTTGATTATCTAATTTCAGCAACAAAACCAGAATCAAAACCAAATAATCAAGGTTAATATAAAATGAATTTACTAATATTACGCGTTTTAACTTTATTAGTATCTAATTTAGAAAATAAACCTTTAATAAGTAAATTTGTAAATTTAATTAATAGAGTTAATCAAGTTAAAAATAAAATATTAAAGCCAATTAATTATATTAGTGATAAATATAATAAAATTACAAATAAAGTTGAAGATATTTATCAGTGATTAAATCCATTTACTTATTTAGATTTAATTAAAAAAGGTCATAAAAAAGAAATACAACAAATATTAAGTCAATTAGAAAAAGATAATAATATTAAAAATAGAGAACAATTTAAAAATGAAAATTATTTAAATACTAATTGACAACCTTTAAATAGTAGTTGGCTTGATAGTGGTATGTTTAATATTACAAATAAGTTAACTTTAACAGGTAATTTAACTATTTTAATATATACAAAAACAGCAAAACATCCGAAATTTTATGGTCCATATGTTTATCCTAGTGTTCCAGTTGAAATTTGAAAATTATTAAGTAATGCTGTATCTAATGCAGGAACTTTATTTTGGCGTTATTGATTAAGAAAATGATTACCTAGTCATTTAAGAAATTATATTAAAAAACGATTACCACAAGCATTAAAAGAAAAATATCCCAAAGGAACTACTAAATTAACATTACCAACAGTTCAAAAATTACAACAAATTAAAAAGTTTATTAATAATTTTAAAATTGGACATTTTAATTTTAATTTTGCTGGTGAAATTAATAATAAAAAATGATATTGTGAACGCCGAAGTGATGTTAAAAATATTAAGAATTTATATAAAACACCAGTTAAAAATATGTTTTACAAAACTAATCAAACTATTAAAACAATTAAGAAAACAAAAACAAGAGTTAATAGTTATAAGCCAAGTAATTTTTAAAAAAAATATCGTAATCAATTAAGAGGTGTTTTATATGGAAAATAATTTAAGTAATTTGTTATTTATAACAGTTGAAGATGTTAAAGAAAGTAAACTTTGACAGCCTATTAATGATAGAAAACAATCTGCTTATAATGATAATTTAATTTATAATGCTATTTTAAAAACTAGTTTATGAATGGATAGATTATCAGGTGGGACAATTTCCAATAAAATAAATAAAAAAGATTTATTTCCATGAGTAAAAAAAGATAATACTGGTTTAATTGAAAATGATAAATGATTAAGTTATATTCAATCTGCTTGTTTATTAGCAGTTATAAATTGATATTTACCAAAAGGAGTTAATGATTTAACTGGTAGTGCTTCATTTTCACAAGGTGGTGTTGCTTATTCACAAACTAATGATCCTGAGGCAAATGAAAATATTACTCGTGATGTTAAAAATGCTTTAAAATTAGCCGGTGAAATAATTGATATTATATCTAGTAAAACAGTATCTAGACCTTATAATTATAGTTTAGATAATTATGCTCATCCATGAGAAGAAGAATATAAACATATTAGTAAAAAAACTTTTTATCCAACATTATTATTTTGATTAAAAGATAGAATTGTTAAAGATAATAGTATTAATATTAGTTATCCTACAAAAAATGATTTTAGTAAAATTGATTATAATGAATATATTAAATTAGTCGTTCCGTTTGATAATGATACTATTTATGAAGAAAATGGTGTTTGAAAAGCAAAACAAAGTAATGAAATTCCATCGGATGTTATTAAAGATAGTTATTTAAATAAAAATTATATTGAAAAAGTTGATGATAAATATATTGTAAAAACATCACAAGATATTAATACTAAACAAGATAAATTAGTAAGCGGTACAAATATTAAAACTATTAATGGTTCTTCATTATTAGGCAGTGGTGATATATCTATTAGTGGTGGCAATGATTGAGAATTAATTAATTATCCAGAAGCAAACGAAAAATTAACATTTAAAATTCCAGATTATGATTTAACAAAATATTACTATAAAATATCAATTTCAATAACAGATTATGCATCTGCTAATAAATTTGTAACACATTATTTTGAAACAATATCACAAAAATCAATTTTTTCATTTTTAGCAGCTAATTCTTATGAAAGCATAATAATTAAGCAAGATGGATCAATTAAAAATGAAACAAATAATATTGTTATTAAAGATTTAACAATTAAAAGAAAATTAATAAATAATAGCGAATTAATGTCAAATGAACCACATTCTATTTATAATCGTGATATGGATATTGATTTACTTAAGTATCAAGAAGAAACATCGGACTCTTATGATATAGTGATAAGAAAAATAAATAGTGCAACAACTATTAATGAATTAAATTTATTTGAAAAACATCCAATATGAAGAATTATTTCAAATAATAGAAATGATATTAAAGAATTATTCAATAAAAAATGATTAGAATTAAATAAAAATGAATAAAAAATTAAATGAGGTAAATAATTATGAAACAAGATAAAACAACTTGATTAAAGGGTGCCTTACCTTGAAATTGATTTAAAAAAGACCCTATTCCGACTTATAATTGAACTCATAAAGATATTAGAGAATGAGAAAGAAAATATAAAATTCGTAGTTGAGTAGTTAGTTTTTATACATTGATATTTTTAGCATTAAATTGTTGATTAGAGTATGGGATGATTAATGGCATTAAAGACCAAATTAATTGGTATAATTATGGACAATATTGAGGTAATGGAATTGCTATTTTGATAACACCTTTATTTACACACGGAATTCAAGGTATATTTGTTGCTAGTAGTAAACCAAAAGTAGATATGAAAATTGATATACCAAGATTAAAAATATCTAAAATGGGATTAGTATTTACAATATTACCTTTAATTACTTTAATAATTTCTTTAATTATTATTTGAATTGATAAATCAAAATGAAAAAAAGACCATTTAAGACATTGTTTTGACTGCCGTATTAATCCGCGTGTCGTTCAACCACGAATAGCTAAACAATGAAATAATTTAGATGGCATAACAGAAGAAAAATTAAAAAATATACAAAATGAAAATATTAAAAAACAAAAACAAGAAGAAAATAAACAAGAATTAAATATAAACAAATAATTAAATTTTATTAAAATAGACTATATTTATAGGGGTGGTTGATATTTTTGGGTGGTTATATAGTTTAATTTATAAATTATTTTGTTCTGAAAGGATGGATGGCCACTGTTTGAGTAAGGATGAGAAAGGAAGTAAAAAAATGTTAAATGATACATTAATGATTGCTTTACTTGTATTAGCGGGTGCTGGTGGAATGGGTAGTCTTGGTATTCTTGGATTATCTGCTAAGAAAATTAAAAAATATAAAGCAGAAATTAGAGAATTAAGAACAGCTGTTATTGCACACGAAAAACATTTACGAGGACCTGAATATGCAACAGAATTAGCACTTAAAACAGGTCAAATTAAAAATGTTAAAAAACAAGTTAAAGTAAACAACAAAAAACAAGAACAAAAAGATGCTATTAGACAACTAACAAATAGTATTTAAAAAAATAACCTTAATTGGTTATTTTTTATTTTTCTTTATTGTGTTTTATATAAAAATTAATAAGATGTTCTATTCGTTGTGAATAAGTATCAAAATTTAATTTATTTCAAACTTTTTCTTCATTTTCATTTAAGTAAACATTTATATTACGAATTTTACAAGAATAATATTTTCTTGTTTTTTGATTGTATGATTGTTTCATAATATATTACCTCTCATAATGAGCAATAATAATTGCATCGCGTAAATGATTACTTATTTTATCATTATTATAAAATCAACCCTTACCATATTGATAAGTTAAATTAGTATCTTTATCAAATTTTCATAAATAACTATCATTATATTTACTTAAATTTTCCATATTTTTAACCACTGATTTAGTATAACGGGGTGATATTCAATTAACATTATTTAATTCGTGTGTATCATATTTAATTACTCCAATTATTTTTAATAAATCATCACGGTCTTTTGAACCATTAGCATTTGTATATAAGCAATTTTCAATGTTTACAAGACAAACACTATTGCAGTGTTTAAATAATATATCTTTAATAAAATCAACTTGTTTTATTCATAAATAATTAGTAAATTCTAATTTTTCCTTTAATTTATTATCTTCATAAACAACAATAGCGGTAGTACCAGTTCCTGATGGGTCAATACCTATTTTTATCATTATCTTAAAAATCTTTCTTTAAATTGATAATAAAAATCTTCGCTTTGTTTTCTAATCAGAACTGGTGATAATTTTTCAACATTTAATTCTTCTTTTAATCAATTTTTACCTTTTGAAATAATATCTTGTTCTATTTTTGTATTTGTAATAAAATTTTTAATATTATTGAAATGCTGTTCACTCATTCAATTTGGATTTGAGTTGTTAATAATTTCTGTTTGTTCTTTTTCTTGTTTAGAATTAATTTTACTTATTTCACTATTATCGGGGTCTAATTCTTCGGTTGGTAAACCTAATAGTTTGCTTAAAACATATTTAACTCCATAAGTTAATGCTGACCCAATACTTTTAGCGGGGTCAGTATTTTTCCCTGTAAAAGGTCAATAAGTTTTAATTTCTTCTGTTTCTTTACATAAAGTTAATTCCATTTCAAAATATGGTATATCATTAATTACTTTTAAAGTATCTTTCACATAACTCCAAATATATGTAATATGATGCTTTTTAAATTCTTTTTTAACTAATTCTAATACTTGTGCTTCACCAAAATAGTTATAAATTGTTCTACCATTCATTTGCATTGTTTGGTTTTTTTCTAAATATAATGATAAATCGTGTTGTATTTCACCAATACTTGCTATTAATGTTTTTTTAGTTTCTTGTGGCATTTTCTCATTCCTCTCTTTCTTGTCATATTAAAATTGCTTCTTTAATTTGTTCTAAATTTTGTTTAGTAATATCAACTTTTTCTTTAATTACTATTTTTAATTTTGGATTTATAATTATCATTAATATTTTTTTATTATCTATACAAAAGTCTTTTTCTAATAAATAATAAAGTTTTAATTGCCAAATATAGCGTTCAATATCTGTTTTCTCATTAGAACTAGTAATTTTTCAATCACATATTATATATTCATTATCAGTTGTTATTCCAATAAAATCAGTTGTCCCACACATTAAAGGACTATAAAGTGTTTTTTCAGTTTCATAATATTTAAATTTAATATCTTTTAAAGTTTCTTGATATAGTTTTGTAAAATTTTTAAATAATTCACGATGTGATTTTATTTCACAATCAATAAATTCAATTAATTCATCATCAAAATTATTTTTTATTCAAACATCAATCATATTATGTAAACATATTCCACGATTTTGTGCTAATTTTAAAATATTCTCATCAATTTGTGAAAAATCTTTTGGCACTAAAATATTAACAATTTTACTTACACTAGGTATTAAAATACTATACTTATGTAATTCATCATTAAAAATATATAAAGGTTTTAAATCTAATCTCATAAAATTGTTTCATCATTACCAATATTTTGATTATCATTATTAAATAATTCTTTTGTCTCAGATGAATTAAATTCTATTTTTTCTTGTGGTTTATCAGATTTTTTTAAATCATTATTTGTATGTAAAAATTCATAATTAGATACTTGAACTATTCATTCAGTTTTATTATCTTTATTTTTAAAAGATTTTAAAACACCAGTAATTGCTATTTGACTACCTTTTTGACAATATTTTTGTAAAGTAATTGCTTGTTTATTTCAAACTTGACAAGGAATAAAATCAGTTTCTTTTTGTTTTGAATATGGGCGAGTAATTGCTAAATTAAAAATAGTATATTCTTTTCCATTACTTGTTTTCTTAATTTCAATATCTTTTGTTGTTATACCAATTCCAATAAATTTATTCATTATTAAATTTCCTCCAAATTCTTTTCCATAATTAAAGTATCAATATATTCATAAGCACTTTCTTCTGAATGACATTCTTCTAATGCTTCATTAAATAAATCTTCTTCGGTATAAACTTTGCCATTTTCATCTTTTCACATATTATTCACATCCTTGTCATTTAATATTTTCATTTTCTAAATCAATAATAGTTGTTAATCATTCTTGTTGATTTTCAACATTAGCAGTAGTTTTTGCTTCTTCTAATGTATAAAAACAGCTCGTTTTAAAATCACTATATTTACTTTTCATTACCAATAAGTATCTTTTATTCATAATTTAATTCCTCCTAATTCTTTTTAGTATTTAATGCTCAATGTTCATCTGCAATATCTTCAAATGATACTGAATAACTTTTAAGCATTAATTCACTTAATTTATTTTCTTGATTGCATTCTTTATGAAAACAATAACCTCAATATCTTTTTTTAATACAAGTTTTATTTAACTTTTTCATATATACCTCCTAAATTATTCCTTTGATTTTTTGGTCAATTTGCAATATTTTTCAACCATCAGAAGCTAAATCTAAAATATCGTTAATTTTGTAATATTGCATATAAGAAGCAATAACATCTCATTTATCTTTAAATAAATTTAAGTACATTTTGGCTCATTCTAAACATTGCAAATCATAATGTTTTTTATGATGTGAAATACGACAATTAATAGGTTGACAATTAACTCAATAAAATGATGTTGTTATTTCATTTCAAGTTTTATTAATATATTTACTTTTATATTCTGTCATTATAATTCCTCCTAGTTTTAACTTGCTGGCACTCACTCCCAAGTGAAAGTGCCAAGCGAGAATTAGTTATATAAGTATTTATCTATTTACTTACTACGCCATCCGCCTCACTGGGGGTGAGCGGTGGCGATATGTTAATTGTTTGAATGTTTAATAATCCACAGTTGTTTTTTAATATTGACGCCAGACATATATATGTCTTCCTTTATCCGTGCCCATTTGTGCTTTTGCTCTGGGATTTGACGTTCAGTTTTTAAATTAAAAATTCACTCGCATTTTAAAGGACCAAATGCTATAAAACTCCAACCAACCACACTTTTCGCAAATTTAATTGTAAAGTCACTATCTCTATTTTTATTGTCGTTTGATATTAACCTTGGACTTATCACGACTATCGCTTAGTTCTAATGAACCAGCGCCGATTTACATTTTTCCTCATACACTATTTCAGTACTTGCCTCGGCCGGCGGTGGAATAAAAACACTTAGTTATTTAAAATAACCGTTCCGCTCTGCATTAAGTTGTTTTATAAAATTTAAGTTTTAATAAACCAGTTTCATAATCAAAGATAATTTTTGAATTTTCTAAGCGTTTATAAAACCGCTTTTGTGTTTTATCTTTTACTTTATTCAATAAATCTTTATGTTTTTCACAAGTTCATAAAACTTTATTTGATAAAAATTCTTCGATAATGAATGATATTGCTTTATAGCAATTATCAACATCACATATTGTTTGTTGCTTATTAATTTTCATTACCTACTCCTTCCTTTATTAAGTTTTTTTATTAGCAAATTAATTAACTGAAACAGAGAAAGGACAACACCTTAAAATTGGAGAAAAAACAGGTACACTTTATAAAGATTTCTAAGATATTTAATAAATGTGTAAACAACTTAAAGAGGGTATCAAAAAGTTGTAATAAAAGTTTCTATTTTAAGAATTTAAGATGCTGTCCTTTCTCTGAATCAATTAATAATTTTGGTTTAACAAATAAAAAAACCATTTTAGTAAATGGTTTAATTTATTATTTCTATTCAATTTCTATGTATTTGTTAAAACCCTTCTTTTTTCCATGCGACCTATTTATTTCAATTTTCACTAAAAGATCATTGTTGATGTAATTGCGCATTATAAGTTACTTGATAATAAAAATCTCGCCATGCTAATTGGCGCGCAAAAGCGTTATCAAAAACACCAAATTTTTCAATGCTTCAAAGATAACATTGCCGAATTGAAATAATACCAAATTTTAAAGCAGTACTAATTTTTGCTGTACTAATTTCTAAATCAACAAAATCACGAGTTTGATGATAGTTTTGTTCTAACTGAAAAATTGCTGTTTTAACTTTTTCAGATACTAATGGTAAATTAAAATCACTAGATTTAACATTTGTAATGTCTTGTAAAATCTCAAGATTTTTTAATTGTTGGGGCGAAAAGGATTTAACCTTATAAGGAACAATCTTATTAACGTTAAAATGTTCTTTTAATTTATTTCAAAATGGTGTAAAAACAGTATAATATCCATTTTGAGTAGTTTTTATTGTTCATGGTTCTATTAATACATAATCATCAAATTCACGATAAATAAAATTATATTCTTTTGATAACTGACGCATTGCTTTACTTCGGTTAAGAGCAAATGGTGTATAATCACGGTTTGTATATATTTTATTAATTTTATAACCTTGGTCTAATAAAAATTTAATTCCGGTTTGTTCATTTTCACTTTTTAGAAAATTAACATGAACCTTTTTCCTTAATTGTTTTAAACAATGAACCATTGCTTGAAAACTACGAGATGAAAAATAATTATTTGCTTTTATTTGTTCTTTTGTAAAAATAAATAATAAATAAATTTTATCTTTTTTATTAGCCAACTGAGCAAGACCAAGATTATCTTCAATTCTAAAATCACGATGAAAAATAAAAATTTTCATTAATTACAACCACTTACTATTTTTTTTATCATTATACTATAAATATGCTGTTACATAAAAAAGGATTAAATTTAATCTAATACACATTTACCTCAATTTAAGTTATAATTATATATAGATATTAAAGAGAAGCGGGGAGTTAGAATGGGAGTACCAACATTTTGTCCAATTCATTTAAAAATTCATGAATGTTCAGAAAATAGTAATAAAGCTATTTCAAGAGCAACTGAAAATAAGATTAAAGCAAAAATGAATCGAATGCTAAATCCAACTGCAACTAATAATGAACCTATTAAACCAGCAGTAGTTGAAAAGGGAACAATTCAATATATTTTAGAAAATGCTAAAAAAAATAATGAAAACATTAAACACAAATTAGGAATTCCAAATGAAGATGAAAAAGCGATTGGTGTTGATGAAAATGATATTAAAGCAAAAATGGCTCGTTTACGTGCTGCAGTTACCAACCAACAAGAAGTAGGTGAAAGCGATAATAATAATTTATCTTCCCCTACTCGTACTAGTAAAAAAGATCCTAGCTTGCAAGAAATAATCGATTATGTTTATCGAGTTAATCGTGGCATTGAACGCATCAAAAGTTCATCTGAAGAAGACCCGCTAGAAACAATTAGTGATTTTGATAATAATGACTTAGATCAATTAAATGTTGAAATGCAAACTAACCAAGGAAAAAAAACCGTTTTAAACGCATCGAAACAAAAAAAGTCAACCAATAATAATAATAAACCTAATCCAGCACAAACAAAGAAACAAAAAGCTACTACTAAGGAAAAAATAAGTCATAAACCAGTTGAACCAACTATTATCTTAACTGCAACAGAAATTGAAGCTTTAATTGAAAAAGCTGTTGTTAAAGCAATCGCAAAAGAAAAAAATAATAAAAAGAAAAGGGGAGAATAAAAAAAGATTTACTTCCCCTAGAGTGCACCCATTTTAGTAAGTACTAATAAAAAAGTATTTACTATTTTTTTAATTATATCTTTTTCTTTACGATTTGAATATCATGTATTTCATTTTATAACATCTTGTATATATTCTTCATGTGAATTATATATTTTATTATGGATTGTAGCTTTCTTAAGTAATGATTGAAAACTTTCTATAACAATATTATCTGCACAGTGGTAATTTTTTCCCATTGAAATTGTAATACCGTTAGATAAACATTTATCGTGATAAATAGTGGATGTATATTGATATCCATGATCTGAGTGAATTATTATTCCATTCAGATCTTTTTTTATTAATTTTATTTTATTAATTGCATCATTTAAATTATCCATTACTAATTTATTGTCATTATATTTAGATCACTTTACATCAACTATTTCTTTAGTATATCCATCAATAATTGTTGATTGATAATATCTTTCTCCTTTTCAAATTAAATATGTTACATCAGTATTCTGTTTATATTTCATTTTTCTTCTCATTTTTTTTACATATTCAGGTTGTATTTGATTATCACGCATAATTCTTAAAACTTTTTTTGAATTATATTTTATACCATAATCTTCCTTTAAATATTTAGTAATTCTTCGATAACCAAATTGTTTTAAATTTTCTTCATAGACTTTTACAATATCATTTATTGCTTTTTTATCTTTTTTGCTACTGTCATAATTTTTATATTTATCTCAATAACTACGTTTTAACCCTGTTACTTCTAGTAATAATTTTATTGAATATTCACAAAAATTTTGTTTAATAAAAGAGACAATTCTTAGTTTGCTTAATTGTAAAAGTCATGGAGCTTTTTTAATAATTCATACCTTGTTTTATAATATTCTAAATTTCTTTTGGCAAAAGAAATTTTAGGTCCTTTAGGATTGTTTAATTTTCCTTTTTTTGATTTGCTCATCAAGATTCTACTGTATTTGCATTTATATTATATTGTTTTGCTACTATTCAACAACTTTTTTGTTTAATTTCCTCAATGATTTTTGTTCTAAATTCTGATGTATATTTGTTATATTTTTGTCCTTTTTTTGCCATATAAAAATGCACCCCCTATAAAAATTTAGCAAAATCTTTTTTTATTTTACTTACTTTTTGGGGTGCACTCTACCCTTTTCTTTTAATTTTGTTTCATCTAAAATACGTTGATCTGATTGAATATATTTCGTTTGGCTATGTAATAAGTATTTTATTTCTTCTAATTTTTGACCAGTTAATAACACATCTTGGCGGTATTTTTTATTAATTTCCTTAATTAATTTATTTGTTGCAGTATCTGGTTGTAAGGTTTCTAATGTTTCAAATGAAACTTGTTCTCTTAAATCATATTTACTAATAATTCCTCGTAAACCAACACCAATTAATCGAATTGGCTGACCTGATCAAAATTGATCAAATAATATAATTGCCACTGAATAAATATCATCTAGGAAGTTAGTATACTTTTTAATTGTTTGTTGTCTTGTAAAACGTTTTCGATTAGCATTTTTAAATGTAACATAAATGACATTGCCAACCATTGTTCGTTTTTCTGCTCGTTGACTAACATGTTTTGCTAATAAATAAATTTTATTCTTAATATCTTCATAATCAATTAAGTCATATTCAAAAGTTGTTTCATTACCAATTTGTTTTAATTGATTATGTTCAAAAGTTAATTGTTGTTCACCATCACCATTAGCCCGTTCAACAAAAGCATGTGCTGGTTTGCCTAAAATGGTTTCTAATGTTGCAAGATCAGCAAACTCTGCTAAATCTTTAATTGTATGAATTCCAATTTCATTTAAACGATGAGTTGCTTGTTTACCAATCCCAAATATTTTATTAACCGGTAATGGTTGAACTAAGTCAGTAACATCTTCTGGCCGAATTAACGTAATTCCCATTGGTTTTTTCATATCACTAGCAATTTTTGCTAGTGATTTATTATATGAAATACCAATACTATTTGGTAATCCAACTTGTTGAAAAACATTTTGTTGCATATCAAGCGCTAATTGCATTGCCGAACCATATTTTAAATAAATATCAGTTACATCAATATAACACTCATCAATTGAAGCCACTTCAATTTTGTCAGTATAATGCATACTAATAAAATCAAATAATTTTTGCGCAAAATCAACGTATAAACCAAAATCTTGCTTAACAATTTCAAGGTCCTGGCAAATTTTTTTTGCCTTATATAACGGCATTGGACTATTAATGCCTAATTGTCGTGCTTCATAATTCGCTGTTGTTACAACTGCTCGCCGTGAAGAATTAGCAACAACAAGTGGTTTTCCTTGAAAGTGGAGATTAGCAACTTGATGACAACTAGCAAAAAAACTATTCATATCAATATGAAAAATAACTTTCATTCTTTCTCTCCCCTATTTTACTAAAGGCCAAAGGGTCCTGTATATTTATAAATTTTTTTAAAAATAAAATTATAACCAAAAATATATGTAAACTGAATACTCCGTGAATAACTACGAGCAATAATTCAATCATCATATAACTCCGGAAACTGTTTTTTAACAAATGGTCGCATTTCTGTTTCATATCAATTTTCTAAATTTTGCTTAAAATGGCCATTAAAACTTAATAAAATTAAATATGCTGCAATAATAAAAATTAATAATAAATTTAAGACTCCATAGCGATTAACAAAGTAAAAGAAATTATTATGGTCTAACAAGGCGGGATTAGTTTTTAGAATAGCAATAAAAATAATTGTAAATAATGAGACGATAAGAAAGAATAACAATAATAATGATGGAGCCAAATATAATAAGAAATGCATTGTTTGAACATGTTTATTTTTTAAATATAATTGGGTTGCAAAAAATGTTCGCCCTAAAACATAATCTAATCCCATCCCTGATAAAAAATAAGACTGATTAAATAATTGTAAATCATTAATATAAAATGTTTTCTTTTTATAAGAATGTGTAATTAAAACTTGGCCCGGTTTACGAACAACTTTTAAACCAGTAATTTTCTTTTTCGTTAAATAGTGATCAATTACTTCTAATGAAATCATTGATTGACTTGGAGCATTATTTAAATTTGGAATCGGAACTAAAATATTTCGGTAAGATAGAATTAAAAAAATTAATATAATAATATTAATCGCAATAAAAAATCCAATTAAAATAAAGGCTATTTCACTATTTCCTAATATCATCGTAATCATCCTCTACTATTAAATAATAAAATAAACTGATACTCCTTATATTATAACTTGAAAGTGTAAACATTAATAGGTTATTGTGCTAAAAAAATATTTTTTTCTTTTCCTTTTACTCTAATTGTTATCTTTTGTAAGAGTTGTTTCCTCAATTAATTCAATCTCCCCAGTTTTAACTTTTTGTAATCGTTCTTTAACTATTGCTGATAAGGATAGTAAACTACCATTATTTAATTTCATTTGTAACAATTTTTTTCGTTCTTCATTATTGGGGTCAGCTGCTAATTTTAATAAACGCAAACGTTGTTCATAATTTAAATTATTGGGATCTAGCACATCCTCATCATTAATAAAGATTGCTTCTTTTTTACTTGCATCAATATTTATTTTAGCATTTTTTAAGATATTGCTCATTGTTAATGGTTCATTGTCTAAGATTTCATCTGAAATTAGCGGTATTCCATTATTACTATTAGATAATGACAAATTATCATTATTTTTACCCTGTACTTTTGAAAGTAAAACTGGATTATTAAAATATTTTTGGTCAGGATAAACCTCATCGCCGCCAACACATGGAGTCGCATCTAATACAACTTGAGCTGGTTTACTTAATAATTCTTCTAATGATTTAGGAGCATAAAAACTATATTTTCGGCGTCCTTTAATCCGTGGTTCTTGAACTCGATTTCGTAGAACATCTAATTTACGCGTAATTAAATTAGCTTTTGATTTTTGCCAACGATCATAAATTTGATTAACATCAAGTGCTGGAGTAACCATATCATTTTCATTAAATTGAACAAATCGATTCTTATTATTTAAATTTAACTCATCTAGATCAGTTAATTCTGTTGCTTGATTAATTTCTGCCCCTTCTATTGGTTGAAATTCAGAATAATCTAATTCATCATAATTATCATTGTGATCAAAAACATCATTTTGAACATTATTTTGTTTAACATTAAATTTATTATTGTAATATGAATATGTCTCAAATTCATTTGTTAATCTAGTAATTTTATCAACAGAATTTTGATTATTATTTAATATCGTTTTATCTTGCAAAATTGAAGTTGGTCGTTTTGCTGGATCAAAATCATTTGGGTCATAATCATCTCAATAATCAATTACTTTTTTATTATTTTCCATTATTAAAACCCCCATACTTTTTTTACCTATTTATTATACTATAAAATTAAGGTGAAAAAAGGGTTCAGATAGCTCTGATTAATAAAATATCTGGTTTTTAAATAATCATTGATTAAGTCATTAATTAGTGCTATACTATGAATATTATTAAACTTATATCAAATTTTTTTAATTTGATAATAATATTATGAATTAATTTTTTACATACCAAATATCTTAAGTTGTTTAAATTCGAGTACCAAAACTACCCCTGTGCTTTATTTTCATTTTTTTATATCAAAATATTAAAATATTAAATATTGAAAATGAAAGAAGGAAAACAAAATGAAAAAATTAATAAGCATACTAGGGATCACAACAATTGCTAGCAGCATTATGCTTGGTGTTGTAGGGAATAACCCATACAAAACAAATAATATCACTCAATATCAAGTATTAAAAATGAAAAATTTTGTATCTGATAATACAGCTACAATCAACATAAACGATGTCTTATGAATGAAATCAGAAAATAATGATACTATCGTTCAATTTGCTAACGGTTCTGAACCAATTACATACAGTAATACACTAATGTGAAATAAAACACCGTAAACCAAATTAAAGATAACGCACAATACTTCCGAAATGAAAGCACTATCTTAAATATCAATGATATTATCAGAGCAAATAACGACAATGAATTCATCAGCAACAACATTAGCACCACACTTGGTACTAACGCATACAATAAATTTATTGAACACATCAATAAATAATAAATCTCAAGTCATTAAATGACTAAAAATAAATAATTTAAAAAAGTTTACTTATATAAGTAAACTTTTTTAAATTATTATAAGCTTATAAGATATTAAACATATTAACGATGGGAACTTTTTTTATGTTGTTGATAATAATTATAAAACATCATTCCAGCAGTATATCAAATTACCACAATAATAATTCAATTTAAAACATTAATAAAAATAGTTTTATCTAGTCCTAATCCATTTTGAATACCAACAAAAACTATTAGATAAGAAACAATAACCCCAAAACCACCTCCTAAGGTAAAACTAGTAGCAATTTTAATATCATAATTTTGATCTTTAATAAAACGAAAGGCACCAATAGGCATTAAAAAGGCTGCTGACCCCATCATAATTGGAAAAGCACAAAGTGAACTTAAACCCATTAAATAAGTTACCGCCATTGCTGGAGCATAAATCCCAATCCCTAATGATTGTAAAATTCCTAATCCAAAAAAGATCATGGTTCCTAAAAGATATTTTCATCATACTTCTAATGAATCACTTGTCCCAGCTCTTGACATCACACTAACTTCCTTTTGTTCTAATAAAATAATTATTGAAATAATAATTAGGACAATGCCTAATAAAATTTGTGCTCAACCTAATTTAATTTTATTAGCAATTAACGCACCAACATAAGCTCCTATTGCTGCGGCTGTAATTAATAATACTAACGTTAATCATTCTACTTTCACTAACGAAATAAAAATAATCGCTTGTAAACAAGTTGGAATTGCATGACCTAAACCCAATGATTCCTAATTTTCAGAACTTTTGTTTAATATTATACTGAAATTCCCCAGAAGTATCTTTTTCAAAATTAAGATAACTATTGCGAATATAAAAATACGCAAAAATCCCAACAATAATTAATAAAATGTTGGTTTTCAAAGATTCGTAAAATATAAGGATAATAATAAAATTATCATCGCAATTGGAATACTAATAAAACTTCAAAAAAATATTTTTTTCATAAATAACTAAATATTCTCCTTTAATTAATTGCTTATATTTTAACAAATTTATTTTAAAAGCCATACCTTTTTTTATTTAATCATAAAAAAGACAAAGAAGATGAGATTCTTTGCCTTATTTTTTATTATTTTTAAAATTACTATGTTATTTGTAATATATCAATGTTGCCTTTCATACTTATGTTATTGTTTTTAATTTTTACGATAATTAAATATTCTAAACCGTTCCTATGCGTTGTTAATAGTTAATATCATGGTTCCTATGTTAAACCAATACTTTATCATACAACTATTTTATATTTCATAATTAGATTAGTAATTGCTAAATTTTTACTTATCTTTAATATCAAATATTTTACCTATTATGTTTTTCCAAAGTAATTTCAACGTATAAGTATGCATCATTATAATTTTATAATAACATAAAAAAACAAAAAATTAATATTAATTTTAACATTAATATTAATTTTTCCTTTTATTTCCAAGTCTAAATCACTCATTCTTAATTACTAATCGTTTTAATTTTCTTCCAAACAAGTGAGTCAAATTGTTGTCCAGTAAAACCTGGCTTAATTGCCATTAAAGTTACTAAATTAATAGAAGCTAATAGCGGAACAATTTCATTAATGTCATTATTAAGATCTAAGGCAACGCCAACTTTAAGGTGATGTTGTTTTATCGCAGTAATTAACCTCTCCCCTTTTCCCCTACTTTTAACACTATTTCAATGAAAAGTTAAATAATCAGCTTTTGTAAATAATGGCAGAAGATTCATAATATTAAAGGCCATAATATGCACATCAACAGTTAAATTCGGATAATGGTTTTTTAAATCATTGAGTTCTTTTGGACCCAACCCATAATTTGAAACAAAATGACCATCCATTACATCAAAATGAATCCAATTAATCCCCACTGCTTGTAATTTTCTTACTTCACCACTTAAATTAGCAATATCACCACAATAAATTGGGGGCGTTAACAATACTGTTTTATTCATATTCTTGTAAAAATTGTAGTAGTTTTTCTTTTAATTCTGTTTCATCTAATAAATTATCTAACATAATTTTATTCTGATATGGAATTGAATCTGCTAAATCAGTACCACAAATAACTGCTAAAATTTGTTGATCAGTAGCATCAAAAGCATTCACATTAGTATGAGTTATTTCTAAGTGCGGTAAATTTAATTCTTGTACAATCTTTTTAATGTTCAATTCAATTAATGATGATGAACCTAATCCTTGTCCGCAAACAGCAACAAGTTAGTTTTAATAGGAAGCGGGTTTGTTTGGTAATGTTTTTTTTTTGTTCGTAAAAAAGTTATTAAATTAAGAAGTGGTAATATTAGTCACAGGATAACGGCAAGAACTGGTAACAATCATAAACTAACTTTTCGCTCAACTAACTGTCCTAACCCAGCAATTGGTAAACCTAAGAGAAAATCACTATCTCCTCATGTTAAACCGTTTAAACTACCATTAGCATTTGTTAATGTATGCATATATTTTAAACCAAAAAATAAGAATGGAATAAAAGTCATTAAAATCCCCATTTAGAAATGGACCAAAGATTGCTCCTCATACGCCTCCATACGCATCCCCAAAGACACCAGCGGTTGCTCCGACAAAAGAAATGCGGAACAATACTTGGAATCACAATTGCTCAGCCAATAAAACTATGATCTTGTCAATCAATTTGATGAACAATAATAATTGTAATTGCCATACCAATGATTCCGCCAAGAAATGAGGCAATAAAACCAATTAAGATCGCATTTTGGGCATATGGAAACATTGTTGGACAGTCTAACGCTGCATTTGCATTTGGTATTAACTTTTGAGAAATTCCTTTAAACGAAGGAACAATTTCGGCAATAAACATTCGAACCCCAATATAGTAATACTTCAACCCCAGCAGCAAAGACAAATGATTGTAATAATCCTTGGACAAAAACATCTTGACCAGTATTAAGAATGTTAGCATTAACTAAGGCATCATAGCCTTTCACACCCCATGCAGTAAAGTAAATAATTAAGTATAAGAAAAACATTGTTATTGCAATTGCAATATTAGTATTACGTAAGAAGCTTAATCCTTTTGGAAACTTAATTTCTTCTGTTGATTTAAGTGGTTTACGACTTATTTTTGCAATTACAATTCCAATTCAAGCAGAAAACAAGTATGATAATGATCCGGTATGGCCAACTGCTAAGGTATCGGATTTCGTAATTTTAATGACATATTTATTTAATAATGCTGGCGAAATAATCATTCATAGCGATACCAATAATGCACCAGTAATAACAATAATTGGTAAATCTTCAGCTAAATTTAACCCCACTAAATTTAAAACACTAGCAAACATTACTGATAAGTAAAATAAGACATGGCCAGTTAAATAAATATATTTATAAGTGGTAATCCGTGCTAATAAAATATTTAATAACATTGCACAAATCATAATTAATGATCCAGCTAACACAATTTTTGGTAAACTATTTAAAAATAACCCAGGAATAACATCATTATTAGCAATAATCCCATTAATCCCAAACAATAAATTAAAAGCATTTCCTAATTTACCAACTGCACCAGCTAAAATCCCAGCTCCCCCACCGATAATTAAAAACCCGTTCTTGCATTGTAATAAACAACCAACAAGAGCAAATAAACCAATCAAGATTGCTGGTGTGCCAATAAATTCTTTAAAGAAATTTAAAACATAATCGCCAGTTGTTAAAGATAAAAAACTCGACATTTTTTCCCTCCTTGCTAATTATCATCTTTGTAGTATTAAGATAACGAAGGTTTCTTCTAACATCTTACTTCTTTGCAATTTGTTTTCTTCTTTTTGGTAATAACTAGTAAAATTGTAAATTTTTTGCAAATTTATGCAAAAGTATTTCTAATGTTAATTATTTGGTAAAACAAAAACACATGTTAGATTAATAATCTAACATGTGTTACATTATTGGCAAAAGATATTAAATCCAATCTTATTTTGCACGTTTCATTGAATTCATCACCTTTTTAATATCTGCTTCCGACGGTTTGCGTCCCATTTGCATATACATTGCCCGAATTTGTTTTTCAGTAATTGGGGGATTATCACGTAATTGTTTTTGCACAATTTTTTTGGTAATTAAAAATCCTAAAACCCCACCAATAACTAAACAACCAATCCCAATAATAAGTCCTCCTCATCAAGGCATTCTTGTTGTCCTCCTTTTTTGTAATAAGTAATTATTAGCATAATTCCTATAATATTTTAACATATTTTTAAAAATAAGTCTTATTTTCCTGGTTTTTAAGAATCTGCTTTTCTTCGATTACATTTAACATGGACAACAATGATATTATTATTTGAATTTGTTCCACCTTGTGATTTAGGTATAATATGATCAATATTCCATTTGAATTTGCTGTTTCGTTGACTTTTTACACTTTCATAAGCACCATATATTATTGTATCACCACATAAATAACAAATTTTATGATTTTCTGCACAATCTTGAATATCACAATTGCAGTTCTCAGCATTATTTCATGCAATAATAGCTTTATCATCTAAATTCATAATTCATTAAACCTCCTTTTTTTCATAAAACTTAAGTTCACTGCTCATATTGATAAATTCTAGTAATAAACGGATTGTTGTTCCATTCCAGAATCTTTATCATAATCATTACCTCAAACTATACGCTCTGGGAATACATATTGTCCTGCTTCAAAACCTTCTGCCATAGACACTTGTTGAGCAGTTAACATCATCATTTCAGTAGCATCAATATATTCACTATCTGCTTCTAAAATCTTTTTAATTTGTAAAACAGCAACATCTCCAATTGCTTTTTCTGTTGCAGTATTACCACCAACTTGAAAAACTGTTGGTAATGCAATACTTGATTTTCCACCTACTTTTGCCATAGGTTATTATCCTCCTTATTACTGTCATGTTAAAAAAATATAATATTTTTTGCATTTTTAAATTATTAATTTCTAATAAAAACATTGCAAATTCATCAGTTGTACATTCTTTATCATAAAAATATTTCAATATATAATTTGAAATATTTTTTGCTCCATATTTTTCCACACTTATTACCTATTTAACATTTTAATTTATATATTAAACTTCGATTTTTTTACAAATTTTTTGCTGTTGTTTAAAAGATACTTTTGTTTTTCTATTCTTCTTCATCTTTGATTATTTGCTTGTATTTGCCTAATCAATGTTCTTTATCCACTCATAATTATAAATTATTTATTTCCTTTTCTTAAATCAATAATTTAATATCTTTTTCTAGTTATTTTCTTAATTTAATTATATATAAAAATATCCATAATCAAAAACAAAATAAATCTCTTCACTCAAAATAAAAAAAGGCAATAAAGAATATTACCTTTGCTATAGTTTTAATATTTCATAAAAATCATATTGTTAGTTATTGTTATATATTTATTATTTTAACTTAATCCCTAATTCATCCAACTGTTTGTCCTCAACTGGACTTGGCGAAGCTGTCATTGGATCAGTTCCTGTTGTATTCTTCGGAAAAGCAATCACATCCCGAATTGATTCACTATTCGTTAAAATCATTGCTAACCGATCAAGTCCAAATGCAATTCCGCCATGGGGTGGAACACCATAATTAAAAGCATTTAAAAATCAACCAAATTTGTTCTCAATTTCTTGGTTTGATAATTGTAATGATTTAAACATTCGGGTTTGAACTTTACTTTGGTGAATACGAATGCTTCCTCCCCCAATTTCATAACCATTTAAAACTAAGTCATAAGCATCAGCACGCGCAGTTGCCATTTTCTGCTCAAAATTATCAATAAATTCACTAGTTGACGCGGTAAAAGGATGATGAGCTGCTTCATAACGTTGATTTTCATCTGATCATTCATATAATGGTCAATTAACAATTCATAAGAAGTGATATTCATTCAATGGAATTAAAGCAAACATTTTAGCTAATGCTACTCGGACTGCTCCTAAAGCTTGGCAAGTAACTGCTTTTTCATCACTAACAAAGAAGAATGTTCCAGCTTGTTTATTACATTTTTGTAATAATTTTGCTTTTTCAGCATCACTAAGTACTTTTGCAAGTGGTCCTTCTCAATTATTCTTTTCTTGTTTAACTCATACTAACCCTTGTGCTTTATTTTGTTGGGCAATCCGCGTTAATTCTTCAACTTGTTTTTTGCTGACTAATTGGGGAAGAAAAATCCCTTTTAAACTCAACTCCTTTTTTAACGCTGTTGCAAAGACTCTAAATTCAGTTTTCGCAAAAATATCTTTTGCATCAAATAACTGTAAATCATAACGCGTATCTGGTTTATCAGTGCCATATTTTTCAATTGCTTCATTATAATCCATCCGAAGAAAGGGCGTTTTAATTTTAACTTTCATCACATCTTGCATAATTGTTTGAAATAATGTTTCAACAAAATGGATAATATCATCGCGCTCAACAAAACTCATTTCTAAATCTAATTGCGTAAATTCTGGTTGACGATCACTTCGTAAGTCTTCATCGCGAAAACACTTTGCAATTTGAAAATATTTATCAAATCCGGCTAACATTAATAACTGTTTAAACAATTGCGGTGATTGTGGTAACGCATAAAAATTATGGAGATTTAAACGCGAGGGAACTAAGAAATCACGGGCACCTTCTGGTGTTGATTTGTTTAAAATTGGTGTTTCAATATCAATAAATTGATGAGCATGGCAAAATTGCCGAATTGTTTGCACTAATTGATTTCGTAACATAATTTTTTGTTGCATTATTGGTCGACGTAAATCTAAATAACGATATTTCATTCGAACATCTTCTAACGCATCAGTGACATCATTAATAATTAATGGCAGCGTTTCGGCTTTTGATAAAATTGTGACTTGTTTAGCTGCAATTTCAATTGCCCCGGTTGGTAATTTTAAATTCTTACTTTTTCGTTCAATTACAACACCTTCAACACTAATAACAAATTCATTTCGAATTGTATTAATCATCGCATATTGGGGATGCACTGGTTGGACAACAACTTGTGCAATCCCTGTTCGATCACGTAAATCTAAGAAAATAATCCCCCCTAACCGACGATTCTTTGCCACTCAACCACTTAAAACAACCTTTGCTTTAACATTTTTTAATGTTAATTCACCACAAGTATGTGTTCTCTTCATTATTTCTTCTCCTTACTTAAAACTGTAATAATCTTGTCAAACTTAACTTCTTGTTCTTTTCCTGTTTGTTGGTTCTTAATTTTTACAACATTTTTTTTCAATTCTTCATCACCAATAATAATAGCATTCTTTGCTTTCAAACGCTCTAATGATTTAAACTGAGCTTTAACACTACGTGTTAAATAATTACAATCAACACGAAAACCACTTGCTCGAAGTAATAACAACAACGAAGCAGCAAAATAACGCGCATGATCAGATAAACAAATTAAATAAGCATCAAGATAAGCCTCATCAGCTAGGGCAATATCATTCGCAGCTAAAGTTAATAACAATCGTTCTAATCCTAAGGCAAAGCCTACCGCTGGATAATCTAAACTTGGTTCAAAGGTGTGCACTAATTGGTCATACCGTCCACCACCTAGTAAAGTTAATTCTCGTTCTACTTCCTCAATCACAATTTCAAAAACAACGCCAGTATAATAATCTAATCCTCGTACTAATTGTGCATCTAAGGTAAAAGGAATTCCTAATTTAGTTAACAACTTTTGAATTGCCACAAATTCTTCATTTTCTGTTGGGGTTAAATAATCATAAATCTTTGGTGCATTACTAAATTTATCATGATCAATTCTACAATCTAATACTCGTAATGGATTCTTTTGTACCCGAATTTGACAATCAGCACATAATGTTTGTTCTTGGAAGAAAGCTGTTAACACACCAAGATACTTTGTTCGTGCTGCACCAATTGTTAAATAATTTAGTTTTAATGTTAAGTTTGTTAATCCAAGTGTTTTTAATAAATTAAAACCAAGTAAAATAACTTCAACATCTAATAAATAATTCTTAGCTCCGACCACTTCAACTCCAAACTGATTAAATTGACGTAAACGACCATGTTGAGGTCGTTCATAACGAAACATATTCCCAAGGTAAAATAATTTTAATGGTAATTCATATTTCCCATATAGTTTATCTTCAATAATACTGCGAATAACAGGTGCGGTTCCTTCTGGACGTAAAACAAATGCTCGCTCTTTTTTATCTAATAATTCAAACATTTCTTTGCTAACAATATCGGTTTCTGCTCCTACTGAACGCACAAATAAATCTTTTGCTTCAAAAATTGGAGTTCTAATTTCATGATAGTTATATTGCATAGCAAGACTACGCAGCATTAATTCTAGGGCACTTAATTCACTTGCTTTTTCATAATAAAGATCTTCAGTTCCTCGTGGTTTTTGGATATTCATAACTTTCTTCCCTTCTAAATAAAAAACTAAAAGATTGTTTAGGAACGAAAAATCGCTGTGCCATCTTATTTCATTATCTTTTAGTTAATGCGCTTACTTGTCAAAATCTATTAAATTTTATCTTCATGTTGTCATCACGCTTTAAAATTCCAATAGTTTCCACCAGCCACTATTTCTCTGTTCAATTATTGTCAACAATAATTTCTTTCAATTAAAATTATACCTATTTTTTTAGAAAAGTAAAATAAATTAGCAATTTATCTTGTAAAAACCATTCATATTTAAGACCTGATAGACTTTTAAAAATATTTCTGGTTTTTATTCCCCTTAGTTAATTTTAAATCCCACGTTGATACAATTCACCTAATACTAATGTTTGTAACTCTTTAATTGTTATTTTTCTATCTTTTAGCATTATTTCTCTCCATCAAACTTGTTCTTTTGCGTTATATAATTTAAACGTAATTAATCATTCAATCAAAATAAATTGAATTTTTAAAATATTAATTATATATATCAAAATAAAATTTTATTATAATTAGATAAATATATTAATTCATTTTTTACTACTAATGTATATTTGAAATATTTATATGACCATATATAAGCAAATGCAAAAAAAAGTAAAAAAATATTTAATATTGTAAAAATTAATTGAATTATAAGCTTTCTTTTAGTTATTGGATTACAAACAAAACTACCGTTTAAATCTAAAAAATTATTACTTTGATTTTTTCTTATTTTTTTTAAACAAAACAAATCCAATAATATTTAAAGTTAATATATTATATATATTAAACAAAATTCTATTTTTTAATAAAAAAAAGATAAGAGGTAGAGTGCACCCATTTTAGTAAGTACTAATAAAAAGTATTTACTTTTTTTTAATTATATCTTTTTCTTTACGATTTGAATATCATGTATTTCATTTTATAACATCTTGTATATATTCTTCATGTGAATTATATATTTTATTATGGATTGTAGCTTTCTTAAGTAATGAATGAAAACTTTCTATAACAATATTATCTGCACAGTGGTAATTTTTTCCCATTGAAATTGTAATACCGTTAGATAAACATTTATCGTGATAAATAGTGGATGTATATTGATATCCGTGATCTGAGTGAATTATTATTCCATTCAGATCTTTTTTTATTAATTTTATTTTATTAATTGCATCATTTAAATTATCCATTACTAATTTATTGTCATTATATTTAGATCACTTTACATCAACTATTTCTTTAGTATATCCATCAATAATTGTTGATTGATAATATCTTTCTCCTTTTCAAATTAAATATGTTACATCAGTATATAGTACTGAAAACCTTGTTTTTATATCATTGAATTTACGATTAATTAAATCAGGATATTGCAATAAGCTTTTTTCTTTATTCTGTTTATATTTCATTTTTCTTCTCATTTTTCTTACATATTCAGATTGTATTTGATTATCACGCATAATTCTTAAAACTTTTTTTGAATTATATTTTATACCATAATCTTCCTTTAAATATTTAGTAATTCTTCGATAACCAAATTGTTTTAAATTTTCTTCATAGACTTTTACAATATCATTTATTGCTTTTTTATCTTTTTTGCTACTGTCATAATTTTTATATTTATCTCAATAACTACGTTTTAACCCTGTTACTTCTAGTAATAATTTGGTAGTCGGAAAAAAGTTGAGGTTTTATAAAAATTATAAATAAAGTAATTAAATACAAATTAAAGTAATCGCTTATTAGAGCGATTTTTTTATTTGCATTATTCATCAGATAGTATCTTTAAAATTAAAAATTAACCTATTTTTTCCCTACAAATTAGTTAATTTTTATAATTTCCTTTCTGTGATTTATTATATTTTTTCGGTTTAACAGCTAATAATATCATTTTTAATAAAGGTACTATCTGATGAATAATGCAATCTAAAACTTAATATTTTTTGATGCTTAAAGATGGATAACTCATCTATGGCACGAAGCCTTAAAGAAAGTGTGAAAGCGATTGGATTTACTACTCCTATTTATTTCTTTAATTCTCGGCAAGATTAATCACTTGCGAAATGTCAAAGCATGTGTTTTTTGGCTTGTTTTCATAAAAAAAGTGCTGTTAAACCGAAAAAAACAATATCGGACACTAAAAAAACAAGAGGGTTGGAACTCCAAAAGGTTATTTTCTTTATATAAAGTTGTGTAGGGATGGATGAAGCGTAATTAATAACTGGGTAAACTGTTTTTTGTTTATTTCCGTATGGGGGATAAACTCTATCAAAATATCCTATCCGCCCCCGCTCACTCCCCAAAGTGAAGCGGGCGGCGAAGTAATTAAATACTAAAATAAATTATTTACTAAATATCAAAATATTAACCAATAAAGGAATATTATGTTTTTTTACAGAAGGAAAAATATTTGATGAAAAAATGAAATAAAAAAATTAAAAATAAATTACAAGAATTAATGATACGAGCTTATCCAGTAACGGTAAATGATATTAATAATGAAATTTGAGCAACAAATAAAAAGAATTAAGGAGTATAGATAAAATGACAGAATATAAAAGCAAATATATTAATAAAACTTGAAATGAAATAACAACATCATTTGATTGAGTTAATTGTCAACCTATTAATTGTCGTATTTCACATCATAAAAAGCATTATGATTTGCAATGTTTAGAATGAGCCAAAATGTACTTAAATTTATTTAAAAACAAGTGAGATGTTATTGTTTCATATATGCAATATTATAAAATTAACGATATTTTAGATTTAGCATCCGATGGATGAAAAATATTACAAATTGACAAAAAAATAAAACAAATAAATTAAAATATATTATTGCAATTGACCCTGCTGGAGTTGGTCAAACTGGTATTATTATTTATAATGTTTTGCAAAAGAAAATAATTAATAATATTACTTTTAATTCCAAAAATGAAGAAGAAGCAATAAATAATATATATTTAATATTAAATCAATTTAAAAATAAAATTTGTTCTTATTTAAATAAAGTTGTTGTAATAATTGAAGATTATCAACTTCATAAAGGTTTAAAAATAAAAAATCCATTATCTACTCCTAAATTCATTGGTGGTTTAAAAGTTTTATGTAAATATCTATTTAATTTAAATTATGTTTTACAATCGCCAGTTGTTAAAAAAATTATATTTATAAAGGAAATATTAAAATGTCAGAGCACGAATTAGATGCTTGAAAACATTTACAATATTTTTTTAAAAAAGGAAGTGATAAATAATGACAATAACAGAATCAATTAAATTTAACAAACTTAAAGAAGAAAATGAAACACTTAAAAAAGAACTTGCTGAAAAAGATAAAGAAATATCTAAATTAAAACAAGATGTGGCAGATTTAGAATGTAATCAATATACTTTAGAAGCAAAACAATTATATAAAGAAGATTTTTACAAAAATCCATATTCAACAGGTTCTATCGATTGAATATTAGTTGACAGTTCAAAATATGACAAATTATCTAATAAGGATGTTAAATAATGTCTCAAACAAAAAGTAATTTACCTAAAAATTCTAATAACTGTAAACCTAAAATAAAAAATAAAAAAGTTAATAAGTTAGAATTAACTGTTAGATTACATGAAAATCCTATTAAAACAAAAATTAAGGCTCTTGTTGCTGGTGGTGTTGAAGTTGATGCTTGTTCGGCTAAATGTCAGTGAGAAGGATTAAATTACTCAACATTATCAATATATAACCCATCTGTTTTAACTGAGTTTTTGAAATTAAAAAAAGATGATGAGATAAAAATTAAAGGCTCAGTATTTAATCAGTTAAATATAAAAACTAAGCGCTATTTTTTGTCTTTTAGAGTAGATAGTTTTGAAATTATACAAAAAGCAATTAGAAAAAGAATAAATACAAATATTAAAAAATAGGAGGAAAAACAATGGCATTAAAAAATGTAAAATATGTTCTTATTGATGAAAATAATGAACCTATTAAAAATGAAGATGGTAGTTTAGATATTAAAACTGCTGAAATTATTTTAGAAAATACTGCTGAAGTTGAAGAATTTAATGCAAGTAATTTAGAAAATAATAATCAGCAAATCAACGAACTACAAACAAAAAATACTGAATTAACTTCACAAATTGAACAACAAACAATTCAATTAAAACAAATTGAAATAATTGACTTTATTAATTCTTTAACTGATAATGAAGAATTTAAAAATGTTTTATTAAAGTCTTATGATATTACTGATGATATTGAAATCATTAAAGCACAATTGCAAAGTGTTTATGATGAATTAATTAAGGTACAAATAGTTAATACTGGTGGCGTACCAAAATCAGAAAATAAAGAAAACAATATTTTAGATACAGACAATGTATTTAATAAATAAGAAAGAAGGTATAAAAAAATGGATCCAAAAACAATTTTTGGCGATATTGCTAATCAAGCAACACAAAGAGACCGAGAAACATTTGAACAATGATATTTACAAACTTATCAACAAAAATTTAGTTGAGAAGCACTATTTGCGTGAAAAGAAGCCAATAAGTTTGGTTTAACATATAAAAGAAAGAAAAATATTAAATACAATGAAGGTCTAGGAAACGAAGGACAAGTATTTAATACTGATGATAACCTACTAAAATATTCAACAGTGGAATTTGAAGATGGAATTGTTGAATTAGATACAATTTTAACTTTTGCTCGTAAATTAGATCCCATAGAAAGTGATTTTAATCCTAATCTTTGAGCAGCTGATATTGAACAAGCAATGGATACTGAAGTTGCTTATAAACGTAATAAAATTTTAGAAATTATTAATAAAGGAACAGTTACAACTATTCAAGGCAAAAAAGCAGATGATACAAATGCTTTACAAATTCATGATGAAATTATGGATAAAATATATGAAAACGGCTTTACTCCATCAGAAACAATTGTTTTAGGTTCGGCTGATTTTATTCGTGGAATTCGTAATAAATTACAGTTACAACTTGGAGCAAACGACCAAATAAATAGTGTAATCACAACAAGTGGAGCAATGAAAACTGTTGAAGGAACAACATACTATATGGTTCCTAAAAAATTACCAATTATTAATAAAGATGGTTCAGAAGGAACAATTGAATTATTACCAAATGGAGTTAATGCAATTGCCTTTAAGTTTAGCAAAAAATATGACCCTCTTATTTTACGCAAAAAAGACCATACTCCGTTAAGAGTTGGTGCTGCTGCGTTAGGTACTGGTATGGGTAATACTTTGATTATGGAAAGAGTTTTATATTTAGGTGGAGCAGTAGTTGAACCTAAGGGAATTATTAAACATATTGTTGCAAAAATTGATATTAGTAAAATTAATAAAATAGATAAACCAACTATACATGTTACAGACCCAACAAAAGCAACAGCCGAACAGTTAAAACCACAATTTAAAGATGTTGTTTTAAAAGCAGTAAAAGCAGTAAATAGTTCTTTAACTGAAAGTGATTTTGATTACTTTATTGAAAGTAAAGGTGAAGACTGACCAATTAATATTACAAATGATAAAACAGTTGCAGTTCAAATTGAAGGTAAAAACAACGCTACTGGTCAAACAAATCCGATTGATGTTAAAATTAAAAATTCTTAATAGTACTAAAAAATAGTACTTTTTCGTTTGATAAATGATATGCCAATTGGAACATCTAAAACAGCCCTTATTTATGCTGTTAAAAAAATCCAACTAGATTGTCAATCCAACAACAAGAAAAAAGTTTTGGTTTACAGTTATTAGAATTTTTAGGAATTCAAGTTTTAGCTCTTGGTTTATCAGTTTTAACTGGTGGTATTGCTTCGGCTGTTGGTCTTGGTGCGGGATTATCTAATTTTGCCGCAGCATTTATCTCGTTTGAAGTAGAAACAGCAACCGATTTTGCCGTAAATCAAATATACGATAAATTAACATTAGAAGTGACAGTAAAAAGTACTGCCTTAAATTTGCTACCAGCAATTGGTGGTATTGGAAAATTAACGCGTGCTGCTCGAACAACTAAAATTTTAAAATTAGCGAAAGAAACTAAACTACTTGAAAAATTAGGTGTAATAACTGCTAATAATTTAGAAGATGTTGTTAATGAAACTTTATTATATACAATTGGAAAATTAGCCCGAAATGATTTTTATAAGGGTTTTAAAGTTTCTAAATTAGAAACAATTAATAATTTATTAAAAATTGAAAAAAATATTCAAAAAATAAGTCCTACATTAGTTTAAAAAATACCACGCATAAATGAAATAAATGCTAATAAATGATTGTCTGAATATGGATTAAATATTGATAAAATAAGCAAAATTAATACTAATGAGTGATATAACATAATGACTAATCTTCATAAAAAAGGTGTTGGTAAAAACCTAATATTAAATGCTAATTTAATGCGGGGCAGTAAAATATATAATAATAAATTATTAAATATTTTTCATCAAACACCAATTAAATTAAATAAAATTTTAAATCATTTAAACCCAAATTTTTATATTCAAAAAGTAACTAAAAAATTATTAGCCCCAATTGAAAAACAAATAATTACTATTAAACAAAAAGTAATTAGTAAAATTACTGATAAAACTAAAAAAATATTATCTAAATTTGAAACTAAGGCTATTAAAAAAGGTCAATTATTACCTTTTGCTTATGGTTTTGATGTTTTTTTTTAGCAGTTAAAATTGTTTCATTATCAGTTGCGGGTGAAGTTGCTTTAACAATATATTATAAAAATCCTAAATATGCCCCTATTGTCGTTATGACAACTTTAATCAAAGCAGAACAGTTTGTTTTAGCTTCTGAACCGTTTAAATTCTATATGAACAGTGAATGGTTTATTGGTTGGGGATTTAAAAAAACAAGTTTGTTTAATTTAGTTTCTTTTGCCCCACTTGTTTATTAGCAAGTAGTAAAAGATAGTTTTAAAATATATCGGACAATTGCTAAGATATTAAAAATGCAAGAACAATTTAAAAATAACTTTAATAAAGATAAATTATTAAATACGCTAGAAGATAGTACGGTTACTAGTTTGTTAGGTAATGGACTAATATTTCAAGCATATAAACAACTCAGAACAAAACAAGATTTAAACAAAACAATTAAAACAAAAACATTACTAAATAGTAAAAAAATTATATTAAAGAAAATATATTTTAAAAAAGTAAATGATAAGGAGATGATTAAATGTTAAATGAATTATGACAAAATGTTACTTTGGAAAATTATAATAATTTTATTCCAATGACAGGTAAAATTACACAAGTTCCAGTTCGTTATAATAAGTTTTTTAAAGGTGATGTAGAATTATGATTTAAAACATTTGCTTTAAGAGCCCAAAATATGATTAATTCTTACTTAAACTATCCATTTTCAAAACTAAAGTTTGAAACATTTAAAGATCCATTATTAAAGAAAATTTGTATTAATATGGTGTTTATTACGATTGAGCATTGAACATTTAACCGCATTCCAATTGAATTTTTTACTTCGGCAAATATGAGTGTTGGTGATATTAATTATTCATCGCAAAATGACCCTATGATTACTTGACAAGGTCTATTGCCTACCTATGCAAAATCATTGGCTAATTTAACAACTTTAAAGAAAATGTTTCGTACTTTTCAAGAAGAAGGTATTGATTTAACAATGATTGATTTAGAAGCATATTATACTCAATTAGAAGTTGATGCTTTAATAGAAAAAGAAAAAACTAAGATTGACAATAAAACTATTGTTAAAAATAACAATAATGAAATAAATGTTCCCTTTGATAATGATACTATTTATGAAAAAAATGGTGTCTGAAAAGCAAAACAAAGTGGCGGTAGTGATATTAAAATTGATAATAAAACAATTATTAAAAATACTGCTGATTATATGATTATTGATAGTACAGTTGCGGGAATTGAAAGTACTGATGATACATTTGGTACTACTAAATATTTAGATAAATTTTATTTACAAAAAAAGATTTACCTAAAATATCAAATGATTGAAGAGTTGTTAATACTAGTGATTTTGTTCAAGATTCTAAAGGATATAAAATTAAAAATTTTAATAAGTCAGAATATTATTATCGTTTATGGTGTTATACAACGCTTGAGATAGAACTATATATAATTACGCATATAAACTTTAAAGGTCAATTAGCAAGTGAAATATCATATGGAAATAATCCAAGTCGTTGAATTACCATTCAATTATTTTCCGGCGGTGAGTTTAAATTATCATCAATATCAAATAGTGTCGAAATTAAAGGATTGTATATTAAAAGAAAAAAAGTAAGTTAGGAAGGAGACGATTTTATGTCAAAAGTAAATATTAAAGATGTAATTATGTTTTTGAAAATCTTTGGAGTTTCATCATTGTTTTTTATCGCCGGAATTATTATTTGTTTTATAGGAGAAAAAACATTAGGTATTTCTTGACCAGCATATGTTATTGTTTCAGCAATGCTTATCGGAGCTGGAATTATAGTTTTGATTATTGAAACAATTAGATTTATCAAAACACATAACAAAAAACAAAAAGAAGATACAAAATAAAGAGGTGATATAAATGGGATTATTACCAGCAAAAAAGAAATTAAAAAAAGAATATGATATTGATAGTTATTATCTTAATTTAGCATCAACGATTACTAATCGTAAAAATGTTACTGTTCAAAAACATAATGAGATTTTAGAAAAAAGAATTTGTGAAGATAATGCTAATTTTTTAAATCCGCGAGATTTAGAAATTAGCATTTATAATCCACTTACTAATCAAAAAATAGATACTAAATTAATTAATAGCTTTTAAAAAATGCAGGACTTTACCAATAAGAATTGATATAACGAATATAAAATTAATAAGAATGGTAAAGGTGCATATTTTATTTTTGCTAATAATTCAAAACTTAATTTTATTACTATTGATTTTTACAATGACCAATATGATGAATTAGGTAATTTAGTATCTTGCACTTTTGATTATGACCCTTATATTAAAAATGACCAGAATATTTTTATTACTGAAAAATTAGAGATTGATTCTGTAACTAAACAAGTTAAAGTTATTAGAAAGTTAAAAACACGATTATATAGTACTATTACCGACTTATATATTGATGATGTTAAATGAAATAACTATACAACTTTACAAAGAGAAGAAATATTGCCACTTAATTTTATTCCAATTGAAATAATTCCTAATAACCCTAATTTTGAGCCTTCTGCTCGTTATGGAAAACAATTTGCTAGTATTTTAGATATTATTGCTGAAAAGATAATGTTAGATCCATTATTAAATAGTGGTAAATTTACTATTAATACTAATGGAGTTACTGGTGTGGTTGACCAAGAAATTAGTAAAATGCTGGCATCATTTATTGAAAATGACTTGTTATTAGTTGAAGGAGACCCCGATAGTAATTTTCAACCAGTAGACTATATTGCTGGTAATTTTAAAGGTGAGCAATTAACAAAAATATATGATTGATTATTAACAAATTACTATAAAATAAATCGACATCATGTTCCCGCCATTGCTAAGGGAGCCCAACAAACTCAGGCAGAAGTTGCTGGTGTAAATATTCAAACAAACACATCATACGAACAAATGATATATATTAGAGAAATTAAATTAACTGAATTTATTATTAAGTTAATTAAATATGATAATGCTATTTTAAACAGTAGAACATTCAATATTAAAAATATTGACGAGTTAATTGTTGATGTTCGCTTACCAGTAAATGCTACTTTAAACAGACAATTAAAAAACAACGAAACTATTATCAATATGCCTAATGAAGAAGGAGAACAAGAATAATGTTAAAACCATCTGAAAAAATGTTATCACAATTAGCAGAAAATGATGAACCAATTGACTATTCAATTGATAGTATTCCGTTAGATTTTGCTAATCAATTGCAGTACAGCGACCCTGATTTAGAACAATTATTTACAGAAGCCCGTGCAAGAACCTTATATATTTATAAAATTAATAATCTTGTTAAGACAAAACAAAAACCAACCTTAAACTATTCTCAAAATAGCGTTAAAATAACTGACTTTAAATGAAAAAATCAGAATAGTATTCACTTAGTTTTACAAAAATCATTGCCAGAAGATACATTATTTACTGGGATTGAAATTAAATATCCTAAATCTATGTTATTTGGAAATATTAAGTGTTGAGGCAATGTTAATGGTGTTTATTCTTATCCACAGTCAATTATTCAAAACGCTAACTTAGTACCTTTATTATCAATGCCGATTGAAACAGAACCTAATTTAAGAATATTTCAGTATTGATTTACGGAAAGTTTTTTGCCTTGAAGTATTGCCAAAAACTATATTCAAGGAGAGGATATTTTAGATTTAATAGACAAAGATAGTTTAAAATTGGTTTTATTAAATTATTTAACATATCGTTATAATTATGATAGAAAATTTCAAGAAGCAAAATACGATGAAAAAGGTAATCCTACTAATAAAACGGCTGAATTACGTCAAAAATTCGAAGGACAAAAACCAGAAGATGTAATTGATGGTTTAATTGAAAATTGAAAATTAGATAATCCAACTCTTATTAGTGATAAGATTGTCAAAATATTTAAACAAATTATCTATATGTTGTCAAATTACGCATATAGCAAGTATACTATTAATAAAGGTTATAATGATGATGTTAAGTTAATTGCTCCATACTATTTTAAATTAATATCTAAACCTACAGAGATAGGAGAAGTTGGTTATTGAGAATTTAAAAATTGTGTAGTTGAATTAAATTCATCGTATTTTAATTTTACTAATAGTGGACCCGTTCCACCTGAACCAATAAATTATTGAAAAGAAGTTTATGCAAATGAAAAACCATTTAATGAAATTGAAAATAAGTGATATTTTGTTATATGACATGGTTTGTTTAATAATGAATGAAAAATTAGTATGTTTAATAATAATGCTATACAAATAAGAATTGATACCACTAGCGATTGATTAATGAAGAATTTTGGTGATTTACAAGTTGGATATGGTAAAAGTTGAAAAGATTGAACAAATTATCCAAATTATTTTAAATCAGTTTATCTTTGAAACAAAAATAATTATCCAAATACACCAATTATTGACCCTAAAACAGGGCAAATTACAGATTGAAATTTAAAACAACAAAGTATTGGTGAAAAAAACAAAGACAATAACAATAATGTAACTGTTAAAAACAAAGATATTTCAAAAAACCCCATTTATCAATTAGAAGCAAATTATTTTAATTGATTATCATTAACAAACGAATTAGAAACAAACAATATTCCTTCTTTAATTCCTGCTGAAATTAAATTGTCCGATGGAGAATATGGTAAGTATTTAACTAATTTAATTGTTTCTAATAACAAAATAGAAGATTATTTAAACTATTTTTCGCAATGATATATTTTACTTTATTCTAAAGCAGTTTGAATGAGCATGACTAAAAATTTAGTTGAATATAATATTAAAATAACTTTTGATGAAAAATTATTTAATTTAAATCAAATTGAAATATCTGGTATTTGAGGTTATGGAAATTATGATATTACAATTCATACAGAAAAAGAGCAAATTAATATTAATAATTTAGAATTATTTAATAAGAACAATGAAAAACTATCCTTAATTACATTAGAAATATAAAAAGTCAGTTTAATAACTGACTTTTTATTATTCATTAACTTTTATATTCCCATCATTATCAACAATTAAATTAAAGGCTGGCTTATTTAATAAATTTCAAAGATAAACTGATTTAAAATAATTTGGATAATTTGTTCAATCTTTTCAACTTTTACCATATCCAACTTGTAAATCACCAAAATTCTTCATTAATCAATCGCTAGTGGTATCAATTCTTATTTGTATAGCATTATTATTAAACATACTAATTTTTCATTCATTATTAAACAAACCATGTCATATAACAAAATATCACTTATTTTCAATTTCATTAAATGGTTTTTCTTGTGGTGCTATTCATTCTAAAATACCGTCTTTTGTATTTATATTATTTTTTTCTTTTAAATCTGTTAATTCTTTTTCAGTATAAGTATATTGTGATGTGTTACAAGCAACTAAACTTGTTGTACTTGTTCCAATTAAAGTTATTATTCCTAAAAGATTTAATATTTTTTTATACTATGTTTATAATTAATTTTTTATAACCCTACGCCCATTGTGTTATCTTTAAATGTTTCATTTTGTTCATATGAATTTAATGGAATAGCTTCTCCAATTTCAGTCTGATGCATAATTATTTCTTTTTGACTTTTAATATCATAAGAAAATTTTATGCTATTATCATTATTTATTATAATTTTTGAAGGTAAAATATTATTTTCTAGTAAGCTAGACATAGCATCTTTTATTGAAATAGAAACTGTTGTTCTATTATTGTTTTTATCAAGGAAATCGGCACTAACCATACCTTGAACTTTTTGATAATAACTTAAAATAAGTACTATATTATTCTTTCAGGCATTAACAGAAATTGAAATTTTACTATGTGGTGGTATTTTTACTGGTTGAGAAGGGACATTTATTGTCATAGTTTCAGTAGTTGTTTTAATTTCTGTATTAGAAGAATTTGTAACTTCTCCTATAGTATAATTTTTTGATCCCCCTCATGTTTTACCCGCTCCAACTTCAACCGAAACTTCAAGTTTTGCACCAAAAACAAGTGGAACACCAGCATTACTACTAGTTTTTACTGTAACTTTACCATTTACATTTCAATTTCAATTTTCAGTATTTGATGTTAATTCTGATTTAGAAAATCCATTCATTTTTTGAAATGTATTTGTTTCTGTTAATTGTTTAGAACAAGAAACTGTATTTTGTGTTTGTTCGATACTACTATTATTTATAAATGTTGAGTCAGAATCTTTACAAAAATCATTAATATCTTGTTCTAAGTTAGATGATTTATTTTTTTGTGTTTGTTTTAAAGTAACATCAGATAATGTTAAATTTTCTAAATTAATATTGTAAATTTTTTTAATTTCATAACTAGGATTTTGTTTTTTATAGTATAAATATAATCCTCTTTTTATTTGTTCTTGAATATTAATGATTTCAGATTCAATTAATTCTAAAGGATCATATTCATAAACATTATTATCATCTGAACCAATATATAATTTATTATTTAACACAACTCCTGAAGATCAAATGACTCCACCTGCAGTAATAACAACCTGTGAAATTCCAGAGTAATATTTTGTTTATTATTTTGTCTTTTATTTCTAATTATCAAATTTTCTAAATTATTTTCTTTTTGTTGATAAGAACTAGCGGCAACCGTTGTTGGTACAGCAGTTCCACTAATTGTTAATACACTTAATAAACTTAAAAGTTTTTTCATTTTATATAATTTCCTTTCTTTCATCTTGAAACTTTATATATATATATATGCAAGTCAAGCATTTTTAAATATGTTTTAAAAAGGAGATTGTTTAGAATGATTGTTATTGTAATTATATTTTATTACTAATCTGGGCTCGCGGTTATTTTCATAAGTTTGTGAAAAATGCCTTAAAGTTTAAAAAAACTTTTGCCGCGCTTTTCAAAATACTTGGGAAAAATTCTAAGCGTTAAGCGAAGAATTTTATAAAGGTTCCCAAATTTGTTTGAAAGAACCTCAAAATCTTTTTTAACTTGTAAGTCATTTTATCACAAAAATTTAAGAAAATCAACCGCTCGCCCAAAATTTCAAAAAACTATATAATTAACTTTGTATATAAAAGAAAGGATTTTTTAAAATGGATAAAACAAAGCATCATTTTACTTTTAAAGAAAGAGTAATGTTAAAAGATTTATTAGAACTTGATTCTTTAAAAAGAACAAATGGTCAACCCAATATATCTAAAATAGTAAAAATATTGCATAAAAATCGCAATACAATTAGACGAGAAATAAAAAGGTTAAAAGATAATGAATATGACGCTAAATTAGCACACGAAGATTATTTACAAAAATGACAAAAATGTTTTAAAAAATCATCATTATTGCTAAATATTTTAGAATGACTAGATGAAAAATATAACAAATTTCATGATTCACCAGAACAAATCTGTAAAAAATATGAAAAAGAGTTTGGTATTAAATTTCCAGTATGTTTTAAAACTTTATATAAATATATTCATTTGGGATTTTTAAATTTCAAAAAATATAATTTGTATTTTCATGGTAGAAAATATAAAACAAAAAATAGGATTGATAATCGCGGTAAAATAAGAAATTTTAGAACTATTGAAGAAACAAAACATGATAAATATGAATTTGGTTGATTTCAAATGGACACTATGGTTGGTAAAAATAATAGTGTTTGTTTAGTTTTAATCGAAAAATTAACGCAATTTAAAATCATTGAACCATTAAAAGAAAAAACAACAAAAGAAGTTACAAACGCATTAAAACGAATTTTTTTAACAGATTTTTAAAAGATAGATGAAAAGGAATAATAACAGATCAAGGCAAAGAATTTGCTGATTGAGAAAAAATTGAAAAAATAACAACTGCTAAAGTATATTTTTGTGATGCTGGAACTCCAACTCAAAAACCCAAAGTTGAAAGAGCAATTCGTGATTTTAGACATTGATTTTCCAAAGGAATTGATTTAAGTATTTATTCAAGAAATTATTATCAAGAAGTTGCTAATATAATAAACTCTAAACTTAAAAAATCTTTACATTGACTATCTTTAAAAGAAGTTTTTATACAAATGTTTAATTTTTAATATAATTACCTATAAAAATTTTAATCATTTTATTTTTCAGTGTGCCAAAATTCATAAATTTAAAACAAAACTACTAAATTTTTTTAAAATAAATTATATTGAACATTTATTTTATTGGTGTTATAATAAAATTAAGTAGAGTGCTACACTTCATAATACAATTTACAATCCAAAATATTTTTAAATGTTGAAAATGAAAATGTTTTATTCCCATATCCCAAACAAGATTTTACAACTCTTGAAACATCACTTTCAGCAGATACGCCAATATTTCACTCTTTATTTTGATTTAAAATACCATTTTTTAAATTAATAAAATACCTTAATTTAATTCTTTCATTCTGTAGTGATTTAAAAAAAGTTATAAATTCGTCGTATTTTCCTTGTAAAAATAATTCCTTTGCGTGTAAATAATTTTTAAAGGATTCTTTACTACGATTACCACAATATATATTATTCTTTAATTCTCTTATTGCATGAAATCTATCAAATATAAACATACCATCTAAAATTTTAGCAGTTTTTTTAATTCATTTAGCACTATCCCCACCAATAATTAATTTAATATTTTCATAATTTTTAAAAAATTTTTGAATTTGTTTTTTAATAAATAAATCATTAAATTCTGCTCCTCGAGTTTTCTTATTAAGAAAAAAATAACAATATTTTTTATTTAAAGATTTATTATTTTCTTTTCCAGTATTAAATGAAATTATTCTAACAGTTTGCAAATAAGATTTATTATTTTTATTTTTATATAAATTTTCTCAATTTTTTAAATCTATTTTTTTATCTTTTCTTTTTATTAATGCTTTTCGTAAAATACGCGAAACAGATGAAAAATGCAATTTACAATTAAACATATCTAATATATTACTATATCTTTTATTTTTTACTATTTCATCAATTATTTTTAATTTTAAATCATTAATTATTCTTTGTCATTTTTCAACTCCAAATTGTTTATCAACAAGAGGAACATATTTTCACTTACCCTTATAAAGATATTTGTAAATTCTTCTCTTATAAATTAATATTCCAAATTCTGTTTTAATTTTTCTAGTTTTTATTTCTTTTACAAAATATTTTATTTTATCTCGTTTTTTTAAAATTATATTATCAATTCTTTCTATCTTTTCTTTTAACTGATTTAAAGCATTTTCATAAATATTTGCACTAAATTTATTAAAATTAAACATTTTATTATTTCCTTTCTTTATAGATATAATCCACAACAACAACCAGAAAATAGTAATTGAAAATTAATTAATTATAATAATTTAGAAAATGAATTTAAAAAACAAAATATTAAATGATATATATTAAAATATAAAAATCAAATAATTTTAAAAGAAAAATATACTCAAAAAGATAAAATTAGAATTAATAATTTTGAAAACTATAAAATGATAAAATTTGGAAAAAGAATGATACAACAATTTAATAATAAACCAATAGAATTAATATTTTATCGTTGAGATGGAGTTAATGAACCACAAACACCCGAAATTGATAAGGATACTGGCAAAATTACAGATTGAAAATAATAAAAGGACTTTATTAGTCCTTTTTATATTAATCGTACAAATTTCATAAAAATAATATTATATAATGCTGGACTAAATTTTCATACCTCAAATGTTTGATTAAAAAAACTATATATTGTTTCAAAAATTTTTCCAACTCCACTCGCTAATTCATTAACTTGTTTTACACCCGGAATATTATTAACAATTCAAATTGCCGCATTACGAATATGACATGCTAAGTTATATCAACTACAACTTTCATATTGTGCTTGTCATCATTGACCATCGGGAAATAATCCACCATTATTTATTTCTTGTCAGTTATAAATACCAAAATTAAAATCATAATAACAATACATATCATTTTCTTTTTGTGCTTGTAATTCAAAAACATTATAACCAATTTTTTGTTCTTCAATTTTTTTATATTTTAAACCATATTTATCTTTTAAAGCACCTTCAAAAACATAACCTTCATTTTGATTAATATTATAATCATTTGAAACTGAAAAAACACAGTTAAACACATTACCATAATTTGTATTATAAAACCGATTTTTAAACGCTGAATACAATTTAATATCTAATTGTTTGTATTTATCAGAAAAATAAAAATAACGTGGATAAATTTTAAAACCATTATTCGCTAATAAACCATATTTTTTATTATATCCTTGCACATAAGTATTATTTTCTAAATCAAAAATTGTTCGTAAATAATCTTTATAAAAATTTTGAGAAACCGTAAACATACTATTTAATAATTTTTCAAATTGAGTTTTATTAATATTGCTTTCCTCAATTAATACATCTGTAAAATTAACTAATTTTAAACCAAAAAAGTTAATTAAAACCGTATCATATTGTAAATTATCAATATATCCACTTTCAATAAAATTACTACGATTTTGAAATACTGGAACTAAAGCATGAGCAAAAAATGCTTTTAAAAATTTATTAATATCAATTTGACCTTTCATCTGTTCAAAAATCTCTTTACCAGTATTAGGAGTATTATCCTGATAATAATTATATGTTTCAGCACTAAAATTAAATGTATTTTCCTTATTTTTCATAAAAGAAAATAAAAAACCTAAATCATCAGTATACCGATAATTATTATAATCATATCCATTTCAATATTGTTTAAGATGTGTTAACTCTAAACTCCCAGCAATAATATTTTTTCGTTCATAAATCGTTAAAATCATTCGATAAATTGATTTTTTAGTTAAAATAGTACCAATACTAGACTTATTCAAATTATTAATAATTTCAAAATCAAAAATAATTCTTTGACTACCTAAATTTAGATCATCATAATCTAAATTACCACCTTGTTGAACTCGAATATTTTCTTGCACAATAGCATTAATATATTTTTAAAAAAAGAACGAGTATTTTGATAATTAGTATCAGTCCAAAAAAACACTACCAGTATCTGTATCAATTTCGGGTGTTTGTGGTTCATTAACTCCATCTCAACGATAAAATATTAATTCTATTTGTTGTATCATTCTTTTTCCAAATTTTATCATTTTATAGTTTTCAAAATTATTAATTCTAATTTTATCTTTTTGAGTATATTTTTCTTTTAAAATTATTTGATTTTTATATTTTAATATATATCATTTATTATTTTGTTTTTTAAATTCATTTTCTAAATTATTATAACTAATTAATTTTCAATTTTTAAACTTTAAATTAACTTGTTGCAAATTATCAACACTTTTTTCTAATTTATTTATAATTTCAACAGTATTAAAATATTTTGCAAATGAATACGAAAAATTTGTTAATTCTTTTAAAAATTGTTTTTTATCAACATGTATAGTGTAAATGCAATTAGTTATTTCCTACTCTTATTAATTAAAATAATAGCACTTAAAAATAAGTTTGCAAGTATTTTTAAATTATTTTTTAAATTTATTTAAAATTAGTATATTTGGGCACACTAAAAAATAATTTATTAAGTTTTTTTATTTAATAAATTTATTTAATATATTTATTAAATAACTGTGTTGGTGTTTCTCAATTTAAACAAGGTCTTATCTTATCATTAATTGTATTAATTATTCAATCTATTTTATCTTGTTTAATAATTCTAAAATCAGTACTTTTTGGTAATTCTCGCCTTATATCTCTATTCATTCCTTCTACAATTGGTTTTTGTGTAGGACTACCTTTATCACAAAAATATACATTTTTTAAGATGTTTTTGCAAACCTTGTTTAGTACTAGAAACACCCCGAACAGTAGCACCATATAGTTTAGAACTATTAATAACACCACTTTTAACTGTTGAACCTAAATCGTTATAATTAGTTGATGTTCCGTGAATAGCATAAATTGATAATTTAATAACTATAAAAAAGATTAAAAAATAAGCAATAGTTATATTTGTCATTGGCAATTTAGTATTTCAAATAACATCAAAAACAAATAAAAAAGTATCAAAAATAAAACTAAAAATCTTATTTCAATTATTATTATTAACGCTTTCACTTAATAAATTACTCATTTTTTATTTTTCCTTTCCCTTTTTTGCTTTTAAATTTTCTTTCAAAATATCAATATCAAACAATTCTAAGCTTTGTTTATTGTTTAATTTTGATATATCTTTTCAAAAATATTCTTTTTTATTAATAACTTCATCATTTTTTAAATCACGAACAAAACTTAATCAATAACTATCATATTTATTGGCAAATTCAAGCGGAATAATTATCTTAAAAAACTGAATTCCTAAACCAACATCTGATTTATGTTTTGCTCTTTTAAACTAATATTATTATGGTTTTCTCTCCTCACAAATCAAAAAAAGGAGAGTGATAAAAATTAAGAAAATTTTAAAAATAATTTTAATATTATTGCCTATTATTAAAATTATAAACTTTTTAATTAATCCTATCGGAAAATTAATTACTACAATTAATTTTGTAGAATGAATATTTAAAAATATTAGTCAAATAAATGCAAAAGAAATATTTTTTACAACATTTTTTATATTAATAATTACTGCATTCATAATGAAAATATATATTATATTCAAAAAAAGATTTTAAAATTTTGTGGGGAGAGAAAACCATAATAATAACAAAACTTAATTATTTAAAATAACTAACTATTTTAAAAACCATTCACAATAAAAACCAAGTTAAAAATAAAATAACAATTCAAATACCAACCATCAAAGTTAAATATTCATTTTGAGTCAAAGTTCAGTTTATAATACTTTCAACATTAGATTTATCAATAAATAAAAATACATGAATAAAAAACTGTTTTAATTTTTCTCAATCATTTTGCATATTTAAAAACTCCACATTTTTTGAATAAGTTTAAAAAACATACCAAAAAATAAAACGATAAATAATACAAACGATATAACATATAAAAACTCAGGGACATTTGAACCAATAATATAACTTACAAATTGAACTCAATAATTATATAAACTCATTTAATTTAAATCTTTCAAATCATTAATCAATTCTTGTTGTTTTTCAACAGTTCAATTTGTTAAATTATTTTTAGTTGTTTTTAATTTTTGTGGTTCAGCAGGGAATAATGCTTTTTTCATTTGTGTAAAATAATTTTGTTTATATTGATTATACAAATTAATTATTTGTGTTCCAGTTAAATATTTTCAAATATGTCGTTTTAAATTTTCATCATATTTTACAATAGGATAAGAATTATCATAAATCAAGCCAATAGCTACTTGATCAGAATGTTTTTCACTAGAATAAATAAACTTATTATTTAATCAAAAACCAATATGTTTATTGTGGTTAGGTAAATTTATAAACGAAGCTTTATCAGTTTGAAAAACTATAAATTCTGTTCGAATAAAATAATTTTGTACGTTAATATTCTTTTTATAAAAACTCATAAAAACACCTTACTTTCCATATTATATTTACACAATGCCGTATTAAAACCACTTTTATAACTTGGTTTATGATACATTACTCAAAACAAACTACCAACAAATTTTTTTCAAAATAGAATGACAAATTTGACATTTAAGTTTAATAATTAATCACACTACCTAAAATTTGTAATAATTAATTCTTGGCCAAGTTTTGGCTTTTTATTATGACAATTAGTAGAACTATACACTTATTCAAATTTATTAATATTAAATTCTTTAAACAAGTCTTTAATAAATTCAGAATTATCAATACTTAAAATTCATTTACCTTTAATCTTTAAAATATTATCTTTTAGTTCATAAAAGTTCATTTTTGAATGTTTATAAACTTTTCCTTTATTATAATAATATGGTGGATCTAAATATCAAACAATATTTTTATCCATATAATATTTATTAATAATATTTTTATAATCCAAATTATAGAACTCAATATTATTTTTAGGATCAACTAATAGTTTTCTAACATTTTGAATTCTCAATAATTTATTAACATTAAAATTTTGTTGTAATCTTTTATCTGTTCAAGTACCTCATTTTTCACCATTAAATGGTAATGCGTTCTTAATTAAAAATTCTTCACCAAAATTTAAACAATAATCATCAAACATTTTTTCTTTCAATTCATTAATAGTTTTTGAATTAGGATATACTAATTTTTTCAAATAATCCAATTCAATTAAATGAATACCATATTGTCAAAATTCAATTAAACTAGTATGCAAATCATTAAAAACTACTTTGTTACATAACTGCTGGTCTAACACATTTAAGCCAACTGAAGCACCGCCACAAAATAAATCTATAAATTTATCAAATTTAGCCGGTAATAATGCTTTAATTTTATCAAAGTGTTTTGCTTTTCCATTTGGCCAAGACAACGGACTAATAAATTTCATTCTAATCCTCCTTTACTATAAAATGTTTAAATAATGTATATGTATTGTAATAAACATTGTTAAATATATAAAATTAAAAATTAAGGCACACTGAAAATAACTACTTAGTTTTAACTAATAGCTATTAAAATATAAAATTATACGTTTATAATTAATCAACTCACATAAAAGCTAGTGTGCCATAATGGATCAGTTATAATAAATATTAAAAGCCTTTAACCATGACACGGAAAAAGTTTAATATTTTAATAATTACTCAAATTCCAAATGGAATTAAAATAATTCAAGCATCACCTAAAAAGGTCATTAATTGTGGTAACACAGCATAAACAGCATCTTTAACTTTCATCATTGCTTGTCCCAAACCGCTTCAAATAGAATCCATTCCACCTGAAATAGTAGGAGTATCTGTAGCTAGAAAATTAACAGCTGTTGTTAAATACATACCTAACATTATTCTTTATTCTCCTTGTTTTCAATTTCTTTTTTATCTTTTTTCTTACCTCGAATTTGACGAATTTTTTGATAAATCGTTAAACCAATTCAAGCAAAAATTCCTAAAATAATAACAATACTAAATATTCATGTTAACCATACTGGCATAATTTAATTCCTCCTAAAAATTTAGCTTGCGCGGCACGCTCCGCGTGTTCGCTACGCTCAAAAATAAACAATATTGAATAAATTACCGCTAATAAATTACGCGGATAATTTATTCATTTTCTTTTACATTATTAGTTACTATCTTATTAACAGTATTAATAACATTATCTTTTCCATACTTAATTACTAAGGACCGCAAAATAAAATAATGTTTTGTTTGCATAATTTCAACTCCTTAAATTAAATTTTCTATACATAAAAGAAAAAACAAGATTATATCTTGTTTTTAACTAACAACCCGTATTTTTGCAACACTCCCAAAATTTTTTGCTTGTTGATAACGTTTTGTAACTTTTAACATACTAAAACGATATAAGCCTCCAATAGGATTAATTAAAAAGTTTATAATTTTAATAATAGGCAATAATATTAAAATTATTTTTAAAATTTTCTTAATTTTTATCACTCTCCTTTTTGATTTGTGAGGAGAGAAAACCATAATAATGAAATTAAAATAATAGCAATTATAAATCAAACAATACCAGGTAGACCTTGTACTTTTGGATTTGTAAAAATTTGTAAAAAGAAATATTGATATGCAATCTTTAGATGCATTTCACTATATTCACATAATATTCCTTTAATAACTCCATAAACACCATATAAAATTGGATAAATAAAATATCACCCTAATTTTTGTCGATAAAATTGTTTTGTTGAAACTAATGGTGACTGCTTAGCAAAGATAACAATATAAATAATTGTTAATACTGGTACAACAGCATGCAGAATAATTTGCTCTGTTCACTGTAGAGGCCCTCACATTAAATCTTTTTTTAAGATTGCTGGTAATAATACGAAATTGTAAATTAAACAAGTAACGGTAATATACACAGCAACTGATAATGAGAAATATGTTTTTAATGGTTTAATAATTCCTTCTTGCCGATGGCAAATAATTGCAATTACAAATCAAATTAATACTAAAAAATTTGATTGTGTTGTAAAAAATGAAATTCATCATATTGTGTAACCAGCATAATTTCAATGACTAATTGCGCATGTTTGATCATAAACAGCTCATAAATATGTTGCTTGGTTATTACTGTCCGTCACAATCATTTTGTCTAAATGCAGTAAATTAGTTAAATAATTAGTTAGTAATCCAAATAAAGCAACTAATGCAATAATTATTTTGAATCAAAACCGTCAGTCACGACATTTAATCCCTCTTTCTATTTGATAACATTGTTTAAATTATATCTTAATTTTTATTTTTTTATTCTTGATTATTAAATAATTCTGCTGAAATTAATTCACAAATTAAAATTCCTGCTTGTGATAAATTTTGTTTAAATTGTATTGTTGAACTTTTCTTATTTGCTTGTAAATAATCTGTAACAATTTTAATACTAACAATTGGAATCTGATAATTTAAAGCAACTTGAAAAAAAGCACAACCTTCCATATCAACTACATCAATCTTATTTTTAAATTTAGTTTTAATATGCTCAAAATATTCTATTTTATCAATAAAAATATCACTACTGCCTAAAACTGCTGTTTGAATGTGTGGCATTTTTGTTGTAATTGTAGCTATTAATTTTTTATCACTATAATAACTAGGTAATTCGCCAGGGATTTGCCCCATTGCATAACCAAACTTTTGGGCATCAGCAAAAGCATAGTAAGCTTCCGTAATTGCTAAAACTGATAATGGTTTAAAATTTGGTTTTAAAGTCCCAACTGTTCCAAGATTATAAACTGTTTTAATTGCATAATCTTTAAGTAAGGTTGTTAAAGTCATAGCAGCATTAACTAACCCAATTTTGCTAATTGCAAATAATCAATTATCTTTTTGATATACTTCAATCTGGGTATATTTATCAACTATTGTTGGTTTTAAAACATTTAAAGTTGCTGCCAATTCCTCTTTCATTGCACTAATAATTAAATTCATAACGTTATTTATCCTCTTTTCATTGCTGATAAGTCAATTGTATATTTTTTCCTAAATGCTCAAGGCCTTGCTTCACGACTGCTCGTTCAAATTGAACTATTAATAATTTTTGAAATGCCTTTACTAAATCTTTTTGGGCTAATGTTCGATAATAATCAACTTTTGAATAATTTCGTTCACTACTAATTTTATCCGCAACAAAAATTAGCATTTCAAATAAAGTCATTTCTGGTCGACCAACAGTATGCCATTTAATTGCTGATAAAATATCTTTATCATTAAATAATAAATCATATTTTAAATGGCAATAACCAGTATAAGCATGCCAAGTAGCAATTGGCTCTGATAAAAACGTTGGTAAATATTTTGTTAGATATGCTTTTTGTTTTTGTTCTAATCATTGTTTTGTAATATCATGATAAGTCCCAGCAATTAAAGCTTTTTGCGGATTTAACTTATGAACTAATGCTAATTCCCGCGCTTTTTGGCCAACATTTAAACAATGTTGATAGCGTTCCTTATCCATATTTTGATCTAGTCGTTCTGGCAAATATAATAAATTATTATTAATATAATTCGTAATATTTTGCAATTGTAATGCAATGTTTTTTCCTTCTCGTAACATTGTTGATGATAAATGTAAATTATTATGAAATGGAAGTAACATTGCTTGATATTGTTTTAAAATTGTTTGATCAATTGGTTCATTTCGTTGGAAAACAATAAAAGTTTGCATTCTTGCTAATTCATTAATATTGTTTCATTTATTTAATGATGCTAGTTGATCAGAACCAATCATAAAATAAAACTGATGATGAGGAAATTGCTGTTGCAATTTTAAAACAGTTTCATATGTTGTACTAGGCTTTGCATTTTCTAATTCAATTAAATTAATTTTAACATCCACTAAATCAGCGATTGCTAAATTAATCATTGCGACACGATCCGTAGGGGAAGATAATTTTCGTGTTTTAAAAGGATTCTGATTTGTTGGAATAATTCAAATTTCATCAATATCTGTTTTTGTTTTAACAAGATTAATCATTGCTAAATGGTCAGTATGAAATGGGTCAAAACTACCACCAAATAATGCTATCTTCATTTATTCTTTCTCCCAATCCAAAAATAACAACAAATTCAAACAAAATAAAAATTATTCATCTTTATTTTTAATTCCTAATTCAACTAAAACATCTTCGACAGTATCACGCACAACTTCTTGAAATTGTTTAATAGATAATGTAATGGTAACATTTTCTTTTTCACTTAAATCATTAGCAATTTTTTTTGGTAAGTTTTGTTTAAAAGTATTAATTTCATTTTTATTACCAGTAATTGTAACTTTATTTTTTTTTACCCCTTTGGGGAGATTCTCTTTTAATGGTTCACCATTATGGTCTAACTCTAACTTATCATCATCACGATGAGAAATTTTAATGCGATCCATAATATATGCCATTCGATCATTAAAATTCCGTTCTTTAATTTGATTTAGCATTTGTTGAAATTCATTTGATTGAACTTGTGAACTATCACGTAATTTTTTTAATTGTTCTAAACGTTCTAAAACATTTTCATGTTCATTAACATTATATTCTTCTTTGTATTTATTAATTTGATGACGTGCATTTTGAACAAGGCTATGAATATTATTAACATTCTCTTGGTTCGATGGTTTGATGTGTTTTTCAGTATTTCTAATTTTAGAATTTTCTGAGTTATTTACCATCACTTGTGTTGATTGTAGCACTTTAAAGTCAATTGTTTCATCACTAAAATTAACCCCACTAAATGCTTCAATTTCATCATCAAAAGCACTAGCTGTTTCTAAATTTACTATTTTTTGTTTAGTTTTTTTTCGTCTTCATCATTTAAACATATCTTTGCCTCTAATTCCATATACATTATTATATAATAAATTATTAAAATTTCTTGCAGTTTTTTCCAACAATGTTAAGATAATATTGTAATTGACAGAGGTAACTTATAAAACATAAGTTTGAGAAATACTCTTCGAACCTGATCTAGTTAACACTAGCGTAGGGAGTTCAAATTTGTTATTTATTTAATTTAATAAATTTAATTTGATGCTCACTTTCACAGAAGTTAATTACAAAATTATTTGTGTAAGGAGATTTTTTATATGGTTACAGCCCCATCTTTTAAGGTTAAGTTAAACCAACAAAACATTATTTTATGATACAATAAAGCAACAATTTTTATTGTCATAAGTTTATACCTTGGTATTTTAATAACGCTTAGTATTTTACCACTATCAAGATTAAGTAAACTATTTCATTTAAATAATGACCAATATTTTAAAAATATATGAGTTTTTTGTTTAACGACTTGTGGACTTGGTTTAATATTTAGTATCATATCTGCAATAAGTGTTTGATTAACAAATTATGAAGAATATATTAATTATAAGTTTCAGTTTATTATTTTAAATATTATTAGTTTGAATGTTCTTAATTTAATTAGTAATATTATTATTTATAGTTATGAAATAAAGGTTAGTGATTTATTATTTACTAATACTATGAAACGAAAACAATTTTTAATTAATTTAGGAATTTGAAAATGAAAAACATTTGATATTGTTATTATTGCGATGTTTGTAGCAGTAACCTTAGCTTTAGCATATTTAGAAACATTATTGCCTAACTTACCATATGGTGGTGGCATTGGTTTAAAATATCTTCCACTTATCGTTATTGCTTTTTTACACTCAGCAATCGCTGGTTTTATAACTGGGAGTATTAGTGCCCTGATGTCATTGCTATTTATTGCTTCAAATTTTATTCTTTCACCATGATCATATTTATTAGATTATTTTGTTCCAATGATTATTCCAACAATTGCGGGTTTTATGCGTTTTAAAGTTAATAATGACAAAAAATATATTACTTATGTTAATTATATTATTATTTGTTTTAGTATTATTACTCTTATTTACTTGTCACAAGTATTAGTTGGTGTTTTAATTTGAACAACTTTATTCCCTGATTCAGTTTGACCAGGTTATAGTAATTGATTATATGCCATTGTTTATAACTTTATTCATAGTTTTCTTTTTACATATCCAATTATCCAAATTGTTGTTCCTTTTATTTTACGTAGTTTAGCTCCCATTTTTTGACAACGTTATTTAAAATATGATAGTTAAATAAACAAGAGAACAATAAAAAATGCAATTATCATTTTTATGATGATTGCATTTTTTTATTAATAGCATTAACAATGTTTTCTACATTAAAACCAAAATATTCTAATACATCTTGAAATGGTCCTGATTGTCCAAAAGTGTTAATTCCAAAATTCAAACCATTATTTGAAGTATAACGTTCTCAACCAAAGGTTGCTCCTAATTCAATTGACGCAATTAAAGCTGTTGGTTCTAACAATTTTTGTTTATAGGCAGCATCTTGCTGCTCAAATAATTCTCAACAAGGCATTGATACTACTTTTACTTTAATTTTTTTTTCATGTTCTAATTTGTTTGCAACAGCAATTGCCATGCTAACTTCACTACCAGTTGCTAACAATACAACATCATTATTATCTTCTTGTCCATAAACTTGATAAGCTCCTTTTTTCACTGCCTCAACATTTGAATGTTCTAATTCTGGTAAATCTTGTCGTGTAATTAAAATAACACTTGGAATATGTTTTGACTGTAAAGTGATATAATAAGCTCCTAATGTTTCATTAAAATCAGCTGGACGAAAAACATTTAAGTTTGGCTGACTACGTAACATTGCTAATTGTTCAATTGGTTGGTGCGTTGGGCCATCTTCACCAACAGCAATTGAATCATGCGATAAAATATAAATAGCTGGAATTTCCATTAATGAACTTAAACGAATAGCTGGCTTCATATAATCAGCAAAAACAAAGAAACCACTTGCAAAAGAAACTAATCCACGGTGTAAACAAATTCCATTATTAATGGCTGCCATTGCAAATTCACGCACTCCATAACCTAAATTTCGGCCTAATCGATTTTCAGGACTATAAACACCATCAGTTCCCTTTGCTTTTGTACTACTACTTAAATCAGCACTACCACCAATTAAAGCTGGAATAATATTAGAAAGACGGTCAAGGATTGCCCCGCTACTAATTCGTGTTGCTTGTGGCTTAATTGGTTTTAAATCACGAAAATCTTGTGGATTAAAATTAAAATTACCATAAACGGCATCATCAAGTTCTTTTGCTAAAGTAGAATTTTCTTTGCAAAAACCTTGATACATTTCTAATCATTTCTGATATTTTTTAATTCCTCGTTGTTTAACATTGATTTCAAAATCCTTATAAACTTCATTAGGAACTTCAAATGATTTATAATCTCATTTTAACATTTTACGAACTGTTTCAATATCACTTCCTAACGGCGCACCATGTACTGCTGGTGTACCTTGTTTTGTTGCCCCATCACCAATTATTGTTTTTACTTCGATTAATGTTGGTTTATCACTTTTTTTTGCTTTTATAATAGCTTGATCAATTGCTTCAATATCATTACCATCTTTAACAAAAAAATAATTTCAATTTGCTGCTTTAAAACGATCAGCAATGTTTTCACTTTGTGCAACATTAACCATATTATCTAATTGCACATCATTAGAATCAAATAATACAATTAATTTATTTAGTTTTCAATGTCCTGCTAAAGATATTGCTTCTTGTGTAACTCCTTCTTGTAAATCACCATCACCACATAAAACATAAGTATAATGATCATAAAGAGGATATTTATTGGTATTGTATTTTGCTGCTAAATGCGTTTCTGCTAACGCTAAACCAACTGCTGCTGCAAGTCCTTGGCCAAGAGGACCCGTTGTCACATCCACTCCGGGCGTTAAATGTGATTCCGGATGACCAGGCGTAATTGAATCAACTTGACGAAAATTTCGTAAATCATCAATATTAAGATCAAATCCTGATAAATGCAATAACGAATATAATAAAGCACTACCATGTCCTGCTGCTAAAACAAAACGATCACGATTTGTTCATTTATCCACTTGTGGGTTAACAACTAAGTGTCTTGTGAATAAAGTATATGCCATTGGCGCAGCACCAAGAACAATTCCTGGATGGCCTGAATTTGCTTTATTAATTGCTTCAATTCCCAACATTTTGATTGTATCAATTGATTTTTTCATTTTATTTATCTCCTTTTTATACACTAATAAATTAATACTCATAATATCATTGTACAACGAATTAAAAGAAAGAATTTAATAATTTGAAAAATATTCCATTAATTCTTACTTTTTTTGGATTATTCATTTATAATTAAAAAAATTAAAATGAAAAAATTAATAGAAAAAGAGTGGGTTAGAGTGCACCCAAAAAAGTAAGTAAAATAAAAAAAGATTTTGCTAAATTTTTATAGGGGGTGCATTTTTATATGGCAAAAAAAGGACAAAAATATAACAAATATACATCAGAATTTAGAACAAAAATCATTGAGGAAATTAAACAAAAAAGTTGTTGAATAGTAGCAAAACAATATAATATAAATGCAAATACAGTAGAATCTTGATGAGCAAATCATAAAAAAGGAAAATTAAACAATCCTAAAGGACCTAAAATTTCTTTTGGCAAAAGAAATTTAGAATATTATAAAACAAGGTATGAATTATTAAAAAAGCTCCATGACTTTTACAATTAAGCAAACTAAGAATTGTCTCTTTTATTAAACAAAATTTTTGTGAATATTCAATAAAATTATTACTAGAAGTAACAGGGTTAAAACGTAGTTATTGAGATAAATATAAAAATTATGACAGTAGCAAAAAAGATAAAAAAGCAATAAATGATATTGTAAAAGTCTATGAAGAAAATTTAAAACAATTTGGTTATCGAAGAATTACTAAATATTTAAAGGAAGATTATGGTATAAAATATAATTCAAAAAAAGTTTTAAGAATTATGCGTGATAATCAAATACAACCTGAATATGTAAGAAAAATGAGAAGAAAAATAAAATATAAACAGAATAAAGAAAAAAGCTTATTGCAATATCCTGATTTAATTAATCGTAAATTCAATGATATAAAAACAAGGTTTTCAGTACTATATACTGATGTAACATATTTAATTTGAAAAGGAGAAAGATATTATCAATCAACAATTATTGATGGATATACTAAAGAAATAGTTGATGTAAAGTGATCTAAATATAATGACAATAAATTAGTAATGGATAATTTAAATGATGCAATTAATAAAATAAAATTAATAAAAAAAGATCTGAATGGAATAATAATTCACTCAGATCACGGATATCAATATACATCCACTATTTATCACGATAAATGTTTATCTAACGGTATTACAATAGAAAGCTACAATCCATAATAAAATATATAATTCACATGAAGAATATATACAAGATGTTATAAAATGAAATACATGATATTCAAATCGTAAAGAAAAAGATATAATTAAAAAAATAGTAAATACTTTTTTATTAGTACTTACTAAAATGGGTGCACTCTAATGTTAAAAGATTTATTAGAACTTGATTCTTTAAAAAGAAAAAATGGTAAATCCAATATATCTAAAATAGCAAAAATATTGCATAAAAATCGCAATACAATTAGACAAGAAATAAAAAGGTTAAAAGATAATGAATATGACGCTAAATTAGCACACGAAGATTATTTACAAAAACGACAAAAATGTTTTAAAAAATCATCATTATTTCTAAATATTTTAGAATGACTAGATGAAAAATATAACAAATTTCATGATTCACCAGAACAAATCTGTAAAAAATATGAAAAAGAGTTTGGTATTAAATTTCCGGTATGTTTTAAAACTTTATATAAATATATTCATTTGGGATTTTTAAATTTCAAGAAAGATAATTTGTATTTTCATGGTAGAAAATATAAAACAAAAAATCGAATTGATAACCGTGGAAAAATAAGAAATTTTAGAACTATTGAAGAAGCAAAACATGATAAAAATGAATTTGGTTGATTTCAAATGGATACTATGGTTGGTAAAAATAATAGTGTTTGTTTAGTTTTAATCGAAGAATTAACCCAATTTAAAATTATTGAACCATTAAAAGAAAAAACAACAAAAGAAGTTACAAACGCATTAAAACGAATTTTTTCTAACAAATTTTTTAAAGATAGATGCAAAGGAATAATAACAGATCAAGGCAAAGAATTTGCTGATTGAGAAAAAATTGAAAAAATAACAAATGCTAAAGTATATTTTTGTGATGCTGGAACTCCAACTCAAAAACCCAAAGTTGAAAGAGCAATCCGCGATTTTAGACATTGATTTTCCAAAGGAATTGATTTAAGTATTTATTCAAAAAATTATTATCAAGAAGTTGCTAATATAATAAACTCTAAACTTAAAAAATCTTTACATTGACTATCTTCAAAAGAAGTTTTTATACAAATGTTTAATTTTTAATATAATTACCTATAAAAATTTTAATCATTTTATTTTTCAGTGTGCCAAAATTCATAAATTTAAAACAAAACTACTAAATTTTTTTAAAATAAATTATATTGAACATTTATTTTATTGGTGTTATAATAAAATTAAGTAGGGTGCTACACTTCATAGTACAATTTACAATATAAAATAATACTATCATTGAAAGCAATCAGAATAAATAAAAATTTGGTAATAACTTTGCAAGGTATTACCAAATTCATAATATTTTTCTTTTTTCTATAGTTACTTCGCTATTAAATTATTAATGATGAAAAGCGATACTAATATTTTTTGGTTTAATTTGTACCGAATAACTTAATTCTTTCATAATTGCTTCATTAATTTCAACTGTTAAATCATTTAGGTTTTCTTTTACCATTACTTTTCCACTAATATAAATGTGCAATAATGAATTATCAATCATACGACATTCAACTTTATCTGCAAAATATTGGTGAGTCATATCACGGATTGCATATAAAATAATCTTTTTAATTGTTAATAAACTAACAACAATTGTCCCACGATGATTATTTTCAAATGTTAATTCATTAAAATTATTATTCATCTTCAATCTCTCCTTTTATGAATTGTTAAAATTAAGCTCGTCCGGAATATTTTCCTTCACTAGTTGAAACAGTAATAACTTCGCCTTCTTTAATAAACAACGGAACCTGTAATCCTCAGCCAGTTTCTAGCACTGCTTTTTTCATTGCACCAGAACTAGTATCACCTTTTACTGCTGCTTCTGCCTCAGTAACTGTTAGATCGACCTTATCTGGTAAAATAATTCCCAATATTTCATCATCATATTTGGTAACAGAAGCCATTACTCCTTCTTTTAAAAAGTTTTTTTCTCAAACTAAATTAGTTGAGGGAATTTCTAATTGCTCATAAGTTTGCGTATCCATAAAAATGACATTCGTACCATCATCATATAAATATTGCATTTCAACCTTATCAATCATTGCTTTTTCAACTTTATCACCACCAGTGAAAGTAATATTTGTTGTTGCATTGTTACGCAAATTTTTAACTTTTGTTTTAACATGTGCTTGCCCACGACCAGATTTTGAATGTTGTGCTTCAATTACTACGTAAATATTACCCTCATATTGAAACGTTAATCCTGGGCGGAAATCGTTTACACTAATCATCTTCTTTTTCCTTTTCTATTGTTCGTAGTTTAATTATATCGTAATTTTAAACAGATAGTTATTAAAATCAATAAAAAGGAGAAAATTTCTTTTAAACAAATTTTCTCCAAATATTTTAATTTTATAAAATTGTAAGGTAACCTAAATATTAATACGATTTTCACCACGATATCGATTTGAGGTTGATAACGCCTTAATAATAACATAATCAGTTGTTTTAGTAATTGCAAAATGACGGGGTGAGAAATAAAATGTTGGATTTAAGATAGCAAAATAAGTCATCATATCCTCAACTGGTAAGGCTTTTAACACTTTTGCTTCATAATTAAATGTAATGGTATCTAATGCAAGTGGTTGGGTTTGATATAATGTTATCGAAATAATATCAGTTTTATCTGCAAAATGGATACTATTCTTATTAGCAATAATTTGTACTCATAATAATGCTGTCTTTGCTCCGCCACTTGCTAGTGGTTGTCATGGTAAATCAGTTCACGATTTTGAAATTCCATCCTTGTCATAATAAATAAATTTTAATTCCGCATTTGGAATTTCACCATGATATTCGTTTGTTTCTAATGCATCATAAACTGCATTTTGAAATATCGTTTCAGTTACTTTTGTGGTTGGTTGTTGTGTTTCAAAAACAGGAATTAAAGCTAATTCACTTTTAAATAAAGATAACGAAATTTTACTACGATCACGCGTTTCCATTCTAGCACAACTGACAACAGTCGCAGGAACACTAATAACCATTAAAGCCGTAAAAGATGTTAACAACTTTTTCATATTAATAATCCTTCCTAAACGCCGCATAATCAGTTTGAATAATTGCTAATTGTTGTTAATAACGTTTTTCAATAATTTGCCGTTCTTGTGTCATCAGTAAGTACGGATTTAAAACCATTCCTCAATGTTTATATTTTGAACTACCATACCCAATTGTAACTTGTGTTCGTGGTGTTACATATGAAATTCGAATTTGATATGATCCATTTGGAACATAAACTGGAATAAACATAAAATTAGTATAAATAGCATTAAATTCAACTTCGGCAAAGCCTCGATAACGATCAGCTAAGCGAACGGGATCAGTAATTTCATCACTTGCCGCAACTTGGTTAGTATAATTTTTAAAAACATTATAAAAATTTTCAATTGCTGTTGTATTTTTTAAAAGATTTCAATATGGATTATTCAATTGATCCTTAACTGTTGCATAGTCTGGTGCAAGATTATTCGTTAATTTTAGGTCACTAAAAATCCGTGAAGTTCCAAAATAATATTGTAAATCACCACCTAAGGAAAAGGTATGTAAGTAAGTATATGGATCAGCATAATCTGGTGACCATCCTCCTTCTTGCATATCTCAATCTGCTTTTTTACAACGGGTTTCATATTCTGTAGCGTCAACAGTAATATCTGGAATAATTTTAATTACATCATTTTCAGCGTTAAATGAGTCAATCATATTTAATAAAAATTTATTAATTGTTAATGTGTATGCTCCATTCATTAAAAAGCGAAATTCAACTTGTGAAGCACCAATATTTGTTTGTAATCAAGTGCGAATATCATTTAAAATATTATCATCATTTTTTAATAAATCTTTGTTACGATATAAAGCATCACTACCATCTTTTAATAGTTGACTGGCAGCCATTGCATTACCATCTAAAAAATGGTTTGCATATGCTTCTTCAACATATGATGCATAATCAACATCCCCATTATAAACAAAATAACGTGCAGTATAAACATTTCGTAAAAACTTGGAAGTTGGTGAATCATCTAGGGCTTCGGAATAATATTTAACAAATTTACTACGGTCTAGTTGGGTTGATAAATATTTTCGAACTTTATCATATTGTAACGCCTTACTTGCATTTAATGCTTGCTTAGCACGAACTGGGTTTGAATTTAAAATATCACTATTCGCATAATTATGAATAATTGTATATGTTGTTGGATCAGGATTAATAATACTTGATGCACCACTAAAAATTGGATTAGCAGGATTAGAACCAACATATTTCTTTCAACCATTACTATCTGTTGGTTCAACTAGAAAATCATTAACATCACCTGATTCAAATAAAACACGTTCATGCGAAACATCATTATTTGCTAAATAAGTATAATTTAATTTATCAATGTATGTTAATTTGGCATGTCGATAAGCAGGGTTTTTTCGCAATAAAATTTGTGAAGTTGAACTATATTTTTCAACTAAATATGCTCCTGAATACCAAATATTTTTATAATTGGTCCCATAATTATAACCTTGTCGTAACGCCTTTTCTGGTAATGGTACAAAAGATAAATAAGTCATTAAAGTATCAAAATATTCTGCTGACTTTGTTAATTTAATGGTAATTTCATCATCAGCCTCATTAATTGTCATTTCTAATTTTTTTCAAATTGAATCATTATAATAATCTGGTTGATAATTACCTGCCTGAAAATACTCTCAAATTTCTTGTGCCCCACTAATAAAAGTTCGTCATAATCCTGATGTTGCCGATAAATTCTTTGGAAATAAAACAAACTTAGCAGTATTAATCATATCACTAGCTTTAACTTGCCGTTGAAAATTACCTTGATAATCAAATTATTTTGCTTGTGGTGAAATTTTATATTTTCATTCACTTTGATCAGCATTAGGAATTCCAACATATTTTGATGTTTTATCTTTTTGCTCAGCAAGATCACCGAAACTACGATTATATTTATCAGTTGCTACTAATGTTCCAAGAACATCAGCTAAAATTTTATTATCATCAACTAACATTGTTGATGCACTTGACCATGATGTTAAGGGGGAATTTAAAAATAGAACGAAAAACATTATCGGTAATTAAACGATTTGCTAACAAATCTAAACTAATTCCACACGAAACAACTAATGGTGTTACTGTTGTTATTGCCGTAAAACTAGCAAAAAATGCCAATTTCTTTTTAAACATCGTTACCCTTCCTTTCTGCCAACTGCCATAGCAAGTTTAGCTTTTGCTGCAGCAATTTCACGTGAATTCCCAAATAAATAGTGCCCCGTTTTAATTTCAGTAAACTCTGGTAAATCAAATAAGTAATCTCAATGTTCTTTTTCTGGTTCATAGATAAAATGAACTTTTTCTTTTTCATAATTTGGATTAGGTAACGGAATTGCTGATAATAATGCACGCGTATATGGATGTAATGGATTAGTAAATAACTCTTCAGCGTTTGCTAATTCAACAAGTTGACCATGATAAATAACAGCAATTCGGTCAGCAATAAACCGAACAACCGATAAATCATGGGCAACAAAAATATAAGTTAAATTATATTGTTGTTGAAATTTTTTTAATAAGTTTAAAACTTGGGCTCTAATTGAAACATCTAATGCTGAAATTGGTTCATCAGCAATAATAAATTGTGGTTTCATAATTAATGCCCGAGCAATACCAATTCGTTGTCGTTGTTCTCCTGAAAATTCATGTGAATAACGTGATAAATGTTCTGGTAATAATCCAACCTTTTTTAAAATGTTTAAAATTAAGAAATGTTTAACATCACGATCTTTAATTTGCTCTAACTTTAATGGTTTTTCATTTTTTCCTAAATTATTATTATAATAAGTTAAATATAACTGGCGAGCAGTATTATTTTGATATAATTCAGGAAAATTTGTTAACCCTTCTTCAATAATTTCTTCAACTGAAATTCGATCGTTTAATGACGAAGATGGATCTTGAAAAATCATTTGAATTTTTTTCTTTTGTAAACGATTAGAAGCAATAATGTCCGATTCTGAAGTTTTATACTTCTTATCTACTCATTGATAATATAATTTAATTGTTGTTTGATCACGAAAAACCCCATGTCGTGCTAAATATGATAAATCAGCAAGCATCATTTGTTGCTGTTCTACTGTTGCACTTTTCTTAATCAAAGTCATTAATCCTTCTTTTCATTCATTATCTGGTAATGCTGCTAAACTTGTTTTCAAATTAGATGTGGTTGCTAATTCATTTAATGTCTTTGCCATATCTGTTGTTGCAATTTTTATCATTAAAGCACTGGTTTGATATGCTTGCTGTAAGGCAATAATTGCTTGTGGATTTGTTTGCGATTTTAATTCCAATTTTTGTAATTCCTGTAAATATGCCTTTTCAAAATCATTTTTAAAAACATTAAAACGTTTATTATAACTTAAAATATATTTTTTTCGTTTTCCCTTCGGAACAAAAAGAAAAAAAACTGCCCGTTGATTTTTATGTAAAAAATGAATCTCATTTAACAATTTAATATGAATTGATAATAAATTTGCTAATTGTTCAAAAGAAGCATCATAATATTTTTGTGCTTGTTCTAATACAAGGTTTTCTTTTAGAGCATTACGATTTTCTTCTAATTTTAAAAGAACTTTATAAATTTGATGCCCTAATAAAATATTTCCTTCAATAATTTCAATATTTCCGCGGACACGACCTTTGATTTCTTCTTCTAGGGCAAGAGATAATGATGGAATTCATTCATGCAAATTATCCATAAAACGAAAAATTCGTTGATAAGCTTTTAACATATCTTTTAATAAAATTAAATTATGTTCATACATTTCTTTTACTAATGTAAAATGATTGTTACTATGATTAAAATTTAGTAAATCAACTTTCTTTAATTCAAGGTCAGTTGTTATTAAATATTGCTTATTTGTATAGGGTATTAATTCTTTCGTATTAACAACATATTTTTTATTTTCAAAATAACGATAATAACTAATTTTTAAATTATTAATATAGTTACTTAAATTTTTATTTAATAACATATTATTATTTCGTAGTAATCGCAATTTTTCATTAATATCTAAATTAATTTTATATAATTGTGGTGGTCTTCCCCGAATCAAGTGCTTATCCATATAAATGGTTCCATCTTTAATTGGTTTTACACCAGCAATGGCACGGCCAATCGTTGTTTTACCACTTCCCGACTCACCAACAATACTAAAAATTTCTCCACGGTAAATATCAAAACTTGCCCTTTTAACTGCATTTACTTTTTTATTTTTTTGGCGAAATTGAATTAACAAATCGCGAACCATAATAAACTGTTCTTGTTCGTTTTTGTTCATCTTAATCACCTACCTTTGTATCATTTTTAATTTGTTCTAACTGTTGTAATTGCTTTTGTTTTGTTACTTTTACAGCTCGTGGATCTAATAGTCATGTTTTTGCATAATGTGTTTCACTTACTTTAAACATTGGTGGTTCTAATAAATAATCAATTTTCATCACATGTTGATTACGAGGAGCAAATGGATCTCCATATACTTTTGCATATAATGATGATAGTGAACCAGGAATTGAATAAAGGTCTTCCCCTTTTTGACCAAATTGTGGCAAAGAAGATAATAACGATCAAGTATAAGGGTGCTTTGGATCAAAAAAAGATATCATTTACTGTTCCATACTCAATAATCTGACCAGCATACATTACAGCAACCCGATCAGCAATATTTGCGACAACGCCTAAATCATGGGTAATAAAAATAACAGTAAATTTATATTCTTTTTGTAATGATTTAATTAAATCCAGAATTTGTGCTTGAATTGTAACATCTAAGGCTGTCGTTGGTTCATCACAAATTAAAACTTTTGGTTGACAAGCTAAAGCAATTGCAATAACTACCCGTTGGCGCATTCCACCCGAATACATTCCTGGGATATCATGATAACGCTTTTTAGCCTTTGGAATTCCAACTTTTTCTAGTAATTCAATTGCTGTTCTTTTGCTCATTGCTCGTGACATTTTACGATGTTTTCGTAATACTTCTGAAATTTGAAAACCAACTGATAATAATGGATTTAACGATGTCATTGGATCTTGGAAAATTGTTGCTATTGTTGGACCACGTAATTTACTAATTTGTTTTGCTGCTTTTAATTTATTGATAAATTCAAAATTTTTAATTAAATTTCATTCTTCATATACATTAGCAAAATTAGCTGCATCCAATGGTTTTCCACTCGCCATTAACTGATTTAATTTGTTAATCCGATAGCGAATCCCATCGGTATAAGTTTTTTTACTAAAATAAGTTTGAATTTTACTAAATTCTGTTGGCAAAGGAATAATTTTTTGTTCAAAATATTTTTTTAAAAACTGAATATTTTTCCCTAATAATCGTTTTTCACTTCAAGTTAATTTTTTAATTTTGTCAATTTCATTCTTATAACCAACAATTCGATTTTGTAAAAATTTAATCTTTTTTTGTTTTAATTCAGGATTTAACAACATCTCTTGTTGATTTTTATATTCCTTTAATTGTGCATTAAGTTTTCCTATTTTATTATTAATTCGGTTTGAATGACTAAAACTAATTTGTTTTTTAAACACTTCAATTTTATTTTGTAAATCAATAATTGCTGTTTGCAAATTAGTTAATTCCAAATTATTAATCATTTTTTTGTGTTGTTCTAATAATTCGTTTTTTATTATACTTAATAATATTTTTTTGTAAGTTATTATCTAATAAAATTTTATGGAAATCAACTAAATGAACTGGTTTTCGAAAATACGCTAAATCATCCGCTAAAATATTTTTTGAAGGCGAATAAACAATTGAATTATTACTAATTCAGCCATTACTTTCTAACATATTAGTAAATGTTTTGGTCATAACTGACTTACCACTTCCCGACTCACCAACAATTGCTAATGTTTCATTATCATAAATATCAAAAGAAATATTTTGAATAGCAGTTAAAACATTGGCACGAGTTTTAAATTTTATTATTAATTTTTTAATTGAAATAACAATTTCTTTTTCCATAAAGCAATATCTCCTTTTAATACGTTATTTTTATTTATAATGGTTTTTGGGGTCTAATGAGTCAGCAAATACTTTTCCGAATAAGAAAAATAAAACCGATGTTCCAGCAATAAAACAAATAGGAATAATTAATAAATGTGGATAATCTTGTCACTTACTAGATGCTAATACTTCATTTAAAATAAATCCTAATGTTGTATTTTCACGTCCTTGGGCAAAACCAAAGTTAAAGTAATTTAATGTTGTATCAATTGCAATAGCCTTTGGCACAGCAAAGGATGCTGTTTGAATAATTAATGGTAAAATTCGTGGCATAATATTTTTTGTCACAATTTTTGGTCCAGATGTTCCTAACATTTTTGAAGCAAGATTATATTCGGTATTTCGGACTAAAATAATTTGGACTCGGATAACCTCTGCCAAAGTAATTCAACTAGTAAGTGATACGGCAAAAATAATCACGGGCATTGTTTTACCTAAAGCAAAAATAATAATTAATCATAAAATTAGTGTTGGTACTAAATTTAAAAAGCGTGTAATTTCAATAAATAAAATATCAAATTTTTTATAAAATTCTCAAATTGAACCAACAATAACACCAATTAAAATTTGAATTAAGGCAATTATTAATGTAAATAATAAGGTTGTTCGCATTCCAATTCAAATTTTATCTCAATAATTCTCACCATTCATCCCCAGTCCAAATAAATAAGTTGCATTTGGAGCTAAAGGTTGTTGATAATTAGGAATTGGTAAATTAGCAGGTAATGGGTTCGCAACTTTACCAATTGGGACAATCGCTGTTAATAAGATAATTGCAAGTAATAATAAACAAACAATAAATGTTTTTTTAGTAATTAAAATTTGACCAACTACTTTTCAATAACGATATGATTTCGTTGAAATTCGTTCATTTTCTTCTAGTTGAGGACCAACAATTTCAAATAAACTTGGATCTAAATTATTAATATCATAACTTTGAAAATCAAGTAACTCTTCATCTGTAACTCTTCGCATCATCTTACTCCTCTCTTTATTTTGTTAATTTTACTCATGGGTCTAATATCGCCATCATAATATCGGCTATTAAACTAGTAACAATTCCAGCCGTTGCTGTTAATAGAATATATCCCATAACAACAAAGGAATCCTTGTTTCCAACGCCCGAGACAATAAATTTACTCATCCCTGGAATTGCTCAATTTTGTTCAGCAAAGATACTTGCCCCAAAAATTGTTGTTATAAAAGCTGCTGGTAATAAACGAAAAATTCGAATCCCCGCATTGCGGAAAATATGAATATAGAAAATATAACGATTAGTCACTCCTTTTGATAGGGCAAACTTAGTATAATCAGCTGTCATTTCATCAATAACATATCGTCTTGTTTTAATAACAATTGGTGGTGTTATCATTAAAAAAATGCAAATACTGGTCAAAATTTAGTATCAAAAGTTCCCGAACTAAATAAACCATGAGCATAAAAAACATTAATTGAAATTAAATAAATCCCTACGACTAAAACAACCGGTGGAATTGCTAAAAAGATAATTGACCCAGCATTAATGGTATTATCAACACCACGTTCTTTATTTTTTGCCGCAATGATTCCTAATGGAACACCAATTAAATAAGCTAATAACACTGCAACTGACCCAAAACCAAATGAATACGGAATTGCTCGTGCAAAGATATATGACACTAATTCTCCTGGTTGTGCTACTGCTGTTGAAAAAACAACTCCTAAGTAAAATCATGTTGTAACTTTTTCACCAACTAATTCACCAGTTATTGGATCAAAAGCACTATTAATAATTATTGTTTTTTTAATAAAAGGCATAATATTTCGTAAATATGTTCCTAATTGACTTCAAATTGAACCATATACTCCAAAAATTTTCATTCTTTGCTCCAATAAAGCATTATATTCTGGTGTACCTGGTAAAATATTTAATTTATTAATATTAATGTCTTTAATATAAATATCATCGGGAGTTACTAATCGCAATAAAATAAAAATTACACAAATTGCTAGCAATAAAGTAATAATTACAAAAAAGATTCTTTTTAATGAATAACCTATTAATGGAAAACGAACAAAAAACTCCCGACGGTGATGATTAAAAATTGCCATTTTATATTTCATTTCAGTAAAAAGTGATGTTCGTTTATTTGCTTGTTGATAATCTAAATCAACATTAACAAACTTGTTATCATATTCTTTACTAATATCAAAATTGGTTTTAGAAATATCTTTCTCTTTTTTAATATTTTTCATATATTTTTTCCCTCCCTAGTTCTAAGGAAAAATAAAATGTCCCTTTTATCAAATTTTAATAAAATAATGTGCTTAAAATAACTTATTCAAAATAATGTACTTGATACAAAATATAATTTTATATCATGTAATTATATTTTACTTTTTGTAAAAATACAATATAATTTAATAATAAATTTTAAAAATATTAATGTGAGGGAAATAATGGCAAAAAAGAAAAATATTTTTAAAGAATTACATCAATTAAAACGTGAAGAAAAAGAAATTCATGAAAAAGAAGTTAAAGAAATTGTTGAAGAAACATACCATAATCAAACAATAAAATTAGAAACTTATCAAAAACTAAAAAAAATTACTTGATACCATTATTTAATTGCTATTTTAACTAGTGCATTTTTACTTTGAATTAGTTTTTTATTAGGAATTTTTGCCTTTAAAGATATCAAAAAAACAGAATGAATTGTTGTTAGCTTCTTTGTTTTAATTTTATTAATCTGATTAATTTTAGGCTGATATAAAAATAAGCAAGCCGCAGCTTACTTTAATGATCATCGTCGCAGTTACCAACCCACTTTAACTGACGAAGAAGCAATAATTAAAAAAACACGAAAAATATTATTAATCATTGCTGGAATATTATTAATTTCTTCAGTAATTATCTTTTTTACTATTTAATTTATTTTTATAAAAATTAACCAACCTTAAATTCTAGTATCTGTAAAAATCTAAAGTCACTATCATTAATATTCCTTTCATCATCATTAGAATGAAAAAAGAAACTATAGCCAAAACTATAATAAAAGTTTGCATAATAGTGTTGAGGCCTGGTGTTTAACCACTCTTGGTACGAGTTATATATTTCATTATCGTATAATTCTATTTCGGGATGAAATAATTTAATAGTAAAAACATTATTTTTAATTAAATTAACTTTATATTTTTTTACCAGGATTTGATATGAAAGGACTAAAATACGGTTTTTCTGATGAATCTAATGTGCTTTTAAAAAAATTAAAAATTGGTTGAAAAATTGGTTGAAGGCTTATTATGTTTAATTTTTTTTATAAAACACTAGCACTTTTAACTAATGCATCAAACTCATTTTGCCGTATTTTAAAAACAAGGCGATGATACTCATTATATGTTTCTAATTTATAATAATGTCAAAAAGCCATTATCACCTTAGCAAATTCTTCTAACTTTTCGTGAACTTTATCTTTTTCCTTTAATATTTTAACTGGTGATTTTAGTTTTATTCTAGAAAAATTACATTTAAATAATAAATTTTCAATTGTAAAATTAACTGGAATAATGCTTTTTATGTTTCCAAAATAATAATACTTTTCTTCACTTAATATCGCTGCTTTTTTTATATAAAATTTTAAAAAGTTTTCTGGTGTCAATTTATCAGGGTTATACCCCTCTCCCGCTCACATCAAGGTAGAATCCGATTTGCGAAAAGGAAGACGATTAGATCTCTTTGTAAAAGAATTAGAAACTGATTCAAAGTCAAAGAATAAAAAATTAATATTATTAAACAAAAGATTTGCTTCTTTTAACTTATTTTCAATATTTGTTCTTAATATATTTAACCTTGTAAAAGCATCTACATTTACTTCTGCTGGTACAATAAACCTAAAATTTTGGGTAATATTCATTATTCTTAGGTTTTTAATAAAATTAAGTAATTAGAAACAAATTAAGTTTCGCTTATAATTGAATGATAACAAAATTTATAAAAAATTCAACTTTTTTTAAAAATATAATTTTTAGTTGAAAAAATAATTTATAAATTTATGAATTTTGACACACTAAAAAATACTTTTTAAAGTTATTGCTAATTTTAAAAGGTTTTTATTTTTTATAAAGATAAAAATTGATTTTGAAATTGATTTAAATTAAATATATTAAATTCAATTTTTTCTTTATTATTTTTATTAGTTTTATCAACTTTCTCATCATTAATTTGATTATTAAGTCTTAACATAGAAGCAATTAACATATTGATAAATGTTTCTTTACAATATATTTTTGCGCCACGCCCTTTAACAGCCTTAATATAATGCGATACATCACCCTCAACATGACAACCAATATTATATTCTAATGATTGATTTACAATACCTTCTTCATTACTTTTAATTAATTCAATGGTTTCTAATAAAAATATTTTTTTATTACCATTAACATATGGTAAATGACATATTAAAAAATCTAATAATAATTTATAATTTCCAGTAAAGAAATATATTTTTGCTAATTTTTATTTTATTCTATGAATTTTGATTCTATTTCGATTTGGGAATAATTGTTTAAATCTATTTGATAAATGAAATTTATCTAAACTATATGATACAGTGTTATTTTTATATTTTGCTTTTACTGCTCTATAAATTTTTTTAATTTGTTTTTCACCATCACTTAATATTAATATTTTAGTATTTTGATTAATATCATAAGTATCCATTGATTTAAAAAATTTATCAATAAAATTATCAATATTAGATTTATTATTTTTATTCTTATGATTTTTATTCATCATTTGAAAAACGCCTTTTTTCTTTTTCATTTTTATTCTGGTTTTTGTTGACTTTTCTTGATCAACACCAACATGCATAGTCGCAAGAAATATTTTATTTTCAATTTTTTTTATTTTCTCGCATTGGTTCAAAAGCTCCGTCAATTTGAATATATAAAACATTATTTGGAATTTTAATTTTATTATTATTTTTATTACTAATGTAATCGATTTCTTCTAAATCGGCATTTTTAAAAATATTAGATATTGTTCTTTCACTAATATTTGCATTCTCTGTTGTATGTAAAATATCTTTATATCTTTTTCCATCACCTATAAAAGACATATATTTATTTTTTAAATTTATTTCAATTCTTTTGTATTTTTTTAAACCTAATTCTTCATCTAAAGGATAACGATTTATATTTTCTTTTTTTTCTTCATCATATTTAACATATAATTTTCTTTTAATAGGAATATCTCCATATTCTGTTTTAATTGTTTTTGGCAATTTTGATATCACCTTATATCCTTGTAATATTTGTCCTTGTTGATATAATTTAAATATCTCATTATCTCTTTCAATCAAGAAATTTTTAGTTTCATTGTTTGTTTCTATTATTTTATCTTTTTTATAATCTTCTAATAAATTTTGTTTTAATTCCATTTTATAATTTCCTTTCATATAAACAAATTATTTTAAAATATGATACTCAATACTTCACATAATCTTATCAAAAAAAGGAGGCTATTTAAAAATGCAGGATTTTACCAAAATTAATAACAAAAAACGGATTACTAGTTATAAATATTTAAATAAAAAATATAATTTGAATTTTAGTGACTATAATTTTGGTTTTGATTGAGAAGTATTTAAAGACTTTGTTGGTGATAGTTATGCCCGATATTTTACTTCACCAACTTTTTTTAAGTTTGTTTCAACGGGGCGTGATACTAATAAGACATGAAATCACATAGCAGAAAAATTATTTTTTGCTTGTAATTTTACTGATGCTTCATCTAACATTTTACGAAGATATACCAATACCCATGAAAATACTACATTTGGCGATATAATTAATGTATGTAATTATTTATACGATAAATATGGGATTAATATAAGACCCGACAATGAAAATGGCATTGTTTGACCTAAAAATGTTAAAGAAGGTGGCGAAATTGTTTTTCCTAGTGGTGTGAGAATTGCTTTTGCGGGTTATGCTAATGGTAATAAAATTATGGGAAAAGTTGGTAAAGGTAGTGGTATTATATCAGCGTGAACAGATGAAATGATACATGCTGAAGAAAAAGAAATTTTAACTGATAAAGAATTAGATAAACGTTATAATAATTTGCGAATTTCCATGTTTAAATCAAAAAGCTTAAAAGTATCTTATGAAAAATATACTGATGAAAATGATAATGAACAATATAATTTAGATAATCCTATTCCAGTAAAAGAATTATCTTGGACATTTCAAGAATGAGACAACATAGCAAAACAATACATAACAGTAATAACATATTTTCATAAAACATATTCTAATCAATTTACTTTTAATCCTTTTGATAAATACCATGTCTTTTATGAAAAATTTGTAACCCCATATTTACCCTTAAATAAAAGAATTAAAAATATTTTAAAAGAACACAATCAAGTATATTCAGAAAACAAACAAGCATTTAATGGTTTGGGTATTTTTAATTTACGATTAACAATGGGAGCTGTTTGAAATAAAATACCTGATATTACTAAAAAACTTGTTTTAACAAACAAACAAGAGCGACCTGATTTATTTGAACTTGAATACTACGGATTTGAATATAACGATAATGACCCCAGTATTTATGTTTTACGAAATTATCGTAAATATATTAAAGAGTATAATTTACAAGATTTTTATAATTCCAATACAAAACAGTATCAATTTGATAGTTATTCAATTGGTGTGGATTATGCTAATGGTAGTGAAGACCACACGGTGTTTTTATTTAGTGGTTATAAAATTAATGAAAATAATGAATATGATAAATATTTAATTGAAGAAAATGTTGTTACACCAAAAAACGCAATGAATTTAAATGAAATAGTTGAACATTATGGGCAATGAATAATTAATACATTTCATAAATTTGATGGTTTTGAATATGCTACATTTCATTATGATATTAATGCACACGACTTTATGCAAAAATTACAAGAAGATATTTACCCTTATTTAGGCTATAAAATTAAGATGTTTAAAGCCAAAAAACATCAGACATCTCTTAATAAAGAAGCAGGTATAATCAATCGCGTAACCTGAATAAGAAAAATGTTTGTTCAAGGTAAAATATATGGCATATTAGATAACTTCCCATTTTTAGATAAGTGCATTAATGAACTAAGATTTAGTGATACCAAAACAAACACACCCGATAGTAAAATGTACCATGACCCATATGATGCTTTGTTTTATGGTTCTTATCCATATCGTTTTAAAATGGGAATATAAAAAAGGTTTTAAAACCTTCTAAAATTTATAAATTTTATTTACTTTTTATTTATTAAATAATTAGTATTTAATGATTTTTCTAAACTAGGTGATTTTTTTTGTATTTTATTATTATCATCATTTTTCAATAGTTCAGGATGACAATTTTTATAACTTAATTTAAGATGTTTTCTAACTGAATTAAAATCTAGTATCTCAACTTCAATTTCATCACCAACATCAAAAAATCTCTAATATCTCTAACAAAGTAATCTGAAATATCACTAATATGAATTAAACCATCAGCCTTTTCTGCTCTGCAAAAAGCACCATAAGGTATAATGTTTGTTATTTTAACATTAACTTTATTTCCTTTTTTATACATAAAATTAAATATACTTCCTTTCTTTAAATGCTTTAATTATATCATTAAGACTATAAAAATCATTTGCAGGAATTGGGCGGGCGGTTGATTTTCTTAAATTTTTGTGATAAAATGACTTACAAGTTAAAAAAAGTTTTGAGGTTCTTTCAAACAAATTTGGGAACCTTTATAAAATTCTTCGTTTAACGCTTAGAATTTTTCCAAAGTATTTTGAAAAGCGCGGCAAAAAATTTTTTAAACTTTAAGTAATTTTTCGCAAAACTTATGGAAATCACCGCAAGCCCAGATTGACCCTTTCCATATAATAAATTAAATAATTTCCTTTCAAACTCTTAAATAGTCCTTGTATATATAATTGTGATTGTAAAAAGATTTAGCGAAAGGAATTATAATAATGAAAAAGATATTAAGTCTTTTAGGTACAATCACTTTAATTGGAACAAGTACAACAAATTTAGTTGCTTGTAATAAACCACAATATAGCAAAAAAGAATTAGCAGATTTAAAAGAAAAGAATAAAATAAATACAAAAGATGGTATTTTAGAATGAATAGCACCACAAGAAAAACCATTTAATCAAGTGGATAATAAATGATATTTTGCTATATGGAAACCTAATAATTCTATTTATTGAAAAATATCAAAATTTAAACACGATACAAATAAAGGAAAAAAATTGAGGCTTGAGATCCATTAAAACCATATTATATTGATCTCTTTTTATGGGTTTTTGAAACAAAAGAACAAGATTTATTAATAGATGATCAATCAGAAGGTAAAATAGAACGAATTTTTTGAAATGAAGATAAGGGACAAAATTTTAAGGCAGTTTATCGTTGAAATTTAGAAGATACTAATGTACCTAATTTAATTATTGATAAAACCGGTAATGTAAAAGTTAATGAATAATAAAAAGTCATTTATTAAAATGACTTTTTATATTTCTAATATAATTAATGATAATTTTTCATTATTTTTATTAAATAGTTGTAAATTATTAATATTAATTTGTACTTTTTCGGTAAAAATTGTAATTTCATAATTACCATAACCTCATATACCTGATATTTCAATTTGATTTAAATTAAATAGTTTTTTTTCAAAAGTTATTTTAATACTATAATCAATTAAATCTTCGATTGTACTAATTCAATCTATTTTAGAATAAAGTAATTTATATCATTCAGAAAAATAATTTAAATAGTCTTCTATTTTGTCATTAGAAACAATTAAATTAGTTAAATATTTACCATATTCACCATCAGATAATTTAATTTCAGCAGGAATAAGAGAAGGAATGCTATTTGTTTCTAATTTATTTGTTAATGATAATCAATTAAAAAAATTTGTTTCTAATTGATAAAAAGGATTTTCTGAAATATCTTTGTTTTTAACACTTACTTTAATTTCATTATCTTTGTTATTATTAACATTTGGTTGTTGTTTTAAATTTCAATCAATAATTTTTCCAGTACTTGAATCAATTAAAGGTTTAAGAAGTTCACCACCACCATTTCAACGATAAACTGCCTTAAAATTTTGTCCCTTATCTTCATTTCAAAAATTCGTTCTATTTTACCTTCTGATTGATCATCTATTAATAAATCTTGTTCTTTTGTTTCAAAAACCCATAAAAAGAGATCAATATAATATGGTTTTAATGGATCTCAAGCCTCAATTTTTTTCCTTTATTTGTATCGTGTTTAAATTTTGATATTTTTCAATAAATAGAATTATTAGGTTTCCATATAGCAAAATATCATTTATTATCCACTTGATTAAATGGTTTTTCTTGTGCTTTAATTTCTTTTCAATAATTTACTGGAATTGGTGGATTAGAACCAATAAAATCAAAATATAATGAATATATTTGTACTTGACAATCTGAAAAATAAAAATATCCTTCTTCTAATCTATTTGGTTTTGAAATTAGTTTGAAATAATAAGGAAAAAATAATTTAATATCATCATTATAACCTTTGTTAATAGCATATTTGCTATATGTGTAATTTGAAAGCATATAGATAATTTGTTTAAATATTTTAATAATTTTATCCTTAATAAGGGTTGGATTATCTAATTTTCAATTTTCAAACAAACCATCAATTACATCTTCGGGTTTTTGTCCTTCAAATTTTTGGCGTAATTCAGCCGCTTTATTAGTAGGATTACTTTTTTCATCGTATTTTACCTCCTTGAAATTTACGGTCATAATTATAACGATATGTTAAATAATTCAATAAAACTTTATCTAAACCATTTTTATTTATTAAATCTAAAATATCTTTACCTTGAATATAGTTTTTTGCAATACTTCATGATAAAAAAACTTTCGGTAAATTAATATTGAAATACTCTTAAATTAGGGTTTGTTTCAATTGGCATTGATAATAATGGTACTAAACTAGCATTTTCGATATTTGATGATGGATAAGAATAAACACCATTGATATTGCCTCAACACTTAATATTTCCAAATAACATTGATTTAGGGTATTTAATTTCAATGCCAGTAAATACTGTATCTTCTGGCAATGATTTTTGTAAAACTAAATGAATACTATTCTGATTTTTTCAGAAATAATTAATTAAAGTCATTTATTTTAAAAATATCAATATTTATATTTTTAAATCATATACATTTTCACTCTATCATATTTATATTAATTTAGCAACAATTTTAAAATTAAACCCCTTTGGTAATTCTAAATCATTTTGTCTTTAAATATATATTATAGATTGTTAAAAATACCCTTCTAATAGTTATATCAGAATTTTTTTATTTTTAACATAAAAAATAAAAAATCTTTTAAATAAAATTATTTTAAAACATTGTTATTAAATGGCTAAAATAAAAATAATATTATTCAAAGATTTTACCTTAGTTTATCATTTTATCTTTGATATTTTTATACACATCGCTAACTTTTATTGAATCTAACTTTGGAACTGTAATAATTGTTACTTTTCTTAATTCTGGAACTGGTTTTGCTGGTGGTAAATAATCATAGATTGGTTCATTTTTAGAAGATGGAATATTATCATAAATTGGCTCAGGAATTGCCTCATAAATTGGCTCATCATTTAATTTAATCGGAATTTCATAACCATCTTCATCTTTAGTACTATCATTATTTAAAAAAGTTCAAGATATATTAGTTAAAAAACCTGGTTCAAAATTTAAATTTTGCTCTGAATCAGTAATTTTTCGATAACTTTCCATTGTTTCTATTAAATTATGTGTGTTTTTTGTTGCAATTTGTACTGATTGCTTTTTACTAAAACCTAATGCTCTTGCAAGTTTTTTAATTTGTTTTCTTGTATTTTTTAGAATTTTTTTTACTAATTTTTCAACTTTTACCATAGCACGCATAGTTTTTACCCTTTATCATTATTATATTTATTAAAAACTAACAAATATAAGCCATGTACTTTAAAAAACTATTTTTTAAATCATATACAACAAGATACTACTATACTTAAATTATTTTGTCAATTTAGAGTTAAAACAAAGAAAATAAAAATGTATCAAATTGATACATTTTAAAAATTAGTTTGTGCCAAAAACATTTTTGAAAACTTCATCATATGTTTCAACTGGAATAATATTCAATGTTTCTTGCACTTCTTTTGGAATATCTTCAATATCTTTAATATTTTTATGTGGAATTAAAATTGTTTTTAAACCACTACGGTTGGCAGAAATTGATTTTTCTCGTAAACCACCAATTGGTAAGACTTGTCCTCGTAAAGTAATTTCACCAGTCATTCCAATATCTTTCGATACTGGACGATTACTTAAAGCACTGATAATTGCTGTTGTTAAGGTAATTCCAGCTGATGGTCCATCTTTTGGCACTGCTCCTTCTGGAACATGAATATGAATATCATGTGTTTCAAAGAATTTTGGATCAATGTTAAATTTGCCAGAATTTGCTTTTACATAGTCTAACGCAATTGATGCTGATTCTTTCATTATGTCACCTAATTTTCCAGTTAACACTAATGAATCTTTTCCTAAGAAACTATTAACTTCAATTGGTAAAATATCACCACCAAATTGAGTATATGCTAATCCTGTTACAACTCCAACTTGTGATTCTTTTTCTTTTTCGGTATGTTCAAAACGACGTTTACCTAATAAATCATTAACAGTATCTGGTTTAACTGTTAAATTAACCATTTCTTTATTTAAGAACTTAACAATAAATTTCCGTGCAACAGCATTTAAATCTCGTTCTAACTGACGAACTCCTGCTTCACGCGTATAATATTTAATTATTTCATTAATTGCATCATCGGTAATTATTAATTGTCCATCTGCTAAACCATTATTACTTAATACTTTTGGAACTAAATAATCTTTTGCAATATTGAATTTTTCCAATTCAGTATATGATGATAATTGAATAATTTCCATTCGGTCAATTAAAGCTTCTGGAATATTATCATAATAATTGGCTGTTGCAATAAACATAACATCACTTAAATCATATGTTTCTTCTAAGTAGTGGTCAGAAAAGGTTGAATTTTGTTCTGGATCTAATACTTCTAACATTGCACTAGCGGGGTCACCACGATAATCTGATGCTATTTTGTCAATTTCATCTAATAAAAATAATGGATTTATTGAACCAGCACGTTTCATTGACTGAATAATGCGCCCTGGCATCGCTCCAATATATGTTTTACGATGCCCGCGAATTTCTGATTCATCTTTTACGCCTCCCAAGGCCATTTTAACAAATTTTCGTCCTGTTGCTTCAGCAATTGATTTTGCTAAACTTGTTTTCCCAACCCCTGGTGGTCCTACTAAACAAATAATTTGTCCTTTTAAAGATTTAGTCATTGTTTTAACGGCTAAGTATTCAATAATTCTTTCCTTAACTTTATCTAAACCAAAATGATATTTATCTAACACTTCTTTTGCAAATTTTAAATCATTTTTTTCTTCTGTTTTTTCCCATCATGGAATTTGCATCATTCAATCAATATAAGTTCGAATAATATTTGATTCACTTGATGCTTGTGGTAATGCTTCGTAACGAGTGATTTCTTGTTCAATTCGTTCTTTAATATTTTTTGGAAATGGTTCTTTTGCTAATCGTTCTTTATATAATTTCATTTCGTCAGCGGCGCCATCAAATTCATCTAGTTCATCTTTAATTGCTTTTAATTTTTCTCGTAAGTAATATTCACGTTGTTGTTCATCAACTCGTTCTTTAATTTTTTTGCTAATTTTATTATCAATATCATTGGCTTGTTGTTTATTAACTAAATGATCAAAAATAATTTGAAGTCTTTTTTCAACATCTAATTCTTCAATAATTTCTTGTTTTTTTGCCACTGGAATAAATGGTAAAAATTGGGCAATTGTATCAACAACTTCATTCCCATCAACTGAATTACCAATTTGATCTAATAAATCTTCTGGCAAAATATCTTGTAATTCCATTAATTCTTTAATATTCGCTGTTAATTTTTCAACAATTTTATCTTCTGATTTAACAAATGATTTTAAAATATCAATATCAGCAGCATAAAATTCTCCTTCGCGTAAATCTAAAATTTTTACTCGATCAACTGCTTTAAAATTAACTGTTAAACTACCATCTTCCCATACTTTACGAATTTTTAACTCTGCTAAAATCCCAATTCGATAAATTTCAGATAATTTTGGATTATCTTCTAACGGTTTTTTTTGACTAACTAACACAATATGATTATCAAAATCCTTGCTAGCTGTATTCACCGCTAAAATTGATTTATCTCGTCCTACCTCTAATACTTGTTCAAAGCCTGGAAAAATATAACTACCCCGTGTTACAAGAATGGGTACATTTTTTAATTGTGTTATTTTTGAATCCATCTTCAAAACACCTCCTGTTTCTTTTTTTTCACTTATATTGACAATATCTTATCTTATTTTAAAAAATATCGCAATATAAATTTAAGTTACACAAAAATTATAACAAAAAAATCATCTCACCTATTGTTTATTATATCTTTACCCCAAAATTAAGGAATACCAGTTTAATACTTAATAATATTCTTATTATATCATAAAAAGAAAGAAAATTCAGCACTTTTCATGCTAATCCAGATTATCCTCCTATATAATAAAAACTAACAATAATGTTAGTTTTTATTCTATTCACCATTATTTTGATATAAAAAGGCAAATACCTTATCATGCATAACTTGTTCTTTTACTTGTTGGTCGGATACTAATTTTGTTTCTTTTAATGCTTTACCATCAATTCCAAATTGTTTTCCTAACTTTTCATATTGTTCATCAATTTCTGCATCAGTTGCAGTAATATTTTCATTTTGAACAACTGCATCAACAATAACAACATTTTCTAAACGATTCTTAGCGTCTTTAAATAACTCATTAAAAATATCTTCTTCTGACATTCCTGTTCGTTTTTTATACGTTTTTATATCCATTTGTTGACCTTGTAATTTTTGTTCAAACTCATGTTTTAATTGATTTGCTTCTTTACGAATAATTGATTCTGGTAAAGCAATCTTTGAATCTTCTGCAATTAAGCGGAATAAATGGCCAATAAAATGATCATATTCTTGTTTTAATAATTGCTCATAAATATTATTTTTAACATGCGCCTCCAATTTAGCTAACGTATCAATACCTTTTAAATTAACATCTTTTGCTAATTCATCATTTAATTCTGGTAATTCTTTTGTTTTAACTTCCTTAATATTTAACTTAAAAATAGCCGGAGTTGATTTTAATTCTTCAACATAATAATCAGCTGGGAAAGTAACATCAATTTCTTTTTTATCACCTGTTTTTAAACCAATCATGGCTTCTTCAAAACCGGGAATAAATTGATCACTCCCAATTTCTAAAGTAAAATCTGTTGCTTTACCACCCTTAAATGGTTTTCCATCAACAAAACCTTCAAAATCAAAAATTACTGTATCGCCAGTTGTAATTTCTGTTGTTTTTGGTTTAAAAATTGCAAAACGATTACGCAATTGATTAATATTATCGTCAATATCTGCTTTTTTAACTTCAATTTTTGTCTTTTTTAATTCTTTATCAGTAAAACCAGTATACTTACTAATTTTAACTTCTGGTTTTAAATCAAATTCTAATTGTAAGATATACTCTGTTTTACTAATTTTTTGTACACTTGGAACTGGTGATGAAAATGGTTCAATATCTGATTTTTGATCAAACGCAAACTTATAAGCTTTATTAACAACTAAATGATGTGCCGCATCTAAAATTTTTGCTTCAGTTAGATGTTTTTTAATTAAATCAGTAGGTACTTTCCCTTTTCGAAAGCCAGGAACCTCTAATTGTTCTGCTGCTTTTTTTTCAGCTTTTTTAATATAATCTGTCCATTCTGTACCATCAATGGTTACATATCATTTTCCAATTCCTTTATCTTGTATTTTTTCCGCTTTAAATTTCATATTTTACTCCTTAACTAATTATTGCACATAATTTATTATAACAAAAAGAATGACTTTAAATAACTTTTTTCCCCAATTTATTTTGCTTTTTTGGTCTAATTCTAAATAATAATTTATTTTATATTTCTTGTTGGGCTAAGTAAGGAAGATATTTTTTTACTATTTCAACTTGAACTGTAAATTGTTCTGCCAGATCTTGGATTACTATTTTTTCACCATACATCCGATGACCTTGATATATAATTGCAATTGTTAATGCTTTTTCTTCATTATTTTCTAAAAAATAAGGATATAAGTTATAATAATATGTTTCTAACAAATATAAACAAGTATGGTATAAACTAGGATTATAATTATAAACTCATTGGTCTAGTAATTTCATTATGGTTTTAACTTGTTCATTTTCTTTATATGGTATTATTTGACTTGGATTCAAGTGAAAAATACCATTTGTTTTTTTCACTTCAAATATTTCTGTAATTTCTTGTTTTTTTAATAAGTATAATAAATAAATCTTTGCAAAATCAGTGACTTTTTTATTCAGAAAATATTGACGAATTACTGGTAAAATTTGTCGTAAATTTTGGTCTTTTAAATATTGAAAAGCTAATAATTGAGTTTCCTCATCAGATGGATTCGCTAAAATATCACTAATTTTTGCTAATGTTCAAACTGTTGTTTCACTTGGCTTTTGTTCTCGAATTTTTTCATTAACTTCTTGTAATAATGTTGTTAATACTTTCTCAACTTGTTGAGGAATATAAGGCATCAGCAATTCATCATTAATTTTGATAAGTGCACCATTGTAATTATGATTACTAATTAATTCTTTAATTTCATTAATTAATTCATCATAATAATTTAATGGTGTTTGCATTTAATAAATCCTCCTTAGATAAAACAATCTTTTATATTATTATAACAATTTTTAAAAAATAAAACCTTATTTAATCATTTAAATAAGGTTTTTAATTTAATTACAATTTAAAAAATGGCGCCCACGAAGAGATTCGAACTCCCGACCCTACGCTTAGAAGGCGCATGCTCTCTCCTACTGAGCTACGTGGGCATACCATACAAATAATAACATAAATTAAAGAATATTTTCAAGAAAATAAGTTTGCTTTTTTAAAAATAAATTTCATCAATAATATTATAATCATGTAATACTTCTGTTACTTTTTTTGTTGGTTTTATTATTATAAATTGCTTTTGAAGGTGAGTTACTGCACGATAAATTAAGATAAAAACAATACTATTAATTGTAAATTTCAATAAATTAAAAGGAATAACTATCGGTACTAAAATACTTTTAAATCATTGTACTGTTTCGCGGGGAAGATGTAAGAAATGAGCATACATGTCATAAATAAATAATCAATTAAATAATGTCATTACAAATGAAGCAATAATTGTTGCTAAACTAACATTTATTGTTGTAATTAAATAATCAGCTTTTTTTGAAAAATTATTTTTAAACAAGTGATTAAATCCTTTTCGTAAAAAATTATCGCCTAATCAAAAAACTAATAAAAAAATTAAATCTGCTAACATTAAAGCAAATACATCAATAAGAGTATCACCTAAATAAACCATTCGTAATCAACTAACACTAATAGTTAAAAAACTAGCATAAATAATACCAAACAAACGAAGAGATAATAACATTAAAAAATCAGTTAACTCAATTTTTAAAAATGGAGCAACGGGAAAAACTGTTAAATTCATTATTTTACTTAATCATGACAATAAAACATATAAAGCAATCACAATTGCCATTGCCACAATTCTTTTTGTATCTAAGTAAAATAAATTTTTTATTTTTGTTTGCATATTATCACCTTGTTTAATTATAAATTATTTTTAAAATATAGCAAAGTAAAAACTAATTGTAAAAATTATTCAGTTGGATATAAAATGCTTTGTATGAATCATATACAAAGCATTTTATATCCAACAATTTATTCTGTTTCAGGTTTAACATTTCCTAAACCAATTGTTGCATTGTATTCATTTTTAGAAAAACTTATAGTAACTATAATGCGATTAAATCCTTCAGTTAAAATTGTAGTTTTATTAGTTTTTGCAATTGATATATTTTCACTAGTTAACTATTTTACTAAGTTAACAAGTTTTTCTTTAATTTTAATATTTTTAATATCTTCTCTGTTTGTTATTGCCTCTATCGTATCTTTTTTGTTTTTATCAATAAAGTTTCATATATAAGGCAATGCTACTTCTAATTTTTGTTTTGCATTCAATTCTGAACCATCAGCTATTCCTTTGTTTAGAATTTGAACTAAAATTGCATATGCAGTATATTCTAATGTATCAGGGTCTTGTGACAATCGAACACTATCTAATATAATATGTATTGTATCTTTTGCAGAACCAAGTTGTAAATCAATTAAGATCTCATTATTTTCTGTTCTTAAAACAGCATTTTCTTCAGTGATTTTTGCATCACTATTTTTCAAGCTATTTATTAATTTAATAATCTCTTCTCTAACGTTTTTATCACTAATATTGTTCGCTTTTTCTACTGCTTTAATTTTAGATTGCTCAATGGCAACTCATAATAATTGGAAAGCAGTATTATAAGTTTGTCCTGCATATAAAGTTGATCCATCAACTGATTCAATTTCACCAATTGCTTCTTTAATGTAAGTTAAAGCAATTGCTTCTAATCCACAGTTACAATCAGAATCTCTTAAAACATCTTGATTTGAGTTAAAACTTGGTAATGAAGTTGTTGTAACAATTGGTCCAGTTAAAAATCCTGCTAATGTAAGGCATTTAATTAATTTATACATAGTAATTCATCTCTTTTTTTATTTTTTAATAATGTAAATTGTACTATGAAGTGTAGCACCCTACTTAATTTTATTATAACACCAATAAAATAAATGTTCAATAATTTTTATAGGTAATTATATTAAAAATTAAACATTTGTATAAAAACTTCTTTTGAAGATAGTCAATGTAAAGATTTTTTAAGTTTAGAGTTTATTATCTTTAAAAAATCTGTTAGAAAAAGTTCGTTTTAATGCGTTTGTAACTTCTTTTGTTGTTTTTTCTTTTAATGGTTCAATAATTTTAAATTGGGTTAATTCTTCGATTAAAACTAAACAAACACTATTATTTTTACCAACCATAGTATCCATCTGAAATCAACCAAATTCATTTTTATCATGTTTTGCTTCTTCAATAGTTCTAAAATTTCTTATTTTTCCACGGTTATCAATTCGATTTTTTGCTTTATATTTTCTACCATGAAAATACAAATTATCTTTCTTGAAATTTAAAAATCCCAAATGAATATATTTATATAAAGTTTTAAAACATACCGGAAATTTAATACCAAACTCTTTTTCATATTTTTTACAGATTTGTTCTGGTGAATCATGAAATTTGTTATATTTTTCATCTAGTCATTCTAAAATATTTAGCAATAATGATGATTTTTAAAAACATTTTTGTCGTTTTTGTAAATAATCTTCGTGTGCTAATTTAGCGTCATATTCATTATCTTTTAACCTTTTTATTTCTTGTCTAATTGTATTGCGATTTTTATGCAATATTTTTGCTATTTTAGATATATTGGATTTACCATTTTTTCTTTTTAAAGAATCAAGTTCTAATAAATCTTTTAACATTACTCTTTCTTTAAAAGTAAAATGATGCTTTGTTTTATCCATTTTTAAAAATCCTTTCTTTTATATACAAAGTTAATTATATAGTTTTTTAAGGTTTTGGGCGAGCGGTTGATTTTCTTAAATTTTTGTGATAAAATGACTTACAAGTTAAAAAAGATTTTAAGGTTCTTTCAAACAAATTTGGGAACCTTTATAAAATTCTTCGCTTAACGCTTAGAATTTTTCCCAAGTATTTTGAAAAGCGCGGCAAAAGTTTTTTTAAACTTTAAGTAATTTTTTATAAAATTATGAAAATCACCTCGAGCCCAGATTGATGCTACAATAATAATCATTATAATTCATCTCCTTTCTAAAATAAATATATTAAAATACTTGACTTGCATTATATATATAATGCAAGCATATCTTGATAAAAAGTTTCAAGATTAAGAAAAGGAGAAATACAATTATGAAAAAACTGTTAAGTTTATTAAGTGTATTAACAATTAGTGGAACTGCTGTACCAACAACAATTGCTGCTAGTCCTTATCAAAAAGAAGAAAAATTAAATAGTGATATTAATTATTCAAAAACAAATAATTTAAAAAATTTAAATAGAGTTAAAAGACAAGAAATAACATATCCAATATTAGAAGATGTGTTAATTGATTTAAGAAAAACTAGCATGAAAAAACCAATGGAATTTCAAATAACTAATTCATGATGTGTTATTGCAGTTTTAAAAAATATATTTGATAATAATATGTTTAATAATAAAGATCTTAAAGAAATGAAACAAGAAGAAATTGCAAGTTTTTTTCCAGAAAATGCAAATAAGGGTGTTAAAATATCAGAAATAATTAAACTATTAAACTCAAACTCGATAATTAAAGAAAATTTGGGATTTAATTTAAAGAATATTAATTTAAATCGATTATTTTGAAATAGATTAAATGAAATAGAAAAAGCAATGTGGATAAGACATTTAATATGAGAATCTCTTTCTAGACAAGCTCCTGTTATGTTTGGCGGTTTATTTGATGAAAAATATGATGGTGAAAGTGATAACCACCATATACACGCTGCATTAATTGTTGGAATCAAACCAAATAAAGAAAATATACTTGAAGATACTTATTATGTTAGAGATCCATGAAAAGACAGTGAAGATGAATTTATTCTAGATGATCAAACTACAGAAGTTTCAATGAAAGGGGAACAAATTTTTAATATTTTATTTAATCAAACAAAAAACGGTAGCGTATTCGGTAAAGTATTAATACACGAAGATGTTTTTCAATTATTTTGTGAAAAAGCTATTAGTATTTTTTCATCAATTTGAGAAATGACAGAACCAGAATTAATAGCAGCTATAGTATAGTGGAATTAAAATATGAAAAAAATATTAAGTATCATAGGAACAATCACTTTAATTGGAACAAGTACAACCAGTTTAGTTGCTTGTAATACAAATATAGCACTACAATACACCAAAGAACAATTAAAAGAACTAAAAGAAAAGAATAAAATAAATACAAAAGATGGTATTTTAGAATGAATAGCACCACAAGAAAAACCATTTAATGAGGTTGATAATAAATATTATTATGTAGTATGGCGTGGTGATAAAAATGATAGTTGATATTTAACTAAATTTAATAATAATACATACGATACAATAATTATTAGAGGTTATAAAGATGATTATAGTTTAATGTATAGAGTTAATGGGTATTTTGGAATACATAGTAAAAAAATAATTTTGAAGGAAAAGAGTCTTATTTCCATTATTGAAAAAATAAAAATGATAATTATTTTAAAACAGTTTATCGTTGAAATTTAAATACACAAGAACCTAATTTAATTATTGATAATGATGGAAATGTAAAAGTTAATGGTGAATAAAAAAGAGAATTATTATAGAGTGCACCCAAAAAAGTAAGTAAAATAAAAAAAGATTTTGCTAAATTTTTATAGGGGGTGCATTTTTATATGGCAAAAAAAGGACAAAAATATAACAAATATACATCAGAATTTAGAACAAAAATCATTGAGGAAATTAAACAAAAAAGTTGTTGAATAGTAGCAAAACAATATAATATAAATGCAAATACAGTAGAATCTTGATGAGCAAATCATAAAAAAGGAAAATTAAACAATCCTAAAGGACCTAAAATTTCTTTTGCCAAAAGAAATTTAGAATATTATAAAACAAGGTATGAATTATTAAAAAAGCTCCATGACTTTTACAATTAAGCAAACTAAGAATTGTCTCTTTTATTAAACAAAATTTTTGTGAATATTCAATAAAATTATTACTAGAAGTAACAGGGTTAAAACGTAGTTATTGAGATAAATATAAAAATTATGACAGTAGCAAAAAAGATAAAAAAGCAATAAATGATATTGTAAAAGTCTATGAAGAAAATTTAAAACAATTTGGTTATCGAAGAATTACTAAATATTTAAAGGAAGATTATGGTATAAAATATAATTCAAAAAAAGTTTTAAGAATTATGCGTGATAATCAAATACAATCTGAATATGTAAGAAAAATGAGAAGAAAAATGAAATATAAACAGAATAAAGAAAAAAGCTTATTGCAATATCCTGATTTAATTAATCGTAAATTCAATGATATAAAAACAAGGTTTTCAGTACTATATACTGATGTAACATATTTAATTTGAAAAGGAGAAAGATATTATCAATCAACAATTATTGATGGATATACTAAAGAAATAGTTGATGTAAAGTGATCTAAATATAATGACAATAAATTAGTAATGGATAATTTAAATGATGCAATTAATAAAATAAAATTAATAAAAAAAGATCTGAATGGAATAATAATTCACTCAGATCACGGATATCAATATACATCCACTATTTATCACGATAAATGTTTATCTAACGGTATTACAATTTCAATGGGAAAAAATTACCACTGTGCAGATAATATTGTTATAGAAAGTTTTCATTCATTACTTAAGAAAGCTACAATCCATAATAAAATATATAATTCACATAAAGAATATATACAAGATGTTATAAAATGAAATACATGATATTCAAATCGTAAAGAAAAAGATATAATTAAAAAATAGTAAATACTTTTTTATTAGTACTTACTAAAATGGGTGCACTCTATCATATTCTTTTTTTAATTTCTTTTTTGCTGGTAATAATCCCATTTATATCACCTCTTTATTTTGTATCTTCTTTTTTAATAACATCTTCAATACTATCTTCTTTTTGTTTTTTGTTATGTGTTTTGATAAATCTAATTGTTTCAATAATCAAAACTATAATTCCAGCTCCGATAAGCATTGCTGAAACAATAACATATGCTGGTCAAGAAATACCTAATGTTTTTTCTCCTATAAAACAAATAATAATTCCTGCGATAAAAAACAATGATGAAACTCCAAAGATTTTCAAAAACATAATTACATCTTTAATATTTACTTTTGGCATAAAATCATCTCCTTTCTAACTTACTTTTTTTCTTTCAATATATAATTTAGTCATTTTAGCAGCAGCATTTTTTGAATATATTATAATTTTTCCATTATTTCTTAATTGTGCAATTTGTTTTTCATTACCAGTAGTTGTTATTCCACTTGATATATTTCCTGTAAATCCTTTATAAGTTGATAAATAAAAACTATTTAAAAATTGATTATTAACTCATACTTTATATTTATATTTATTTTTATCTCAATCTTTTATTTGATATTCATTAACATTAGGAGTTCAATCAGTAATATCTACAATTTCTCAATCACTACTTTTAATTTGATAATGTTCATTAATATATTTTGTAGTTGGTAATGTGTCATCAGTTATTTTTAATTCTGATGTTGTACTTTTTTTAATAATTTCAAAGTTAGCAGTTATATCATTATTTTTAAATGAAGGGTCTCAAATTTCTAATTCACCTGTTTTTTGATTAAATGAAGCATTCGCTTTACCACTTTGAGTAGGCATTAATTTAATTCCAATTTGTCGTGTTCTCATATAATTAACAAACTCACCGCCACTAGTTGGATCATCAATTGCTAATTCATCATTGTAACCGTTTGTTACAGATATTTTACCTTTATTATTACCACCCTCAGTAATAACAAAATCATTATGATTTAATGTTTTCATTATAGAATCTGGATTAATAATATTAGCAGTATTAGATTTTCAAACTTTATTAGTTTTATCATAAAAAATAGTATCATTATCAAAGGGAACATTTATTTCATTATTGTTATTTTTAACAATAGTTTTATTGTCAATTTTAGTTTTTTCTTTTTCTATTAAAGCATCAACTTCTAATTGAGTATAATATGCTTCTAAATCAATCATTGTTAAATCAATACCTTCTTCTTGAAAAGTACGAAACATTTTCTTTAAAGTTGTTAAATTAGCCAATGATTTTGCATAGGTAGGCAATAGACCTTGTCAAGTAATCATAGGGTCATTTTGCGATGAATAATTAATATCACCAACACTCATATTTACCGAAGTAAAAAATTCAATTGGAATGCGGTTAAATGTTCAATGCTCAATCGTAATAAACACCATATTAATACAAATTTTCTTTAATAATGGATTTTTAAATGTTTCAAACTTTAGTTTTGAAAATGGATAGTTTAAGTAAGAATTAATCATATTTTGGGCTCTTAAAGCAAATGTTTTAAATCATAATTCTACATCACCTTTAAAAAACTTATTATAACGAACTGGAACTTGTGTAATTTTACCTGTCATTGGAATAAAATTATTATAATTTTCCAAAGTAACATTTTGTCATAATTCATTTAACATTTAATCATCTCCTTATCATTTACTTTTTTTTAGAATATATTTTCTTTAATATAAATTTTTTACTATTTAGTAATGTTTTTGTTTTAATTGTTTTGTTTAAATCTTGTTTTGTTCTGAGTTGTTTATATGCTTGAAATACTAGTCCATTACCTAACAAACTAGTAACCACACTATCTTCTAGCGTATTTAACAATTTATCTTTATTAAAGTTATTTTTAAATTGTTCTTGCATTTTTAATATCTTAGCAATTATCCGATATATTTTAAAACTATCTTTTACTACTTGCTGATAAACAAGTGGGGCAAAAGAAACTAAATTAAACAAACTTGTTTTTTTAAATCCCCAACCAATAAACCACTCACTGTTCATATAAAATTTAAACGGTTCAGGAGCTAAAACAAACTGTTCTGCTTTGATTAAAGTTGTCATAACGACAATAGGGGCATATTTAGGATTTTTATAATATATTGTTAAAGCAACTTCACCCGCAACTGATAAAGGAACAATTTTAACTGCTAAAAAAACATCAGAACCATAAGCAAAAGGTAATAATTGACCTTTTTTAATAGCCTTAGTTTCAAATTTAGATAATATTTTTTTAGTTTTATCAGTAATTTTACTAATTACTTTTTGTTTAATAGTAATTATTTGTTTTTCAATTGGGGCTAATAATTTTTTAGTTACTTTTTGAATATAAAAATTTGGGTTTAAATGATTTAAAATTTTATTTAATTTAATTGGTGCTTGATGAAAAATATTTAATAATTTATTATTATATATTTTACTGCTATTAGGTTTTTACCAACACCTTTTTTATGAAGATTAGTCATTATGTTATATCACTCATTAGTATTAATTTTGCTTATTTTATCAATATTTAATCCATATTCAGACAATCATTTATTAGCATTTATTTCATTTATGCGTGGTATTTTTTGAACTAATGTAGGACTTATTTTTTGAATATTTTTTTCAATTTTTAATAAATTATTAATTGTTTCTAATTTAGAAACTTTAAAACCCTTATAAAATCATTTTGGGCTAATTTTCCAATTGTATATAATAAAGTTTCATTATTAGCTTGTTTTGTAAAATCAAATATTAATTTATCAGATAAAATCTTTTTACCTGTAACTTGTTTTACAACATCTTCTAAATTATTAGCAGTTATTACACCTAATTTTTCAAGTAATTTAGTTTCTTTTGCTAATTTTAAAATTCTAGTTGTTCGAGCAGCACGCGTTAATTTACCAACATCGCCAATTGCTGGTAACAAATTTAAGGCGGTACTTTTTGCTGTTACTTCTGATGTTAATTTATCGTATATTTGATTTACGGAAAAATCGGTTGCTGTTTCTACTCCAAATGAGATAAATGCTGCGGCAAAATTAGATAATCCCGCACCAAGACCAACAGCCGAAGCAATACCACCAGTTAAAACTGATAAACCAAGTGCTAAAACTTGAATTCCTAAAAATTCTAATAACTGTAAACCAAAATTTTTTTCTTGTTGTTGGATTGACAATCTAGTTGGATTTTTTTAACAGCATAAATAAGGGCTGTTTTAGATGTTCCAATTGGCATATATATCAAACGAAAAAGTACTATTTTTTAGTACTATTAAGAATTTTTAATTTTAACATCAATCGGATTTGTTTGACCAGTAGCGTTGTTTTTACCTTCAATTTGAACTTCAACAGTTTTATCATTTGTAATATTAATTGGTCAGTCTTCACCTTTACTTTCAATAAAGTAATCAAAATCACTTTCAGTTAAAGAACTATTTACTGCTTTTACTGCTTTTAAAACAACATCTTTAAATTGTGATTTTAACTGTTCGGCTGTTGCTTTTGTTGGGTCTGTAACATAAATATTTGGTTTATCTATTTTATTAATTTTACTAATATCAATTTTTGAAACAATATGTTTAATAATTCCCTTAGGTTCAACTACTGCCCCACCTAAATATAAAACTCTTTCCATAATCAAAGTATTACCCATACCAGTACCCAATGCAGCTGCACCAACTCTTAATGGAGTATGGTCTTTTTTGCGTAAGATAAGAGGGTCATATTTTTTACTAAATTTAAAGGCAATTGCATTAACACCATCTGGTAATAGAGTAATTGTTCCTTCTGAACCATCTTTATTAATAATTGGTAATTTTTTAGGAACCATATAATATGTTGTTCCTTTAACAGTTTTCATTGCTCCGCTTGTTTCAATTACATTGTTTATTTAATCATTTGCTCCAAGTTGTAACTGTAATTTATTACGAATTCCACGAATAAAATCAGCCGAACCCAAGACAACTGTTTCTGATGGGGTAAAGCCATTTTCATATATTTTATCCATAATTTCATCGTGAATTTGTAAAGCATTAGTATCATCTGCTTTTTGGCCTTGAATGGTTGTAACTACTCCTTTATTAATAATTTCTAAAATTTTATTACGTTTATAAGCAACCTCAGTATCCATTGCTTGTTCAATATCAACAGCCCAAAGATTAGGGTTAAAATCACTTTCTACAGGGTCTAATTTACGAGCAAAAGTTAAAATTGTATCTAATTCAACAATTCCATCATCAAATTCTACTTCTGAATAATTTAATAATTTATCATTAAATATATTTTTTAGTAATTATATTTAACAATTAACTAACAACTAAATAAAACAATTATTCAAAATTTTTTAAGAAAAGAAAGGATGGATTTTTCTGAAAAAACATATTTTTTTAAGTGTAAAAGATACTATCTAACGATTAATCCAATAAATATAAGTATTTTTTACAAAATAAAAAGCACTTTATTCTTTTTTAATAAAGTGCTACATTTGAATTTACAATTTACATAATTAAATAAATTGCTTCATACAATTTATTTATATGAAGCAATTTTAGTATTAATTTTATTCTAATGATTTTTTACTGTTTATTAAACTTCAAGTGCTTTAACATTAACTAAGATTACAGACATAATATTATTTGTTTCTTTAATTTTTAAATTAATTGTTATTTTTTGATATCCAGCTTTTAAAAGTTTAGTATCTCCACTTGGAATTATTAAATCTTCTGCTTTAATATCATTAATTACTTCTGTAATTTCTCTAGCATCCATGTCATCAGTTATCGAAGCGATTGCATCAAATTTTACTTCATCAATTTTATTATATATTAAATCTTTTGCGCTATTGATTACTTCACGTTCTGTTAATGATGATCCATCTGCTGGTTCAAGACGAAGTTGATTAGCAATAGCTTTAGCAGCTTTTTTTCAATAGTAGCTGCATCTTGTAACAAACTACTTGATGAAATAGCAGTATTGCTATTGGTTTCTAAGATTGGTAATGAAGTTGCAGTTGCAACAGGTACTGCTGCAAGTCCTGCTAATGTAATGTATTTTAATAATGTATTCATAGTAATTGGCCTCCTAATTTATCAATTTTTTTATAAGGTTGATAAATTGGTAATTTGGTAATTTAATACAATTGATACATTTTAATACAATTTTTTGTTTCTTCATAGCCACCTTTCTTACTTTCATTGTATACCTAAAATTGATAAAATTACCAAAATTTTTCATTTTTTTAAAAAAATAATAAATAAAAAATAATTTATTAATTCTATTAAAAATATGTTAATATATAATATAATGCATTTGTTTTTTAAATTTATAACTTATATAAAAATAATAATTATCTTTTTTTTTGAATATAACACAATACTTTTTTTTGATCTTACTGCAAAAAAATAAAAAGAATTAAAAAGACATAACATTATTTGCCTTTCTATGCTATATTAATAATTAGGAAAGTAAAGAAAGGAAGAAAAATAATGAGTAAAAATAATGTTTTACCAATTATCGTTGAAATCCCTAAGGGGTCTGGTCATAAATATGAATATGATCTTAAAACAGGGCGAATTGTTTTAGACCGGGTTTTATATGGTGCTAATTTTTATCCAGGAGAATATGGTTTTATTGAAAACACATTAGATTGAGATGGTGATCCCCTTGATGTAATTTCATTAAGCACTTACCCCACAATTCCTGGTTGTCAAATCAATGTTCGTATTTTGGGAACAATTAATATGATTGATAACGGGGAAATTGACACAAAATTAATGGCTGTGATGGCTGATGATCCGCGTTTTAATCATATTCAAACTTTAGAAGATGTTCCATTAGCAATACGAAATGAAATTGAAACTTTCTTTTTACAATATAAAACTTTGCAAAAAAAAGAAGTTAAAATTAATGGTTGAAGTGGCTTAGACCAAGCTTTAAAAGAAATTAAAGAATGTCAAGAACGTTATTTAGAATACAAAGATATTTTAGAAACAAAAGGAAAAGATACTGTAATGAAAATTTGAAAAGAAAAAGGATTAGGGCAAATTTAAACAAATAAAAACTAGTGTTGACACTAGTTTTTTATTGTCTTATTTCTTTTCAATTAATTTTTCTGAAATTATGGTAACAATTTCTTCTGGTGTTTTATGATTGGCATCAATAACTAAAAAATTAAACTTATCTTTTGAGCGTTCATATCATTCCTCATATTTTCGGTTTAATAATGTTCAATAAGCACTGCCAATATTTTGTTCACTAGCTCGGCCTCTTTTGGTAATTCGTTCCATTGCTATTTCTGGATCAACTCGTAAATAAACAACTAATTCTGGTTTAATGTTTTCATCTAAATATAAACTTTGTAAAACAACAACATCATAAAATTCTTTATAAACTTTATAATCTGTTGTATTCATATATCCTAGTTCATATAAGACATCAACAAAAATTGGATCCTCTAAAATACTACGGTCAAAAATAATATTAGATGTTATTTTTGCTTGTTTTAATTGTTTACTACGCGCCATTACCATATATACTTGCATTTTAAAAGCCATATCTTTTGGATCAGCATAATACTGATCTAAATATGGATTTTCCTCAACTGGCTCATCCATTACCATATAATGATGTTTTTCTCCCAATAGCTTACTAACAGTTGATTTCCCTACTCCAACAACTCCTGCTAACGTAATCCGCATTGTTTTTTTCTCCTTTATTTTGTTTTTAAGTGTGATGCTATTCCAAAAAAACGTTTAATTTCTTTGGGTTTTAAATAACGTCATTCACCAGGCTTTAATGTTTCATCTAATTGAAAAAACCAATTGCAATTTGTTTTAATTTAATAACTTCATGTCCTAATGCTTGTATCATTTTTTTAACTTGATGTTTTCTGCCTTCATGAATTGTTAATAAAAGAATCGAAACATTTTTTGCTTCTTCATATTTTACTAATTTTGCTTGCGCTTTGCTTGTTATAATTCCTGGTTCATTTTCAAGTCCTGTTGCTAATTGTTGTAATTGTTGTTTTGAAAGATAACCAGAAACCAAAACATGATATGTCTTATTAATAATATGACTTGGGCGTGTAATAATATTAGTAAATTCTCCATCATTAGTCAATAGCAAAAGCCCACTAGTATCATAGTCTATAAACGACCCACCGGATAAATTCGCTCTGAAACACCTACACCTTTAACATAGTTTATTTAAAACTGTTTTGCGATGTTGCGGGTCATAATTGTTGAAACACAATTTCGTGGTTTATTCAACATCAAATAAACCTTATTTGCATTTTCATTCGTAAGGATTTGATTGTTTATCTGTATTTGATCATTTTTGCTAACTTTAGTACCTAACGTTGTTACCACAATATTATTAACTTTAACTCGTCCTTGAATAATTAATTCTTCTGCTTTTCGTCGTGAACAATAACCTTTTGCTGCAATAACTTTTTGTAAGCGTTCCATTATTTAAATAAATCCTGCTCTTTTTCTATCACAGTTTCCTTAATTTGTGGTAAATCTGCTAAAGAAGTTAAATTAAAAACTTTTAAAAATTCTTCAGTAATATGATATGTCATTGGTTTCCCTGGTAATTCGCTTTTACCAACTTCATCAATTAAATCACGTGCGCGTAATTTGTTAATAACACTGTCAGAATTAACTCCTCGTAACTCTTCAATTTCTGGTTTACTAATTGGCCCACGATAGGCAATAATTGCTAATGTTTCTAATGCTGCTTGTGATAAACGTGCTTCTATTTTATTATTAGCTAATTTTAAATAAAATTGATAATATTCTTGCTTTGTTGCTAAGCGATATTTATCAGCAAAAGATGTTATTGTTAACCCACGATTATTATTAGTTTGATATTCTAGTTTTAATTTTGCTAAAACCTCCTCACACTCAGGAACAGAAATTTCAAGAATATGAGCAATTTCTTTTAAATTAATTCCTTCATCACCACTGATAAATAATAGCCCTTCTAAAACAGCCATTTTTTTATTTAAATTCATCTAATTTAATTCCCCTATTTCTGTAAGTATGGTCTAATGTAAATTGCTTTTAAATGTTGGTATTGCTCAATTTCAATTTTTTGATGACGAGCTAAATCTAACAAAGCAATAAAACAAGCAACAAAAACTTGTAATGATAAAGTAAAATTACCTAGCAATTCTTCTAATGTTCATTCTTTATCATCTTGCGCTAATAATGCCATAATTCGCTCCGCCATTTCTTCTGGAGAAACTTCAGTAATAACAACATTTGATTCTAATGGTTTTGCTGCATTAATTCGTTCTAACATTTTTAAAAAACTATTAGTTAATTTATCAATATTAATTTTTGGCGACAATGGTAAATCTTCTTCTTTAATTGGATTTCCTTTAATAATTGTTCGTGGTTTTGACAAATAACGAATTCCCTCTTGATGTTGATCTTTAAAATATTGACTAACTTCTTTAATTTTTTTATATTCTAGTAAACGATTAATTAGTTCATCACGAGCATCTTTTTCATAATTATCATCAATTTCAACTTCTTCTTTTGGTAACACTAATTTTGTTTTTGTCTCAACTAAATAACTTGCCATTGTTAAATATTCTGATGCAATTTCAATATTTAATTGTTCCATTTCTCTAATATATGCTAAAAATTGATCAGTAATTTCTGTCAATTTAATTGCAAAAAGGTCCATTTCCTTTTCTTTAACTAAATGCAACAACAAATCTAATGGTCCTGAAAAATTATTAAGTTTTACTTCATAGCGCGGCAAATGTAACATTCTTTCTCTCCCATGTTTATTTTCTTAGTTAATAATACCGCTATTTTTTAAAAAATTAAAGACATTAAAACAAAAAAGTGATTAACTTAGAGTGCACCCCAAAAAGTAAGTAAAATAAAAAAAGATTTTGCTAAATTTTTATAGGGGGTGCATTTTTATATGGCAAAAAAAGGACAAAAATATAACAAATATACATCAGAATTTAGAACAAAAATCATTGAGGAAATTAAACAAAAAAGTTGTTGAATAGTAGCAAAACAATATAATATAAATGCAAATACAGTAGAATCTTGATGAGCAAATCATAAAAAAGGAAAATTAAACAATCCTAAAGGACCTAAAATTTCTTTTGCCAAAAGAAATTTAGAATATTATAAAACAAGGTATGAATTATTAAAAAAGCTCCATGACTTTTACAATTAAGCAAACTAAGAATTGTCTCTTTTATTAAACAAAATTTTTGTGAATATTCAATAAAATTATTACTAGAAGTAACAGGGTTAAAACGTAGTTATTGAGATAAATATAAAAATTATGACAGTAGCAAAAAAGATAAAAAAGCAATAAATGATATTGTAAAAGTCTATGAAGAAAATTTAAAACAATTTGGTTATCGAAGAATTACTAAATATTTAAAGGAAGATTATGGTATAAAATATAATTCAAAAAAAGTTTTAAGAATTATGCGTGATAATCAAATACAATCTGAATATGTAAGAAAAATGAGAAGAAAAATGAAATATAAACAGAATAAAGAAAAAAGCTTATTGCAATATCCTGATTTAATTAATCGTAAATTCAATGATATAAAAACAAGGTTTTCAGTACTATATACTGATGTAACATATTTAATTTGAAAAGGAGAAAGATATTATTAATCAACAATTATTGATGGATATACTAAAGAAATAGTTGATGTAAAGTGATCTAAATATAATAGCAATAAATTAGTAATGGATAATTTAAATGATGCAATTAATAAAATAAAATTAATAAAAAAAGATCTGAATGGAATAATAATTCACTCAGATCACGGATATCAATATACATCCACTATTTATCACGATAAATGTTTATCTAACGGTATTACAATTTCAATGGGAAAAAATTACCACTGTGCAGATAATATTGTTATAGAAAGTTTTCATTCATTACTTAAGAAAGCTACAATCCATAATAAAATATATAATTCACATGAAGAATATATACAAGATGTTATAAAATGAAATACATGATATTCAAATCGTAAAGAAAAAGATATAATTAAAAAAATAGTAAATACTTTTTTATTAGTACATACTAAAATGGGTGCACTCTAATAATTCTCTTTTTTATTCACCATTAACTTTTACATTTCCATCATTATCAATAATTAAATTAGGTTCTTGTGTATTTAAATTTCAACGATAAACTGTTTTAAAATAATTATCATTTTTATTTTTTCAATAATGGAAATAAGACTCTTTTCCTTCAAAATTATTTTTTTACTATGTATTCCAAAATACCCATTAACTCTATACATTAAACTATGATCATCTTTATAACCTCTAATAATTATTGTATCGTATGTATTATTATTAAATTTAGTTAAATATCAACTATCATTTTTATCACCACGCCATACTACATAATAATATTTATTATCAACCTCATTAAATGGTTTTTCTTGTGGTGCTATTCATTCTAAAAATACCATCTTTTGTATTTATTTTATTCTTTTCTTTTAGTTCTTTTAATTGTTCTTCGGTGTATTGTAGTGCTATATTTGTATTACAAGCAACTAAACTGGTTGTACTTGTTCCAATTAAAGTGATTGTTCCTATGATACTTAATATTTTTTTCATATTTTAATTCCACTATACTATAGCTGCTATTAATTCTGGTTCTGTCATTTCTCAAATTGATGAAAAAATACTAATAGCTTTTTCACAAAATAATTGAAAAACATCTTCGTGTATTAATACTTTACCGAATACGCTACCGTTTTTTGTTTGATTAAATAAAATATTAAAAATTTGTTCCCCTGTCATTGAAACTTCTGTAGTTTGATCATCTAGAATAAATTCATCTTCACTGTCTTTTCATGGATCTCTAACATAATAAGTATCTTCAAGTATATTTTCTTTATTTGGTTTGATTCCAACAATTAATGCAGCGTGTATATGGTGGTTATCACTTTCACCATCATATTTTTCATCAAATAAACCGCCAAACATAACAGGAGCTTGTCTAGAAAGAGATTCTCATATTAAATGTCTTATCCACATTGCTTTTTCTATTTCATTTAATCTATTTCAAAATAATCGATTTAAATTAATATTCTTTAAATTAAATCCCAAATTTTCTTTAATTATCGAGTTTGAGTTTAATAGTTTAATTATTTCTGATATTTTAACACCCTTATTTGCATTTTCTGGAAAAAAACTTGCAATTTCTTCTTGTTTCATTTCTTTAAGATCTTTATTATTAAACATATTATTATCAAATATATTTTTTAAAACTGCAATAACACATCATGAATTAGTTATTTGAAATTCCATTGGTTTTTTCATGCTAGTTTTTCTTAAATCAATTAACACATCTTCTAATATTGGATATGTTATTTCTTGTCTTTTAACTCTATTTAAATTTTTTAAATTATTTGTTTGTAAATAACTAATTTCATTATTTTCTAATTTAGTTTCTTCTTTTTGAAAAGGACTAGCGGCAATTGTTGTTGGTACAGCAGTTCCACTAATTGTTAATACACTTAATAAACTAAGCAATTTTTTCATACTTGTTTTTCTCCTTTTTTTATCTTGAAACCTTTTATCAAGATTTACCAGTATTATATATATACAAGCAAAATTAGCGCTTATTTTAAAAATTTTATCTTTTTAAATAACTCTTATTACGCGTTTTAAGGGGTATATTAGCAATGAAATATATTAAGTTATATTTTAATTCTTCTCTATATTAATAGTTGTATTATTAAAATAATAGTGTAAAATAATGTTAACAGTTTATCCTTTTAACAAAAAAGTAATTTACGGTTTATGCTTTCCGCCTTAAAAAGACTTATGCTGACTTGTTATTCGAACAAGAATAAAAAAAGAGAGGTTTAGAGTGCACCCATTTTAGTAAGTACTAATAAAAAAGTATTTACTATTTCTTAATTATATTTTTTTCTTTACGATTTGAATATCATGTATTTCATTTTATAATATCTTGTATATATTCTTCATGTGAATTATATATTTTATTATGGATTGTAGCTTTCTTAAGTAATGAATGAAAACTTTCTATAACAATATTATCTGCACAGTGGTAATTTTTTCCCATTGAAATTGTAATACCGTTAGATAAACATTTATCGTGATAAATAGTGGATGTATATTGATATCCGTGATCTGAGTGAATTATTATTCCATTCAGATCTTTTTTTATTAATTTTATTTTATTAATTGCATCATTTAAATTATCCATTACTAATTTATTGTCATTATATTTAGATCACTTTACATCAACTATTTCTTTAGTATATCCATCAATAATTGTTGATTGATAATATCTTTCTCCTTTTCAAATTAAATATGTTACATCAGTATATAGTACTGAAAACCTTGTTTTTATATCATTGAATTTACGATTAATTAAATCAGGATATTGCAATAAGCTTTTTTCTTTATTCTGTTTATATTTCATTTTTCTTCTCATTTTTCTTACATATTCAGATTGTATTTGATTATCACGCATAATTCTTAAAACTTTTTTTGAATTATATTTTATACCATAATCTTCCTTTAAATATTTAGTAATTCTTCGATAACCAAATTGTTTTAAATTTTCTTCATAGACTTTTACAATATCATTTATTGCTTTTTTATCTTTTTTGCTACTGTCATAATTTTTATATTTATCTCAATAACTACGTTTTAACCCTGTTACTTCTAGTAATAATTTTATTGAATATTCACAAAAATTTTGTTTAATAAAAGAGACAATTCTTAGTTTGCTTAATTGTAAAAGTCATGGAGCTTTTTTAATAATTCATACCTTGTTTTATAATATTCTAAATTTCTTTTGGCAAAAGAAATTTTAGGTCCTTTAGGATTGTTTAATTTTCCTTTTTTATGATTTGCTCATCAAGATTCTACTGTATTTGCATTTATATTATATTGTTTTGCTACTATTCAACAACTTTTTTGTTTAATTTCCTCAATGATTTTTGTTCTAAATTCTGATGTATATTTGTTATATTTTTGTCCTTTTTTTGCCATATAAAAATGCACCCCCTATAAAAATTTAGCAAAATCTTTTTTTATTTTACTTACTTTTTTGGGTGCACTCTAGTTTTAAAAAATGGCACTTACAAAAGAACAATTAATCGAACAAGGTTTAAGTGAAGAAATTGCAGATAATATTTTAAATGAATTTCATAATGAAACAAAACAAATTATTGAAGGTATACAAAAACGAAAAGATACTATTTCAAAAGAAGATTATTTAAAAGTTGCTAATGAATTAGATGAATTAAAAGCATTTAAAGATGTCCCACCCACTAAAATTGAAGATATTAAAGCTAATTTAGATAAAGTTAGTGGTAATTCTTTATTTGAAAAAATGCAAACTTTAAAAGAATTAAAACCTGATTTGTTTGTACACGAACAACCATCAGTTTCACCAACTAATATTATTAAAGAAATGATTGAAAAGTCTACTGAAAATAAGAATGATGAAATTGAAACTATTAAAGAAAAAGGAGCATATACTCCTGATGAAATTAAAAAAATAACTGATTATACACTTAAAAACCTTAGATAATAAGGGAGTGAAATATTATGGCAACAATTAATTTGCCACAAGTACCTTTTATATTACAAGATAATACAACAGACCAAAAAGCGTATGTTGATATGGTTAATGCTTTATTGCGTGGACCTTTATATAATGAATATGCAAGTATTATGCAGTATGCTACTGCAACCGCAGAACAAGTTGCTTGATTACCAAATGCAGGACAAGCACTATATAATTTAACTCATCGTGTAGTATGACAAGATGATTATTCATTACCAAATGGTGGGACAACTCAAACAATGGGATTAACAAGAATTCCAGTTCCGATTGATAAAAGATTTAATTTAAAATTAATGAATGAAGCTTTTGACTTAGCATTAATAGAACAAAATATTAAAAATGGCGTTATTGCTGATGCTATTTCTAGTGTTGTACAGAATAAATTTGTTAATTTAGAATGTGAATTAATTCAGGCTATTTATGATTATTGTTTAGCAAATGCTCAATATGAAGTAATTCCATTTCGTAGTTATACAGCTGAAAATGCTGATGATGCAAATAAAGCATTCTTTACATTAAATGAAACTTTGATTGAATTAACAAATCAAATTAGTAATTTATATTTTGGTTTACCAACAGATAAAATGTTTATGGTTTTAGGACGAAGAGCATATTTAGGATTAACACCTGCTTATTTAAAAGTAATTGGTTCACAAGCTCAATTAAAAGCAATGGTTAATGGTGAATTATATGAAAATACTGCAATGGGTATTCCTGTGTCTAAAAGTTTTCATTTAGAAAAAATATAGACAAAAGGACAAGTTAATCGTGATAAAGGTTATAATTTTACTAATGTAAATGGTTTAATTATTAATAAACAAGTATGAGCATATCCAATTAATATGGATACTATTCAACAAGTTTTAGATAATGATACTGCTAATCCTAAATGAATTGGTAAAGTACAATATGCAACACCAACAATTTTATATCCAAAAACATGTAAAATTATTTTGGAAAAACAACCAAGCCAAGATGAAATTACTGCCGCTAAAAGTAATCTAAATAAAACTTTTAGAGTTCCAGTTGATTATCTAATTTCAGCATCAAAACCAGAATCAAAACCAAATAATCAAGGTTAATATAAAATGAATTTACTAATATTACGCGTTTTAACTTTATTAGTATCTAATTTAGAAAATAAACCTTTAATAAGTAAATTTGTAAATTTAATTAATAGAGTTAATCAAGTTAAAAATAAAATATTAAAGCCAATTAATTATATTAGTGATAAATATAATAAAATTACAAATAAAGTTGAAGATATTTATCAGTGATTAAATCCATTTACTTATTTAGATTTAATTAAAAAAGGTCATAAAAAAGAAATACAACAAATATTAAGTCAATTAGAAAAAGATAATAATATGGCGTCCTGTACGATGAACCGGCAAAAAACAACTCTTGTGAGATTGTTTTTTTTTTATTTTTATATTAAAAAACATAAATTTATTTGCATTATTCATCGGATAGTATCTTTAAATTTAGAACTTTTATCATAAAAAAACAGATTAAATTCTGTTTTCCCTACACAAAATAAACAATATTTTTATAAATCCTTTCAATAAAGGTATTATCCGATGAATAATGCGGCACTTAAAATTTAATATTTTGATGCTTAAAGATGAATAACTCATCTATGGCACGAAGCCTTAAAGAAAGTGTGAAAGCGATTGGATTTACTACTCCTATTTATTTCTTTAATTCTCGGCAAGATTAATCACTTGCGAAATGTCAGAGCGCGTGTTTTTTGCTTGTTTTCATAAAAAGAGTGCTGTTAAACCGAAAAAACAATATCGGACACTAAAAAAACAAGAGGGTTGGAACTCCAAAAGGTTATTTTCTTTATATAAAGTTGTCTAGGGATGGATGAAGCGTAATTAATAACTGGGTAAACTGTTTCTTTGTTTATTTCCGTATGGGGGTAAACTCTATCAAAATATCTTATCCCGCCCCCGCTCACCTTCAAAGTGAAGCGGGGGCGAAGTAATTAAATACTAAAATAAATTATTTACTAAATATCAAAATATTAACCAATAAAGGAATATTATGTTTTTTACAGAAAGGAAAATATTTGATGAAAAAATGAAATAAAAAAATTAAAAATAAATTACAAGAATTAATGATACGAGCTTATCTAGTAACGGTAAATGATATTAATGATGAAATTTGAGCAACAAATAAAAATAATTAAGGAGTATAGATAAATGACAGAATATAAAAGTTTGTATATTAATAAAACTTGAAATGAAATAACAACGTCATTTGATTGAGTTAATTGTCAGCCTGTTAATTGTCGTATTTCACATCATAAAAAGCATTATGATTTGCAATGTTTAGAATGAGCCAAAATGTACTTAATTTTATTTAAAAACAATTGAGATGTAATTGCTTCTTATATGCAACATTACAAAATTAACGATATTTTAGATTTAGCATCCGATGGATGAAAAATATTACAAATTGACAAAAAAAATAAAACAAATAAATTAAAATATATTATTGCAATTGACCCTGTTGGAATTGGACAAACTGGTATGATTATTTATAATGTTTTGCAAAAGAAAATAATTAATAATATTACTTTTAATTCTAAAAATGAAGAAGAAGCAATAAATAATATGTATTTAATATTAAATGAGTTTAAAAATAAAATTTGTTCTTATTTAAATAAAGTTATTGTAATAATTGAAGATTATCAACTTAATAAAGGTTTAAAAATAAAAAATCCATTAGCTACTCCTAAATTCATTGGTGGTTTAAAAGTTTTATGTAAATATCTATTTAATTTAAATTATGTTTTACAATCGCCAGTTGTTAAGAAAAATTATATTTATAAAGGAAATATTAAAATGACAGAGCACGAACACGATGCTTGAAAACATTTACAATATTTTATAACAGAAGGAGTTGATAAAAATGGCACAAACAAAAAGTAATTTACTTAAAAAATCAATAACTAATAAATCTAAAATAAAAAAGTTAATAAATTAGAATTAACTGTTAGATTACATGAAAACCCAATTAAAACTAAAATTAAGGCACTGGTTGCTGCTGGTGTTGAAGTTGATGCTTGTTCTGCGAAATGTCAGTGAGAAGGATTAAATTACTCAACATTATCAATTTATAATCCGTCAGTTGTATCTGCTTTTTTGAAATTAAAAAAAGATGATGAGATAAAAATTAAAGGCTCAGTATTTAATCAGTTAAATATAAAAACTAAACGCTATTTTTTATCTTTTCGAGTCGATAGTTTCGAAATTATACAAAAAGCGATTAGAAAAAGAACAAATACAAATATTAAAAAATAGGAGGAAAAACAATGGCATTAAAAAATGTAAAATTTGTTCTTATTGATAAAAATAATGAACCTATTAAAAATGAAGATGGTAGTTTAGATATTAAAACTGCTGAAATTATTTTAGAAAATACTGTTGAAGTTAAAGAATTTAATGCAAGTAATTTAGAAAATAGTAATCAACAAATCAACGAACTACAAACAAAAAATACTGAATTAACTTCACAAATTGAAGAACAAACAATTCAATTAAAACAAATTGAAGTAATTGATTTTATTAATTCTTTAACTGATAATGAAGATTTTAAAAATGTTTTATTAAAATCTTATGATATTACTGATGATATTGAAATCATTAAAGTACAATTGCAGAGTGTTTATGATGAATTAATTAAGGTACAAACAGTTAATACTGGTGGCGTACCAAAATCAGAAAATAAAGAAAACAATATTTTAGATACAGACAATGTATTTAATAAATAAGAAAGAAGGTATAAAATTATGGCACAAAATCCACAAAGAATATTCGGCGATATTGTTAATCAAGCAACACAAAAAGATTGTGAATCATTTGACCAATGATATTTACAAGCTTATCAACAAAAATTTAGCTGAGAGGCATTATTTGCGTGAAAAGAAGCAAATAAGTTTGGTTTAACATATAAAAGAAAGAAAAATATTAAATATAATGAAGGTATAGGAAAAGATAAAAAAGTATTTAATACTGATGACAGTCTTTTAAACTATACTGAAGTAAAGTTTGAAGATGGAACAGTTGAATTAGATACAATTTTAACTTTTGCTCGTAAATTAGACCCCGTAGAAAGTGATTTTAATCCCAATCTTTGGGCGGCTGATATTGAGCAAGCAATGGATACTGAAGTTGCTTATAAACGCAATAAAATTTTAGAAATTATTAATAAAGGAACTGTTACAACTATTCAAGGACAAAAATCAGATGATACAAATGCTTTACAAATCCACGATGAAATTATGGATAAAATATATGAAAATGGCTTTACCCCATCAGAAACAGTTGTCTTGGATTCGGCTGATTTTATTCGTGGAATTCGTAATAAATTACAGTTACAACTTGGCGCAAATGACCAAATAAATAGCGTAATTGAAACAAGTGGAGCAATGAAAACTGTTGAAGGAACAACATATTATATGGTTCCTAAAAAATTACCAATTATTAATAAAGATGGTTTAGAAGGAACAATTGAATTATTACCAAACGGAGTTAATGCAATTGCCTTTAAATTTAGTAAAAAATATGATCCTCTTATTTTACGCAAAAAAGACCATACTCCGCTAAGGGTTGGTGCTGCTGCGTTAGGTACTGGAATGGGTAATACTTTAATTATGGAAAGAGTTTTATATTTAGGTGGAGCAGTAGTTGAACCTAAAGGAATTATTAAACATATTGTTACAAAAATTGATATTAGTAAAATTAATAAATTAGATAAACCAACTATTCATGTTGTAAATCCAACACAAACAACAGCAGAACAGTTAAAACCACAATTTAAAGATGTTGTTTTAAAAGCAGTTAAAGCCGTAAATAGTTCTTTAACTGAAAGTGATTTTGATTACTTTATTGAAAGTAAAGGTGAAGATTGACCAATTAATATTACAAATGATAAAACTGTTTCTGTTCAAATTGAAGGTAAAAACAACGCTACTGGTCAAACATCTCCGATTGATGTTAAAATTAAAAATTCTTAATAGTACTAAAAAATAGTACTTTTTCGTTTGATAGATATGCCAATTAGAACATCTAAAACAGCTCTTATTTATGCTGTTAAAAAAATCCAACTAGATTGTCAATCCAACAACAAGAAAAAAATTTTGGTTTACAGTTATTAGAATTTTTAGGAATTCAAGTTTTAGCTCTTGGTTTATCAGTTTTAACTGGTGGTATTGCTTCGGCTGTTGGTCTTGGTACGGGATTATCTAATTTTGCCGCAGCATTTATCTCGTTTGGAGTAGAAACAGCAACCGATTTTGCCGTAAATCAAATATATGATAAATTAACATCAGAAGTAACAGCAAAAAGTACCGCCTTAAATTTGTTACCAGCAATTGGCGGTGTTGGTAAATTAACGCGTGCTGCTCGAACAACTAGAATTTTAAAATTAGCAAAAGAAACTAAATTACTTGAAAAATTAGGTGTAATAACTGCTAATAATTTAGAAGATGTTGTAAAACAAGTTACAGGCAAAAAGATTTTATCTGATAAATTAATATTTGATTTTTAAAAGCAGGCTAATAATGAAACTTTATTATATACATTTGGTAAATTGGCCCGAAATGATTTTTATAAAGGTTTTAAAGTTTCTAATTTAGAAACAATTAATAATTTATTAAAAATTGAGAAAAATATTCAAAAAATAAGCCCTACATTAGTTCAAAAAATACCGTGCGTAAATGAAAAAAAATGCTAATAAATTGTTATATGAATATGGATTAAATATTGATAAAATAAGCAAAATTAATACTAATGAGTGATATAACATTATGACTAATCTTCATAAAAAAGGTGTTGGTAAAAATCTACTATTAAATGCTAATTTAATGCGGAGCAGTAAAATATATAATAATAAATTATTAAATATTTTTCACCAAACACCAATTAAATTAAATAAAATTTTAAATCATTTAAACCCAAATTTTTATATTCAAAAAGTAACTAAAAAATTATTAGCTCCAATTGAAAAACAAATAATTACAATTAAACAAAAAGTAATTAATAAAATTACTGATAAAACTAAAAAAATATTCTCTAAATTTGAAACTAAAGCTATTAAAAAAGGCCAATTATTACCCTTTGCTTATGGTTCTGATGTTTTTTTAGCAGTAAAAATTGTTCCATTATCAGTTGCGGGAGAAGTTGCTTTAACAATATATTATAAAAATCCTAAATATGTCCCTATTGTCGTTATGACAACTTTAATCAAAGCAGAACAGTTTGTTTTGGCTCCTGAACCGTTTAAATTCTATATGAACAGTGAGTGGTTTATTGGTTGGGGATTTAAAAAAACAAGTTTGTTTAATTTAGTTTCTTTTGCCCCACTTGTTTATCAGCAAGTAGTAAAAGATAGTTTTAAAATATATCGGATAATTGCTAAGATATTAAAAATGCAAGAACAATTTAAAAATAACTTTAATAAAGATAAATTGTTAAATACGCTAGAAGATAGTGTGGTTACTAGTTTGTTAGGTAATGGACTAGTATTTCAAGCATATAAACAACTCAGAACAAAACAAGATTTAAACAAAACAATTAAAACAAAAACATTACTAAATAGTAAAAAATTTATATTAAAGAAAATATATTTTAAAAAAAGTAAATGATAAGGAGATGATTAAATGTTAAATGAATTATGACAAAATGTTACTTTGGAAAATTATAATAATTTTATTCCAATGACAGGTAAAATTACACAAGTTCCAGTTCGTTATAATAAGTTCTTTAAAGGTGATGTAGAATTATGATTTAAAACATTTGCTTTAAGAGCCAAAAATATGATTAATTCTTACTTAAACTATCCATTTTCAAAACTAAAGTTTGAAACATTTAAAGATCCATTATTAAAGAAAATTTGTATTAATATGGTGTTTATTACGATTGAGCATTGAACATTTAACCGCATTCCAATTGAATTTTTTACTTTGGCAAATATGAGTGTTGGTGATATTAATTATTCATCGCAAAATGACCCTATGATTACTTAACAAGGTCTATTGCCTACCTATGCAAAATCATTGGCTAATTTAACAACTTTAAAGAAAATGTTTCGTACTTTTCAAGAAGAAGGTATTGATTTAACAATGATTGATTTAGAAGCATATTATACTCAATTAGAAGTTGATGCTTTATTAGATAAACTTGTTATAGAAAAAATTAAAGATGAAAAACTTGCAAAAATAAAAGAAGAAATTTTAGATGAATTAAAAAAATCAATTGTTATACCAAAAGTTCCAGATTGAGAAATTGTTGATACTAGTGATTTTAAAGTTGGACAAAAAGGATATACTATTCCTAATTTTGATAAAGAAAATTATATTTATAGAATTTGAGCCTCAGGAAAAAATATCAAAGGAGATTTAAAAAGTCAAGGGATGTTGCAAACAAGGCATAGTTTTAGACAAACAATAGGTGTTATATATGATCAAATAGGTGTTAATAGTGCATGTTTAGCATTATCTATTAATCCTGATGGATTGATTAATATTGGAGTTAATGGTCCAGCAACATTTAGACCTTTGGGATTTGTGTTTATTGAAAGAAAAAAGGTAAATTAGAAAGGAGATGTTATTATGTCAAAAGTAAATATTAAAGATGTAATTATGTTTTTGAAAATCTTTGGAGTTTCATCATTGTTTTTTATCGCAGGAATTATTATTTGTTTTATAGGAGAAAAAACATTAGGTATTTCTTGACCGGCATATGTTATTGTTTCAGCAATGCTTATCGGAGCTGGAATTATAGTTTTGATTATTGAAACAATTAGATTTATCAAAACACATAACAAAAAACAAAAAGAAGATAGTATTGAAGATGTTATTAAAAAAGAAGAAACAAAATAAAGGGGAAGTTATAAATGGGATTGTTACCAGCAAAAAAGAAAATAAAAAAAGATTATGATATTGATAGTTATTATCTTAATTTAGCATCAACTATTACTAATCGTAAAAATGTTACTGTTCAAAAACATAATGAGATTTTAAAAAAAAAGAATTTGTGAAGATAATGCTAATTTTTTAAATCCACGAGATTTAGAAATTAGCATTTATAATCCACTTACTAATCAACAATTAGATACTAAATTAATTAATAACTTTTTAAAGATGCAAGACTTTACTAATAAAAATTGATATAACGAATATAAAATTAATAAGAATGGTAGGGGTACATACTTTATTTTTGTTAATAATTCAAAACTTAATTTTATTACTATTGATTTTTACAATGACCAATATGATGAATTAGGTAATTTAGTATCTTGTACTTTTGATTATGACTCTTATATTAAAAATGACCAGAGTATTTTTATTACTGAAAAATTAGAGATTGATGCTGTAACTAAACAAGTTAAAGTTATTAGAAAGTTAAAAACACGATTATATAGTACTATTACCGACTTATATATTGATGATGCTAAATGAAATAACTATACAACTTTACAAAGAGAAGAAATATTACCACTTAATTTTATTCCAATTCAAATTATTCCTAATAACCCTAATTTTGAGCCTTCTGCTCGTTATGGTAAACAATTTGCTAGTATTTTAGATATTATTGCTGAAAAGATAATGTTAGATCCATTATTAAATAGTGGTAAATTTACTATTAATACTAACGGCGTGACTGGTGTAGTTGACCAAGAAATTAGTAAAATGCTAGCTTCATTTATTGAAAATGACTTGTTATTAGTTGAAGGAGACCCTGATAGTAATTTTCAACCAGTAGATTATATTGCGGGTAATTTTAAAGGTGAACAATTAACCAAAATATATGATTGATTATTAACTAATTACTATAAAATAAATCGCCATCATGTTCCCGCAATCGCCAAGGGAGCCCAACAAACACAAGCAGAAGTTGCGGGAGTAAATATTCAAACAAACGCATCATATGAACAAATGATATATATTAGAGAAATTAAATTAACTGAATTCATTATTAAGTTAATTAAATATGATAATGCGATTTTAAACAGTAGAACATTCAATATTAAAAATATTGATGAGTTAATTGTTGATGTTCGCTTACCAGTAAATGCTACTTTAAACAGACAATTAAAAAACAACGAAACTATTATCAATATGCCTAATGAAGAAGGAGAACAAGAATAATGTTAAAACCATCTGAAAAAATGTTAGCACAATTAGCGGAAAATGATGAACCAATTGACTATTCAATCGATAGTATTCCGTTAGATTTTGCTGCTCAATCGCAGTACAGCAACCCTGACTTAGAACAATTATTTACTGAAGACCGTGCAAGAACCTTATATATTTATAAAATTAATAATATTGTTAAGACAAAGCAAAAACCAATCTTAAATTACTCTCAAAATAGCGTTAAAATAGGTTTTATTGACAAAGATGAATATATTAAAATAACTGGTTATGAAATTAGTGATTTTAACTTTAAATTACAAATTCAACAAAATACCACAGTCCAAGATAATAGCACAAGTTATGTTATGATTGATGAAAAAGATATTTTAATTAATGATATTTCAAAACAAGACAAAGAATTTTTAGAATCCTATGACTTAAAAATAGTATCTATTAATGAGCCAATTAGTGAAGATAACAAAAATGAATGTTATATCATTGAAGAATACAAAGGCCCTTATTCACCCGATGGTGTTAATATTATTAAATCTATGCATTTAGTTAAAATAACTGATTTTAAATGAAAAAACCAAAATAGTATTCATTTAGTATTACAAAAATCATTACCCGAAGACACAGTATTTACTGGGATTGAAATTAAATACCCTAAATCAATGTTATTTGGAAATATTAAGTGTTGAGGCAATGTTAATGGTGTTTATTCTTATCCACAATCAATAGTTGAAAACGCTAGTTTAGTACCTTTACTATCAATGCCAATTGAAACAAACCCTAATGTAAGAATATTTCAGTATTGATTTACTGAAAGTTTTTTACCATGAAGTATAGCCAAAAACTATATTCAAGGAAAAGATATTTTAGATTTGGTAAATAAAAATGGTTTAGAAAAAGTTTTATTAAATTATTTAACATATCGTTATAATTATGACCGTAAATTTCAAGGAGCAAAATACGATGAAAAAGGTAATCCTACCAATAAAGCGGCTGAACTGCGCCAAAAATTTGAAGGACAAAAACCAGAAGATGTAATTGATGGTTTATTTGAAAATTGAAAATTAGATAATTCCACATTTCTTAATGAAAATGTTGTCAAAAGATTTAAACAAATTATTTATATGTTATCAAATTATACATATAGCAAGTATGCAATTAATAAAGGCTATAATGATGATATTAAATTAATTGCTCCTTATTATTTTAAACTAATTTCAAAACCAAATAGATTAGAAGAAGGATATTTTTATTTTTCAGATTGTCAAGTACAAATATATTCATTATATTTTGATTTTATTGGTTCTAATCCACCAATTACAGTAAATTATTGAAAAGAAATTAAAGCACAAGAAAAACCATTTAATCAAGTGGATAATAAATGATATTTTGCTATATGGAAACCTAATAATTCTATTTATTGAAAAATATCAAAATTTAAACACGATACAAATAAAGGAAAAAAATGAGGATTGGGATCCATTAAAACCATATTATATTGATCTCTTTTTATGGGTTTTTGAAACAAAAGAACAAGATTTATTAATAGATGATCAATCAGAAGGTAAAATAGAACGAATTTTTTGAAATGAAGATAAGGGACGAAATTTTAAAGCAGTTTATCGTTGAAATGGTGGTGGTGAACCTCTTAAACCTTTAATTGATTCAAGTACTGGAAAAATTATTGATTGAAATTTAAAACAACAAATAAATGTTAATAATAACAAAGATAATGAAATTAAAGTAAGTGTTAAAAACAAAGATATTTCAGAAAATCCTATTTATCGATTAGAAGCAAATTTTTTTAATTGATTATCCGTAACAAATGAATTAGAAACAAATAACATTCCTTCTCTTATTCCATCAGAAATTAAATTATCTGATGGTGAATATGGGAAATATTTAACTAATTTAATTGTTTTTAATGACAAAATAGAAAACTATTTAAATTATTTTTCTGAATGATATAAATTACTTTATTCTAAAATAGATTGAATTAGTACAATCGAAGATTTAATTGATTATAGTTGTAAATTGTACTATGAAGTGTAGCACTTTATTTGATTTCATTATAACATCAATAAAATAAATGTTCAATATAATTTATTTTAAAAAAATTTAGTAGTTTTGTCTTAAATTTATGAATTTTGACACACCGAAAAATAAAATGATTAAAATTTTATAAGTAATTATATTAAAAATTAAACATTTGTATAAAAACTTCTTTTGAAGATAGTCAATGTAAAGATTTTTTAAGTTTAGAGTTTATTATATTGGCAACTTCTTGATAATAATTTCTTGAATAAATACTTAAATCAATTCCTTTGGAAAATCAATGTCTAAAATCACGAATTGCTCTTTCAACTTTGGGTTTTTGTGTTGGAGTTCCAGCGTCACAAAAATATACTTTAGCATTTGTTATTTTTTCAATTTTTTCTCAATCAGCAAATTCTTTGCCTTGATCTGTTATTATTCCTTTGCATCTATCTTTAAAAAATCTGTTAGAAAAAATTCGTTTTAATGCGTTTGTAACTTCTTTTGTTGTTTTTTCTTTTAATGGTTCAATGATTTTAAATTGCGTTAATTCTTCGATTAAAACTAAACAAACACTATTATTTTTACCAACCATAGTGTCCATTTGAAATCAACCAAATTCATATTTATCATGTTTTGCTTCTTCAATAGTTCTAAAATTTCTTATTTTACCGCGATTATCAATCCTATTTTTTGTTTTATATTTTCTACCATGAAAATACAAATTATATTTCTTGAAATTTAAAAATCCCAAATGAATATATTTATATAAAGTTTTAAAACATACTGGAAATTTAATACCAAACTCTTTTTCATATTTTTTACAGATTTGTTCTGGTGAATCATGAAATTTGTTATATTTTTCATCTAGTCATTCTAAAATATTTAGCAATAATGATGATTTTTTAAAACATTTTTGTTGTTTTTGTAAATAATCTTCGTGTGCTAATTTAGCGTCATATTCATTATCTTTTAACCTTTTTATTTCTCGTCTAATTGTATTGCGATTTTTATGCAATATTTTTGCTATTTTAGATATATTGGGTTTACCATTTTTTCTTTTTAAAGAATCAAGTTCTAATAAATCTTTTAACATTACTCTTTCTTTAAAAGTAAAATGATGCTTTGTTTTATCCATTTTAAAAAATCCTTTCTTTTATATACAAAGTTAATTATATAGTTTTTTGAGGTTTTGGGCGAGCGGTTGATTTTCTTAAATTTTTGTGATAAAATAACTTACAAGTTAAAAAAAGTTTTGAGGTTCTTTCAAACAAATTTGGGAACCTTTATAAAATTCTTCGCTTAACGCTTAGAATTTTTCCCAAGTATTTTGAAAAGCGCGGCAAAAGTTTTTTTAAACTTTAAGGCATTTTTCACAAACTTATGAAAATTACCGCGAGCCCAGATTTAGTACAATATAATCAAAATAATAACCATTATAATTCATCTCCTTTCTAAAATATATTTAAAAGCGCTTGTATATATATATATATATATATATAATGTCAATAGATCTTGATAAAAAATTTCAAGATAAAAGAAAGGAAATTATACAAAATGAAAAAACTTTTAAGTTTATTAAGTGTATTAATTATTAGTGGAACTGCTGTCCCAACAACAATTGCCGCTAGTCCTTATCAAAAAGAAGAAACGTTAAATAGTGATATTAATTTTCAACAAATAAATAATTTAAAAAATTTAAATAGAGTTAAAAGACAAGAAATAACATATCCAATATTAGAAGATGTGTTAATTGATTTAAGAAAAACTAGCATGAAAAAACCAATGCAATTTCAAACAACTAATTCATGATGTGTTATTGCAGTTTTAAAAAATATATTTGATAATAATATTCTTAATAATAAAGATCTTAAAGAAATGGAACAAGAAGAAATTATAAGTTTTTTTTCAGACATTATAAATGATGGGGGTGTTTCGTTATCAAATGTAATTGAATTATTTAACACAAACCCGATAATTAAAGAAAGTTTGGGATATAATTTAAAGGAAATTGATTTAACTCGATTATTTTGAAATAGATTAAATGATATAGAAAAAAGAATGTGGATAAGACATTTAATATGGGAATCTCTTTCTAGACAATCTCCTGTTATGTTTGGTGGTTTTTTTGAATTAGAACATTATGGCCAAATATTTAATAACTCTTCTCATTCTGCATTAATTGTTGGAATCAAACCAAATAAAGAAAATATACTTGAAGATATTTATTATGTTAGAGATCCATGAAGAGACAGTGAAGGTGAATTTATTCCAGATCAAACTACAGAAATTTCAATTACGGGGGAAAAAATTTTTAATATTTTATTTAATCAAATAGAAAACGGTGAATTATTAATACATGAAGATGTTTTTCAATTATTTTGTGAAAAAGCTATTAGTATTTTTTCATCAATTTGAGAAATGGCAGAACCAGAACTAATGGCAGCTATAGTATAATAGAATTAAAATATGAAAAAGATATTAGGTATTTTAGGAACAATCACTTTAATTGGAACAAGTACAACAAGTTTAGTTGCTTGTAATAGTAATACACCACAAGAAAAAGAATATACAACTGAAGAATTAACAAAATTAAAAGAAAAAAACAAAATAAATACTGATAACCAAGAAATTAAAAACAACTTAGAATGAATGGTACCACAAGAAAAACCGTTTAATGAAGTTGATAATAAATATTATTTTGTTGTGTGAAAGGGCAAAACAGAATGATATATAACAAAGTTTCTTAATAATGAAAAAATAAATCAACATGGCAGAAAAGTATTAAAAGAAGAAGACGGATATGAGATTGGTTTATATCGTTATAGTAATTTTAAATATGAAGTTGATTTATTTAATTATGAACCATCTAAAATGACAAACTGACCTTGAAGAATTGACAAAGGAACTTATTTTAAATCTGTTTATCGTTGAAATGGTGATGAACAAAATTTACCTGATTTAGTTGTTAATAATGATGGTAATATAAAAGTTAATTAATAATAAAAAGTCATTTATTAAAATGACTTTTTATATTTCTAATGTAATTAATGATAGTTTTTCATTGTTTTTATTAAATAATTCTAAATTATTAATATTAATTTCTTCTTTTATGGGTGGATAAAAAAATATTATATTATTTGATTTTTTTAAAAAATCAGCAACCGCAATATTTGAATAAGATTTTTCATCTTCAACACCATTTTTTTAAAGATATCAGACATCATTTTCAATTAATATAAGATATGTATTTCTATCCTTAACTCCACTAACTTTGGTTCCAATAGGACAACTTTTAATTAATTTTAAATTTATATCTTTTCCTTCAATAGTTTTTTCATTTGATTTATCAACATAAATATTTATATCATAATTTCCATAACCCCATATACCAGATATTTCAATTTCATTTAAATTAAATAGTTTTGGATGCTTATCAAAAGTTATTTTAATATTATCTACAACTAATTTTTTAGTTATTCCCCCTCAATCTGCCTTAGAATAAAGCAATTTATATCATTGTGAAAAATAATTTAAATAATCTTCTATTTTTTGATTAGAAACAATTAAATTAGTTAAATACTTACCATATTCTCCATCTGATAGTTTAATTTCAGCAGGAATTAAAGACGGAATGTTATTTGTTTCTAATTCACTTGTTATTGATAGTCAATTAAAATAATTTGCTTCTAATTGATAAATGGAGTTTTCTGAAATATCTTTATTTTTTATAATTGCTTTAATTTCATCATTTTTGTTGTTATTATTCTGATGTTTTAAATTTCATTCTATAATTTGTCCTGTTGTTGGGTCAATACTTGGTATATTTGGTTCACCCTTTATTTCACAACGATAAACAGATTTAAAATAAGTTCCTTTGTCAATTCTTCAAGGTCAGTTTGTCATTTTAGATGGTTCATAATTAAATAAATCAACTTCATATTTAAAATTACTATAATGATATAAACCAATCTCATATCCGTCTTCTTCTTTTAATACTTTTCTGCCATGTTGATTTATTTTTTCATTATTAAGAAACTTTGTTATATATCATTCTGTTTTGCCCTTTCACACAACAAAATAATATTTATTATCAACTTCATTAAACGGTTTACCATCTGCATAAACTTTTTCTCAATAATTTAATGGCGATGGTGGAATTGGACCACCAGAAAAATTAAAATACAATGAATTTAACTCAATTATACATTTTTTAAATTTTCAATAATTTTCATCTTTTTTATCAGGTTCAGGTATTGATAATAATTCAAAATAATAGGGGGCAATTAACTTAATATCATCATTATAGCCTTTATTAATTGCATATTTGCTATATGTATAATTTGAAAGCATATAAATAATTTGTTTAAATATTTTTATAACTTTATCATTAATAAGAGTTGGGTTTTTGAATTTTCATTCTTCAAATAGACCATCAATAACATCTTCTGGTTTTTGTCCTTCGAATTTTTGGCGTAATTCAGCCACTTTATTTGTAGGGTTACCTTTTTCATCGTATTTTGCCCCTTGAAATTTTCGATCATAATTATAACGATATGTTAAAAAATTTAATAAAACTTTTTCTAAACCATTTTTATTTATTAAACCTAAAATATCAGCACCTTGAATATAGTTTTTAGCGATACTTCATGGCAAAAAACTTTCCGTAAATCAATATTGAAATATTCGTACATTAGGGTTGGTTTCTATTGGCATTGATAGTAAAGGTACTAAACTAGCGTTTTCAACTATTGATGATGGATAAGAATAAACACCATTAACATTGCCTCAACACTTAATATTTCCAAATAACATTGATTTAGGGTATTTAATTTCAATCCCAGTAAATACTGTGTCTTCGGGTAATGATTTTTGCAATACTAAATGAATACTATTTTGGTTTTTTCACTTAAAATCAGTTATTTTAACTAAATGCATAGATTTAATAATATTAACACCATCGGGTGAATAAGGGCGTTTATATTCTTCAATGATGTAACATTCATTTTTATTGTCTTCTGTAATTTGTTCATTAATAGATACTATTTTTAAGTCTAATGTTTCTAAAAATTCTTTGTCTTGTTTTGAAATATCATTAATTAAAATATCTTTTTCATCAATCATTACATAACTTGTACTATTATCTTGAACTGTGGTATTTTGTTGAATTTGTAATTTAAAATTAAAATCACTGATTTCATAACCAATAATCTTAATATATTCATCTTTGTCAACAAAACCTATTTTAACACTATTTTGAGAGTAGTTTAAGGTTGGTTTTTGTTTTGTCTTAACAAGATTATTAATTTTATAAATATATAAGGTTCTTGCACGGTCTTCGGTAAATAATTGTTCTAAATCAGGGTCGCTATATTGTGATTGATTAGCAAAATCTAGCGGAATACTATCAATTGAATAATCAATTGGTTCATCATTTTCTGCTAATTGTGCTAACATTTTTTCTGATGGTTTTAACATTATTTTTGTTCTCCTTGTTCTTCATTAGGCATATTTATAATAGTTTCATTGTTATTTAATTGTCTGTTTAAAGTAGCATTTACTGGTAAGCGAACATCAACAATTAAATCATCAATATTTTTAATATTAAATGTTCTACTATTTAAAATAGCATTATCATATTTAATTAACTTAATAATGAATTCAGTTAATTTAATTTCTCTGATATATATCATTTGTTCATACGAAGCGTTTGTTTGAATATTAACACCAGCAACTTCCGCTTGTGTTTGTTGAGCCCCCTTAGCGATTGCGGGAACATGGTGGCGATTTATTTTATAGTAATTAGTTAATAATCAATCATATATTTTGGTTAATTGTTCACCTTTAAAATTACCAGCAATATAGTCTACTGGTTGAAAATTACTATCGGGGTCTCCTTCAACTAATAACAAGTCATTTTCAATAAACGAAGCTAACATTTTACTAATTTCTTGGTCAACAACACCAGTAACTCCATTAGTATTAATGGTAAATTTACCACTATTTAATAATGGGTCTAACATAATCTTTTCCGCAATAATATCTAAAATACTAGCAAATTGTTTACCATAACGAGCAGAAGGTTCAAAATTAGGGTTATTAGGAATAATTTCAATCGGAATAAAATTAAGTGGCAATATTTCCTCTCTTTGTAATGTTGTATAGTTATTTCATTTAGTATCATCAATATATAAGTCGGTAATAGTACTGTATAATCGTGTTTTTAACTTTCTAATAACTTTTTTACTTGTTTAGTTACATAATTAATTTCTAATTTTTCAGTAATAAAAACACTCTGGTCATTTTTAAGATAAGGGTCATAATCAAAAGTACACGAAACTAAATTACCTAATTCGTCATATTGGTCATTGTAAAAATCAATCGTAATAAAATTAAGTTTTGAATTATTAGCAAAAATAAAATATGCACCTTTACCATTCTTATTAATTTTATATTCGTTATATCAATTCTTATTAGTAAAGTCTTGCATTTTTAAAAAGTTATTAATTAATTTAGTATCTATCTGTTTATTATTAATTGGATTATAAATGCTAATTTCTAAATCACGTGGATTTAAAAAATTAGCATTATCTTCACAAATTCTTTTTTCTAAAATTTCATTATGTTTTTGAACAGTAACATTTTTACGATTAGTAATCGTTGATGCTAAATTAAGATAATAACTATCAATATCATATTCTTTTTTTAATTTCTTTTTTGCTGGTAACAATCCCATTTATATCACCTCTTTATTTCGTATCTTCTTTTTTAATAACATCTTCAATACTATCTTGTTTTTGTTGTTTGTTATGAGTTTTGATAAATCTAATAGTTTCAATAATTAAAACTATAATTCCTGCTCCAATAAGCATTGCTGAAACAATAACATATGCTGGTCAAGAAATACCCAATGTTTTTTCTCCGATAAAACAAATAATAATTCCGGAAATAAAAAACAATGATGAAACTCCAAAGATTTTCAAAAACATAATCATATCTTTAATAGTTACTTTTGGCATAATACCATCTCCTTCCTAACTTACTTTTTTTCTTTCAATATACAATCCTTTAATTTCAACACTATTTGATATTGATGATAATTTAAACTCACCGTTGGAAAATAATTGAATGGTAATTCAACGACTTGGATTATTTCCATATGATATTCCACTTGCTAATTGACCTTTAAAGTTTATATGCGTAATTATATATAGTTCTATCTCAAGCGTTGTATAACACCATAAACGATAATAATATTCTGACTTATTAAAATTTTTAATTTTATATCCTTTAGAATCTTGAACAAAATCACTAGTATCAACAACTTTTCAATCATTTGATATTTTAGGTAAATCTTTTTTCTGTAAATAAAATTTATCTAAATATTTAGTAGTACCAAATGTATCATCAGTACTTTCAATTCCCGCAACTGTACTATCAATAATCATATAATCAGCAGTATTTTTACCACCTTCAAAACTAGGGTCTCAAATTCTTAATTCCCCGTTTTCAGCATTAAAATCAGCATTAACACGACCACTACTATTAGGTAATAAAGTTATTTTATTTTGTTTTAAATCTGAAACCATTAATTCATCAGCAGTATTTTTAATAATTGTTTTATTATCAATTTTAATATCACTACCGCCACTTTGTTTTGCTTTTCAGACACCATTTTTTTCATAAATAGTATCATTATCAAAGGGAACATTTATTTCATTATTGTTATTTTTAACAATAGTTTTATTGTCAATCTTAGTTTTTTCTTTTTCTATTAAAGCATCAACTTCTAATTGAGTATAATATGCTTCTAAATCAATCATTGTTAAATCAATACCTTCTTCTTGAAAAGTACGAAACATTTTCTTTAAAGTTGTTAAATTAGCCAATGATTTTGCATAGGTAGGCAATAGACCTTGTCAAGTAATCATAGGGTCATTTTGCGATGAATAATTAATATCACCAACACTCATATTTGCCGAAGTAAAAAATTCAATTGGAATGCGGTTAAATGTTCAATGCTCAATCGTAATAAACACCATATTAATACAAATTTTCTTTAATAATGGATCTTTAAATGTTTCAAACTTTAGTTTTGAAAATGGATAGTTTAAGTAAGAATTAATCATATTTTGGGCTCTTAAAGCAAATGTTTTAAATCATAATTCTACATCACCTTTAAAAAACTTATTATAACGAACTGGAGCTTGTGTAATTTTACCTGTCATTGGAATAAAATTATTATAATTTTCCAAAGTAACATTTTGTCATAATTCATTTAACATTTAATCATCTCCTTATCATTTACTTTTTTTAGAATATATTTTCTTTAATATAAATTTTTTACTATTTAGTAATGTTTTTGTTTTAATTGTTTTGTTTAAATCTTGTTTTGTTCTGAGTTGTTTATATGCTTGAAATACTAGTCCATTACCTAACAAACTAGTAACCGCACTATCTTCTAGCGTATTTAACAATTTATATTTATTAAAGTTATTTTTAAATTGTTCTTGCATTTTTAATATCTTAGCAATTGTCCGATATATTTTAAAACTATCTTTTACTACTTGCTGATAAACAAGTGGGGCAAAAGAAACTAAATTAAACAAACTTGTTTTTTTAAATCCCCAACCAATAAACCATTCACTGTTCATATAGAATTTAAACGGTTCAGGAGCTAAAACAAACTGTTCTGCTTTGATTAAAGTTGTCATAACGACAATAGGGGCATATTTAGGATTTTTATAATATATTGTTAAAGCAACTTCACCCGCAACTGATAATGGAACAATTTTAACTGTTAAAAAAACATCAGAACCATAAGCAAAAGGTAATAATTGACCTTTTTTAATAGCCTTAGTTTCAAATTTAGATAATATTTTTTTAGTTTTATCAGTAATTTTACTAATTACTTTTTGTTTAATAGTAATTATTTGTTTTTCAATTGGGGCTAATAATTTTTTAGTTACTTTTTGAATATAAAAATTTGGGTTTAAATGATTTAAAATTTTATTTAATTTAATTGGTGTTTGATGAAAAATATTTAATAATTTATTATTATATATTTTACTGCCCCGCATTAAATTAGCATTTAATATTAGGTTTTTACCAACACCTTTTTTATGAAGATTAGTCATTATGTTATATCACTCATTAGTATTAATTTTGCTTATTTTATCAATATTTAATCCATATTCAGACAATCATTTATTAGCATTTATTTCATTTATGCGTGGTATTTTTTGAACTAATGTAGGACTTATTTTTTGAATATTTTTTTCAATTTTTAATAAATTATTAATTGTTTCTAATTTAGAAACTTTAAAACCCTTATAAAAATCATTTCGGGCTAATTTTCCAATTGTATATAATAAAGTTTCATTATTAGCTTGTTTTGTAAAATCAAATATTAATTTATCAGATAAAATCTTTTTACCTGTAACTTGCCTTACAACATCTTCTAAATTATTAGCAGTTATTACACCTAATTTTTCAAGTAGTTTAGTTTCTTTCGCTAATTTTAAAATTTTAGTTGTTCGAGCAGCACGCGTTAATTTTCCAATACCACCAATTGCTGGTAGCAAATTTAAGGCAGTACTTTTTACTGTCACTTCTGATGTTAATTTATCGTATATTTGATTTACGGCAAAATCGGTTGCTGTTTCTACTCCAAATGAGATAAATGCTGCGGCAAAATTAGATAATCCCGCACCAAGACCAACAGCCGAAGCAATACCACCAGTTAAAACTGATAAACCAAGTGCTAAAACTTGAATTCCTAAAAATTCTAATAACTGTAAACCAAAATTTTTTTCTTGTTGTTGGATTGACAATCTAGTTGGATTTTTTTTAACAGCATAAATAAGGGCTGTTTTAGATGTTCCAATTGGCATATATATCAAACGAAAAAGTACTATTTTTTAGTACTATTAAGAATTTTTAATTTTAACATCAATCGGATTTGTTTGACCAGTAGCGTTGTTTTTACCTTCAATTTGAACTTCAACAGTTTTATCATTTGTAATATTAATTGGTCAGTCTTCACCTTTACTTTCAATAAAGTAATCAAAATCACTTTCAGTTAAAGAACTATTTACTGCTTTTACTGCTTTTAAAACAACATCTTTAAATTGTGATTTTAACTGTTCGGCTGTTGCTTTTGTTGGGTCTGTAACATGAATATTTGGTTTATCTATTTTATTAATTTTACTAATATCAATTTTTGAAACAATATGTTTAATAATTCCCTTAGGTTCAACTACTGCCCCACCTAAATATAAAACTCTTTCCATAATCAAAGTATTACCCATTCCAGTACCCAATGCAGCTGCACCAACTCTTAATGGAGTATGGTCTTTTTTGCGTAAGATAAGAGGGTCATATTTTTTACTAAATTTAAAGGCAATTGCATTAACACCATCTGGTAATAGAGTAATTGTTCCTTCTGAACCATCTTTATTAATAATTGGTAATTTTTTAGGAACCATATAATATGTTGTTCCTTCAACAGTTTTCATTGCTCCGCTTGTTTCAATTACATTGTTTATTTGGTCATTTGCTCCAAGTTGTAACTGTAATTTATTACGAATTCCACGAATAAAATCAGCCGAGCCCAAGACAACTGTTTCTGATGGGGTAAATCCATTTTCATATATTTTATCCATAATTTCATCGTGAATTTGTAAAGCATTAGTATCATCTGCTTTTTGGCCTTGAATGGTTGTAACTACTCCTTTATTAATAATTTCTAAAATTTTATTACGTTTATAAGCAACCTCAGTATCCATTGCTTGTTCAATATCAGCAGCCCAAAGATTAGGGTTAAAATCACTTTCTACAGGGTCTAATTTACGAGCAAAAGTTAAAATTGTATCTAATTCAACAATTCCATCATCAAATTCTACTTCTGAATAATTTAATAATTTATCATCAGTATTAAATACTTTCCCATCTTTACCAGAACCTTCATTATATTTAATATTTTTCTTTCTTTTATATGCTAAACTAAATTTACTTGCATCTTTTCATGCAAATAATGCTTCTCAACTAAATTTTTGTTGATAAGTTTGTAAATATCATTGTTCAAATGTTTCTCGATCTCGTTTTGTTGCTTGATTAGCAATATCTCCGAAAATTCTTTGTGGGTTTTGTGCCATAATTTACTTCCTTCTTTCTATTTATTAAATACATTGTCTGTATCTAAAATATTGTTTTCTTTGTTTTCTACTTTTGGTACGCCACCAGTATTAACTGTTTGTACCTTAATTAATTCATCATAAACACTTTGCAATTGTGTTTTAATGATTTCAATATCATCAGTAATATCATAAGACTTTAATAAAACATTTTTAAATTCTTCATTATCAGTTAAAGAATTAATAAAGTCAATTACTTCAATTTGTTTTAATTGAATTGTTTGTTGTTCAATTTGTGAAGTTAATTCAGTATTTTTTGTTTGTAGTTCGTTGATTTGCTGATTACTATTTTCTAAATTAATTGCATTAAATTCTTCAACTTCAGCAGTATTTTCTAAAATAATTTCAGCAGTTTTAATATCTAAACTACCATCTTCATTTTTAATAGGTTCACTATTTTCATTAATAAGAACATATTTTACATTTTTTAATGCCATTGTTTTTCCTCCTATTTTTTAATATTTGTATTTGTTCTTTTTCTAATCGCTTTTTGTATAATTTCAAAACTGTCTACTCTAAAAGACAAAAAATAGCGTTTAGTTTTTATATTTAACTGATTAAATACTGAGCCTTTAATTTTTATCTCATCATCTTTTTTTAATTTCAAAAACTCAGTTAAAATAGATGGGTTATATATTGATAATGTTGAGTAATTTAATCCTTCTCACTGACATTTAGCCGAACAAGCATCAACTTCAACACCACCAGCAACCAGTGCCTTAATCTTAGTTTTAATCGGATTTTCATGTAATCTAACAGTTAATTCTAACTTATTAACTTTTTTATTTTTTATTTTAGGTTTATTAGTTATTGATTTTTTAGGTAAATTACTTTTTGTTTGTGCCATTTTTATCAACTCCTTTTGCTAAAAAATACTGTAAATGTTTTCAAGCATCGTGTTCGTGCTCTGACATTTTAATATTTCCTTTATAAATATAATTTTTCTTAATGACTGGTGATTGTAAAATATATTTTAAATTAAATAGATATTTGCATAAAACTTTTAAACCACCAATAAATTTAGGAGTAGATAATGGATTTTTTATTTTTAAACCCTTATGAAGTTGATAATCTTCAATTATTACAATAACTTTATTTAAATAAGAACAAATTTTATTTTTAAACTCATTTAATATTAAATACATATTATTTATTGCTTCTTCTTCATTTTTGGAATTAAAAGTAATATTATTAATTATTTTCTTTTGCAAAACATTATAAATAATAATACCAGTTTGTCCAATTCCAGCAGGGTCAATTGCAATAATATATTTTAATTTATTTGTTTTATTTTTTTGTCAATTTGTAATATTTTTCATCCATCGGATGCTAAATCTAAAATATCGTTAATTTTATAATATTGCATATATGAAACAATAACATCTCACTTGTCTTTAAATAAATTTAAGTACATTTTGGCTCATTCTAAACATTGCAAATCATAATGCTTTTTATGATGTGAAATACGACAATTAATAGGTTGACAATTAACTCAATCAAATGATGTTGTTATTTCATTTCAAGTTTTATTAATATATTTACTTTTATATTCTGTCATTTATCTATACTCCTTAATTCTTTTTATTTGTTGCTCAAATTTCATCATTAATATCATTTACTGTTACCAGATAAGCTCGTATCATTAATTCTTGTAATTTATTTTTAATTTTTTTATTTCATTTTTTCATCAAATATTTCCTTTCTGTAAAAAAACATAATATTCCTTTATTGGTTAATATTTTGATATTTAGTAAATAATTTATTTTAATATTTAATTACTTCGCCGCCCGCTCCACTTTGAAGGTGAGCGGGGGCGGATAGGATATTTTGATAGAGTTTACCCCCATACGGAAATAAACAAAAACAGTTTACCCAGTTATTAATTACGCTTCATCCATCCCTACACAACTTTATATAAAGAAAATAACCTTTTGGAGTTCCAACCCTCTTGTTTTTTTAGTGTCCGATATTGTTTTTTTCGGTTTAACAACACTCTTTTTATGAAAACAAGCCAAAAAACACATGCTCTGACATTTCGCAAGTGATTAATCTTGCCGAGAATTAAAGAAATAAATAGGAGTAGTAAATCCAATCGCTTTCACACTTTCTTTAAGGCTTCGTGCCATAGATGAGTTATCCATCTTTAAGCATCAAAAAATATTAAGTTTTAAAGATTGAATTTTGGATTAATCGTTAGATAGTATCTTTATTTTTTTATCTCATTATCTTTTTTAATTCTTTGTTTATTAAATATATTTTTTAGTAATTATATTTAACAATTAACTAACAACTAAATAAAACAATTATTCAAAATTTTTTAAGAAAAGAAAGGATGGATTTTTCTGAAAAAACATATTTTATTAAGTGTAAAAGATACTATCTAACGATTAATCCAATAAATATAAGTATTTTTTACAAAATAAAAAGCACTTTATTCTTTTTCAATAAAGTGCTACATTTGCATTTACAATTTACAAGTATTAAAATAACTTTTGATAAAAAACTATTTAATTTAAATCAAATTGAAATATCAGGTATATGAGGTTATGGTAATTATGAAATTACAATTTTTACTGAAAAAGAACAAATTAATATTAATAATTTACAACTATTTAATAAAAATAATGAAAAATTATCATTAATTATATTAGAAATATAAAAAGTCATTTATTAAAATGACTTTTTATTATTCATTAACTTTTACATTACCGGTTTTATCAATAATTAAATTAGGTACATTAGTATCTTCTAAATTTCAACGATAAACTGCTTTAAAATTTCGTCCCTTATCTTCATTTCAAAAAATTCGTTCTATTTTACCTTCTGATTGATCATCTATTAATAAATCTTGTTCTTTTGTTTCAAAAACCCATAAAAAGAGATCAATATAATATGGTTTTAATGGATCTCAATCCTCATTTTTTTCCTTTATTTGTATCGTGTTTAAATTTTGATATTTTTCAATAAATAGAATTATTAGGTTTCCATATAGCAAAATATCATTTATTATCCACTTGATTAAATGGTTTTTCTTGATATGCTATTCATTCTAAAATACCATTTTTTGTTTTTATATTATTTTTTTCTTTTAGTTTATTTAATTGTTCCTCGATATATTGTGGTGTATTACAGGCAACTAAACTGGCTGTACTTGTTCCTATTAAAGTGATTGTTCCCAAAAGACTTAATTTCTTTTTCATATCGTGTTTATAATTAATTCTTTACTACCACTATATCTGTTTTTTTATTTTTAAATGTTACATTTTTTTCTTCCGAATTTAAGGGAATAGCTTCCCCAATCTCAGTCTGATGCATAATTATTTCTTTTTTACTTTTAATATCATAGTAAAAATTTATACTATTATCATTATTTATTTTTATTTTTGAGGGTAAAATTTCATTTTCAAATAAACTAAGCATAGCATCTTTAATTGAAATATTAACTATTATTTCATTATTATTTTTATCAATTAATTTTGCACTAACCATACCTTCAATTTTTTGATAATAATTTAAAATAAGCTCTATATTATTTTGTAAAGAAGTAACATAAACTGAAATTTTACTATGTGGTGGCACCTTTACTGGTTGAGATGGAACAGTTATTGTTGTAGTGTTTGTGGTTGTTTTAATTTCTGTTTCAGAAGAATTTGAAGTATCTGTTATAGTATAAGTTTTTGACTTCCCTCATGTATAACCACCACCAGCTTCAACTGCAACTTCAAGTTTTGCACCAAAAACAACAGGGACACCAGCATTACTACTAGCTTTTGCTGTAACTTTAGTATTTACATTTGTACTTCAATTATCAGTATTTGATGTTGTTTCTGATTTAGAAAATCCATTTATTTTTTGAAATGTATTTGTTTCTGTTAATTGTTTAGAACAAGAAACTGTATTTTGAATTTGTTCAATACTACTATTATTTATAAATGTTGAGTTAGAATCTTTACAAATATCATTAAGATCTTGTTCTAAATTATATGATTTATTTTTTTGTGTTTCTTCTAAAACAAGTTCAGATTCTGTTAAATTTTTTAAATTAATATTTAAAATCTGTTTAATTTCAGAATTAGGATTTTGTTTTTTATGATATAAATATAACCCTCTTTTTACTTGATCTCTCATATTAATAATTTTAGATTCAATTAATTGCAATGTATCATATTCATAAACTTTATTATCTTTTGAACCAAAGTATAATTTGTTATTTAAAGCTACCCCAGAAGATCAAATACCACCATTTGTTGTAATTACAACTTTTTGTTGTCCAGTTTCAGGATTATATTCATAAACTTTATTATCTTCTGAACCAAAGTATAATTTATTATTTAAAGCTACTCCAGAAGATAAAATACTTCCATTTGTTGTAATTACAACTTTTTGTTGTTCAGTTTCAGGATTATATTCATAAACATTATGATCAAAAGAACCAAAGTATAATTTATTATTTAAAACTACACCGGAAGAAATAATACTTTTATTTGTTATAATAACAATTTCTGAAATTCCAACAATATTATTTTTTTTATTATCTTGTCTTTTTACTCTATTTAATTTTTCTAAATTATTTTTTTGTGAATAATTAACTTTACTAATTTCTAATTTAGTTTCTTCTTTTTGATAGGGGCTAGCAGCAATTGTTGTTGGTACAGCGGTTCCACCAATAGTTAATAGACTTAATAAACTTAAAAGTTTTTTCATTTTATTATTTCCTTTCTTTTATCTTGAAAATTTTTATCAAGATCTATTGACATTATATATATATATATATATACAAGCACTTTTTAAACATATTTGAGAAAGGAAGTTATTTTAATGATTATTATTGTGATTATATTGTACTAATCTGGGCTCGCGGTGATTTTCATAAGTCTTGCGAAAAATGCCTTAAAGTTTAAAAAAACTTTTGCCGCGCTTTTCAAAATACTTGGAAAAATTCTAAGCGTTAAGCGAAGAATTTTATAAAGGTTCCCAAATTTGTTTGAAAGAACCTCAAAATCTTTTTTAACTTGTAAGTCATTCTATCACAAAAATTTAAGAAAATCAACCGCTCGCCCAAAACCTAAAAAATCTGCTATTACAGATTTAATAAAAATATAGATAAAAATTAATTGAAATATTCTCTAATTTTATTTCAATAATATTATAATACATTTTATATACCCATTTTAAAGCGATACGGATAAGAACCATAAAACAAAGCATCATATGGATCGTGGTACATTTTACTGTCGGGTGTGTTTGTTTTGGTATCGCTAAATCTTAATTCACTAATACACTTATCTAAAAATGGGAAGTTATATAATATACCATATATTTTGCCTTGAACAAACATTTTTCTTATTCATGTTACACGATTAATTATTCCCGCTTCTTTATTAAGGGATGTCTGATGTTTTTTGGCTTTAAACATCTTAATTTTATAACCTAAATAAGGGTAAATATCTTCTTGTAATTTTTGCATAAAGTCATGAGCATTAATATCATAATAAAATGTAGCATATTCAAAACCATCAAATTTATCAAAACAGTTAATTATTCATTGTCCGTAATGTTCAACTATTTCATTTAAATTCATTGCGTTTTTTGGGGTAACAACATTTTCTTTAATTAAATATTTATCATATTCATTATTTTCATTAATTTTATAACCACTAAATAAAAATACTGTATGGTCTTCACTACCATTAGCATAATCAACACCAATTGAATAACTATCAAATTGATATTGTTTTGTATTTGTATTATAAAAATCTTGTAAATTATACTCTTTAATATATTTACGATAATTTCGTAAAACATAAATACTGGGGTCATTATCGTTATATTCAAAACCGTAATATTCAAGTTCAAATAAATCGGGTCGTTCTTCTTTATTTGCTAAAACAATTTTTTTGGTAATATCAGGTATTTTATTTCAAACAGCCCCCATAGTTAAACGCAAATTAAAAATACCCAAACCATTAAATGCTTGTTTGTTTTCTGAATATACCTGATTGTGTTCTTTTAAAATATTTTTAATTCTTTCATTTAAAGGTAAATATGGCGTTACAAATTTTTCATAAAAGATATGGTATTTATCAAAAGGATTAAAGGTAAATTGATTAGAATATGTTTTATAAAAATATGTTGTAACTGTTATATATTGTTTTGCTATGTTGTCTCATTCTTGAAATGTCCAAGATAATTCTTTTACTGGAATAGGATTATCTAAATTATATTGTTCATTATCATTTTCATCCGTGTATTTTTCGTAAGACACTTTTAAACTTTTAGAACGAAACATTGAAACTCTTAAATTATTATATCTTTTATCTAGTTCTTTATCAGTTAAGATTTCTTTTTCTTCAGCATGTATCATTTCGTCAGTTCATGCTGATATAATACCACTACCTTTACCAACTTTCCCCATAATTTTATTACCATTAGCATAACTAGCAAAAGCAATGCGAACACCACTAGGAAAAACAATTTCGCCACCTTCTTTAACATTTTTAGGTCAAACAATACCATTTTCATTGTCATACCCTATATCAATCCCATATTTATCATATAGATAGTTGCAGACATTAATTGTATCGCCAAATGTAGTATCTTCGTGGGTATTGGCATATCTTCGTAAAATGTTAGATGAAGCATCGGTAAAATTACAAGCAAAAAATAATTTTTCTGCTAGGTGATTTCATGTCTTATTAGTACCACGCCCCGCTGAGACAAACTTAAAAAAACATGGCGAAGTAAAATATCGGGCATAACTATCACCAACAAAATCTTTAAATACTTCTCAATCAAAACCAAAATTATAGTCACTAAAATTTAAATTATATTTTTTATTTAAATGTTCATAACTAGTAATTCGTTTTTTATTATTAATTTTACTAAATTCTTGCATATTTATTGACCTCTTTATTTTATATATAATACATTATAAGAAAAAATGAAAGGAATTTGTATAAAAATGAGAAAATTTAAACATTTAACATTTGATGAACGAGATTTATTTAAAGATTTATTATTATCTGATACTTGTAAAAAGAAAAATGGCACAATTAATTTATCTGAAATATCACGACAAACGGGTCGTGGAGTTAATACTGTTAAAAGAGAAATTAAGCGATTTAAAAATATACAATATTATAATCCATATCAAGCACAAAAAGATTATAAACAAAAACGTAAAAAATTCATTAAAAAACTACCTAAATTTACAAAAGAGCAGTTAGATTTTATTAAAATAAGATTTAATAAATACCACGATACACCCGAACAATTAATTTATCGTTATTTCTTGGAATTTGGTGTTAAATTTCCTGTTTGTGTTAAAACATTGTATAAATGAATTCGCTTAGGTGAATTTGGATTAAAAAAAGAAAATTTACCCCATCGTGGTAAAAAATACAAAACAAAAGGAAAAACTGATAATCGTGGTAAATTAACTAACTTTAAATCAATTTGAGATATTGAAAATAAAGTTTCTAATGTTGGATGATTTGAAATGGATACTGTTGTAGGAAAAGACCATCAATCTAGTAATTTAGTTTTAGTAGAACAATCAAGTAAAAATTATTTTGTAATGAAATTAAAAAATAATACTGCTAATGAAGTTTTAGAAAAATTTAAAGATATTGTTAAAAATAATAATTTAATTGGGAAAATTAAAGGAATAATAACTGATAGAGGAAAAGAATTTAGTAAATGAAGAGAAATGAAAATATTTGCTGAAACACAAGTTTATTTTTGTGACCCCGGTAAACCACAACAAAAACCATTAATTGAGCATATGAACGGTGAATTTAGATATTGCCTTTCTAAGGGAATTGATTTTAATAATATTAGTCAAAAAATGATAGATTGAGTAGTTAATGTTATAAATGATAAACTCCGACCATGTTTAAATTGATTAAGTGCAAAGACAATGTTTTTACAAAATTTTAAATAAATTTATTAGTTAAAATTTAATAAATTATTTTTAGTGCGCTTAAATATGAATAAAATAAGATAAAATTACAAAAATTTAATTTTTTCTGAAAAAGTTGTTGCAATTTATTAAAAATATTTTATTATTAACTTAACAAGATATAAATTTGCCGTTTATATATACACAGCGCCATGTGAAATACGACAATTAATAGGTTGACAATTAACTCAATAAAATGATGTTGTTATTTCATTTCAAGTTTTATTAATATATTTACTTTTATATTCTGTCATTTATTTTTTCCTCCTAGTTTTAACTCGCTGGCACTCACTCCCAAGTGAAAGTGCCAAGCGAGAATTAGTTATATAAGTATTTATCTATTTACTTACTACGTCATCCGCCTCACTGGGGGTGAGCGGTGGCGATATGTTAATTGTTTGAATGTTTAATAATCCACAGTTGTTTTTTAATATTGACGCCAGACATATATGTCTTCCTTTATCCGTGCCCATTTGTGCTTTTGCTCTGGGATTTGACGTTCAGTTTTTAAATTAAAAATTCACTCGCATTTTAAAGGACCAAATGCTATAAAACTCCAACCAACCACACTTTTCGCAAATTTAATTGTAAAGTCACTATCTCTATTTTTATTGTCGTTTGATATTAACCTTGGACTTATCACGACTATCGCTTAGTTCTAATGAACCAGCGCCGATTTACATTTTTCCTCATACACTATTTCAGTACTTGCCTCGGCCGGCGGTGGAATAAAAACACTTAGTTATTTAAAATAACCGTTCCGCTCTGCATTAAGTTGTTTTATAAAATTTAAGTTTTAATAAACCAGTTTCATAATCAAAGATAATTTTTGAATTTTCTAAGCGTTTATAAAACCGCTTTTGTGTTTTATCTTTTACTTTATTCAATAAATCTTTATGTTTTTCACAAGTTCATAAAACTTTATTTGATAAAAATTCTTCGATAATGAATGATATTGCTTTATAGCAATTATCAACATCACATATTGTTTGTTGCTTATTAATTTTCATTACCTACTCCTTCCTTTATTAAGTTTTTTTATTAGCAAATTAATTAACTGAAACAGAGAAAGGACAACACCTTAAAATTGGAGAAAAAACAGGTACACTTTATAAAGATTTCTAAGATATTTAATAAATGTGTAAACAACTTAAAGAGGGTATCAAAAAGTTGTAATAAAAGTTTCTATTTTAAGAATTTAAGATGCTGTCCTTTCTCTGAATCAATTAATAATTTTGGTTTAACAAATAAAAAAACCATTTTAGTAAATGGTTTAATTTATTATTTCTATTCAATTTTTATGTATTTGTTAAAACCCTTCTTTTTTCCATGCGACCTTACGCACAATAAATAAAAAATAATATCTTTTTTTTTTTTTGCATTTTTATTATTTTTGTGTTAATGTGTAGAACTAAGAAAAGGGGGTAAAAAATGATAAATATTGATAACAACTTTTTTAAGAATTTTAATAATTTGTTATATATACAAAGTATTGAAATTATTCAACAAAATTTAGAAAATTCTGATGAATGAATTTTTAAAAATTATAAAATTGATGAAACTTTAAAAGAATTTAAAGATTATAAAGTAAAAGAAATAAAACCAAGAACATTAACTATTTTAAATGGGAAAATAACTTTTAAAAGAAGAAAATATTATAAAATTAATCCAGAAACAGGTAAAGAAGAATATATTTTTCCTTTGGATAAACTTTTAGGAATTGAAAAATGACAAAGAATAAATAATTCTGTTAAAGAAAAAATATTATCATTTATTGGCAAGAAAAAAACATATCAAGATATTTTAGATACTATGGAACATGTAAAAATTTGTATAAAAACAATTTCAAATATTATGAAAAATGCAAAAACTGATAAAGAATATTATCTTAATAAAACTGATAAAAAAATAAAGATACCTCATACTTTATATATTCAAATTGATGGAACTTATTTAAAAATGTGAAATGAAAAGAAAAAAAGGAAAAGAAAAAATAAAAAAACATAGTATATTTTCAACTGTTCATACTGGTTTTGATAAGGTAAAATCAACGAAAAAAAGACCTGTAATTGCAAATAAATTAGGTGTTATAGAACTTGATAATATTCCAAAATATATTAAAAAAAATAGTAAATTAACTAATTTTGTTAATAAATTATTTACATTAATTACCAGTTATTATGATATTAATGACAATATTGAATTTATGGTATTAGGCGATGGCGCACCTTGAATTAAAAATATTGTAAAATTTATTCAAGAATATTTTCCTAAAAATAAAGTACATTACACGATAGATAAATTTCACCTTACAAGTAGATTTAAAAAATTATATCCTTATCAAAGTAAAAACAAAGAAAACAGAGAAACGTACCATAAAGCAATCGATTATTTTTTTAATGCTAAATATGAAGAATTATTAGAATGTTTAGAAAACAGTGCTTCTTTTATAAAAGAATCAAAAATGAAATTCTTAAAAGAGACAATTAAATTAATTAAAAATAATGAAGAAGGTGTCAGAAATCAAACATTATGAAATAATATTGGTTGTCATATTGAGGGTGATATATCACATTACTGTAAAGGTGTTTTGGTTAAAAAAGCAACTTATCATGAAAAAACTCTTAAAAATAAATTAAATACTAGTATGATGAATTTTAAAAATAAAATTAATTTATTTAATACCAATGAACCTTCCAAAGAAAGAATTAATTATTCAGTTAATAATTTTGCAAATAATAATTTACAACCAAACTTATATTTTTATTAATTTTATCTAATAAATTAAATAACTTTAATAAAAATGTATTTTTGTCGTGAAAAAATTTAAAAAAAATATAAAAATATATTGACATTAAAATTAAAAGTAATAAAATTTAAATAAGTAAGTGGTATTTTTATTCCACAATTTTTAAGATATTAATTAAAACCCTTAAATAATACATACAACCTACTATATACTGATGTAACATATTTAATTTGAAAAGGAGAAAGATATTATCAATCAACAATTATTGATGGATATACTAAAGAAATAGTTGATGTAAAGTGATCTAAATATAATGACAATAAATTAGTAATAGATAATTTAAATGATGCAATTAATAAAATAAAATTAATAAAAAAAGATCTGAATGGAATAATAATTCACTCAGATCACGGATATCAATATACATCCACTATTTATCACGATAAATGTTTATCTAACGGTATTACAATTTCAATGGGAAAAAATTACCACTGTGCAGATAATATTGTTATAGAAAGTTTTCATTCATTACTTAAGAAAGCTACAATCCATAATAAAATATATAATTCACATGAAGAATATATACAAGATGTTATAAAATGAAATACATGATATTCAAATCGTAAAGAAAAAGATATAATTAAAAAAATAGTAAATACTTTTTTATTAGTACTTACTAAAATGGGTGCACTCTAACTTAAAGCATCACTTTTATTGAATTATCTCATAAACTAATTTTTCTTGTGGTGGTTTTGTTGAAACAATTCGAAAAGTTCGTTGTGCTCAATCATAAACTGGGGCAGTAACATAACGGTTAGTATATAAAGTCATTACAACATCATTTTTTGCAACTTTTTCACCAGTTTTTTTGTTTAAATAAATACCAGCATGATAATCAATTGTTTCATCTTTTGTATTACGGCCAGCTCCTAAACGAACAGCTAATAATCCTAACTCATTAGTATCAATAATTTCCATAAATCCCGCTTGGGTTGCTTTAATTTCAACTATATTTTTTACTTTTAATACTTCTTTTAAAGTTAAATCATTATCAATAAAACTTAAATCTCCACCTTGCTCGTTCACAAAAGCACGGAAGTAATTTAACGGTTCTTCCGTTTGTAATTTTTCTTCACAAGATTTAACTGCCATTGCTAAATCTTTAAAAAGCCCTGCTTGGCATAAACTTAAAGCTGCTGCTTCACATACAATGTAAGTCAAATCATCAGGTCCTTTCCCTCGTAATGTTTGTAATGCTTCATAAATTTCAATTGCATTACCGATAGTACGGCCTAATGGTTCTGTCATATTAGTAATTTCAGCAGCAATCTTCTTATTAAATTTAATTCCAAGTTCAACCATAATTTGTGCTAATTTCCGTGCATCAGATATTGTTTTCATAAAAGCGCCACTACCACATTTAACATCTAACACAATTCCATCACTACCAGTCGCAATTTTTTTACACATAATACTTGCTGCCACTAATGGTAATGAATCAACTGTTGCCGTCACATCCCGTAAGGCATAAATCTTTTTATCAGCAGGAACAAGATTATCAGATTGAGCCATAATTGATAAATTTGTTTTATTAATAACATCCTTAAATTCATTAAAAGAAAGTTCAACTTTAAAACCGGGAATACTTTCCAGCTTATCAATTGTTCCTCCTGTTTGGCCTAATCCTCGTCCTGACATTTTTGCCACTTTTAAACCAAATGAAGCAACTAAAGGCACATAAATTAAACTAACCTTATCACCAACTCCACCAGAAGAATGTTTATCAACTTTAAAACCAGGAATCGTAGTTAAATCATATACTTTCCCTGAATTAATCATTGCTTCAGTTAAAAACGAAATTTCTGTAACTGACATTGATTGAAAATAAATTGCCATTAAAAAAGCTGACATTTGATAATCTGGAATAATCCCCGATGTATATCCTTTGACAATAAAGTTAATTTCTTCTCGTGATAACTCTTGTCCATTTTTCTTTTTATCAATTAATTTTAAAATATTCACTATTCGATACCTTCCTTTTTTAAGTCGTTTTTTTCTTTAATGAAGTTTTATATTCTTCATAATCTTTTTTATGATCAACATCTTGATATTGATCAATTCCTTTTTGAATAATTTGTTTAACATTATTTGCAATTAATTCAGTTGATTTGGTCATAAACGTATCTGGCTTAATTGGCTTATGAAACACAACATGAACATACTTTTTCCCTCTTTTTTTAAATTCTTTATTAAAAATTGGATAAGAGTTAACAATTGAAACAGGAATAATTGGAACATGTGCTTTCTGGGCAATTTTAAAACTTCCAGCATGAAATTCTCCCATTTCTTGCCTGCGACTTCGTGTTCCTTCCGGAAAAACAACCATTGTTCGTGGTACACGAATTAAATCATTTGCCTCTTTAATAATTTCTAAGGCCTGGCGAGGGTTTTCCCGATCTAAAAATAAAACATCAATTAATGTTAAGAAATTTCGATATGTTCGGTTATCTTGTAATTCTTTTTTAGCAATAAATGCACAAGGTGCCGTTTTATTAAAATCATTTAGAGCAAATAATAATGCCGGATCCACATTCGATTGATGATTTGCAATCATTAAACAACCCTTATCAATTCAATTATCACGATCATGAACAATTATTTTAACATCGTGCACTCATAACATATAGCGTGTTTGTTTTTGAAATCAATGATAACGATATTCTTCTGAAACAATATTTGGATCTCGTTTAATTTTTTTACTAATACTCCTTGCCTTAGTAATTGTTCGTAAAAATCGTGGTCATGTCAGAAGAATTTTTCAAATATTTAACATTTTAACTTTGTTCCTTTCTTTTATAATATTTTATTACAAATTGCTGATATTCGTTTGATTTAATTAAAGTAAATTGGTTTAAATCAAACGAAGGAAAATAAGTATCACCTTGATATTTTCCCTTAATATAACTAATGATTAATTCATCAGCATATGGTAATGTTGCCTCATAAATTTTTTTCCCCCCACAAATATAAATATCTTCGTTTGGATTTTGATGATAAAAATTAATAATTGCTGTTAAATCAGTTACTACTTCCACATCCGGATGATTAATTTGATAATCAAGTTGTCTTGTTAAAACTAATGTTTTTCGTTTCGATAATGGTCGTCCAATTCCTTTATAAGTTAATCGACCAAATAAAATTGTTTGCCCTAATGTTGTTTCTTTAAAATGCTGTAATTCTTCTCTTAAATGTCATGGTAATTGGTTATTTTGACCAATTAAATTATTTTCATCCATTGCTCATAATAACTTAATCATTATACTGCGACAGTTCCTTTAATTAATGGGGCTGAGTCATAATTTTCCAACATAATATCTTCAAATTTAAAATCAAATAACGAAGTAATGGTTTGATTTAACTTCAAAGTTGGTAATTTTCGCGGAGAACGTGTTAATTGTTCTTTAATTTGATTAAAATGATTTTTATAAATATGACAATCTCCTAAAGTATGGACAAAATCGCCAACATCTAAACCAACAACTTGGGCAATTAAATGGGTTAATAAAGCATAACTTGCTATATTAAAAGGGACTCCTAAAAAAACATCCGCACTACGTTGATATAATTGACAACTTAATTTTTTATCTTTTGAAACATAAAACTGAATTAAAGTATGACATGGTGGTAAAACCATCTCATCAACTTCTGCTGGATTTCAGGCACTAATAATATGACGACGTGAATATGGATTCTTTTTTAAATTTTCTAATAATTTTGCTAACTGATCAACTCCGTTAAAGTTTCGTCATTGTTTCCCATATACTGGTCCTAAATCACCAAATTCAGCAGCAAAATTTGCATCAGTTTTAATTTTTTCAACAAATTTAGCTAATGTTTCATTATTATATTTTGCTGATGCTTGATATTTTTCATATGATCATTCATTTCAAATTCGAACATCATGATCTACTAAATATTTAATATTAGTATCGCCTTTAATAAATCATAATAATTCATAAACTACTGACTTAAAATGAACTTTTTTTGTTGTTAAAAGTGGAAATCCTTTGCTTAAATTAAAACGCATTTGATAACCAAAAAAAGAAATTGTTCCCGTATTTGTTCGATCATTTTTTTCTTGCCCGTGTTCTAAAATAAAACGAGCCATATTAAGATATTGTTCCATCATTTTCACCCTATTTTCTATTCTCATATACTTAAATCTTACCTTATTTAAAAATAAAATCATCAAAAAAAAATCTTAACAAGATTATTTTTTTATGTTATCATATTACTAATTAAAAGAGGTGAGCAGTAATGAATAAATTTTTTAAAAAAATAATTAAAAAAATTAAATTTTCATTAAGTTTATTTATTCCTGGCACATTTAATCCTCTACGAAGCAAATATGAAAATGAAGCCGAATTTGATTATGCATATATTTTAAGCAATTCAATTCATCAACAAAATGTTATTGATAAAACTAAAATTATATTAAAAGAAAAAGATAATAATTGTCAATATGATAAACAAATTATTAAAAAAATTAATCGTTTTAAAAAACCTTTCAAATTTTAAATAATAGTTAAAAATCTAGATTTTAACCCTTGTCTAGATTTTTTTTATTTTATTAAAATAAATAAAAAATGTTATTAAATAACATTTTTAAAACCACGGCTCAAATGGTACATCAAAGCCAAATCAACCATTAATTAAGTCATGAACTGCTTCTATATTAAAATACAACATTGCAATTGTTATAACTGCTAAAACTAAAAGTACTAGCACAACAATTAAAACTATTGCTCAAACTGGTAATTTTCGCTTGCTTGTTTCTTCATCATATTGAAATGGCATTTTTGTTGCATCAATTTTACCCAAAACATTGCTATTATTAAAACCATCTGATGGAGCAAAATCAGGTGATGAACTAAAGCTTGGTGCTGCATTAAAATCTGGTGTTGGTCCAAAATTTGAATTTCCTTGGCCAAAATCATTTTGACCAGAAAAATTAGCACTACCAAAGTCATTTGTTTGATTAAAATCATGGTTTGCCCCAAAAGGAGTTTCCTCATTAAACGTATCATCAAAATTATCATCAAAATCGTTATTGATTCCCTGTTGTTGTTTCATCAAATCTGGATTCATAATTGCGTAATGACGACCTGAATCTTGCGAATACTGTCTTTTATTAAAATTAGAATCTTGACCAGCAAATTGTTGTTCTACTTCTGGTCCTGCCATTGGAGGATAAGTTAACATTCCGGGATATTGTGACATTTGCGGATAACCCATCATCATTGGAAATTGTGGCATCATTGGATAAAGGAACATTTGCGGATAACCCATCATCGGATTATATGCCCCCATTCCCATCGCATTCATTGGATTAGGCATAATAGGCATAACAAATGGTTGATAAATAATTGGTTGATAAATTGGTTTATTATGTTGCGGTTTAACTTCTGTTCCATTAATTCCCAAAGCTTTTGAAATGTAAGAAGAATTAAAAGGTGGATTAGTTTTTGTTTTAAAATCGTTTGGATTACCAGAAACTCTAATTGGTTTTGTTAGTGGTGTTACTGGTGCATTTTGGTTTAATAAATTATCATTGCCAAAACTATTGTTATTTTCAAACGAATTAAAATGATTTTCATTTCCACCACTAAATTTTGGATCATTATTATTCATGCTATACCCCTCCATATCAATATGCCCACTTTTCTTATAGATAAATTATATCACATATTTAAGTAAAATTAAAATAAACTATTGTCATAATTATTAGAAAGGTATATAATTGTTTACCATTTTATTTAAGTTTAATACCTTGTTTGTTGTTTTTTACTTTGCAAATATTCTTGATCTTTTTCATCAACTTCATTAAAAATATGATAACGATGTTTGTATCAAAATAAATATAAAATAATACCTACAATGATAGCTGAAATTAAATCATTTAACCCTAAATAATATAAAATAATAAATATTACTTTGGCCTGTGCCATCCGATAATTCATGTGCTAAAAAATATCCACATAACATTAAAATTGGTAACACAATAAAAGCACGAAATTAAGAGCATAATGCTGCTTTTCGTGCGTTATTCATCCCTTGAAATAACGAAACACCTAAAAATGAAATAGCAGCACAAGGATAACTCATTAACATTAAAACTGCTATTCACCGATATTCATCAACTAAATCAGCAGGAAAAGCAAAAGCCATTAACAATTGTGGCCCAAGAGCAATAAATAATAATAAAGTAAAAAGTAATCAACCACTAATAATTACTAATCCATATCAACAAGTTTGATACATTCGTAAATATTTTTTTGCTCCATAATTATACCCAATAATTGTTTTCATCCCTTGTGCAATCCCTAATGCAATTGCAGTAAAAAAAGCAATTCAAGGACTTATCGCACTATCAAATAATTGGAAGGATGCTAAACCATATTGCTAGCGTTGAATAAATTGTCCTGGTAATGATGAAATAATTGTTGATGATAAAATTGAAACTAAAACAGCACCTAAATTATTAATAAAAGATGAAAAACCTAATCGAAAAATTTCTTTAATTGTTGTTTTATGTAAATAAAAAAGATCACGCCAATGAAATCGTAAATAAGAATTTTTATTATAATAAATACAAATTAATGAAACAATAATAAAAATTCATGAAATAATTGTTCCTAACATTGTACCTTCTAACAACATTCGACCATATTTTACAAAAACAAGAAGAAAATAAGACATTAATTGCAATTGCTCCAATTGTATGGCGTCCTGTACGATGAACCGGCAAAAAACAACTCTTGTGAGATTGTTTTTTTTATTTTATATTAAAAAACATAAATTTATTTGCATTATTCATCGGATAGTATCTTTAAATTTAGAACTTTTATCATAAAAAAACAGATTAAATTCTGTTTTCCCTACACAAAATAAACGATATTTTTATAAATCCTTTCAATAAAGGTATTATCCGATGAATAATGCGGCACTTAAAATTTAATATTTTGATGCTTAAAGATGAATAACTCATCTATGGCACGAATCCTTAAAGAAAGTGTGAAAGCGATTGGATTTACTACTCCTATTTATTTCTTTAATTCTCGGCAAGATTAATCACTTGCGAAATGTCAGAGCGCGTGTTTTTTGCTTGTTTTCATAAAAAGAGTGCTGTTAAACCGAAAAAAATAATATCGGACACTAAAAAAACAAGAGGGTTGGAACTCCAAAAGGTTATTTTCTTTATATAAAGTTGTCTAGGGATGGATGAAGCGTAATTAATAACTGGGCAAACTGTTTCTTTGTTTATTTCCGTATGGGGTAAACTCTATCAAAATATCTTATCCCGCCCCCGCTCACCTTCAAAGTGAAGCGGGCGGCGAAGTAATTAAATACTAAAATAAATTATTTACTAAATATCAAAATATTAACCAATAAAGGAATATTATGTTTTTTTACAAAAAGGAAAATATTTGATGAAAAAATGAAATAAAAAAATTAAAAATAAATTACAAGAATTAATGATACGAGCTTATCTAGTAACGGTAAATGATATTAATGATGAAATTTGAGCAACAAATAAAAATAATTAAGGAGTATAGATAAATGACAGAATATAAAAGTTTGTATATTAATAAAACTTGAAATGAAATAACAACGTCATTTGATTGAGTTAATTGTCAGCCTGTTAATTGTCGTATTTCACATCATAAAAAGCATTATGATTTGCAATGTTTAGAATGAGCCAAAATGTACTTAATTTTATTTGAAAACAATTGAGATGTAATTGCTTCTTATATGCAACATTACAAAATTAACGATATTTTAGATTTAGCATCCGATGGATGAAAAATATTACAAATTGACAAAAAAATAAAACAAATAAATTAAAATATATTATTGCAATTGACCCTGCTGGAATTGGACAAACTGGTATGATTATTTATAATGTTTTGCAAAAGAAAATAATTAATAATATTACTTTTAATTCTAAAAATGAAGAAGAAGCAATAAATAATATGTATTTAATATTAAATGAGTTTAAAAATAAAATTTGTTCTTATTTAAATAAAGTTATTGTAATAATTGAAGATTATCAACTTCATAAGGGTTTAAAAATAAAAAATCCATTATCTACTCCTAAATTTATTGGTGGTTTAAAAGTTTTATGTAAATATCTATTTAATTTAAATTATGTTTTACAATCGCCAGTTGTTAAGAAAAATTATATTTATAAAGGAAATATTAAAATGACAGAGCACGAACACGATGCTTGAAAACATTTACAATATTTTATAACAGAAGGAGTTGATAAAAATGGCACAAACAAAAAGTAATTTACTTAAAAAATCAATAACTAATAAATCTAAAATAAAAAAGTTAATAAATTAGAATTAACTGTTAGATTACATGAAAACCCAATTAAAACTAAAATTAAGGCACTGGTTGCTGGGGGTGTTGAAGTTGATGCTTGTTCGGCTAAATGTCAGTGAGAAGGATTAAATTACTCAACATTATCAATTTATAATCCGTCAGTTGTATCTGCTTTTTTGAAATGGCGTTATTGCTGATGCTATTTCTAGTGTTGTGCAAAATAAATTTGTTAATTTAGAATGTGAATTAATTCAGGCTATTTATGATTATTGTTTAGCAGATGGTCAATATGAAGTAATTCCATTTCGTAGTTATACAGCCGAAAATGCAGATGATGCAAATAAAGCATTCTTTACATTAAATGAAACTTTGATTGAATTAACAAATCAAATTAGTAATTTATATTTTGGTTTACCAACAGATAAAATGTTTATGGTTTTAGGTCGAAGATCATATTTAGGATTAACACCTGCTTATTTAAAAGTAATTGGTTCACAAGCTCAATTAAAAGCAATGGTTAATGGTGAATTATATGAAAATACAGCAATGGGTATTCCTGTATCAAAAAGTTTTCATTTAGAAAAAACATATACAAAAGGACAAGTTAACCGTGATAAAGGTTATAATTTTACTAATGTAAATGGTTTATTTTTAAATAAACAAGTATGAGCATATCCAATTAATATGGATATTATTCAACAAGTTTTAGATAATGATACTGCTAACCCTAAATGAATTGGTAAAGTTCAATATGCAACACCAACTATTTTATATCCAAAAACATGTAAAATTATTTTGGAAAAACAACCAAGCCAAGATGAAATTACTGCCGCTAAAAGTAATCTAAATAAAACTTTTAGAGTTCCAGTTGATTATCTAATTTCAGCATCAAAACCAGAATCAAAACCAAATAATCAAGGTTAATATAAAATGAATTTACTAATATTACGCGTTTTAACTTTATTAGTATCTAATTTAAAAAATAAACCTTTAATAAGTAAATTTGTAAATTTAATTAATAGAGTTAATCAAGTTAAAAATAAAATATTAAAGCCAATTAATTATATTAGTGATAAATATAATAAAATTACAAATAAAGTTGAAGATATTTATCAGTGATTAAATCCATTTACTTATTTAGATTTAATTAAAAAAGGTCATAAAAAAGAAATACAACAAATATTAAGTCAATTAGAAAAAGATAATAATATTAAAAATAGAGAACAATTTAAAAATGAAAATTATTTAAATACTAATTGACAACCTTTAAATAGTAGTTGACTTGATAGTGGTATGTTTAATATTACAAATAAGTTAACTTTAACAGATAATTTAACTATTTTAATATATACAAAAACAGCAAAACATCCAAAATTTTATGGTCCATATGTTTATCCTAGTGTTCCAGTTGAAATTTGAAAATTATTAAGTAATGCTGTATCTAATGCAGGAACTTTATTTTGGCGTTATTGATTAAGAAAATGATTACCTAGTCATTTAAGAGATTATATTAAAAAACGATTACCACAAGCATTAAAAGAAAAATATCCCAAAGGAACTACTAAATTAACATTACCAACAGTTCAAAAATTACAACAAATTAAAAAGTTTATTAATAATTTAAAAATTGGACATTTTAATTTTAATTTTGCTGGTGAAATTAATAATAAAAAATGGTATCGTGAACGTCGAAGTGATGTTAAAAATATTAAGAATTTATATAAAACACCAGTTAAAAATATGTTTTACAAAACTAATCAAACTATTAAAACAATTAAGAAAACAAAAACAAGAGTTAATAGTTATAAGCCAAGTAATTTAAAAAAAATATCGTAATCAATTAAGAGGTGTTTTATATGGAAAATAATTTAAGTAATTTGTTATTTATAACAGTTGAAGATGTTAAAGAAAGTAAACTTTGACAACCTATTAATGATAGAAAACAATCTGCTTATAATGATAATTTAATTTATAATGCTATTTTAAAAACTAGTTTATGAATGGATAGATTATCAGGTGGGACAATTTCCGATAAAATTAATAAAAAAGATTTACTTCTATGAGTAAAAAAAGATAATACTGGTTTAATTGAATATGATAAATGATTAAGTTATATTCAATCTGCTTGTTTATTAGCAGTTATAAATTGATATTTACCAAAAGGAGTTAATGATTTAACTGGTAGTGCTTCATTTTCACAAGGTGGAGTTGCTTATTCACAAACTAATGACCCTGAAGCAAATGAAAATATTACCAGAGATGTTAAAAATGCTTTAAAATTAGCCGGTGAAATAATTGATATTATATCTAGTAAAACAGTATCTAGACCATATAATTATAGTTTAGATAATTATGCTCATCCATGAGAAGAAGAATATAAGCATATTAGTAAAAAAACTTTTTATCCAACATTATTATTTTGATTAAAAGAACGATTACAAACAGATAATTCAATAAATATTTTTTATCCAACTGTTAATGATTTTTCTAAAATTGATTATAACGAATATATTAAAATTATTGTTCCGTTTGATAATGACACTATTTATTATGAAAATAATGTTTGAAAAGCAAAACAAAGTGGTGAAATTCCATCAGATGTTATTAAAGATAGTGATTTAAATAAAGATTATATTGAAAAAGTTGATGGTAAATATATTGTAAAAACATCACAAGATTTAAAAAGTAATTATTATAATAAAAATGCAGTTGATAATTTTCTAGGAAATAAACAAGATAAATTAATAAGTGGAACAAATATTAAAACTATTAATGGTAATTCATTATTTGGTAGTGGTGATATATCTATTAGTAGTGGCAATGATTGAGAATTAATTAATTATCCAGAAGCAAACGAAAAATTAACATTTAAAATTCCAGATTATGATTTAACAAAATATTACTATAAAATATCAATTTCAATAACAGATTATGCATCTGCTAATAAATTTGTAACACATTATATTTTGAAATAATATCACAAAAATCAATTTTTTCATTTTTAGCAGCTAATTCTTATGAAAGCATAACAATTAAGCAAGATGAATCAATTAAAAATGAAACAAATAATATTGTTATTAAAGATTTAACAATTAGGCTGTATGTATTATTTAAGGGTTTTAATTAATATCTTAGAAATTGTGGAATAAAAATACCACTTACTTTTTTAAATTTTATTACTTTTAATTTTAATGTCAATATATTTTTATATTTTTTTAAAATTTTTTCACGACAAAAATACATTTTTATTAAAGTTATTTAATTTATTAGATAAAATTAATAAAAATATAAGTTTGGTTGTAAATTATTATTTGCAAAATTATTAACTGAATAATTAATTCTTTCTTTGGAAGGTTCATTAGTATTAAATAAATTAATTGTATTTTTAAAATTCATCATACTAGTATTTAATTTATTTTTAAGGGTTTTTTCATGATAAGTTGCTTTTTTAGCCAAAACACCTTTACAGTAATGTGATATATCACCCTCAATATGACAACCAATATTATTTCATAATGTTTGATTTCTGACACCTTCTTCATTATTTTTAATTAATTTAATTGTCTCTTTTAAGAATTTCATTTTTGCTTCTTTTATAAAAGAAGCACTGTTTTCTAAACATTCTAATAATTCTTCATATTTAGCATTAAAAAAATAATCGATTGCTTTATAATACGTTTCTCTGTTTTCTTTGTTTTTACTTTGATAAGGATATAATTTTTTAAATCTACTTGTAAAATGAAATTTATCTATCGTGTAATGTACTTTATTTTTAGGAAAATATTCTTGAATAAATTTTGCCATATTTTTAATTCAAGGTGCACCATCTCCTAATACCATAAATTCAATATTGTCATTAATATCATAATAACTTGTAATTAATGTAAGTAATTTACTAACAAAATTAATTAATTTACTATTTTTTTAATATATTCTGGAATATTATCTAGTTCTATAACTCCTAATTTATTTGCAATTACTAGAGTGCACCCATTTTAGTAAGTACTAATAAAAAGTATTTACTTTTTTTAATTATATCTTTTTCTTTACGATTTGAATATCATGTATTTCATTTTATAACATCTTGTATATATTCTTCATGTGAATTATATATTTTATTATGGATTGTAGCTTTCTTAAGTAATGAATGAAAACTTTCTATAACAATATTATCTGCACAGTGGTAATTTTTTCCCATTGAAATTGTAATACCGTTAGATAAACATTTATCGTGATAAATAGTGGATGTATATTGATATCCGTGATCTGAGTGAATTATTATTCCATTCAGATCTTTTTTTATTAATTTTATTTTATTAATTGCATCATTTAAATTATCCATTACTAATTTATTGTCATTATATTTAGATCACTTTACATCAACTATTTCTTTAGTATATCCATCAATAATTGTTGATTGATAATATCTTTCTCCTTTTCAAATTAAATATGTTACATCAGTATATAGTACTGAAAACCTTGTTTTTATATCATTGAATTTACGATTAATTAAATCAAGATATTGCAATAAGCTTTTTTCTTTATTCTGTTTATATTTCATTTTTCTTCTCATTTTTCTTACATATTCAGATTGTATTTGATTATCACGCATAATTCTTAAAACTTTTTTTGAATTATATTTTATACCATAATCTTCCTTTAAATATTTAGTAATTCTTCGATAACCAAATTGTTTTAAATTTTCTTCATAGACTTTTACAATATCATTTATTGCTTTTTTATCTTTTTTGCTACTGTCATAATTTTTATATTTATCTCAATAACTACGTTTTAACCCTGTTACTTCTAGTAATAATTTTATTGAATATTCACAAAAATTTTGTTTAATAAAAGAGACAATTCTTAGTTTGCTTAATTGTAAAAGTCATGGAGCTTTTTTAATAATTCATACCTTGTTTTATAATATTCTAAATTTCTTTTGGCAAAAGAAATTTTAGGTCCTTTAGGATTGTTTAATTTTCCTTTTTTATGATTTGCTCATCAAGATTCTACTGTATTTGCATTTATATTATATTGTTTTGCTACTATTCAACAACTTTTTTGTTTAATTTCCTCAATGATTTTTGTTCTAAATTCTGATGTATATTTGTTATATTTTTGTCCTTTTTTTGCCATATAAAAATGCACCCCCTATAAAAATTTAGCAAAATCTTTTTTTATTTTACTTACTTTTTGGGGTGCACTCTATACCAGGTCTTTTTTTAGTTGATTTTGTTTTATCAAAACCAGTATGAACAGTTGAAAATATACTATGTTTTTTTATTTTTTCTTTTCCTTTTTTCTTTTCATTTCACATTTTTAAATAAGTTCCATCAATTTGAATATATAAAGTATGAGGTATCTTTATTTTTTTATCAGTTTTATTAAGGTAATATTCTTTATCAGTTTTTGCATTTTTCATAATATTTGAAATTGTTTTTATACAAATTTTTACATGTTCCATAGTATCTAAAATATCTTGATATGTTTTTTTATTACCAATAAATGATAATATTTTTTCTTTAACAGTATTATCTATTCTTTGTCATTTTTCAATGCCTAAAAGTTTATCCAAAGGAAAAATATATTCTTTTTTACCTGTTTCTGGATTAATTTTATAATATTTTCTTCTTTTAAAAGTTACTTTTCCATTTAAAATAGTTAATGTTCTTGGTTTTATTTCTTTTACTTTATAATCTTTAAATTCTTTTAAAGTTTCATCAATTTTATAATTTTTAAAAATTCATTCATCAGAATTTTCTAAATTTTGTTGAATAATTTCAATACTTTGTTTATCTAATAAAATATTAAAGTTGTTAAAAAAGTTTTCATCAATATTTATCATTTTTTACCCTCTTTCTTAATTTCACACATTAACATAAAAATAATAAAAATGCAAAAAAGATAGCACTTTTTATTTAGTATGTTATAATTTAAGTGTTAATTATTAGCAAATTAATTTAACTGAAAAAAGTAAATTACTTTACTTTTTTTATTTTGATGTAAAATATAAATAATAAAAAAGAACTTGTGAGAGTTCTTTTGTATATTTAACAGGACTTTTTTACTCTTTTATTTAATCATATTTATTAAATAATAGCAATTTTAATATGCAAAAAGGAGTAAAAAATGAAAGAATTAGAGTGCACCCCAAAAAGTAAGTAAAATAAAAAAAGATTTTGCTAAATTTTTATAGGGGGTGCATTTTTATATGGCAAAAAAAGGACAAAAATATAACAAATATACATCAGAATTTAGAACAAAAATCATTGAGGAAATTAAACAAAAAAGTTGTTGAATAGTAGCAAAACAATATAATATAAATGCAAATACAGTAGAATCTTGATGAGCAAATCATAAAAAAGGAAAATTAAACAATCCTAAAGGACCTAAAATTTCTTTTGGCAAAAGAAATTTAGAATATTATAAAACAAGGTATGAATTATTAAAAAAGCTCCATGACTTTTACAATTAAGCAAACTAAGAATTGTCTCTTTTATTAAACAAAATTTTTGTGAATATTCAATAAAATTATTACTAGAAGTAACAGGGTTAAAACGTAGTTATTGAGATAAATATAAAAATTATGACAGTAGCAAAAAAGATAAAAAAGCAATAAATGATATTGTAAAAGTCTATGAAGAAAATTTAAAACAATTTGGTTATCGAAGAATTACTAAATATTTAAAGGAAGATTATGGTATAAAATATAATTCAAAAAAAGTTTTAAGAATTATGCGTGATAATCAAATACAACCTGAATATGTAAGAAAAATGAGAAGAAAAATGAAATATAAACAGAATAAAGAAAAAAGCTTATTGCAATATCCTGATTTAATTAATCGTAAATTCAATGATATAAAAACAAGGTTTTCAGTACTATATACTGATGTAACATATTTAATTTGAAAAGGAGAAAGATATTATCAATCAACAATTATTGATGGATATACTAAAGAAATAGTTGATGTAAAGTGATCTAAATATAATGACAATAAATTAGTAATGGATAATTTAAATGATGCAATTAATAAAATAAAATTAATAAAAAAAGATCTGAATGGAATAATAATTCACTCAGATCACGGATATCAATATACATCCACTATTTATCACGATAAATGTTTATCTAACGGTATTACAATTTCAATGGGAAAAAATTACCACTGTGCAGATAATATTGTTATAGAAAGTTTTCATTCATTACTTAAGAAAGCTACAATCCATAATAAAATATATAATTCACATGAAGAATATATACAAGATGTTATAAAATGAAATACATGATATTCAAATCGTAAAGAAAAAGATATAATTAAAAAAATAGTAAATACTTTTTTATTAGTACTTACTAAAATGGGTGCACTCTAAATTTAATCCAAAAACAGCAAGTTTGGCAACTTTTTATCGTAAAATAGAGCAATTTTGAGAAAATAAATCACCTAATAAACCCTATACTTTGAATGATTTAACCAATGAATTCAACCTTTCTCGTAAGTGAAGATATGATACTTATGCGAGCGAAAAGATAGTTCCTTTGCTTGAAAAACAAGTTAATAAAATTGAAAGTGAAATAATTAACTTTATGATGAAATCACCAGATGGTGCTAAATTATATTGACAACGAGCATTTAATTATAAATATTCACTACAAGAAAAACAGTTAGAACAAGAATTAAACTTAAATAATCAACAACCAATAATAGTTAATTTACAAACGGATATTAGAGATATTAAAAAAGAAAGTGATAATAATGCTTAATCATTTTACTTATTTGTTAGAAACTCCTTATTGGTTATTACAAAATAGTAGTATTGGTAATAAATATCTATTTGCTAAAAAATATGAGTTAGTTAATGAAATTAATCAAATTGGGGCACGATATAGTGGTAAGACTATTTCAAATATAAAAATGTTTGGTGAATTATTAAAAATTAGTTTATTAATTAAAGAACCAATTTGTATTATTGCTAGTATGTATTGGAGTAAAGATTTAAAAGATAGTGTATTTCAAAATATATGAAATATGTTAGATGAAAATCATATTCCTTATACTATTAATTTATCAAATTTTACTTTTACTTTATCAAATGGTAGCAAAATATATTGTAAAGGTTTACATTCACCAAGTCGAAAAGAAAAATTAAAAGCCTTTGCTGATTTAAATAAATATAAATTAGTTATTGATTGAAGAGAAGAATGTGATCAATTTCAACAAAAAGATTTAAGTGATTTAGAATTTGCTATTCGTGGTTATCAAAATAAAATAACAATTAATACATGTAATCCTGAAAGTTTAAAAAGATATATTGTTGGTTATTGTAATGAATTAATGCTTTTTGATGAAAAAATAATGCGTAGTAAATATGAGCAAATTAAGTATATTGAAAAATGAAATATGAAAATTATTATTCATTATTCTAGTTGAAGATTAAATTATGAATTACCACAAGATAAAGTTAATGAACAATTAAGATTAGAACAGTTAGATATTGAAAGAGCAAGAGTATGGAGTTGAGGTTTACCAGGCAATACTAGTGGGTCAATATTTGCAAGATATATTGATATTATGCAAGCAACAGATATTATTCAACCAACTAAATTATTAGGTGGAGTTGATTTAGCAAACTCTACTAGTCCTAAGGGACATACAACAGCAGCGAGTTTTTGAATATATAATTCATTTGATAAAAAAGCATATAAAGTAGCAGAATATACACACTCAAATGCTACACAACAATTTAAAGGACCATTAGAACAAGTAAAAGATATTTTAGAGTTTTACAACAATCAATTAAATCAATATTTTAATTTAATACAGCAAGGTATATCAATCAATGTTGATGATAGTGCTTATGCAACATTAGAAAGTTTAAACCGAGAAAAATATAATTATTCTTTTGGTCAATATATGCATTTTAAACCAGCACAAAAGCAGAAATTTAAAATAAAGCATCGTATTGAAGCATTCACAATGTTAATAAATACTAATCAATTAAAATGATTATGAGAAAAATGTCCTGTAAGTAAAACTCAATATGAATTAATTCAATGAGAAGATAAACCAGATGCCAGAGAAGAACGAATGTTGGACTTATACGATGATACATTTGATAGTGATTTTTATGCTTTACACTTTGAATTAGTACCAATGGTTAAACATAATAGTTCAGCAGATTATAAATTATGACAACAAAGGGAGTGATTAACTTAATGAAAAAAGATATTTATGTAATACATGATGAGCGTGTAATAAATGCAAAAAGACCTTATATGTCTGTTTGTGGACAAGTTAAAAAAAGACTTTGTCAAGAATTAAAAAAAGATAATATCGCAATATGTAAATTAAATTTATATAACGAATATATTAAAAGATATCAAAAAGTTAAAGTATGTGTTCAAGTTTTATCAAATGAACCAAATTTATTAACTGTAAATATAATTAATTATGCACTTATTTTAAAATTAAAGGAGCAAAATAACAATGAATAATACTTTCCCTAGTTTACCAAACTTAAATGATATTAATAGTGTTTTAAAATTTTATAATTATGATTGAACTATTAATTTAGCAAATATTATCGCTCGTCATCAAATGCGATTAATAAATGGTAAAGATATTTTATTTAAGTCGCATCGTAAAGATATTTTAGAAAAATTAAATTGATGATATGAAACTTATAAAATAAAAGAAAAATTAGATAAAAATGAATTAACAGCAAGTTTAATGGGTAAAACTATCTTTGGTTTATTAGAAACTAGTGATGGAAATATTGATTTATGAATTAACCCTTTTAACTTTACATCACGCGTAAGTAAAATAAATGAAATTGAACAAGGTGCTGATATTTGATTAAATTATCATCAATCAGATAGTGAATTTATTTTAAATTTAATTTGTACCAAAGATAAAATAGTTATTAAAGGTTGACCTAAAAATAATGAAGTAGTTGTTGGACAAAGTAAAACACAAATTAAAGATGATGTTAAACCTATTTTAATACAAGAATTTAAAAATAAATTAGGTATAGTACCTTTTTGAGAAATGATAAATGAACCTAATCCTTTATTTTTATCAACATCAACCACATTAAATCCATGACCTACTATGTCAAATTGTTATAAATTACAATTTGATTTAGAAGATAGTTTTAATATTAAATCAAAAGAACGATGAGCAAATCGTACACATTGATATGGGGTATTAGATGATGATTTAATGACTGCTTATAACAAAGGCAATAAAAAAGTATTACAAGATGCTTTTGATGATATTTTTATTCAATCAGGTCAATCGGCGGTTGATGGTCAATTATCTCAATCTTTACAAGTAGTACAAGGTACACCAACCTTAGAAACATATACTGAAGACCAAAAATCTATTATTGAACAAGTATATTTAGCATGTCATTTTTCTAGTCCTTTTGGTGATAAATCAGATAATGATCAAAATAAAACACAGTCATTATTAACTAAAACAAAAGACTTAGAAAAACAAGCATATTTACAGACATATCGTAAACAATATTATACCAAGATGTTTGATACTGTTTTAAAATATTATGGTTTATGAGATGGTACTGGTGAACGTCCTTATGGATTTGATTTTATTAGTGCTAGTTTAGTTGACCAAATGCGACAAAATGAATTAATTACTGCTAGATTAGAAAATGGCACAATGGAGCCAATAAGAGCAATAACTGAATATGATAATATTGATGAATTAGAAGCAACCAAATATTTTGAAAAAGTAGAAAAATGACAAGATAAAATGCAAAATAAAGAAATCGAACATAATAATAAATTACTAGAATATGATGAAACTGGTAATAACCAAAATGCCTTACAAGGTAGAACAGAAATTAAGGAGAATTAACAAATGCAAAAAATTAGTCCAGCAGCTATGCAATGATTAAGAACAGGAGCAGGTGCTACTGCAATAGATATAAGAGAAAGTATAAAAGAACATAGACATTGAATGGTATTTCCTTTTAATGTTTATAGTTCATATATTCCTGATACTGAAACAGGTTGAAAACCTAATAATGCTAAACCAAGTGATTATGGTAGTTATTCAAGAATATTTGATAATATGGAAAGTACGATTGCTCAATGACAAGGCAGTTTAAAAATAGTTCAAAAATATAAAGGTGAAGAAATTAATATATTAACAATTGATGATTTTAAAAATCAACCTATTAATTCCACTATATGAGCCAATAATAAAACACCTTTTGCTATAAAATTAAAAGATGAAAATAATAATGTTTATTGAAAATTAATTGATGGTGAAAACATTTATGATATTAATAGAATGTTAGAATACTTAAATCAATATAAATTAAGTTATTTTATTAATAATGATAATAAAGCTGATAACTTTTATACAAAAGAGGTTAAAGTTGGTAAATATTGAGATGCTTATATGGTTGATGATGTAAGTTCTATTAAATTTGGTGATGCTAAATTTGAACAAGTATTTACTCAACAATCAACAGAACGACAATATACTTTATTAATTTTAGATGAAGATATTACTAAATTAAATATTAATGATTATTATAATTTTTATACTGTATTTAATGACCGTGGTTTAAATATTGGTGGTGGTAATATTAATTCTGCACCCCAAGATAGACAATGATTATATCCATCAAATGTTATTAATTATTATTCCGTAGAAGATGGTGATTTCTTATGACAAGAAATTACTTTTTCAAGTATTAATGACAAAATTAGTAATAGTGGTTTATCAGTACGACAATTTATTCAAACAAGTGCCCCAGGTGAAGGTTATTGTTTTCCAAAAATAACTTATGATGAAAAACTAAATAAAGGTATTGTTGAATTAGATGAGATTTTATTAAAAGACCCAGGTGTTAGAGCAATGGCAGTTAAATTTTATGGTAATCCTATCTTTTTTGATATGCCTGTTATTGGGCGACCAATTATTAAAGGTGAATTTAATAAAAAAGTAATGAATTCAAGAGATTTATTAATGTATAACATGTTTCCTGCACCACCTGATAAAATAAATACTTATGCTTCACCCGAAGTAAGTTGATATAACATTCAAGGTATTCAACCAACAATGATAACGGGTTATGAAGATTGAAAAAAAGATATGGAAAGTAGATACGACTTTTGAAAACAGAAAAATAGTGAGGGCATTGTTATAACTGACCCCACTACCACATCATCATCCAATTCTACTGTTGGTCGAAATATTTATAAAGAAGATAAAGATTCTAAATTTTACTGGTCTAAAGATTGAAAAATAACACCCCCAGCAAAAATAAAAACAAATGGCGGCACAGTTAATAATATAATTAGTACCCAAGCATCATCATATTTTAAAAGAAAAGATGAATTTGGCAATACCGTAGGACAAGTTCAAATTGAATATAATAAAATGGGTGCATGTAATGTTTGAGATATTTTAAATATGAATAATTTTATTAATCGTCAAATTACCATATTACCTTTAAACTATACGCAAAAACTAGTATTTAATCCTTTTACAATTCCTGTTCTTGGTAAATTTTTAAATCAAATTAGTTTTGGTATTCCTTGGGGTTGAGTAATTAACCAAGATGAAAAAACTTGACCTAATTTTCAATGACTTAATGGTTTTATGAGTGCTAATGTTTATAGTTTTTATAATGATGCATTTTGAGGTGATAATGCAAAAGGTAAAGGTTATTTACCATTTGAAATATTTAGAGAACAAGGAAATGATAAAGTTGGTGCTATATTTGGAGCAAATGCTACTAGTTTAGGGTTTACAACTTTATTAACTGATAAAATACAAGGTAATGTTTTAGAAAAAGATGGTAAACCAACAGAACGAATAACTTATTCAACTTATAATTTAAAACAATTAAACCCTAAAACTAATCGTATATATTTAATTAATGAATTAGTAAGAGCAGTTGATGCACAAACACCAGTTAGTGATAGTGAAAAAGATAATGATTGCGAATTCTTACAAACACCTGATGGGACAAATTGTAGTTATATAATTGATATGTTTTCAATACAAGCATTATATAAAGGTAATTTTGAAATTATCTTTTATGCTGATAACCCATATACTAACAATGAAGAAGATTATTTAAAATTATCAGTATGAAGTTTTCGTGGTAAAACAAAAAGTGTATTAAACAACTATTTACGAGATATGACAACTAATTATAAAACAAGTTTTCTATTACCACATGATTATGAAATACCAACCTTTAATTACCCGCAATATGTTCTCCCACCAGTACCATATAACTATAAACCTTATACCAAAGATATATGAGATGCTGATACAATTTACCCATTAAAAACTAAAATTACTGCACCATCACAGTGTAAAAATATAATTGAATATCCAGCAACTTTATTTTCTAATAAATTTAATGCTGGTTATTATGAAACTGAAATTGATTTAAAATTAATTGACTCCACAATTCAAAGTATTGATAAATTTATTAGTTCATATAAAACAATAGAAATAAGCAATCTAGATAATTTACAAGTTGAATGTGTACCACCAAATATAGAAAATTTTATTCCTGATAGAAATGTTAATTTATCAGAGGGTAAAAATTGTGAATTTAATATAGGTTCATTATCTAATGTGACTTTGAAAGAAAGTGGTCGTTCACAAACTGATAAAGTTAATTTTGATAATACAATAACTTTATATACTGATAATATAAATAATGAAATTAAAACATTTGCTACTGCTTTTACTAATGGTTTGCCTATTGGAAATTATCAAAGTAATTATAAAATTAATAATAAAGAAGCAAATATTATATTTTTACTTCAAATAACATCATTATCTAATAAAGTTAATGATAAAATTAAAGAAATTTATTTACAAGCATATTATACTAATGATGTAAAATTAAAAATTGGATTTTCAAAAACATTTCTTGCAATATTATCAGGTAAAGGATTAGAACCTTCAAAATGGACACATCTTAGCAATGATAAAAACATAACAATAGATGTTAATAATCCGAATGTTTTAGGAATTAGAAATAAAGGCGATAGTCCAGTTAAAATTACAATTAAACCAAGATAAAAATAAAAAGAGATGTAAATAGAGTGCACCCATTTTAGTAAGTACTAATAAAAAAGTATTTACTTTTTTTAATTATATCTTTTTCTTTACGATTTGAATATCATGTATTTCATTTTATAACATCTTGTATATATTCTTCATGTGAATTATATATTTTATTATGGATTGTAGCTTTCTTAAGTAATGAATGAAAACTTTCTATAACAATATTATCTGCACAGTGGTAATTTTTTCCCATTGAAATTGTAATACCGTTAGATAAACATTTATCGTGATAAATAGTGGATGTATATTGATATCCGTGATCTGAGTGAATTATTATTCCATTCAGATCTTTTTTTATTAATTTTATTTTATTAATTGCATCATTTAAATTATCCATTACTAATTTATTGTCATTATATTTAGATCACTTTACATCAACTATTTCTTTAGTATATCCATCAATAATTGTTGATTGATAATATCTTTCTCCTTTTCAAATTAAATATGTTACATCAGTATATAGTACTGAAAACCTTGTTTTTATATCATTGAATTTACGATTAATTAAATCAGGATATTGCAATAAGCTTTTTTCTTTATTCTGTTTATATTTCATTTTTCTTCTCATTTTTCTTACATATTCAGGTTGTATTTGATTATCACGCATAATTCTTAAAACTTTTTTTGAATTATATTTTATACCATAATCTTCCTTTAAATATTTAGTAATTCTTCGATAACCAAATTGTTTTAAATTTTCTTTATAGACTTTTACAATATCATTTATTGCTTTTTTATCTTTTTTGCTACTGTCATAATTTTTATATTTATCTCAATAACTACGTTTTAACCCTGTTACTTCTAGTAATAATTTTATTGAATATTTACAAAAATTTTGTTTAATAAAAGAGACAATTCTTAGTTTGCTTAATTGTAAAAGTCATGGAGCTTTTTTAATAATTCATACCTTGTTTTATAATATTCTAAATTTCTTTTGCCAAAAGAAATTTTAGGTCCTTTAGGATTGTTTAATTTTCCTTTTTTATGATTTGCTCATCAAGATTCTACTGTATTTGCATTTATATTATATTGTTTTGCTACTATTCAACAACTTTTTTGTTTAATTTCCTCAATGATTTTTGTTCTAAATTCTGATGTATATTTGTTATATTTTTGTCCTTTTTTTGCCATATAAAAATGCACCCCCTATAAAAATTTAGCAAAATCTTTTTTTATTTTACTTACTTTTTGGGGTGCACTCTAAAAATCTCTTTTTTATTCTTCTTTAACTTTTACATTACCATCATTATCAGCAATTAAGTCAGGTAATTTTTGTTCTTCGCCATTTCAACGATAAACTGATTTAATATAGTCTTCATAATATTTTCCTTTTCCTCATATATATTCTGTTGAAGAATCTAATAAATTACCAGTTGCTAATAAAATTTCATTATTAGTAGCAAAAATAAAACCAACAGGTCTTTCACCTCAATCTATTTTTAAACCGCTGCCTTTTTTACCATCGTTTTTTAATTTAAATACTTTTCATGCATTATTTAAACTATTTCTACAAACAATATAAAAATACTTATTGTTTACTTCTTTGAATGGTTTTTCTTGTGGTGTTATTCATTCTAGGTTATCTCTGATTTCTTGGTTTTTAGTATCTATTTTTTTCTTTTCTTTAAGTTCTTTTAATTTTTCTGGTGAATATTCTTGTAGTGTATTACAAGCCACTAAACTTGTTGTACTTGTTCCTATTAAAGTGATTGTGCCTAAAATAGTTAATATTTTTTTCATGTATTTATATCCTTTCTATTTTTTAAACAAAAAGGAATAAATTTAAATTTATTCCAAATAATAATTTATTGGTTTTATTTAAAACTAATTCCCTTTATTATTAATTGAGTCTTTGCCCTACTGTGATCAGTTGATATAGCAGAAGAATCAACTTTAACGTAAGCTACTGCTTTTAAAACAAAAGTATTATCATCTTTTCAATATGTTTCTAATCACGCAGCAGAAGCATCATAATTTCCATATCATTGTTGCTCTTCATATCAAAAGTTTTCTTTATTAGAATCTGAAGGTATACTAAATGATTTAGTTTCATCTTTAAAATATTTTTCTACTCATTGAGGTCTAGATGTAATTGCATCACCACTAAATATAATATTTATTTTATTAAAACTTTTTATAAATTCTTCTTTTCCAAATGTAAGTTTATAATTAAATTCATGCTCTGAGGTTTTGGTTTCTGGACCACTATAGCTGCTTAATGATATGTATTCACTTTCTCAATTAGCACCGTTTAATTGTATTACAGAAGTAAAACTAACTATAACTGAACTAAAATATTTTGAAGAATTTTCTTTAGCTTTAATATTGGCATTTTTATAAGTTCAATCTTGTATATCTATTTCACTAATATCTAAATCAGAATTTTTTTCTTTTAAAACTTTTAATATTTCATTTTTATCTGGATTTACAATAGTATTTAGATTTTTATTTGTAATAACATCATTTAAGTCTTTTATATTATTTAAATTAGATACTGTAACTTTTGCAGATAATACTCCAATATATTTTGAGCTATCTAATGATAAAAATTTAGAATCATAAGTTGATGATTCTCCTAATTTTGGAATTTCAAAATTTATACCAGATATTTTTCATTTTTCTATTTCTGTCAATATTGATATTATAACTTCATAAATTGTACTATCATTATTTGATGCTATTGCAATTAAAATAGCTTCTTTAATATCATCTTCGGTTGGTGCTGGATTTTTATTATATAAATAATTAAGATCAATACTTAAATTTTTTACTTTTAGGTTATTTAAATTTATAACATCATTAGTATAAGCTGTTATTACATATGGTTTATTTGCAACAATTGTTGGTACAGCAGTTCCACTAATTGTTAGTACACTTAATAAACTTAACAATTTTTTCATTACTTGTATTTCTCCTTTTCTAAATCTCGAAACTTTTTATCAAGATTTATCCTCATTATATATATATATATATATATACACAAGCAAAATTAGAAATTATTTTAATAATTTATCTTGTTAAATACACATTATTACGCGTTTTAAGGGCTAAATTAGCAATGAAATATATTAAGTTTATATAAATATATAAAAGTATTTTATTGGTAAAATAGTATTATATTATTATTTCAATTAAATAAAAAAGAGAATGACCCGACATCATTCTTACTGACTATTATATATTAATAAATAATTATTTCAATTTCATTATAACATTTTTATATTATTTGTTTAGTATTTGTATACAAAATATATTGTAATTGTTAACTATTGATATATAATTAAATTATGTTTTAATCTTTTTATATTAAAAAAGAGTTTATTAGAGTGCACCCATTTTAGTAAGTACTAATAAAAAGTATTTACTTTTTTTTAATTATATCTTTTTCTTTACGATTTGAATATCATGTATTTCATTTTATAACATCTTGTATATATTCTTCATGTGAATTATATATTTTATTATGGATTGTAGCTTTCTTAAGTAATGAATGAAAACTTTCTATAACAATATTATCTGCACAGTGGTAATTTTTTCCCATTGAAATTGTAATACCGTTAGATAAACATTTATCGTGATAAATAGTGGATGTATATTGATATCCGTGATCTGAGTGAATTATTATTCCATTCAGATCTTTTTTTATTAATTTTATTTTATTAATTGCATCATTTAAATTATCCATTACTAATTTATTGTCATTATATTTAGATCACTTTACATCAACTATTTCTTTAGTATATCCATCAATAATTGTTGATTGATAATATCTTTCTCCTTTTCAAATTAAATATGTTACATCAGTATATAGTACTGAAAACCTTGTTTTTATATCATTGAATTTACGATTAATTAAATCAGGATATTGCAATAAGCTTTTTTCTTTATTCTGTTTATATTTCATTTTTCTTCTCATTTTTCTTACATATTCAGATTGTATTTGATTATCACGCATAATTCTTAAAACTTTTTTTGAATTATATTTTATACCATAATCTTCCTTTAAATATTTAGTAATTCTTCGATAACCAAATTGTTTTAAATTTTCTTCATAGACTTTTACAATATCATTTATTGCTTTTTTATCTTTTTTGCTACTGTCATAATTTTTATATTTATCTCAATAACTACGTTTTAACCCTGTTACTTCTAGTAATAATTTTATTGAATATTCACAAAAATTTTGTTTAATAAAAGAGACAATTCTTAGTTTGCTTAATTGTAAAAGTCATGGAGCTTTTTTAATAATTCATACCTTGTTTTATAATATTCTAAATTTCTTTTGCCAAAAGAAATTTTAGGTCCTTTAGGATTGTTTAATTTTCCTTTTTTATGATTTGCTCATCAAGATTCTACTGTATTTGCATTTATATTATATTGTTTTGCTACTATTCAACAACTTTTTTGTTTAATTTCCTCAATGATTTTTGTTCTAAATTCTGATGTATATTTGTTATATTTTTGTCCTTTTTTTGCCATATAAAAATGCACCCCCTATAAAAATTTAGCAAAATCTTTTTTTATTTTACTTACTTTTTTGGGGTGCACTCTATATGCTGACTTGTTAATCGGACAAGAATAAAAAAAGAGAGGTTTATAAAATGGCACTTACAAAAGAACAATTAATCGAACAAGGTTTAAGTGAAGAGATTGCAGAAAATATCTTAAATCAGTTTAATAATGAAGCAAAGCAAATTAGAGAAAGTGTGCAAAAACGCGAAGATGTTATATAAAAAGAAGACTTTATTAAATTATCTAATGAATTAGATGAATTAAAAGCATTTAAAAATGTTCCATCTACTAAAATTGAAGATATTAAAACTAATTTAAATAAAGTTAGTGGTAGTTCTTTATCTGAAAAAATGCAAACTTTAAAAGAATTAAAACCTGATTTGTTTGTTGAAGAACAACCATCAGTTTCACCAACTAATTTTATTAAAGATATGATTGAAAAGTCTAGTGAAAATAAGAATGATGAAATTGAAAATATTAAAGAAAAAGGAGCATATACTCCTGATGAAATTAAAAAAATAACTGATTATACACTTAAAAAACTTAGATAATAAGGAGTGAAAATTATGGCAACAATTAATTTGCCACAAGTACCTTTTATATTACAAGGTAATACAACAGGACAAAAAGCCTATGTTGATATGGTTAATGCTTTATTGCGTGGACCTTTATATAGTGAATATGCAAGTATTATGCAGTATGCTACTGCAACTGCAGAACAAGTTGCTTGATTACCAAATGCAGGACAAGCACTATATAATTTAACTCATCGTGTAGTATGACAAGATGATTATTCATTACCAAATGGTGGGACAACTCAAACAATGGGATTAACAAGAATTCCAGTTCCTATTGATAAAAGATTTAATTTAAAATTAATGAATGAGGCTTTTGATTTAGCATTAATAGAACAAAATATTAAAAATGGTGTTATTGCTGATGCTATTTCTAGTGTTGTGCAGAATAAATTTGTTAATTTAGAATGTGAATTAATTCAGGGTATTTATGATTATTGTTTAGCAGATGGTCAATATGAAGTAATTCCATTTCGGAGTTATACAGCTGAAAATGCTGATGATGCAAATAAAGCATTCTTTACATTAAATGAAACTTTGATTGAATTAACAAATCAAATTAGTAATTTATATTTTGGTTTACCAACAGATAAAATGTTTATGGTTTTAGGACGAAGAGCATATTTAGGATTAACACCTGCTTATTTAAAAGTAATTGGTTCACAAGCTCAATTAAAAGCAATGGTTAATGGTGAATTATATGAAAATACTGCAATGGGTATTCCAGTATCAAAAAGCTTTCATTTAGAAAAAACATATACAAAAGGACAAGTTAACCGTGATAAAGGTTATAATTTTACTAATGTAAATGGTTTAATTATTAATAAACAAGTATGAGCATATCCAATTAATATGGATACTATTCAACAAGTTTTAGATAATGATACTGCTAATCCTAAATGAATTGGTAAAGTACAATATGCAACACCAACAATTTTATATCCAAAAACATGTAAAATTATTTTGGAAAAACAACCAAGCCAAGATGAAATTACTGCCGCTAAAAGTAATCTAAATAAAACTTTTAGAGTTCCAGTTGATTATCTAATTTCAGCATCAAAACCAGAATCAAAACCAAATAATCAAGGTTAATATAAAATGAATTTACTAATATTACGCGTTTTAACTTTATTAGTATCTAATTTAGAAAATAAACCTTTAATAAGTAAATTTGTAAATTTAATTAATAGAGTTAATCAAGTTAAAAATAAAATATTAAAGCCAATTAATTATATTAGTGATAAATATAATAAAATTACAAATAAAGTTGAAGATATTTATCAGTGATTAAATCCATTTACTTATTTAGATTTAATTAAAAAAGGTCATAAAAAAGAAATACAACAAATATTAAGTCAATTAGAAAAAGATAATAATAGAGTGCACCCCAAAAAGTAAGTAAAATAAAAAAAGATTTTGCTAAATTTTTATAGGGGGTGCATTTTTATATGGCAAAAAAAGGACAAAAATATAACAAATATACATCAGAATTTAGAACAAAAATCATTGAGGAAATTAAACAAAAAAGTTGTTGAATAGTAGCAAAACAATATAATATAAATGCAAATACAGTAGAATCTTGATGAGCAAATCATAAAAAAGGAAAATTAAACAATCCTAAAGGACCTAAAATTTCTTTTGGCAAAAGAAATTTAGAATATTATAAAACAAGGTATGAATTATTAAAAAAGCTCCATGACTTTTACAATTAAGCAAACTAAGAATTGTCTCTTTTATTAAACAAAATTTTTGTGAATATTCAATAAAATTATTACTAGAAGTAACAGGGTTAAAACGTAGTTATTGAAATAAATATAAAAATTATGACAGTAGCAAAAAAGATAAAAAAGCAATAAATGATATTGTAAAAGTCTATGAAGAAAATTTAAAACAATTTGGTTATCGAAGAATTACTAAATATTTAAAGGAAGATTATGGTATAAAATATAATTCAAAAAAAGTTTTAAGAATTATGCGTGATAATCAAATACAACCTGAATATGTAAGAAAAATGAGAAGAAAAATGAAATATAAACAGAATAAAGAAAAAAGCTTATTGCAATATCCTGATTTAATTAATCGTAAATTCAATGATATAAAAACAAGGTTTTCAGTACTATATACTGATGTAACATATTTAATTTGAAAAGGAGAAAGATATTATCAATCAACAATTATTGATGGATATACTAAAGAAATAGTTGATGTAAAGTGATCTAAATATAATGACAATAAATTAGTAATGGATAATTTAAATGATGCAATTAATAAAATAAAATTAATAAAAAAAGATCTGAATGGAATAATAATTCACTCAGATCACGGATATCAATATACATCCACTATTTATCACGATAAATGTTTATCTAACGGTATTACAATTTCAATGGGAAAAAATTACCACTGTGCAGATAATATTGTTATAGAAAGTTTTCATTCATTACTTAAGAAAGCTACAATCCATAATAAAATATATAATTCACATGAAGAATATATACAAGATGTTATAAAATGAAATACATGATATTCAAATCGTAAAGAAAAAGATATAATTTAAAAAAAGTAAATACTTTTTATTAGTACTTACTAAAATGGGTGCACTCTATAATATTAAAAATAGAGAACAATTTAAAAATGAAAATTATTTAAATACTAATTGACAACCTTTAAATAGTAGTTGGCTTGATAGTGGTATGTTTAATATTACAAATAAGTTAACTTTAACAGGTAATTTAACTATTTTAATATATACAAAAACAGCAAAACATCCGAAATTTTATGGTCCATATGTTTATCCTAGTGTTCCAGTTGAAATTTGAAAATTATTAAGTAATGCTGTATCTAATGCAGGAACTTTATTTTGGCGTTATTGATTAAGAAAATGATTACCTAGTCATTTAAGAAATTATATTAAAAAACGATTACCACAAGCATTAAAAGAAAAATATCCCAAAGGAACTACTAAATTAACATTACCAACAGTTCAAAAATTACAACAAATTAAAAAGTTTATTAATAATTTAAAAATTGGACATTTTAATTTTAATTTTGCTGGTGAAATTAATAATAAAAAATGATATTGTGAACGCCGAAGTGATGTTAAAAATATTAAGAATTTATATAAAACACCAGTTAAAAATATGTTTTACAAAACTAATCAAACTATTAAAACAATTAAGAAAACAAAAACAAAAGTTAATAGTTATAAGCCAAGTAATTTTAAAAAAAAATATCGTAATCAATTAAGAGGTGTTTTATATGGAAAATAATTTAAGTAATTTGTTATTTATAACAGTTGAAGATGTTAAAGAAAGTAAACTTTGACAGCCTATTAATGATAGAAAACAATCTGCTTATAATGATAATTTAATTTATAATGCTATTTTAAAAACTAGTTTATGAATGGATAGATTATCAGGTGGGACAATTTCCAATAAAATAAATAAAAAAGATTTATTTCCATGAGTAAAAAAAGATAATACTGGTTTAATTGAAAATGATAAATGATTAAGTTATATTCAATCTGCTTGTTTATTAGCAGTTATAAATTGATATTTACCAAAAGGAGTTAATGATTTAACTGGTAGTGCTTCATTTTCACAAGGTGGTGTTGCTTATTCACAAACTAATGATCCTGAGGCAAATGAAAATATTACTCGTGATGTTAAAAATGCTTTAAAATTAGCCGGTGAAATAATTGATATTATATCTAGTAAAACAGTATCTAGACCTTATAATTATAGTTTAGATAATTATGCTCATCCATGAGAAGAAGAATATAAACATATTAGTAAAAAAACTTTTTATCCAACATTATTATTTTGATTAAAAGATAGAATTGTTAAAGATAATAGTATTAATATTAGTTATCCTACAAAAAATGATTTTAGTAAAATTGATTATAATGAATATATTAAATTAGTCGTTCCGTTTGATAATGATACTATTTATGAAGAAAATGGTGTTTGAAAAGCAAAACAAAGTAATGAAATTCCATCGGATGTTATTAAAGATAGTTATTTAAATAAAAATTATATTGAAAAAGTTGATGATAAATATATTGTAAAAACATCACAAGATATTAATACTAAACAAGATAAATTAGTAAGCGGTACAAATATTAAAACTATTAATGGTTCTTCATTATTAGGCAGTGGTGATATATCTATTAGTGGTGGCAATGATTGAGAATTAATTAATTATCCAGAAGCAAACGAAAAATTAACATTTAAAATTCCAGATTATGATTTAACAAAATATTACTATAAAATATCAATTTCAATAACAGATTATGCATCTGCTAATAAATTTGTAACACATTATTTTGAAACAATATCACAAAAATCAATTTTTTCATTTTTAGCAGCTAATTCTTATGAAAGCATAATAATTAAGCAAGATGGATCAATTAAAAATGAAACAAATAATATTGTTATTAAAGATTTAACAATTAAAAGAAAATTAATAAATAATAGCGAATTAATGTCAAATGAACCACATTCTATTTATAATCGTGATATGGATATTGATTTACCCAAGTATCAAGAAGAAACATCGGACTCTTATGATATAGTGATAAGAAAAATAAATAGTGCAACAACTATTAATGAATTAAATTTATTTGAAAAACATCCAATATGAAGAATTATTTCAAATAATAGAAATGATATTAAAGAATTATTCAATAAAAAATGATTAGAATTAAATAAAAATGAATAAAAAATTAAATGAGGTAAATAATTATGAAACAAGATAAAACAACTTGATTAAAGGGTGCCTTACCTTGAAATTGATTTAAAAAAGACCCTATTCCGACTTATAATTGAACTCATAAAGATATTAGAGAATGAGAAAGAAAATATAAAATTCGTAGTTGAGTAGTTAGTTTTTATACATTGATATTTTTAGCATTAAATTGTTGATTAGAGTATGGGATGATTAATGGCATTAAAGACCAAATTAATTGGTATAATTATGGACAATATTGAGGTAATGGAATTGCTATTTTGATAACACCTTTATTTACACACGGAATTCAAGGTATATTTGTTGCTAGTAGTAAACCAAAAGTAGATATGAAAATTGATATACCAAGATTAAAAATATCTAAAATGGGATTAGTATTTACAATATTACCTTTAATTACTTTAATAATTTCTTTAATTATTATTTGAATTGATAAATCAAAATGAAAAAAAGACCATTTAAGACATTGTTTTGACTGCCGTATTAATCCGCGTGTCGTTCAACCACGAATAGCTAAACAATGAAATAATTTAGATGGCATAACAGAAGAAAAATTAAAAAATATACAAAATGAAAATATTAAAAAACAAAAACAAGAAGAAAATAAACAAGAATTAAATATAAACAAATAATTAAATTTTATTAAAATAGACTATATTTATAGGGGTGGTTGATATTTTTGGGTGGTTATATAGTTTAATTTATAAATTATTTTGTTCTGAAAGGATGGATGGCCACTGTTTGAGTAAGGATGAGAAAGGAAGTAAAAAAATGTTAAATGATACATTAATGATTGCTTTACTTGTATTAGCGGGTGCTGGTGGAATGGGTAGTCTTGGTATTCTTGGATTATCTGCTAAGAAAATTAAAAAATATAAAGCAGAAATTAGAGAATTAAGAACAGCTGTTATTGCACACGAAAAACATTTACGAGGACCTGAATATGCAACAGAATTAGCACTTAAAACAGGTCAAATTAAAAATGTTAAAAAACAAGTTAAAGTAAACAACAAAAAACAAGAACAAAAAGATGCTATTAGACAACTAACAAATAGTATTTTAAAAAATAACCTTAATTGGTTATTTTTTATTTTTCTTTATTGTGTTTTATATAAAAATTAATAAGATGTTCGATTCGTTGTGAATAAGTATCAAAATTTAATTTATTTCAAACTTTTTCTTCATTTTCATTTAAGTAAACATTTATATTACGAATTTTACAAGAATAATATTTTCTTGTTTTTTGATTGTATGATTGTTTCATAATATATTACCTCTCATAATGAGCAATAATAATTGCATCGCGTAAATGATTACTTATTTTATCATTATTATAAAATCAACCCTTACCATATTGATAAGTTAAATTAGTATCTTTATCAAATTTTCATAAATAACTATCATTATATTTACTTAAATTTTCCATATTTTTAACCACTGATTTAGTATAACGGGGTGATATTCAATTAACATTATTTAATTCGTGTGTATCATATTTAATTACTCCAATTATTTTTAATAAATCATCACGGTCTTTTGAACCATTAGCATTTGTATATAAGCAATTTTCAATGTTTACAAGACAAACACTATTGCAGTGTTTAAATAATATATCTTTAATAAAATCAACTTGTTTTATTCATAAATAATTAGTAAATTCTAATTTTTCCTTTAATTTATTATCTTCATAAACAACAATAGCGGTAGTACCAGTTCCTGATGGGTCAATACCTATTTTTATCATTATCTTAAAAATCTTTCTTTAAATTGATAATAAAAATCTTCGCTTTGTTTTCTAATCAGAACTGGTGATAATTTTTCAACATTTAATTCTTCTTTTAATCAATTTTTACCTTTTGAAATAATATCTTGTTCTATTTTTGTATTTGTAATAAAATTTTTAATATTATTGAAATGCTGTTCACTCATTCAATTTGGATTTGAGTTGTTAATAATTTCTGTTTGTTCTTTTTCTTGTTTAGAATTAATTTTACTTATTTCACTATTATCGGGGTCTAATTCTTCGGTTGGTAAACCTAATAGTTTGCTTAAAACATATTTAACTCCATAAGTTAATGCTGACCCAATACTTTTAGCGGGGTCAGTATTTTTCCCTGTAAAAGGTCAATAAGTTTTAATTTCTTCTGTTTCTTTACATAAAGTTAATTCCATTTCAAAATATGGTATATCATTAATTACTTTTAAAGTATCTTTCACATAACTCCAAATATATGTAATATGATGCTTTTTAAATTCTTTTTTAACTAATTCTAATACTTGTGCTTCACCAAAATAGTTATAAATTGTTCTACCATTCATTTGCATTGTTTGGTTTTTTTCTAAATATAATGATAAATCGTGTTGTATTTCACCAATACTTGCTATTAATGTTTTTTTAGTTTCTTGTGGCATTTTCTCATTCCTCTCTTTCTTGTCATATTAAAATTGCTTCTTTAATTTGTTCTAAATTTTGTTTAGTAATATCAACTTTTTCTTTAATTACTATTTTTAATTTTGGATTTATAATTATCATTAATATTTTTTTATTATCTATACAAAAGTCTTTTTCTAATAAATAATAAAGTTTTAATTGCCAAATATAGCGTTCAATATCTGTTTTCTCATTAGAACTAGTAATTTTTCAATCACATATTATATATTCATTATCAGTTGTTATTCCAATAAAATCAGTTGTCCCACACATTAAAGGACTATAAAGTGTTTTTTCAGTTTCATAATATTTAAATTTAATATCTTTTAAAGTTTCTTGATATAGTTTTGTAAAATTTTTAAATAATTCACGATGTGATTTTATTTCACAATCAATAAATTCAATTAATTCATCATCAAAATTATTTTTTATTCAAACATCAATCATATTATGTAAACATATTCCACGATTTTGTGCTAATTTTAAAATATTCTCATCAATTTGTGAAAAATCTTTTGGCACTAAAATATTAACAATTTTACTTACACTAGGTATTAAAATACTATACTTATGTAATTCATCATTAAAAATATATAAAGGTTTTAAATCTAATCTCATAAAATTGTTTCATCATTACCAATATTTTGATTATCATTATTAAATAATTCTTTTGTCTCAGATGAATTAAATTCTATTTTTTCTTGTGGTTTATCAGATTTTTTTAAATCATTATTTGTATGTAAAAATTTATAATTAGATACTTGAACTATTCATTCAGTTTTATTATCTTTATTTTTAAAAGATTTTAAAACACCAGTAATTGCTATTTGACTACCTTTTTGACAATATTTTTGTAAAGTAATTGCTTGTTTATTTCAAACTTGACAAGGAATAAAATCAGTTTCTTTTTGTTTTGAATATGGGCGAGTAATTGCTAAATTAAAAATAGTATATTCTTTTCCATTACTTGTTTTCTTAATTTCAATATCTTTTGTTGTTATACCAATTCCAATAAATTTATTCATTATTAAATTTCCTCCAAATTCTTTTCCATAATTAAAGTATCAATATATTCATAAGCACTTTCTTCTGAATGACATTCTTCTAATGCTTCATTAAATAAATCTTCTTCGGTATAAACTTTGCCATTTTCATCTTTTCACATATTATTCACATCCTTGTCATTTAATATTTTCATTTTCTAAATCAATAATAGTTGTTAATCATTCTTGTTGATTTTCAACATTAGCAGTAGTTTTTGCTTCTTTTAATGTATAAAAACAGCTCGTTTTAAAATCACTATATTTACTTTTCATTACCAATAAGTATCTTTTATTCATAATTTAATTCCTCCTAATTCTTTTTAGTATTTAATGCTCAATGTTCATCTGCAATATTTTCAAATGATACTGAATAACTTTTAAGCATTAATTCACTTAATTTATTTTCTTGATTGCATTCTTTATGAAAACAATAACCTCAATATCTTTTTTTAATACAAGTTTTATTTAACTTTTTCATATATACCTCCTAAATTATTCCTTTGATTTTTTGGTCAATTTGCAATATTTTTCAACCATCAGAAGCTAAATCTAAAATATCGTTAATTTTGTAATATTGCATATAAGAAGCAATAACATCTCATTTATCTTTAAATAAATTTAAGTACATTTTGGCTCATTCTAAACATTGCAAATCATAATGTTTTTTATGATGTGAAATACGACAATTAATAGGTTGACAATTAACTCAATAAAATGATGTTGTTATTTCATTTCAAGTTTTATTAATATATTTACTTTTATATTCTGTCATTATAATTCCTCCTAGTTTTAACTCGCTGGCACTCACTACCAAGTGAAAGTGCCAAGCGAGAATTAGTTATATAAGTATTTATCTATTTACTTACTACGCCATCCGCCTCACTGGGGGTGAGCGGTGGCGATATGTTAATTGTTTGAATGTTTAATAATCCACAGTTGTTTTTTAATATTGACGCCAGACATATATATGTCTTCCTTTATCCGTGCCCATTTGTGCTTTTGCTCTGGGATTTGACGTTCAGTTTTTAAATTAAAAATTCACTCGCATTTTAAAGGACCAAATGCTATAAAACTCCAACCAACCACACTTTTCGCAAATTTAATTGTAAAGTCACTATCTCTATTTTTATTGTCGTTTGATATTAACCTTGGACTTATCACGACTATCGCTTAGTTCTAATGAACCAGCGCCGATTTACATTTTTCCTCATACACTATTTCAGTACTTGCCTCGGCCGGCGGTGGAATAAAAACACTTAGTTATTTAAAATAACCGTTCCGCTCTGCATTAAGTTGTTTTATAAAATTTAAGTTTTAATAAACCAGTTTCATAATCAAAGATAATTTTTGAATTTTCTAAGCGTTTATAAAACCGCTTTTGTGTTTTATCTTTTACTTTATTCAATAAATCTTTATGTTTTTCACAAGTTCATAAAACTTTATTTGATAAAAATTCTTCGATAATGAATGATATTGCTTTATAGCAATTATCAACATCACATATTGTTTGTTGCTTATTAATTTTCATTACCTACTCCTTCCTTTATTAAGTTTTTTTATTAGCAAATTAATTAACTGAAACAGAGAAAGGACAACACCTTAAAATTGGAGAAAAAACAGGTACACTTTATAAAGATTTCTAAGATATTTAATAAATGTGTAAACAACTTAAAGAGGGTATCAAAAAGTTGTAATAAAAGTTTCTATTTTAAGAATTTAAGATGCTGTCCTTTCTCTGAATCAATTAATAATTTTGGTTTAACAAATAAAAAAACCATTTTAGTAAATGGTTTAATTTATTATTTCTATTCAATTTCTATGTATTTGTTAAAACCCTTCTTTTTTCCATGCGACCAACAATTAAAAGAAAATTAATAAATAATAGCGAATTAATGTCAAATGAACCACATTCTATTTATAATCGTGATATGGATATTGATTTACCAAAAGAAACATCGGATTCTTATGATATATTGATAAGAAAAATAAATAGTGCAACAACTATTAATGAATTAAATTTACTTGAAAAACATCCAATATGAAGAATTATTTTAAATAATAGAAATGATATTAAAAAACTATTCAATAAAAAATAATTAGAATTAAATAAAAATGAATAAAAAATTAAATGAGGTAAATAATTATGAAACAAGATAAAACAACTTGATTAAAGGGTGCTTTACCTTGAAATTGATTTAAAAAAGACCCTATTCCGACTTATAATTGAACTCATAAAGATATTAGAGAATGAGAAAGAAAATATAAAATTCGTAGTTGAATAGTTAGTTTTTATACAATATTATTTTTATTAATTAATGGTTGGTTAGAATATGGGATGATTAATGGCATTAAAGATGAAATTAATTGATATAATTATGGTCAATATTGAGGTAATGGAATTGCTATATTATTAACACCTTTATTTACTCATGGAATTCAGGGTATATTTGTTGCTAGTAGTAAACCAAAGGTAGATATGAAAATTGATATACCAAGGTTAAAAATATCTAAAATAGGATTAGTATTTACAATATTACCTTTAATTACTTTAATAATTTCTTTAATTATTATTTGGATTGATAAATCAAAATGAAAAAAAAGACCATTTACGACATTGTTTAGATTGTCGGATTAATCCGCGTGTTATTCAACCAAGAGTAGCAAAACAATGAAATAATTTAGATGGTATAACAGAAGAAAAATTAAAAAATATACAAAATGAAATTAACAAAGAATTAAATTTAAAATAAACTATATTATTAGGGGCGGTTGATATTTTTGGGTGGTTATATAGTTTAATTTATAAATTATTTTGTTCTGAAAGGATGGATGGCCACTGTTTGAGTAAGGATAAGAAAGGAATTAAATAAAATGAATGAAACATTAATGATTACTTTACTTGTTTTAGCAGGTGCAGGTGGAATGGGTAGTCTTGGTATTCTAGGCTTATCTGCTAAAAAAATATAAAGCAGAAATTAGAGAATTAAGAACTGCTGTTATTTCTCATGAAAAACATTTACGAGGATCTGAATATGCAACAGAATTAGCATTAAAAACAGGTCAAATTAAAAATGTTAAAAAACAAGTTAAAGTAAACAACAAAAAACAAGCACAAAAAGATGCTATTAGACAACTAACGAATAGTATTTAAAAAAAATAACCCATTAAGGTTATTTTTTATTTAATTGATTATATTTATCTAAATTCATTTGTACTAAAATCTTTGTTCTTGTTTGACTAATTACTTTTAAATCTTCTTTATATAATTTTGGTTGATTATATTCTTTACTTTTACTTGAATAAGTAATTTGTTTATTTGCTGTTAATAACAAATCAATTTTTCTATCTTTTTCAGCAAGTGAATCTTCATATTTATTTATTAAATCTTCTAATGTTCTTAGTGATAAAACACTATTACATAATTTAATTTCTTGTTTTATTTTTACAATTAATTCTTTAACTGTTTTTTCCATTATATTTCTCCTTTATTTTTAAAATAATTAAATTATTTTCACCATATTTATTGATTAAATATTCTCAGTCTCAAGTTGAATTTATATTTACATCTTCTGTATCATTACCAGTTATATATTCACCAAGGACAGTTTTGCATGGATGATTACCTTGTTGTGTTTTATAACATAAAATATATTTATTCATGTTTTTCCTTGTCTTTTTTATTGTGTTTTATATAAAAATTAATAAGATATTCTATTTTTTGTGAATAAGTAAAGTCATTAAATTCATTTCAAACTTTTTCTTCATTTTCATTTAAGTAAATATTAACATTACGAATTAATTTAGAATAATATTTTCCTGTTTTTTGATTAAATGAATGTTTCATAATATTAACCCTTATAATGAGCAATAATAATTGCATCGCGTAAATGATTACTTATTTTTTCATTATTATAAAATCAACCTTTACCATATTCATAAGTTAAATTTTCATCTTTACTAAATTCTTGAATACAACCATCATTATGCTTACTTAAATTTTCCATATTTTTAACTCCATTGCTTGTTCAATATCAGCAGCCCAAAGATTAGGGTTAAAATCACTTTCTACAGGGTCTAATTTACGAGCAAAAGTTAAAATTGTATCTAATTCAACAATTCCATCATCAAATTCTACTTCTGAATAATTTAATAATTTATCATCAGTATTAAATACTTTCCCATCTTTACCAGAACCTTCATTATATTTAATATTTTTCTTTCTTTTATATGCTAAACTAAATTTACTTGCATCTTTTTATGCAAATAATGCTTCTCAACTAAATTTTTGTTGATAAGTTTGTAAATATCATTGTTCAAATGTTTCTCGATCTCGTTTTGTTGCTTGATTAGCAATATCTCCGAAAATTCTTTGTGGGTTTTGTACCATAATTTACTTCCTTCTTTCTATTTATTAAATACATTGTCTGCATCTAAAATATTGTTTTCTTTGTTTACTACTTTTGGTACGCCCCCAGTATTAACTGTTTGTACCTTAATTAATTCATCATAAACACTTTGCAATTGTGTTTTAATGATTTCAATATCATCAGTAATATCATAAGATTTTAATAAAACATTTTTAAATTCTTCATTATCAGTTAAAGAATTAATAAAGTCAATTACTTCAATTTGTTTTAGTTGAATTGTTTGTTGTTCAATTTGTGAAGTTAACTCAGTATTTTTTGCTTGTAGTTCGTTGATTTGCTGATTATTATTTTCTAAATTACTTGCATTAAATTCTTCAACTTCAGCAGTTTTAATATCTAAACTACCATCTTCATTTTTAATAGGTTCATTATTTTCATTTATAAGAACATATTTTACATTTTTTAATGCCATTGTTTTTCCTCCTATTTTTTAATATTTGTATTTGTTCTTTTTCTAATCGCTTTTTGTATAATTTCAAAACTATCTACTCTAAAAGACAAAAAATAGCGTTTAGTTTTTATATTTAACTGATTAAATACTGAGCCTTTAATTTTTATCTCATCATCTTTTTTTAATTTCAAAAACTCAGTTAAAACAGATGGGTTATATATTGATAATGTTGAGTAATTTAATCCTTCTCACTGACATTTAGCCGAACAAGCATCAACTTCAACACCACCAGCAACCAGAGCCTTAATTTTTGTTTTAATAGGATTTTCATGTAATCTAACAGTTAATTCTAACTTATTAACTCTTTTATTTTTTATTTTTGTCTTATTAGTAGTGATTGTTGTTTTAGATAAATTACTTTTTGTTTTTACCATTATTTATCACTTCCTTTTTTAAAAAAATATTGCAAATGTTTTCAAGCATCTAATTCGTGCTCTGTCATTTTGATATTTCCTTTATAAACATAATTTTTCTTAACAACTGGCGATTGTAAAACATAATTTAAATTAAATAGATATTTGCATAAAACTTTTAAACCACCAATGAATTTAGGGGTAGATAATGGATTTTTTATTTTTAAACCTTTGTGAAGTTGATAATCTTCAATTATTACAATAACTTTATTTAAATAATAACAAATTTTATTTTTAAATTGATTTAATATTAAATACACATTATTTATTGCTTCTTCTTCATTTTTGGAATTAAAAGTAATATTATTAATTATTTTCTTTTGCAAAACATTATAGATAATAATACCAGTTTGTCCAATTCCAGCAGAGTCAATTGCAATAATATATTTTAATTTATTTGTTTTATTTTTTTCTCAATTTGTAATATCTTTCAACCATCTTTAGCCAAATCTAAAATATTATTAATTTTGTAATGTTGCATATATGAATTAATAACATCTCATTTATCTTCAAATAAATTTAAATACATTTTTGCTCATTCTAAACACTGTAAATCATAATGATTTTTATGGTGCGAAATACGACAATCAACGGGCTTACAATTAACTCAATCAAATGATGTTGTTATTTCATTTCAAGTTTTATTGATATATTTACTTTTATATTCTTGCATAATATTTTTTTCCTTTCTTTTTATTTATATTTTTTAAATAAACAGAAAAATCCTTTGTTGGTTAATATTTTGATATTTAGTAAATAATGTATTGTATTTTAGTATTTATTTATTTCACCCCCGAAGTGAAGCGGGTGGCGGTAGGATATTTTGACAGAGTTTATCCCCCGACGGAAGTAAAACAAATTTACCCAGTTATTAATTACGCTTCATTCATCCCTAGACAACTTTATATAAAGAAAATAACCTTTTGGAGTTCCAACCCTCTTGTTTTTTTAGTGTCCGATATTGTTTTTTTGGTTTAACAGCACTTTTTTTATGAAAACAAGCCAAAAAACACATGCTCTGACATTTCACAAGTGATTAATCTTGCCGAGAATTAAAAAAATAAATAGGAGTAGTAAATCCAATCGCTTTCACACTTTCTTTAAAGCTTTTGTGCCATAGATGAGTTATCCATCTTTAAGCATCAAAAAATATTAAGTTTTAGGGGTTGCATTATTCATCGGATAATACCTTTATTTGAAAGGAAATTTATAAAAAAATATCGTTTATTTTGTGTAGGGAAAACAGAATAACATCTGTTTTTATGATAAAAATTCTAAATTTAAAGATACTATCCGATGAATAATGCAAATAAATTTATGTTTTTAATATAAAAATAAAAAAACAATCTCACAAGAATTGTTTTTTGCCGGTTCATCATACAGGACGCCTTTTTATAAAAGAAAAAAGTTTCTTGTTTTTAAATAAATTAAATAATACCCGTTTATATGCAACACTCCCAATTTTTAGTAAAAAAATTCCCACAATTTGGATAGAGAAAAAATTTTCAATTATTTCATCTTAGCGAATATTCTTTTAAAAGTTCTTTTGAATTTTTTTGCCGAAGGATTTTCATACTGATTTTTAACAAATGATACATTAAAAACCAAAGCATGAGAATTTTGACATGAGTTTTTAACTTTTTATTTGCCAAGTTTAAGATAATTTTATTTTTATTTAAAACTAAATTAAGTGACTTAACAATTTTATTTTAAATTAAAAAAACACTGATAAACATCAGTGCAAGTTATTTAATTAACGTGAAACTTGATCTAATAATTTTTGTCATTTTTGTGACTCTTTTTCTCATGATTCTTTTGATAAAATCATTTTTCGCTCACGCATTGCTTTTTTAACACGTGAAATATTTGTCAAACGAGCTTGTTTTTTAACACGTTCTTCATATAAAGCATTATTTTTAGCAATTTCTTCTTTCCGTTTTTGTTCTAATAAAGCAATTTTTTCTTGTTCAATCTTATCAACATCTTTAAGTTTTGATGCTGCTTTAAGTTCTTTTTCCTTTGCTAATTTAATTTTTTCTTCTCATTTTTTTGCTGCAATAGCACATGCTTCATTATTTTTTTTAATTCATTCTTCATGCATTAGTTTTTTTTGCTGCTTTTATATCAGTTTTAGTAGTTAACTCTTTTCCTTCCTCAATAATTTGATTTATTAAATTAACTACTGATAATTCTTCTTGCATAACAATTTTCTTTTTTATTGCCATAAATAAACTCCTCATCTTTTTATGTTTCGTTTCTTATATAAGAATATTTATTGATATTTCTGCATAGACTATTGTCATTATATCAAAAAAAATTAAAATATTCCTTTTGTGTATTCCATATATTTTGATTCAAAGGCAAAAAAATGGTAAAATTAAAAAGTGGTAAAAAGGAGTAATATCATGCTAACATTTAACAATAAAAAATTAGATCAATTGGTTGCAAACTTTATTCATTATATGGTTGACCCTAAACATGACAATGGTAAACATCTAATTGAAAGTGATTATAAGAATTTTTTTCATCATATTGATTCACGTAATTCAAAGAGTAATTTAAATGTTGTTATTAGTTCACATCTCATAACAGCTGAACAATTTGCAAAAGCTAGTGAAATTATTGAACAATATCATCAAACTAAAACACCTTTTACTTGATGTACTATTACCAATGATAATAATCAATTTGAAAAAACATTTTTTGAAAAAACTGACCTTCAACATTTTGAAACAGCCATTGGAATGCTAATTGACTTAACAACTTTTAACATTGCTAATCGGGCAAGTGATAATGAGCAATTTCAAGAAGTAACAACAAAAACAAATGTTCTTAATGTTGTTGAAATCATTAAAAAAGCCTTTGATTTATCATTAATTGATTTAGCAAAATATCAATCAATTTGAGAATTAAATCAAGAACAAAAAATTAGTTATTTTACAACTTTAATGAAAAATCAAGTCCCTGTTTCAACAGGAAACTTATATTTTGAGTCAGAATTAGCAATTATTGACGACATTGCTACTCATCCTGAACATCAAAAACAAGGTTATGCTAAGGAAATGTTAATTCATTTATTAAACCAAGCAAAAAAAGCAAATTACCACTATGCTGGTTTAGTTGCAACACCAGATGGTTTACCTTTATATAAGAAACTGGGATTTGAATCACAACAACTATATTTTATTGTTTACACAATGCATTATTCAAAATAATAATGCATTTTTTTGTTATCCTATTTATGATTTATGATCTGAATATATTGAACAAAGTTTAACTTCAATATTGCTATATCGTTCAATATTTGTTGGTTCATATTTTAATGTAAAATGCATAAACATACGGTAGTTTTCTTGAAGATATTCAACTCAAAAATCATTAATTAAATCTCAACCACTTCAAATTTGATTAACTAACATCAAAAGAAATGACTCTGTTTCAATTGATGAATCAATCGTCATAGAATCCAATAGTTTAGTTTTTACATCATGGATAAATTTATTCTTTTTATCATTTTCGTTGGTAAAGCTACTATTATTAGCAGTTTCTCATAAATTTTTAATTTCTTTTCATAAGTTAGGTTTAGTTTTAATAATAATATCAAATTTTTCTTCATTTGGTAGGACATCAGTTGTAATTTGATAAACTTTTATTTCATTCTGAAATGCAATAACTGGCTGCTTTGTTTGTATTCTCATTGTTGAATTGTTCACTAAACTACTATTTTGTTTTAAGTTGTTATATTCGGTAATTCCAGTTATACCACATGTGATATTAGGGAAAAATGAACTTATCCCTAAGAAAACTAAAAATTTTTTCATTTTTAAAAATTCCTTTCTTTTTTATTAATTAATATTATATCTTGTATTAAAAGAAAATTATTTTTTATCATATTGTAATTTGTAAATACAAGTGCAACAAATCTATTAATTAAGTAATAACATAAAATATTATTATATTTATTTAATCTTTTATAAATTCTATAAATTTTTATATAACTTATTTACATAATTTATATAATTTTCAGCAATATTATTTAGACAGTTAGGACAAAAAGAAAAAGATTTTTTTCTTAAATGGAATTTGCTTTTTATTACAATTTTCACATTTAATTTTTTTATTCTATTAGAAGTATAAACTTAACGAATGCTAAAAAGAAAAAGAGCAATTTAGAGTGCACCCCAAAAAGTAAGTAAAATAAAAAAAGATTTTGCTAAATTTTTATAGGGGGTGCATTTTTATATAACAAAAAAAAGGACAAAAATATAACAAATATACATCAGAATTTAGAACAAAAATCATTGAGGAAATTAAACAAAAAAGTTGTTGAATAGTAGCAAAACAATATAATATAAATGCAAATACAGTAGAATCTTGATGAGCAAATCATAAAAAAGGAAAATTAAACAATCCTAAAGGACCTAAAATTTCTTTTGGCAAAAGAAATTTAGAATATTATAAAACAAGGTATGAATTATTAAAAAAGCTCCATGACTTTTACAATTAAGCAAACTAAGAATTGTCTCTTTTATTAAACAAAATTTTTGTGAATATTCAATAAAATTATTACTAGAAGTAACAAGGTTAAAACGTAGTTATTGAGATAAATATAAAAATTATGACAGTAGCAAAAAAGATAAAAAAGCAATAAATGATATTGTAAAAGTCTATGAAGAAAATTTAAAACAATTTGGTTATCGAAGAATTACTAAATATTTAAAGGAAGATTATGGTATAAAATATAATTCAAAAAAAGTTTTAAGAATTATGCGTGATAATCAAATACAATCTGAATATGTAAGAAAAATGAGAAGAAAAATGAAATATAAACAGAATAAAGAAAAAAGCTTATTGCAATATCCTGATTTAATTAATCGTAAATTCAATGATATAAAAACAAGGTTTTCAGTACTATATACTGATGTAACATATTTAATTTGAAAAGGAGAAAGATATTATCAATCAACAATTATTGATGGATATACTAAAGAAATAGTTGATGTAAAGTGATCTAAATATAATGACAATAAATTAGTAATGGATAATTTAAATGATGCAATTAATAAAATAAAATTAATAAAAAAAGATCTGAATGGAATAATAATTCACTCAGATCACGGATATCAATATACATCCACTATTTATCACGATAAATGTTTATCTAACGGTATTACAATTTCAATGGGAAAAAATTACCACTGTGCAGATAATATTGTTATAGAAAGTTTTCATTCATTACTTAAGAAAGCTACAATCCATAATAAAATATATAATTCACATGAAGAATATATACAAGATGTTATAAAATGAAATACATGATATTCAAATCGTAAAGAAAAAGATATAATTAAAAAAATAGTAAATACTTTTTTATTAGTACTTACTAAAATGGGTGCACTTTAATTTAACAATGTCAATTTAAAATTGACAAAAAAAGAGACATTTTTATTTTGAAACTCCATTCGTTGTTCGAATAGAGTTTTTCTTTGTTTAACTTTAGGTCTGACAAAATTTTAATGCAAAATATAATTTAGCAATCTCTTCTAATTCAGAACGTGACATTTTTTGGGCATCATTTGAGTCAATTGCTGAAATACTAATTCTTTTTTTGTTTTTTGTTTACTTTGAGATCCATGACATCATTCTAGGTTATCAAAATTGTTTTGTGCGTCTACACGTCATCTTTGTATAATAGATTTGGCTATGTTATATTTTTGAACTGTTAGTTTAATGCCATTTAACTCAGCAAATGTTAAAATTTCTAGTTTTTCATTTTTGTTTCATTGTTTTGCCATAAGAAAAGAACATCCTTTCAATAAAATTATATAACAAAAAATATTTGTCTCTTTTTTTTTGTCAATTTTAAATTGACATTGTTAAATTAAAGTGCACCCATTTTAGTAAGTACTAATAAAAAAGTATTTACTATTTTTTTAATTATATCTTTTTCTTTACGATTTGAATATCATGTATTTCATTTTATAACATCTTGTATATATTCTTCATGTGAATTATATATTTTATTATGGATTGTAGCTTTCTTAAGTAATGAATGAAAACTTTCTATAACAATATTATCTGCACAGTGGTAATTTTTTCCCATTGAAATTGTAATACCGTTAGATAAACATTTATCGTGATAAATAGTGGATGTATATTGATATCCGTGATCTGAGTGAATTATTATTCCATTCAGATCTTTTTTTATTAATTTTATTTTATTAATTGCATCATTTAAATTATCCATTACTAATTTATTGTCATTATATTTAGATCACTTTACATCAACTATTTCTTTAGTATATCCATCAATAATTGTTGATTGATAATATCTTTCTCCTTTTCAAATTAAATATATTACATCAGTATATAGTACTGAAAACCTTGTTTTTATATCATTGAATTTACGATTAATTAAATCAGGATATTGCAATAAGCTTTTTTCTTTATTCTGTTTATATTTCATTTTTCTTCTCATTTTTCTTACATATTCAGATTGTATTTGATTATCACGCATAATTCTTAAAACTTTTTTTGAATTATATTTTATACCATAATCTTCCTTTAAATATTTAGTAATTCTTCGATAACCAAATTGTTTTAAATTTTCTTCATAGACTTTTACAATATCATTTATTGCTTTTTTATCTTTTTTGCTACTGTCATAATTTTTATATTTATCTCAATAACTACGTTTTAACCCTGTTACTTCTAGTAATAATTTTATTGAATATTCACAAAAATTTTGTTTAATAAAAGAGACAATTCTTAGTTTGCTTAATTGTAAAAGTCATGGAGCTTTTTTAATAATTCATACCTTGTTTTATAATATTCTAAATTTCTTTTGCCAAAAGAAATTTTAGGTCCTTTAGGATTGTTTAATTTTCCTTTTTTATGATTTGCTCATCAAGATTCTACTGTATTTGCATTTATATTATATTGTTTTGCTACTATTCAACAACTTTTTTGTTTAATTTCCTCAATGATTTTTGTTCTAAATTCTGATGTATATTTGTTATATTTTTGTCCTTTTTTTTGTTATATAAAAATGCACCCCCTATAAAAATTTAGCAAAATCTTTTTTTATTTTACTTACTTTTTGGGGTGCACTCTATATTGCTCTTTTTTAATATATTTTTATATATCTAATAATATAACATAAATATCAAATATTTATTTTAAATATAGATTAGTCTAATTCTTTTTTACATCATCATCAAGTGCTAGAGACTTAGCACCTTTATTTAGAGTGTGAGTTGTTTTTTCTAGTAACATGAAATGTGCATTTCAACCTTTAGTAATATTATAAACTGTTAATGTTGTTTTATTTCAAATCATACAAATAACATCCTCTACATCTGTTTGTCCTCCTTGTTCTGTTCACTTTTTCAATCCAGTATCAATTTGATTATTCCAAAAAACTTATCTGCTTCTAAGTAAAAAGTAATATCTCCCTTATTAAAACTTAACTTATAACCTTTAATCAAATTCTTACCTTTCAATATATAGACTGCTGTCCCATTATCGTAATAATCTGTGAATAGATCATTAGGTGTTAATCCAACCCAGTATTCTGAAAGTGATAATTCATCAGTACCATAACATCCACCTTTTCAAGCTCAAATATCGGTATTGTAATTTCAATTACCCAGCATTGCTCTTACATAGGCCTTTTTGGTAATTTTGGTTTGATAAGGATCTGAAACTCTTTGTGCATAACCCTCAGGTCCATACTCATGTTGACCTTGAGAATAAACTTCAAATTTGCCATCAACTAATTTACACAAATATCAATAGCTTGATTGAAAGGGCCCCTTTGTAGGATCAGGAGCATCTTGAACCGAACAAGATATGTATCATTTATTTTCACCAAATCTAATAACTTTTGGCACTTCAACGCCAAAACCACGAACATATAACTCATCTACTTTTTCAATATCATTTGTTTCAAAACTGTTAATTTTTCAAAATTCAACACGATTACCTGTTGAGATTGCAAAATGTAAGCCATCATCTGTTTGATATATGAAAGTATCTCTTCAATCGTTTATACCTGCTGGCTTTTCTGGTGCTAGAACACCAGTTTTATAAATTGGTTGCCCCAAACCATGCAAAACAAAATATGCAATTCCACTGTCTCTTGTTATTTCACTACCATCCATTAACTTACATGGTTGCATTGAAATTACAAATACGATATCTCCTTCATCATCTCGTCAAACTGAGCCTCCTAAAGCAGAAGGTATATAAGATGTTTGAGAAAATTCTCTTCCTCGTTTAATACGTATTTCAGTTTGAGTTCAAGAATTCATATCAGGTGATGTCATTTCAACTCATTCGGCTGGAAAATCTTTTCCGTTTCTAAATAAAATTCAATTGTAGTATATTCCTTCATCATCATGCAAAATTGTACAAGGGTCATTTGCCCAAGCATTTAAACTACCATCTTCTGTGTTTTTTGGTGCGTATATCATTTAAATGGTTGGTCTGATGATTTCGCTTGTTTAAGTGAATTATTAGATTCACTATTTGTTTTTACATAATTCCTAAAAATGTCAGGACGTATTGGCTTATCAACATTTTCATTTGTAACACAACTTACAATAGGTGAAATTGTTGAAGTAAATAATCCAATTGAATCTAACATTGATAATCATTTTTTCATAAAAACTTCTCCTTAAATCTGGTTCTATACCAGAAATATTAGTTAACAAATGTTAAAATTGATACTAGAATTATTATAAATTATCTAAAAAAATAATATTAATTTTAAATTAATATTATTTTTTTTAGATTAAATTCACGAATATACAATAAAACATTGGAAAGAATACTCACATAAAAATTAGATAATTTCAATTTCAAGAAAAACTGTTCCTGCTAATTGATTTACTCCATTAACTTCAACAAAAAAGATCCCTTTATCTTGTAAATCTTTATTACTTGCAACTGTTCTTTTATCCGCTTTGAAAATTTTACCAATTTTAAAATCAGCCGCAGTAAACTTTATCTCTGAATCAATAACTTGTTTTATATTATTACCATATATTTCATAAAAATCAGTAAATACAGAATAATTTTTAATGGCTGAAATAATATTATCTTGATTAGAATTATTAATCGCAATAATAGCCACACTATTTCCTAAATTATCAATTAAATCTTGGGCTAATGAAATATCATTAACTTTATTTATAACATCATTATTTTTACAAGCAACAGCGCTACTTGTTCCTGCACTAACTAAAGTTACTGCACTTAAGATATTTAATAATTTATAGTGGGTGTGAGATGTTTTTCATTATAACATATTTGTAAAATACTAAGAAAGTAAAAATATTTTAAAAAAGGTCAAAACCTTTTTTCAACCTGGCACTGCCCTATTTTCACCTTGCGGCTATCGTCGGCGTAATAGTGCTTAACTTCCGTGTTCGGGATGGGAACGGGTGTATCCACTATGCCATAAGCACCAGATTATATCTGAGGGAAATTATCCGCTCAAAACTAGATAATAAACTGTCTAAAATTTGTAAATAAGCTCTCGCTTTTTTGAAGTCCTCGACCTATTAGTATTGGTTAGCTGAACACGTCGCCGTGCTTACACATCCAACCTATCAACCTTGTCGTCTTCAAGGGGTCTTACTCCATAAAGGATGGGAAATCTCATCTTAAAGTATGCTTCTCGCTTAGATGCCTTCAGCGATTATCATTTCCACACATAGCTACCCAGCTGTGCCACTGGCGTGACAACTGGAGCACCAGAGGTGTGTCCATCCCGGTCCTCTCGTACTAGGGACAGATCTCTTCAAATTTCCTACGCCCACAACAGATAGGGACCAAACTGTCTCACGACGTTCTGAACCCAGCTCGCGTACCGCTTTAATGGGCGAACAGCCCAACCCTTGGAACCAACTTCAGCTCCAGGATGCGATGAGCCGACATCGAGGTGCCAAACCTCCCCGTCGATGTGAACTCTTGGGGGAGATCAGCCTGTTATCCCCAGGGTAACTTTTATCCGTTGAGCGACGGCCCTTCCACACGGGACCGCCGGATCACTAAGCCCAGCTTTCGCTCCTGTTCGACTTGTAAGTCTCACAGTCAAGCACCCTTCTACCTTTGCGCTCTATGTATGATTTCCGACCATACTGAGGGTACCTTTGGGCGCCTCCGTTACATTTTAGGAGGCGACCGCCCCAGTCAAACTACCCACCTGACACTGTCTCTGATCTGGCTTACAGATCTAGGTTAGGATTCCGACATAACAAGGGTGGTATTCCAAGGATGACTCCACAACAACTAGCGTTACTGCTTCAAAGTCTCCCACCTATCCTATACATGCTATATCAAAACCCAATATCAAGCTATAGTAAAGCTCCATGGGGTCTTTCCGTCTAGTTGCGGGTAACCTGCATCTTCACAGGTACTAAAATTTCACCGAGTCTGCAGCCGAGACAGCGAAGGGATCATTACGCCTTTCGTGCGGGTCAGAACTTACCTGACAAGGAATTTCGCTACCTTAGGACCGTTATAGTTACGGCCGCCGTTCACTGGGGCTTCGGTTCAAAGCTTCGCTAATGCTAACTATAATCCCCTTAACCTTCCAGCACTGGGCAGGCGTCACCCCCTATACGTCGTCTTACGACTTTGCAGAGAGCTGTGTTTTTGCTAAACAGTTGCCCCTTCCTCTTCACTGCGGCTCATATTACTATGAGCACCCCTTCTCGCTAACTTACGGGGTTATTTTGCAGAGTTCCTTAGCTACAGTTATCTCGCTTGCCTTAGGATTCTCTCCTTGACCACGTGTGTTCGTTCTAGGTACAGGCACCATATAAATAGTACTAGAAGCTTTTCTTGGAAGCATGGAGTCATATACTTCGCTACTAGGCGAACCGTTTTCGCTCCCCATCACGCTTCAAGGTTATGCAAGGCGGATTTGCCAACCTTACCCTCTTTGTGCTTAGCCCGGAATCCAATAACCGGGATATACTATCCTTCTCCGTCACTCCATCGCTCTATATGGTGGTACAGGAATATCAACCTGTTGTCCATCGACTACGCCTTTCGGCCTCGCCTTAGGTCCTGACTAACCCTGGGTGGACGAACCTTGCCCAGGAAACCTTGGTCAAACGGCATGAGGGATTCTCACCCTCAAACGTTACTCATGCCGGCATTCTCACTTCTAACCAGTCCAGCAGTCCTCACGGTCTACCTTCATCCCTGTTAGAACGCTCCCCTACCGCCCTGTATATAAATACAAAACCCATAGCTTCGGTATTATGCTTAGCCCCGGTACATTTTCGGCGCAAAGTTACTCGACTAGTGAGCTGTTACGCACTCTTTAAAGGGTGGCTGCTTCTAAGCCAACCTCCTAGCTGTCTAAGCGACTTCACATCCTTACACACTTAGCATAAATTTTGGGACCTTAGCTGATGATCTGGGCTGTTTCCCTTACGTGCATGGACCTTATCACCCATGTACTGACTGCCGAGTATACAAAATTGGCATTCGGAGTTTAATTGCATTCAGTACCCCTAGGTGGGGCCATCATACATTTAGTGCTCTACCTCCAACTTGCTAACCTCGACGCTAGCCCTAAAGCTATATCGGGGAGAACCAGCTATCTCCAGGTTCGATTGGAATTTCACCCCTAGCCACAAGTCATCCGCGGTCTTTTCAACGAACGTCGGTTCGGTCCTCCATTAAGTTTTACCTCAACTTCAACCTGCTCATGGCTAGATCACCTGGTTTCGGGTCTATAACAACATACTAAACGCCCTATTAAGGCTCGCTTTCACTACGGCTCCGTATTTTCTACTTAACCTTGCATGCTATCATAACTCGCCGGCTCATTCTACAAAAGGCACGCCGTCACCCATTAACGGGCTCCGACTTCTTGTAGGCATATGGTTTCAGGTACTCTTTCACTCCCCTCCCGGGGTGCTTTTCACCTTTCCCTCACGGTACTCTGGTTCACTATCGGTGAATAGGTAGTATTTAGCCTTACGCGGTGGTCCGCGTTGATTCCGACAAGATTTCACGTGTCTCGCCGTACTCAGGATACCATTTCGAGTCTTGTCTATTTCGTATACGGGGCTATCACCCTCTGTGGCATGGTTTCCCAACCATTTCTACTATAAACAAGTTTTGTAACTCTACTATTATGGTCCTACAACCCCAGATAAATCTGGTTTGGGCTGTTCCCCGTTCGCTCGCCGCTACTAAGAGAATCGCTTTCGCTTTCTTTTCCTCTAGGTACTAAGATGTTTCAATTCCCTAGGTATACCTTCACTATAACTATTTATTCATTATAGGATGATGAGAGATTAATCTCACCGGGTTTCCCCATTCGGACATGTCCGGATCAAAGCTTACTTCCAGCTCCCCGAACCTTATCGCAGGTAGTCACGTCCTTCATCGTCTCCTATTCCCAAGGCATTCACCATACGCCCTTTGTAACTTCAAAGTTTTATAAATTATTTGACCTGATTTTAAATCAGTTTTTTGAGAATCATTTACAAATATAACTGTGAAATTTTAGTTATTTTTTAAAAATAACAGAAATTTTGAATTATTGTTATTTTAATCAAGTGATTAAAATAACAAGATGTCTATTATCCAGTTTTCAAAGAACAATTCCAATAACATTTACTTGTTATTGTCAGAGAAACTAATCTCTGAAAACTAAACATAACGGTCATTAAAACTAGTTAATTACTATAAAGTATTAACTCCATAGAAAGGAGGTGATCCATCCGCACGTTCTCGTACGGATACCTTGTTACGACTTCACCCTAATCATCAATCCTACCTTGGGCGGCTTCCTCCTTGCGGTTAGAATACCGACTTCTGGTATTATCAACTCTCATGGTGTGACGGGCGGTGTGTACAAGACCCGAGAACGTATTCACCGCGACATTGCTGATTCGCGATTACTAGCGATTCCGGCTTCATGAGGGCGAGTTGCAGCCCTCAATCCGAACTGAGATCGGTTTTTTCAGATTAGCTCCCTCTTACGAGATCGCAACTGTTTGTACCGACCATTGTAGCACGTGTGTAGCCCAAGACATAAGGGGCATGCTGATTTGACGTCATCCCCACCTTCCTCTAGCTTACACTAGCAGTCCCGTTAGAGTATCTCAACTTAATGGAGTAACTAACGGCAAGGGTTGCGCTCGTTACTGGACTTAACCAAACACCTCACGGCACGAGCTGACGACAACCATGCACCACCTGTCTCAATGTTAACCTCCACTGTATTTCTACAGCTTTGCACTGGATGTCAAGCCTTGGTAAGGTTCTTCGCGTTGCTTCGAATTAAACCACATGCTCCACCGCTTGTGCGGGTCCCCGTCAATTCCTTTGAGTTTCACTCTTGCGAGCATACTACTCAGGCGGAGTACTTAATGCGTTAGCTGCAGCACCGAACTTAGCCCGACACTTAGTACTCATCGTTTACGGCGTAGACTACTAGGGTATCTAATCCTATTTGCTCCCTACGCTTTCGTGCCTAAACGTCAGTGATAGGCCAGTCGACCGCCTTCGCCACTGGTGTTCCTCCATATATCTACGCATTTCACCGCTACACATGGAATTCCATCGACCTCTCCTACACTCTAGCTTAACAGTTTTCAAGGCGAACTGGAGTTGAGCTCCAGGATTTGACCCCAAACTTGTTAAACCGTCTGCGCACGCTTTACGCCCAATAAATCCGGATAACGCTTGCCACCTATGTATTACCGCGGCTGCTGGCACATAGTTAGCCGTGGCTTTCTGGTAAGGTACCGTCAAATAAGTATCATTTCCTATACTTACTGTTCTTCCCTTACAACAGACCTTTACAATCCGAAGACCGTCTTCAGTCACGCGGCATTGCTCCATCAGGCTTTCGCCCATTGTGAAAAATTCCCTACTGCTGCCTCCCGTAGGAGTTCGGGCCGTGTCTCAGTCCCGATGTGGCCGATCAACCTCTCAGTTCGGCTACGTATCATTGTCTTGGTAGGCCATTACCCCACCAACTAACTAATACGCCGCATCCTCATCCATTAGTGATCCAAACGGACCTTTTAACATTCTCTGATGCCAGAAAATGTCGTATGCGGTATTAGCAGTCGTTTCCAACTGTTATCCCCCGCTAATGGGTAGATTAGATACGTGTTACTCACCCGTTCGCCACTGGGTGCAAGCACCCCGTTCGACTTGCATGTATTAGGCATGCCGCCAGCGTTCATCCTGAGCCAGGATCAAACTCTCATTAAAAAAATATCGTTTTTGTTCCTAGCTTTAATGACGGATATTCATTGATTAAATGATTATCTTTTGTTGTTATGTTTAGTTTTCAAAGATCGTTCTTGTGTCAGAAAAGCACCTTTTAAATCATACAAAATTATGCGTTTATTGTCAATAACTTTTGACTCTTTTTTTCATATTTTTAGTATTGTTTTTAATAATGTAAGTAAGTATTTTATTTACAATTAAGTAATAAATTACTACCAACTGACACCTTTATAAGTATATAAAATCCTCATTTTTTTTGCAAGTGTTTTTAGCAAAAATATTAATTTTTTTTATAAAAAATAAGGACCGTTGCAAAGATACGGGTTGTTAGTTAAAAACAAGATTATATCTTGTTTTTTCTTTTATGTTGTAAATTGTACTATGAAGTGTAGCACCCTACTTAATTTTATTATAACACCAATAAAATAAATGTTCAATATAATTTATTTTAAAAAAATTTAGTAGTTTTGTTTTAAATTTATGAATTTTGGCACACTGAAAAATAAAATGATTAAAATTTTTATAGGTAATTATATTAAAAATTAAACATTTGTATAAAAACTTCTTTTGAAGATAGTCAATGTAAAGATTTTTTAAGTTTAGAGTTTATTATATTAGCAACTTCTTGATAATAATTTCTTGAATAAATACTTAAATCAATTCCTTTGGAAAATCAATGTCTAAAATCACGAATTGCTCTTTCAACTTTGGGTTTTTGAGTTGGAGTTCTAGCATCACAAAAATATACTTTAGCATTTGTTATTTTTTCATTTTTTTCTCAATCAGCAAATTCTTTGCCTTGATCTGTTATTATTCCTTTGCATCTATCTTTAAAAAATCTGTTAGAAAAAATTCGTTTTAATGCGTTTGTAACTTCTTTTGTTGTTTTTTCTTTTAATGGTTCAATGATTTTAAATTGGGTTAATTCTTCGATTAAAACTAAACAAACACTATTATTTTTACCAACCATAGTGTCCATTTGAAATCAACCAAATTCATATTTATCATGTTTTGCTTCTTCAATAGTTCTAAAATTTCTTATTTTTCCACGGTTATCAATCCTATTTTTTGTTTTATATTTTCTACCATGAAAATACAAATTATCTTTCTTGAAATTTAAAAATCCCAAATGAATATATTTATATAAAGTTTTAAAACATACCGGAAATTTAATACCAAACTCTTTTTCATATTTTTTACAGATTTGTTCTGGTGAATCATGAAATTTGTTATATTTTTTATCTAGTCATTCTAAAATATTTAGCAATAATGATGATTTTTTAAAACATTTTTGTCGTTTTTGTAAATAATTTTCGTGTGCTAATTTAGCGTCATATTCATTATTTTTTAACCTTTTTATTTCTCGTCTAATTGTATTGCGATTTTTATGCAATATTTTTGCTATTTTAGATATATTGGATTTACCATTTTTTCTTTTTAAAGAATCAAGTTCTAATAAATCTTTTAACATTACTCTTTCTTTAAAAGTAAAATGATGCTTTGTTTTATCCATTTTAAAAAATCTTTTCTTTTATATACAAAGTTAATTATATAGTTTTTTGAGTTTTTGGGCGAGCGATTGATTTTCTTAAATTTTTGTGATAAAATGACTTACAAGTTAAAAAAGTTTTTGAGATTCTTTCAAACAAATTTGGGAACCTTTATAAAATTCTTCGCTTAACGCTTAGAATTTTTCCCAAGTATTTTGAAAAGCGCGGCAAAAGTTTTTTTAAATTTTAAGTAATTTTTCACAAAACTATAGAAAATCACCGCGAGCCCAGATTTAGTACAATATAATCAAAATAATAACCATTATAATTCATCTCCTTTCTAAAATAGACTTCTTGCGATACCTGGTTATTTATGCTTAAAAATTAATTAAAATTTTTAAAAATGCTTATTTTAAAGTTTAATTTAAATTTTTTAATTTGTAATTATCTTTATTTTTGTTAGTATCGCAAGAAGTCTAATATATTTAAAAGCGCTTGTATATATATAATGTCAATAGATCTTGATAAAAATTTTCAAGATGAAAGAAAGGAAATTATGCAAAATGAAAAAACTTTTAAGTTTATTAAGTGTATTAACTATTAGTGGAACTGCTGCACCAACAACAATTGCCGCTAGTCCTTATGAAAAAGAAGAAAAATTAAATAATAACATTGATTATTTACAAATAGATAATTCAGAAAATTTAATTAGAAATAAAAGACAAAATAGATCATTTAAAAATTATAATAATAAATTAACTATTGATAGAAATGATATAAATAAATATAAATTATCTATTAATGAATTAATTATTTAATAAATGAAAATATTATTGAAATCATATTTGAAAGTAACAACAATAATATATATCAAATAAAAAGAAATTATAATAGTAATATTAATAATTATTTAATAATACCTGTTGAAATTATTGACGGTAATGTAACAAGAAATATAGAATTAGTTATAAGATTAAGTAATTTTTATTTAGTTGGATTTATTGTTGGTACTGGAACTTTTCAAGGAAATACTATTAGAAATTATTATTATTTTACAGAAAACAATAATATGGATTTAACACATATAGACAATACTATTGCAGCTGATTTTAGTTTAAATTATAATGGAAATTATAATACCCTTATTAATACAAATAATTTTTCACTTAGTTGAGGTAATATTTTTGATGCATTTATTATTTTATCTAAAACAAATGCAAGTAATCGAAATTGAAATAATTTATGACCACATTTAGCGCGTGTTATTGTAACTACATCTGAGTCAATAAGATTTAGAAGTATATTTAATTTAATTTCAAATGAAATTCAAACTTATAGTAATGAATTATCTTGAAATAATGATATTAGTAATATTGTAACTAATTGACAAAGTAGAAGTAATAATATTATTGATGCAATTAATAATATTCAATCAAGATTTGGTAATAACAACGGGGTTATTAATGAATGATTTTATAATTTATTATCACAATTACCATTAAATACAATTGCTCAAGCTCTTGCAAATACAGATGTTAGAGTTATTCTTGGATTACTTTTACAACCAACATTAAATTGTAATAAAAAAACAAGAAGTATAAATAATAACATAAAAAATGAATATTGTGATGCAATTAAAGATAAAAATGAAGGTTATAATTTAGGTAACAGAAAAGTAACTGTAATTAAAATATTAAATGAAAATACAAAAGTAGGAAAATTACAAGCTGGTGATATTTATATTGGAACTACAAGCGGTGTATTTCTTTGATTTAAAAGAGATAATCAAATTAATGTTCATAAATTTAATGGCTTGGATTCTAATATAGAAGATATGTGATTTGATGGACAGGGAAGTATTTTTGTTAAAACAAATAACTTAAAATATCATTTAAATTTACATGGATGAGATAATCAAGCAGTATGTACAAGTGCTGAAGCACTTGGAATTGTTGGAAAAAATACTGCAAAAGGCGCTATAACAGGAGCTCTTATCGGCGCGTCTGTAGGTACAGCTATTTTTCCAGTTATTGGTACTGGAATTGGTACGTTTATTGGTTCTGTTTTTGGATCGGGTGCAGGCGCTAGTTATTCTATTGTAGATAGAATAAGTCATGATAAATGTTATTAAATATTTTAAAAAATAAATATGAAAAAAATATTAAGTCTTTTAAGTTCAAGCGTATTAATTGGAACAAGTACAACCAGTTTAGTTGCTTGTAATACATCACAATATACAGAAAAAGAATTATCAGATTTAAAAGAAAAAAATAATATAAAAACAAACGATGGTATTTTAGAATGAATAGCACCACAAGAAAAACCTTTTAAACAATTAGATAATAAATATTATTTTGTAATATGACGTGGTGATGAAAATTTTGATTGACGTATTATTAAATTTAAAAATGATACAGATGTAGGTTCTTCACAAAAGACAATTGATAATTTAAAAGATCAATATTATTTAATTTTAGGCAGTTATTTAGGTGTACGTGCCGTTAATTTATATATACACCAACCGGGATTTACTGGTTTTACACATTTATGAGTTAAAAATGATTGCAAGTATGTATTTCTATTTTTTCCGCTGACTTTAGTTCCAATAGTAGTATTTTGAATTAATTCTAAGTTAATATCTTTTCCTTCAATAATTTTTTCATTTGGTTTTTCAATAAAAATTGTAATATCATAATTTCCATAACCCCATATACCCGATATTTCAATTTGATTTAAAGTAAAAAGTTTTTCATCATAAGTTATTTTAATATTATCTTCAACTAAATTTTTAGTCATACGCATTCAAATTGCCTTAGAATAAAGTAATCTATATCATTGAGAAAAATAGTTTAAATATTCTTCTATTTTGTCATTAGAGATAATTAAATTTGTTAAATATTTGCCGTATTCACCATCTGATAGTTTAATTTCTGCCGGAATAAGAGAAGGAATATTATTTGTTTCTAATTCATTTGTTATTGATAATCAATTAAAATAATTTGTTTCTAATTGATAAATAGGGTTTTCTGAAATATCTTTGTTTTTAATAGTTACTTTAATTTCATCATTACCATTAATATTATTTTGTTGCTTTAAATTTTAGTCTATAATTTGCCCTGTTTTAGGTGAAATAAGTGGTGTATTTGGTTCTTTATCATCATTTCAACAATAAACAAATTTAAAATAATTATCATTTTTAACTCATAAATGTGTAAAACCAGTAAATCCCGGTTGGTGTATATATAAATTAACGGCACGTACACCTAAATAACTGCCTAAAATTAAATAATATTGATCTTTTAAATTATCAATTGTCTTTTGTGAAGAACCTACATCTGTATCATTTTTAAATTTAATAATACGTCAATCAAAATTTTCATCACCACGTCATATTACAAAATAATATTTATTATCTAATTGTTTAAAAGGTTTTTCTTGTGGTGCTATTCATTCTAAAATACCATCGTTTGTTTTTATATTATTTTTTTCTTTTAAATCTGATAATTCTTTTTCTGTATATTGTGATGTATTACAAGCAACTAAACTGGTTGTACTTGTTCCAATTAATACGCTTGAACTTAAAAGACTTAATATTTTTTTCATATTTATTTTTTAAAATATTTAATAACATTTATCATGACTTATTCTATCTACAATAGAATAACTAGCGCCTGCACCCGATCCAAAAACAGAACCAATAAACGTACCAATTCCAGTACCAATAATTGGAAAAATAGCTGTACCTACAGACGCGCCGATAAGAGCTCCTGTTATAGCGCCTTTTGCAGTATTTTTTCCAACAATTCCAAGTGCTTCAGCACTTGTACATACTGCTTGATTATCTCATCCATGTAAATTTAAATGATATTTTAAGTTATTTGTTTTAACAAAAATACTTCCCTGTCCATCAAATCACATATCTTCTATATTAGAATCCAAGCCATTAAATTTATGAACATTAATTTGATTATCTCTTTTAAATCAAAGAAATACACCGCTTGTAGTTCCAATATAAATATCACCAGCTTGTAATTTTCCTACTTTTGTATTTTCATTTAATATTTTAATTACAGTTACTTTTCTGTTACCTAAATTATAACCTTCATTTTTATCTTTAATTGCATCACAATATTCATTTTTTATGTTATTATTTATACTTCTTGTTTTTTTATTACAATTTAATGTTGGTTGTAAAAGTAATCCAAGAATAACTCTAACATCTGTATTTGCAAGAGCTTGAGCAATTGTATTTAATGGTAATTGTGATAATAAATTATAAAATCATTCATTAATAACCCCGTTGTTATTACCAAATCTTGATTGAATATTATTAATTGCATCAATAATATTATTACTTCTACTTTGTCAATTAGTTACAATATTACTAATATCATTATTTCAAGATAATTCATTACTATAAGTTTGAATTTCATTTGAAATTAAATTAAATATACTTCTAAATCTTATTGACTCAGATGTAGTTACAATAACACGCGCTAAATGTGGTCATAAATTATTTCAATTTCGATTACTTGCATTTGTTTTAGATAAAATAATAAATGCATCAAAAATATTACCTCAACTAAGTGAAAAATTATTTGTATTAATAAGGGTATTATAATTTCCATTATAATTTAAACTAAAATCAGCTGCAATAGTATTGTCTATATGTGTTAAATCCATATTATTGTTTTCTGTAAAATAATAATAATTTCTAATAGTATTTCCTTGAAAAGTTCCAGTACCAACAATAAATCCAACTAAATAAAAATTACTTAATCTTATAACTAATTCTATATTTCTTGTTACATTACCGTCAATAATTTCAACAGGTATTATTAAATAATTATTAATATTACTATTATAATTTCTTTTTATTTGATATATATTATTGTTGTTACTTTCAAATATGATTTCAATAATATTTTCATTTATTAAATAATTAATTCATTAATAGATAATTTATATTTATTTATATCATTTCTATCAATAGTTAATTTATTATTATAATTTTTAAATGATCTATTTTGTCTTTTATTTCTAATTAAATTTTCTGAATTATCTATTTGTAAATAATCAATGTTATTATTTAATTTTTCTTCTTTTTCATAAGGACTAGCGGCAATTGTTGTTGGTGCAGCAGTTCCACTAATAGTTAATACACTTAATAAACTTAAAAGTTTTTTCATTTTGCATAATTTCCTTTCTTTCATCTTGAAAATTTTTATCAAGATCTATTGACATTATATATATACAAGCGCTTTTAAATATATTAGACTTCTTGCGATACTAACAAAAATAAAGATAATTACAAATTAAAAAATTTAAATTAAACTTTAAAATAAGCATTTTTAAAAATTTTAATTAATTTTTAAGCATAAATAACCAGGTATCGCAAGAAGTCTATTTTAGAAAGGAGATGAATTATAATGGTTATTATTTTGATTATATTGTACTAAATCTGGGCTCGCGGTGATTTTCTATAGTTTTGTGAAAAATTACTTAAAATTTAAAAAAACTTTTGCCGCGCTTTTCAAAATACTTGGGAAAAATTCTAAGCGTTAAGCGAAGAATTTTATAAAGGTTCCCAAATTTGTTTGAAAGAATCTCAAAAACTTTTTTAACTTGTAAGTCATTTTATCACAAAAATTTAAGAAAATCAATCGCTCGCCCAAAAACTCAAAAAACTATATAATTAACTTTGTATATAAAAGAAAAGATTTTTTAAAATGGATAAAACAAAGCATCATTTTACTTTTAAAGAAAGAGTAATGTTAAAAGATTTATTAGAACTTGATTCTTTAAAAAGAAAAAATGGTAAATCCAATATATCTAAAATAGCAAAAATATTGCATAAAAATCGCAATACAATTAGACGAGAAATAAAAAGGTTAAAAAATAATGAATATGACGCTAAATTAGCACACGAAAATTATTTACAAAAACGACAAAAATGTTTTAAAAAATCATCATTATTGCTAAATATTTTAGAATGACTAGATAAAAAATATAACAAATTTCATGATTCACCAGAACAAATCTGTAAAAAATATGAAAAAGAGTTTGGTATTAAATTTCCGGTATGTTTTAAAACTTTATATAAATATATTCATTTGGGATTTTTAAATTTCAAGAAAGATAATTTGTATTTTCATGGTAGAAAATATAAAACAAAAAATAGGATTGATAACCGTGGAAAAATAAGAAATTTTAGAACTATTGAAGAAGCAAAACATGATAAATATGAATTTGGTTGATTTCAAATGGACACTATGGTTGGTAAAAATAATAGTGTTTGTTTAGTTTTAATCGAAGAATTAACCCAATTTAAAATCATTGAACCATTAAAAGAAAAAACAACAAAAGAAGTTACAAACGCATTAAAACGAATTTTTTCTAACAGATTTTTTAAAGATAGATGCAAAGGAATAATAACAGATCAAGGCAAAGAATTTGCTGATTGAGAAAAAAATGAAAAAATAACAAATGCTAAAGTATATTTTTGTGATGCTAGAACTCCAACTCAAAAACCCAAAGTTGAAAGAGCAATTCGTGATTTTAGACATTGATTTTCCAAAGGAATTGATTTAAGTATTTATTCAAGAAATTATTATCAAGAAGTTGCTAATATAATAAACTCTAAACTTAAAAAATCTTTACATTGACTATCTTCAAAAGAAGTTTTTATACAAATGTTTAATTTTTAATATAATTACCTATAAAAATTTTAATCATTTTATTTTTCAGTGTGCCAAAATTCATAAATTTAAAACAAAACTACTAAATTTTTTTAAAATAAATTATATTGAACATTTATTTTATTGGTGTTATAATAAAATTAAGTAGGGTGCTACACTTCATAGTACAATTTACAGATTTAAAAATTATGAGATTTAATTTTAGTTAATTTAAAATAATTTAATTTTAGTTTTTAAACTATTTTTTAGTATTTTAAAATATGAAATTATTTTTTGTATTTTTTTTTGTTATTATTTTTTTATAAAAGAAAAAAGTTTCTTGTTTTTAAATAAATTAAATAATATCCATTTATATGCAACACTCCCCAAAAATAATTACTTAAAAAGACCTTATTTTAACATCTTTTTCTTAAAATTATTGTTTTCCTTGCTATTAAATTTTAATTTATTTATATAAAAAGCCACTTCAAAAGAAATGGCTAATTGGTATTAAGTTAATAATATTAAGTAATGTTAGTTAAAACTGCTTAAATACGTAACACGGTCAGCAATTATATCGTTATAATAATTTTCTTCATCAAAATTATTGAAACGAAATGATTGAATTCGCCCTTTAACAGCAATAATTGCTTTATCACGTAAACTAATATATAAATCATCGATATTATTTGTTCATACTTTAACATTAACTAAATCATTATCATAGTTACCATCTTTATTTTTAAAAGGGCGCTGAATCTTTAGTAAAAATTTCATTAGTTTTCGTTCTGCTTCTTTTTTATCATAAATAATTTCATAAGTTTCTTCTACTTGCCCAACCAATATTACTTGATTCATTCTTTATCATCCTTTCTAAAAACAATCAATATAACTCAATACTAAAAAAATTATAAAAAACTTTTTTCAAAAGTAAGAAAAAATTCACAAAAAGCATTGTTATTTTTATTTTAAAAAATCAGCCCCTTTTTGAATTTCAACTTTTGATAAACCAGGATAATCTCATTGTCGCATAATTTCATAACCAACAATCCCAACTGTATTAGCAACATTTAAACTACGGACTTTTTCTGACATTGGAATACGAAAAGTTCGTGATAAATGTTCTTTCAAAATTGTTGTTGGAATACCAGTTGATTCACGCCCAAATAAAATAAAAACTTTTTCTTCCTTTGTAAAATCAATTGCACTATGTGGTTGTTGTGCATAACGAGTTGCACAATATAATTTAAGATTTGGATTTAATTGTGAAAAATGATTTCAATCATTATATGTTTCATAATCAGCAAACTCAACATAATTTGCACTACTGCGAGCAATAAATCGTTCATCAAAAATAAATCCAAATGGTTCAATTAAATGAAACTTAGCATTAATTGCAACACAAGTTCGCATAATGGCTCCAACATTTTGTGCAATTTCTGGTTCAAATAAAATAATGTTAATTTTTTTTGTTGTCTTCATCTTTTCCTCCTAGTCATCATTTTTTAAACATTTGAAAAGCCTTTGAACGATGCGAATACTTATTTTTCTCTTCTACAGTTAATTCAGCATAAGTTTGACCAATTTCTGGTAAGAAAAAAATTGCATCATAACCAAAAACATTATTACCAACTGGTTTTTCAGTAATAAGACCTTTTGTTATTCCTTGAAAATACCTTGTTTCGTTTGTACTTGGATTAATATAACATAAAACACAAACTGCTTGTGCATCACGTTCTTCTAGTGAACGACATTTTTCAATTAATAAATTATTAATAATATTATTATCCGTAATTGGTTCTGCTCAACGGCGAGTATTAACACCAGGAAAATTTCCTAAACCAATAATTTCTAATCCAGAATCATCCGCTAATACTGGCTTATTTAACATTTTGCTTAAATAATCAGCTTTTAAAAATGCATTTTCTTCAAAGGTTGTTCCTGTTTCAGGAATTTCAGGCACAGGTACTATTAAATCTAACAATGATTTAACAATTATATTAATACCTTCAAACATTTCTTTAAATTCTCGTACTTTGTTCTTATTACTAGTAGCAATTCAAATTTCATTCATTTTTTTATTTCCCCGCTTTTCTTAACTATATATATTGTATAATAAAATTAATAATATATAACAGACAGAATGGAAGTCAGAAATATGATGAAATACCAAATTAAAGCAAAATTAAATTTAGGTATTACTAACCAAAATTATCAAAGTATTGATAATCTTTTTATCCGTTATAGTAATCCTTTTACTAATTTATTCATTGATCATCAAAATGAAATTTTTGTTTTAGAACAAATTAAAAATGCCGATTTAACATTACCAATTGTAGATTATGGCTATGATGGTGATCATTTCTTTTTGGTTACACCATACTACCCAACTTTACAATCACTTAGTACGGTTAAACTTACAAACCAAGTCTTAAACCAAGTTGCTACAATAATTAAACAATTATGAGAAACTAAAATTAATCCAAATAATCAAATTAAAACATTTAATCCTAAGCAATTTTTAATAACATTAAAAACAGCAATTTGTAAACAATTGATAAATTTAGCTCCATATGAAGAGAAACTTGATTATTTAAAATTGCAACCAACAGAACTTGTTTTATGTCATAATGACTTAAATCATGGTAATTTAGTTTTTTTAAACCAAAAGCTTTATTTAATTGATTTTGAATATGCTATGCTAAATGATAAATTTTTTGATATTGCTTCATTTGCTTCTGAAACATTAACAACAAAAGCTGAACGAACTTATTGATTTAATCTTTTTAATTTAACATCACAACAACAAGAAAAAGTAGTAGCATGAATGTATTACCAAAACATTCTATGAATTTACTGAGCTAATTACATGTATGAACAGACAAAACAAAATATTTTCTTAACAATTATTAATTTAAAATTAACTAATTTACAAAAAAATAATTAAGGTTCTTTCTTTGTTACTGATAAATCAACTGGTGAATTATTGTAGAGTGCACCCATTTTAGTAAGTACTAATAAAAAAGTATTTACTATTTTTTTAATTATATCTTTTTCTTTACGATTTGAATATCATGTATTTCATTTTATAACATCTTGTATATATTCTTCATGTGAATTATATATTTTATTATGGATTGTAGCTTTCTTAAGTAATGAATGAAAACTTTCTATAACAATATTATCTGCACAGTGGTAATTTTTTCCCATTGAAATTGTAATACCGTTAGATAAACATTTATCGTGATAAATAGTGGATGTATATTGATATCCGTGATCTAAGTGAATTATATATTTAGTAATTCTTCGATAACCAAATTGTTTTAAATTTTCTTCATAGACTTTTACAATATCATTTATTGCTTTTTTATCTTTTTTGCTACTGTCATAATTTTTATATTTATCTCAATAACTACGTTTTAACCCTGTTACTTCTAGTAATAATTTTATTGAATATTCACAAAAATTTTGTTTAATAAAAGAGACAATTCTTAGTTTGCTTAATTGTAAAAGTCATGGAGCTTTTTTAATAATTCATACCTTGTTTTATAATATTCTAAATTTCTTTTGCCAAAAGAAATTTTAGGTCCTTTAGGATTGTTTAATTTTCCTTTTTTATGATTTGCTCATCAAGATTCTACTGTATTTGCATTTATATTATATTGTTTTGCTACTATTCAACAACTTTTTTGTTTAATTTCCTCAATGATTTTTGTTCTAAATTCTGATGTATATTTGTTATATTTTTGTCCTTTTTTTGCCATATAAAAATGCACCCCCTATAAAAATTTAGCAAAATCTTTTTTTATTTTACTTACTTTTTTGGGTGCACTCTAATTGTTTCTTTTTTATTAATAACTGGTGGCTCTAATTGTTTCTTACTTTTTTTTATTTGAAAATATCCACGAAGATTACGCATTCATACGGTCATAAATGTACCAACAAAAATAGCAATTAAGAGAAAAAGAAATGATACTAAGCAACGATATAAAATCTTATCTCATCCTCATCAATATCCAGTTAAATAAATTCCATATAACATTCAAGATAATGCAATAGTATAGGTAAACTGGTCAGCTTGATAAAAATGAAAATAAAACCCTAAACAAGTTAATAAAAAAACACTAAAAACCATTGTTAAACCAAAACCAATTCCAATGCCAACATCATAATGGTAGGCAAAACTTAAGTCAGGCGAAGTTAAAAAAAACAATAATAAAAATGGTCCTACAGCTTCAATGATTAAAAATAGAAGACTTTTTCAAAATGCTGTGCGTGAAGCATGAAATTCTAAATCATGTTGCATTTCTGGTGGTAAATGTTCTCAATTACTAGTAGATTCTTTTTTATTATCATTTTTAATGACTTTCATAACAATCACTAACTCCTCTTTTGCTCCTTGCCTTTTTATTTTAACATAAAAAAATTGTTAAACTAACAATTAATATCATGGAGCAGGTGAAGGGAATCGAACCCTCACAGTCAGCTTGGAAGGCTGAAGTTCTACCATTAAACTACACCTGCATTTTAATTTTAAATTTTATCCTAAACTACAGTAATATATATACCACTGTCTTAACATAATGTCAATTTTTTAAAAATAAAATAAATGGTACCCGAGACCGGACTTGAACCGGTACAGTTGTAAAACCGACGGATTTTAAGTCCGTTGCGTCTACCTATTCCGCCACTCGGGCATATATTTTTTATAAATGGTCTCCTGTAAAGGACTTGAACCTTTGACCCACTGGTTAAAAGCCAGTTGCTCTACCGACTGAGCTAACAGGAGACAATGGCTGGGCTAGCTGGATTTGAACCAGCGCATGAAGGAGTCAAAGTCCTTTGCCTTACCGCTTGGCTATAGCCCAAAATATACATAAAGATGGTGGAGGGGGAGGGATTCGAACCCCCGAACCCGAAGGAGCTGAGTTACAGTCAGATGTGTTTGGCCACTTCACTACCCCTCCAAAGAATGGTGCTGGCTAGAAGAATCGAACTCCCAACCTACTGATTACAAGTCAGTTGCTCTACCTATTGAGCTAAGCCAGCAGGAATCATTAATGGTCGGGTGTAACGGACTTGAACCGCTGACCACCTGCTTGTAAGGCAGGCGCTCTCCCAACTGAGCTAACACCCGATGACACAATGTAAGTATTGTGTTGAAACCTTTTTAATTTTATATAAAACAATAATTTTTGTCAATTAAAATATTTTTTTTAAGAAGATTACATTATCTAAAATCACTAATAAAAATGGATTTTAATATTATAAAATCCATTTTAAAAATCTTATTAATAACGACGTTGCATATGGTCAGATGCTTTATATTGTGGAATGTTAATCATATAACCATCTTCACGACGTCATAATCCTTTAATTACTTTTGTAATTAGATAAATCATAAAGATTGTTCCAATTAATGTTGCAGTAAAATTTAAAATATTAGCGAAAATTGCTAGTCCATTTTGTCCTTTTTGGAAGATACGTCCAAATGCTTCAATTAGTTTTAATAACGCCGTAATAATTTGGATCACTAACATTATTGTTACTAAAATAGTATAAACAGTTGAAACGAAACGTAATCATTTTCCATAAGAAGTTTCAGCCATCATATTAGCAACAACTTTATTACTATAAAAACCAGGGACAAAAATTAAACTTAAAACACTAACAACAGCTAAAACTCCCATCATAATGGAAAAATTTTGTTTTGAGTCTCCAACTCAAGTTTTATCTGTTGCCTTGTTATAAAAAATCATAATTGCAACAATACTAGCAAGAGCTGATACTAATCAAGCAGTCCCTAAATAACGGACAATAACAACGCGAGCATTTTTTGTTGCTTTAACATCAGTATCTGATAATCATGTTAATGCAAATGGTGCAAAAAAACCACCAATTGATAACGATAATACCGCTAAACTTCATTTGTTTGCACATAATTCGGCATCAGTACTGCTAATTGCATAACGAATCAATCCAATATTACAAATTATTGTTGTGAAAAATGAAAAAATCACTACTAGTAAAAGTACAACTTTAACACTTGTTAAATCAGCATATGAATTCATTAATCAAGTATTTGCAGCGTTGATATCACCAGGAAAAGTCCCATTGTTATATCGGCCTAAGTAATAAAAGTAAGCCCCTCCTGCTATTGCCATTCCCGCAATACCCACAATACTTGATAACACAATTCAAAATCTAGTAAAACCAAAATTTCTTGTCATCATTTGTATAATCACTATTCCTTTCTACAATTACATAATTAATTATATGCTGGTTTTAATATGATTACAAGATATTTTTTTATTCTTTTTTAAAAAGAAAACTCGGGTTTTTCCCTTATTTTATGGTACATTAAATAAGTGAGGTGAAATTAAAAAAATGAAAGCATTTGATTATGAAGACATTCAATTAATTCCAAAATTATGTGTTGTTAATTCTCGAAAAGAATGTGATACAACCGTTAAATTAGGAAAACATACTTTTAATTTACCTGTCGTACCTTCAAATATGGCAACGGTAGTGAATGAAGAATTATGTGAAAAATTAGCAGAAAAAAATTATTTTTACATTATGCATCGCTTTAACGTAGATCAAGTTAAGTTTATTAAACATATGAAAAGTAAAAACTTGGTTACATCAATTTCAGTTGGTGTTAAACCAGATGATTTTGCACTAATTGAAACATTAAAAAAAGAACAATTAGTACCTGACTATATCACAATAGATATTGCTCACGGTCATGCTTTTAGTGTAAAAAAAATGATTGAACATATTCGCAGCCATTTAGGTCATGAAACATTTATTATTGCAGGTAATGTTGGAACACCAAAAGCTGTTCGTGATTTAGAACAATGAGGCGCTGATGCAACAAAAGTTGGCATTGGACCCGGAAAAGTCTGTATTACTAAATTAAAGACTGGTTTTGGTAATGGTGGATGACAATTATCGGCTGTTAAATGATGTAGTAAAGGTAGTTCAAAACCAATTATTGCAGATGGTGGATTACGAGTTAACGGTGATATTGCGAAATCAATTCGAATGGGCGCAACAATATGCATGATTGGTAGTTTATTTGCTGCGCACCAAGAATCACCTGGAAAACAAGTTGAAAATAATGGTATTAAATATAAAGAATATTTTGGATCAGCAAGTGAATATAATAAAGGTGAAAAACGTTATGTTGAAGGTAAAAAAGAGTTAATTGAAATTCGTGGCAGCATTTTTGAAACATTACGTGAAATGACAGAAGATTTACAATCATCAATTTCATATGCTGGTGATAAAGATCTTTCGGCCATTAAAAAAGTTGATTATGTAATTTTAAAAGATAGTAATTTTTAAAAAAAATCCCATTTAAAATGGGATTTTTTTAACGAAAACTACGTGATTGTTCTTGTTTATAACGTCTTTTTTCTTTTTTGCTCATTCAGTGTTCACGTTTTCGGGCTTCTTTTCTTTTAACTGAAGAAACCTTGTTAAATCGTTTTAACGCTTTGTCTAGCGGTTCTCCTGCTTTGACAACAACAGTAGCCATAATATTTCAACTCCTAAAACTATATAAATTAACAATATCATCTTATCACACTTTTTTAACAAAACAAACTTTTCTAATTTTATGTATGCATAAAATTAAAATATTTATTGGAATATAAATATTTTAATTAATTTCTTTAAATTTCCTACCATATCTTAAACTTAATACCATATTTTTATTCTTTTTTTAACCTTTGTTAAAATTTGGTAGTATACATTATTTTGAGGTTTTTAATAAAATTAAGTAATTAGAAACAAATTAAGTTTCGCTTATAACTAAATTGTAACAAAATTTATAAAAAATTCAACTTTTTTTAAAGCATAATTTTTATTTGAAGAAATAATTTATAAAATTATAAATTTTGACACACTAAAAAATACTTTTGAAAATAGTACAGAAAAAACAATTAATATGATTTATTGACCAATTAAATAAAAATGTTATAATTATAATTAATCAAAGTGGAGTTGGTATCTATTTTAAAAGTAATAGGCTCGGTGGTTTACAGCCTACTCCACTTTTTTCTTTTTTATCTTGGTTTAATTGTAATTTTAACAGGTTTTTTATTTTTTATAAAGATAAAAATTGATTTTGAGATTGATTTAAATTAAATATATTAAATTCAATTTTTTCTTTATTATTTTTATTAGTTTTATCAACTTTCTCATCATTAATTTGATTATTAAGTTTTAACATAGAAGCAATTAACATATTGATAAATGTTTCTTTACAATATATTTTCGCGCCACGCCCTTTAACAGCCTTAATATAATGTGATACATCACCTTCAACATGACAACCAATATTATATTCTAACGCTTGATTTTCAATTCCTTCTTTATTATTTTTAATTAATTCAATAGTTTCTAATAAAAATATTTTTTTATTACCATTAACATATGGTAAATGACATATTAAAAAATCTAATAATAATTTATAATTTCCAGTAAAGAAATATATTTTTGCTAATTTATATTTTATTCTATGAATTTTGATTCTATTTCGATTTGGGAATAATTGTTTAAATCTATTTGATAAATGAAATTTATCTAAACTATATGATACAGTGTTATTTTTATATTTTGCTTTTACTGCTCTATAAATTTTTTTAATTTGTTTTTCACCATCACTTAATATTAATATTTTATTATCTTCATTAATATCATAAGTATCCATTGATTTAAAAATTTTATCAATAAAATTATCAATATTAGATTTATCATTTTTATTCTTATGATTTTTATTCATCATTTGAAAAACGCCTTTTTTCTTTTTCGTTTTTTTTCTGGTTTTTGTTGACTTTTCTTCATCAACACCAACATGCATAGTTGAAAGAAATATTTTATTTTCAACTCTTTTTTTATTTTCTCGCATTGGCACAAAAGCCCCGTCAACTTGAATATATAAAACATTATTTGGAATTTTAATTTTATTGTTATTTTTATTACTAATGTAATCGGTTTCTTCTAAATCTGCATTTTTAAAAATATTAGATATTGTTCTTTCACTAATATTAGCGTTTTCGACAGTATCTAAAATATCTTTATATCTTTTTCCATCACCCATAAATGAAGTAATTTTATTTATTAAATTTTGTTCATTTCTTTGGTATTTTTTTAAACCTAATTCTTCATCCAAAGGATAGCGATTTATATATTCATTTTTTTCTTCATCATATTTAACATATCTTCTTCTTTTTAAAGGTATATCTCCATCTTCTGTTCTAATTGTTTTTGGTATTTTTGATACAACCTTATATCCTTGTAATATTTGTCCTTGTTGATATAATTTAAATATCTCATTATCTCTTTCAATCAAGAAATTTTTAGTTTCATTTTTTGTTTCTATTCTTTTATTTTCTTTATAATTTCCTAATAAATTTTGTTTAAATTCCATTTTATAATTTCCTTTCGTAATTAAACAATTTTTTTAAATTATGATACTTAATTGATACTTAATACTTCATATAATCTTATCAAAAAAAAGGAGGCTAATTAAAAATGCAAGATTTTACAAAAATTAATAACAAAAAACGAATTACTAGTTATGAACATTTAAATAAAAAATATGATTTAAATTTCAGTGACTATAATTTTGGCTTTGATTGAAAAGTATTTAAAGATTTTGTTGGTGATAGTTATGCCCGATATTTTACTTCGCCAACTTTTTTTAAGTTTGTTTCAGCGGGGCGTGGTACTAATAAAACATGAAATCATTTAGCAGAAAAATTATTTTTTGCTTGTAATTTTACCAATGCTTCATCTAATATTCTACGAAGATATGCCAACACTCACGAAGATACTACATTTGGCGATACAATTAATGTCTGCAACTATCTATATGATAAATATGGGATTGATATAGGACCTAACAATGAAAATGGCATTGTTTGACCTAAAAATGTTAAAGAAGGTGGCGAAATTGTTTTTCCTAGTGGTGTTCGCATTGCTTTTGCGGGTTATGCTAATGGTAATAAAATTATGGGAAAAGTTGGTAAAGGTAGTGGTATTATATCGGCGTGAACAGATGAAATGATACATGCTGAAGAAAAAGAAATTTTAACGGACAAAGAACTAGATAAAAGATATAATAATTTAAGAGTTTCAATGTTTCGTTCAAAAAGTTTAAAAGTATCTTATGAAAAATATATAGACGAAAATGATAATGAACAATATAATTTAGATAATCCTATTCCAGTAACAGAATTATCTTGGACATTTCAAGAATGAGACAACATAGCAAAACAATACATAACAGTAACAACATATTTTCATAAAACATATTCTAATCAATTTACTTTTAATCCTTTTGATAAGTACCATGTCTTTTATGAAAAATTTGTAACCCCATATTTACCCTTAAATGAAAGAATTAAAAATATTTTAAAAGAACACAATCAAGTATATTCAGAAAACAAAAAAGCATTTAATGGTTTGGGTATTTTTAATTTACGATTAACAATGGGTGCTGTTTGAAATAAAATACCTAATATTACTAAAAAACTTGTTTTAACAAACAAACAAGAACGACCTGATTTATTTGAACTTGAATACTACGGTTTTGAATATAACGATAATGACCCCAGTATTTATGTTTTACGAAATTATCGTAAATATATTAAAGAGTATAATTTACAAGATTTTTATAATTCCAATACAAAACAGTATCAATTTGATAGTTATTCAATTGGTGTGGATTATGCTAATGGTAGTGAAGACCACACGGTGTTTTTATTTAGTGGTTATAAAATTAATGAAAATAATGAATATGATAAATATTTAATTGAAGAAAATGTTGTTACCCCCAAAAAACGCAATGAATTTAAATGAAATAGTTGAACATTACGGACAATGAATAATCAATACTTTTGATAAATTTTATGGTTTTGAATATGCTACATTTCATTATGATATTAATGCCCACGATTTTATGCAAAAATTGCAAGAAGATATTTACCCTTATTTGGGTTATAAAATTAAAATGTTTAAAGCTAAAAAACATCAAACTTCGTTGAATAAAGAAGCGGGTATAATCAATCGTGTAACATGAATAAGAAAAATGTTTGTCCAAGGCAAAATATATGGCATTTTAAATAATTTTCCATTTTTAGATAAGTGCATTAGTGAACTAAGATTTAGTGATACCAAAACAAACACACCCGATAGTAAAATGTACCATGACCCATATGATGCTTTGTTTTATGGTTCTTATCCATATCGTTTTAAAATGAAAATATAAAAAAGGTTTTAAAAACCTTCTAAAATTTATAAATTTTATTTACTTTTTATTTATTAAATAATTAGTATTTAATGATTTTTCTAAACTAGGTGATTTTTCTTGTATTTTATTACCATCATCATTTTTCAATAGTTCAAGATGACAATTTTTATAACTTAATTTAAGATGTTTTCTAACTAAATTAAAATCTAGTATCTCAACTTCAATTTCATCACCAACATCAAAAAACCTCTAATATCTCTAACAAAGTAATCTGAAATCTCACTAATATGAATTAAACCACCAGCCTTTTCTGCTCTACAAAAAGCACCATAAGGTGTAATGTTTGTTATTTTAACATTAACTTTATTTCCTTTTTTATACATAAAATTAAATATACTTCCTTTCTTTAAATGCTTTAATTATATCATTAAGACTATAAAAATCATTTGCAGGAATTGGGCGAGCGGTTGATTTTCTTAAATTTTTGTGATAAAATGACTTACAAGTTAAAAAAGATTTTGAGATTCTTTCAAATAAATTTGGGAACCTTTATAAAATTCTTCGCTTAACGCTTAGAATTTTTCCCAAGTATTTTGAAAAGCGCGGCAAAAGTTTTTTTAAACTTTAAGGCATTTTTCGCAAAACTTATGAAAATCCCGCGAGCCCAGATTGATTAAAAACTTTAAATAATATTGAAAGGATAATTATTATGAAGTTGTTGAAATTAGTTAAAAAACATAAAATAATATCAATATATATAATATTATCTACCATTTTAATTTTATGCATGATTGTATTAGTTACACTTACTGCAATTACTCATGAAAAAGACAAAAAATATAGAACTTTTTTTGAAAGAGATAATACTACAATAGTTTGTAATAAAGGTGAAAAAATTGGAAAAATGAAAATAAGATACAAAACAAAAGATAATAAAAATTTACAAAAATATGCAATAAAACTTTATTGTACAAACAATCCAATTGTTGAAGGAAGTTATCCTGATAAATTATATTCTATTGCCTTAGGAGGATTTTTCAATAAATTTGAAAAAAAAATGAATTTATATAGTTTTAATATAGATACATGAAATTCAGATGTTTATTCAAAAGAATGAGATAGAAAATATCCTGATGATTATTTCATAAATTAAAAAAGTCATTTTAATAAATGACTTTTTTTACATTTCTATTGTAACTAATGATAATTTTTCATTGTTTTTATTAAATAATTCTAAATTATTAATATTAATTTGTTCTTTTTCAGTAAAAATTGTAATATCATAATCTCCATAACCTCATATTCCTGATATTTCAATTTTGCTTAAAAAATTAATATTTTGTGAAAAAAGTATTTTAATATTATTTTCAACAAAATTATTAATTAAATTTAATCATTCTGATTTTGAATATATAATGCTTTCTTTATGAAAATCAAATAGTTTTTCTAAACATATTTCTAATTTATTATTAGAAATAATTAAATTAGTTAAGTATTTGCCATATTCTCCATCTGATAGTTTAATTTCTGCCGGAATAAGTGAAGGAATATTATTTGTTTCTAATTCGTTTGTTATTGATAATCAATTAAAAAAATTTGTTTCTAATTGATAAACTTTATTTTCTGAAATATTATTATTTATATTTTTTAAATTATTTAATTTTATATTTTCTATATTAATATTTTTTAAATCAGAAAAATTAAAATATGATGATTTTAATTTAACTCTGCAATCTTCAAATATTCAGTAATCTTTTTCTGATTCATTTGATATTGAAACTAGTTCAAAATAATACGGAGCAATTAATTTAATATCATCATTATAACCTTTATTTACTGCCATATTACTATATACATAATTTGACAACATGTATACAATTTGTTTAAATCTTTTTACTGCCCTATCATTAAGATAAGATGGGTTTCTAAATTTTCATTCTTCAAATAAACCATCAATAACATTTTCTGGTTTTTGTCCTTCAAATTTTTGGCGTAATTCAGCAATTTTATTTATAGGATTTCTTTTTTCATCATATTTAGCACCTTCAAATTTTCTATCATAATTATATCTATAAGTTAGCATTTTTTTCAATACATCTGCTAAATTACCTTTTACAGGTGCTTGTTTAAATTCTAAAACAACATTACCATAATTATTATTATTATTATTTCCAATTGTTGATACTCATTTTGCAACATCACGAGTACCAATACCAATACCTAATGAATAATTTGCTACTTGAACATAATCATTATCTTTTATAGTTATTTGATTACCTTCTGGTCAGTTTGGTTTTGGGGCTTCTGAAGGAAATGTTGCACTAGTTCCAGCAAAATTTATTTTTCCACTAGCAATTCTAACATTATTAAATACTTTTTTTTGTTTATTAGATGGTAAATCATCTATACTAGTTAAAATTAAACAATCCTTTTCCTCAATATAATTTAATGCAATTACTCATGATAAAAAACTATATCCTAATCAATATTGAAATATTCGTACATTAGGTTTTGTTTCAATTGGCATTGATAGTAAGGGTACTAAGTTAGCATTTTGAATAATTGATTGTGGATAAGAATAAACACCATTCACATTGCCTCAGCATTTAATATTTCCAAATAACATTGATTTAGGATATTTAATTTCAATTCCAGTAAAGACAGTATCTTCGGGTAATGATTTATGTAATACTAAATGAATACTATTTTGATTTTTTCATTTAAAGTCAGTTATTTTAACTAAATGAGTAGATTTAATAATATCAACACCATCAGGTGAATAAGGGCGTTTGTATTCTTCAATGATATAACATTCATTTTTGTTGTCTTCGGTAATTGGTTCATTAATAGATACTATTTTTAAGTCATAGGATTCTAAAAATTTTTTGTCTTTTTTTGAAATATCATTAATTAAAATATCTTTTTCATCAATCATTACATAACTTGTGCTATTATCTTGGACTGTGGTATTTTGTTGAATTTGTAATTTAAAATTAAAATCACTAATTTCATAACCAGTTATTTTAATATATTCATCTTTGTCAATAAAACCTATTTTAACGCTATTTTGAGAGTAGTTTAAGATTGGTTTTTGCTTTGTCTTAACAAGATTATTAATTTTATAAATATAAAGGGTTCTAGCACGGTCTTCACTAAATAATTGTTCTAAATCGGGGTCGCTATACTGTGATTGAATAGCAAAATCTAACGGAATACTATCAATTGAATAATCAATTGGTTCATCATTTTCTGCTAATTTTGCTAACATTTTTTCAGATGGTTTTAACATTATTCTTGTTCTCCTTCTTCATTAGGAATATTGATAATAGTTTCGTTGTTTTTTAATTGTTTGTTTAAAGTAGCATTTACTGGTAAGCGAACATCAACAATTAACTCATCAATATTTTTAATATTGAATGTTCTACTATTTAAAACAGCATTATCATATTTAATTAACTTAATAATAAATTCAGTTAATTTAATCTCTCTAATGTATATCATTTGTTCGTATGATGCATTTGTTTGAATATTTACACCAGCAACTTCTGCTTGCGTTTGTTGTGCTCCCTTAGCGATTGCGGGAACATGATGGCGATTTATTTTATAGTAATTAGTTAACAATCAATCATATATTTTAGTTAATTGTTCACCTTTAAAATTACCAGCGATATAGTCTACTGGTTGAAAATTACTATCAGGGTCTCCTTCAACTAATAACAAGTCATTTTCAATAAATGATGTCAGCATTTTACTAATTTCTTGGTCAACCACACCAGTAACTCCATTAGTATTAATGGTAAATTTACCACTATTTAACAATGGGTCTAACATTATCTTTTCAGCAATAATATCTAAAATACTAGCAAATTGCTTACCATAGCGAGCAGAAGGTTCAAAATTAGAGTTATTAGGAATTATTTCAATTGGAATAAAATTAAGTGGCAATATTTCTTTTCTTTGTAAAGTTGTATAGTTATTTCATTTAACATCATCAATATATAAGTCGGTAATAGTACTATATAATCGTGTTTTTAACTTTCTAATAACTTTAACTTGTTTAGTTACAGAATCAATCTCTAATTTTTCAGTAATAAAAATACTCTGGTCATTTTTAATATAAGGGTCATAATCAAAAGTGCAAGATACTAAATTACCTAATTCATCATAATGGTCATTGTAAAAATCAATAGTAATAAAATTAAGTTTTGAATTATTAGCAAAAATAAAATATGCACCCTTACCATTTTTATTAATTTTATATTTGTTATATCAATTCTTATTAGTAAAGTCTTGCATTTTTAAAAAGATATTAATTAATTTAGAGTTTATTTGTTGATTAGTAATAAAATTATAAATGCTAATTTCTAAATCTCGTGGATTTAAAAAATTAGCATTATCTTCACAAATTCTTTTTTCTAAAATCTCATTATGTTTTTGAACAGTAACATTTTTACGATTAGTAATTGTTGATGCTAAATTAAGATAATAACTATCAATATCATATTCTTTTTTTAATTTCTTTTTGGCTGGTAACAATCCCATTTATAACACCTCTTTATTTTGTTTCTTCTTTTTTAATAACATCTTCAATACTATCTTGTTTTTTATCTTTCTTAAAAAATTCAAAAATTTTATCAATTAAATAGACTAAAACACCACTAATAAGTAATGATAAACCAATATAAAAATATTCTGGTCATGAAATTTCAATTACTTTAAATGCTTTGCAAAAAAATAACACAATTGCACTTATTATTAAAATTGCCCCTAATCCCCAAATAAATATTTTACGAATTAATAATAAAATTTCTGATTTATAATCTTTTAAATTCATTTATAACACTCTACTTTCTTTCTAAATTATTTTTTTATTTTAATAAATTAGCATTAATTTGTAATTAATTCATTATTATTTTTAATTGTAATATTTTTATTAAACATAATTATCTTCGTTAATTTATTGTAACTCTTCTAATTTTAGAATTGTTGGCGAATATTCATCACCCGTCATTGAAATTACTACTTTATGATTATTAGAAGAATTATCTACATTTAAAAAACCAATTCTTGTTGCCCCGCCTTTTCCCAAGGCCAAACTAGTTGAAATAGTTTGCAAACCACCACCATTATTTTTACATTCAAAACAAGTTGTTATAACAAAATCTGCGGTTGGTCGTTCTCAAATAAAATGAACTTTATATTTTTTCCCTAAAATAAATTTATATTTAATTACTTTTTCGTTTACTCTTTCTCCAACTTCTTTTCACTGCCCAATACTTTTTTTAAAGCATAATGTTCATTAATGTATTTAGTGGTTGGTAATGTGTCATCTGTTGCTTCTAGTCCGAGCGTTTTGTTTGTTTTAACAACACTAAAATCTGCAACTTGGTCATTATTTTGGAAGCTTGGGTCTCATATTCTTAATTCACCAGTTTCAGCACTAAAATCAGCATTATTACGCTTACTAACATTTGGCATTAAAGTAATTTTATTTTGTTTTAAATCTGAAACCGCAATTTCTCCATTATTATTTTTAATAATACTTTTATTATCAATCTTAGTTTTTTCTTTTTCTATTAAAACATCAACTTCAAATTGGGTATAATATGCTTCTAAATCTATCATTGTTAAATCAATACCTTCTTTTTGAAAAGTACGAAACATTTTTTTAAAGTTGTTAGATTAGCCAATGATTTTGCATAGCTAGGCAATAGACCTTGTCATGTTGCCATAGGGTCATTTTGTGAAGAATAATTAATATCACCAACACTCATATTTGCCGAAGTAAAAAATTCAATTGGAATGCGATTAAATGTTCAATGTTCAATCGTAATAAACACCATATTAATACAAATTTTCTTTAATAATGGGTCTTTAAATGTTTCAAATTTTAGCTTTGAAAATGGATAGTTTAAGTAAGAATTAATCATATTTTGGGCTCTTAAAGCAAATGTTTTAAATCATAATTCTACATCACCTTTAAAGAACTTATTATAACGAACTGGAACTTGTGTAATTTTACCTGTCATTGGAATAAAATTATTATAATTTTCCAAAGTAACATTTTGTCATAATTCATTTAACATTTAATCATCTCCTTATCATTTATTTCTTTTTGATTTGATTTTATTTAAGATAAACTTTTTACTACTTGATAGTGTTTTTGTTTTAATTTTTTTGTTTAAATCTTGTTTTGTTCTGAGTTGTTTATATGCTTGAAATACTAGTCCATTACCCAATAAACTAGTAATTGCACTATCTTCTAGCGTATTTAACAATTTATCTTTATTAAAGTTATTTTTAAATTGTTCTTGCATTTTTAATATCTTAGCAATTGTCCGATATATTTTAAAACTATCTTTTACTACTTGCTGATAAGCAAGTGGGGCAATAGAAACTAAATTAAACAAACTTGTTTTTTTAAATCCCCAACCAATAAACCACTCACTGTTCATATAGAATTTAAACGGTTCAGGAGCCAAAACAAACTGTTCTGCTTTGATTAAAGTTGTCATAACGACAATAGGGGCATATTTAGGATTTTTGTAATATATTGTTAAAGCAACTTCACCCGCAACTGATAAAGGAACAATTTTAACTGCTAAAAAAACATCAGAACCATAAGCAAAAGGTAATAATTGACCTTTTTTAATAGCCTTAGTTTCAAATTTAGATAATATTTTTTTAGTTTTATCAGTAATTTTACTAATTACTTTTTGTTTAATAGTAATTATTTGTTTTTCAATAGGGGCTAATAATTTTTTAGTTACTTTTTGAATATAAAAATTTGGGTTTAAATGATTTAAAATTTTATTTAATTTAATTGGTGTTTGATGAAAAATATTTAATAATTTATTATTATATATTTTACTTCCCCTCATTAAATTAGCATTTAATAGTAGATTTTTACCAACACCTTTTTTATAAAGATTAGTCATAATGTTATATCACTCATTAGTATTAATTTTACTTATTTTATCAATATTTAATCCATATTCAGACAATCATTTATTAGCATTTTTTTCATTCACGCGTGGTATTTTTTGAACTAATTTAGGACTTATTTTTTGAATATTTTTCTCAATTTTTAATAAATTATTAATTGTTTCTAAATTAGAAACTTTAAAACCTTTATAAAAATCATTTCGGGCTAATTTTCCAATTGTATATAATAAAGTTTCATTATTAGCATGCTTTGTAAAATCAAATATTAATTTAGAAGATAAAATCTTTTTATCTGTAACTTGCCTTACAACATCTTCTAAATTATTAGCAGTTATTACACCTAATTTTTCAAGTAGTTTAGTTTCTTTTGCTAATTTTAAAATTCTAGTTGTTCGAACAGCACGCGTTAATTTACCAATTCCACCAATTGCTGGTAACAAATTTAAGGCGGTACTTTTTGCTGTTACTTCTGATGTTAATTTATCATATATTTGATTTACGGCAAAATCGGTTGCTGTTTCTACTCCAAACGAGATAAATGCTGCGGCAAAATTAGATAATCCCGCACCAAGACCAACAGCCGAAGCAATACCACCAGTTAAAACTGATAAACCAAGAGCTAAAACTTGAATTCCTAAAAATTCTAATAACTGTAAACCAAAACTTTTTTCTTGTTGTTGGATTGACAATCTAGTTGGATTTTTTTTAACAGCATAAATAAGGGCTGTTTTAGATGTTCCAATTGGCATATCATTTATCAAACGAAAAAGTACTATTTTTTAGTACTATTAAGAATTTTTAATTTTAACATCAATCGGATTTGTTTGACCAGTAGCGTTGTTTTTACCTTCAATTTGAACTGCAACTGTTTTATCATTTGTAATATTAATTGGTCAGTCTTCACCTTTACTTTCAATAAAGTAATCAAAATCACTTTCAGTTAAAGAACTATTTACTGCTTTTACTGCTTTTAAAACAACATCTTTAAATTGTGGTTTTAACTGTTCGGCTGTTGCTTTTGTTGGGTCTGTAACATGTATAGTTGGTTTATCTATTTTATTAATTTTACTAATATCAATTTTTGCAACAATATGTTTAATAATTCCCTTAGGTTCAACTACTGCTCCACCTAAATATAAAACTCTTTCCATAATCAAAGTATTACCCATACCAGTACCTAACGCAGCAGCACCAACTCTTAACGGAGTATGGTCTTTTTTGCGTAAAATAAGAGGGTCATATTTTTTGCTAAACTTAAAGGCAATTGCATTAACTCCATTTGGTAATAATTCAATTGTTCCTTCTGAACCATCTTTATTAATAATTGGTAATTTTTTAGGAACCATATAGTATGTTGTTCCTTCAACAGTTTTCATTGCTCCACTTGTTGTGATTACACTATTTATTTGGTCGTTTGCTCCAAGTTGTAACTGTAATTTATTACGAATTCCACGAATAAAATCAGCCGAACCTAAAACAATTGTTTCTGATGGAGTAAAGCCGTTTTCATATATTTTATCCATAATTTCATCATGAATTTGTAAAGCATTTGTATCATCTGCTTTTTTGCCTTGAATAGTTGTAACTGTTCCTTTATTAATAATTTCTAAAATTTTATTACGTTTATAAGCAACTTCAGTATCCATTGCTTGTTCAATATCAGCTGCTCAAAGATTAGGATTAAAATCACTTTCTATGGGATCTAATTTACGAGCAAAAGTTAAAATTGTATCTAATTCAACAATTCCATCTTCAAATTCCACTGTTGAATATTTTAGTAGGTTATCATCAGTATTAAATACTTGTCCTTCGTTTCCTAGACCTTCATTGTATTTAATATTTTTCTTTCTTTTATATGTTAAACCAAACTTATTGGCTTCTTTTCACGCAAATAGTGCTTCTCAACTAAATTTTTGTTGATAAGTTTGTAAATATCATTGTTCAAATGTTTCTCGGTCTCTTTGTGTTGCTTGATTAGCAATATCTCCGAAAATTCTTTGTGGATTTTGTGCCACAATTATCTCCTTCTTTCTTATTTATTAAATACATTGTCTGTATCTAAAATATTGTTTTCTTTGTTTTCTGCTTTTGGTACGCCACCAGTATTAACTATTTGTACCTTAATTAATTCATCATAAACACTTTGCAATTGTGCTTTAATGATTTCAATATCATCAGTAATATCATAAGACTTTAATAAAACATTTTTAAATTCTTCATTATCAGTTAAAGAATTAATAAAGTCAATTATTTCAATTTGTTTTAATTGAATTGTTTGTTGTTCAATTTGTGAAGTTAATTCAGTATTTTTTGTTTGTAGTTCGTTGATTTGCTGATTATTATTTTCTAAATTACTTGCATTAAATTCTTCAACTTCAGCAGTATTTTCTAAAATAATTTCAGCAGTTTTAATATCTAAACTACCATCTTCATTTTTAATAGGTTCATTATTTTCATCAATAAGAACATATTTTACATTTTTTAATGCCATTGTTTTTCCTCCTATTTTTTAATATTTGTATTTATTCTTTTTCTAATTGCTTTTTGTATAATTTCAAAACTATCTACTCTAAAAGACAAAAAATAGCGCTTAGTTTTTATATTTAACTGATTAAATACTGAGCCTTTAATTTTTATCTCATCATCTTTTTTTAATTTCAAAAACTCAGTTAAAACAGATGGGTTATATATTGATAATGTTGAGTAATTTAATCCTTCTCACTGACATTTAGCCGAACAAGCATCAACTTCAACACCACCAGCAACAAGAGCCTTAATTTTTGTTTTAATAGGATTTTCATGTAATCTAACAGTTAATTCTAACTTATTAACTTTTTTATTTTTTATTTTAGGTTTACAGTTATTAGAATTTTTAGGTAAATTACTTTTTGTTTGAGACATTATTTAACATCCTTATTAGATAATTTGTCATATTTTGAACTGTCAACTAATATTCAATCGATAGAACCTGTTGAATATGGATTTTTGTAAAAATCTTCTTTATATAATTGTTTTGCTTCTAAAGTATATTGATTACATTCTAAATCTGCCACATCTTGTTTTAATTTAGATATTTCTTTATCTTTTTCAGCAAGTTCTTTTTTAAGTGTTTCATTTTCTTCTTTAATTTTGTTAAATTTAATTGATTCTGTTATAGTCATTATTTATCACTTCCTTTTTTAAAAAAATATTGTAAATGTTTTCAAGCATCTAATTCGTGCTCTGACATTTTAATATTTCCTTTATAAATATAATTTTTTTAACAACTGGCGATTGTAAAACATAATTTAAATTAAATAGATATTTACATAAAACTTTTAAACCACCAATGAATTTAGGAGTAGATAATGGATTTTTTATTTTTAAACCTTTATGAAGTTGATAATCTTCAATTATTACAACAACTTTATTTAAATAAGAACAAATTTTATTTTTAAATTGATTTAATATTAAATATATATTATTTATTGCTTCTTCTTCATTTTTGGAATTAAAAGTAATATTATTAATTATTTTATTTTGCAAAACATTATAAATAATAATACCAGTTTGACCAACTCCAGCAGGGTCAATTGCAATAATATATTTTAATTTATTTGTTTTATTTTTTTTGTCAATTTGTAATATTTTTCATCCATCGGATGCTAAATCTAAAATATCGTTAATTTTATAATATTGCATATATGAAACAATAACATCTCACTTGTTTTTAAATAAATTTAAGTACATTTTGGCTCATTCTAAACATTGCAAATCATAATGCTTTTTATGATGTGAAATACGACAATTAATAGGTTGACAATTAACTCAATCAAATGATGTTGTTATTTCATTTCAAGTTTTATTAATATATTTGCTTTTATATTCTGTCATTTTATCTATACTCCTTAATTCTTTTTATTTGTTGCTCAAATTTCATTATTAATATCATTTACCGTTACTGGATAAGCTCGTATCATTAATTCTTGTAATTTATTTTTAATTTTTTTATTTCATTTTTTCATCAAATATTTTTCCTTCTGTAAAAAAACATAATATTCCTTTATTGGTTAATATTTTGATATTTAGTAAATAATTTATTTTAGTATTTAATTACTTCGCCGCCCGCTTCACTTTGGGGAGTGAGCGGGGGCGGATAGGATATTTTGATAGAGTTTATCCCCCATACGGAAATAAACAAAAAACAGTTTATCCAGTTATTAATTACGCTTCATCCATCCCTACACAACTTTATATAAAGAAAATAACCTTTTGGAGTTCCAACCCTCTTGTTTTTTTAGTGTCCGATATTGTTTTTTTCGGTTTAACAGCACTTTTTTTATGAAAACAAGCCAAAAAACACATGCTCTGACATTTCGCAAGTGATTAATCTTGCCGAGAATTAAAGAAATAAATAGGAGTAGTAAATCCAATCGCTTTCACACTTTCTTTAAGGCTTCGTGCCATAGATGAGTTATCCATCTTTAAGCAACAAAAAATATTAAGTTTTAGATTGCATTATTCATCAGATAGTACCTTTATTAAAAATGATATTATTAGTTGTTAAACCGAAAAAATATAATAAATCACAGAAAGGAAATTATAAAAATTAACTAATTTGTAGGGAAAAAATAGGTTAATTTTTAATTTTAAAGATACTATCTGATGAATAATGCAAATAAAAAAATCGCTCTAATAAGCGATTACTTTAATTTGTATTTAATTACTTTATTTATAATTTTTATAAAACCTCAACTTTTTTCCGACTACCTAAAATTTCATAATTATTATTCCCGATTGTTAATTTTTCTTGGACAACTGTTTTAATTTTTCGCGATAAAAAAAAGAAATCCTGCCATTGCTTTTTCATAATCTGTTATAACAACTTCTGAAAAAAGACCTTTTTCAAGGCAAAGTGCTTTTATTTTATATGATGTTCATATCCTTTGACATAAATTTGGAATTAATGTTATTAAATCTGAAACAGATAACATAACATTAAAATTATGATTAAGATATTGTTGAAAGATATTTTGACAATTAATCCAACCATAATTTAATTTAAAAAGGTCTTTTGTACTACGCTGGTAAATTATCGTTGTTTTACTTTTAACATCAACATAAAAATCATTTCTTTGAACTAATAAACCATAATGTTGCTTAATTGTTATTCATTTTAATTTAGGAAAATTAGTCATAATTGCTATTCGTTCCGAAACACTACAAACAAAATTTTGAACAAGTGAAATCTGATTTGTACTAAAATCTAATTCTAAATTATTTAAATAAATTAATAAGCTTTTTAAACAAATTAATTTATTATGTTCAATTAAACGAGTTTTAACAATATTTAAATTTCCTTCCATTTGTTCTTGTGCAAAATTTCCCATTCATAAATAATATAATGTATCCAAATCATAAACAATTAAATTAGGATTATTAAAAAGACATTTACTACGATAATACATTTTAACAGTATAATTGCCTAATTCAAGTCGAAGATTAGCCATGTAAATGCTCTCACTTTTGCTGTGTTAATGCATTAAGTTTCTTTTAAAAATAATGTTGCTTTAAAAAATCATAAATTCCCTGATTTATTTTCATTAAAGCATAATGATTAGTTAAAAAATGCGTTATTGCTTTTTCAAATGCTAATGGTGGAATAATGTTATTTGCAACTAAATAAATAAATGCTAAAGCACTAGTTTGACTAATTCCGTCATAGCAACCTAAAAATGTTGTTTCCAGCTTTGCTTTTGCATTTAAAAACTTTAAACCAGCAATAATTGTTCCTTTTGAAATATTATTAACATGTATAGTGTAAACCAATTAGAACAAAACAACTATTATTAAAGGGTTGTTTTTTTATTTGAAATAAAACAACTCCTAAAAGGAGGTAATGATAATTAAGCAACAAAAAATATGTGATGTTAATGATTGTTATAAAGTAATATCATTCATTACCGAAGAATTTTTATCAAATAAAGTTTTATGAACTTGTGAAAAACATAAAGATTTATTGAATAAAGTAAAAGAAAAAACACAAAAGCGGTTTTATAAACGTTTAGAAAATTCAAAAATTATCTTTGATTGAAAAACTGGGTTTTTAAAACTTAAATTTTACAAAACAACTTAATGCAGAGTGGGACGGTTATTTTAAATAACTAAGTGCTTCCATAAGAACATGAGTTTATACTCATTCCCACAGCCAGCCGAGGCGAGTACTGAAACAGTGTATGAGGAAATATGTAAATCGGCGCTGGTTCATTAGAACTAAGCGATAGTCGTGATGCGTACAAGGCTAACATCAAACGACAATAAATATTGAGATGGTGACACAAACAATTAAATTTGCGTTTAGCATTCGGTCCTTTGCATGGGTGCGAGTAAATTTAATTTCAAAAACTGAGCGTCAAATCCCAGAGCGAAAGCACAAATGGGCACGGATAAAGGAAGACATATATATGTCTGGCGTTAATATTAAAAAAACTGTGTATTATTAAACATTCAAATAATTAACATACCGCCACCGCTCACCCCAGTGAAGCGGATGGCGTAGTAAATAAATAGATAAATACTTATATAACTAATTCTCGCTTGGCACTTTCACTTGGGAGTGAGTGCCAGCGAGTTAAAACTAGGAGGAATTATAATGACAGAATATAAAAGTAAATATATTAATAAAACTTGGAATGAAATAACAACATCATTTGATTGAGTTAATTGTCAACCTATTAATTGTCGTATTTCACATCATAAAAATCATTATGATTTACAATGTTTAGAATGAGCAAAAATGTACTTAAATTTATTTAAAAATAGATGAGATGTTATTGTTTCATATATGCAATATTATAAAATTAACGATATTTTAGATTTAGCATCAGATAGATGAAAAATATTACAAATTGACCAAAAAATTAAAGGAGTAATTTAGGAGGTTTATATGAAAAAGTTAAATAAAAAACCTTGAAAGTTTTTAAGTAAAAAGAAATTACATAAGAAAAAAATGAGCGTGCTAATGAAAGAGCAAGAATAGAAAATAGTAAGGAATTAAATAAATATGAAAAAGTTAAATAAAACTTGTCTTAAACAAAGATATTGAGGTTATTGTTCAAAATGCGATCAAAAAAATAAATTACAAGAATTAATGCTTAAAAGTTATCCAGTATCATTTGAAGATATGACTGATGAGCATTGAGCATTAGGAAAACAAAATTAGGAGAAACTAACCTATGAAATGTCAAAAAATTAATTGTAATAATAAAAATGCTTATTTTGGAAATAATTATATTGAAAAAATTGGTGATAAATTAGAGTGAAATTTAGGTTATAAAAAAGAAATTATATTATGTGAAGAACATTGATTAAAAATTTATCAATTAGAAAATTTAATTGTAAATAAAAAGAATTCGGAGGAATAAATTATGACTAAAAGATACTTATTAATTATTAAAAATGAATATTTAACTACTATCATTTAACTTATAACGTTGATTATTCTTATTCCTTAAACTTAATATAACATCATCAACAATTTCTTCACTTAATATTAAACCTTGTGGAAGATACTCTGACTCCACGTTATCACTATTAATCTCTGATTTTAATAAATCTTGTTTTCAAAATAATGTATAAAAATTATTATTACATTTAATAATTATAATAACCTTTGAAGCAAGTGCAGTAATTTGATCTTTCAAATAATATTTGAAAAACATTAAATTATTAATTTCTTGCGAGTTATTATTTTTAACTTCTTTTATTGCTTGTGCTAATTGATTTCAACATTTATTGCACATTTCTTCTTCGGCAATATAAAAAATATCTTTCAACATAAAAACTCCTTACATAATTAATTTAAAATAATATTGTATAATTATAAAATTACTGCAAATAATTTTTATTAACCACTAAAATAAAAATCACAAATAAAAACCGCTAATTAGCGGTTTTTATTAATATGTAATTAACTAAAACTTATGTTAGCACTACCAATATAGTATTCTGATTTATGATAAGCAGTAATTGTTCCACCTTTGTTATCAGGGTTAATTTCTAAATATAAATCATTTAATAAAGCACTTAGTCGATTTAACTGGCTAACAAAATTAACACTAATAAACATCATCATTACTTGTAAAATAGTTACTTTTGGTAATTTACCTAAATTTGTTGTTAACTTCATTTGTCTTAAATTCTCTTTTACTATTGGAGGTTCAGGTGGGACAACAGAAAAAGACACTTTAACTGAACCATAATAATCTGTTCTTGGGTTATTATCTTCTGACCAATGGTCTTTTCCTGAAATTAAAGTTGCTTCAGTTTGATTAGGTTCAATCATAATTTTATCAACTTTATCAATTTGTCGGTTTCATATTTCTGATGTTTGTGGTCCAATAAAATACTCACCAAACTTATCTAATTCTGAAATAAGTTGCATATTGTTAAAAATAGTGGCAATTAAAATTGTTTTTGGTCGTGCATCAGTAATTTGTCCTAAATCAATACTTTTTACTTTATCAGCTAAATGGTTTGAAGTTGTTACTGTTTTATTAATTTTTATTGTATTTAAATTTGTTCCATAACTAAAGTTCAATTCATATTGACCATTACGATACAAATCAATTTTATCAATTGGTTTTGATTGATTATTAAATTTATAATTTTTTATTAACTGATCAAAGTTTCATTTTGTTCCTTGAAACAATTGCGCTAATTGCTGGAATAATTCAGGAATAGTTTGTTTATTATTTTGTGGATTAATTGTTTTAAAATCAACTCCAACAAAACCAGTTACTTCAACTGGCAAAACTGGTGGATCAACTGGAATATTATTTCAATTATCATTTTTAGTACAACTAACTACAGACATTACTGGTCCTGAAACTAGAATTCCAACAACAATAGTTGCTAATAATTTTATCATTTTAATTCCTCCTTAATCCGCATTCATAATTGCAATCAATGGATTAATTCGATTCATATTGAATCAACTAATTAAATATGCAATAAAGTATAATAATAATCCACTTCCAATTGCAATAAATGGAATCATGACATTCATAAACAGTGGTAAAACTATTCCAATTCGAATTAATATCATATTAGAAATAATTAAGAATAATCATCCAAAGCCAAAACCGGCAATTGTCATTATTACAATAATAAGAATATACATTCCAATAACTAATTTTGTGATATAACGATTTCGATATCCTAATACTTTCATTGTTGCAATAATTGTTTGGTTTTCTGCAATAACAATATTACTTGTTAAAATAATAATCATAAAACTTAATACAAACGAAATTCCAATAATAAAGAAGATAATCCCATTAACTGCTTTTGAAATATTTCCTAAAATTGATTGTGCTTCAGCAATTGGCATTAAACTACCAAAAGTACTATTTGCATATGGTGGATAAGAAATTTCACTTTTAATACCACCATTTAAACCATAAAAACTATAGTCACCAAATAATTGACTTGTTCCTAGTCCTGTTTCAATATCATCAATTTTAGCACTATTAGAAATTTTATAATTAAAAATCGGATATTCATTTTCAAAGACAGCAATTCAATTAACTGCACTTTGATGTACGCTTCAATATTCAACAAACTTATTTCATAAGTTATTAACAGGCGTACTTGAATGATCTTTAATAAATTTTTCTAACAAGTTTAAATTCTCTTTTCTTGATGGTGTTAATTCAGGATTCTTCCTGATAAATGAATTCATTCATTCATTTAAAAACAATTGCAATAAATAATTCCGTGTTTTATCATATCCTAGTAATTGTTGTGTCCTATCTTCATTAATTCAAGCTCGTGGTGAACCATATTGATTAGTAATACCAACAACTGTAAAAGTTTGATTGTTCATTTGATTACTTACTCGATAACTTCCATCAACAATTTTATCGTTTAAAATTGATGGTTTTGTAAAATTTGGGTCAAGTGAATCAATTTTACTTTCTAAAACATATTCATTATTTTCATCTATAACCTTATTTTTATATTTATTATCACCATTAAACATTAATTTACCAACTCGCCCTTGTGCTTGAGCATCATCACCTGTTACATCACTTCCATCTCAACCTTGTAAAATTTGATCAGAAGTAACACCTTGATTACCATCAACTAATGCTTTGCGAATCAAATATGGACTAATTTGATTTCCAACTGTAACATTTAAGCGTTTAGCTAATAATTCATTTAAAACAATATTATTACTTGCTGTAAATAATTTTTCATTTAAATTCGCACCATTTTTATTAGTTAATGCTTGGTTTTTAAATGTACGATTAATTCCGTAAATCTTAAACTCAATACTATTTAATTCAGCATTAATCATTGTTCCTCGATCATCTGTTAATGGATTAAACGGAATTACTCCGAAGGTTAAATTAAAATTACCATTGTTTTGATTAAATGCTTTTTGCATTTTTAACCGAACAGTTTGCGGAGAACGTGAATATACTCCTTGAATAAAACATTGATTAACATTTTCTACAAAGTAAGCATAAATTCAATTATATAAATCATACATTGGTTTTTTAAAACGTGTATTAAACTCATTTCCTGTTGCTGAATTTAAAACATCATAAAACGATACAGACAATGGTTGTTCTAATGCTGGACGAAAATGATTATTAGCTAATGTAATCGTTGGATTTCCTTCTCCAAAATCTCGTTTATAATCACTTTGGGTAAAAATATTGTTTCTTAAATTATCATTTAAATTTAAATTCCCTCGTGAATCAAAATAATCTGCACGTTTAATGTTTAAACCAACAGTTTCCCGATATTTTCAATAAAATAATCGAGATTTTTCTAAAATATCAATATGTTCGCGAGCTGTTTCTGTTGTTCTTAAATATTGTTCAATGGTTGATTTTTTTAAAAGATTTAGAGCAAAATCATTGTAATCACCTCATGTCGTACTACAAATTGCTATGGATAAACCCGGATCACTTGAAGTTAATTTATTACTTTGCAAAAATTCTTTTGAAATATTACGATATAACAATGATCGCATATCATCTGCTTGATAAGTTGGAGCAAAATTTTCAGAATTAATTTGCCCTGTTTCAAAATCAGTAAGATATTGATTAACATCTCTTGTCATATTTGTCTTAGTTAAAAGACTGTTTTTACTATCTCATGGTTTTTGACTTGGATCATATGTTCGCAAAAAACTTGTTGGTAAATTATAAATCGGACTATTATATTCAACTAGGATTTTATAATTATCTCCTTCGTATGAATAACGAATATTATTTTGTAAGATAATTGGAATTGTTGTTGACATTGTAATCATAATGGTACTAATAATCATTGTTAAAGATACTCCTACCATTTTTCCAATTGAATTAGATAATTGTACTGCTTGAAATCGTGCATCAAATGTTTTACGAATTGCAAACATTTTATAAACAATTTTTTTAAAACGACCATGTGAAACTGTTTTTTCTTTACGAATTAATTGTAGTGGTGTTCTTGAAACCATCATAATTGTTCCACTAATCATTGTGACACAAGTTAGTAAAGCGAAAATAAATAAAACACAAGTTACTAATGCTAATGGTGCAAATACAAAATTTCCATATGGTAAATTAAAATATGAACCAAATAAATATTTAACAGTAAATTGGCCACTAATTCCCGTTCCATAACCAACTATTCCCCCAATTAATGCAATCATTAATGGATAGGAAATATAACTAAAGGTTAATACACGACGACGATATCCTAATGCTCGTAACAATCCATTTTGTGGGCCAGTTGCATCAATTTGTCGACGAACAACTAGAATTAATACAAAGAACGAAATAATTAGTAAAATTGTAATTAAAATATAAGAACCACTAATAAAAGCACTTAATGTTGACGTAAAATATGTAATTCGTTTTGCAAATTCATAACGATTATCTGTTCGAAACGTAGCAATTGGTAAACCAGTTGATAGTGTTTTAACATAATATCCATTTAAACCAATATGTTTTCCCTGGTCAGTATTTAAATAATTATTAATTGTTTGGCTATAATTACTTCGCATTTGGTCAACTTTTGTCTGTTGAAATTTTCCAACATAATAAATTTCTCGTTCTAATTGACTTTCTGGAATTAAAATTTGTTTTGTTAAATCTAACTTTGTTACAGGATATTTATTACCAGCTGTATCTTCAACTGTATCTTCAACTAAGCCAAATAATCGCGGATCTAAATATGCAATTCCTTCATTTTTCATATTTGGAAACGGATGCCCTGCATCAATAATTGGTGTAACATAATCCGCTGATTGTCCAAATCCAACCACTCGAAACCAATTTTCATTTGAATATGGTGATTTGGGCAATCATTTATTAATATCTTCTTTTTCATATGAAATTAAATCAACACCTTTTAATTCACTATCAGCAACTTTAATTGTTGTTCCATATCTATCGGGTTGTAATCGAATAATATCATTAATTTTAATATTATTTTTACGAGCAAACTCAGGCGTCAAATAAATCCAATGCATTGTTTCTTCATTAATTGATAATAAATATTTTATATAAAAACTTAACGGCATTCCATTAGCAACAATAAATTTATCAATTTCTTGATAAGGATTTAATGTTACTGCTTTAATAACTTTTTTTTTTCCCAAACTAAATGTTCGTGCTTCAACACGATTATAAATAAAATGTTCATTTCGATTTTTTAATTGTTCTTTAATATATTCTAAAATTGCATTTTGACGAACCCCACTATCTGTAATTTTTTCAAACTGATCTGGTTCCCCATTTGAATTTTTAACATAAGTAGTATTAGTAAAACTAACAACAAAATCATGTTGATTACTTAATTGTTCAGAAATAAAAGTATTATAATTATTCTCTACTCGTTGTTTAGAAACTTCAATAATTGAAAAAATAAAACTAGTCAAAAATACTAAAACAACTAAACCAAAAAATTGAATTTTATTTTTAACCGTGTTTTTAAAATTGTTTTTAAATAATAACTTAAAACCTGTCATTTTTCCACATTCTTTCTTCTTCTCTTTTGTTAATATTTGAATTTAGTTAAAATAAAGATTAGGTGGTGTTGCTTGTTTTTTAAATTGTGTTAATAATTCTGTTTTACGAAGATTATCAACAATACTAGTTTTTTTAATAAATCATTGATTAAAATTATAATTTGGATAAATTATTAATAAAATTGACATTGTTAATTGACTTTGTTGGGGAATAACAATACTAGTTAAAGTACATTTACAAAATGTATAGTAACTAAAAGCAATCACATCATTAATGTTTTTTTAAATAACCTATATATAAGCGAAACAATATTAGCATTACAATAAAACTAATAGTAAAAATTGCATAAAAAACATAGCATAAAATAACTAAAAAAGAATATATTGTTTCATATGCAATTATATTTTGCAATTGAAAAATTATTGAAGTATAACCAAAAATAATATATATGAAATTAAAACAATATTACAAAGTCATAAAATAATAATTTGTCAATTAGAAAATAAAATTAATTTCCACGCTGAAATTGTTGTCTTTTTTAATTGTTTAAAATTAATCAAAATTTGAACTAAAATTCCCAAATGTAATATTTAAAAAACTATAATTACCAGCAATATCAATAATTGAAAACGATGATGAAAATAAAATATAAGCAAGAAAAATAATAAAGAAAATATTAATAAATTTTTGATATTTTTTTAGAACATATATTTTCATTACCATCACCTTTATAGCTTTCATTATATTTTGCTCATATTATTATAACATTATTTCTAAATTAATGTAAAATTAATTTTAATAAAAAACTGTGAAATTGTAAAAAATACAGTAAATAATATTACATTTCCGTTTTATATAAAAGGTTCTGATTTTAAAGAATTAAGTTTAAAAGCATTAACAATTAAAAAATGAATTGATGAAAATGGACAAGAATTAGCAGAATTTATATATCGACAACAAGCTTGATTAATAAATGGAGAATATAAATCACAATCATTAAAAGATTTAAAATTAGTAGTTTCAAAAATTGATTATATTTTTAGAGAACCATTAGAATTAATAAAAAATTTTAAAGAATTGTAAATTGTAAATGCAAATGTAGCACTTTATTGAAAAAGAATAAAGTGCTTTTTATTTTGTAAAAAATACTTATATTTATTGGATTAATCGTTAAATAGTATCTTTTACACTTAATAAAATATGTTTTTTCAGAAAAATCCATCCTTTCTTTTCTTAAAAAATTTTGAATAATTGTTTTATTTAGTTGTTAGTTAATTGTTAAATATAATTACTAAAAAATATATTTAATAAACAAAGAATTAAAAAAGATAATGAGATAAAAAAAATAAAGATACTATCTAACGATTAATCCAAAATTCAATCTTTAAAACTTAATATTTTTTGATGCTTAAAGATGGATAACTCATCTATGGCACGAAGCCTTAAAAAAAGTGTGAAAGCGATTGGATTTACTACTCCTATTTATTTCTTTAATTCTCGGCAAGATTAATCACTTGCGAAATGTCAGAGCATGTGTTTTTTGGCTTGTTTTCATAAAAAGAGTGTTGTTAAACCGAAAAAAACAATATCGGACACTAAAAAACAAGAGGGTTGGAACTCCAAAAGGTTATTTTCTTTATATAAAGTTGTGTAGGGATGGATGAAGCGTAATTAATAACTGGGTAAACTGTTTTTTGTTTATTTCCGTATGGGGGTAAACTCTATCAAAATATCCTATCCGCCCCCGCTCGCCTTCAAAGTGGAGCGGGGGCGAAGTAATTAAATACTAAAATAAATTATTTACTAAATATCAAAATATTAACCAATAAAGGAATATTATGTTTTTTTACAGAAAGGAAAATATTTAATGAAAAAATGAAATAAAAAAATTAAAAATAAATTACAAGAATTAATGATACAAGCTTATCTGGTAACAGTAAATGATATTAATGATGAAATTTGAGCAACAAATAAAAAGAATTAAGGAGTATAGATAAATGACAGAATATAAAAGTTTGTATATTAATAAAACTTGAAATGAAATAACAACGTCATTTGATTGAGTTAATTGTCAACCTATTAATTGTCGTATTTCACATCATAAAAATCATTATGATTTGCAATGTTTAGAATGAGCCAAAATGTACTTAAATTTATTTAAAGACAAGTGAGATGTTATTGTTTCATATATGCAATATTATAAAATTAACGATATTTTAGATTTAGCATCCGATGGATGAAAAATATTACAAATTGACAAAAAAATAAAACAAATAAATTAAAATATATTATTGCAATTGACCCTGCTGGAATTGGACAAACTGGTATTATTATTTATAATGTTTTGCAAAAGAAAATAATTAATAATATTACTTTTAATTCCAAAAATGAAGAAGAAGCAATAAATAATATGTATTTAATATTAAATGAGTTTAAAAATAAAATTTGTTCTTATTTAAATAAAGTTATTGTAATAATTGAAGATTATCAAACTTGTATAGTGTAAATGCAATTAGTTATTTCCTACTCTTATTAATTAAAATAATAGCACTTAAAAATAAGTTTGCAAGTATTTTTAAATTATTTTTTTAATTTATTTAAAATTAGTATATTTGGGCACACTAAAAAATAATTTATTAAGTTTTTTTATTTAATAAATTTATTTAATATATTTATTAAATAACTGTGTTGGTGTTTCTCAATTTAAACAAGGTCTTATCTTATCATTATTGGTTTTTGTGTAGGACTACCTTTATCACAAAAATATACATTTGTTTTAAGATGTTTTTCAATATCTTTTCAATTTCAAAATTCTTTTCCTTGATCAGTTATAATTCCCTTTAAATGTTTTTTTAAAAGTTTATTTTTAAAAATTTGTTTTAAAGTTTCTAATACTTCTGTTGAATTTTTTTCTTTTTTTAAAAAAAGGTAAATTTAGTTAATTCTTCTGTTAATGTTAAACATGCTGATTTCTTATCTTTACCAACAATAGTATCCATTTGAAATCAACCAAAAGTACCTTTTTCATGTTTTGCTTGTTTAATAGTTTTAAAATCATTGCTTAAATTACCACGTTTATATTTTTTCCCTTTATGTATCTTTTTTTTACTATGAAAATACAAATTACGTTTATTTAAACCAAATAAACCTAAATAAATATATTTATAAAGTGTTTTAAAACACATAGGGAATTTATCATTAAATTCAATTTCATATAATTTGATCGCATAAAAAAAAGAAGGGTTTTAACAAATACATAAAAATTGAATAAAAATAATAAACCATTTACTAAAATGGTTTTTTTATTTGTAAAACCAAAATTATTAATTGATTCAGAGAAAGGACAGCATCTTAAATTCTTAAAATAGAAACTTTTTATTACAACTTTTTGATACCCTCTTTAAGTTGTTTACATATTTATTAAATATCTTAGAAATCTTTATAAAGTGTACCTGTTTTTTCTCCAATTTTAAGGTGTTGTCCTTTCTCTGTTTCAGTTAATTAATTTGCTAATAAAAAAACTTAATAAAGGAAGGAGTAGGTAATGAAAATTAATAAGCAACAAACAATATGTGATGTTGATAATTGCTATAAAGCAATATCATTCATTACCGAAGAATTTTTATCAAATAAAGTTTTATGAACTTGTGAAAAACATAAAGATTTATTGAATAAAGTAAAAGATAAAACACAAAAGCGGTTTTATAGACGCTTAGAAAATTCAAAAATTATCTTTGATTATGAAACTGGTTTATTAAAACTTAAATTTTATAAAACAACTTAATGCAGAGCGGAACGGTTATTTTAAATAACTAAGTGTTTTTATTCCACAGCCGGCCGAGGCAAGTACTGAAATAGTGTATGAGGAAAAATGTAAATCGGCGCTGGTTCATTAGAACTAAGCGATAGTCGTGATAAGTCCAAGGTTAATATCAAACGACAATAAAAATAGAGATAGTGACTTTACAATTAAATTTGCGAAAAGTGTGGTTGGTTGGAGTTTTATAGCATTTGGTCCTTTAAAATGCGAGTGAATTTTTAATTTAAAAACTGAACGTCAAATCCCAGAGCAAAAGCACAAATGGGCACGGATAAAGGAAGACATATATATGTCTGGCGTCAATATTAAAAAACAACTGTGGATTATTAAACATTCAAACAATTAACATATCGCCACCGCTCACCCCAGTGAGGCGGATGGCGTAGTAAATAAATAGATAAATACTTATATAACTAATTCTCGCTTGGCACTTTCACTTGGGAGTGAGTGCCAGCGAGTTAAAACTAGGAGGAAAAAATAAATGACAGAATATAAAAGTAAATATATTAATAAAACTTGAAATGAAATAACAACATCATTTTATTGAGTTAATTGTCAACCTATTAATTGTCGTATTTCACATCATAAAAAACATTATGATTTGCAATGTTTAGAATGAGCCAAAATGTACTTAAATTTATTTAAAGATAAATGAGATGTTATTGCTTCTTATATACAATATTACAAAATTAACGATATTTTAGATTTAGCTTCTGATGGTTGAAAAATATTGCAATTTGAGAAAAAAATCAAAGGAATAATTTAGGAGGTATATATGAAAAAGTTAAATAAAAAACCTTGAAAGTTTTTAAGTAAAAAGCAATTACAAAAGAAAAAAATTGAGCGTGCTAATGAAAGAGCAAGAATAGAAAATAGTAAGAAATTAAATAAATATGAAAAAGTTAAATAAAACTTGTCTTAAACAAAGATATTGAGGTTATTGTTTTCATAAAGAATGCAATCAAGAAAATAAATTAAGTGAATTAATGCTTAAAAGTTATTCAGTATCATTTGAAGATATTACAGATGAACATTGAGCATTAAATACTAAAAAGAATTAGGAGGAATTAAATTATGAATAAAAGATACTTATTGGTAATGAAAAGTAAATATAGTGATTTTAAAACGAGCTGTTTTTATACATTAGAAGAAGCAAAAACTACTGCTAATGTTGAAAATCAACAAGAATGATTAACAACTATTATTGATTTAGAAAATGAAAATATTAAATGACAAGGATGTGAATAATATGTGAAAAGATGAAAATGGCAAAGTTTATACCGAAGAAGATTTATTTAATGAAGCATTAGAAGAATGTCATTCAGAAGAAAGTGCTTATTACTATATTGATAGTTTAATTGAAGAAAAGAATTTGGAGGAAATTTAATAATGAATAAATTTATTGGAATTGGTATAACAACAAAAGATATTGAAATTAAGAAAACAAGTAATGGAAAAGAATATACTATTTTTAATTTAGCAATTACTCGCCCATATTCAAAACAAAAAGAAACTGATTTTATTCCTTGTCAAGTTTGAAATAAACAAGCAATTACTTTACAAAAATATTGTCAAAAAGGTAGTCAAATAGCAATTACTGGTGTTTTACAATCTTTTAAAAATAAAGATAATAAAACTGAATGAATAGTTCAAGTATCTAATTATGAATTTTTACATACAAATAATGATTTAAAAAAATCTGATAAACCACAAGAAAAAATAGAATTTAATTCATCTGAGACAAAAGAATTATTTAATAATGATAATCAAAATATTGGTAATGATGAAACAATTTTATGAGATTAGATTTAAAACCTTTATATATTTTTAATGATGAATTACATAAGTATAGTATTTTAATACCTAGTGTAAGTAAAATTGTTAATATTTTAGTGCCAAAAGATTTTTCACAAATTGATGAGAATATTTTAAAATTAGCACAAAATCGTGGAATATGTTTACATAATATGATTGATGTTTGAATAAAAAATAATTTTGATGATGAATTAATTAAATTTATTGATTGTGAAATAAAATCACATCGTGAATTATTTAAAAATTTTACAAAACTATATCAAGAAACTTTTAAAGATATTAAATTTAAATATTATGAAACTGAAAAAACACTTTATAGTCCTTTAATGTGTGGGACAACTGATTTTATTGGAATAACAACTGATAATGAATATATAATATGTGATTGAAAAATTACTAGTTCTAATGAGAAAACAGATATTGAACGCTATATTTGGCAATTAAAACTTTATTATTTATTAGAAAAAGACTTTTGTATAGATAATAAAAAAATATTAATGATAATTATAAATCCAAAATTAAAAATAGTAATTAAAGAAAAAGTTGATATTACTAAACAAAATTTAGAACAAATTAAAGAAGCAATTTTAATATGACAAGAAAGAAAGGAATGAGAAAATGCCACAAGAAACTAAAAAAACATTAATAGCAAGTATTGGTGAAATACAACACGATTTATCATTATATTTAGAAAAAAACCAAACAATGCAAATGAATGGTAGAACAATTTATAACTATTTTGGTGAAGCACAAGTATTAGAATTAGTTAAAAAAGAATTTAAAAAGCATCATATTACATATATTTGGAGTTATGTGAAAGATACTTTAAAAGTAATTAATGATATACCATATTTTGAAATGGAATTAACTTTATGTAAAGAAACAGAAGAAATTAAAACTTATTGACCTTTTACAGGGAAAAATACTGACCCCGCTAAAAGTATTGGGTCAGCATTAACTTATGGAGTTAAATATGTTTTAAGCAAACTATTAGGTTTACCAACCGAAGAATTAGACCCCGATAATAGTGAAGTAAGTAAAATTAATTCTAAACAAGAAAAAGAACAAACAGAAATTATTAACAATTCAAATCCAAATTGAATGAGTGAACAGCATTTCAATAATATTAAAAATTTTATTACAAACACAAAAATAGAACAAGATATTATTTCAAAAGGTAAAAATTGATTAAAAGAAGAATTAAATGTTGAAAAATTATCACCAGTTTAGAGTGCACCCATTTTAGTAAGTACTAATAAAAAGTATTTACTTTTTTTTAATTATATCTTTTTCTTTACGATTTGAATATCATGTATTTCATTTTATAACATCTTGTATATATTCTTCATGTGAATTATATATTTTATTATGGATTGTAGCTTTCTTAAGTAATGAATGAAAACTTTCTATAACAATATTATCTGCACAGTGGTAATTTTTTCCCATTTAAATTGTAATACCGTTAGATAAACATTTATCGTGATAAATAGTGGATGTATATTGATATCCGTGATCTGAGTGAATTATTATTCCATTCAGATCTTTTTTTATTAATTTTATTTTATTAATTGCATCATTTAAATTATCCATTACTAATTTATTGTCATTATATTTAGATCACTTTACATCAACTATTTCTTTAGTATATCCATCAATAATTGTTGATTGATAATATCTTTCTCCTTTTCAAATTAAATATGTTACATCAGTATATAGTACTGAAAACCTTGTTTTTATATCATTGAATTTACGATTAATTAAATCAGGATATTGCAATAAGCTTTTTTCTTTATTCTGTTTATATTTCATTTTTCTTTTCATTTTTCTTACATATTCAGGTTGTATTTGATTATCACGCATAATTCTTAAAACTTTTTTTGAATTATATTTTATACCATAATCTTCCTTTAAATATTTAGTAATTCTTCGATAACCAAATTGTTTTAAATTTTCTTCATAGACTTTTACAATATCATTTATTGCTTTTTTATCTTTTTTGCTACTGTCATAATTTTTATATTTATCTCAATAACTACGTTTTAACCCTGTTACTTCTAGTAATAATTTTATTGAATATTCACAAAAATTTTGTTTAATAAAAGAGACAATTCTTAGTTTGCTTAATTGTAAAAGTCATGGAGCTTTTTAAATAATTCATACCTTGTTTTATAATATTCTAAATTTCTTTTGGCAAAAGAAATTTTAGGTCCTTTAGGATTGTTTAATTTTCCTTTTTTATGATTTGCTCATCAAGATTCTACTGTATTTGCATTTATATTATATTGTTTTGCTACTATTCAACAACTTTTTTGTTTAATTTCCTCAATGATTTTTGTTCTAAATTCTGATGTATATTTGTTATATTTTTGTCCTTTTTTTGCCATATAAAAATGCACCCCCTATAAAAATTTAGCAAAATCTTTTTTTATTTTACTTACTTTTTGGGGTGCACTCTATAGTTCTCTTTTTTATTGTATAATTCATCTAAGTAATTTATTAAATTAAATAAATTACTTATCCTTCTTGTAAAATATTAGTAGTAATCTTTTCTATGAATAATTATTTATCAAAATATCAAAAAAAGTGTTTATTATTGGCACTTTTTTATTTTTATTAACTAATTTAGTCTTGATTATATATATATATATATATATAATGCAAGTAAATCTTGATAAAAAGTTTCAAGATATGAAAAGGAGAAATACAAGTATGAAAAAATTAGTAAGTTTATTAAGTTTGTTAACAATTAGTGGGGGTGCACCTTTGATTGAAAGTTCTTGTTCTTGTACTAATAAAAATAATGAAAAAAAAATAAAAAAAGATGATGAAAATGATATTAATAAATTAAATTGAGGAAATCTAGGTATAGAAAAAATAAATAGAGTAAGAAGAAATGCAATAATAAATAATAAATATCAACATGTATTTAAAACTAATGGGTCTAACAAACCAACAAAACAACAAATTAAAGAAAAAGTAAAGGAATTAAATCCCCAAGTAAATATTAATAATATTAATGTTACAAATATTACTGAAAATAGTGCAGTAATCACTATAACTGGTTATAGTAGTAAAAAAACAATTAATTTTACAGTTGATAAATCTGTACCAATAAACAATGTTATTACAAATACTAATTTAGGAGAAATAGATGGATCAAAATTAAATAATAGTTTGAAAGAACAAATTAATCTTAGATTATTAGAATTAAATCCACAGTTAGATATTAATAAAATTAATGTCATAGATATTACAACATATACCGCTAAAGTTAATTCAAATGATACAAGTATTTATACTGGTGAAATAAATATTACTTATAGTAGGCCAATAAAATCAATTTTTAAAAATTTTGAATTAGGCTCAATTAGAGTTAATGATTTAAATTTACCAACAGAACAACAAATTAAAGATAAAATAAAAGAATTAAATCCTGATTTAGAAAATAGTATAAATGATTTTGAAGTTAAAGATATAACTTCAAGAAATGCAAAAATATCTTTTATAAGAAAAGATATTTTAAGCGGTGAAGTAGTTTTTAATTTTATATCTAATATTAATTTAAATAAAATTATTACAAATAGTAATCTAGGTGAATTTATAACTGAAAATTTATCTAATCCAACAGAACAACAAATCAAAGAAAAAATAAAACAATTAAATCCACAGTTAGATATCACAAAAATCAAAGTTGAAAGTATTAGTAATTACAGAGCACGTATTAATTCTTCTGATACAAATACTTATACAGGATATATAATTGTTGATTATATTGTTTCAGTAGAATCACTTAATTGATAATAATAAAAAAGAAATATTAAATGAAAAAGATTTTAAGTATTATTGGTGCAATTAGTTTAATAGGAACACCAACTTTTAATTTAATTAGTTGTAATCCCAATATAGAACAATGTCATAAAGAAACTATTGGTGATTTTGAAAGAATATGTTACAGAGAAGAAAAATTTAATGTAGCTGATAATAAGTGATATATTATTATTGCTAAATTAAATTTAGAAGATAATTGAGAAATATTTAAATTTCAAAATAAAGAAATTAAGACAAATTATATTTTTGGAACATCGAATTCAAAAATAAGTATAGTATGTTGATTAACAAATAATGTAAATGATATTAAAAGAAAATACTATACAATAGGACTTATTAATTCTAATGGAGATTGAAATAATGTTTCATCGTGAGAAAGAGGAGTTAGCAACTTTAAAGGAATTTATCAATATTTAGGTAATGATGAACCCAATTTACCTAAAATTGATAAAGAGGGTAATTTAAAAGTTAAAGAATAATAAATAATAAAAAGAGATTATTATAGAGTGCACCCCAAAAAGTAAGTAAAATAAAAAAAGATTTTGCTAAATTTTTATAGGGGGTGCATTTTTATATGGCAAAAAAAGGACAAAAATATAACAAATATACATCAGAATTTAGAACAAAAATCATTGAGGAAATTAAACAAAAAAGTTGTTGAATAGTAGCAAAACAATATAATATAAATGCAAATACAGTAGAATCTTGATGAGCAAATCATAAAAAAGGAAAATTAAACAATCCTAAAGGACCTAAAATTTCTTTTGCCAAAAGAAATTTAGAATATTATAAAACAAGGTATGAATTATTAAAAAAGCTCCATGACTTTTACAATTAAGCAAACTAAGAATTGTCTCTTTTATTAAACAAAATTTTTGTGAATATTCAATAAAATTATTACTAGAAGTAACAGGGTTAAAACATAGTTATTGAGATAAATATAAAAATTATGACAGTAGCAAAAAAGATAAAAAAGCAATAAATGATATTGTAAAAGTCTATGAAGAAAATTTAAAACAATTTGGTTATCGAAGAATTACTAAATATTTAAAGGAAGATTATGGTATAAAATATAATTCAAAAAAAGTTTTAAGAATTATGCGTGATAATCAAATACAACCTGAATATGTAAGAAAAATGAAAAGAAAAATGAAATATAAACAGAATAAAGAAAAAAGCTTATTACAATATCCTGATTTAATTAATCGTAAATTCAATGATATAAAAACAAGGTTTTCAGTACTATATACTGATGTAACATATTTAATTTGAAAAGGAGAAAGATATTATCAATCAACAATTATTGATGGATATACTAAAGAAATAGTTGATGTAAAGTGATCTAAATATAATGACAATAAATTAGTAATGGATAATTTAAATGATGCAATTAATAAAATAAAATTAATAAAAAAAGATCTGAATGGAATAATAATTCACTCAGATCACGGATATCAATATACATCCACTATTTATCACGATAAATGTTTATCTAACGGTATTACAATTTAAATGGGAAAAAATTACCACTGTGCAGATAATATTGTTATAGAAAGTTTTCATTCATTACTTAAGAAAGCTACAATCCATAATAAAATATATAATTCACATGAAGAATATATACAAGATGTTATAAAATGAAATACATGATATTCAAATCGTAAAGAAAAAGATATAATTAAAAAAAAGTAAATACTTTTTATTAGTACTTACTAAAATGGGTGCATTCTATTAAATCTCTTTTTTTATCTTGGTATAAATGTAATTTTGACTGGGTTTTCACTTTTGTTTCTAATGCCTAGTACATTTGGGTTAGAAACATCTAATACAATTTCTTTATTATTACCAAAATATTTTCAATGCATTGTGCTATCTAATAATAAATTTATGTTTATAATTTTTGATATTCTAATTTTTAATTTTAAATCATTAGTATAATATGCTTGTAAATATGTTTCTGTTATTTTACCGCTATCATTATTAGATAATTTTGTTATTTGAAGTAAAAAATTTAAAACTATTCTTTTATCAGAAGCAAAATATCTATTTTCGTAATCATCACCCGTTAATTCATTAGTATATCCAGTAGAAAATGTTTGAATATCATTTACTCTGATATTATCAGTATATAAAGTTATTATATTATCAAAATTAACTTTATCAGTTTGTGAACGACCACTTTGTTGCAAAATTATATTTGCTAATGAACCTAAATTACTATTACAGTTTAAACCACCTAAAATATCAACATTTCTATTAGGAATAAAATTCTCTATATCAGGTTGACCACATTCAACTTGTAAATTACCTAGATTATTTATTTCAATTGTTTTATAAGCATCTTGAAATTTACTTATACTTTGAATTGTTGGGTCAATTTGTTTTAAATCAATTTCTATCTCATAATAACCTTTATATTCTGCTGTATTATCAAATAAATTAACGGAAGGAAAGTTTTCTTTACATTGTGCTTGTGCTGTAATTTTAGTTTTTAATGTTTGTACTACACCAGCAGGCATAATATCTTTGGTATAAGGTTGATAGTTATATGGTACTGGTGGTAATACATATTTTGGATAATTAAATGTTGGTATTTCATAGTTATGTGGTAATAAGAAACTAGTTTTATAATTAGTTGTCATATCGCGTAAATAATTATTTAAAGTACTTTTTGTTTTACCTCTGAAACTCCATACTGATAATTTTAAATAATCTTCTTCATTATTAGTATATGGGTTATCAGCATAAAAGATAATTTCAAAATTACCTTTATATAAGGCTTGAATTGAAAACATATCAATTATATAACTACAATTTGCCCCATCAGGTGTTTGTAAGAATTCGCAATCATTATCTTTTTCACTATCACTAACTGGTGTTTGAGCATCAACTGCTCTTACTAATTCATTAATTAAATAAATACGATTAGTTTTAGGGTTTAATTGTTTTAAATTGTAAGTTGAATAAGTTATTCGTTCTGTTGGTTTACCATCTTTTTCAAAAACATTGCCTTGTATTTTATCAGTTAATAAAGTAGTAAAACTAAAACTAGAAGCATTAGCACCAATCATAGCACCAATTTTATCATTTCCTTGTTCTCTAAATATTTCAAATGGTAAATAACCTTTACCAACAGCCTTATCACCTCAAAAGGCATCATTATAAAAACTATAAACATTAGCACTCATAAAACCATTAAGTCATGGGAAATTAGGTCATTTATCATCTTGTGTAATTGTTAAATTACCAATTCAGTCCCAAGGAATACCAAACGAAACAAAGTTTAAAAACTTTCCAATAGCAGGTATCGTAAAAGGATTAAATACTAGTTTTTGCGTATAGTTTAAAGGTAATACTGTAATTTGGCGATTAATAAAATTATTCATATTTAAAATATCTCAAACATTACATTTACCCATTTTATTATATTCAATTTGAACTTGACCAACAGTATTACCAAATTCATCTTTTCTTCTAAAATATGATAAGGCTTGGGTACTAATAATATTATTAATAGTTACACTAATATCATAAATGTTTTCACCATCAATTAATTTTCAATAAACATTATTATTTTCATCTTTTAATTTTATAGCAAAAGGTGTTTCATTATTGGCTCATATAGTGGAATTAATAGGTTGATTTTTAAAATCATCAATTGTTAATATATTAATTTCTTCACCTTTATATTTTTGAACTATTTTTAAACTGCCTTGTCATTGAGCAATCGTACTTTCCATATTATCAAATATTCTTGAATAACTACCATAATCACTTGGTTTAGCATTATTAGGTTTTCAACCTGTTTCAGTACCAGGAATATATGAACTATAAACATTAAAAGGAAATACCATTCAATGTCTATGTTCTTTTATACTTTCTTTTATATCTATTGCAGTAGCACCTGCTCCTGTTCTTAATCATTGCATAGCGCTGGACTAATTTTTTGCATTTGTTAATTCTTCTTAATTTCTGTTCTACCTTGTACGGCATTTTGATTATTACCAGTTTCATCATATTCTAGTAATTTATTATTATGTTCAATTTCTTTGGCTTGCATTTTATCTTGTCATTTTTCTACTTTTTCAAAATATTTGGTTGCTTCTAATTCATCAATATTATCATATTCAGTTATTGCTCTTATTGGCTCCATTGTGCCATTTTCTAATCTAGCAGTAATTAATTCATTTTGTCGCATTTGGTCTATTAAACTAGCACTAACAAAATCAAAACCATACGGGCGTTCACCAACACCATCTCATAAACCATAATATTTTAAAACAGTATCAAACATCTTAGTATAATATTGTTTACGATATGCTTGTAAATATGCTTGTTTTTCTAAGTCTTTTGTTTTTTTATTAATGATTGGGTTTTATTTTCTTCACTATCTGAGGCATCACCAAAAGGACTAGAAAAATTACATGCTATATATACTTGTTCAATAATTGCTTTTTGGTCTTGTGTATATGTTTCTAAGGTTGGTGTCCCTTGTACTACTTGTAAAGATTGAGATAATTGACCATCTACTGTTGATGAACTTGATTGAACAAAAATATCATCGAATACATCTTGCAGTACTTTTTTATTACCTTTGTTATAAGCAGTCATTAAATCATCACTTAGTATTCCATATCAATGTGTACGATTTGCATATCTTTCTTTTGATTTAATATTAAAACTATCTTCTAAATCAAATTGTAATTTATAACAATTTGCCATTGTAGGTCATGGGTTTAATGTAGTTGATGTTGATAAAAATAAAGGATTAGGTTCATTTATCATTTATCAAAAAGGTACTATACCTAATTTATTTTTAAATTCTTGTACTAAAACAGGTTTAACATCATCTTTAATTTGTGTTTTACTTTGCCCAACAACTACTTCATTATTTTTAGGTCAACCTTTAATAACTATTTTATCTTTGGCACAAATTAAATTTAAAATAAAACCACTATCTGATTGATGATAATTTAATCAAATATCGGCACATTGTTTTAATTCATTTATTTTACTTACGCGTGATGTAAAGTTAAAAGGATTAATTCATAAATCAATATTGCTATCACTAGTTTCTAATAAACCAAAGATAGTTTTACCCATTAAACTTGCTGTTAATTCATTTTTATCTAATTTTTCTTTTATTTTATAAGTTTCATATCATCAATTTAATTTTTCTAAAATGTCTTTACGATGAGACTTAAATAAAATATCTTTACCATTTACTAATCGCATTTGATGGCGAGCAATAATATTGGCTAAATTAATTGTTCAATCATAATTATAAAATTTTAAAACACTATTAATATCATTTAAGTTTGGTAAACTAGGGAAAGTATTATTCATTGTTATTTTGCTCCTTTAAATTTAAGATAAGTGCATAATTAATTATATTTACTGTTAATAAATTTGGTTCATTTGATAAAACTTGTACACATACTTTAACTTTTTGATATTTTTTAATATATTCGTTATATAAATTTAAATTACATATTGCGATATTATCTTTTTTTAATTCTTAACAAAGTCTTTTTTTAACTTGTCCACAAACAGACATATAAGGTCTTTTTGCATTTATTACACGCTCATCATGTATTACATAAATATCTTTTTTTTCATTAAGTTAATCACTCCCTTTGTTGTCATAATTTATAATCTGCTGAACTATTATGTTTAACCATTGGTACTAATTCAAAGTGTAAAGCATAAAAATCACTATCAAATGTATCATCGTATAAGTCCAACATTCGTTCTTCTCTGGCATCTGGTTTATCTTCTCATTGAATTAATTCATATTGAGTTTTACTTACAGGACATTTTTCTCAAAATCATTTTAATTGATTAGTATTTATTAACATTGTGAATGCTTCAATACGATGCTTTATTTTAAATTTCTGCTTTTGTGCTGGTTTAAAATGCATATATTGACCAAAAGAATAATTATATTTTTCTCGGTTTAAACTTTCTAATGTTGCATAAGCACTATCATCAACATTGATTGATATACCTTGCTGTATTAAATTAAAATATTGATTTAATTGATTGTTGTAAAACTCTAAAATATCTTTTACTTGTTCTAATGGTCCTTTAAATTGTTGTGTAGCATTTGAGTGTGTATATTCTGCTACTTTATATGCTTTTTTATCAAATGAATTATATATTCAAAAACTCGCTGCTGTTGTATGTCCCTTAGGACTAGTAGAGTTTGCTAAATCAACACCACCTAATAATTTAGTTAATTGAATAATATCTGTTGCTTGCATAATATCAATATATCTTGCAAATATTGACCCACTAGTATTGCCTGGTAAACCTCAACTTCATACTCTTGCTCTTTCAATATTTAACTGTTCTAATCTTAATTGTTCATTAACTTTATCTTGTGGTAATTCATAATTTAATCTTCAACTAGAATAATGAATAATAATTTTCATATTTCATTTTTCAATATACTTAATTTGCTCATATTTACTACGCATTATTTCTTCATCAAAAGGCATTAATTCATTACAATAACCAACAATATATCTTTTTAAACTTTCAGGATTACATGTATTAATTGTTATTTTATTTTGATAACCACGAATAGCAAATTCTAAATCACTTAAATCTTTTTGTTGAAATTGATCACATTCTTCTCTTCAATCAATAACTAATTTATATTTATTCAAATCAGCAAAAGCTTTTAATTTTTCTTTCCGACTTGGTGAATGTAAACCTTTACAATATATTTTGCTACCATTTGATAAAGTAAAAGTAAAATTTGATAAATTAATAGTATAAGGTATATTATTTTCATCTAACATATTTCATATATTTTGAAATACACTATCTTTTAAATCTTTACTCCAATACATACTAGCAATAATACAAATTGGTTCTTTAATTAATAAACTAATTTTTAATAATTCACCAAACATTTTTATATTTGAAATAGTCTTACCACTATATCGTGTCCCAATTTGATTAATTTCATTAACTAACTCATATTTTTAGCAAATGGATATTTTTTACCAATACTACTATTTTGAAATAACCAATAAGGAATTTCTAACAAATAAGTAAAATGATTAAGAATTATTATCATTTTCTTTTTTAATATCTCTAATATCCGTTTGTAAATTAACAATTATTGGTTGTTGATTATTTAAGTTTAATTCTTTTTCAAGTTCTTTTTCTTGTAGTGAATATTTATAATTAAATGCTCGTTGTCAATATAATTTAGCACCATCTGGTGATTTTATCATAAAGTTAATTATTTCACTTTCAATTTTATCAACTTGTTTTTCAAGCAAAGGAACTATCTTTTCGCTCGCATAAGTATCATATCTTCACTTGCGAGAAAGGTTGAATTCATTGGTTAAATCATTCAAAGTATAGGGTTTATTAGGTGATTTATTTTCTCAAAATTGCTCTATTTTACGATAAAAAGTTGCCAAACTTGCTGTTTTTGGATTAAATTCTTTCATTTTTTACTCCTTTTTGCATATTAAAATTGCTATTATTTAAACAATATGATTAAATAAAAGAGTAATTAATCCTGAAAATATAACAAAAGAACCAACTTGGTTCTTTTTTTATTACCTATATTTTACATCAAAATAAAAAAAAGTAAATTATTTTACTTTTTTCAGTTAAATTAATTTGCTAGTAATTAACACTTTAATTATAACACAATAAATAAAAAATAATATCTTTTTTTGCATTTTCATTATTTTTGTGCTAAAGTCCTAAACTATAGAAAAGAGGGTATAAAAATGATAAATGTTGATAACAATTTTTAAAAGAATTTTATTAATTTATTAAATATACAAAGTATTGAAATTATTCAACAAAGTTTAGAAGATTGTGATGAATGAATTTTTAAAAATTATAAAATTGATGAAACTTTAAAAGAATTTAAAAATTATAAAGTAAAAGAAATAAAACCAAGAAAATTAACTATTTTAAATGGGAAAATAACTTTTAAAAGAAGAAAATATTATAAAATTAATCAAAAAACAGGTAAAGAAGAATATATTTTTCCTTTGGATAAACTTTTAGGAATTAAAAAATGACAAAGAATAGATAATTCTGTTAAAGAAAAAATATTATCATTTATTGGCAATAAAAAAACATATCAAGATATTTTAGATACTATGGAACATGTAAAAATTTGTATAAAAACAATTTCAAATATTATGAAAAATGCAAAAATTGATAAAGAATATTATATTAATAAAACTGATAAAAAAATAAAGGTACCTCATACTTTATATATTCAAATTGATGGAACTTATTTAAAAATGTGAAATGAAAATAAAAAGGGGAAAGAAAAAATAAAAAAACATAGTATATTTTCAACTGTTCATACTGGTTTTGATAAAACAAAATCAACTAAAAAAAAAAGACCTGTAATTGCAAATAAATTAGGAGTTATAGAACTAGATAATATTCCAGAATATATTAAAAAAAATAGTAAATTAATTAATTTTGTTAGTAAATTACTTACATTAATTACAAGTTATTATGATATTAATGACAATATTGAATTTATGGTATTAGGAGATGGTGCACCTTGAATTAAAAATATGGCAAAATTTATTCAAAAATATTTTCCTAAAAATAAAATACATTACACGATAGATAAATTTCACCTTACAAGTAGATTTAAAAAATTATATCCTTATCAAAGTAAAAACAAAGAAAACAGAGAAACATACCATAAAGCAGTCGATTTTTTTTAATGGTAAATATGAAGAATTATTAGAACGCTTAGAAAACAGTGCTTCTTTTATAAAAGAATCAAAAATGAAATTCTTAAAAGAGACAATTAAATTAATTAAAAATAATGAAGAAGGTGTCAGAAATCAAACATTATGAAATAATATTGGTTGTCATATTGAGGGTGATATATCACATTACTGTAAAGGTGTTTTGGTTAAAAAAGCAACTTATCATGAAAAAACTCTTAAAAATAAATTAAATACTAGTATGATGAATTTAAAAAATAAAATTAATTTATTTAATACTAATGAACCATTAGAAGAAAATAGAATTAATTATTCAGTTAATAATTTTGTAAATATAAGTAAGTGGTATTTTTATTCCACAATTTCTAAGATATTAATTAAAACCCTTAAATATTACATACAGCCTATAATACATATTTGTTTAGGTGTATAATGAAATTTATTAAATTTTTCATCTAATCATAATAATTGTTTAAAAGTTAAAGTAGTTTTCTTTTTACAATTTTTACGATTTTCTAAATATCGTTTATGTTCTTGCATAGGATGATATCGTTTAATATGTTTATAATGCTTTAAGTGATATTTAATAGTACTTTTACTACGACTCATATATCTTGCTATTTTTGATATATTAAGAGTGCCATTTTTTTCTTAAAAATATCAGATTTTAACGCTTCTTTTAAATTACATCTTTCAATAAAACTTAAATGTTTAAACTTTTTCATTTTTTCCTACCCTTTCTTAAAATATTTACATAATACAATAAAAAAAAGTAAATTATTGACATTAAATTTAATGATGATAAGATAATATTGTAAATCTAAAAAGGCAGAATTTTCCTACTCTTAACCTGTTTTAGAAAATTACAAAAATATAGACTTGCAAAAGTCTTTTTTTATGTAAAATATAGATAATAAAAAAAGAACTTGTGAGAGTTCTTTTATACATTTTAATACAGTTTTTTACTCTTTTATTTAATCATATTGTTTAAATAATAGCAATTTTAATATGCAAAAAGGAGTAAAAAATAGCCAAAAATAGAACAATTATTGACAAAACTACAGCATTTTTGGAACAAAAAGGCACCAAATTAAGCAGTAAAAGAGCATATTTATACTATTTAAAACTCCCACTTGATAATTGACAAGATAAAGTTAATCCAGAAACTGCTGATTTTATTAAGGATACGATAAATAAATTAGAAATAGAATTGGAATTGGCTTTATTAAATGACCAATATGGCGGGGGTAAGAAGATATATGTTGAGAAATATGTTAAGGATACAAATATAAATAATGCAAATATTGTTATTAATTTTGATAATGTTGATTTACCTAAAATAAAAGAGGTGATAAAAGATGCTTAAACATTTTTTACATCTTGATGAAATACCAAGATGATTTTATCAGCAAAATGTTCCTAATGCACCTTGAAAAGAAAAATATAATCCTGCTGATGAATATAATGAAATAGGAAGTCGTTATAGTGCTAAAACATTTATGATTAAAGATAATCCGATTGGTAAATCATGTGCTATATCGTTATTAGTAAATAAACCAATATTTATTATTGCTGTTATGAAAATGAATAAAGATATTAGAAAAGGAGTATTTGAAAATATACAAAATACTCTTAATGCTATGAATATTAATTATAAAGTTAATTTATCAGAACATTCTTTTACATTAGATAATGGTACTTATATTATTTATAAAGGACTACATTCTGCTGCTAAAAGAGAAAAGTTAAAAGCCTTTGCTGATTTAGGTAAATATGAATTTGCTATTGAATGAAGAGAAGAAGCAGACCAGTTAACAAAAGAAGATATTAGTGAATTAACCTTTGCTGTTCGTGGTGCTAAAAGAAAGTTTGTTATTAATTCATCTAACCCTGAATCATTAGGAAGATATATTATTAAATATTGTAATGAAATAATGCCATTTGATGAACAATTAATGCGATTAAAATATAATCAAATTGGAAAGTTTAAAATTAATTATTATGAAAAGAATAAGAAATTTACTAAAACAGTTATTATTCATTATTCTAGTTGAAGACTTAATACTTATTTAGATGATGATGTAATTCGTAATCAATTAGAGTTAGAAAAATTAGACCCAATTAGATCAAGAGTATGAAGTTGAGGATTGCCTGGACAATTAAAAGGTGCTGTATTTGCTAGATATCTTAAATTTACTAAATTAACATGAAATTTTGACAAATTACTGGCTGGTGTTGATTATGCACAAGCAGATAGTCCTAATGATTATAAAACAAGTGCTAGTTTATGGGTATATAATTCAACTTTAAAAAAAGTACATAAAATAGGTAAATATACTCATTCAAATGCAACAATAAAATATAAAGATGTTTTTGAACAGGCAAATGATATTATTCAATTTTACTTATCTAGTTTAAAAAATAGTATTATCTTTATTGAATGTGGTTTAACTATTAATGTTGATTATGGTGCTGGTGATAGAGCATTTATTGATGTTCTTAATAGTGAAAAAATAAAATATCGGTATGGTAAATTATTAAGATTTGAAGAAGTTGATAAAAGTGTGTGATTAGTTGCTGACCGTGTTAATGCATTTATTGGTGCTATGATTAGTGAAAAAATGACACATGATTTAATTTTAGAAGAAACTAATACTGAATATCCAATGATTCAGTGAAAAGAAAAACCAAATGGTGGTAAAGAAGAAATAATTGATTTATATGATGATGAATTTGATGCTGATTATTATGCATTAAGTGAATATATTAGAGATATTGTTCAATTATCAAATAACAAATTAATAAGGGAGTATATTTAAAATGTATATATATTTAATTGATTTAGATAAGATTATTGGAAAATATAAAAAGAATGTTTTTAAAAATAATATTTTTGTTTATAAGTATAAAAATGAATATAGAGTCTTAAAAATGAATAAAGTAGAAAAAGAAAGTAAGTTATTAATTTGTCATCTTGCTAGATTAGGAGTAAATGAAAATGAATAAAAATATTAATAGATGATTAGAATTTAATAATCGTAATTGAAAATTAAATGTTCCATTAATTGTTGCTCAAAGAAAAGTAAGAATGAAAATTGGTCGTGGATTATTATGTGATAGTGAAAATGAACAAGCATTAATACATTGACAAAATTGATATCATAAAAGAAAAGTTTATGAAAAATTAATTAAAATGTCATGATCTAAATCATTATTAGGTGTTGCTGTTATGTTTATATATGAAACACGCGATGGTGATTTAGATATTATGTTAGGTACTGCATCTAAAATTAATGAAGAAGAACAAGCAGCAGATATTTGAATATTACCTAATCAAGATGATACTGGTTATATATTTCATGTAATTATTAATGATAAATATATTCAAATTGATTCATATCCTAATGATGAAAATACCCAAGCAGGAGCAGTTAGTGGAAAAATAAATGAAAGTTTAAGAATTAAAAAAAGAACATATATTAATAAATTAGGTCGTTTTCCATTAATACAAATTCCTAACTTTATTCGTGTTAATTAACAAGGACAAACAAGTAGTACAATGTTAAATGCTTATCCAGATATTTACCCTACTATGTGATTAATTGAAGATTTACAAGATAATTTATTTATTAAAAAGAAAACAAGAAGATTTTCAAGAGCAAGAGGATATATTCAAGCAACTGCTGCTGAAATTAGTAATGTAAAAGATAAGAAAAAAACCTGAGATGATTATGAAAGTGATTTTGTTATTCAAAATGTAAATAATAATTATGATGAAAAAAAGTGGTAATGCAACTGTTAATTATACGCAAGGACAATATAATTCTAGTGATTATAATCTAGATACTGACCATATTTTAAAAATTGTATTTCGTGGTATTGGTTTATCATGACAAGCAGATGAACAAGGAACTTATACTAATCAAAATCAAACATTAATTATGCAAGCAGAAGATATTGAATCGCAAGCAGTATGACAAGAGTTCTTATTAGATTATTTATATCGTTTATTTGATTGTTGATGAATATTTCATAAATATTGAAAAGTTGAAAATAACAATTGAGATAAAAGTGAACGCCCCTACTCATTAAAATTTAAACAAGCAGGAATTATTGACCAAATGCGTTTAGTAGATATTAATAACACAAGATTAGAAAATGCAACTATGTCTCGTACTAAATATATTCATACTGTTGATAGTATTCCTATGACATTTGCTATAAAAGAGGTTGAAAAAATTGATAAAGAACAATTAGAAACTAATTCTAAATTTGATTTAGAAAATGAAGATGAACAAAACGAAAACAATAATACAGGAGGCATAAAAGATGAATTTAAACAAAAATAATTCAAAAGAAGCAATACAAATTAATAACCAAGTATTACATACAGCAATGAGAATGGCCTCTACTGATTCAAAAGTTATTAAAAGAAAAATACAAGAATTAGATAAATGATTTATCTTTCCTTTTGTTATTACAAACGGAGTTATTCCAATGACTACAAGTGGATATAAACCAATTAATAGTATTCCCAAAGATTATTCAGATTTTACATTAGCAATTACTGGTAATGCAACTATTATTGCTCAATGAAGAAATGCATTTAAATTAAAACAAGTTAATAAAGGAACAAAAGAAAATAATTTTAAAGATGCTGATAATTTTTATACTAAAATTATTAATCCAATGAATTATCCTACTAATCGTGGTGATATGTATGAAGCATATTTACAAAATTCAACTACTGGAGCATATTTTTCATTGCAAGGTACACCCTGACCCAGTATTTCAAGGCATATCAACTCAAAGACAATATACTTTATTATCTACTGAAAAACAATTTAATCAAAATGATGAGTTAAATTTATATATTGTTTTAAATAGTAATAATTAAAATATTGGTGGAGAAACTATTAATACTTACGAATATAATCAATCTATTTAATGATTATATATTTCTAATATTACAGACTACTATGACCCATTTGATAATAAAAAGTTTTTATTTCAAGAAATTACATTTAGTAGTGTTAATGACCAATTATCTAAATCTGGGATGGCAATATGACAAAAAATACAACATGGAGCAATTGGAGAAGGATATTTTTTCCCAAGAATTATTAATGGTGTTGTTGATTATAATCCTGAATTAGCAAAAGATATTGGTGTTAAATGAATTGATTTAAAAGTATTAGGTTTAACAGCATTTACATCTTTAACAATTATTGGTCGCCCTGTAAAAGCAGGACAAATTAATACAAGAGTATATCAGCCACGAGATTTATTATTTTCTGATGAATTAAGTGGAATGCCTGATACTTTATTAACAAATTCAAACCCTGCTAATGTTTTATATAATCTACAAGGATTAATACCAGTTAATCAAACAACATATGGTGAATGAACTAATGTTTTTAATAATTTAGCAGACCCATTAGCAAAGAAAAATGCTGAGGGAGTATTAGGAAGTAATTTAGAAGCTACTAGAAAAACAAATCCAAATAAAATACCTTTTTGAGATAGTGGATTACAATTTAAACCATCAGGTGTATATGATACTAGACAAATTCGTAAATTTATTTATCAAGACCCAGAATATAAAAAGGTTCCATTTGGTGTTGCTTCATTTGATTATTCATCTTTAAAATCATCATCATTTCATGATATTTTAAATGCTAATCGTTATACACATTCATCAATTTCATTATTACCATGAGATATTAATGAATTTACTAAATTTAGTATTAATAACTTGCCTATTGTAGGTAAAATAATTTCATTTTTTGATTTAGGTTTACCAGTTAAATTAATGAGTCAAAAAAATACTAAATTAATTCCAAAATAGCACAACTAAATGCTTTTATTGATTATTTAAGTTATGAAATTATTCAAAATAGTTTATGAAGTAATACATCAAAAGGAAAAGGTAATATTCCATATGATATGTTTCGTTATGAAACAGAAGACCAAGTTGGTGGTTTATTAGGAAGTAATTCATTAACATTTGGTTGTATGTTAAAACTAACAGATAAAATTAGAACCCATTATTATTCTTCAACTGGTCAAAATTTAGGTACCAAAGTTTATTCAACTATTGATTTAGGGCAAAATAGAATTAATGTTAATGGTGGAACTGATGAAATTGTAATTCTTTCACAAGATTTTGAAGCATTAGATAAAGATACCGCATTAACTAATTTAGATAATAAATTAGATTTTAATCCTACTGCTGATGGAACATTAGAAAGTTATGTTATTGATTTAATTAATTTACAAACTATTGGTAAAACTAATTTTAAGATTACAACTTATAGTGAAAATCCATTTACTTTAAATGATAATATTACTGCATTTCAAAACTTTCAAGGTGAATGACAAACAATGGCTAAATTTATTAAACCAAATGGAAATGTACAAGCATGAAATGGTATTATTAAAACAAGTGCCTTAGACTATGACTTATCAGAAGATACAACTTTCTTTTATCCAAAAGCAGTTTTACCACCAGACCCATTTACTTATTTACCTTATACTGTAAATATATTAGATGCTAAAACAATTAAACCATTAAAAACAAGAATTACAGCACCAGTGCAATGTACTAATACTATTTCAATAATTAGATTAAATAATTTTTATAATTTATTTAACAATAAATTTTACGAAGTCTATTATGAAATTGAAATTGATTTAAAAAAATTGACTTAACAATTACTACTTTATCGCAATTTTTAAATGCTTATTCATCAATTCAATTTAATAATCTTAATCTTAATAATTTACAAATTGAATGTATACCACCAGAAATAGAAAAATTTATTCCTAATAGAAATAAATTTTCATCTTTTTGCGCCGTTTGTAACAACGCTAATGATTCTGGTGATAACTTATTTGAAATTTCTGAATTTGCTATCATAGCTGATAAAATATCTTTAGGTATATCACTTGAAATATCAGCAGGAGTATATGCTAAATTTGTACCCAAATTAATAATATTAATTCGTTTTGACTTAGCTTGGATTGCAATATTAGTAATACCATAAAAATTAGTTGCCCTTATCTGCATTAATAATAATTTTAGCTGCATAGACTGTTTTATCTTCGTGAAAACGTTCACTACTAAAAGTTAAAGTAGTAGCTGGATCTTTAATTGCTTCTAACAGTTGTGGCTCTAATTTCCCATCATTTTTGGAACCAATTTCTAAGGTTAATAAAGCACCGTATAAATCCATCCAATTATTTGAATCTTCAATTTCAATAACTTGTTTACTTAAATCACCACCTAATAAAGTAATATTAGTTCGTTCACTAACACCTCCACCACTATTTTCATTATTTGCAGTGTTTGCAAAGTGTTGTCATAATTGTCATCCACCAATGCCAAAACCAACAAGTGATATTACTAAAATAACAACTAAACTTCAAATTTTGAATTGCATTTTTCGGTTAATAGTATGTAAAATTTTACGCATTGATGTCATAGAATCGGGTTCCATTTTTTTGCCAAAGCAATTGCTTCACCGTCAATTGAAGGTGATGGTATCACTAATTCAGTTGGCAAATCAATAGGTTTTTCTTTAATATCATTATTATCCTTTTTTTATCATTATATCTGGCATTTCAATTTTACTTGCCGCCTCTAATTCTAATTTAGTTGTTGCTTCAGGAATTGGTTTTAATGTTTCAACTTTCTTTTCTTGAACTACAGGAACTTTTTCAATCGGTGGTTTAGACTTAATTGGCAACGAACGACGATGAGTTGGAATTTTGTCAATTGTTTCTTTTGATAATTGAATTGTTTGGTTAACAACAGGAACTTTTGGATTGCCCGAGACATCTAAAAAATTAGTTTTTCAAAAAAGGTATACTTATTATCCTTACAATTAATGCAATTGGCATTATTCCTGCATCATCTTTAAGAGTAAATGTTGGATTAATTTTACAAACAAAAAGAAGTAAATTATTAACATCTTTTGTTCAGTCACTACGAATTGCTAAAATAATTTTTTTAAAGGTTTTTTTACAAGTATCACACATTTCATCATATATAGCGCGCATATCATTTTGCATTGTTTATACTTCCTATAGTCCAATCATATTCTATTATGTTGTAAATCACTTATTATTATATCACATTTTCAAATATTCTTTATTTGTTATCTTAGAAAAAGCAAAGAATAGGATAACATCCTTTTTGTAAATTGCCATTATTTTAAAACCTCTAAAAAGGTAATGATTAGACTATAAATAATTAGTTTAAATATTTAAATAACTTGAAACTCTATTATTTGTAAAAAAGAATATTTATTATTATCAACATTAATATCTTTTCACATTACATTGATAAAAAAACTATAGTAAAAGTTAAATTCATTATTCATAAAGGTGAAGTAACTTAAACTAATATCATTATATGAGTAGACTCAACCTTTATGTAATAATTTTATAGTCAAAGATTTTTCATTCTTAGTATAATTAACTTTATACTTTAGATTGTTGCTCACAACGTCGGCACCTTTAAGCGTACCTTGTAAATCTGATGTTCTCTTATTAAAAAAATGGGAGTAAAAATTCCACCAATGTGTCCTATTTCTAAGTTTTTCTTGATCCGAGTAATCATTAATATCAATTGTTGTCTTTGTATCCCACAATGCTGTCAACGTTTGGCGTACTTTGACTTTGATCTGATTTAAAATTTCAATATCTTTATTATCATTTACTTCTTCATCATCAATATTGTGCTTTGGCCGTGTTCTACAACTAGCCACCGTAAACACACTACCACTACCTAACACAAAAGCACTAAAAAGCGTTAATAACTTTTTCATTAATATGTCACCTTCCTTCAATAAAATACTTATCATTATATTGAATAAAAAAAAGCACCTTCGTGCTTTTAACAACTTTTTTGCTATGTAAAAATATTTTTAAAAATTATTATACTTTTTTGTTATTTCCTTTATTTTTATAACTCAAGAATATTTCGTAATTCTGCTTCTGAGAATTTTGTAAAATTAGCATTTTCTGAATTATTATTTAAAACAGCATCAATTACAGCTTGTTTATTATCTTGAATTGTTAAAATTTTTTCTTCAATAGTTCCTTTTGCAATTAACTTAATTACTTGAACAGTATTCTGCTGTCCAAAACGATGAGCACGATCTGTTGCTTGGTTTTCTACGGAAGGATTTCATCATGGATCAAAATGGATAACAACATCCGCTGCTGTTAAATTTAAACCAACCCCACCAGCTTTTAAAGAAATTAAAAAAACATTAACTGTTCTGTTGTATCCTCATTAAACTTTTGTGTCATTAGCACACGACTTTCCGAACGAGTTTTCTTATCTAAATAAAAGTATTGTAAACCGATTTCTTCAACAATTGCTTTAATTCGTTTTAAAACAGTAGTAAATTGTGAAAAAATTAATATTTTATGACTACTACCAGCAAGATCACCAAAAATATCACGTAATGCATCTAATTTAACACTTTCATTTTGATATTTTTTATCCAAAATACTTGGGTCACAACAAATTTGCCGTAACTTAGTTAAGGTAGTAAAAATTTTTAAACGATTTTGCTGATATTGTCCAGCTGTTAAAATTTTATTAATTTCTTCTCGAGCAGCATTAGCATATGCAGCATAAATTTTTTTATCGTGTTGTCATTTCCACTAAAATTTTATTTTCAATTTTTGGTGGTAATTCACTCATTACCCCTTGTTTTAAACGTCGCAAAATAAATGGTGCAATTTTTTGTAATAATTCTTTTTTAACTGCTTCGTTTTGTTCACGAACAATTGGAATTTCATATCGCTTTTGAAATTGTTGATGTTGTAATAAAAAGCCAGGTAAAATAAAATTAAAAATTGACCATAATTCAGTTAAATTATTTTCAATTGGCGTTCCTGTTAAGGCAAACCGAATCCCTGTTTTTAAAGTATTCACCACTTTTGCATTAATTGATTGTGGGTTTTTAATATGTTGTGCTTCATCTAAAAAACAATATTAAAAAAATTTGTTGATAATAATGAATATCACGGCGTAATAATGGATAAGAGGTAATAACCACTTGCCCATGCTTAATTTTGGTAAATAACATTTCCCGTGTTTTTCGTTCACCAGCAATAACTAATGTTTGTAACATTGGTGCAAACCGATCAATTTCTTTTTTTTAATTATAGATTAATGCTGCTGGAACAATAATTAAAACCGGTGCCATTTCTCGATTTAATTCATATTCCTTTAAAATAAAGCTAATTGTTTGTAATGTTTTTCCTAATCCCATTTCATCTGCTAAAATGCCGCCAAACCCTAACGAAGCTAAGGTTTTTTATCAAAAATAACCTTTTTTGAAAATCACACATCATAGATGCTAATGATGCTGGAACACTAAATTCATTTTCTTCTAAATGCTTAATTTTTGTAATTAAATTCACAAAATCAACATTAAAACAGCAATTAAACTCAGCTCATAAAGTTAAGTTATTATACACTGTTAAAGCATGATATTTTGGAACTTGTAATTTTCCTTGCATAAATTGTTCTTGTTTAAAATTAAACTGATTAATTAAAGTTGCAAATTTTTGTAATGTTTGTTCTTGCAAATCAATAATGCTACCATTTGTTACCTGATAATATTTCTGGTTACGATTAATTGCATTTAAAATTTCCCCTAAATCTGAATAATCAAGTTTTGAAAGTTTAAAATCAAATTCTAACCAGTCATTTTTTTGATTAACATTAATTGTAGTACTTGTTACTTTAAAATCAATTAAACGTACATTTTTAAAATTATCAGTATAAAAAATTTGTGAAAGCGTTTCTAATGTTAAAATATCTTTTGATAATAATTTTAAAACATGTTCCAATTCATTTAAGACAAAATAATTCCCTTTTTGAACAAAACCAATTTGTTTACAAAATGTTAAATATTCTTGCTCATGATAAACATTTCGTAAAACAATTTTATTGTCATTATTGGATTTATTTAGTAAATCAAATGTTATTTTTCCATAGCGAAAAAGAGGTCGTAACATAATTTATTTGTTTTTAAAATCAAAATAACTTTCAATAACTAATGGTGTTTTTTCTAATGAATTTAAAATTATAGGGTCAATTTGAACTGCATTATCTGGATAATCTAATAAGGAAACAATTTCTTTAATAACATCATTAGTTTGCTGTGGATTAAAGAAAATTTTGTTGTGTTTTGTTAATGCCATTGTTTGATAAATTGGTCCTAATAAAAAAGTATCTTTATCGTTTAATAAAAAAATTTGTTTAGTATCAAAGAGACTTTGTTGCGTTGCTGTTAAAATAATTGGATTTTCTTTTTTATTAATAATTTGAATAACATTATCTTCTTGTTGAATAGATAAGGCTGGTTGATATTGATCAACACTAATTTTAACATCAGAATATTCTTCGCCATCAATTATTAGTTTAATTGTTTCCCCTTTAATGTGTTTTAAAAATCGTTCTGTTTGAAATGCTGAAAACCTAAAACTTTTCGTAATTGATACCCCATAAAAATCCATTTTTTGTGTTTGTAAAAAACTACTAACATTAATAAATTCTTGTTGTAAAAACATAATTACTTTTTCAGCAAATGGTGCAAAAGTACTTTTATTAGGATAAAAAGTAAATTTTTGTGAAATTTCATAACCTTTTAAATAATCTGGATCAAGGGCAGGTTTGGTTAAAAAACTCAAAAAATGATAAATATTTTTAATATCAAACAACTGCTCACCTTCATATCCTAACTTTAGTTGTACTGCTGGTGGTTGTTGCAAAGTAGAATCAATAATTAAATTACATTGACAAGTAATAATTCGTTCTTTTAAACTATAATTTTGTTTATTTTTATTAATAAATGTTGTTAATAGTTGATCAGTCGCTGTAAAAAATAACCGTCAAGTAACTAAATTATTGTTTGATTCATAAAATACAAAAAAGTAAAACCGCAATAATATGCTGACAAATTTGATGTTGAAAATTATAGTCAATACAACTACAATTTTGCCGTGTTAAAAAAGTTAAATTATTGCTTAAAGTAAAAACAACATTAACATCATAATAATCCCCACTATGTTTTGACGCTACTTGGCAATAAAGCATTAATTCTTTTTCATCGCTTGAACTTTTCTGTTCATCAATTTTTAATAATGTTTTTTTTGTTTGGTATAACTGTTCGGCATTATTAAATATTGCTAATCTCGCTAAACTCCGAATGTATTCAAGATTAAAACTTTCCATTTTACTATAGGCTTCTTTAATAAAATAATACTATTCTTTAATTATAATACATTTTTGCTTAACTGGTGAAATGGATTAATCTTTTTTACTTGCAATTATAAATACATTTTAATATCATTTATTCTTCTTCAAGTTGAACAAAAAATTTTGCAGTAAAATAATTGTCTGTTAACATTGTGTCATACTTGCCAAAGCCAACAAAAAAATATAATTTTAATCCTAAATTTGGTCATTTTAAATTAATTTTATTTTGTAAAAATAAGTATTTGGTTATTGCACTATTTTGCATATCTCGCACTAATTTATTAGCCATTGTCATCACTTCTGGAATTGACCAATAAAATATCTTTTGATCAGGTAAATATTTGGTTAATTTTCCATAACCAGTACCATCTTCATCCGCCAAAATAACTTGTTTTGTTTGATCAAATGTTAGATATCCTGCTTGAAAAGCAATAATTCGTAATTCACCTCGTGATAATAAAAAATTAGTTCGGCCAATTACGGATAAGACTTGTTTTACAGTATAAGTTGTCCCGGGTAATAATGGTGTTGCTGCACTAGAATACATTTTTAATGTTTCATGTTCTAATTTATATTGTAAAAGTAACAATAATTCAGCCACAATCACTTGATGCTGGTCAATAAAATAAGTTACTAAATCAGGAATCGTTAAATAATTTGGAAATAATTGCGTAAAAACATTCATACTTGTTACTTCATATAATAATGATGTTATTAATAAATTATCATATTCAAGGTTAATTGCATCAGCAGTAATAGTTTGACTTAAACGTAAAATAAAATAATTAATAATTGGATAACTATCTAAAAATAAAAATTGTTTTAAAATATTTTTATTACGATTAGTATTATTGTCATTTTGATGATAATGCGTAATATTTCGGCCAATTTTAACATAAAAATCATTAACATAATTATAAAATTGGTATAAGGATAAATCATAATCAGATAGTAAATGTTTTAATCCTGCCTCTTGATATTTTTGATAATATTCACGAATATGGGTTTTAATTCGAGCTCGATTATCATATCATTTTCGTAAGTTATTTAAAATAATTTTTTGTGAGCGTTGTTCTAAGGTAATTGTACAATTATAAGGCAGTCCTTCATTAGCTAACAGTCCCATTATTGATGTTAATTTCGGATCATATAAGTTTTTAATCCCAACAGTAATATCATATTTGCTATCAATATTACTAATTAAATCATAAACTTCTAAGCGACTTTTTAATTCTGTTTTACGAAGCCCTCGCCCAAGCTGTTGTAAATAAACTGTTTTTGAATTTGTTGGTCGTAATAAAATAATAGTATTAATTTCTGGTACATCAATTCCTTCATTAAACATATTAACAACACATAAATAATTAATTCGCCCTGTTTTAAATTCATGTAAAATCCGCGCGCGGTGGTCACGATTTTCAGATGTTAAGTAATCTGCTCGTAAATGGTTTGTTCGTAAAAATGTTGCTACCAATTTAGCATGTTCAGTTGTAACACAAAAAATTAAGGCAATTGGTTTTGCATATAAGCCAATATATTTATCAATCATTTTTAATAATAACTCATTTCGAGCATTCGTATTTAACTTTTTAAAAAGTTCATTATCAGCATTTAAATCAACACCAGTTAAATCAGCCGTATTATCATCAATACAATAATAATCAAATGGACATAATAAACGTTGATTAACTGCATCTCATAGTCGTAATTCTTCGGCATATTCATTAAGAAAATATTTTTTAATGGACTTACCATCTTCTCGTTCTGGTGTTGCTGTTAATCCAAGTACTTGTTGTGGTTGAAAATAATTAAAAACTTGGTCAAAGGTTGTAGCAGCAATATGGTGTGCTTCATCAAAAATAACCACATCAAAATGATTTGTCGCAAACTGTGGTAACCGACTTGCCATGGTTTGAATAGTTGCAAAGATATGCGTTTGATTCTGTATTACTTTGCCCTCATACATTACTTCTCCAAAAGTTTGATCCATCAAAACATTGCGAAAAGTTTGTAAGGCTTGGTCTAAAATTTCTTTCTGATGAGCCAAAAACAACAATTTCAAGGGTTGATGATTATTTTCTTGTAATTGGTGTAAATAATCAAACGCAGCAACAACAGTTTTCCCCGTTCCCGTTGCCATAATTACTAAATGTGCTTGTTTACCACAAAGACGACGATACTGTAATTTTGCCATAATTGCTTTTTGAAAATCATATAAGTATTTTCGAATGGTTAAAATTTCAGTTGCAGTATGATTAAACATTGTTGCAATTCGCATTGATTGATTTTGACTAATACGTTCTAATAAATGATTACGTGCGATTTCATCATTAAAATCAACTAAAACTTCATTTCATAAATGCTCAAATTCATCAATTATTTCCGTAACTAAATTAGGATTATTTTTTATTGTTAACTTAATATTTCATTCTCGCCCAGTAACCATTCCTTTATAAGTTAAATTTGAAGAACCAAGAATTACGGTTGAAATACCATGGAATCGTTTAAAAAGGGAAGCTTTAATATGAATTCGTTCACTTCGTTTTTCTAAATTATCTTCAACTTTGACTTGGATATTATCATAAGTTGTTACTAAACGGGTCAATTCTAATAAATTATTGTATTCTGCTAAATCATCAAAAGTTGTTGTAATAATTCGAATTGAAATTTTTTGCATTCAGCAATGTTTAATTGATGCTTCAATTTTATTAATAATTGCCTTTGAAATAAAAGGAAAAACAAAGCATACTTCATCAGCAGTACACATTTCATTATTTAATTCAACTAATAATTTTTGCTGATTTTGATTTGTAAAAAACTTTTTTCCCATTTATTATCATCTCTCTTCTGGTAATTATTAAATAAAATAAGTAATTATAAAATTATTTACTAGACAATCATAATGTCAAATTGATTTAACCATGTAAAACATTCTTTTAATCAAATAATATCAATTTCAATTTTTGCAAGAATATCTTGAATAATATTATCAAATTTTCCGGAAAATTCTACTGTTGTTAATGCCATTGTTTTATCATTTCAACTTTTAACTAAATAAAAATGAAATAAGAATGTTAAAACCCCATCAGCAACATCAGCTGCTGGAATGGTTGGCACTTTTCCTGCTAAAATAAATAAATTCTTTCGAACTTGTGGCGTTAAAATTGTTTTAATTGCTCGTTCAGATGTACCACCAACTAAAAATTTTTCTTCAAATAAATTATCTTGTAAATTAATATAATTTAATGGATTAAAAAATTTAGTTGTTATCCCGCGTGGTTGCATTATAAATTGTCCTGTTAATTTATGATACGGTTGAATTGTGAAAATTGGGATACGATAAAATTCTTCTTTATCAACCTTATTGTTAATTTTAGTTGAAACTTTATGTGTAATTGTTCCAAAGGAAATATTTCCACTAGCATGAGTTAAATTAAACACAAAATCAATTTTAGTGTTATTATTAAAATTAATTAAACGCGTTGGTAATGGTTTAAATATTTTAGTAATTCCTAATAATGTTAATTCAGAAGTAAAATATTCTCCTAATGCTAAATTATAAATTGTCACTAAATCAATTTTATCCATAATCTGATCTGATAATTTTAATAATCGTGTCCATTTAACAATATAATAGCAAACTGTGATAATCAGCGCAAGGCCAATTAAAAACATTAAAATAGGAATTCATATTAAAGTTATTTTAATATTTTTTACGACAAATAAAATAATAATAAAAATTCCCATAATACTAAAAAGGGTCCTAAAAACATCATTCAACGAATAATTAATTGGAATCGTTTCTTTGATGGTTGAAAGGAAATATTATTATGGTAATATTCTTGCAATTGATCATTAATAATTTTTCGACTTACTATTTTTCAATCATTATTTCTTAACTTTTCAATCATTTTAGTTTCCTCTTCTATTGCAATAATTTTTAGTATGAAATCTCTTTTGATAGTAAAGTTATTTTAAAAGTAAACCTGTTAGTAATTAATTGACTATTTTCATTAGCCATTACCGTAAATTCAATCATTTCTCCTGGCGTTTGGTGATCAAAACTTTTATCATGATCATTAGTAATTTTAAAATCAGCAACTGTTACATTAATTGAAAATGTTGTATCAATTGCTTTTCTTACTTCCTTGATTAAATTAGCATCTCGATTTAATTCCTGATAATCAGCATCCGGATTGGCAATCAAAGTAATTTTTGCTATCGTAACTGAACTTATATTTAATTTTTGCAGCTCAACAGTAAAAGTAACTCTTCCCTTAATTAAATTACTACTTTCTGCTGCTTTAACAATAAAACTTACTTTTTGACTTGGCTCTTGTTTTTTTTCACCCTCTTGATCATTTGTAACAATAAAATCATTTGTTGTAATTGTAATTTGTAATTTATTATTAATGGTACCAATAATAGCATCTAATATTTCTGGATTTTGGTTAAACGCTTGATATGTTAACTTTAGATTTGGCACAATTAACATTTTGTTAATTTCCACACTAGAAATATCTTTGCGTGCTAATAAAATACTACTAAAAGTAAATGAACCTTGAATTAAACTACTACTTGTTGTCGCAGTGACTGTAAAAGTAATAATCGTATTAGGAACTTGTTTATTTTGTGGAACTTGGTCATTTGTTAAAACAAAGTCATTATTTGAAGCAATAATTGACAAGCATTGATTAATAGCATCTCGAACTGCTTCTAAAATTTCTATCTCTTTGTTTAAAGCTGCATATGTTTCCTCTTCATGTGCTGCTAATTTTAAATCATTAACAATTACTGTTTTAATATCCTGCTTATTGACATCAGTTACTTTAATATTAACTTTATAAGTACCACCTAAAATAAAACCTTCTTGAACTAAATTTTGTTGGTCGAATTGAATTGTTTTATTAGGAGGTGCTAGTTTAATAATAATATTAATAATTTTATCACGAGTAACAGTTGTTGTCTTGTCGTTATTAATATTTTTATTATTATATCAAATTTCATATTTAGCAATTTTAACTGCTGTTGGGTCTTCCTTTAGATTATATCGTGTTTGCATAAAAGTATGAAGATTATTAAGAATGTCAGGTCCTGTTTGGTTAGTATTAATTTGAAATGTTTGTAAAATATTTTTTTCATATTGTTGTGGCGGATTACAAGCAATTAAATTAAAACTAGGTGATATTATAGTTCCTAAACTAGTTAATATCAATAATATTTTTTTTATTAATAATCTAACTCCTTTTATTTTTTGTACATTATTCTAAATTAATTATAAACAAAAAAAGAATTAAAAAAGTTTTCAATTAAAAATTGAAAACTTTTTCACATTATATATATTATTCATAATTATCTGATAATCACAAATCAAAACGAGATTGGCCACTAGTTTCATAAGCAATTTTGTCATTAGTTTTTGTTGTAACTTTAAATTTAACATTTGTAAAACTTAATTTAAAGTCAACAGCATTTAAAATTTGTGTTAAGTTAGGAGTATTATTTTCATCAATAATTGCCCTAAAATTTTCTCACTTACCATCTTGCCCAGGAGTTTTAAATTGTAATTTAATTGTTCCGGCACTCATTGTAACATCATTACTTTTTAACTCAGTATTACTTACTCCAAAATCACGTAAAATATTAGAACCAGCATAATTCATTAATTGTGGACCTAAGAAAAACTCAATTTTAGGAAGAAAACTAGTGGCAATTGCACTAATCCCTTGTCATGTCTTTGGCTGAACAAGATTTGTCTTAACAGCATCAATTCCTTTGTCACCTTTTGCAGCAAAAATATCTAAAATACTTCCAATTAATAAAGTTGGTTTTAAACTAAGTAAACTTTTTACTTTACTTTGGTTAATTTCACCACCAAAAAATAGTACATCTAATGATAATCTATATTTACTATCCGTTTCTTTGTAATCATTTCGATAACCAGTTAAAGTATGAAATATTAAACTGTCTAAATTTTTATTAGTATTTTGATAAAAATACTCTGTTTCACCAAAAACAATTTTAATATTTCCTTTTTAATTGGTATTAACTGGTGAGAATAAATATTGGATTAATGGCAGAACTGTATTATGTGTTGATTCAATTTTTTCTTTTCCTTTTTTAACAAATCATTGTAATAAAGCAATTAAATCAGGTGCCATATTATGTAAAAGGTCTTTAACTGTTCCTTTTCCAACAAGAGTTTGATTAAAAGAAATATCTTTATTAAGATAACCACTAATATCAAATTGTAAAGTCTTAAGATTTTCAGCAATAATATTTAATAGTGTGTCAAATTTTTCAAGAAAATCTGGTTCATTAATTTTAGTTAAATCAATCTCCATAATTTCTTTCTCTGGTAAAGGCAATAAGCCAATAAAAGTATATAAATCAGCAAAAGTTATATTTACTCCTTTTGCTAATGACGGCAATGGTAAATTAATATTTTGTAATTTACTACTCATATTGTCAATTTTATTGACAGTATTTTTTAAAAGAATTAACTCATTTGTAACTCATTGAATTTTAACATTGAATTCTTCTTTATCTTTTTTTAAAATACTAACACTAGCAGTTCCATTAACAACATCTAAACCTTTTTTAGAGTCTTGTTGTTGTAAAATAGTTGACATATTATCTTGTGCTATTTTTTCATCTGAATGATTATTATCAATAATCTTTGGTTGCACAAATGTTGCATCATTTTTAACAGCTAATTTATAACTGCCTAAATTAAGACGACTACTTAACATTGTTGCGAACTCCTCACTTGTTGCATTTGATGATGAAGCAAAAAATGATGTTTCAACATATTGTGACAATTCGCGCTTAAGATTTTCAAGATTTGCATCTTCTTTTTTACTAGTACATGCTGTCATTAAAGCAGCATTTGACCCTACTAATGAAATAGCTCCTAAAAAGGCTAGTAACTTTTTCATTTTCTTTCCTCCTTATTGTAGTTCAGTTTTAAATAAAACAAAATATAAACTAATATTTATTTGAATTATAGTTAAAAAAACCGTATTGTTATTTAAATATAACAAAGTAACATATCTACCTCAACTAAAATTTTAAACTCTTTTTTATCTGAACAAAGGATTAAGAAAATTTATCAGAATGACTTTTAAGAGTTGCTAAAAAATTTGCACAAAATTAATGTGCTCATTTGAGGTATATTAATTCTACTCTTTTACAATTTATTATGCAAACATTTAATATAACTAAATTAATCACGAATTACTAATTCATTTTGAAGTTTCATTACTTTTTCTGCTCCTAAAACTCGATCAGCAATTGCTAAAGCAAAATTCATTGTTGAACCAACTGAAGTCCCAGTAATAATATGACCATCAGTAATAGCAGCCATTTCATCATTATAAATTGCCTTTTCCATCCCTTCGATACATCCCGGATAACTAGTGGCTTCTTTATTGTCTAAAATTCCTAAATGTCCTAAAATTTGGGGTGCTGCACAAACTGCAGCAATTGTTTTTTGATCATTATTGGCTTTTAATAACCAATCTTTTAACATCTCATTTTTTGCAAGATTATCAACACCAATGCGACCACCTGGTAAAATGAAACCATCATAATCTTCATATTTAATATCTTCAATTAATTTATCAGCCTTAATCGTAACATCATGGGATGAAACAACTTTTAATGCTTTAGTAATACTAATTAATTCTAGCTTAATGCCTCCTCGTCGTAACACATCAGTTGTAATAATTGCTTCGCCTTCTTCAAAACCTGTTGCTAAAAACAATGCAAATTTCATAAATAACACCTCTTTTCTCTTGGTAATTATAATATAATTTTATATAATTGTTAAGAAAAAAGGAAAAAGGTGTTATGCATGGGATTTTTCTCAAAAGTAGTTTATAAATTTCATCGGACAAAACATAAACGAAATAAAAAATATTATTTATTAAAAAATCGTAAAGCATTAACTGTTAATAGTATTCCACAAGACATTAATATTCATGTGATTAAAATTTTTCGGGAAAAATTCACGAGTTTAATTCAACCAAATGATATCACAATGAAAGATGGATATTTATTACGTAAAGTACGTGGTTTTAATAGTTTTGGAATTTTTTATCAACTTGATGTTATTTTTGCAATAAAAATTTTGAAGTTATTCAAACAATTCAAAATTTTGGACCACAAAAAATGAGTCATTATTTTCCACAATGTTATTTTGTCTATTGTCTTGCTCCTGGAATGATTAATTTTTTAAACGTATTATGTAAATTCAAGTAGGACATTCCAGCTCTTATTAATTTGATAATAACATTATTTTTTTAAAATACAACTATTTTTTAAATTTTTGAATAATTTAATAAATTTTCTTTAATTTATGTCTTTTTTAACCACGCTAAAAAATAATTTATTAAATTATTCAAATAAACTTATCTAAAATTCTCTAAAAATACCTCTTTTGCTGTTCTTCAATTCAAAACAGGCCTTAATTTTTCATTTATAATATCAACTACTAAATCTATTTCTTGTTGTGTAACAGGATTAAAATCTGTTCCTTTACCATATCATTTTCTAAAATTACGGTTTAGTCTTTCAATTAATGGTTTTTGATTAGGTGAAGCAGGGTCACAAAAATAAACATTAGCACCAGCAATTTTTTCCATTTCTTCAAACTTACTAAATTCTTTTCCTCTATCTGTTATTATTCCTTTAATTTTTCCAACTAAACCATTAATTCTAACTAATTCTTCAAGTTTTTCTAAAACTTCATTAGCAGTATGTTCTTCTAATTTCATAGCAAAGTATTTTTTACTTGATTTCTCTGCCAAAACTAAACAACTAGATTGATGGTCTTTTCCAACTACCGTATCCATTTCAAAAAACCCAACATCAGATTCTTTATTTTCAATATCTCATATTAATCTAAATCTTTCATCTAATTTACCACGATTATCAGGTCTTTTCTTTGTTCTATTTCTTCTGCCACCATTTATTAAATTTTTCTTTTAAAAACCCAAAAGACCTAAATAAATTCATTTATAAAATGTTTTAAGACAGGCAGGAAATTTGATACCAAATTTTATTAAAAATCGTTGAATAATTTCTACTGGTGAATCATAAAGAATATTAAATCGTAAATTTAAAAATTCTTGTTGTTCTTCTGTAAATGTAGGTAGTTTTTTAATAGATTTTTTTCGTTTTTTATAGTAATCATCATGTGCCTCACGGGCATTATAATCTTCTATATTTTTAAATCTTTTAAGCTCTCTTGAAATGGTGTTTGGACTTCTTCCCATTTCCCGAGCAATTTTTCTAATACTAATTTTTCCATTTTTCTTTTTACAAGTATCAGATTTTAATAAATCAACTATTCTTTTTTTTCTCATCATATTCTAGATGGTGATAATTTTCCATGCTCTTAACTCCTCTCATTTTATTTATAGCATTAAATTTAAAAAATGTTGACTTATTTTAAGTTGATGTTAAGATGGTGTCGTAGTTGTAAACAAGATGTGAATTTTCCAGCTCTTTCTAACTTGTTTAAAAATTACTAAAATTAGAGACTTGAAATAGAGTGCACCCCAAAAAGTAAGTAAAATAAAAAAAGATTTTGCTAAATTTTTATAGGGGGTGCATTTTTATATGGCAAAAAAAGGACAAAAATATAACAAATATACATCAGAATTTAGAACAAAAATCATTGAGGAAATTAAACAAAAAAGTTGTTGAATAGTAGCAAAACAATATAATATAAATGCAAATACAGTAGAATCTTGATGAGCAAATCATAAAAAAGGAAAATTAAACAATCCTAAAGGACCTAAAATTTCTTTTGGCAAAAGAAATTTAGAATATTATAAAACAAGGTATGAATTATTAAAAAAGCTCCATGACTTTTACAATTAAACAAACTAAGAATTGTCTTTTTTATTAAACAAAATTTTTGTGAATATTCAATAAAATTATTACTAGAAGTAACAGGGTTAAAACGTAGTTATTGAGATAAATATAAAAATTATGACAGTAGCAAAAAAGATAAAAAAGCAATAAATGATATTGTAAAAGTCTATGAAGAAAATTTAAAACAATTTGGTTATCGAAGAATTACTAAATATTTAAAGGAAGATTATGGTATAAAATATAATTCAAAAAAAGTTTTAAGAATTATGCGTGATAATCAAATACAACCTGAATATGTAAGAAAAATGAGAAGAAAAATGAAATATAAACAGAATAAAGAAAAAAGCTTATTGCAATATCCTGATTTAATTAATCGTAAATTCAATGATATAAAAACAAGGTTTTCAGTACTATATACTGATGTAACATATTTAATTTGAAAAGGAGAAAGATATTATCAATCAACAATTATTGATGGATATACTAAAGAAATAGTTGATGTAAAGTGATCTAAATATAATGACAATAAATTAGTAATGGATAATTTAAATGATGCAATTAATAAAATAAAATTAATAAAAAAAGATCTGAATGGAATAATAATTCACTCAGATCACGGATATCAATATACATCCACTATTTATCACGATAAATGTTTATCTAACGGTATTACAATTTCAATGGGAAAAAATTACCACTGTGCAGATAATATTGTTATAGAAAGTTTTCATTCATTACTTAAGAAAGCTACAATCCATAATAAAATATATAATTTACATGAAAAATATATACAAGATGTTATAAAATGAAATACATGATATTCAAATCGTAAAGAAAAAGATATAATTAAAAAAATAGTAAATACTTTTTTATTAGTACTTACTAAAATGGGTGCACTCTATTTCAAGTCTCTATTTTTTAGTAATTTTTAAACAAGCGATTAAGGGCTAGTAAATCCTACTTGTATTAAATTACATCACCACCCTACCATCATTTAAAGTATTGTCAACAAAATTTTAATTTTTAGTGTATAAATATTTTAATTGAAAGGGCTAGGTTGTCTTATGAAAAAATAAAAGAAAAAATTTAAACATTTTAATTTAGCAGAAAGAAATGACTTAAAAGAATATTTAATATACGAAAAATTTAAAAAGAAAGATGGCACACCTAATTATTCTAAAATAGGAAAAATAATGAATAAAAGTCGTAATACAATTAGATTAGAGGCTAAAAGACTTAAAGAAAAATACGATCCTAAAAAAGCGAATGATGATTATAAAAATAAAAGAAAAAAATCTATAAAATATACTACAATTAGAAAAAAGTTGTAAATCATATAAGAAAAATTTTAAGTAAAAGACGCTATTCACCAATGTTAATTATTTTTGAATATGAAAAAAAGTATAATGAAAAGTTTCCATTTTCACATGTGACACTTTACAAATATATTGAATATGGAGTTTTTGATGATGAAAATACTGAAATTAAGAAAAAACTGCCATTTAAAGGTAAAAAGTTTAAAACAAAAAAGAGAAAAGATGATCGTGGACAATTAACAAATATTAGATTTATTGAAGAAGCAGAACATGAAAAAGGGACTTTTGGTTGATTTCAAATGGACTGTATAGTAGGTAAAGACCATCAATCTGCTTGTTTGACTTTTACAGAAGAAAAAAGTTTATATACGATTTGTTTTAAATTAGACCACCATAATTCAGAAGAGGTTAATAAAGCCATTAAAAGTATTTTTAAAAATAAACTTTATAAAGAAAATATAAAAAAAATAATAACTGATAGAGGAAAAGAATTTTCAGATTGAAAAGGAATTGAAAAAATTACTGGTACTAATGTTTATTTTTGTGACCCAGGTTTACCTAAACAAAAACCCAAAGTTGAAAGAATGAATAGAGATATTAGAAAATATATCATTAAGGGAATGGATTTTAATAATATTACTCAAAAAGAAATTAATAAAGTTATGAAAATTATTAATGAGAAACCACGACCAAGTTTAGGTTGATTATCCTCCAAAGAGGTATTTTTGCAAAATATTTAATAGTTTAATTATTAATTTTAGATTTTTAACAAAAATCATTTTTCGTGGTGCTGAAATAACTACATAATTCAAAAAAAATATTTTTTTGAAAAAATAGTTGCAATTTTTAATAAAAGATATAATATTGACTTAATAAGGGCAAGTTGTCTTATTTGCATCTTTACTTTACATTAATAAAAAAAGCACATTCATGCCCTTAACAAATTATTTGCAAGATAAAATTTATCTTGCAAATAAAAAAGATTAAGAAATCATATTATTAAAATGTAATGCTATTTTCATATAAAAAATGTTTCTCCTAACATTATAATTTAATAATAAACAATAACAATTATTATTTATCTTTTGGTTAAGAAAAACATTATCAATTATTTTTAAAACAATATTTAATTTCGGTTAAACCAACGACCAAGTAATGCATCACCGTTTCGTTTACGACGACGAGCAATTAATCATGGAATTGAAATTACTAGTGTTAAAATAATTAAGAAAATAATAAAAATTACTAAACAAATACGATTTGTTTTTTTCTTTAAAGCTGCTAATTCTTCTGGAAGAACAATTTCATATCCATAATAACCAATAATATTTGCTTTTCTTTTTTTTGTTAAAACAATATTCGCAATATGAACGCCTAATGTTACGATTAAAATAATAATTGTAATTGTAATGGCTGCTGTTAAATCATCAACAATGCCTCAACTTCAAAAACCAAACCGAAACTCTTCACCTGAATGTTGTTGAAAACCATATAAAATTCCTAAAATAATTCCATCAAAGAAATAAGTCGGAAATGCTAATCAATTTAAAACAATACTACGAACAGTCATTTTTTTATAATTATCAATTAAGAAATGCGGAATAGTATGATTACCCCGTGTTAAATTGGAAAGATAACTATTTGTTTCAATTCGAACTCGTGATAAATCAAAAATACCGGCAAACAATAATCCTAGAGAAATTAACAAAAAAGTAATTGTCAAAAATGGATGAGGAATGTATTTCGCTTTAATTCCCATAATTGCTTTTAATTCTTGTTGATGAGAAATAAAATATAAGGCAATAAATAAACTTGTCATCATTGTGCCAAGAAAACCAATAATAATCATAATTAAGGTACGAACTTTTTCCGAACGAATCTCACGAGCAATTTCTAAAGGAATTAAACGGTTAGCATATTCCTTATTAAAACGACGACGACGTTGTTTTTCTGATAACTGTGGTTGATAAGCATAACGATTATTTTCCCTACTGTTTGTTAAAGCTGGTGGGTCAAATTGCGCTGATGGAGTAAAATGACCATTTTGATAATACGATGGTGGCGCTGGCATTGAAATTGTCATCATTTGATTATCATCAAAATATTGTGCTGAATTTGCACCACGATAGGCACCTTTGCTATCATAAGCTAATTCTGAACGATTAAATTGTTCATTAACTTGTGATTGATGATACGGTGATGCAACACGTGATTGATAAGGAGGACGATATTGATTTGCATACATATTATCATCGTTAACATAACCATCACGGTGGTTCTGATATCCCATAAATTCAGCATTGTCATATCGCCCTTGATTTTGTTGTCCTGACCAATATTGATCATAATTAGAACTTGCTACATGCTGCTGAATTCGGCGTGGCAAAATTTGTTGATGAACTGGACGCGAATAATTTTGCGCCGCATCATGATTATAATATGGCTCAACATAACCAGGTGGCATTTGTGAAGCATTTACATTCATTACCTCACGGTCTTCTTCAAGATACTGGCGGTCATGATTATTAGCATAATAATTATATTGGTTACTTAAGTTCATTCGTGCTGGACGAATTGTATTATTATTTTGATATAACATTTCCATATTATTTAATTGGTTTTGTTTATATGCTTCATTTGGACGAAAGTATTGATTTGACAAAAGATGATTTTGAGGCATTCCATTTGGATAGGGTTGATTTTGACTAAAATCAACATTATTTTGGTTTCTTAATTCAGGATTAAAATTATCACCAAAACGATTTGCTGATTGCATTGGTGGTTGCTCATGTTGTTTATCTTTCACCATAAACGATTTAACCGTATTAAAAAAACCCATGCTTTGTTTCACCTGCCCTAAATGTGAATAACATTGTATTAATAAAAAAGAAACTGCTAGTTTTTATCACCCATTTTTTTAGCTAGCATAATTTCTTGTTCAAAATACTCAATGTTTTCCTTAAAACTAGTTTCTTGTTTTAATTTTACAATATTCGTTCAATTACTACTGCTTTTTTTACTTCGAAATAAAGAAAAAGTAATAATAAAATAAACAAATAATAATAGCGCTGCAAATCCTAGTAGAAAACCAATTAACCCGATTACTGGAATGTCTAAATCTAAGATTGTTATGCTTGTTGTCAAGAAGCCCTCCATATAAACACCACACTATCTATGAGTATTATACTATACTTTTTAAAATTTATGCAAAAAATATATTATTTTTATCCTAAACCCTTTTCTAATGTCTCTAATAATTTAGTTTTTACTTCATTTTGTGTTTGATAAGTTAATTTTAATGATCTGTAAATTGTAAATGCAAATGTAGCACTTTATTGAAAAAGAATAAAGTGCTTTTTATTTTGTAAAAAATACTTATATTTATTGGATTAATCGTTAGATAGTATCTTTTACACTTAATAAAATATGTTTTTTCAGAAAAATCCATCCTTTTTTTTCTTAAAAAATTTTGAATAATTGTTTTATTTAGTTGTTAGTTAATTGTTAAATATAATTACTAAAAAATATATTTAATAAACAAAGAATTAAAAAAGATAATGAGATAAAAAAATAAAGATACTATCTAACGATTAATCTAAAATTCAATCTTTAAAACTTAATATTTTTTGATGCTTAAAGATGGATAACTCATCTATGGCACGAAGTCTTAAAGAAAGTGTGAAAGCGATTGGATTTACTACTCCTATTTATTTCTTTAATTCTCGGCAAGATTAATCATTTGCGAAATGTCAGAGCATGTGTTTTTTGACTTGTTTTCATAAAAAGAGTGTTGTTAAACCGAAAAAAACAATATCGGACACTAAAAAAACAAGAGGGTTGGAACTCCAAAAGGTTATTTTCTTTATATAAAGTTGTGTAGGAATGGATGAAGCGTAATTAATAACTGGGTAAACTGTTTCTTTGTTTATTTCCGTATGGGGGTAAACTCTATCAAAATATCTTATCCCGCCCCCGCTCACCTTCAAAGTGAAGCGGGGGCGAAGTAATTAAATACTAAAATAAATTATTTACTAAATATAAAAATATTAACCAATAAAGGAATATTATGTTTTTTTACAGAAAGGAAAATATTTGATGAAAAAATGAAATAAAAAAATTAAAAATAAATTACAAGAATTAATGATACGAGCTTATCTAGTAACGGTAAATGATATTAATGATGAAATTTGAGCAACAAATAAAAATAATTAAGGAGTATAGATAAATGACAGAATATAAAAGTTTGTATATTAATAAAACTTGAAATGAAATAACAACGTCATTTGATTGAGTTAATTGTCAGCCTGTTAATTGTCGTATTTCACATCATAAAAAGCATTATGATTTGCAATGTTTAGAATGAGCCAAAATGTACTTAATTTTATTTGAAAACAATTGAGATGTAATTGCTTCTTATATGCAACATTACAAAATTAACGATATTTTAGATTTAGCATCCGATGGATAAAAAATATTACAAATTGACAAAAAAATAAAACAAATAAATTAAAATATATTATTGCAATTGACCCTGCTGGAATTGGACAAACTGGTATGATTATTTATAATGTTTTGCAAAAGAAAATAATTAATAATATTACTTTTAATTCTAAAAATGAAGAAGAAGCAATAAATAATATGTATTTAATATTAAATGAGTTTAAAAATAAAATTTGTTCTTATTTAAATAAAGTTATTGTAATAATTGAAGATTATCAACTTAATAAAGGTTTAAAAATAAAAAATCCATTAGCTACTCCTAAATTTATTGGTGGTTTAAAAGTTTTATGTAAATATCTATTTAATTTAAATTATGTTTTACAATCGCCAGTTGTTAAGAAAAATTATATTTATAAAGGAAATATTAAAATGACAGAGCACGAACACGATGCTTGAAAACATTTACAATATTTTATAACAGAAGGAGTTGAAAAAAATGGCACAAACAAAAAGTAATTTACTTAAAAAATCAATAACTAATAAATCTAAAATAAAAAAGTTAATAAATTAGAATTAACTGTTAGATTACATGAAAACCCAATTAAAACTAAAATTAAGGCACTGGTTGCTGGTGGTGTTGAAGTTGATGCTTGTTCTGCGAAATGTCAGTGAGAAGGATTAAATTACTCAACATTATCAATTTATAATCCGTCAGTTGTATCTGCTTTTTTGAAATTAAAAAAAGATGATGAGATAAAAATTAAAGGCTCAGTATTTAATCAGTTAAATATAAAAACTAAACGCTATTTTTTATCTTTTCGAGTCGATAGTTTCGAAATTATACAAAAAGCGATTAGAAAAAGAACAAATACAAATATTAAAAAATAGGAGGAAAAACAATGGCATTAAAAAATGTAAAATTTGTTCTTATTGATAAAAATAATGAACCTATTAAAAATGAAGATGGTAGTTTAGATATTAAAACTGCTGAAATTATTTTAGAAAATACTGTTGAAGTTGAAGAATTTAATGCAAGTAATTTAGAAAATAGTAATCAACAAATCAACGAACTACAAACAAAAAATACTGAATTAACTTCACAAATTGAAGAACAAACAATTCAATTAAAACAAATTGAAGTAATTGATTTTATTAATTCTTTAACTGATAATGAAGATTTTAAAAATGTTTTATTAAAATCTTATGATATTACTGATGATATTGAAATCATTAAAGTACAATTGCAGAGTGTTTATGATGAATTAATTAAGGTACAAACAGTTAATACTGGTGGCGTACCAAAATCAGAAAATAAAGAAAACAATATTTTAGATACAGACAATGTATTTAATAAATAAGAAAGAAGGTATAAAATTATGGCACAAAATCCACAAAGAATATTCGGCGATATTGTTAATCAAGCAACACAAAAAGATTGTGAATCATTTGACCAATGATATTTACAAACTTATCAACAAAAATTTAGCTGAGAGGCATTATTTGCGTGAAAAGAAGCAAATAAGTTTGGTTTAACATATAAAAGAAAGAAAAATATAGAGTGCACCCATTTTAGTAAGTACTAATAAAAAAGTATTTACTATTTTTTAATTATATCTTTTTCTTTACGATTTGAATATCATGTATTTCATTTTATAACATCTTGTATATATTCTTTATGTGAATTATATATTTTATTATGGATTGTAGCTTTCTTAAGTAATGAATGAAAACTTTCTATAACAATATTATCTGCACAGTGGTAATTTTTTCCCATTGAAATTGTAATACCGTTAGATAAACATTTATCGTGATAAATAGTGGATGTATATTGATATCCGTGATCTGAGTGAATTATTATTCCATTCAGATCTTTTTTTATTAATTTTATTTTATTAATTGCATCATTTAAATTATCCATTACTAATTTATTGTCATTATATTTAGATCACTTTACATCAACTATTTCTTTAGTATATCCATCAATAATTGTTGATTGATAATATCTTTCTCCTTTTCAAATTAAATATGTTACATCAGTATATAGTACTGAAAACCTTGTTTTTATATCATTGAATTTACGATTAATTAAATCAGGATATTGCAATAAGCTTTTTTCTTTATTCTGTTTATATTTCATTTTTCTTCTCATTTTTCTTACATATTCAGATTGTATTTGATTATCACGCATAATTCTTAAAACTTTTTTTGAATTATATTTTATACCATAATCTTCCTTTAAATATTTAGTAATTCTTCGATAACCAAATTGTTTTAAATTTTCTTCATAGACTTTTACAATATCATTTATTGCTTTTTTATCTTTTTTGCTACTGTCATAATTTTTATATTTATCTCAATAACTACGTTTTAACCCTGTTACTTCTAGTAATAATTTTATTGAATATTCACAAAAATTTTGTTTAATAAAAGAGACAATTCTTAGTTTGCTTAATTGTAAAAGTCATGGAGCTTTTTTAATAATTCATACCTTGTTTTATAATATTCTAAATTTCTTTTGCCAAAAGAAATTTTAGGTCCTTTAGGATTGTTTAATTTTCCTTTTTTATGATTTGCTCATCAAGATTCTACTGTATTTGCATTTATATTATATTGTTTTGCTACTATTCAACAACTTTTTTGTTTAATTTCCTCAATGATTTTTGTTCTAAATTCTGATGTATATTTGTTATATTTTTGTCCTTTTTTTGCCATATAAAAATGCACCCCCTATAAAAATTTAGCAAAATCTTTTTTTATTTTACTTACTTTTTTGGGTGCACTCTAATATTAAATATAATGAAGGTATAGGAAAAGATAAAAAAGTATTTAATACTGATGACAGTCTTTTAAACTATACTGAAGTAAAGTTTGAAGATGGAACAGTTGAATTAGATACAATTTTAACTTTTGCTCGTAAATTAGACCCCGTAGAAAGTGATTTTAATCCCAATCTTTGGGCGGCTGATATTGAGCAAGCAATGGATACTGAAGTTGCTTATAGACGCAATAAAATTTTAAAAATTATTAATAAAGGAACTGTTACAACTATTCAAGGACAAAAATCAGATGATACAAATGCTTTACAAATCCACGATGAAATTATGGATAAAATATATGAAAATGGCTTTACCCCATCAGAAACAGTTGTCTTGGGTTCGGCTGATTTTATTCGTGGAATTCGTAATAAATTACAGTTACAATTTGGCGCAAATGACCAAATAAATAGCGTAATTGAAACAAGTGGAGCAATGAAAACTGTTGAAGGAACAACATATTATATGGTTCCTAAAAAATTACCAATTATTAATAAAGATGGTTCAGAAGGAACAATTGAATTATTACCAAACGGAGTTAATGCAATTGCCTTTAAATTTAGTAAAAAATATGATCCTCTTATTTTACGCAAAAAAGACCATACTCCGCTAAGGGTTGGTGCTGCTGCGTTAGGTACTGGAATGGGTAATACTTTAATTATGGAAAGAGTTTTATATTTAGGTGGAGCAGTAGTTGAACCTAAAGGAATTATTAAACATATTGTTACAAAAATTGATATTAGTAAAATTAATAAATTAGATAAACCAACTATTCATGTTGTAAATCCAACACAAACAACAGCAGAACAGTTAAAACCACAATTTAAAGATGTTGTTTTAAAAGCAGTTAAAGCCGTAAATAGTTCTTTAACTGAAAGTGATTTTGATTACTTTATTGAAAGTAAAGGTGAAGATTGACCAATTAATATTACAAATGATAAAACTGTTTCTGTTCAAATTGAAGGTAAAAACAACGCTACTGGTCAAACATTTCCGATTGATGTTAAAATTAAAAATTCTTAATAGTACTAAAAAATAGTACTTTTTCGTTTGATAGATATGCCAATTAGAACATCTAAAACAGCTCTTATTTATGCTGTTAAAAAAATCCAACTAGATTGTCAATCCAACAACAAGAAAAAAATTTTGGTTTACAGTTATTAGAATTTTTAGGAATTCAAGTTTTAGCTCTTGGTTTATCAGTTTTAACTGGTGGTATTGCTTCGGCTGTTGGTCTTGGTACGGGATTATCTAATTTTGCCGCAGCATTTATCTCGTTTGGAGTAGAAACAGCAACCGATTTTGCCGTAAATCAAATATATGATAAATTAACATCAGAAGTAACAGCAAAAAGTACCGCCTTAAATTTGTTACCAGCAATTGGCGGTGTTGGTAAATTAACGCGTGCTGCTCGAACAACTAGAATTTTAAAATTAGCAAAAGAAACTAAATTACTTGAAAAATTAGGTGTAATAACTGCTAATAATTTAGAAGATGTTGTAAAACAAGTTACAGGCAAAAAGATTTTATCTGATAAATTAATATTTGATTTTTAAAAGCAGGCTAATAATGAAACTTTATTATATACATTTGGTAAATTGGCCCGAAATGATTTTTATAAAGGTTTTAAAGTTTCTAATTTAGAAACAATTAATAATTTATTAAAAATTGAGAAAAATATTCAAAAAATAAGCCCTACATTAGTTCAAAAAATACCGCGCGTAAATGAAAAAAAATGCTAATAAATTGTTATATGAATATGGATTAAATATTGATAAAATAAGCAAAATTAATACTAATGAGTGATATAACATTATGACTAATCTTCATAAAAAAGGTGTTGGTAAAAATCTACTATTAAATGCTAATTTAATGCGGAGCAGTAAAATATATAATAATAAATTATTAAATATTTTTCACCAAACACCAATTAAATTAAATAAAATTTTAAATCATTTAAACCCAAATTTTTATATTCAAAAAGTAACTAAAAAATTATTAGCTCCAATTGAAAAACAAATAATTACAATTAAACAAAAAGTAATTAATAAAATTACTGATAAAACTAAAAAAATATTCTCTAAATTTGAAACTAAAGCTATTAAAAAGGCCAATTATTACCCTTTGCTTATGGTTCTGATGTTTTTTTAGCAGTAAAAATTGTTCCATTATCAGTTGCGGGCGAAGTTGCTTTAACAATATATTATAAAAATCCTAAATATGTCCCTATTGTCGTTATGACAACTTTAATCAAAGCAGAACAGTTTGTTTAATTTAGTTTCTTTTGCCCCACTTGTTTATCAGCAAGTAATAAAAGATAGTTTTAAAATATATCGGATAATTGCTAAGATATTAAAAATGCAAGAACAATTTAAAAATAACTTTAATAAAGATAAATTGTTAAATACGCTAGAAGATAGTGTGGTTACTAGTTTGTTAGGTAATGGACTAGTATTTCAAGCATATAAACAACTCAGAACAAAACAAGATTTAAACAAAACAATTAAAACAAAAACATTACTAAATAGTAAAAAATTTATATTAAAGAAAATATATTTTAAAAAAAGTAAATGATAAGGAGATGATTAAATGTTAAATGAATTATGACAAAATGTTACTTTGGAAAATTATAATAATTTTATTCCAATGACAGGTAAAATTACACAAGTTCCAGTTCGTTATAATAAGTTCTTTAAAGGTGATGTAGAATTATGATTTAAAACATTTGCTTTAAGAGCCCAAAATATGATTAATTCTTACTTAAACTATCCATTTTCAAAACTAAAGTTTGAAACATTTAAAGATCCATTATTAAAGAAAATTTGTATTAATATGGTGTTTATTACGATTGAGCATTGAACATTTAACCGCATTCCAATTGAATTTTTTACTTCGGCAAATATGAGTGTTGGTGATATTAATTATTCATCGCAAAATGACCCTATGATTACTTGACAAGGTCTATTGCCTACCTATGCAAAATCATTGGCTAATTTAACAACTTTAAAGAAAATGTTTCGTACTTTTCAAGAAGAAGGTATTGATTTAACAATGATTGATTTAGAAGCATATTATACTCAATTAGAAGTTGATGCTTTATTAGATAAACTTGTTATAGAAAAAATTAAAGATGAAAAACTTGCAAAAATAAAAGAAGAAATTTTAGATGAATTAAAAAAATCAATTGTTATACCAAAAGTTCCAGATTGAGAAATTGTTGATACTAGTGATTTTAAAGTTGGACAAAAAGGATATACTATTCCTAATTTTGATAAAGAAAATTATATTTATAGAATTTGAGCCTCAGGAAAAAATATCAAAGGAGATTTAAAAAGTCAAGGGATGTTGCAAACAAGGCATAGTTTTAGACAAACAATAGGTGTTATATATGATCAAATAGGTGTTAATAGTGCATGTTTAGCATTATCTATTAATCCTGATGGATTGATTAATATTGGAGTTAATGGTCCAGCAACATTTAGACCTTTGGGATTTGTGTTTATTGAAAGAAAAAAGGTAAATTAGAAAGGAGATGTTATTATGCCAAAAGTAAATATTAAAGATGTAATTATGTTTTTGAAAATCTTTGGAGTTTCATCATTGTTTTTTATCGCAGGAATTATTATTTGTTTTATAGGAGAAAAAACATTAGGTATTTCTTGACCGGCATATGTTATTGTTTCAGCAATGCTTATCGGAGCTGGAATTATAGTTTTGATTATTGAAACAATTAGATTTATCAAAACACATAACAAAAAACAAAAAGAAGATAGTATTGAAGATGTTATTAAAAAAGAAGAAACAAAATAAAGGGGAAGTTATAAATGGGATTGTTACCAGCAAAAAAGAAAATAAAAAAAGATTATGATATTGATAGTTATTATCTTAATTTAGCATCAACTATTACTAATCGTAAAAATGTTACTGTTCAAAAACATAATGAGATTTTAAAAAAAAGAATTTGTGAAGATAATGCTAATTTTTTAAATCCACGAGATTTAGAAATTAGCATTTATAATCCACTTACTAATCAACAATTAGATACTAAATTAATTAATAACTTTTTAAAGATGCAAGACTTTACTAATAAAAATTGATATAACGAATATAAAATTAATAAGAATGGTAGGGGTGCATACTTTATTTTTGTTAATAATTCAAAACTTAATTTTATTACTATTGATTTTTACAATGACCAATATGATGAATTAGGTAATTTAGTATCTTGTACTTTTGATTATGACTCTTATATTAAAAATGACCAGAGTATTTTTATTACTGAAAAATTAGAGATTGATGCTGTAACTAAACAAGTTAAAGTTATTAGAAAGTTAAAAACACGATTATATAGTACTATTACCGACTTATATATTGATGATGCTAAATGAAATAACTATACAACTTTACAAAGAGAAGAAATATTACCACTTAATTTTATTCCAATTCAAATTATTCCTAATAACCCTAATTTTGAGCCTTCTGCTCGTTATGGTAAACAATTTGCTAGTATTTTAGATATTATTGCTGAAAAGATAATGTTAGATCCATTATTAAATAGTGGTAAATTTACTATTAATACTAACGGCGTGACTGGTGTAGTTGACCAAGAAATTAGTAAAATGCTAGCTTCATTTATTGAAAATGACTTGTTATTAGTTGAAGGAGACCCTGATAGTAATTTTCAACCAGTAGATTATATTGCGGGTAATTTTAAAGGTGAACAATTAACCAAAATATATGATTGATTATTAACTAATTACTATAAAATAAATCGCCATCATGTTCCCGCAATCGCCAAGGGAGCCCAACAAACACAAGCAGAAGTTGCGGGAGTAAATATTCAAACAAACGCATCATATGAACAAATGATATATATTAGAGAAATTAAATTAACTGAATTCATTATTAAGTTAATTAAATATGATAATGCGATTTTAAACAGTAGAACATTCAATATTAAAAATATTGATGAGTTAATTGTTGATGTTCGCTTACCAGTAAATGCTACTTTAAACAGACAATTAAAAAACAACGAAACTATTATCAATATGCCTAATGAAGAAGGAGAACAAGAATAATGTTAAAACCATCTGAAAAAATGTTAGCACAATTAGCGGAAAATGATGAACCAATTGACTATTCAATCGATAGTATTCCGTTAGATTTTGCTGCTCAATCGCAGTACAGCAACCCTGACTTAGAACAATTATTTACTGAAGACCGTGCAAGAACCTTATATATTTATAAAATTAATAATATTGTTAAGACAAAGCAAAAACCAATCTTAAATTACTCTCAAAATAGCGTTAAAATAGGTTTTATTGACAAAGATGAATATATTAAAATAACTGGTTATGAAATTAGTGATTTTAACTTTAAATTACAAATTCAACAAAATACCACAGTCCAAGATAATAGCACAAGTTATGTTATGATTGATGAAAAAGATATTTTAATTAATGATATTTCAAAACAAGACAAAGAATTTTTAGAATCCTATGACTTAAAAATAGTATCTATTAATGAGCCAATTAGTGAAGATAACAAAAATGAATGTTATATCATTGAAGAATACAAAGGCCCTTATTCACCCGATGGTGTTAATATTATTAAATCTATGCATTTAGTTAAAATAACTGATTTTAAATGAAAAAACCAAAATAGTATTCATTTAGTATTACAAAAATCATTACCCGAAGACACAGTATTTACTGGGATTGAAATTAAATACCCTAAATCAATGTTATTTGGAAATATTAAGTGTTGAGACAATGTTAATGGTGTTTATTCTTATTCATCATCAATAGTTGAAAACGCTAGTTTAGTACCTTTACTATCAATGCCAATTGAAACAAACCCTAATGTAAGAATATTTCAGTATTGATTTACTGAAAGTTTTTTACCATGAAGTATAGCCAAAAACTATATTCAAGGAAAAGATATTTTAGATTTGGTAAATAAAAATGGTTTAGAAAAAGTTTTATTAAATTATTTAACATATCGTTATAATTATGACCGTAAATTTCAAGGAGCAAAATACGATGAAAAAGGTAATCCTACCAATAAAGCGGCTGAACTGCGCCAAAAATTTGAAGGACAAAAACCAGAAGATGTAATTGATGGTTTATTTGAAAATTGAAAATTAGATAATTCCACATTTCTTAATGAAAATGTTGTCAAAAGATTTAAACAAATTATTTATATGTTATCAAATTATACATATAGCAAGTATGCAATTAATAAAGGCTATAATGATGATATTAAATTAATTGCTCCTTATTATTTTAAACTAATTTCAAAACCAAATAGATTAGAAGAAGGATATTTTTATTTTTCAGATTGTCAAGTACAAATATATTCATTATATTTTGATTTTATTGGTTCTAATCCACCAATTACAGTAAATTATTGAAAAGAAATTAAAGCACAAGAAAAACCATTTAATCAAGTGGATAATAAATGATATTTTGCTATATGGAAACCTAATAATTCTATTTATTGAAAAATATCAAAATTTAAACACGATACAAATAAAGGAAAAAAAAAGAGGATTGAGATCCATTAAAACCATATTATATTGATCTCTTTTTATGGGTTTTTGAAACAAAAGAACAAGATTTATTAATAGATGATCAATCAGAAGGTAAAATAAAACGAATTTTTTGAAATGAAGATAAGGGACGAAATTTTAAAGCAGTTTATCGTTGAAATTTAGAAGATACTAATGTACCTAATTTAATTATTGATAAAACCGGTAATGTAAAAGTTAATGAATAATAAAAAGTCATTTTAATAAATGACTTTTTATATTTCTAATATAATTAATGATAATTTTTCATTATTTTTATTAAATAGTTGTAAATTATTAATATTAATTTGTTCTTTTTCAGTAAAAATTGTAATTTCATAATTACCATAACCTCATATACCTGATATTTCAATTTGATTTAAATTAAATAGTTTTTTATCAAAAGTTATTTTAATACTATAATCAATTAAATCTTCGATTGTACTAATTCAATCTATTTTAGAATAAAGTAATTTATATCATTCAGAAAAATAATTTAAATAGTTTTCTATTTTGTCATTAGAAACAATTAAATTAGTTAAATATTTCCCATATTCACCATCAGATAATTTAATTTCTGATGGAATAAGAGAAGGAATGTTATTTGTTTCTAATTCATTTGTTACGGATAATCAATTAAAAAATTTGCTTCTAATCGATAAATAGGATTTTCTGAAATATCTTTGTTTTTAACACTTACTTTAATTTCATTATCTTTGTTATTATTAACATTTATTTGTTGTTTTAAATTTCAATCAATAATTTTTCCAGTACTTGAATCAATTAAAGGTTTAAGAGGTTCACCACCACCATTTCAACGATAAACTGCTTTAAAATTTCGTCCCTTATCTTCATTTCAAAAAATTCGTTCTATTTTACCTTCTGATTGATCATCTATTAATAAATCTTGTTCTTTTGTTTCAAAAACCCATAAAAAGAGATCAATATAATATGGTTTTAATGGATCTCAATCCTCTTTTTTTTCCTTTATTTGTATCGTGTTTAAATTTTGATATTTTTCAATAAATAGAATTATTAGGTTTCCATATAGCAAAATATCATTTATTATCCACTTGATTAAATGGTTTTTCTTGTGCTTTAATTTCTTTTCAATAATTTACTGTAATTGGTGGATTAGAACCAATAAAATCAAAATATAATGAATATATTTGTACTTGACAATCTGAAAAATAAAAATATCCTTCTTCTAATCTATTTGGTTTTGAAATTAGTTTAAAATAATAAGGAGCAATTAATTTAATATCATCATTATAGCCTTTATTAATTGCATACTTGCTATATGTATAATTTGATAACATATAAATAATTTGTTTAAATCTTTTGACAACATTTTCATTAAGAAATGTGGAATTATCTAATTTTCAGTTTTTAAATAAACCATCAATTACATCTTCTGGTTTTTGTCCTTCAAATTTTTGGCGCAGTTCAGCCGCTTTATTGGTAGGATTACCTTTTTCATCGTATTTTGCTCCTTGAAATTTACGGTCATAATTATAACGATATGTTAAATAATTTAATAAAACTTTTTCTAAACCATTTTTATTTACCAAATCTAAAATATCTTTTCCTTGAATATAGTTTTTGGCTATACTTCATGGTAAAAAACTTTCAGTAAATCAATACTGAAATATTCTTACATTAGGGTTTGTTTCAATTGGCATTGATAGTAAAGGTACTAAACTAGCGTTTTCAACTATTGATGATGGATAAGAATAAACACCATTAACATTGTCTCAACACTTAATATTTCCAAATAACATTGATTTAGGGTATTTAATTTCAATCCCAGTAAATACTGTGTCTTCGGGTAATGATTTTTGTAATACTAAATGAATACTATTTTGGTTTTTTCATTTAAAATCAGTTATTTTAACTAAATGCATAGATTTAATAATATTAACACCATCGGGTGAATAAGGGCCTTTGTATTCTTCAATGATATAACATTCATTTTTGTTATCTTCACTAATTGGCTCATTAATAGATACTATTTTTAAGTCATAGGATTCTAAAAATTCTTTGTCTTGTTTTGAAATATCATTAATTAAAATATCTTTTTCATCAATCATAACATAACTTGTGCTATTATCTTGGACTGTGGTATTTTGTTGAATTTGTAATTTAAAGTTAAAATCACTAATTTCATAACCAGTTATTTTAATATATTCATCTTTGTCAATAAAACCTATTTTAACGCTATTTTGAGAGTAATTTAAGATTGGTTTTTGCTTTGTCTTAACAATATTATTAATTTTATAAATATATAAGGTTCTTGCACGGTCTTCAGTAAATAATTGTTCTAAGTCAGGGTTGCTGTACTGCGATTGAGCAGCAAAATCTAACGGAATACTATCGATTGAATAGTCAATTGGTTCATCATTTTCCGCTAATTGTGCTAACATTTTTTCAGATGGTTTTAACATTATTCTTGTTCTCCTTCTTCATTAGGCATATTGATAATAGTTTCGTTGTTTTTTAATTGTCTGTTTAAAGTAGCATTTACTGGTAAGCGAACATCAACAATTAACTCATCAATATTTTTAATATTGAATGTTCTACTGTTTAAAATCGCATTATCATATTTAATTAACTTAATAATGAATTCAGTTAATTTAATTTCTCTAATATATATCATTTGTTCATATGATGCGTTTGTTTGAATATTTACTCCCGCAACTTCTGCTTGTGTTTGTTGGGCTCCCTTGGCGATTGCGGGAACATGATGGCGATTTATTTTATAGTAATTAGTTAATAATCAATCATATATTTTGGTTAATTGTTCACCTTTAAAATTACCCGCAATATAATCTACTGGTTGAAAATTACTATCAGGGTCTCCTTCAACTAATAACAAGTCATTTTCAATAAATGAAGCTAGCATTTTACTAATTTCTTGGTCAACTACACCAGTCACGCCGTTAGTATTAATAGTAAATTTACCACTATTTAATAATGGATCTAACATTATCTTTTCAGCAATAATATCTAAAATACTAGCAAATTGTTTACCATAACGAGCAGAAGGCTCAAAATTAGGGTTATTAGGAATAATTTGAATTGGAATAAAATTAAGTGGTAATATTTCTTCTCTTTGTAAAGTTGTATAGTTATTTCATTTAGCATCATCAATATATAAGTCGGTAATAGTACTATATAATCGTGTTTTTAACTTTCTAATAACTTTAACTTGTTTAGTTACAGCATCAATCTCTAATTTTTCAGTAATAAAAATACTCTGGTCATTTTTAATATAAGAGTCATAATCAAAAGTACAAGATACTAAATTACCTAATTCATCATATTGGTCATTGTAAAAATCAATAGTAATAAAATTAAGTTTTGAATTATTAACAAAAATAAAGTATGCACCCCTACCATTCTTATTAATTTTATATTCGTTATATCAATTTTTATTAGTAAAGTCTTGCATCTTTAAAAAGTTATTAATTAATTTAGTATCTAATTGTTGATTAGTAAGTGGATTATAAATGCTAATTTCTAAATCTCGTGGATTTAAAAAATTAGCATTATCTTCACAAATTCTTTTTTTTAAAATCTCATTATGTTTTTGAACAGTAACATTTTTACGATTAGTAATAGTTGATGCTAAATTAAGATAATAACTATCAATATCATAATCTTTTTTTATTTTCTTTTTTGCTGGTAACAATCCCATTTATAACTTCCCCTTTATTTTGTTTCTTCTTTTTTAATAACATCTTCAATACTATCTTCTTTTTGTTTTTTGTTATGTGTTTTGATAAATCTAATTGTTTCAATAATCAAAACTATAATTCCAGCTCCGATAAGCATTGCTGAAACAATAACATATGCCGGTCAAGAAATACCTAATGTTTTTTCTCCTATAAAACAAATAATAATTCCTGCGATAAAAAACAATGATGAAACTCCAAAGATTTTCAAAAACATAATTACATCTTTAATATTTACTTTTGACATAATAACATCTCCTTTCTAATTTACCTTTTTTCTTTCAATAAACACAAATCCCAAAGGTCTAAATGTTGCTGGACCATTAACTCCAATATTAATCAATCCATCAGGATTAATAGATAATGCTAAACATGCACTATTAACACCTATTTGATCATATATAACACCTATTGTTTGTCTAAAACTATGCCTTGTTTGCAACATCCCTTGACTTTTTAAATCTCCTTTGATATTTTTTCCTGAGGCTCAAATTCTATAAATATAATTTTCTTTATCAAAATTAGGAATAGTATATCCTTTTTGTCCAACTTTAAAATCACTAGTATCAACAATTTCTCAATCTGGAACTTTTGGTATAACAATTGATTTTTTTAATTCATCTAAAATTTCTTCTTTTATTTTTGCAAGTTTTTCATCTTTAATTTTTTCTATAACAAGTTTATCTAATAAAGCATCAACTTCTAATTGAGTATAATATGCTTCTAAATCAATCATTGTTAAATCAATACCTTCTTCTTGAAAAGTACGAAACATTTTCTTTAAAGTTGTTAAATTAGCCAATGATTTTGCATAGGTAGGCAATAGACCTTGTTAAGTAATCATAGGGTCATTTTGCGATGAATAATTAATATCACCAACACTCATATTTGCCGAAGTAAAAAATTCAATTGGAATGCGGTTAAATGTTCAATGCTCAATCGTAATAAACACCATATTAATACAAATTTTCTTTAATAATGGATCTTTAAATGTTTCAAACTTTAGTTTTGAAAATGGATAGTTTAAGTAAGAATTAATCATATTTTGGGCTCTTAAAGCAAATGTTTTAAATCATAATTCTACATCACCTTTAAAGAACTTATTATAACGAACTGGAACTTGTGTAATTTTACCTGTCATTGGAATAAAATTATTATAATTTTCCAAAGTAACATTTTGTCATAATTCATTTAACATTTAATCATCTCCTTATCATTTACTTTTTTTAAAATATATTTTCTTTAATATAAATTTTTTACTATTTAGTAATGTTTTTGTTTTAATTGTTTTGTTTAAATCTTGTTTTGTTCTGAGTTGTTTATATGCTTGAAATACTAGTCCATTACCTAACAAACTAGTAACCACACTATCTTCTAGCGTATTTAACAATTTATCTTTATTAAAGTTATTTTTAAATTGTTCTTGCATTTTTAATATCTTAGCAATTATCCGATATATTTTAAAACTATCTTTTACTACTTGCTGATAAACAAGTGGGGCAAAAGAAACTAAATTAAACAAACTTGTTTTTTTAAATCCCCAACCAATAAACCACTCACTGTTCATATAGAATTTAAACGGTTCAGGAGCCAAAACAAACTGTTCTGCTTTGATTAAAGTTGTCATAACGACAATAGGGACATATTTAGGATTTTTATAATATATTGTTAAAGCAACTTCTCCCGCAACTGATAATGGAACAATTTTTACTGCTAAAAAAACATCAGAACCATAAGCAAAGGGTAATAATTGGCCTTTTTAATAGCTTTAGTTTCAAATTTAGAGAATATTTTTTTAGTTTTATCAGTAATTTTATTAATTACTTTTTGTTTAATTGTAATTATTTGTTTTTCAATTGGAGCTAATAATTTTTTAGTTACTTTTTGAATATAAAAATTTGGGTTTAAATGATTTAAAATTTTATTTAATTTAATTGGTGTTTGGTGAAAAATATTTAATAATTTATTATTATATATTTTACTGCTCCGCATTAAATTAGCATTTAATAGTAGATTTTTACCAACACCTTTTTTATGAAGATTAGTCATAATGTTATATCACTCATTAGTATTAATTTTGCTTATTTTATCAATATTTAATCCATATTCATATAACAATTTATTAGCATTTTTTTCATTTACGCGCGGTATTTTTTGAACTAATGTAGGGCTTATTTTTTGAATATTTTTCTCAATTTTTAATAAATTATTAATTGTTTCTAAATTAGAAACTTTAAAACCTTTATAAAAATCATTTCGGGCCAATTTACCAAATGTATATAATAAAGTTTCATTATTAGCCTGCTTTTAAAAATCAAATATTAATTTATCAGATAAAATCTTTTTGCCTGTAACTTGTTTTACAACATCTTCTAAATTATTAGCAGTTATTACACCTAATTTTTCAAGTAATTTAGTTTCTTTTGCTAATTTTAAAATTCTAGTTGTTCGAGCAGCACGCGTTAATTTACCAACACCGCCAATTGCTGGTAACAAATTTAAGGCGGTACTTTTTGCTGTTACTTCTGATGTTAATTTATCATATATTTGATTTACGGCAAAATCGGTTGCTGTTTCTACTCCAAACGAGATAAATGCTGCGGCAAAATTAGATAATCCCGTACCAAGACCAACAGCCGAAGCAATACCACCAGTTAAAACTGATAAACCAAGAGCTAAAACTTGAATTCCTAAAAATTCTAATAACTGTAAACCAAAATTTTTTTCTTGTTGTTGGATTGACAATCTAGTTGGATTTTTTTTTAACAGCATAAATAAGAGCTGTTTTAGATGTTCTAATTGGCATATCTATCAAACGAAAAAGTACTATTTTTTAGTACTATTAAGAATTTTTAATTTTAACATCAATCGGATTTGTTTGACCAGTAGCGTTGTTTTTACCTTCAATTTGAACAGAAACAGTTTTATCATTTGTAATATTAATTGGTCAATCTTCACCTTTACTTTCAATAAAGTAATCAAAATCACTTTCAGTTAAAGAACTATTTACGGCTTTAACTGCTTTTAAAACAACATCTTTAAATTGTGGTTTTAACTGTTCTGCTGTTGTTTGTGTTGGATTTACAACATGAATAGTTGGTTTATCTAATTTATTAATTTTACTAATATCAATTTTTGTAACAATATGTTTAATAATTCCTTTAGGTTCAACTACTGCTCCACCTAAATATAAAACTCTTTCCATAATTAAAGTATTACCCATTCCAGTACCTAACGCAGCAGCACCAACCCTTAGCGGAGTATGGTCTTTTTTGCGTAAAATAAGAGGATCATATTTTTTACTAAATTTAAAGGCAATTGCATTAACTCTGTTTGGTAATAATTCAATTGTTCCTTCTGAATTATCTTTATTAATAATTGGTAATTTTTTAGGAACCATATAATATGTTGTTCCTTCAACAGTTTTCATTGCTCCACTTGTTTCAATTACGCTATTTATTTGGTCATTTGCGCCAAGTTGTAACTGTAATTTATTACGAATTCCACGAATAAAATCAGCCGAACCCAAGACAACTGTTTCTGATGGGGTAAAGCCATTTTCATATATTTTATCCATAATTTCATCGTGGATTTGTAAAGCATTTGTATCATCTGATTTTTGTCCTTGAATGGTTGTAACTACTCCTTTATTAATAATTTCTAAAATTTTATTGCGTTTATAAGCAACTTCAGTATCCATTGCTTGCTCAATATCAGCCGCCCAAAGATTGGGATTAAAATCACTTTCTACGGGGTCTAATTTACGAGCAAAAGTTAAAATTGTATCTAATTCAATTGTTCCATCTTCAAACTTTACTTCAGTATAGTTTAAAAGACTGTCATCAGTATTAAATACTTTTTTATCTTTTCCTATACCTTCATTATATTTAATATTTTTCTTTCTTTTATATGTTAAACCAAACTTATTTGCTTCTTTTCACGCAAATAATGCCTCTCAGCTAAATTTTTGTTGATAAGTTTGTAAATATCATTGGTCAAATGATTCACAATCTTTTTGTGTTGCTTGATTAACAATATCGCCGAATATTCTTTGTGGATTTTGTGCCATAATTTTATACCTTCTTTCTTATTTATTAAATACATTGTCTGTATCTAAAATATTGTTTTCTTTATTTTCTGATTTTGGTACGCCACCAGTATTAACTGTTTGTACCTTAATTAATTCATCATAAACACTCTGCAATTGTACTTTAATGATTTCAATATCATCAGTAATATCATAAGATTTTAATAAAACATTTTTAAAATCTTCATTATCAGTTAAAGAATTAATAAAATCAATTACTTCAATTTGTTTTAATTGAATTGTTTGTTCTTCAATTTGTGAAGTTAATTCAGTATTTTTTGTTTGTAGTTCGTTGATTTGTTGATTACTATTTTCTAAATTACTTGCATTAAATTCTTCAACTTCAACAGTATTTTCTAAAATAATTTCAGCAGTTTTAATATCTAAACTACCATCTTCATTTTTAATAGGTTCATTATTTTTATCAATAAGAACAAATTTTACATTTTTTAATGCCATTGTTTTTCCTCCTATTTTTTAATATTTGTATTTGTTCTTTTTCTAATCGCTTTTTGTATAATTTCGAAACTATCGACTCGAAAAGATAAAAAATAGCGTTTAGTTTTTATATTTAACTGATTAAATACTGAGCCTTTAATTTTTATCTCATCATCTTTTTTTAATTTCAAAAACTTAGTTAAAATAGATGGGTTATATATTGAAAATGTTGAGTAATTTAATCCTTCTCACTGACATTTAGCCGAACAAGCATCAACTTCAACACCAGCAGCAACCAGTGCCTTAATTTTAGTTTTAATTGGGTTTTCATGTAATCTAACAGTTAATTCTAATTTATTAACTTTTTTATTTTAGATTTATTAGTTATTGATTTTTTAAGTAAATTACTTTTTGTTTGTGCCATTTTTATCAACTCCTTCTGTTATAAAATATTGTAAATGTTTTCAAGCATCGTGTTCGTGCTCTGTCATTTTAATATTTCCTTTATAAATATAATTTTTCTTAACAACTGGCGATTGTAAAACATAATTTAAATTAAATAGATATTTACATAAAACTTTTAAACCACCAATAAATTTAGGAGTAGCTAATGGATTTTTTATTTTTAAACCTTTATTAAGTTGATAATCTTCAATTATTACAATAACTTTATTTAAATAAGAACAAATTTTATTTTTAAACTCATTTAATATTAAATACATATTATTTATTGCTTCTTCTTCATTTTTAGAATTAAAAGTAATATTATTAATTATTTTCTTTTGCAAAACATTATAAATAATCATACCAGTTTGTCCAATTCCAGCAGGGTCAATTGCAATAATATATTTTAATTTATTTGTTTTATTTTTTTTGTCAATTTGTAATATTTTTCATCCATCGGATGCTAAATCTAAAATATCGTTAATTTTATAATATTGCATATATGAAACAATAACATCTCACTTGTCTTTAAATAAATTTAAGTACATTTTGGCTCATTCTAAACATTGCAAATCATAATGCTTTTTATGATGTGAAATACGACAATTAACAGGCTGACAATTAACTCAATCAAATGACGTTGTTATTTCATTTCAAGTTTTATTAATATACAAACTTTTATATTCTGTCATTTATCTATACTCCTTAATTATTTTTATTTGTTGCTCAAATTTCATCATTAATATCATTTACCGTTACTAGATAAGCTCGTATCATTAATTCTTGTAATTTATTTTTAATTTTTTTATTTCATTTTTTCATCAAATATTTTCTTTTCTGTAAAAAACATAATATTCCTTTATTGGTTAATATTTTGATATTTAGTAAATAATTTATTTTAGTATTTAATTACTTTGCCCCCGCTTCACTTTGAAGGTGAGCGGGGGCGGGATAAGATATTTTGATAGAGTTTACCCCCATACGGAAATAAACAAAGAAACAGTTTACCCAGTTATTAATTACGCTTCATCCATCCCTAGACAACTTTATATAAAGAAAATAACCTTTTGGAGTTCCAACCCTCTTGTTTTTTTTAGTGTCCGATATTGTTTTTTCGGTTTAACAGCACTCTTTTTATGAAAACAAGCAAAAAACACGCGCTCTGACATTTCGCAAGTGATTAATCTTGCTGAGAATTAAAGAAATAAATAGGAGTAGTAAATCCAATCGCTTTCACACTTTCTTTAAGGCTTCGTGCCATAGATGAGTTATTCATCTTTAAGCATCAAAATATTAAATTTTAAGTGCCGCATTATTCATCGGATAATACCTTTATTGAAAGGATTTATAAAAATATTGTTTATTTTGTGTAGGGAAAACAGAATTTAATCTGTTTTTTTATGATAAAAGTTCTAAATTTAAAGATACTATCCGATGAATAATGCAAATAAATTTATGTTTTTTAATATAAAAATAAAAAAAACAATCTCACAAGAGTTGTTTTTTGCCGGTTCATCGTACAGGACGCCATATTCTAAATTTCTTTTGGCAAAAGAAATTTTAGGTCCTTTAGGATTGTTTAATTTTCCTTTTTTATGATTTGCTCATCAAGATTCTACTGTATTTGCATTTATATTATATTGTTTTGCTACTATTCAACAACTTTTTTGTTTAATTTCCTCAATGATTTTTGTTCTAAATTCTGATGTATATTTGTTATATTTTTGTCCTTTTTTTGCCATATAAAAATGCACCCCCTATAAAAATTTAGCAAAATCTTTTTTTATTTTACTTACTTTTTGGAGTGCACTCTAAAAATATTCTTTTATTAAAACAACAATTATTTTATTTAAGTTTTTTTCTTGTTATTTGTTTCAGAATTAATATTTGATTTAACACGACTAATAAAACTTTCGCGTAATAATAGATTAACTTTCGGAACTAATAAACGTAAATGATTACGATATTCAGCTAAAATTAGGTCTGAAGTATAATAAAATATTAACAATAAAAGTAAAACAATTGTGGCACAAATTGTTGAAATAATTGTTGTAATATTATCAATTTGAATCGCAAAACTATCAGGGGGAATATATTGTTGACCATAAACATATTCTTTAAATATACCAACCTTTTTATCACGCATCACATCATCAACAAATTTAATAATGAATTCTAACCCAAATCATAATAATTGAAATTGTGATACAATCGGTTTATTTGTTGGTGAACGATATTTTCATTCACACGTCATTGCAAACAAAATATTAAAACACATAGCAAAAGCTAATCCATTAATAACTTGCAATGCTAAGTAAGCTTCTGGCGAATGATTAAATGCAGTAATACTAAAGAAAATAAATCATAGTAATAACCCTAGCCCAAAGCAATATTTAACACCAATTTTATTATACAGTAAATGACAAGCTAAATAAGCACCAAAAAATTGTGGAATTAGGAATAATTGTTCATTTAAACGAACAAATTGGTTGACTTTTCAAACATCATGGTATTTTTCTCATGTGCGTTGGCCTAACAATCAAAGATAAATATTTGATTGAGACACTTCTTTTAAAATAATAATTAAAATTATCATAAAAAAGATAATTAATACTTTTCCTCATTTAAATGGTTCAAACATTTTTTGCTGTTCAATCGTAAATGATGTTGATTTAAATTCTTTATGTGAAAATAAAGCATATAAAATGGTTGCACCCGCAATAGCAATTATTGCACCAATTCCAATAATTCCTATTTGCAACTGATTAGTTAAATTACTTCCTACTGTAATAACAATATTATTAAACTCACTGCCAAAAATAAGTGCAAATGTCATTAATGGCGCTACTAAACTAATTGTTTTAAATGGAAAAAACTTACGGCCATATGCTTCATTATATGATAAAAAATAACTAGCCTTTGTAATAATTCCAAAACCAAGAAAAATTGCCGCGATAATTAATGTTGGTGCGGAAGGATAAACAATTAAAATAAAAATTCCAAGCATTGATATTCCAAGCATTGTATATTGAAAAAAATGTCAATCAATACGAGAAAAAACCTTATGTAAAAATACATAAGGAATCATCGCTAAAAAAGCATAAAGAGAAAGGGAAGTTGCTGCAATAATGGCAATTCCTTCCATATTATTAATTGATGCGGCAAAGAATAAATCACGAAACTCAAAATTATCACCAATAATTGATGATAATGCAAATCAATATAAAAACGTTTGAATAAAGAATGCCTTCTGACTAGTATGTTTAATTTTAATGTTTTTTATTAAAATTAATATGTAAAGAACAAATAACAATAATAACATTAATGGATTAAATAAAAAAACATCTCAATTATTTTGTAACACACCTGCACCCTCTTTCTGTCTTATAGATTATAACATAACTTAAATAATTACATCTGTTCAATAACATTAACCCCTAATAAATTAAAGGCATTTGATAAAACTTGATAAATTACTTTAATAAATACTAAACGCTGTTTTGTTAATTCTAAGTTATCTAAATTAATAACTTTTGATTCATTATAATATGAATGGAATTGCCGCGCAATATTTTGCACATAATCACAGACAAGATGTGGTTGACGTAATTTTGCTGCTCCTTCAATGCAACGATTAAATAAATCAATCTCATTTAAAAGGTCTAATTCTTTTTGTGACGTTAATAATTCAAAGGTTTTAACATCCGTAATATTAATTTTGCTCATTTTGGCTTGTTTTAGCACGCTATTACAACGCGCTGTTGCATATTGTGCATAATAAACAGGGTTTTTTGAAGAATGCTCTTTTAAAATACCAATATCTAAGTCCATATGACTTTGAGCACTTTTTGAAGCTAACATATAACGAATTGGGTCAACTCCAATTTCTTTAATTAAGTCAATTAATCAAACTGCTGTTCCTTTTCGTTTACTCATTTTATATTCAACACCCTCTTTAATTAACCGTACCATTTGAATCATATCAATATCTAAAATGTCTTTTTTATACCCTAATAACTGTAACCCCGCTAACATTCGCACAATATAACCGTGATGATCACCACCTCAAAAATTAACCAATTTATCTGCTTTGCTTCGCATTAAACGTTCATTATGTGATGCTAAATCAGGAGTAATATAAGTTAAATCACCATTTGATTTAACTAAAACACGATCTTTATCATCACCAAAGTCAGTTGTTTTTAATCATAATGCACCATCTTGTTCATAAGTTTTTCCCAATTTGGCATATTGGGCTAATGTTGCATCAATTTTTCCTCCCTCGTACATTGCAGCTTCAAAAGAATAATATTCAATGTCAACTCGAAATAATTTTAATTGCTTTTTAATAATATCTAAAAATAAATCAACTGATTTTGTTCGAAACATTTCATGTACCTTTGGATCACTAATTTTATAATCCTTATCAAAAGTTAAATTAATAAATTTATCTTGATAATTGTCAACAAAATATTGTGCAACATCATCATACATATCACCACGATATGCATCAGGAGGTAATTCGGTTTTTTTACTCAATAAATTTAAATAACTAACAAAAACCGTCACTGCTAAAGTATTTATTTGATTACCAGCATCATTAACATAATATTCAGTTTGAACATGATAACCAGCTGCTCGCAAAATCCGAGCAACACTATCACCAATGGCACCATTCCGAGCATGACCAATATGTAAAAATCCCGTTGGATTAGCTGAAACAATTTCTAAATTATAAGTAAAATTCTTTGGAGCTGAATATCCATATTTTTCTTCTCGTTTTAAAACCTCATTAATAACTTGATGTATCTGATCATCAGCTAAGGTAAAATTAATAAATCCCGCACCAGCAATTTCAATCTTTTTAAAATATGATTTATTATTTTTTTCAATAAAAGCAATAACTTCTTCAGCAATTTTATTTGGTGCCTTTTTTAATTTTTTTTCTAGTAACAAAGCCAAATTGGTTGATAAATGACCAAATCCTTCTTGACGTGGTTTTTCAACCATCACTGATGTTGTTAAATTATTTGCCTTTAAGTACTCTTCTAACAGATTTTCAATTAATTTAACATTCGTATTCATAATTGTGGTTCCTTTCTTCTTTTATTTATATATATTTTACATAGTTTTTATAATTACTTATCTTTTTTTCTAATTTTACAATAATAAAATCCATCAGTATTATTTTCATAACCAAAAATTTGTTCTGTTGCAATAATTTTTAAATCCGGATGTTTTGCTAAAAAATTGCGGATTTGAACAGTATTTTCATATCCATCAAAAGTACAAGTAGAATAAACCAAAATTCCACCTGGCTTTAACAATTGATAAGCTTTCTCTAATAATTGTTCTTGAATCTCAACTAAATTTGCTAATTCTTGATTAGTCAAAGTATGATATTTAATTTCTGGTTTTCGTTTAATTACCCCTAAACCACTGCAGGGGGCATCACAAAGAATTTTATCATATTGAATTTCAGGATTAATTTTTCTAGCATCTAATAAATGTGGATAAATATTCGTAATTCCTAATCGACTAGCATTCATTTTAATTAAATTAATCTTCTTTTCACTAATATCATATGCATCAATAATCCCTTTGTTGTTCATGATTTGACTTAAATGTGTTGTTTTGCCATCCGGTGCACTGCACATATCTAACACGCGATCAGTTTCTTGCGGATTTAATACTTCTGCAATGCGCATACTCATTTCATCTTGAATAAAAATTAAACCTTTTTTAAACATTTCTGAATTAACAACTGGTTTATCGGCAATGACACCCACAGAAGATACTAAACTTTTTGTTAAATTATAATTTGAATATTGAACTAATAATTCATCTCGACTAATTTTTAGGGTATTAACGCGAAATGAAAGTTTTGGAATTGTTAAACTATCAACCATTACTTGCTGAGCAATATCTTCACTATATTCATTACGAAGAATTAAATATAATGATGATGGAAAACTATATTTAATACTTAATTTTTTTGTTTCATCAGCAATCTTAATTTCAAAAATCTCATCTTTACTGGCAAAAATCTTTTTTAACGTAGCATTAATAAAACCAGCATACTTTGGATTTAGATTTTTACTAATATTAACAGCTTCATTAACAATTGCATAATTAGGGATACGATCTAAAAAACGAAATTGATAAATACTCATTCATAATAAAACTTGTAATTTTTGATTAGTTTTTTGGGATTGTAAATTGTAAATGCAAATGTAGCACTTTATTGAAAAAGAATAAAGTGCTTTTTATTTTGCAAAAAATACTTATATTTATTGGATTAATCGTTAGATAGTATCTTTTACACTTAATAAAATATGTTTTTTCAGAAAAATTTATCCTTTCTTTTCTTAAAAAATTTTGAATAATTGTTTTATTTAGTTGTTAGTTAATTGTTAAATATAATTACTAAAAAATATATTTAATAAACAAAGAATTAAAAAAGATAATGAGATAAAAAAAAGATACTATCTAACGATTAATCCAAAATTCAATCTTTAAAACTTAATATTTTTTGATGCTTAAAGATGGATAACTCATCTATGGTACGAAGCCTTAAAGAAAGTGTGAAAGCGATTGGATTTACTACTCCTATTTATTTCTTTAATTCTCGGCAAGATTAATCACTTGCGAAATGTCAGAGCATGTGTTTTTTGGCTTGTTTTCATAAAAAGAGTGTTGTTAAACCGAAAAAAACAATATCAGACACTAAAAAAACAAGAGGGTTGGAACTCCAAAAGCCAAAAGGTTATTTTCTTTATATAAAGTTGTGTAGGGATGGATGAAGCGTAATTAATAACTGGGTAAACTGTTTTTTGTTTATTTCCGTATGGGGGTAAACTCTATCAAAATATCCTATCCGCCCCCGCTCACTCCCCAAAGTGAAGCGGGCGGCGAAGTAATTAAATATTAAAATAAATTATTTACTAAATATCAAAATATTAACCAATAAAGGAATATTATGTTTTTTTACAGAAAGGAAAATATTTGATGAAAAAATGAAATAAAAAAATTAAAAATAAATTACAAGAATTAATGATACAAGCTTATCTGGTAACAGTAAATGATATTAATGATGAAATTTGAGCAACAAATAAAAAGAATTAAGAAGTATAGATAAATGACAGAATATAAAAGTAAATATATTAATAAAACTTGAAATGAAATAACAACATCATTTGATTGAGTTAATTGTCAACCTATTAATTGTCGTATTTCACATCATAAAAAGCATTATGATTTGCAATGTTTAGAATGAGTCAAAATGTACTTAAATTTATTTAAAGACAAGTGAGATGTTATTGTTTCATATATGCAATATTATAAAATTAACGATATTTTAGATTTAGCATCCGATGGATGAAAAATATTACAAATTGACAAAAAAAATAAAACAAATAAATTAAAATATATTATTGCAATTGACCCTGCTGGAATTGGACAAACTGGTATTATTATTTATAATGTTTTGCAAAAGAAAATAATTAATAATATTACTTTTAATTCCAAAAATGAAGAAGAAGCAATAAATAATATGTATTTAATATTAAATGAGTTTAAAAATAAAATTTGTTCTTATTTAAATAAAGTTATTGTAATAATTGAAGATTATCAACTTCATAAGGGTTTAAAAAGGCGCTGTGTATATATAAACGGCAAATTTATATCTTGTTAAGTTAATAATAAAATATTTTTAATAAATTGCAACAACTTTTTCAGAAAAAATTAAATTTTTGTAATTTTATCTTATTTTATTCATATTTAAGCGCACTAAAAATAATTTATTAAATTTTAACTAATAAATTTATTTAAAATTTTGTAAAAACATTGTCTTTGCACTTAATCAATTTAAACATGGTCGGAGTTTATCATTTATAACATTAACTACTCAATCTATCATTTTTTGACTAATATTATTAAAATCAATTCCCTTAGAAAGTCAATATCTAAATTCACCGTTCATATGCTCAATTAATGGTTTTTGTTGTGGTTTACCGGGGTCACAAAAATAAACTTGTGTTTCAGCAAATATTTTTATTTCTCTTCATTTACTAAATTCTTTTCCTCTATCAGTTATTATTCCTTTAATTTTCCCAATTAAATTATTATTTTTAACAATATCTTTAAATTTTTCTAAAACTTCATTAGCAGTATTATTTTTTAATTTCATTACAAAATAATTTTTACTTGATTGTTCTACTAAAACTAAATTACTAGATTGATGGTCTTTTCCTACAACAGTATCCATTTCAAATCATCCAACATTAGAAACTTTATTTTCAATATCTCAAATTGATTTAAAGTTAGTTAATTTACCACGATTATCAGTTTTTCCTTTTGTTTTGTATTTTTTACCACGATGGGGTAAATTTTCTTTTTTTAATCCAAATTCACCTAAGCGAATTCATTTATACAATGTTTTAACACAAACAGGAAATTTAACACCAAATTCCAAGAAATAACGATAAATTAATTGTTCGGGTGTATCGTGGTATTTATTAAATCTTATTTTAATAAAATCTAACTGCTCTTTTGTAAATTTAGGTAGTTTTTTAATGCATTTTTTACGTTTTTGTTTATAATCTTTTTGTGCTTGATATGGATTATAATATTGTATATTTTTAAATCGCTTAATTTCTCTTTTAACAGTATTAACTCCACGACCCGTTTGTCGTGATATTTCAGATAAATTAATTGTGCCATTTTTCTTTTTACAAGTATCAGATAATAATAAATCTTTAAATAAATCTCGCTCATCAAATGTTAAATGTTTAAATTTTCTCATTTTTATACAAATTCCTTTCATTTTTTCTTATAATGTATTATATATAAAATAAAGAGGTCAATAAATATGCAAGAATTTAGTAAAATTAATAATAAAAAACGAATTACTAGTTATGAACATTTAAATAAAAAATATAATTTAAATTTTAGTGACTATAATTTTGGTTTTGATTGAGAAGTATTTAAAGATTTTGTTGGTGATAGTTATGCCCGATATTTTACTTCGCCATGTTTTTTTAAGTTTGTCTCAGCGGGGCGTGGTACTAATAAGACATGAAATCACCTAGCAGAAAAATTATTTTTTGCTTGTAATTTTACCGATGCTTCATCTAACATTTTACGAAGATATGCCAATACCCACGAAGATACTACATTTGGCGATACAATTAATGTCTGCAACTATCTATATGATAAATATGAGATTGATATAGGGTATGACAATGAAAATGGTATTGTTTGACCTAAAAATGTTAAAGAAGGTGGCGAAATTGTTTTTCCTAGTGGTGTTCGCATTGCTTTTGCTGGTTATGCTAATGGTAATAAAATTATGGGGAAAGTTGGTAAAGGTAGTGGTATTATATCAGCATGAACTGACGAAATGATACATGCTGAAGAAAAAGAAATCTTAACTGATAAAGAACTAGATAAAAGATATAATAATTTAAGAGTTTCAATGTTTCGTTCTAAAAGTTTAAAAGTGTCTTACGAAAAATACACGGATGAAAATGATAATGAACAATATAATTTAGATAATCCTATTCCAGTAAAAGAATTATCTTGGACATTTCAAGAATGAGACAACATAGCAAAACAATATATAACAGTTACAACATATTTTTATAAAACATATTCTAATCAATTTACCTTTAATCCTTTTGATAAATACCATATCTTTTATGAAAAATTTGTAACGCCATATTTACCTTTAAATGAAAGAATTAAAAATATTTTAAAAGAACACAATCAGGTATATTCAGAAAACAAACAAGCATTTAATGGTTTGGGTATTTTTAATTTGCGTTTAACTATGGGGGCTGTTTGAAATAAAATACCTGATATTACCAAAAAAATTGTTTTAGCAAATAAAGAAGAACGACCCGATTTATTTGAACTTGAATATTACGGTTTTGAATATAACGATAATGACCCCAGTATTTATGTTTTACGAAATTATCGTAAATATATTAAAGAGTATAATTTACAAGATTTTTATAATACAAATACAAAACAATATCAATTTGATAGTTATTCAATTGGTGTTGATTATGCTAATGGTAGTGAAGACCATACAGTATTTTTATTTAGTGGTTATAAAATTAATGAAAATAATGAATATGATAAATATTTAATTAAAAAAATGTTGTTACCCCAAAAAACGCAATGAATTTAAATGAAATAGTTGAACATTACGGACAATGAATAATTAACTGTTTTGATAAATTTGATGGTTTTGAATATGCTACATTTCATTATGATATTAATGCTCATGACTTTATGCAAAAATTACAAGAAGATATTTACCCTTATTTAGGTTATAAAATTAAGATGTTTAAAGCCAAAAAACATCAGACATCCCTTAATAAAGAAGCGGGAATAATTAATCGTGTAACATGAATAAGAAAAATGTTTGTTCAAGGCAAAATATATGGTATATTATATAACTTCCCATTTTTAGATAAGTGTATTAGTGAATTAAGATTTAGCGATACCAAAACAAACACACCCGACAGTAAAATGTACCACGATCCATATGATGCTTTGTTTTATGGTTCTTATCCGTATCGCTTTAAAATGGGTATATAAAATGTATTATAATATTATTGAAATAAAATTAGAGAATATTTCAATTAATTTTTATCTATATTTTTATTAAATCTGTAATAGCAGATTTTTTAGGTTTTGGGCGAGCGGTTGATTTTCTTAAATTTTTGTGATAAAATGACTTACAAGTTAAAAAAGATTTTGAGGTTCTTTCAAACAAATTTGGGAACCTTTATAAAATTCTTCGCTTAACGCTTAGAATTTTTCCCAAGTATTTTGAAAAGCGCGGCAAAAGTTTTTTTAAACTTTAAGGCATTTTTCGCAAAACTTATGAAAATCACCGCGAGCCCAAATTAGTACAATATAATCACAATAATAATCATTTAAATAACTTCCTTTCTCAAATATGTTTAAAAAGTGCTTGTATATATATATATATATATAATGTCAATAGATCTTGATAAAAATTTTCAAGATAAAAGAAAGGAAATAATAAAATGAAAAAACTTTTAAGTTTATTAAGTCTATTAACTATTGGTGGAACCGCTGTACCAACAACAATTGCTGCTAGCCCCTATCAAAAAGAAGAAACTAAATTAGAAATTAGTAAAGTTAATTATTCACAAAAAAATAATTTAGAAAAATTAAATAGAGTAAAAAGACAAGATAATAAAAAAAATAATATTGTTGGAATTTCAGAAATTGTTATTATAACAAATAAAAGTATTATTTCTTCCGGTGTAGTTTTAAATAATAAATTATACTTTGGTTCTTTTGATCATAATGTTTATGAATATAATCCTAAAACTGAACAACAAAAAGTTGTAATTACAACAAATGGAAGTATTTTATCTTCTGGAGTAGCTTTAAATAACAAATTATACTTTGGTTCAAAAGATAATAAAGTTTATGAATATGATACATTGCAATTAATTGAATCTAAAATTATTAATATGAGAGATCAAGTAAAAAGAGGGTTATATTTATATCATAAAAAACAAAATCCTAATTCTGAAATTAAACAGATTTTAAATATTAATTTAAAAAATTTAACAGAATCTGAACTTGTTTTAGAAGAAACACAAAAAAAATAAATCATATAATTTAGAACAAGATCTTAATGATATTTGTAAAGATTCTAACTCAACATTTATAAATAATAGTAGTATTGAACAAATTCAAAATACAGTTTCTTGTTCTAAACAATTAACAGAAACAAATACATTTCAAAAAATGAATGGATTTTCTAAATCAGAAACAACATCAAATACTGATAATTGAAGTACAAATGTAAATACTAAAGTTACAGCAAAAGCTAGTAGTAATGCTGGTGTTCCTGTTGTTTTTGGTGCAAAACTTGAAGTTGCAGTTGAAGCTGGTGGTGGTTATACATGAGGGAAGTCAAAAACTTATACTATAACAGATACTTCAAATTCTTCTGAAACAGAAATTAAAACAACCACAAACACTACAACAATAACTGTTCCATCTCAACCAGTAAAGGTGCCACCACATAGTAAAATTTCAGTTTATGTTACTTCTTTACAAAATAATATAGAGCTTATTTTAAATTATTATCAAAAAATTGAAGGTATGGTTAGTGCAAAATTAATTGATAAAAATAATAATGAAATAATAGTTAATATTTCAATTAAAGATGCTATGCTTAGTTTATTTGAAAATGAAATTTTACCCTCAAAAATAAAAATAAATAATGATAATAGTATAAATTTTTACTATGATATTAAAAGTAAAAAAGAAATAATTATGCATCAGACTGAGATTGGGGAAGCTATTCCCTTAAATTCGGAAGAAAAAAATGTAACATTTAAAAATAAAAAAACAGATATAGTGGTAGTAAAGAATTAATTATAAACACGATATGAAAAAGAAATTAAGTCTTTTGGGAACAATCACTTTAATAGGAACAAGTACAGCCAGTTTAGTTGCCTGTAATACACCACAATATATCGAGGAACAATTAAATAAACTAAAAGAAAAAAATAATATAAAAACAAAAAATGGTATTTTAGAATGAATAGCATATCAAGAAAAACCATTTAATCAAGTGGATAATAAATGATATTTTGCTATATGGAAACCTAATAATTCTATTTATTGAAAAATATCAAAATTTAAACACGATACAAATAAAGGAAAAAAAATGAGGATTGAGATCCATTAAAACCATATTATATTGATCTCTTTTTATGGGTTTTTGAAACAAAAGAACAAGATTTATTAATAGATGATCAATCAGAAGGTAAAATAGAACGAATTTTTTGAAATGAAGATAAGGGACGAAATTTTAAAGCAGTTTATCGTTGAAATTTAGAAGATACTAATGTACCTAATTTAATTATTGATAAAACCGGTAATGTAAAAGTTAATGAATAATAAAAAGTCATTTTAATAAATGACTTTTTATATTTCTAATATAATTAATGATAATTTTTCATTATTTTTATTAAATAGTTGTAAATTATTAATATTAATTTGTTCTTTTTCAGTAAAAATTGTAATTTCATAATTACCATAACCTCATATACCTGATATTTCAATTTGATTTAAATTAAATAGTTTTTTATCAAAAGTTATTTTAATACTATAATCAATTAAATCTTCGATTGTACTAATTCAATCTATTTTAGAATAAAGTAATTTATATCATTCAGAAAAATAATTTAAATAGTTTTCTATTTTGTCATTAAAAACAATTAAATTAGTTAAATATTTCCCATATTCACCATCAGATAATTTAATTTCTGATGGAATAAGAGAAGGAATGTTATTTGTTTCTAATTCATTTGTTACGGATAATCAATTAAAAAAATTTGCTTCTAATCGATAAATAGGATTTTCTGAAATATCTTTGTTTTTAACACTTACTTTAATTTCATTATCTTTGTTATTATTAACATTTATTTGTTGTTTTAAATTTCAATCAATAATTTTTCCAGTACTTGAATCAATTAAAGGTTTAAGAGGTTCACCACCACCATTTCAACGATAAACTGCTTTAAAATTTCGTCCCTTATCTTCATTTCAAAAAATTCGTTCTATTTTACCTTCTGATTGATCATCTATTAATAAATCTTGTTCTTTTGTTTCAAAAACCCATAAAAAGAGATCAATATAATATGGTTTTAATGGATCTCAATCCTCATTTTTTTTCCTTTATTTGTATCGTGTTTAAATTTTGATATTTTTCAATAAATAGAATTATTAGGTTTCCATATAGCAAAATATCATTTATTATCCACTTGATTAAATGGTTTTTCTTGTGCTTTAATTTCTTTTCAATAATTTACTGTAATTGGTGGATTAGAACCAATAAAATCAAAATATAATGAATATATTTGTACTTGACAATCTGAAAAATAAAAATATCCTTCTTCTAATCTATTTGGTTTTGAAATTAGTTTAAAATAATAAGGAGCAATTAATTTAATATCATCATTATAGCCTTTATTAATTGCATACTTGCTATATGTATAATTTGATAACATATAAATAATTTGTTTAAATCTTTTGACAACATTTTCATTAAGAAATGTGGAATTATCTAATTTTCAATTTTCAAATAAACCATCAATTACATCTTCTGGTTTTTGTCCTTCAAATTTTTGGCGCAGTTCAGCCACTTTATTGGTAGGATTACCTTTTTCATCGTATTTTGCTCCTTGAAATTTACGGTCATAATTATAACGATATGTTAAATAATTTAATAAAACTTTTTCTAAACCATTTTTATTTACCAAATCTAAAATATCTTTTCCTTGAATATAGTTTTTGGCTATACTTCATGGTAAAAAACTTTCAGTAAATCAATACTGAAATATTCTTACATTAGGGTTTGTTTCAATTGGCATTGATAGTAAAGGTACTAAACTAGCGTTTTCAACTATTGATGATGGATAAGAATAAACACCATTAACATTGCCTCAACACTTAATATTTCCAAATAACATTGATTTAGGGTATTTAATTTCAATCCCAGTAAATACTGTGTCTTCGGGTAATGATTTTTGTAATACTAAATGAATACTATTTTGGTTTTTTCATTTAAAATCAGTTATTTTAACTAAATGCATAGATTTAATAATATTAACACCATCGGGTGAATAAGGGCCTTTGTATTCTTCAATGATATAACATTCATTTTTGTTATCTTCACTAATTGGCTCATTAATAGATACTATTTTTAAGTCATAGGATTCTAAAAATTCTTTGTCTTGTTTTGAAATATCATTAATTAAAATATCTTTTTCATCAATCATAACATAACTTGTGCTATTATCTTGGACTGTGGTATTTTGTTGAATTTGTAATTTAAAGTTAAAATCACTAATTTCATAACCAGTTATTTTAATATATTCATCTTTGTCAATAAAACCTATTTTAACGCTATTTTGAGAGTAATTTAAGATTGGTTTTTGCTTTGTCTTAACAATATTATTAATTTTATAAATATATAAGGTTCTTGCACGGTCTTCAGTAAATAATTGTTCTAAGTCAGGGTTGCTGTACTGCGATTGAGCAGCAAAATCTAACGGAATACTATCGATTGAATAGTCAATTGGTTCATCATTTTCCGCTAATTGTGCTAACATTTTTTCAGATGGTTTTAACATTATTCTTGTTCTCCTTCTTCATTAGGCATATTGATAATAGTTTCGTTGTTTTTTAATTGTCTGTTTAAAGTAGCATTTACTGGTAAGCGAACATCAACAATTAACTCATCAATATTTTTAATATTGAATGTTCTACTGTTTAAAATCGCATTATCATATTTAATTAACTTAATAATGAATTCAGTTAATTTAATTTCTCTAATATATATCATTTGTTCATATGATGCGTTTGTTTGAATATTTACTCCCGCAACTTCTGCTTGTGTTTGTTGGGCTCCCTTGGCGATTGCGGGAACATGATGGCGATTTATTTTATAGTAATTAGTTAATAATCAATCATATATTTTGGTTAATTGTTCACCTTTAAAATTACCCGCAATATAATCTACTGGTTGAAAATTACTATCAGGGTCTCCTTCAACTAATAACAAGTCATTTTCAATAAATGAAGCTAGCATTTTACTAATTTCTTGGTCAACTACACCAGTCACGCCGTTAGTATTAATAGTAAATTTACCACTATTTAATAATGGATCTAACATTATCTTTTCAGCAATAATATCTAAAATACTAGCAAATTGTTTACCATAACGAGCAGAAGGCTCAAAATTAGGGTTATTAGGAATAATTTGAATTGGAATAAAATTAAGTGGTAATATTTCTTCTCTTTGTAAAGTTGTATAGTTATTTCATTTAGCATCATCAATATATAAGTCGGTAATAGTACTATATAATCGTGTTTTTAACTTTCTAATAACTTTAACTTGTTTAGTTACAGCATCAATCTCTAATTTTTCAGTAATAAAAATACTCTGGTCATTTTTAATATAAGAATCATAATCAAAAGTACAAGATACTAAATTACCTAATTCATCATATTGGTCATTGTAAAAATCAATAGTAATAAAATTAAGTTTTGAATTATTAACAAAAATAAAGTATGTACCCCTACCATTCTTATTAATTTTATATTCGTTATATCAATTTTTATTAGTAAAGTCTTGCATCTTTAAAAAGTTATTAATTAATTTAGTATCTAATTGTTGATTAGTAAGTGGATTATAAATGCTAATTTCTAAATCTCGTGGATTTAAAAAATTAGCATTATCTTCACAAATTCTTTTTTTTAAAATCTCATTATGTTTTTGAACAGTAACATTTTTACGATTAGTAATAGTTGATGCTAAATTAAGATAATAACTATCAATATCATAATCTTTTTTTATTTTCTTTTTTGCTGGTAACAATCCCATTTATAACTTCCCCTTTATTTTGTTTCTTCTTTTTTAATAACATCTTCAATACTATCTTCTTTTTGTTTTTTGTTATGTGTTTTGATAAATCTAATTGTTTCAATAATCAAAACTATAATTCCAGCTCCGATAAGCATTGCTGAAACAATAACATATGCCGGTCAAGAAATACCTAATGTTTTTTCTCCTATAAAACAAATAATAATTCCTGCGATAAAAAACAATGATGAAACTCCAAAGATTTTCAAAAACATAATTACATCTTTAATATTTACTTTTGACATAATAACATCTCCTTTCTAATTTACCTTTTTTCTTTCAATAAACACAAATCCCAAAGGTCTAAATGTTGCTGGACCATTAACTCCAATATTAATCAATCCATCAGGATTAATAGATAATGCTAAACATGCACTATTAACACCTATTTGATCATATATAACACCTATTGTTTGTCTAAAACTATGCCTTGTTTGCAACATCCCTTGACTTTTTAAATCTCCTTTGATATTTTTTCCTGAGGCTCAAATTCTATAAATATAATTTTCTTTATCAAAATTAGGAATAGTATATCCTTTTTGTCCAACTTTAAAATCACTAGTATCAACAATTTCTCAATCTGGAACTTTTGGTATAACAATTGATTTTTTTAATTCATCTAAAATTTCTTCTTTTATTTTTGCAAGTTTTTCATCTTTAATTTTTTCTATAACAAGTTTATCTAATAAAGCATCAACTTCTAATTGAGTATAATATGCTTCTAAATCAATCATTGTTAAATCAATACCTTCTTCTTGAAAAGTACGAAACATTTTCTTTAAAGTTGTTAAATTAGCCAATGATTTTGCATAGGTAGGCAATAGACCTTGTTAAGTAATCATAGGGTCATTTTGCGATGAATAATTAATATCACCAACACTCATATTTGCCGAAGTAAAAAATTCAATTGGAATGCGGTTAAATGTTCAATGCTCAATCGTAATAAACACCATATTAATACAAATTTTCTTTAATAATGGATCTTTAAATGTTTCAAACTTTAGTTTTGAAAATGAATAGTTTAAGTAAGAATTAATCATATTTTTGGCTCTTAAAGCAAATGTTTTAAATCATAATTCTACATCACCTTTAAAGAACTTATTATAACGAACTGGAACTTGTGTAATTTTACCTGTCATTGGAATAAAATTATTATAATTTTCCAAAGTAACATTTTGTCATAATTCATTTAACATTTAATCATCTCCTTATCATTTACTTTTTTTAAAATATATTTTCTTTAATATAAATTTTTTACTATTTAGTAATGTTTTTGTTTTAATTGTTTTGTTTAAATCTTGTTTTGTTCTGAGTTGTTTATATGCTTGAAATACTAGTCCATTACCTAACAAACTAGTAACCACACTATCTTCTAGCGTATTTAACAATTTATCTTTATTAAAGTTATTTTTAAATTGTTCTTGCATTTTTAATATCTTAGCAATTATCCGATATATTTTAAAACTATCTTTTACTACTTGCTGATAAACAAGTGGGGCAAAAGAAACTAAATTAAACAAACTTGTTTTTTTAAATCCCCAACCAATAAACCACTCACTGTTCATATAGAATTTAAACGGTTCAGGAGCCAAAACAAACTGTTCTGCTTTGATTAAAGTTGTCATAACGACAATAGGGACATATTTAGGATTTTTATAATATATTGTTAAAGCAACTTCTCCCGCAACTGATAATGGAACAATTTTTACTGCTAAAAAAACATCAGAACCATAAGCAAAGGGTAATAATTGGCCTTTTTTAATAGCTTTAGTTTCAAATTTAGAGAATATTTTTTAGTTTTATCAGTAATTTTATTAATTACTTTTTGTTTAATTGTAATTATTTGTTTTTCAATTGGAGCTAATAATTTTTTAGTTACTTTTTGAATATAAAAATTTGGGTTTAAATGATTTAAAATTTTATTTAATTTAATTGGTGTTTGGTGAAAAATATTTAATAATTTATTATTATATATTTTACTGCTCCGCATTAAATTAGCATTTAATAGTAGATTTTTACCAACACCTTTTTTATGAAGATTAGTCATAATGTTATATCACTCATTAGTATTAATTTTGCTTATTTTATCAATATTTAATCCATATTCATATAACAATTTATTAGCATTTTTTTTCATTTACGCGCGGTATTTTTTGAACTAATGTAGGGCTTATTTTTTGAATATTTTTCTCAATTTTTAATAAATTATTAATTGTTTCTAAATTAGAAACTTTAAAACCTTTATAAAAATCATTTCGGGCCAATTTACCAAATGTATATAATAAAGTTTCATTATTAGCCTGCTTTTAAAAATCAAATATTAATTTATCAGATAAAATCTTTTTGCCTGTAACTTGTTTTACAACATCTTCTAAATTATTAGCAGTTATTACACCTAATTTTTCAAGTAATTTAGTTTCTTTTGCTAATTTTAAAATTCTAGTTGTTCGAGCAGCACGCGTTAATTTACCAACACCGCCAATTGCTGGAAACAAATTTAAGGCGGTACTTTTTGCTGTTACTTCTGATGTTAATTTATCATATATTTGATTTACGGCAAAATCGGTTGCTGTTTCTACTCCAAACGAAATAAATGCTGCGGCAAAATTAGATAATCCCGTACCAAGACCAACAGCCGAAGCAATACCACCAGTTAAAACTGATAAACCAAGAGCTAAAACTTGAATTCCTAAAAATTCTAATAACTGTAAACCAAAATTTTTTTCTTGTTGTTGGATTGACAATCTAGTTGGATTTTTTTAACAGCATAAATAAGAGCTGTTTTAGATGTTCTAATTGGCATATCTATCAAACGAAAAAGTACTATTTTTTAGTACTATTAAGAATTTTTAATTTTAACATCAATCGGAGATGTTTGACCAGTAGCGTTGTTTTTACCTTCAATTTGAACAGAAACAGTTTTATCATTTGTAATATTAATTGGTCAATCTTCACCTTTACTTTCAATAAAGTAATCAAAATCACTTTCAGTTAAAGAACTATTTACGGCTTTAACTGCTTTTAAAACAACATCTTTAAATTGTGGTTTTAACTGTTCTGCTGTTGTTTGTGTTGGATTTACAACATGAATAGTTGGTTTATCTAATTTATTAATTTTACTAATATCAATTTTTGTAACAATATGTTTAATAATTCCTTTAGGTTCAACTACTGCTCCACCTAAATATAAAACTCTTTCCATAATTAAAGTATTACCCATTCCAGTACCTAACGCAGCAGCACCAACCCTTAGCGGAGTATGGTCTTTTTTGCGTAAAATAAGAGGATCATATTTTTTACTAAATTTAAAGGCAATTGCATTAACTCCGTTTGGTAATAATTCAATTGTTCCTTCTGAACCATCTTTATTAATAATTGGTAATTTTTTAGGAACCATATAATATGTTGTTCCTTCAACAGTTTTCATTGCTCCACTTGTTTCAATTACGCTATTTATTTGGTCATTTGCGCCAAGTTGTAACTGTAATTTATTACGAATTCCACGAATAAAATCTGCCGAATCCAAGACAACTGTTTCTGATGGGGTAAAGCCATTTTCATATATTTTATCCATAATTTCATCGTGGATTTGTAAAGCATTTGTATCATCTGATTTTTGTCCTTGAATAGTTGTAACAGTTCCTTTATTAATAATTTCTAAAATTTTATTGCGTTTATAAGCAACTTCAGTATCCATTGCTTGCTCAATATCAGCCGCCCAAAGATTAGGATTAAAATCATTTTCTACAGGGTCTAATTTACGAGCAAAAGTTAAAATTGTATCTAATTCAACTGTTCCATCTTCAAACTTTACTTCAGTATAGTTTAAAAGACTGTCATCAGTATTAAATACTTTTTTATCTTTTCCTATACCTTCATTATATTTAATATTTTTCTTTCTTTTATATGTTAAACCAAACTTATTTGCTTCTTTTCACGCAAATAATGCCTCTCAGCTAAATTTTTGTTGATAAGTTTGTAAATATCATTGGTCAAATGATTCACAATCTTTTTGTGTTGCTTGATTAACAATATCGCCGAATATTCTTTGTGGATTTTGTGCCATAATTTTATACCTTCTTTCTTATTTATTAAATACATTGTCTGTATCTAAAATATTGTTTTCTTTATTTTCTGATTTTGGTACGCCACCAGTATTAACTGTTTGTACCTTAATTAATTCATCATAAACACTCTGCAATTGTACTTTAATGATTTCAATATCATCAGTAATATCATAAGATTTTAATAAAACATTTTTAAAATCTTCATTATCAGTTAAAGAATTAATAAAATCAATTACTTCAATTTGTTTTAATTGAATTGTTTGTTCTTCAATTTGTGAAGTTAATTCAGTATTTTTTGTTTGTAGTTCGTTGATTTGTTGATTACTATTTTCTAAATTACTTGCATTTAATTCTTCAACTTCAACAGTATTTTCTAAAATAATTTCAGCAGTTTTAATATCTAAACTATCATCTTCATTTTTAATAGGTTCATTATTTTTATCAATAAGAACAAATTTTACATTTTTTAATGCCATTGTTTTTCCTCCTATTTTTTAATACTTGTATTTGTTCTTTTTCTAATCGCTTTTTGTATAATTTCGAAACTATCGACTCGAAAAGATAAAAAATAGCGTTTAGTTTTTATATTTAACTGATTAAATACTGAGCCTTTAATTTTTATCTCATCATCTTTTTTTAATTTCAAAAAAGCAGATACAACTGACGGATTATAAATTGATAATGTTGAGTAATTTAATCCTTCTCACTGACATTTCGCAGAACAAGCATCAACTTCAACACCAGCAGCAACCAGTGCCTTAATTTTAGTTTTAATTGGGTTTTCATGTAATCTAACAGTTAATTCTAATTTATTAACTTTTTTATTTTAGATTTATTAGTTATTGATTTTTTAAGTAAATTACTTTTTGTTTGTGCCATTTTTATCAACTCCTTCTGTTATAAAATATTGTAAATGTTTTCAAGCATCGTGTTCGTGCTCTGTCATTTTAATATTTCCTTTATAAATATAATTTTTCTTAACAACTGGCGATTGTAAAACATAATTTAAATTAAATAGATATTTACATAAAACTTTTAAACCACCAATAAATTTAGGAGTAGCTAATGGATTTTTTATTTTTAAACCTTTATTAAGTTGATAATCTTCAATTATTACAATAACTTTATTTAAATAAGAACAAATTTTATTTTTAAACTCATTTAATATTAAATACATATTATTTATTGCTTCTTCTTCATTTTTAGAATTAAAAGTAATATTATTAATTATTTTCTTTTGCAAAACATTATAAATAATCATACCAGTTTGTCCAATTCCAGCAGGGTCAATTACAATAATATATTTTAATTTATTTGTTTTATTTTTTTTGTCAATTTGTAATATTTTTCATCCATCGGATGCTAAATCTAAAATATCGTTAATTTTATAATATTGCATATATGAAACAATAACATCTCACTTGTCTTTAAATAAAATTAAGTACATTTTGGCTCATTCTAAACATTGCAAATCATAATGCTTTTTATGATGTGAAATACGACAATTAACAGGCTGACAATTAACTCAATCAAATGACGTTGTTATTTCATTTCAAGTTTTATTAATATACAAACTTTTATATTCTGTCATTTATCTATACTCCTTAATTATTTTTATTTGTTGCTCAAATTTCATCATTAATATCATTTACCGTTACTAGATAAGCTCGTATCATTAATTCTTGTAATTTATTTTTAATTTTTTTATTTCATTTTTTCATCAAATATTTTCCTTTCTGTAAAAAAACATAATATTCCTTTATTGGTTAATATTTTGATATTTAGTAAATAATTTATTTTAGTATTTAATTACTTCGCCCCCGCTTCACTTTGAAGGTGAGCGGGGGCGGGATAAGATATTTTGATAGAGTTTACCCCCATACGGAAATAAACAAAGAAACAGTTTACCCAGTTATTAATTACGCTTCATCCATCCCTAGACAACTTTATATAAAGAAAATAACCTTTTGGAGTTCCAACCCTCTTGTTTTTTTAGTGTCCGATATTGTTTTTTCGGTTTAACAGCACTCTTTTTATGAAAACAAGCAAAAAACACGCGCTCTGACATTTCGCAAGTGATTAATCTTGCCGAGAATTAAAGAAATAAATAGGAGTAGTAAATCCAATCGCTTTCACACTTTCTTTAAGGCTTCGTGCCATAGATGAGTTATTCATCTTTAAGCATCAAAATATTAAATTTTAAGTGCCGCATTATTCATCGGATAATACCTTTATTGAAAGGATTTATAAAAATATTGTTTATTTTGTGTAGGGAAAACAGAATTTAATCTGTTTTTTTATGATAAAAGTTCTAAATTTAAAGATACTATCCGATGAATAATGCAAATAAATTTATGTTTTTTAATATAAAAATAAAAAAAAACAATCTCACAAGAGTTGTTTTTTGCCGGTTCATCGTACAGGACGCCTGGATAATTTAAATGATGCAATTAATAAAATAAAATTAATAAAAAAAGATCTGAATGGAATAATAATTCACTCAGATCACGGATATCAATATACATCCACTATTTATCACGATAAATGTTTATCTAACGGTATTACAATTTCAATGGGAAAAAATTACCACTGTGTAGATAATATTGTTATAGAAAGTTTTCATTCATTACTTAAGAAAGCTACAATCCATAATAAAATATATAATTCACATGAAGAATATATACAAGATGTTATAAAATGAAATACATGATATTCAAATCGTAAAGAAAAAGATATAATTAAAAAAATAGTAAATACTTTTTTTATTAGTACTTACTAAAATGGGTGCACTCTAATGTTAAAAGATTTATTAGAACTTGATTCTTTAAAAAGAAAAAATGGTAAACCCAATATATCTAAAATAGTAAAAATATTGCATAAAAATCGCAATACAATTAGACGAGAAATAAAAAGGTTAAAAGATAATGAATATGACGCTAAATTAGCACACGAAGATTATTTACAAAAACGACAAAAATGTTTTTAAAAATCATCATTATTGCTAAATATTTTAGAATGACTAGATGAAAAATATAACAAATTTCATGATTCACCAGAACAAATCTGTAAAAAATATGAAAAAGAGTTTGGTATTAAATTTCCAGTATGTTTTAAAACTTTATATAAATATATTCATTTGGGATTTTTAAATTTCAAAAAATATAAAACAAAAAATAGGATTGATAATCGCGGTAAAATAAGAAATTTTAGAACTATTGAAGAAGCAAAACATGATAAATATGAATTTGGTTGATTTCAAATGGACACTATGGTTGGTAAAAATAATAGTGTTTGTTTAGTTTTAATCGAAGAATTAACGCAATTTAAAATCATTGAACCATTAAAAGAAAAAACAACAAAAGAAGTTACAAACGCATTAAAACGAATTTTTTCTAACAGATTTTTTAAAGATAAATGCAAAGGAATAATAACAGATCAAGGCAAAGAATTTGCTGATTGAGAAAAAATTGAAAAAATAACAAATGCTAAAGTATATTTTTGTGATGCTGGAACTCCAACTCAAAAACCCAAAGTTGAAAGAGCAATTCGCGATTTTAGACATTGATTTTCCAAAGGAATTGATTTAAGTATTTATTCAAGAAATTATTATCAAGAAGTTGCTAATATAATAAACTCTAAACTTAAAAAATCTTTACATTGACTATCTTCAAAAGAAGTTTTTATACAAATGTTTAATTTTTAATATAATTACCTATAAAAATTTTAATCATTTTATTTTTCAGTGTGCCAAAATTCATAAATTTAAAACAAAACTACTAAATTTTTTTAAAATAAATTATATTGAACATTTATTTTATTGGTGTTATAATAAAATTAAGTAGAGTGCTACACTTCATAGTACAATTTACAGATTCAATAAATTGATTAGCAATATATTCTAAATACAATTTATTTTTTAAAGTACCATAAACAATTCGATAAATTAAAGTTTTATTTTGGTCAGTAAAATCATCATTTTGTTCTACAATATTTGATAATAAATGATTACTACACTTATTTTTTGCAAAAATTTTTCATAAGATATTTCATGCTATTTCTCTTGCTTGCATTTCTTAATCCTTTAAACTTACGAACGATTAGCAATTTCTTGTTCTAAAATTGTTTTAATTTCTGCAACTGCTTGTTCTACAGTGTTATTTACCACAACATAATTATAATTACTTTGCAATGGAAGTTCATCAGCTGCTTTTGCTAATCGTGCTTGTAATACTTCTTCGGGTTCACTTTTTCGGCCTCGAATTCGTTTTTCTAATTCCTCTAAACTTGGTGGAATTAAAAAAATTGAAACTGCATCAGTTACTTTCTGTAACACTTGTGTTGCACCTTGTACTTCAATTTCTAATAAAACATTTTTTCCATTATTAATTTGTTCAATACAATATGATTTTGGCGTACCATAATAATTACCGACAAATTCAGCATATTCTAATAATTTATCATTTTTAATTGCAGCTTCAAATGTTGGTCGGTCAACAAAAAAATAATTTGCCCCTTCAACTTCATCCTGCCTTTTTGTTCTTGTTGTCATTGAAACTGAATAAGCCAAATTCAACTCCTCATATTTAAAAAGTTCTTGGCATATTGTCCCTTTTCCGACTCCTGATGGGCCAGAAAAAATAATTAAAAAACCCTCTTTCTGCACATTAACGTTCTCCTTTTTCTAATCTTAATATATACAAATACTTTTTTTTATATGTTTTACAACGTAACATAACTAAATTAAATTGATCAAATGACAACATTTGATTTGATTCACAAACTATTGTTCCATAGTTATTGATAATATTGTTATTCAATATTATAGTAATAATATCATAATAATACTCAATTTGCTTAAAAGGTGGGTCTAAAAATAAAATATCAATTAATACTTTCTGTTGTATCATTCAATTTAATAAAACTTTATAATCATAATTTAATACCTTTGCATTATTTATTTTTAAGTTATTTAAATTAGTTTCAATAATTTTGGAGGCACCTTGGTGCGAATCATTAAAATAACATTGTTGTAACCCCCGTGATAACCCTTCAATTCCTAATTGACCACTTCCAGCAAAAATATCTAATCCAATTTTATTTTCATAAATAAAATAATTATCTAAAATATTAAATGTATCTTCTTTAACACGTGCCGTCATTGGCCGGGTATTCATTCCATCTAATGTTTTAATTTGATAACCCTTATATTTTCCACTAATTACGCGCATCTTCTTAACCCTTCTCTTTCTTTTTTTTATTATACTAAAACTTTAGAATTTTCTTTAATAATTGCTGAATATGTTATAATTTTTTAAGAGGTGATTTTTAGTGTTGCAAAATGAAATACCAACTAAAGACTGACTAGTATTTGATGATACACCGTCAATTCGACAACCATCAATTGATGTCTCTTTACCATTAGCACCTGAAAATGAACTTGTAATGCAAAAATTAATTGATTTTGTAAGATATTCCCAAGATCCGCAAAAAAATAGTGGTCATACAATTAGACCAGCTGTTGGTTTAGCCGCTCCTCAAATTGAACATAATCTTAAAATGTATTATATTCGAATTGAAGAGACAGATGACGAAACAGAAAATAAAAAAATAATTGAACATGCAATGATTAATCCTAAAATTATTGGAAAAAGTGAACAAAAAGCTTGTATAGAAAAAGGCGAAGGTTGTTTAAGCGTTAATGGTGATAAAGAAGGTTTTGTCCCTCGTAGTTTTCGAATTATTATTGAAGGTTATGATTATTTAAAACAACAACAAGTAACAATTACTGCCCGTAGTTATGAAGCAATTGTTTTTCAACATGAACAAGCACATTTAGAAGGTAAATTATATTATGATTTAATTAATAAAAAAGCACCTTGAACAAAAAAAAGTGATTGAATTATTTTATAAAAAATAAAAACTGGTAATACCAGTTTTTATTTAATTTTAAATACTAATTATATTTTCTTATTTTAATTCTTATGATAAAATCCCATCAGAGGTGATTTTTAATGTTACAAAATGAAGTACCAACTCATGACTGATTAGTATTAAATGACACTCCATCAATTCGACAACCATCAATTGATGTGTCTGTATCCTTAACACCCGAAAATGAACTTGTAATACAAAAAATAATTGATTTTGTAAGATATTCGCATACTCCCCAAAAAAAATAATGCCAATAAGATTAAACCAGCTGTTGGTTTAGCCGCTCCTCAAATTGAACATAATCTTAAAATGTATTATATTCGAATTGAAGAGACAGATGACGAAACAGAAAATAAAAAAATAATTGAACATGCAATGATTAATCCTAAAATTATTGAAAAAAGTGAGCAAATAGTTTGTCGTGAAAAAGGTGAAGGTTGTTTTAGTGTTAGGAATAACCAAGAAGGTTTTGTTCCCCGTAGTTTTGAGATTATTGTTGAAGGTTATGATTATTTAAAACAACAATAAGTAACAATTACTGCCCATGGTCTTGAAGCAATTGTTTTTCAACATGAACAAGGGCATTTAGAAGGAAAACTTTATTAGATTGTAAATTGTAAATGCAAATGTAGCACTTTATTGAAAAAGAATAAAGTGTTTTTTATTTTGTAAAAAATACTTATATTTATTGGATTAATCGTTAGATAGTATCTTTTACACTTAATAAAATATGTTTTTTCAGAAAAATCCATCCTTTCTTTTCTTAAAAAATTTTGAATAATTGTTTTATTTAGTTGTTAGTTAATTGTTAAATATAATTACTAAAAAATATATTTAATAAACAAAGAATTAAAAAAGATAATGAGATAAAAAAAGATACTATCTAACGATTAATCCAAAATTCAATCTTTAAAACTTAATATTTTGATGCATAAAGATGGATAACTCATCTATGGCACGAAGCCTTAAAGAAAGTGTGAAAGCGATTGGATTTACTACTCCTATTTATTTCTTTAATTCTCGGCAAGATTAATCACTTGCGAAATGTCAGAGCATGTGTTTTTTGGCTTGTTTTCATAAAAAGAGTGTTGTTAAACCGAAAAAAACAATATCGGACACTAAAAAAACAAGAGGGTTGGAACTCCAAAAGGTTATTTTCTTTATATAAAGTTGTGTAGGGATGGATGAAGCGTAATTAATAACTGGGTAAACTGTTTTTTGTTTATTTTCGTATGGGGGTAAACTCTATCAAAATATCCTATCCGCCCCCGCTCACCTTCAAAGTGGAGCGGGCGGCGAAGTAATTAAATATTAAAATAAATTATTTACTAAATATCAAAATATTAACCAATAAAGGAATATTATGTTTTTTTACAGAAAGGAAAATATTTGATGAAAAAATGAAATAAAAAAATTAAAAATAAATTACAAGAATTAATGATACGAGCTTATCTGGTAACAGTAAATGATATTAATGATGAAATTTGAGCAACAAATAAAAAGAATTAAGGAGTATAGATAAATGACAGAATATAAAAGTAAGTATATTAATAAAACTTGAAATGAAATAACAACATCATTTGATTGAGTTAATTGTCAACCTATTAATTGTCGTATTTCACATCATAAAAAGCATTATGATTTGCAATGTTTAGAATGAGCCAAAATGTACTTAAATTTATTTAAAGACAAGTGAGATGTTATTGTTTCATATATGCAATATTATAAAATTAACGATATTTTAGATTTAGCATCCGATGGATGAAAAATATTACAAATTGACAAAAAAATAAAACAAATAAATTAAAATATATTATTGCAATTGACCCTGCTGGAATTGGACAAACTGGTATTATTATTTATAATGTTTTGCAAAAGAAAATAATTAATAATATTACTTTTAATTCCAAAAATGAAGAAGAAGCAATAAATAATATGTATTTAATATTAAATGAGTTTAAAAATAAAATTTGTTCTTATTTAAATAAAGTTATTGTAATAATTGAAGATTATCAACTTCATAAGGGTTTAAAAATAAAAAATCCATTATCTACTCCTAAATTTATTAGTGGTTTAAAAGTTTTATGCAAATATCTATTTAATTTAAAATATATTTTACAATCACCAGTCATTAAGAAAAATTATATTTATAAAGGAAATATTAAAATGTCAGAGCACGAACACGATGCTTGAAAACATTTACAGTATTTTTTAGCAAAAGGAGTTGATAAAAATGGCACAAACAAAAAGTAATTTACCTAAAAAATCAATAACTAATAAACCTAAAATAAAAAATAAAAAAGTTAATAAGTTAGAATTAACTGTTAGATTACATGAAAATCCGATTAAAACTAAGATTAAGGCACTGGTTGCTGGTGGTGTTGAAGTTGATGCTTGTTCGGCTAAATGTCAGTGAGAAGGATTAAATTACTCAACATTATCAATATATAACCCATCTATTTTAACTGAGTTTTTGAAATTAAAAAAAGATGATGAGATAAAAATTAAAGGCTCAGTATTTAATCAGTTAAATATAAAAACTAAACGCTATTTTTTGTCTTTTAGAGTAGACAGTTTTGAAATTATACAAAAAGCGATTAGAAAAAGAACAAATACAAATATTAAAAAATAGGAGGAAAAACAATGGCATTAAAAAATGTAAAATATGTTCTTATTAATGAAAATAGTGAACCTATTAAAAATGAAGATGGTAGTTTAGATATTAAAACTGCTGAAATTATTTTAGAAAATACTGCTGAAGTTGAAGAATTTAATGCAATTAATTTAGAAAATAGTAATCAGCAAATCAACGAACTACAAACAAAAAATACTGAATTAACTTCACAAATTGAACAACAAACAATTCAATTAAAACAAATTGAAGTAATTGACTTTATTAATTCTTTAACTGATAATGAAGAATTTAAAAATGTTTTATTAAAGTCTTATGATATTACTGATGATATTGAAATCATTAAAACACAATTGCAAAGTGTTTATGATGAATTAATTAAGGTACAAACAGTTAATACTGGTGGCGTACCAAAAGTAGAAAACAAAGAAAACAATATTTTAGATACAGACAATGTATTTAATAAATAGAAAGAAGGAAGTAAATTATGGCACAAAACCCACAAAGAATTTTCGGAGATATTGCTAATCAAGCAACAAAACGAGATCGAGAAACATTTGAACAATGATATTTACAAACTTATCAACAAAAATTTAGTTGAGAAGCATTATTTGCATGAAAAGATGCAAGTAAATTTAGTTTAGCATATAAAAGAAAGAAAAATATTAAATATAATGAAGGTTCTGGTAAAGATGGGAAAGTATTTAATACTGATGATAAATTATTAAATTATTCAGAAGTAAAATTTGATGATGGAATTGTTGAATTAGATACAATTTTAACTTTTGCTCGTAAATTAGACCCTGCAGAAAGTGATTTTAACTCTAATCTTTGGTCTGCTGATATTGAACAAGCAATGGATACTGAGGTTGCTTATAAACGTAATAAAATTTTAGAAATTATTAATAAAGGAGTAGTTACAACCATTCAAGGCCAAAAAGCAGATGATACTAATGCTTTACAAATTCACGATGAAATTATGGATAAAATATATGAAAATGGATTTACCCCATCAGAAACAGTTGTCTTGGGTTCGGCTGATTTTATTCGTGGAATTCGTAATAAATTACAGTTACAACTTGGAGCAAATGACCAAATAAACAATGTAATTGAAACAAGCGGAGCAATGAAAACTGTTGAAGAAACAACATATTATATGGTTCCTAAAAAATTACCAATTATTAATAAAGATGGTTCAGAAGGAACAATTACTCTATTACCAGATGGTGTTAATGCAATTGCCTTTAAATTTAGTAAAAAATATGACCCTCTTATCTTACGCAAAAAAGACCATATTCCATTAAGAGTTGGTGCAGCTGCATTGGGTACTGGTATGGGTAATACTTTGATTATGGAAAGAGTTTTATATTTAGGTGGGGCAGTAGTTGAACCTAAGGGAATTATTAAACATATTGTTTCAAAAATTGATATTAGTAAAATTAATAAAATAGATAAACCAAATATTCATGTTACAGACCCAACAAAAGCAACAGCCGAACAGTTAAAATCACAATTTAAAGATGTTGTTTTAAAAGCAGTAAAAGCAGTAAATAGTTCTTTAACTGAAAGTGATTTTGATTACTTTATTGAAAGTAAAGGTGAAGACTGACCAATTAATATTACAAATGATAAAACTGTTGAAGTTCAAATTGAAGGTAAAAACAACGCTACTGGTCAAACAAATCCGATTGATGTTAAAATTAAAAATTCTTAATAGTATTAAAAAATAGTACTTTTGCGTTTGATATATATGCCAATTGGAACATCTAAAACAACCCTTATTTATGCTGTTAAAAAAATCCAACTAGATTGTCAATCCAACAACAAGAAAAAAATTTTGGTTTACAGTTATTAGAATTTTTAGGAATTCAAGTTTTAGCACTTGGTTTATCAGTTTTAACTGGTGGTATTGCTTCGGCTGTTGGTCTTGGTGCGGGATTATCTAATTTTGCCGCAGCATTTATCTCGTTTGGAGTAGAAACAGCAACCGATTTTGCCGTAAATCAAATATACGATAAATTAACATCAGAAGTGACAGTAAAAAGTACTGCCTTAAATTTGCTACCAGCAATTGGTGGTATTGGAAAATTAACGCATGCTGCTCGAATAACTAAAATTTTAAAATTAGCGAAAGAAACTAAACTACTTGAAAAATTAGGTGTAATAACTGCTAATAATTTAGAAGATGTTGTAAGACAAGTTAGAGGTAAAAAGATTTTATCTGATAAATTAATATTTGATTTTACAAAACAAGCTAATAATGAAACTTTATTATATACAATTGGAAAATTAGCCCGAAATGATTTTTATAAGGGTTTTAAAGTTTCTAAATTAGAAACAATTAATAATTTATTAAAAATTGAAAAAAATATTCAAAAAATAAGTCCTACATTAGTTCAAAAAATACCACGCATAAATGAAATAAATGCTAATAAATGATTGTCTGAATATGGATTAAATATTGATAAAATAAGCAAAATTAATACTAATGAGTGATATAACATAATGATTAATCTTCATAAAAAAGGTGTTGGTAAAAACCTAATATTAAATGCTAATTTAATGCGGGGCAGTAAAATATATAATAATAAATTATTAAATATTTTTCATCAAACACCAATTAAATTAAATAAAATTTTAAATCATTTAAACCCAAATTTTTATATTCAAAAAGTAACTAAAAAATTATTAGCCCCAATTGAAAAACAAATAATTACTATTAAACAAAAAGTAATTAGTAAAATTACTGATAAAACTAAAAAAATATTATCTAAATTTGAAACTAAGGCTATTAAAAAAGGTCAATTATTACCTTTTGCTTATGGTTCTGATGTTTTTTAGCAGTTAAAATTGTTCCATTATCAGTTGCGGGCGAAGTTGCTTTAACAATATATTATAAAAATCCTAAATATGCCCCTATTGTCGTTATGACAACTTTAATCAAAGCAGAACAGTTTGTTTTAGCTCCTGAACCGTTTAAATTTTATATGAACAGTGAATGGTTTATTGGTTGGGGATTTAAAAAAACAAGTTTGTTTAATTTAGTTTCTTTTGCCCCACTTGTTTATCAGCAAGTAGTAAAAGATAGTTTTAAAATATATCGGACAATTGCTAAGATATTAAAAATGCAAGAACAATTTAAAAATAACTTTAATAAATATAAATTGTTAAATACGCTAGAAGATAGTGCGGTTACTAGTTTGTTAGGTAATGGACTAGTATTTCAAGCATATAAACAACTCAGAACAAAACAAGATTTAAACAAAACAATTAAAACAAAAACATTACTAAATAGTAAAAAATTTATATTAAAGAAAATATATTCTAAAAAAAGTAAATGATAAGGAGATGATTAAATGTTAAATAAATTATGACAAAATGTTACTTTGGAAAATTATAATAATTTTATTCCAATGACAGGTAAAATTACACAAGTTCCAGTTCGTTATAATAAGTTTTTTAAAGGTGATGTAGAATTATGATTTAAAACATTTGCTTTAAGAGCCCAAAATATGATTAATTCTTACTTAAACTATCCATTTTCAAAACTAAAGTTTGAAACATTTAAAGATCCATTATTAAAGAAAATTTGTATTAATATGGTGTTTATTACGATTGAGCATTGAACATTTAACCGCATTCCAATTGAATTTTTTACTTCGGCAAATATGAGTGTTGGTGATATTAATTATTCATCGCAAAATGACCCTATGATTACTTAACAAGGTCTATTGCCTACCTATGCAAAATCATTGGCTAATTTAACAACTTTAAAGAAAATGTTTCGTACTTTTCAAGAAGAAGGTATTGTTTTAACAATGATTGATTTAGAAGCATATTATACTCAATTAAAAGTTGATGCTTTAATAGAAAAAGAAAAAACTAAGATTGACAATAAAACTATTGTTAAAAATAACAATAATGAAATAAATGTTCCCTTTGATAATGATACTTTTTTTTATGATAAAACTAATAAAGTTTGAAAATCTAATACTGCTAATATTATTAATCCAGATTCTATAATGAAAACATTAAATCATAATGATTTTGTTATTACTGAGGGTGGTAATAATAAAGGTAAAATATCTGTAACAAACGGTTACAATGATGAATTAGCAATTGATGATCCAACTAGTGGCGGTGAGTTTGTTAATTATATGAGAACACGACAAATTGGAATTAAATTAATGCCTACTCAAAGTGGTAAAGCGAATGCTTCATTTAATCAAAAAACAGGTGAATTAGAAATTTGAGACCCTTCATTTAAAAATAATGATATAACTGCTAACTTTGAAATTATTAAAAAAAGTACAACATCAGAATTAAAAATAACTGATGACACATTACCAACTACAAAATATATTAATGAACATTATCAAATTAAAAGTAGTGATTGAGAAATTGTAGATATTACTGATTGAACTCCTAATGTTAGTGAATATCAAATAAAAGATTGAGATAAAAATAAATATAAATATAAAGTATGAGTTAATAATCAATTTTTAAATAGTTTTTATTTATCAACTTATAAAGGATTTACAGGAAATATATCAAGTGGAATAACAACTACTGGTAATGAAAATCAAATTGCACAATTAAGAAATAATGGAAAAATTATAATATATTCAAAAAATGCTGCTGCTAAAATGACTAAATTATATATTGAAAGAAAAAAAGTAAGTTAGAAAGGAGATGATTTTATGCCAAAAGTAAATATTAAAGATGTAATTATGTTTTTGAAAATCTTTGGAGTTTCATCATTGTTTTTTATCGCCGGAATTATTATTTGTTTTATCGGAGAAAAAACATTAGGTATTTCTTGACCAGCATATGTTATTGTTTCAGCAATGCTTATCGGAGCTGGAATTATAGTTTTGATTATTGAAACAATTAGATTTATCAAAACACATAACAAAAAAACAAAAAGAAGATAGTATTGAAGATGTTATTAAAAAAGAAGATACAAAATAAAGAGGTGTTATAAATGGGATTATTACCAGCAAAAAAGAAATTAAAAAAAGAATATGATATTGATAGTTATTATCTTAATTTAGCATCAACGATTACTAATTATAAAAATGTTACTGTTTAAAAACATAATGAGATTTTAGAAAAAAGAATTTGTGAAGATAATGCTAATTTTTTAAATCCGCGAGATTCAGAAATTAGCATTTATAATCCACTTACTAATCAAAAAATAGATACTAAATTAATTAATAGCTTTTTAAAAATGCAGGACTTTACCAATAAGAATTGATATAACGAATATAAAATTAATAAGAATGGTAAAGGTGCATATTTTATTTTTGCTAATAATTCAAAACTTAATTTTATTACTATTGATTTTTACAATGACCAATATGATGAATTAGGTAATTTAGTATCTTGCACTTTTGATTATGACCCTTATCTTAAAAATGACCAGAGTATTTTTATTACTGAAAAATTAGAAATTGATTATGTAACTAAACAAGTAAAAGTTATTAGAAAGTTAAAAACACAATTATACAGTACTATTACCGACTTATATATTAATGATGCTAAATGAAATAACTATACAACATTACAAAAAGAAGAAATATTACCACTTAATTTTATTCCAATTGAAATTATTCCTAATAACCCTAATTTTGAGCCTTCTGCTCGTTATGGCAAACAATTTGCTAGTATTTTAGATATTATTGCTGAAAAAATAATGTTAGATCCATTATTAAATAGTGGTAAATTTACTATTAATACTAATGGAGTTACTGGTGTGGTTGACCAAGAAATTAGTAAAATACTGGCATCATTTATTGAAAATGACTTGTTATTAGTTGAAGGAGACCCTGATAGTAATTTTCAACCAGTAGACTATATTGCTGGTAATTTTAAAGGTGAGCAATTAACTAAAATATATGATTGATTATTAATAAATTACTATAAAATAAATCGACATCATGCTCCCGCCATTGCTAAGGGAGCACAACAAACTCAGGCAGAAGTTGCTGGTGTAAATATTCTAACAAACGCATCATACGAACAAATGATATATATTAGAGAAATTAAATTAACTGAATTTATTATTAAGTTAATTAAATATGATAATGCTATTTTAAACAGTAGAACATTCAATATTAAAAATATTGACGAGTTAATTGTTGATGTTCGCTTACCAGTAAATGCTACTTTAAACAGACAATTAAAAAACAACGAAACTATTATCAATATGCCTAATGAAGAAGGAGAACAAGAATAATGTTAAAACCATCTGAAAAAATGTTAGCACAATTAGCAGAAAATGATGAACCAATTGACTATTCAATTGATAGTATTCCGTTAGATTTTGCTAGTCAATCGCAGTACAGCGACCCTGATTTAGAACAATTATTTACAGAAGCCCGTGCAAGAACCTTATATATTTATAAAATTAATAATCTTGTTAAGACAAAACAAAAACCAACCTTAAACTATTCTCAAAATAGCGTTAAAATAGGTTTTATTGACAAAGATGAATATATTAAAATAACTGGTTATGAAATTAGTGATTTTAATTTTAAATTACAAATTCAACAAAAAACCACAGTCCAAGATAAAAGCACAAGTTATGTAATGATTGATGAAAAAGATATTTTAATTAATGATATTTCAAAACAAGACAAAGAATTTTTAGAAACATTAGACTTAAAAATAGTATCTATTAATGAACAAATTACAGAAGACAACAAAAATGAATGTTACATCATTGAAGAATACAAACGCCCTTATTCACCTGATGGCATTGATATTATTAAATCTACCCACTTAGTTAAAATAACTGATTTTAAGTGAAAAAATCAGAATAGTATTCATTTAGTTTTACAAAAATCATTACCAGAAGATACAGTATTTACTGGTATTGAGATTAAATATCCTAAATCAATGTTATTTGAAAATATAAAATGTTGAGGCAATGTCAATGGTGTTTATTCTTATTCATCATCAAATATTGAAAATGCTAGTTTAGTACCTTTGTTATCAAAGCCAATTGAAACAAACCCTAATTTAAGAGTATTTCAATATTGATTTACCGAAAGTTTTTTACCATGAAGTATTGCCAAAAACTATATTAAAGGTAAAGATATACTAGGTTTATTAGATGTTAAAGAATTAAATATTGTTTTATTAAATTATTTAACATATCGTTATAATTATGATCGAAAATTTCAAGGAGCAAAATACGATGAAAAAGGTAATTCTACTAATAAAGCAGCAGAATTACGCCAAAAATTCGAAGGACAAAAACCAGAAGATGTTATTGACGGTTTATTTGAAAACTGAAAATTAGATAATTATAAATCTTTAAATGATAATGCTGTCAAAAGATTTAAACAAATTATTTACATGTTATCAAACTATACATATAGTAAATACGCAATTAATAAAGGTTATAATGATGATGTTAAATTATTTGCTCCTTATTATTTTGAATTAACTTCAACTCCTAATAAAATAGAAGATGGTTATTGAGAATTTAAAGATTGTCAAGTATTATTAAATTCATCATATTTTAATTTTTCTGGTGGACCGAATCCACCTAAAAATTATTGAAATCAAGTTTATGTAAGCGAATCACCATTGAATAAAATTGATAATAAATGATATTTTGTAGTATGGCGAAATGATGATAATGGTGATTTAAAAATTAGTAAATTTAAAAATAATGTAAAATTGAATATTGGCGAGACATATAATATTAACGAGAGCTTACTTTTATTCAATGGAAATTTTGCTGCTAATTTAAAAATTGATTTAGAAGTTATTTTAAAAAACGGAATTCCAATTACCTGATTTTTTGATAGGGATAGCACTTTTTTAAAATCTGTTTATCGTTGAAATGGAAATGAAGAACCAAATACACCATTTATTTCACCTAAAACAGGACAAATTACAGATTGGAATTTAAAAAATCAAAATAATATCAATAACAATAATGATGAAATTAAAGTAACTGTTAAAAACAAAGATATTTCAGAAAATTTTATTTATCAATTAGAAGCAAATTATTTTAATTGGTTATCACTAACAAATGAATTAAAAACAAATAATATCCCTTCTCTTATTCCTGCTGAAATTAAATTATCAGATGGCGAATATGAAAAATATTTAACTAATTTAATTGTTTCTAATGACAAAATAGAAGAATATTTAAACTATTTTTCACAATGATATAAATTACTTTATTCTAAGGCGGTTTGAGCAAATATGACTAAAGATTTGGTTGAAGATATTATTAAAATAACTTATGATGAAAAACTATTTATTTTAAATCAAATTGAAATATCGGGCATATGAGGTTATGGAAATTATGATATTACAATTTTTACCGAAAAAGAACAAATTAATATTAACAATTTGGAATTATTTAGTAGAAATAATGAAAAACTATCATTAATTACATTAGAAATATAAAAACTCATTTAATTAATTAAATGAGTTTTTATATTTATTCATCTTCAATTTTTATTTCACCAGTTTTAGAATCAACAGTTAAACTAGGAATATTTGTATTAAAATTTCAACGATAAACAGATTTTAAAAAAGTGCTATCCCTATCAAAAAATCAGGTAATTGGAATTCCGTTTTTTAAAATAACTTCTAAATCAATTTTTAAATTAGCAGCAAAATTTCCATTGAATAAAAGTAAGCTCTCGTTAATATTATATGTCTCGCCAATATTCAATTTTACACTATTTTTAAATTTACTAATTTTTAAATCACCATTATCATCATTTTGCCATACTACAAAATATCATTTATTATCAATTTGATTAAATGGTTTTTCTTGTGATGATATTAATTCTAAAATACCATTTTTTGTTTTTATATTATTTTTTTCTTTTAAATCTGCTAATTCTTTTTCGCTATATTGTGGTTTATTACAAGCAACTAAATTTGTTGTACTTGTTGCTACTAAAGTGATTGTTCCTAAAAGACTTAATATTTTTTTTATATTTTCATCTCCTTTATTTTAAATTTTGATAATTTAATTAAAAATGGAAATAAAATTAATTATTTCCACAAATTTTTTATTGAATTAAAATTTTAAGAAATGCCGCCACAAGCTGCCCCTAAAAGGGCACCGCTAACTGGTCCTGAAACAAATGTTCCAGCCAAACCACAAGCTGCCCCAGTAGCAACTTTTGTGAAAATTCCTAAATTTTTTTCAGCAGCTTCTTTTGTTATGTGTTTTGAATTATCATAAGCCATTCCTTTTGCTGCTTTAAATTGAATAGGGTTTCCTCTTTTACTCCTACTTAAAATTTTTAAATTATTTGTTTTTGAATAATTAATATCACTATTTAATTTTTCTTCTTTTTGATAAGGACTAGCAGCAATTGTTGTTGGTACAGCAGTTCCACTAATTGTTAATACACTTAATAAACTTAACAGTTTTTTCATAATTGTATTTCTCCTTTTCTTAATCTTGAAACTTTTTATTAAGATATGCTTGCATTATATATATAATGCAAGTCAAGTATTTTAATATATTTATTTTAGAAAGGAGATGAATTATAATGATTATTATTGTAGCATCAATCTGGGCTCGCGGTGATTTTCATAATTTTATGAAAAATTACTTAAAGTTTAAAAAAACTTTTGCCGTGCTTTTCAAAATACTTGGGAAAAATTCTAAGCGTTAAGCAAAGAATTTTATAAAGGTTCCCAAATTTGTTTGAAAGAACCTCAAAATCTTTTTTAACTTGTAAGTCATTTTATCACAAAAATTTAAGAAAATCAACCGCTCGCCCAAAACCTCAAAAAACTATATAATTAGCTTTGTATATAAAAGAAAGGATTTTTTAAAATGGATAAAACAAAGCATCATTTTACTTTTAAAGAAAGAGTAATGTAGAGTGCACCCATTTTAGTAAGTACTAATAAAAAGTATTTACTTTTTTTTAATTATATCTTTTTCTTTACGATTTGAATATCCATGTATTTCATTTTATAACATCTTGTATATATTCTTCATGTGAATTATATATTTTATTATGGATTGTAGCTTTCTTAAGTAATGAATGAAAACTTTCTATAACAATATTATCTGCACAGTGGTAATTTTTTCCCATTGAAATTGTAATACCGTTAGATAAACATTTATCGTGATAAATAGTGGATGTATATTGATATCCGTGATCTGAGTGAATTATTATTCCATTCAGATCTTTTTTTATTAATTTTATTTTATTAATTGCATCATTTAAATTATCCATTACTAATTTATTGTCATTATATTTAGATCACTTTACATCAACTATTTCTTTAGTATATCCATCAATAATTGTTGATTGATAATATCTTTCTCCTTTTCAAATTAAATATGTTACATCAGTATATAGTACTGAAAACCTTGTTTTTATATCATTGAATTTACGATTAATTAAATCAGGATATTGCAATAAGCTTTTTTCTTTATTCTGTTTATATTTCATTTTTCTTCTCATTTTTCTTACATATTCAGATTGTATTTGATTATCACGCATAATTCTTAAAACTTTTTTTGAATTATATTTTATACCATAATCTTCCTTTAAATATTTAGTAATTCTTCGATAACCAAATTGTTTTAAATTTTCTTCATAGACTTTTACAATATCATTTATTGCTTTTTTATCTTTTTTGCTACTGTCATAATTTTTATATTTATCTCAATAACTACGTTTTAACCCTGTTACTTCTAGTAATAATTTTATTGAATATTCACAAAAATTTTGTTTAATAAAAGAGACAATTCTTAGTTTGCTTAATTGTAAAAGTCATGGAGCTTTTTTAATAATTCATACCTTGTTTTATAATATTCTAAATTTCTTTTGCCAAAAGAAATTTTAGGTCCTTTAGGATTGTTTAATTTTCCTTTTTTATGATTTGCTCATCAAGATTCTACTGTATTTGCATTTATATTATATTGTTTTGCTACTATTCAACAACTTTTTTGTTTAATTTCCTCAATGATTTTTGTTCTAAATTCTGATGTATATTTGTTATATTTTTGTCCTTTTTTTGCCATATAAAAATGCACCCCCTATAAAAATTTAGCAAAATCTTTTTTTATTTTACTTACTTTTTGGGGTGCACTCTAATGTTAAAAGATTTATTAGAACTTGATTCTTTAAAAAGAAAAAATGGTAAATCCAATATATCTAAAATAGCAAAAATATTGCATAAAAATCGCAATACAATTAGACAAGAAATAAAAAGGTTAAAAGATAATGAATATGACGCTAAATTTGCACACGAAGATTATTTACAAAAACGACAAAAATGTTTTAAAAAATCATCATTATTGCTAAATATTTTAGAATGACTAGATGAAAAATATAACAAATTTCATGATTCACGAGAACAAATCTGTAAAAAATATGAAAAAGAGTTTAGTATTAAATTTCCGGTATGTTTTAAAACTTTATATAAATATATTCATTTGGGATTTTTAAATTTCAAGAAAGATAATTTGTATTTTCATGGTAGAAAATATAAAACAAAAAATCGAATTGATAACCGTGGAAAAATAAGAAATTTTAGAACTATTGAAGAAGCAAAACATGATAAAAATGAATTTGGTTGATTTCAAATGGATACTATGGTTGGTAAAAATAATAGTGTTTGTTTAGTTTTAATCGAAGAATTAACCCAATTTAAAATTATTGAACCATTAAAAGAAAAAAACAACAAAAGAAGTTACAAACGCATTAAAACGAATTTTTTCTAACAGATTTTTTAAAGATAGATGCAAAGGAATAATAACAGATCAAGGCAAAGAATTTGCTGATTGAGAAAAAATTGAAAAAATAACAATGCTAAAGTATATTTTTGTGATGCTGGAACTCCAACTCAAAAACCCAAAGTTGAAAGAGCAATTCGTGATTTTAGACATTGATTTTCCAAAGGAATTGATTTAAGTATTTATTCAAGAAATTATTATCAAGAAGTTGCTAATATAATAAACTCTAAACTTAAAAAATCTTTACATTGACTATCTTCAAAAGAAGTTTTTATACAAATGTTTAATTTTTAATATAATTACCTATAAAAATTTTAATCATTTTATTTTTCAGTGTGCCAAAATTCATAAATTTAAAACAAAAATACTAAATTTTTTTAAAATAAATTATATTGAACATTTATTTTATTGGTGTTATAATAAAATTAATATAGTACTGAAAACCTTGTTTTTATATCATTGAATTTACGATTAATTAAATCAGGATATTGCAATAAGCTTTTTTCTTTATTCTGTTTATATTTCATTTTTCTTCTCATTTTTCTTACATATTCAGATTGTATTTGATTATCACGCATAATTCTTAAAACTTTTTTTGAATTATATTTTATACCATAATCTTCCTTTAAATATTTAGTAATTCTTCGATAACCAAATTGTTTTAAATTTTCTTCATAGACTTTTACAATATCATTTATTGCTTTTTTATCTTTTTTGCTACTGTCATAATTTTTATATTTATCTCAATAACTACGTTTTAACCCTGTTACTTCTAGTAATAATTTTATTGAATATTCACAAAAATTTTGTTTAATAAAAGAGACAATTCTTAGTTTGCTTAATTGTAAAAGTCATGGAGCTTTTTTAATAATTCATACCTTGTTTTATAATATTCTAAATTTCTTTTGCCAAAAGAAATTTTAGGTCCTTTAGGATTGTTTAATTTTCCTTTTTTATGATTTGCTCATCAAGATTCTACTGTATTTGCATTTATATTATATTGTTTTGCTACTATTCAACAACTTTTTTGTTTAATTTCCTCAATGATTTTTGTTCTAAATTCTGATGTATATTTGTTATATTTTTGTCCTTTTTTTGCCATATAAAAATGCACCCCCTATAAAAATTTAGCAAAATCTTTTTTTATTTTACTTACTTTTTGGGGTGCACTCTAATGTTTAAAAGATTTATTAGAACTTGATTCTTTAAAAAGAAAAAATGGTAAACCCAATATATCTAAAATAGCAAAAATATTGCATAAAAATCGCAATACAATTAGACAAGAAATAAAAAGGTTAAAAGATAATGAATATGACGCTAAATTAGCACACGAAGATTATTTACAAAAACGACAAAAATGTTTTAAAAAATCATCATTATTGCTAAATATTTTAGAATGACTAGATGAAAAATATAACAAATTTCATGATTCACCAGAACAAATCTGAAAAAAATATGAAAAAGAGTTTGGTATTAAATTTCCGGTATGTTTTAAAACTTTATATAAATATATTCATTTGGGATTTTTAAATTTCAAGAAAGATAATTTGTATTTTCATGGTAGAAAATATAAAACAAAAAATCGAATTGATAACCGTGGAAAAATAAGAAATTTTAGAACTATTGAAGAAGCAAAACATGATAAAAATGAATTTGGTTGATTTCAAATGGATACTATGGTTGGTAAAAATAATAGTGTTTGTTTAGTTTTAATCGAAGAATTAACCCAATTTAAAATTATTGAACCATTAAAAGAAAAAACAACAAAAGAAGTTACAAACGCATTAAAACGAATTTTTTCTAACAGATTTTTTAAAAATAGATGCAAAGGAATAATAACAGATCAAAGCAAAGAATTTGCTGATTGAGAAAAAATTGAAAAAATAACAAATGCTAAAGTATATTTTTGTGATGCTGGTACTCCAACTCAAAAACCCAAAGTTGAAAGAGCAATTCGTGATTTTAGACATTGATTTTCCAAAGGAATTGATTTAAGTATTTATTCAAGAAATTATTATCAAGAAGTTGCTAATATAATAAACTCTAAACTTAAAAAATCTTTACATTGACTATCTTCAAAAGAAGTTTTTATACAAATGTTTAATTTTTAATATAATTACCTATAAAAATTTTAATCATTTTATTTTTCAGTGTGCCAAAATTCATAAATTTAAAACAAAAATACTAAATTTTTTTAAAATAAATTATATTGAACATTTATTTTATTGGTGTTATAATAAAATTAAGTAGGGTGCTACACTTCATAGTACAATTTACAGATTTAATTAATAAAACCGAACCTTGAATGAAAAAAGTGATTGAATTATTTTATAAAAATAATATTTAACTTTTTTTAAAACAAAAGTTTTTTTGTAATCTTACTAATCTTTATGTTATAATTTCTTGGATACTAGTAAATTAATTTTTTTCTTTTTAATAATATCCAATTTAATAAAGAAAAAACTATGCGTTAATTTTAGAATTATGAGGTGATAATTTCAATGAATGAAGAAAAGAAAGAAACAAGTAAAAACAAAGCAATAGTTACAAAACCAACTAGTATAGTAACAAAACAACCAATCCAAAATGTTGTTAAAAATAAAATTCCAACAAAAGTGTTTGCTTTAGGTGGATTAGAAGAAGTTGGAAAAAATACATATTGTATCGAGCATGATGAAGAGTTAATTATGCTTGATGCAGGAGTTAAATTTCCAAGTTCAACAATGCTTGGAGTTGATGCTGTTATTCCTAATTATAATTATTTAAAAGAAAACCAACAAAAAATAAAAGCATTATTTATTACACACGGCCATGAAGATCATATTGGTGGAATTCCCTATTTATTACGGGAAGTTAATATTCCAATTATTTGTGCACCACGATTAGCTGCTGCTTTAATTCGTGATCGTCTAAAAGAAGCAAAATTGGAACAAACAACAATTGTTAAAGAAGTTGATAATATGAGTGTTATTAAAACAAAAAACTTTAAAATTAACTTTTTTGCTGTTAACCATAGTATTCCTGATGCCTTTGGAATTTCAGTAGTTACTCCAAATGGAAAAGTTGTTTCAACTGGTGATTATAAATTTGACTGAACACCATTAGGACATCGTGCTGATATTGAACGAATGGCAAATATGGGGCAAGAAGGTGTTATGTTATTAATGGCTGATAGTACCAATGCTGAAGTTGAGGGTTACACTCAAACTGAAACAAAAATTATTAAAAATATTGGTGAATTATTTGTTAAAGCTAAGGGGCGAATTTTAATTTCAACTTTTGCTTCAAATGTTCATCGAATTCAACATATTGTTGAAATTGCAAATAAATATGGACGAAAAATTTTAGTGTTTGGTCGAAGTTTAGATCGCATTATTAAAATTATTCGTCAAATGGGACATTTAAAAATTTCTGATAAGGCATTTATTAAAGCAAATGATGCTAAAAACTATAAAGATAATGAAATATTAATTATTTGTACTGGAAGCCAAGGTGAACCAATGGCAGCATTATCCCGAATTGCAAATAATCAACATCAACATATTTCTATTATTCCTGGTGATACTGTTATTTTTTCATCATCACCAATTCCCGGCAATCAAGCTGATGTTGAACGAGTTATTAATAAACTAGTTCGTGCTGGTGCTATTGTGCAAGAAAATAGTCCTTTAAATCAAATCCATACGTCTGGTCATGCTTCACAAGAAGAACAAAAATTATTATTTACCCTATTGAAGCCAAAATACTTTATGCCAATGCATGGTGACTATCGTATGCTTCGCCAACATGGTGAAACAGCAATTAGTGTCAATGTCCCAAAAGATAATGTCTTTATTTGTGCTAATGGTGATCAAATTGAACTATTAAATGGAACAGCAGCAATTGGTAAAAGAATTGAAGCTGAAGCTGTTTATGTTGATGGAAAAGATTTATCAGGGCAAACAACCGCTGTTGTTCGTGACCGTGAAATTTTATCAAAAGATGGGTTAATTGCTGTTGTTATTTCAATTGATTCGCAAAATAATCAATTACTAACACCACCACGCATTATTTCAAGAGGAAGTTTCTATGTTAAAGAATCTGGAAATATTATTAATGAATCAATTTGTTTAGCAACCGAAGCAGTTAATGAAGTTTTAAAAACCCAAAAACCAACTTTTGGCGCTCTTAAAAATGCTATTAAGCAATCATTATCTCCTTTCATTTACCGTTATAAACGTCGTAATCCATTGATTATTCCAGTAATTTTAAATAAAAAATAAAAGAATATGTAAAAATAGAGTGCACCCATTTTAGTAAGTACTAATAAAAAGTATTTACTTTTTTTTAATTATATCTTTTTCTTTACGATTTGAATATCATGTATTTCATTTTATAACATCTTGTATATATTCTTCATGTGAATTATATATTTTATTATGGATTGTAGCTTTCTTAAGTAATGAATGAAAACTTTCTATAACAATATTATCTGCACAGTGGTAATTTTTTCCCATTGAAATTGTAATACCGTTAGATAAACATTTATCGTGATAAATAGTGGATGTATATTGATATCCGTGATCTGAGTGAATTATTATTCCATTTAGATCTTTTTTTATTAATTTTATTTTATTAATTGCATCATTTAAATTATCCATTACTAATTTATTGTCATTATATTTAGATCACTTTACATCAACTATTTCTTTAGTATATCCATCAATAATTGTTGATTGATAATATCTTTCTCCTTTTCAAATTAAATATGTTACATCAGTATATAGTACTGAAAACCTTGTTTTTATATCATTGAATTTACGATTAATTAAATCAGGATATTGCAATAAGCTTTTTTCTTTATTCTGTTTATATTTCATTTTTCTTCTCATTTTTCTTACATATTCAGATTGTATTTGATTATCACGCATAATTCTTAAAACTTTTTTTGAATTATATTTTATACCATAATCTTCCTTTAAATATTTAGTAATTCTTCGATAACCAAATTGTTTTAAATTTTCTTCATAGACTTTTACAATATCATTTATTGCTTTTTTATCTTTTTTGCTACTGTCATAATTTTTATATTTATCTCAATAACTACGTTTTAACCCTGTTACTTCTAGTAATAATTTTATTGAATATTCACAAAAATTTTGTTTAATAAAAGAGACAATTCTTAGTTTGCTTAATTGTAAAAGTCATGGAGCTTTTTTAATAATTCATACCTTGTTTTATAATATTCTAAATTTCTTTTGCCAAAAGAAATTTTAGGTCCTTTAGGATTGTTTAATTTTCCTTTTTTATGATTTGCTCATCAAGATTCTACTGTATTTGCATTTATATTATATTGTTTTGCTACTATTCAACAACTTTTTTGTTTAATTTCCTCAATGATTTTTGTTCTAAATTCTGATGTATATTTGTTATATTTTTGTCCTTTTTTTGCCATATAAAAATGCACCCCCTATAAAAATTTAGCAAAATCTTTTTTTATTTTACTTACTTTTTGGGGTGCACTCTAATGTTAAAAGATTTATTAGAACTTGATTCTTTAAAAAGAAAAAATGGTAAACCCAATATATCTAAAATAGCAAAAATATTGCATAAAAATCGCAATACAATTAGACAAGAAATAAAAAGGTTAAAAGATAATGAATATGACGCTAAATTAGCACACGAAGATTATTTACAAAAACGACAAAAATGTTTTAAAAAATCATCATTATTGCTAAATATTTTAGAATGACTAGATGAAAAATATAACAAATTTCATGATTCACCAGAACAAATCTGAAAAAAATATGAAAAAGAGTTTGGTATTAAATTTCCGGTATGTTTTAAAACTTTATATAAATATATTCATTTGGGATTTTTAAATTTCAAGAAAGATAATTTGTATTTTCATGGTAGAAAATATAAAACAAAAAATCGAATTGATAACCGTGGAAAAATAAGAAATTTTAGAACTATTGAAGAAGCAAAACATGATAAAAATGAATTTGGTTGATTTCAAATGGATACTATGGTTGGTAAAAATAATAGTGTTTGTTTAGTTTTAATCGAAGAATTAACCCAATTTAAAATTATTGAACCATTAAAAGAAAAAACAACAAAAGAAGTTACAAACGCATTAAAACGAATTTTTTCTAACAGATTTTTTAAAAATAGATGCAAAGGAATAATAACAGATCAAAGCAAAGAATTTGCTGATTGAGAAAAAATTGAAAAAATAACAAATGCTAAAGTATATTTTTGTGATGCTGGTACTCCAACTCAAAAACCCAAAGTTGAAAGAGCAATTCGTGATTTTAGACATTGATTTTCCAAAGGAATTGATTTAAGTATTTATTCAAGAAATTATTATCAAGAAGTTGCTAATATAATAAACTCTAAACTTAAAAAATCTTTACATTGACTATCTTCAAAAGAAGTTTTTATACAAATGTTTAATTTTTAATATAATTACCTATAAAAATTTTAATCATTTTATTTTTCAGTGTGCCAAAATTCATAAATTTAAAACAAAAATACTAAATTTTTTTAAAATAAATTATATTGAACATTTATTTTATTGGTGTTATAATAAAATTAAGTAGGGTGCTACACTTCATAGTACAATTTACAGATTTAATTAATAAAATCGAACCTTGAATGAAAAAAGTGATTGAATTATTTTATAAAAATAATATTTAACTTTTTTTAAAACAAAAGTTTTTTTGTAATCTTACTAATCTTTATGTTATAATTTCTTGGATACTAGTAAATTAATTTTTTTCTTTTTAATAATATCCAATTTAATAAAGAAAAAACTATGCGTTAATTTTAGAATTATGAGGTGATAATTTCAATGAATGAAGAAAAGAAAGAAACAAGTAAAAACAAAGCAATAGTTACAAAACCAACTAGTATAGTAACAAAACAACCAATCCAAAATGTTGTTAAAAATAAAATTCCAACAAAAGTGTTTGCTTTAGGTGGATTAGAAGAAGTTGGAAAAAATACATATTGTATCGAGCATGATGAAGAGTTAATTATGCTTGATGCAGGAGTTAAATTTCCAAGTTCAACAATGCTTGGAGTTGATGCTGTTATTCCTAATTATAATTATTTAAAAGAAAACCAACAAAAAATAAAAGCATTATTTATTACACACGGCCATGAAGATCATATTGGTGGAATTCCCTATTTATTACGGGAAGTTAATATTCCAATTATTTGTGCACCACGATTAGCTGCTGCTTTAATTCGTGATCGTCTAAAAGAAGCAAAATTGGAACAAACAACAATTGTTAAAGAAGTTGATAATATGAGTGTTATTAAAACAAAAAACTTTAAAATTAACTTTTTTGCTGTTAACCATAGTATTCCTGATGCCTTTGGAATTTCAGTAGTTACTCCAAATGGAAAAGTTGTTTCAACTGGTGATTATAAATTTGACTGAACACCATTAGGACATCGTGCTGATATTGAACGAATGGCAAATATGGGGCAAGAAGGTGTTATGTTATTAATGGCTGATAGTACCAATGCTGAAGTTGAGGGTTACACTCAAACTGAAACAAAAATTATTAAAAATATTGGTGAATTATTTGTTAAAGCTAAGGGGCGAATTTTAATTTCAACTTTTGCTTCAAATGTTCATCGAATTCAACATATTGTTGAAATTGCAAATAAATATGGACGAAAAATTTTAGTGTTTGGTCGAAGTTTAGATCGCATTATTAAAATTATTCGTCAAATGGGACATTTAAAAATTTCTGATAAGGCATTTATTAAAGCAAATGATGCTAAAAACTATAAAGATAATGAAATATTAATTATTTGTACTGGAAGCCAAGGTGAACCAATGGCAGCATTATCCCGAATTGCAAATAATCAACATCAACATATTTCTATTATTCCTGGTGATACTGTTATTTTTTCATCATCACCAATTCCCGGCAATCAAGCTGATGTTGAACGAGTTATTAATAAACTAGTTCGTGCTGGTGCTATTGTGCAAGAAAATAGTCCTTTAAATCAAATCCATACGTCTGGTCATGCTTCACAAGAAGAACAAAAATTATTATTTACCCTATTGAAGCCAAAATACTTTATGCCAATGCATGGTGACTATCGTATGCTTCGCCAACATGGTGAAACAGCAATTAGTGTCAATGTCCCAAAAGATAATGTCTTTATTTGTGCTAATGGTGATCAAATTGAACTATTAAATGGAACAGCAGCAATTGGTAAAAGAATTGAAGCTGAAGCTGTTTATGTTGATGGAAAAGATTTATCAGGGCAAACAACCGCTGTTGTTCGTGACCGTGAAATTTTATCAAAAGATGGGTTAATTGCTGTTGTTATTTCAATTGATTCGCAAAATAATCAATTACTAACACCACCACGCATTATTTCAAGAGGAAGTTTCTATGTTAAAGAATCTGGAAATATTATTAATGAATCAATTTGTTTAGCAACCGAAGCAGTTAATGAAGTTTTAAAAACCCAAAAACCAACTTTTGGCGCTCTTAAAAATGCTATTAAGCAATCATTATCTCCTTTCATTTACCGTTATAAACGTCGTAATCCATTGATTATTCCAGTAATTTTAAATAAAAAATAAAAGAATATGTAAAAATAGAGTGCACCCATTTTAGTAAATACTTTTTATTAGTACTTACTAAAATGGGTGCACTCTAAAACTGTATTAATGTATAAAAGAACTCTCACAAGTTCTTTTTTTATTATCTATATTTTACATAAAAAAAGACTTTTGCAAGTCTATATTTTTGTAATTTTTTAAAACAGGTTAAGAGTAGGAAAATTCTGCCTTTCTAGATTTCCAATATTATCTTATCATCATTAAATTTAATGTCAATAATTTACTTTTATTTTTTTTATTGTATTATGTAAATATTTTAAGAAAGGGTAGGAAAAAATGAAAAAGTTTAAACATTTAAGTTTTATTGAAAGATGTAATTTAAAAGAAGCGTTAGAATCTGATGTTTTTAAGAAAAAAATGGCACTCTTAATATATCAAAAATAGCAAGATATATGGGTCGTAGTAAAAGTACTATTAAATATCACTTAAAACATTATAAACATATTAAACGATATCATCCTATGCAAGAACATAAACGATATTTAGAAAATCGTAAAAATTGTAAAAAGAAAACTACTTTAACTTTTAAACAATTATTATAATTAGATGAAAAATTTAATAAATTTCATTATACACCTAAACAAATATGTAAATTATATGAAATTGAATTTATTGATAAATTCCCTATGTGTTTTAAAACACTTTATAAATATATTTATTTAGGTTTATTTGGTTTAAATAAACGTAATTTGTATTTTCATAGTAAAAAAAAGATACATAAAGGGAAAAAATATAAACGTGGTAATTTAAGCAATAATTTTAAAACTATTAAACAAACAAAACATGAAAAAGGTACTTTTGGTTGATTTCAAATGGATACTATTGTTGATAAAGAAAAGAAATCAGCATGTTTAACATTAACAGAAGAATTAACTAAATTTACCTTTTTTAAAAAATTAAAAGAAAAAAATTCAACAGAAGTATTAGAAACTTTAAAACAAATTTTTAAAAATAAACTTTTAAAAAAACATTTAAAGGGAATTATAACTGATCAAGGAAAAGAATTTTGAAATTGAAAAGATATTGAAAAACATCTTAAAACAAATGTATATTTTTGTGATAAAGGTAGTCCTACACAAAAACCAATTGTAGAAAGAATGAATAGAGATATAAGGCGAGAATTACCAAAAAGTACTGATTTTAGAATTATTAAACAAAATAAAATAGATTGAGTAATTAGTACAATTAATAATAAGATAAGACCTTGTTTAAATTGAGAAACACCAACACAGTTATTTAATAAATATATTAAATAAATTTATTAAATAAAAAAACTTAATAAATTATTTTTTAGTGTGCCCAAATATACTAATTTTAAATAAATTAAAAAAATAATTTAAAAATACTTGCAAACTTATTTTTAAGTGCTATTATTTTAATTAATAAGAGTAGGAAATAACTAATTGCATTTACACTATACAAAATAATAAAGAAAAAATTGAATTTAATATATTTAATTTAAATTAATTTCAAAATCAATTTTTATCTTTATAAAAAAATAAAAACCTTTTAAAATTAGCAATAACTTTAAAAAGTATTTTTTAGTGTGTTAAAATTCATAAATTTATAAATTATTTTTTCAACTAAAAATTATATTTTTAAAAAAAGTTGAATTTTTTATAAATTTTGTTATCATTCAATTATAAGCGAAACTTAATTTGTTTCTAATTACTTAATTTTATTAAAAACCTAAGAATAATGAATACTACCAAAATTTGGGTTTAAATGATTTAAAATTTTATTTAATTTAATTGGTGTTTGATGAAAAATATTTAATAATTTATTATTATATATTTTACTGCCCCGTATTAAATTAGCATTTAATATCAGGTTTTTACCAACACCTTTTTTATGAAGATTAGTCATTATGTTATATCACTCATTAGTATTAATTTTGCTTATTTTATCAATATTTAATCCATATTTAGACAATCATTTATTAGCATTTATTTCATTTATGCGTGGTATTTTTTGAACTAATGTAGGACTTATTTTTTGAATATTTTTTTCAATTTTTAATAAATTATTAATTGTTTCTAATTTAGAAACTTTAAAACCCTTATAAAAATCATTTCGGGCTAATTTTCCAATTGTATATAATAAAGTTTCATTATTAGCTTGTTTTGTAAAATTAAATATTAATTTATCAGATAAAATCTTTTTACCTCTAACTTGTCTTACAACATCTTCTAAATTATTAGCAGTTATTACACCTAATTTTTCAAGTAGTTTAGTTTCTTTCGCTAATTTTAAAATTTTAGTTGTTCGAGCAGCACGCGTTAATTTTCCAATACCACCAATTGCTGGTAGCAAATTTAAGGCAGTACTTTTTACTGTCACTTCTGATGTTAATTTATCGTATATTTGATTTACAACAAAATCGGTTGCTGTTTCTACTCCAAACGAGATAAATGCTGCGGCAAAATTAGATAATCCCGCACCAAGTCCAACAGCCGAAGCAATACCACCAGTTAAAACTGATAAACCAAGGGCTAAAACTTGAATTCCTAAAAATTCTAATAACTGTAAACCAAATTTTTTTCTTGTTGTTGGATTGACAATCTAGTTGGATTTTTTTAACAGCATAAATAAGGGCTGTTTTAGATGTTCCAATTGGCATATATATCAAACGAAAAAGTACTATTTTTTAGTACTATTAAGAATTTTTAATTTTAACATCAATCGGATTTGTTTGACCAGTAGCGTTGTTTTTACCTTCAATTTGGACTTCAACAGTTTTATCATTTGTAATATTAATTGGTCAGTCTTCACCTTTACTTTCAATAAAGCAATCAAAATCACTTTCAGTTAAAGAACTATTTACTGCTTTTACTGCTTTTAAAACAACATCTTTAAATTGTGATTTTAACTGTTCGGCTGTTGCTTTTGTTAAGTCTGTAACATGAATATTTGGTTTATCTATTTTATTAATTTTACTAATATCAATTTTTGAAACAATATGTTTAATAATTCCCTTAGGTTCAACTACTGCCCCACCTAAATATAAAACTCTTTCCATAATCAAAGTATTACCTATTCCAGTACCCAATGCAGCTGCACCAACTCTTAATGGAGTATGGTCTTTTTTGCGTAAGATAAGAGGGTCATATTTTTTACTAAATTTAAAGGCAATTGCATTAACACCATCTGGTAATAGAGTAATTGTTCCTTCTGAACCATCTTTATTAATAATTGGTAATTTTTTAGGAACCATATAATATGTTGTTCCTTCAACAGTTTTCATTGCTCCGCTTGTTTCAATTACATTGTTTATTTGATCATTTGCTCCAAGTTGTAACTATAATTTATTACGAATTCCACGAATAAAATCAGCCGAACCCAAGACAACTGTTTCTGATGGGGTAAATCCATTTTCATATATTTTATCCATAATTTCATCGTGAATTTGTAAAGCATTAGTATCATCTGCTTTTTGGCCTTGAATGGTTGTAACTACTCCTTTATTAATAATTTCTAAAATTTTATTACGTTTATAAGCAACCTCAGTATCCATTGCTTGTTCAATATCAGCAGCCCAAAGATTAGGGTTAAAATCACTTTCTACAGGGTCTAATTTACGAGCAAAAGTTAAAATTGTATCTAATTCAACAATTCCATCATCAAATTCTACTTCTGAATAATTTAATAATTTATCATCAGTATTAAATACTTTCCCATCTTTACCAGAACCTTCATTATATTTAATATTTTTCTTTCTTTTATATGCTAAACTAAATTTACTTGCATCTTTTCATGCAAATAATGCTTCTCAACTAAATTTTTGTTGATAAGTTTGTAAATATCATTGTTCAAATGTTTCTCGATCTCGTTTTGTTGCTTGATTAGCAATATCTCCGAAAATTCTTTGTGGGTTTTGTGCCATAATTTACTTTCTTCTTTCTATTTATTAAATACATTGTCTGTATCTAAAATATTGTTTTTTTTGTTTTCTACTTTTGGTACGCCACCAGTATTAACTGTTTGTACCTTAATTAATTCATCATAAACACTTTGCAATTGTGTTTTAATGATTTCAATATCATCAGTAATATCATAAGACTTTAATAAAACATTTTTAAATTCTTCATTATCAGTTAAAGAATTAATAAAGTCAATTACTTCAATTTGTTTTAATTGAATTGTTTGTTGTTCAATTTGTGAAGTTAATTCAGTATTTTTTGTTTGTAGTTCGTTGATTTGCTGATTATTATTTTCTAAATTACTTGCATTAAATTCTTCAACTTCAGCAGTATTTTCTAAAATAATTTCAGCAGTTTTAATATCTAAACTACCATCTTCATTTTTAATAGGTTCACTATTTTCATTAATAAGAACATATTTTACATTTTTTAATGCCTTTGTTTTTCCTCCTATTTTTTAATATTTGTATTTGTTCTTTTTTTAATCGCTTTTTGTATAATTTCAAAACTGTCTACTCTAAAAGACAAAAAATAGCGTTTAGTTTTTATATTTAACTGATTAAATACTGAGCCTTTAATTTTTATCTCATCATCTTTTTTTAATTTCAAAAACTCAGTTAAAATAGATGGGTTATATATTGATAATGTTGAGTAATTTAATCCTTCTCACTGACATTTAGCCGAACAAGCATCAACTTCAACACCAGCAGCAACCAGTGCCTTAATCTTAGTTTTAATCGGATTTTCATGTAATCTAACAGTTAATTCTAACTTATTAACTTTTTTATTTTTTATTTTAGGTTTATTAGTTATTGATTTTTTAGGTAAATTACTTTTTGTTTGTGCCATTTTTATCAACTCCTTTTGCTAAAAAATACTGTAAATGTTTTCAAGCATCGTGTTCGTGCTCTGACATTTTAATATTTCCTTTATAAATATAATTTTTCTTAATGATTGGTGATTGTAAAATATATTTTAAATTAAATAGGTATTTGCATAAAACTTTTAAACCACCAATAAATTTAGGAGTAGATAATGGATTTTTTATTTTTAAACCCTTATGAAGTTGTATAGTGTAAATGCAATTAGTTATTTTTTACTCTTATTAATTAAAATAATAGCACTTAAAAATAAGTTTGCAAGTATTTTTAAATTATTTTTTTAATTTATTTAAAATTAGTATATTTGGGCACACTAAAAAATAATTTATTAAGTTTTTTTATTTAATAAATTTATTTAATATATTTATTAAATAACTGTGTTGGTGTTTCTTAATTTAAACAAGGTCTTATCTTATCATTAATTGTATTAATTATTCAATCTATTTTATCTTGTTTAATAATTCTAAAATCAGTACTTTTTGGTAATTCTTGCCTTATATCTCTATTCATTCTTTCTACAATTGGTTTTTGTGTAGGACTACCTTTATTACAAAAATATACATTTGTTTTAAGATGTTTTTCAATATCTTTTCAATTTCAAAATTCTTTTCCTTGATCAGTTATAATTCCCTTTAAATGTTTTTTTAAAAGTTTATTTTTAAAAATTTGTTTTAAAGTTTCTAATACTTCTATTATATTCAAGTTTTAACACAGCATTGAGTAAATGTTACAGGTTCATTTATCGGCGGTAGAACATGAATGGGAATTGGAACCGGTATTAGATTATATAATGATTAATAATAATATTGCTATAAATAAATCTTTAAAGAATCTTTTTTAGAAAATCATTCATTGTCTTAGAACATAACTAATTAAATATATATCTGTATAAGTTTGTTTCAAAAAAATAAAAAGCACTAAAGTGCTTTTTTAAAATTAATTATGCTAAAAATTTTGATGCAGTAAGCATTAAAATGGCAACAATGCAATTATAACCAGCATGCGGAATTATGGTATATGTAACATTTCCATTAACAATAAGAAATAGCATTCCTAGTGTTAATGATGCTCCAATATATCCAATAAAATGTTCTCAATCACCGGTTCCAGCGACATGCATGCCAGCAAAGAAAATTGTTGATGCAACAAATCCAAGTCATTTGTTACCACTTAAACTAAAAATTCCGTGTCTAGTTGCTAATTCTTCAACAACTGGAGCAATTAAAATTGTATAGATAAATAAGAAAGCAATATTTCACCATTTATCTAGTCCTTTAATTAAATTATTTTGATTGTTTGAAGTTGTTGCTGTTATTAATGATTGTAAATAAACAAAAAATAAATGAATTGAAAAAACAGCAATAATACTAATTGAGCAAACAACAAAAAGACGTTTGCAATCTTGTTTTAAAGTTAATTTAATTTTTTCAAAAATTAATGGTGATGACCGATAAAGAATAAAAATTGTCACCAATCCCGCAATTATTAATGTTAATAAATTAATTGTTGTTTTAACACTATCAGATGGATGAAACTGGTTTACAATGGTTCCAATTACTAAACCAATAATATTTGGAATAAAATAAAAATAATAAAAGGCAATAGCACCTGACCGCATAATTTCATTTTGTGCACCACTAATAACAAAATATGAACCAATTGCAACAATAATCCAACTAATAAAGTTCATCCCTGCTAAAGCATATTCATTATGTGTAAACATATATGAAATTAGAATACTAATAAAAAAGGGAGCAAAAATAGCTGTTCCTAAAAAAATATAACCCGTATTTTTAAGTTTAACTAAATTAAAATCAAAGGGAGCAGCACGATCAACTAATGTTGGTTTTAACTCATATCATGCTCTTTTAGGATTATAAACATTATCATTATTAGTCATTTTTATTACTCCTTTAAATCCTACTTTTTATTATATAATAAATTAGTTAAAAATCCATTTAAAATTTAAAATTATTTGGTACAGAATTTTGAATCCATCTATTAAAAAAGACATTTGTAGAGTGCACCCCAAAAAGTAAGTAAAATAAAAAAAGATTTTGCTAAATTTTTATAGGGGGTGCATTTTTATATGGCAAAAAAAGGACAAAAATATAACAAATATACATCAGAATTTAGAACAAAAATCATTGAGGAAATTAAACAAAAAAGTTGTTGAATAGTAGCAAAACAATATAATATAAATGCAAATACAGTAGAATCTTGATGAGCAAATCATAAAAAAGGAAAATTAAACAATCCTAAAGGACCTAAAATTTCTTTTGGCAAAAGAAATTTAGAATATTATAAAACAAGGTATGAATTATTAAAAAAGCTCCATGACTTTTACAATTAAGCAAACTAAGAATTGTCTCTTTTATTAAACAAAATTTTTGTGAATATTCAATAAAATTATTACTAGAAGTAACAGGGTTAAAACGTAGTTATTGAGATAAATATAAAAATTATGACAGTAGCAAAAAAGATAAAAAAGCAATAAATGATATTGTAAAAGTCTATGAAGAAAATTTAAAACAATTTGGTTATCGAAGAATTACTAAATATTTAAAGGAAGATTATGGTATAAAATATAATTCAAAAAAAGTTTTAAGAATTATGCGTGATAATCAAATACAATCTGAATATGTAAGAAAAATGAGAAGAAAAATGAAATATAAACAGAATAAATAAAAAAGCTTATTGCAATATCCTGATTTAATTAATCGTAAATTCAATGATATAAAAACAAGGTTTTCAGTACTATATACTGATGTAACATATTTAATTTGAAAAGGAGAAAGATATTATCAATCAACAATTATTGATGGATATACTAAAGAAATAGTTGATGTAAAGTGATCTAAATATAATGACAATAAATTAGTAATGGATAATTTAAATGATGCAATTAATAAAATAAAATTAATAAAAAAAGATCTGAATGGAATAATAATTCACTCAGATCACGGATATCAATATACATCCACTATTTATCACGATAAATGTTTATCTAACGGTATTACAATTTCAATGGGAAAAAATTACCACTGTGCAGATAATATTGTTATAGAAAGTTTTCATTCATTACTTAAAAAAGCTACAATCCATAATAAAATATATAATTCACATGAAGAATATATACAAGATGTTATAAAATGAAATACATGATATTCAAATCGTAAAGAAAAAGATATAATTAAAAAAAGTAAATACTTTTTATTAGTACTTACTAAAATGGGTGCACTCTATTTGCAATGTCTTTTATTTAATTAATGATGGTTGTGTCATTTCAGGGGGAATTTCTTCACCTAATAAATCTAAGATTGTCGGAGCAATATCAGCAATTGCCGGATTATCTTTTCGTAATTGTAACCCCTCTTTTGTAATAATAATTGGAACCAATTGTGAAGTATGCTTTTTATTAGGACCCCCTGTTTCATCAATCATAATTTCAGCATTTCCGTGGTCAGCAGTAATAATCATAATTCCGTTAACTTTCTCAATTGCTGCATAAATTTTACCAAGACAATCATCAATAGCTTTAACTGCTTCGATTGCGGCTGGTAAGATTCCAGTATGCCCAATTATATCACAATTTGCAAAATTTAAAATAATAACATCAAATTCATTTCGATTAAGTTCAGCAATTAATTTATCAGTAATTTCATACGCTGACATTTCTGGTTTTAAATCATAAGTTGCTACTTTTGGTGATGGAATTAAATCTGCTGAAGCCCCTGGTAATGTAATTTCGGCTTGTGTTGCTAGACCATTTTTAAAATAATCTTTTCCACCATCAAAGAAAAATGTAACATGAGCAATTTTTTCTGTTTCAGCAATTCGCAATTGACGGTAACCTTTTTTTCTTAATCATTCTCCTAAACCATTAATAACTTCAATTGGTTTAAAAGCAACATGTTTTGAAGCAACTGTTTCTGCATATTCCATCATTGAAACAAAATAAATATCATATAATTTTGGCATAAAATAAGTTTGTGCATCATTACCCGGAAAATTAGGATTTGTTAAAGCCGAAGCTATTGCAATAGCACGATCAGGACGAAAATTAGCAAAAAAGACAGCATCACCTGATTTAATATAACCTCTTGGAGTATTAATATTATATGCTGGCATTAAAAATTCATCGTTACGGCCAGCTTGATATTCACGGTCAATATATTCTATTGGGTCACTAAATTCCGAGCCTTTTCTTGAAACTAAAACATCATAAGCAACCTGCACTCGGTCATATTTTTTATCACGATCCATTGCGTAATAACGACCACCAATGGTTGCAATTTCGCCAACTTTTAATTCGTTTTGTAATTGTTGAAATTGTTTAAGATAAATTTTAATACATTCTGGTTTCGTATCACGTCCATCACCAAAAATATGCAAGTAAATTTCTTTTTCTCCTTCTTGTGCTGCTAATTTATAAGCAGCAAAAATATGGTTTAAATGTGAATGAACACCACCATCTGAAAATAATCCCATAATATGAAAAGCACCATTATTTTTTTTTGCAAAATTAATTGCAGCTAAAAGTTCTGGATTTTGATTAAATGTTCCATCTTTAATTGCTTTATTAATTAAAGTTAATGATTCATATTTAATGCGACCTGCTCCTAAATGAATATGTCCAACTTCAGAATTTCCCATTTGTCCTTCTGGTAAACCAACTCATTCTCCTGCCGCATGTGCTGAGACTCATGGATATTTTGCTTTTAGCTTTTCAACATTGACCATATGCCCTTGTGTTACAGCATTTCCTTTTGAATCAGGTGCAATCCCTCACCCATCAAGAATTGCCAATAAAATTGGTTGTTTAACTTTCATTTTATTATTTCTCCTCTTTTTCTCTTTTCTTAACAATTATATAATTATTTTCTATTATTGAGAATATATTTTTCAATCATTTTTGCAACACCACCTGTTTCAACGGTTGTCGTTACTTCTTTTGCTATTGCCTTGATTTATTCTTGACTATTCTCCATTGCAATTCCCAATCCTACATTTTTAATCATTCAATAATCATTCATACTGTCACCAATTGCCATCATTTCTGATAAAGCAATATTCCATTGAAATGAAATTCATTTCAAACCAGCTAATTTACTAATCTCTGGAGCATTTATTTCTGCTGTTCCTGAGGCATCAATTGCAATTTCAATATTTTGCCCACGAGCTGCAATAATAAAATCGTCGTTTTTATGAACATCCATTACAATACATTTATAACTTTTATTTTAAATTGTTAATGCAGAATCATATTGAATAAACTCTCCATCAAAAAATGCTAATTCAGGATTATTTTCAACAACAGGATTAAAATTAACAATAACTTTGGTTAAATCATCAATATAACATCATAATTTTTTATGATATTTTTTGCCAATTGGAATAAAAAATTAACTTGAGAAGCAGACAAGGTTTGTTGATGAACAATTGTATGTGTCTTAATATCATAAATACATGCACCATTAAAACCAATAAAGTATTGATGAAAATAATCCATTTTTACTTTAATAGCTTCTGATAACGAAGTTAATACTGGTCGTCCTGTTGCAAAAATAACTTGTACCCCCATTTCTTGTGCTTTAATAATTGGCATAATATTGGCTCGTGAATCCCTTGATGAAAGGAACAAGCAGTTCCATCCATATCTAATGCAATTAATTTAATTTTATTCATAATTCCCTACTTTCTATTAAAATCTCATAATTATATTGTAAAAGAAAAAACCATATTTAAAAATATGGTTTAAAAACTAAATTCTCAAACAAGAATTATCTCTTAAACAACTGCATTTGCATTTTCAGTTGCTACTTCATCTTTCAAAAGTCAATCTCTTAATTGCGGACGAAAACCATAAATAGCACCTACACAACCACCTAAAATCGCTAAAACAATTAAAATAGTAATAAAAACAGTTAATCAAGGACGTATTTTCTTTGCACAATTTTTACATTGACATTGAATTTTTTCAATATTTGCTTGATGTTTTTTGCTATTAGTTCCTTTTTGCTGCTTATCATCAAATAAATCGGGTGGTCCTGGTACTCCAATATTCATATTTTGGCCAAGTCCAACTTTAATATTTGGATCAATTGGGGCATTTAAGAAATCTGATGGTTTAATTAAAGTACGATTTTGCATATTAGTAATTCGTTCAGCAATCGTTTGAGGTTGAGTTCCTTGTCCCGATAATTGTTGTGAATTTTCTTGTATAGTATTTATTTGTTGGTTATTTTGTTGTCCTCAATTACTAACATTAGGAAAATATTGTTGATTCACATTTTGTTGTTGATATTGCGTCGCTGATTGAGCCCCTTGGTTAGTACTAAGTTGATTATAATTTTGACTATTGCCATTTTGTTGTTGATATTGTTGTGAACCAATATTTCTTGTTGATGAATATTGTTGTTGCGAAATATTTTGTCTGACCTGTCCAGATGTTACTGAATTATAATTTTAATTAGGTCCTTTTTGTTGATAATTTTGTTGTGAAACATTAAAATTATTTCCCTGGTTAAGAGAAGTTTGTGCTGTTGGTTACTTTCTGACTTGTTGCCTGAACCATTGTTAAAAGAATGTTTAAAATTCATTTTATGCCCTTTTATTTCATCAATAATTACATACTCTTTATTTTTGTATACTTCGTGTAGTAATTATAACATAAAAATGGCCGCAATTTTAGGATAATATTGCTTTTGTAAAAACATTATTAATAATTACACTTGGTCGTTTATTATGATATAAAATATCATATAAAACTTCAAATAAAGGTAATGTAATATTATTTGCACGCGCATCTAACACAATTGTTTTACAAGTTAAAACACCTTCTACTGTTTTTACTTGCTCTGATAAAACTTTTTGAGCATCATCAACTTGAGCAATTGCAAAACCAAGCGAATAATTCCGTGATTTACTTGAGGTAGTTGTTAAAATTAAATCAGCTAATCCTGCAAAATTAAAAAAAGTTTCAATTTGAGCTCCTTTTGTTTTGGCAAAAAGTTGAATCTCATTTAACCCCATTGTAATTAATGATGCTTTAGCATTATCAGATTCATAAAGACCATTAAAAATTCCTGAGGCAATTGCTACTGCATTTTTTAAAGCAACCGCATATTCACTACCAATCACATCCGTATTAGCAAAAGTAACAAAATATTCATTATTAAACAAATCACGAACTTCTTGCGCAATTACTAAATCCTGTGAAACTGCCATAATACACGTTGGTTTTCGTTGTAAAACTTCTTTTGCAATGCTTGGACCATAAATACCTGCATATGCTTTTAAAATTTTTGGATTTATTAATTTTATAATTGATTTTGATAAAACTTCGTGTGTTTCAGGATCTAATCCTTTAGCAACATTAATAATAACAACTGGTTTTGTTACTGTTTGATTGATTTTCTCAATTATTAATTTAATAGCAACAACAGGAATTCCTAAAATAATATATTCAGCATCTTCAACTGCTTCAGCAAAATTTGTTGTGGCCTTAATTTCTTTATTAATTTTTAAATTACCAAAAAAATGACGATTTAAATGTTCGTTGTTAATATCATTAACTTCTTTCTTATCAATTCCATACATAATAACGTTATGATCATTATCTGTCAAAACATTTGCTAAAACTGTCCCATATGCTCCTGTTCCAATAACAGTAATATTTTTTTGTGTTTTTTTCATCATAATTTTCCTCGTTACTTTCTCTCTCTAAATAATATTTTAATTGGTACTCCCTCAAATCCAAAATATCCTCGAAGTTGATTTTCAAGAAACCTTTTATAAGAAAAATGAAGATATTTTGGATTATTACAAAACATAATAAAAGTCGGCACAACACCTTCAGGCTGAGTAGCATAATAAATTTTTAAACGCCCACCATTAAAATCTGGTGGTGGATTTAACAATTGTGCTTTTACTAAAATTTCATTTAGAACACTAGTTTTTACTCGCTGCGTTAAACCAACATAAACTTCATCAATTGTTTGAAATAAAATATGTAATCGTTTTTTTTCTAAAGCAGAAACAAAAACCATTTTCGCATAATTTAGATATTTAAAATATCCACGAATACTTTGTTCATTTTTTTTCATTGACCGTTCATCTTTTTCCATTACCGCATCTCACTTATTAACTACCAAAATAATTGGTTTATTTTGTTCAAATGCAATACCAGTAATATTTGTATCTTGGTCAGTAATAGGAACTGTCCCATCAATAATTAATAAAACAAGATCACTTCGTTCGATTGCACTAACAGCACGAAGAACACTATATTTCTCTAATTTTTCATAAACTTTCCCTTTTCTACGAATTCCAGCAGTATCAATCACAGTATAAAGTTGATTATTCCGTTTAAATGATGTATCAATTGAATCTGTTGTTGTTCCTGCAATTGGTGATACAATGACTCGTTCTTCACCTAAAATAGCATTTGTTAAAGAAGATTTTCCAACATTTGGTTTACCGATTAAAGAAAAATGAATTCCTTCTGTTTTTGGTTGAACTGGAATTTGATCTAAATGAGAAATTACTTGGTCTAATAAATCACCAATTCCAATTCCATGAGTAGCAGATACAGCAATTGGCTCACCAAATCCTAATGTCATATATTCATACAATTCACTTTCTTTTTCTTGCTTATCATATTTATTAACAACTAAAAGAACCGGTTTTTTAGCACGATATAGTATTTTTGCAACCATTTCATCATCTGGGGTAATTCCTTCTTTGTACGATAAAACAAAAATAATAATATCAGCTTCTGCAATTGCAATTTCTGCTTGCATTTTAATCTCTTGTGCAAACATTGCCGTATTATTTAATGTAATTCCCCCCGTATCAATTATTAAAAATTCTCTTGTTAATCATTCTGAAAAAGCATAAATTCGATCGCGTGTTACACCAGGAGTATCTTCAACAATTGCAAGGCGATTTTTAATAACACGATTAAATAATGTTGATTTTCCAACATTTGGACGCCCTACAATTGCAACAGTTCCTTTTTGTGCCATTTATTTTCCTGCTTTCTTATAATTACATACTATTTCATAAATTTTAGTTACCGTTTGTTCAAATGTTAACTTACTACTATCCACAATAACTGCATCAGGAGCAATTTTTAATGGTCCAACCGCTCGGGTTGTGTCAACATAATCTCGTTCTTTTAATTTAGCAGTAATTTCTGCCAAATTATTCGGAACAATATGGTTTTCTTGATTTTGATTTCATCGGCGGTTAGCTCGCGCTGTAATACTCGCTGTTAAGTAAATTTTCACTTCAGCATTATGAAGAACAACAGTAGTAATATCTCGTCCAACAACAACATTACCTTTTTTAATCACTAATTTTTGTTGCAGGCAAACCATTGCTGCTCGAATAAAATCAAGTCCAGTAATTTTGTTGATATTATCCAGAACAAGATCAGTTTGCAACTTATCAGTAATATCTTTCCCATTGACATAAACACGGTTATTAATCACTTGATACTTAAAGTTTGTTAATTGTGCTTGTAACTGATGATGATTTGCAAAATCAACTCCAACTTTTACACAAAAATAAGTAAAAGCACGGTAAGTTAACCCAGTATCAATAAACTGATAATTTAGTTTTTTGGCCAATTCATAACCAGCAGAAGATTTTCCACTACCAGCGGGGCCATCAATCGCAATATTTATTTTCATCATCTACTCCTATTTTCTATAACATAAAGATTAAAACTAAACAAATAACTAATAAAACAACAAGCAAAAGCATAGTACTAAATAACATTTTATAACCTGGTTTTATTTTTCGATAAACAACTAATACATTATTATGTTTTTCTTCTAAAAGAGCGCTTGATTCTTTTAGCATTTCTGCTGTTGATCGTTGATCATTTTTACGCATATGTGCAATTGTACTAAATTCAATATTAGCTGAATTAATTTTAAAATCACTATTTTCTGCTTGAATTTTATCACTTACTCGATGATAAGTAATTTTTTCTGCTAAAATACTTTCTAAAATTGCTTGATATTTTTGATATGTTGATTTATTTAACAATGTTTCAACAATTAAAATATTATGCATAACATCACCAGCATCTTGGTCATTTTTTTGATTAGTTTGAATTGTTGCTTTAATTGTATTAACAACTTGTTCTAGCAATTGTTTCAAATCATATTTAAAATCAGATGGGTATGGTTGTTCATCTGGGTTTTTATCCAAATATACTTTTTCTCAACTAAATTCTTGTTCAAAATCTGATTTAACACTACCAAAAAAATTATCATCAATAGCGTTTAACTTCGCCATGTAACTATTAATGACTTGACTGGTTTGATTAATTTCTTGATCAATCTCAATCTCTTTCTTAATCATTTCACGTAGTTGGGCAAATTTCTCCATTCTAGTTTCCATGTTAAACCTCCAACTTTTTTAAACTACATTAAAATTATATATTATTATTAAAATTTTTGTTATTATTATAGTAAATAAATAATGGAGTGATAAATATGGCAAATCGTGATATATCAAAAAAGAACATATGTAAATACTGACTTATGTATTTCTTGTGGTAGCTGTATTATGATTGATGAAACTGAAACATTTTTTATGGATGATGATGGTTTTGCAAATACCATTGATAATGATAAGGAGTTAGTGGAAGCACAAATGGTGTGTCCAACAGCAGCAATTTTTATTAAAACATTAGAAGAATTTAAAAAAAAATCGGAAAAGTAGTCTTGATACTGATTAAAAAAATGTTTTATAATTTTGTATAGTGTAAACCAATTAGAACAAAACAACTCTTATTAAAGGGTTGTTTTTTTATTTGAAATAAAACAACTCCTAAAAGGAGGTAATGATAATTAAGCAACAAAAAATATGTGATGTTAATGATTGTTATAAAGTAATATCATTCATTACCGAAGAATTTTTATCAAATAAAGTTTTATGAACTTGTGAAAAACATAAAGATTTATTGAATAAAGTAAAAGATAAAACACAAAAGCGGTTTTATAAACGTTTAGAAAATTCAAAAATTATCTTTGATTGAGAAACTGGGTTTTTAAAACTTAAATTTTACAAAACAACTTAATGCAGAGTGGGACGGTTATTTTAAATAACTAAGTGCTTCCATAAGAACATGAGTTTATACTCATTCTCACAGCCAGCCGAGGCGAGTACTGAAACGGTGTATGAGGAAATATGCAAATCGACGCTGGTTCATTAGAACTAAGCGATAGTCGTGTTGTGTCCAAGGCTAACATCAAACGACAATAAATATTGAGATGATGACACAAACAATTAAATTTGCGTTTAGCATTCGGTCCTTTGCATGGGTGCGAGTAAATTTAATTTCAAAAACTGAGCGTCAAATCCCAGAGCGAAAGCACAAATGGGCACGGATAAAGGAAGACATATATATGTCTGGCGTCAATATTAAAAAACAACTGTGTATTATTAAACATTTAAATAATTAACATACCGCCACCGCTCACCCCCAGTGAAGCGGATGGCGTAGTAAATAAATTGATAAATACTTATATAACTAATTCTCGCTTGGCACTTTCACTTGGGAGTGAGTGCCAGCGAGTTAAAACTAGGAGGAATTATAATGACAGAATATAAAAGTAAATATATTAATAAAACTTGGAATGAAATAACAACATCATTTGATTGAGTTAATTGTCAGCCTATTAATTGTCGTATTTCACATCATAAAAATCATTATGATTTGCAATGTTTAGAATGAGCCAAAATGTACTTAAATTTATTTAAAAATAGATGAGATGTTATTGTTTCTTATATGCAACATTACAAAATTAACGATATTTTAGATTTAGAATCAGATGGTTGAAGAATATTACAAATTGACCAAAAAATTAAAGGAGTAATTTAGGAGGTTTATATAAAAAAGTTAAATAAAAAACCTTGAAAGTTTTTAAGTAAAAAGCAATTACATAAGAAAAAAATTGAGCGTGCTAATGAAAGAGCAAGAATAGAAAATAGTAAGGAATTAAATAAATATGAAAAAGTTAAATAAAACTTGTCTTAAACAAAGATATTGAAGTTATTGTTCAAAATGCGATCAAAAAAATAAATTACAAGAATTAATGCTTAAAAGTTATCCAGTATCATTTGAAGATATGACTGATGAGCATTGAGCATTAGGAAAACAAAATTAGGAGAAACTAACCTTTGAAATGTCAAAAAAATAATTGTAATAATAAAAATGCTTATTTTGGAAATAATTATATTGAAAAAATTGGTGATAAATTAGAGTGAAATTTAGGTTATAAAAAAGAAATTATATTATGTGAAGAACATTGATTAAAAATTTATCAATTAGAAAATTTAATTGTAAATAAAAAGAATTCGGAGGAATAAATTATGACTAAAAGATACTTATTAATTATTAAAAATGAATATTTAACTACATATTCATTTTATACTTTTGAAGAAGCAAAAATAACTGCTAAAAATGAAAAGTATTATCCAACAGTAATTATTGATTTAGAAAATGAAAATATTAAATGACAAAGATGTGAATAATATGTGAAAAGATGAAGATGGTAAGGTTTATACCGAAGAAGATTTATTTAATGAAGCATTAGAAGAATGTCATTCAGAAGAAAGTGCTTATGAATATATTGATACTTTAATTGAAGAAAAGAATTTGGAGGAACTTTAAAATGACTATAACAGAATCAATTAAATTTGACAAACTAAAAGAAGAAAATGAAACACTTAAAAAAACTTGCTGAAAAAGATAAAAAAATTGATCAACAACAATTATATAAAGAAGATTTTTACAAAAATCCATATTTAACAGGTTCTATCGATTGAATATTAGTTGACAGTTCAAAATATGACAAATTACCTAGTAAGGAGGGTAAATAATGAGTGATATTGTAAAAAATACAGTAAATAATATTACATTTCCGTTTTATATAAAAGGTTCTGATTTTAAAGAATTAAGTTTAAAAGCATTAACAATTAAAAAATGAATTGATGAAAATGGACAAGAATTAGCAGAATTTATATATCGACAACAAGCTTGATTAATAAATGGAGAATATAAATCACAATCATTAAAAGATTTAAAATTAGTAGTTTCAAAAATTGATTATATTTTTAGAGAACCATTAGAATTAATAAAAAATTTTAAAGATGAATTAAATTTTATTAGAAAAAATATTTTGAATTTAGAAAATAATATTAAAAGTAATCATGATTCTTTTAAAAATAGTGTTATTAATATTCAATTTCAAAAACAAAATGAAATTATTGAAAATCATAAAAAAGGAAAATTTTTAGAAATTAAAAGTGTAGCAAAACAAGTGCAAGAATTAAAAATTATTACTAGTAATTTTCGTAAAGAAAAATTATTAGTTAAAGATATTGAAATAATTGGAATTGATGATGATTTTGTAGAAAATGCTAATCAATATGAATTAAAACAACTAATTAAATATTTAATTGTTGATGAAAAGTTAGTTAAAAACATAATTAAAGCATAATGAGATATAAATACAGAAAATAAAGTAATTGGTATTAAAGGAATAAATATTCAAATTAAAGGAGTGAAATAAAATGGCAAATATAGTAGAATTTTTAAGAAAAGATGTAGCAAATGATTGAATTAAAAGTAAATTTTCAAATGAAAATGAAATTGTAAGATTTAAAAGTAATTTGATAGCAATAACAAATAGTAATGAATTGTTACAAAAAGCAGATCCAAAAACAATTATGACTGCTTGTTATCAAGGAGTATTATTAAACTTACCGATGGAAAAATAATTTGGATATGCTTATGTAGTTCCATATAATACTAAAATAACAAGAATTATTAATGGTCGCGAAATACAAGAATGAGTTATTCAAGCACAATTTCAAATGGGTTATAAAGGTTATATTCAATTAGCCCAAAGAAGCGGTCAATATTTAGATATGTCAGTATCTGATGTCAAAGATGGTGAATTAATAAATTATGATCGTTTAAAAGGAACTAGTTTTAATTAAATACAAAATGAAGATGAACAAGAAAAATTACCAATTATAGGTTATGCAGCATATTTTAAAATGGTTAATGGTTTTGAAAAAACTTTATATATGACAAGAGAACAAATGGAAAATCATTTTATGAAATATTCTAAAACTTATGCTAAAAATAAAAAGTTTATGATTGCTACTTTTGATGAAATGGCATTAAAAACAGTATTAAAATCATTATTAAGAAAATGAGGTATTATGTCAGTTGAATTACAACAAGCATATAAATCAGATCAAGCAGTTATTACAACTAATGATGAAAAGATTTATATTGATAATGATAGTAATATCGTTAAAAATCAGGGGCATATGAGCCATGAACCATTATCAAATAATATAAATTTTACCCCATGTAATGATGAAATAGCGTACACAAACGATAATGTAGTTAAAGAAGAAGATATCTCTAATGTAGTACCAGCAATTAACAATGATGAGGATGTATACGCATGATAAAAATAGGTATTGACCCTTCTGGATCTGGTACTACGGCTATTGTTGTTTTTGAAAATAATATCTTATTAGATAAACAAGAGTTTATAAATAAAGATTGAAAAAAACATTCTAAATTTATTATAAATTATTTAAAAAATGAAAAACCATTTGGGAAAATATTATCAAATAATCATAAACTAGAATATTTAGTTTTTATAAAAAATTGTTTATATACAAATGCCAATGGCTCAAAAGATAGAGATGATTTATTGAAATTATTAGGTTCGTTAGAAACACAAGGATATATTGCTAATGTTTCACCACGCCATACTAAATCAGTTGTTAAAAATATAGAAAATGAAAGTAAGTATTATGAAAATAAAATTTATTGGGGAATTGATAGTAATTTAACTTATCAATATGGTAAGGGTTGATTTTATAATAATGATAAAATAAGTAATCATTTATGAGATGCCATTATTATTGCTAATTATAAGGGTTAATATTATGAAACATTCATTTAATCAAAAAAAACAGGAAAATATTATTCTAAATTAATTCGTAATGTTAATATTTACTTAAATGAAAACCAAGAAAAAGTTTGAAATGAATTTAATGACTTTACTTATTCACAACGAATCGAATATCTTATTAATTTTTATATAAGTCACAACAAAAGTGATAAAGATAATAATTCTAACTAACTTAACCTTGTATATATAATGTAAGAAATTAATAGAAAGAGGGTTAATTGGAATGAAAAAATTATTAAGTATAATAGGAACAATTTTATTAGTAGCAACAAGTACAACAAGTTTAATTGCTTACAATCACTTTTTTCCATAATTGACCAGTTGCTAATGTATCTGCTCCTATTTGGTCTAAAATTTTAGTATATGCTTTTGTAAATTGAGCAAATGCTGGCATTGCAACATGTACCATTAAATCGTCTTTTTTAGTACCAAACATTAAAGCATTTACTTTTTGTACTAAATTAATTGAAATATCATTAATTTTATAAAATGTTTCTTGTGCTGTATCAGTATCTTTTGGAATAGGTAATTTAATAAATTGACCTGTTGCAATACATGAATCTACAACACCTTGTAAATAAATTGCATTTATATTTGAATATCAATTACGAGTAATTGTTCTCATTCACTCTCCAATTGTAGTAGTTCGTACTTCAACTGGTGATTCCATAAAACGAACAACATCAAATATAGGAACATCATATTTAAATGTTAACATTTGATCCATCATAACAGTTGCTCTTCGTACTGCTACGGATTGTTGTTCCATTCCAGAATCTTTATCATAATCATTACCCCAAACCATACGCTCTGGGAATACATATTGTCCTGCTTCAAAACCTTCTGCCATTGACACTTGTTGAGCAGTTAACATCATCATTTCAGTAGCATCAATATATTCACTATCTGCTTCTAAAATCTTTTTAATTTGTAAAACAGCAACATCTCCAATTGCTTTTTCTGTTGCAGTATTACCACCAACTTGAAAAACTGTTGGTAATGCAATACTTGATTTTCCACCTACTTTTGCCATATGTTATTATCCTCCTTATTATTGTCATGTTAAACTTTTAGCATAATCAATAATATCTTGGTCAGTTTTAGCACCATTTTTCTTAATTTCTTCTAAACAATTAGATTTAATTTCTTCACTTCTTTTTAGCATTTGGTCAATAACTGACCCACCATCAACAGTACCATTTACTGAATTAATATTATATTCTTCTGCTATTTTGTTTATTCTTTCTTGTTTAGATAAATCTTTATATTCATCATTATTAATTAACGAAGAAATAATCTTTTTATCTTTATCTGTAAAATTTTTTAAATATAATTCATTTTCTAATAAATCACTTTTATTTTTTAATTCTTGTAATTGAGTATTAACAATTTCAAAATCTGTTTTATCAACTACATCTTCACGATTTTTAATTGATTCACGAATTTGTTTAGCCTGAGCAGATAATAATTCATCAACTGCTTTCGCTTTTTCATCATCAATTTCTAAAATTTCTTTAATTTTTTCTAAATTTGCCATTATTTTTCGCTCCTTATTTGAGTGTAGGATTAACACTTTTAACAAATTATAGGTAGGACTCTTTTATAAAAGGAAGATTAACCTTATAAAAATATCATACCATAATTTAATTCTTTTTTACAATCATTGTGTTAATCATATCTTTATACTCTTTATTTTTTTGTTCCATATATAAAATAGTTTCATTCATTTTAATTTGAAACTCTTTAAAATGACTAATACATAATTGCACTGGTCAATCACCTTGCATTTTTCTTACTAAATCACCATTTTTATCTTTTTTAAATCTTGCTAATACCTTTCTTTTACAATTTGGCATTTTTTGGCCATTTTTTACTCTTTTTTGCATATTAAAATTGCTATTATTTAAACAATATGATTAAATAAAAGAGTAAAAAACTGTATTAATGTATAAAAGAACTCTCTAGAGTGCACCCATTTTAGTAAGTACTAATAAAAAAGTATTTACTATTTTTTTAATTATATCTTTTTCTTTACGATTTGAATATCATGTATTTCATTTTATAACATCTTGTATATATTCTTCATGTGAATTATATATTTTATTATGGATTGTAGCTTTCTTAAGTAATGAATGAAAACTTTCTATAACAATATTATCTGCACAGTGGTAATTTTTTCCCATTGAAATTGTAATACCGTTAGATAAACATTTATCGTGATAAATAGTGGATGTATATTGATATCCGTGATCTGAGTGAATTATTATTCCATTCAGATCTTTTTTTATTAATTTTATTTTATTAATTGCATCATTTAAATTATCCATTACTAATTTATTGTCATTATATTTAGATCACTTTACATCAACTATTTCTTTAGTATATCCATCAATAATTGTTGATTGATAATATCTTTCTCCTTTTCAAATTAAATATGTTACATCAGTATATAGTACTGAAAACCTTGTTTTTATATCATTGAATTTACGATTAATTAAATCAGGATATTGCAATAAGCTTTTTTCTTTATTCTGTTTATATTTCATTTTTCTTCTCATTTTTCTTACATATTCAGGTTGTATTTGATTATCACGCATAATTCTTAAAACTTTTTTTGAATTATATTTTATACCATAATCTTCCTTTAAATATTTAGTAATTCTTCGATAACCAAATTGTTTTAAATTTTCTTCATAGACTTTTACAATATCATTTATTGCCTTTTTTTCTTTTTTGCTACTGTCATAATTTTTATATTTATCTCAATAACTACGTTTTAACCCTGTTACTTCTAGTAATAATTTTATTGAATATTCACAAAAATTTTGTTTAATAAAAGAGACAATTCTTAGTTTGCTTAATTGTAAAAGTCATGGAGCTTTTTTAATAATTCATACCTTGTTTTATAATATTCTAAATTTCTTTTGCCAAAAGAAATTTTAGGTCCTTTAGGATTGTTTAATTTTCCTTTTTTATGATTTGCTCATCAAGATTCTACTGTATTTGCATTTATATTATATTGTTTTGCTACTATTCAACAACTTTTTTGTTTAATTTCCTCAATGATTTTTGTTCTAAATTCTGATGTATATTTGTTATATTTTTGTCCTTTTTTTGCCATATAAAAATGCACCCCCTATAAAAATTTAGCAAAATCTTTTTTTATTTTACTTACTTTTTGGGGTGCACTCTACTCACAAGTTCTTTTTTTATTATCTATATTTTACATAAAAAAAAAGACTTTTGCAAGTCTATATTTTTATAATTTTCTAAAACAGGTTAAAAGTAGGAAAATTCTGCCTTTTTAGATTTCCAATATTATCTTATCATCATTAAATTTAATGTCAATAATTTACTTTTTTTTATTGTATTATGTAAATATTTTAAGAAAGGGTAGGAAAAAATGAAAAAGTTTAAACATTTAAGTTTTATTGAAAGATGTAATTTAAAAGAAGCGTTAGAATCTGATATTTTTTTAAAAAAAATGGCACTCTTAATATATCAAAAATAGCAAGATATATGGGTCGTAGTAAAAGTACTATTAAATATCACTTAAAACATTATAAACATATTAAACGATATCATCCTATGCAAGAACATAAACGATATTTAGAAAATCGTAAAAATTGTAAAAAGAAAACTACTTTAACTTTTAAACAATGATTATGATTAAATGAAAAATTTAATAAATTTCATTATACACCTAAACAAATATGTAAATTATATGAAATTGAATTTAATGATAAATTCCCTATGTGTTTTAAAACACTTTATAAATATATTTATTTAGGTTTATTTGGTTTAAATAAACGTAATTTGTATTTTCATAGTAAAAAAAAGATACATAAAGGGAAAAAATATAAACGTGGTAATTTAAGCAATGATTTTAAAACTATTAAACAAACAAAACATGAAAAAGGTACTTTTGGTTGATTTCAAATGGATACTATTGTTGGTAAAGATAAGAAATCAGCATGTTTAACATTAACAGAAGAATTAACTAAATTTACCTTTTTAAAAAAATTAAAAAAAATTCAACAGAAGTATTAGAAACTTTAAAACAAATTTTTAAAAATAAACTTTTAAAAAAACATTTAAAGGGAATTATAACTAATCAAGGAAAAGAATTTTGAAATTGAAAAGATATTGAAAAACATCTTAAAACAAATGTATATTTTTGTGATAAAGGTAGTCCTACACAAAAACCAATTGTAGAAAGAATGAATAGAGATATAAGGCGAGAATTACCAAAAAGTACTGATTTTAGAATTATTAAACAAGATAAAATAGATTGAATAATTAATACAATTAATGATAAGATAAGACCTTGTTTAAATTAAGAAACACCAACACAGTTATTTAATAAATATATTAAATAAATTTATTAAATAAAAAAACTTAATAAATTATTTTTTAGTGTGCCCAAATATACTAATTTTAAATAAATTAAAAAAATAATTTAAAAATACTTGCAAACTTATTTTTAAGTGCTATTATTTTAATTAATAAGAGTAGGAAATAACTAATTGCATTTACACTATACATTTTATAAAACATTTTTTTAATAATTATTTTCTTGGCGAGTAAAATTAATTTTATTTTTTTTATTATAAGCGGTAAGTAAATCATCTTCAGTAAATTTTAACTGTTCAGCAATTATTAAATACTGATTTAAAACTTTAAAATAAACTTCTGATGTTTGATTTTTAATTAGTTCTGTAGCAACTGCAAAACAATCTAAATAAAGTTTTGTCAAATTAATATTTTCCTGACAATATTCATTATGGTATTGATATGTTTTAAAGTCAACGGTTAAACTATTACCAATACTAATTAAAAAATGAATTCCATCAATATATTCTTCTAATAAAATATCTTTTGCTGAAGCCGGTTTGACATTTCAATATTTAAAATCACGTTGTTCATTAATAAATTCTGCTAACTCAATTAAAAAAGCCAAAATTCGTTTCTCAAATGTTTCATTATCATTTAAGTTAAATTTTGTTAAAATATGCTTATCTAATTTTTTTTGGTTTTCTAACAAATAATTAAAAGTATTGTTACTTAACATTTTTGCTAATCTCCTTTGCAGTTCTCATTTGTCCTAAAATTTCTTTTGCATTAGGAACTTTATCATATTTCTTTACAATTTGCCCTGTTAACGAAGCAATTATTTGTTCTGAAGCAAATGGATCACGTGGGTCATAAATTCAAGCATTATTAAAAATTGTTTCTACATTTTCTGCACCCATTGTCCCAATAACAATAGCATGAAAGCGATTCCGACGCTGTTTTAATAAATTTATCTTTGTTATTAAATCAGGTGATAAATCAGAAGTTAAAAAATCACTAATTAATAACAAATCAGCATTAAAATATTCATTACTTTCCATTACTGTTAAAGTATGTTCTAATGCTGGCTCAACATCTGTATCCCCAGCAAAACTTTTTGACAAAAATTCAATTAATTTTGGTAGTGAATCTTTTAAAGAAGATAAATTATAAACATCTAAACTTTTAGAAAAATTAATCATGTAGCAAGGGCGATGCTCTGCTAAAGCAATTTTTGCAATTGCTAAAGCAAGAGCTTTGGCAATTTGTTCGGGACTACCTCGCATTGAAGAAGAGGTATCAATTGATAAAATGATTGGTCCTTTTTCTTCAGGAACATATGTTTCAATTGTTCGTAATTTAATTTGTTCTTTGGGAACTTTATCTTGTGATAAAAATTCAAATGTTGTTAATTTGCCCTCAATATATTTTTTATAAAAAATATATTTTAAAACTGGATCTTTTAATAAAACTAATTCGGCGGGAAACATATGTTCTAAATCTTTAGATTCAGTTGCTCCAATAATTTCTTCTGGTGAAGAACCAATTGATTTTCATTCATAATCCATTACAATTTCTTCTAAAATTCGTTGTTCAATTAAATTACTTTCACCTTGAAAACGCCCTAATAATGTTGCAATTTCCATAATTGCTGGATTAGTTTCCAAAAATTTTGCAAATTTATCAACGGCTGACATATTAACACCTTTTTTTAGTTCTACTGGATTTCATATTTTGCCAAAAAAATTTCATACTGTTTTTAATAAACTATTAGCTTTATTATAAATTTCCACTTTATTATATAAATCTTGCATAAACTTTGTTCTTAATTCTTCAATTTTTGCAAAACGATAATCATTAATTCTTTTAATTAAAATGGATTCTCAAATTCCAATAAAATCACGAAATAACATATTTGGATTATTGTTATGTTTTTTATTAAATTCATAACGATAATAATTTAGCCGATCATAAAATGGTGAATTAACTTTAAATAAAAAATTTTGTGTTGAAGCATAATTCTTTTTTAAACCATCATAACCATTAACTTTAATCCAATGAAATAAATAAATTTCTTTTTCGATATTTGAATCTAACTTAATTTTCATAATTTCATTTTCAATTTGACGATCATAAAAATTATTAACAGCTTGGTCAAACATTTCACTTAATCACCGGTTCGTTGTTTTCATCAGAGCAAACCTTGGATTAACTAAATCCGTATTTTTTAATGCTGTTAACTTACTAGCTAGTTGAACTCCCGCTTTTTGCTCTAAATATGGATTCACATTAAATCCTCCCTTGTTTTACTCATTTAATTTTTTGTTAATTGTTCAAAATTACTATTATTTATTTTTTGCTCTGAATTTGAAAATTGTTCTAATTCTAACCAATTTTCATTAAAATTTATTTTATTATCACTAAAGGCATTATTAACTGCCAACATAAAACGTTCTTTAAAAAAGAGGCAATTTAAAGATAATAATCGTTCTTTTTCATCCAGAAAAGCAGTTGTTAAACTATCAATTTCTCGTTCAACAGCTAAAATTCTTTTTTCAAGTTTTGAATTATTATCCACTTTTGAATTCTTAATTTCAATTTTAATTTCTTCATTTGTTTTAATAATTTTAAAAGTACTATCATTAACATAACTAATCTCTGTTTGCAAAACATCTGCCATATTATCTAAATCTTCACCATAATATAATTCAATTAATATGGGTTGTGTCTTATTATGGCGAGCATCAATAAAATCTTCAACACGAATAAAACAAATTGGATACTGTTGATTTTTTCAAAAAATTCGATGAAATGTTCCTTGTAATTTTCCATCAAAAACATCCAAATATTCACTTTTGCGACTATTAACTTCTTGGATATCTTCATACTGAGCTGATAATTCTTCTAATTCTTTGCTTAAACGATTCTTTTTTTCACGAACATCATACGTTAAAGCATCTAAATAAAATTCATTAAAAATAGCATTATATGTTTTTTCTTGTTGTTCATCATCTCAAATACAATATGGAATGACTAACCAATCAGCTTTATCAACTGTATCACGACCATTATAAAATGCTGAAGCTTTCATTAAATGAGCAATCTTCTTTCAACGACGATCTGAAATATAATATTCACCTTCAGTCGCAATATACATTGCTTTTCGAAATCGAGAAATAAAATCAAAAGTTACTGGTGTTATTTTAATCTTATTAATTTCTTTTCGTCATGTATCATATTCTTCATGTGTAATTTGTAAAGCTTCATCAACTTTTGCATCCAATTCAGTTACTCCAGCAATCATATCATTAAAGTTTTCTTCGTCTTTTAACCCTTGTGCAATATAACGAATAATAAAACGGTCATATAAAGCTTCAAGACCTTGTCCTTCTGCTGGCAACTCATTTGACGCTGAAATTAATAATTTCATTGGCACTTTTATATCTACTCCAGCATTACGAAAAATCTTTTCATTAATAATTGTTAATAAAGTATTTTGAATTGATGGTCCTGCTTTTCAAATTTCATCTAAAAATACAATTTCAGCCGTTGGTAAATATTTATCAATTAAGCGCTTATACACTCCTTTTTGTAAATCCTCAATTGAAATTGGTCCAAAAATTTCTTCTGGTGTTGAAAAACGATTCATTAAATATTCAAAAATAGTACCATTTTTAAAAGCATGCTTTAAACGACGTGAAACTAACGATTTAGCAATTCCGGGTTTTCCTAAAAGAAAAATTGATTCACCACTTAGCATGGCTAACATTGCTAAATTAAAAATTTCTTCTTTTTCATAAACATTTTGTTGTAATTGTTTGGTTAATTCTTCTAATCTTTCTGTAAGTGTCATCATTTTCTTTTTTTCTCCTAAACTTCTAAATTAATTCTTCGTTTAACATCATCTGATTTAACAATTAAGAGGCATGCTCCAACAATTCAAATAGAAGTAATTATTAGAACCAAAACAATAAAAACTAATAATCAAATATTAATTGGTTCAGTGGGATTTCCTTTAATACTTCCTAGAATCAATAAAATTGCACATAAAATTTCAACAAATAAAAAATATAAAATTGCTAACATAATATAAGAAATACCTCATCCAAAAATAGCACCCGCAGTTCGGACCATTGTCATCGGAATAAAATATAATAAACTAAATAATAAACTAAGAAATAAGAACCCATAACTTAAAAGGTCTTTAACATAAATCTCAGCAAAAACTTTAATATTTGGATCAAGATAATTACTTAAAGCAACTAAAATTGCCTTTTGACCAATAAAATAAGCTAAAACAATTGCTACTAACTGTCCAAAAACAATAAAACTTCGCCCTACTCGTTCAAGTGGACTATCCCAAAACATTCGTCGTTGTGAAAAATCATTGTGCTGAGTTGGTGACAAATAACTAAAACGTTTCTGCTCCTGTTTAGATAATTCTTTAACTTCCTCCTCATATTTTCGGCGTTCTTCTTCAGTATCAAGCAACTCTAAATCTGGAAATTTACTTCCATATGTTGGCTTATTTTTAAACATTTTGTTCCCCCTTTGGTATTTAATTCTATTTTAATTTGTGTAAACATTTTAACATTTTCCCTAAATTTAGGCAATTAAATTATTTTTTTCCTATTTTTAAACAATCAAAATATTTGATATTGTTCCCTCAAAATATTTTGCTCCAAAACTTGTTACTTTAATATAATATCAATAATTACCTTCTTCTAAAAAGACATCATTAGCATCTAATTCACGATTATCTTTAGTCAAAATAATAACATTAAAATATTCACGGAAATTTACAATGTTATAACCATCTTTATTAACTACTTGTTGTAATTGTGCAAAAATACTGTTTATTGTTTTACCAATTGAATCATTTACTTTTTGAAAGCCTAGTTTAAGTGCACTATTATATTTTCTAATATTAACTGAATTTACAATTAAATCAACAACTGCTGTTCCAGTAACAACATTATCATTTCCCACAGCAGTAATGGTAATTGCTTTATTCCCAGTTGGTAATTTTTCAACATTATTTTCTAAAATTCCACTAATCCTAAAATCACTATCTGTTAAATTTAAACCATATCTTGCAGCTTGACTTAAAATACTAGTTTTAATTTGTCGATAAGCTTGTTGCTGTGTCCATGAACTATCTGCAAACAATGATGGTACTGTAAGATGTTCAATTGGCGCTGCTTTTACATAAATTGAATTAGTTGTGAATGTTCCTTGATAATTTAGTGATCCTTTTGTTGCTGTCACACTAGCATTATAGGTTCCAACTCGTAAATTATTGTTATTATTCCGTCCAACATTAACTTGATTTAACTTAATTGCAAACGAATTTCGATTTGAAAATTCAACGGGATAATTATTATCTTTATTTCCTGCTCCCAATGGATTATTATTTTCTCATATATTAGCAACACCAATTATTTCCTCACGATAATCATTTTCTAAACTTGTTATTTTATCAAGGGTTGTATAATTTTCAAAAAAATTAAAATCACTTTGTAAAACACTGAGATTATTTTTTTCAACACCACGTCAATCTTTAACTACTTTAGATGCAGCATCATATTGATAAGATAAATTATAGGTGTTACTGTTAGTACCATCATAAGAAAAACGTACTGTAATATCAATTTTTGGTAAAGTTAACAATTTATCTTGATATACTTTATTATCATTCCCACGCAAAGTTCCATTAATAGGTGACTGTTTTACAAAAACGGTTCCTTCAATTGTAGAAACATTATTTGTAACACCAACAGTAATCTCTTTTACAATATTATCAATTTTAATATAGGGATTATTTAATTGCTTTAATAAATAATCTTTTAAATTAGTTTTAATAATTCCACTTTGATTTGTTAAACGACGATCAATTTCTACTGCAGAATCATCATATTGAACTTTTTCAATAACATCTTTAACATTTGCCGATAAATCAAATGCTTGGAAATTAATTGAAGTATTTGTATAACGTTGTTGATCATAGTAAATTTTAGTTGGACTTCGATAAATATTATTTCCTAAATTGTTATTAATATTTAAAAATTTAATTTTAACTTCATTATAAAAAATTTGATGTTCTGAGCCTCAAACATACTGGCTATTATCATTAGTAACATAATTAAAGTTATCAGTAATATTATCGGAATCAATCCCCATTTCCTTAATAAATCCTCGATAAGAGTTTACTCGTTGGTCAATCATTCCATCATCAAGAAAAGTATCTTCACTGTTTCGATCATATAAATCATAACTATTTTTAACATTTTCAAATGTTGGCATTGTAACTCCAATTTTAGTAAAAATATTAGCAATTGCTGAATAATTTTTATTATGATAATTAAAAAGATTAGCACCAAATTGGTGCAATGAACTAAATTTTTTAGAATCGTACTTAATATTTAATGTTAAGTCACTTCCCGACGGTGTTTTAACAATTGGTGCAAAAGGAACACCATCTTTGTTTGCAATTTCTTCATTAATAAGAATACTATTATCTGGTTTTGCAATTGGATAATATTCACTTAAAAGACTATTTAAAATTACTTCATTGTCGCTATCTAATTTAATATGATATTTCTGAACTAAATTAATAATTTTTTGGTTGCTAATTAAATTTAAAAGCTGACTTAATGTTAAAGCAACTGGATAAGCACCCTCTGTTGTATCATATGTATAATCAAATGTTTTCTTTAAATCAATATAATAACCAGCAAAATCAGTTGCAATTAATTGCAAAGCAAAACGAACTTTATATGTAAAGAGTCCTTGTTGATAATCCACTGGGACAATTGTTACTAAACCATATTTATCATCACCATCATTATATGGATAAGATAAAATTTTTGGTCGCAAAACTAAATTCAAAAGATTATTTTGATAAATTACTTTGGTTCCTGATAAACTAGCCCCTGTTCCTTTTAGCATTGTTTCAACAATACTTAAATTATCTTCAATTCAATTATTTTTTGCAAAAATATCTTGAATAATTTGAATATTAGTTAGATTAGCATAAATATCAATTCCATCTTTTTCACCAGCATTAAACCAAACATAACTAGTTAAATGATCTGGTTTTGCAACCCCATTAGAATCAACTAATGCTTTTGACAATTGTGAATTAACCTTTTTTGTAATTTTATCATCTAACAAAATAGCATTTGCTCACGGATTTTTATCATGATAAAAAGAAGCAGCAATAATTGAGTAAATAACTCCACCTAACCCAGCAGTAATTGTTATTATTGCAATAATAACAAAAAGATTTAAATTTGCTTTCCGAGAAATTTTTCGACGAACTGGTTGAGTTGTTAATTTCACCACATTATTATTGTTATCTTCTTTATTCATTAATACAGTCTCCTCTAATATTTATTATATTATTCTTGCTTAGATGATTTTAAAACTTCTTGTTCTTTCTCTTCTAAAACAGGTTTTTGTACATAAATATTTTTCTTTTTTTCCTTTAAATAATTTAAACTATACTTTTCTTTATTATACTTAATTGTTTTTAATTCAACAAGGCGCTGACGTCGTAATTCTAAAGTTGCTAATTTTGTTTCTACTTGTTTCATTTGTTCTTCATCTGCTAAATACTCAAATTTTTTTCGTAAAATTCATTGTTTTTTTACTTCACGTCATAATAAAAAATATGATAAAAAAATTACTAAAAAACAAATAATAAGCAAAGTAAAACCCACAATAAAATAATTATTCATAGTGTTAAATATATTCATAAAAATTACTGCTAAGATAAAACATGTTGTATAATATATTATTGCAAAAATACTTGAAATAATAATTCAACTTTTAAAACTAGCTGCTTTTTTTAATTTTATATATGGCAAACCAATAAAACAAAAGAAAAAACAAGCACAAATTAGACCAACAATACCAGCAATAATATAATGTAATTCATAAGTTCGATGGGAAATAACACCTGTTAAATTTTTAATATTATTATAAGCCATTGCACAACCAGCACTAATAAAATAATCCATAAAAGTTCCTAAAATTGAAAAACTAATAACTAATAAACGTGCTGCAACTTCAATTCGTGTATTTCATTGGAGTGCTAATTCATCTCGTTTTGAACTAATTTTTGTTAACATAATAGTTTTTCTCCTTACTCTCTTAGTGCTCTAATTTGGTTTGATATTTTATTTTCTAATTTGATTTGATATTTTTTACGATCACTTTTTAAAAATAAGCACCCCAATATAAAACAACAAAAAGCAACAATCACAATTGAAGGTAACACAAATGGGTTAATATTTAATCCAGCAACTGAATTTTTAGCATAAATAAATTGTAAAATAGCTAATCCAAGAATTGAAGAACAGTTAATATTACCAACAATACTAACAATAATTATTCAAATATTAACAGTTTTTAATGTTTTAGTAATTAAAATTGGAATTGTTATAAAAAAGAATGTTGTAACCCATAAAATAGCTAATAAAATAATTATTCCAATTACAATTGGTTGACCAATTGCTACAATTTGATCAGTAAATGGAGTTTTAAATTTGGATAATAAAGAAATAATAAATTGTGCTCCTACCTGCCCTAACGTTGGAATATATATTAGAGCAACTACAATTAACAATAATTGTGAAAAGACAATTAAAGTTCTCGCTATTGTTTCACTTTTAGTAGAAAAATAATACTTACTTGCTTCAATGTTGTATTGATAAGGTAACGGACGAATTTGTTGTTTTCGATTTAATTCATATTTCCCTAATGATTTTACGGTGTGATCAATAACAGTTTTATCTAAATTTTTTAAAACTGGCAAAGGATTATCAACAACAAACTGTATTTTTTTTACTACTTTTGCTGATTGTTCTTGATTTATTGTTTTACTATTTTCTGTTTTTTTCATTAAAGCACCTTCCTATTCAATTATGTTTAATTTAGAACTAAAATCTAAACTTTCAGCAACAGCAAGGTTAATTCGTTTCTGCTGGCGAATTGCTGAGAATCATAATAAAAAACTGCCTCAAAATAACATTAACATACAAAGTCCAGCCATAATTACCCCTGGTAAATTTAGCCGAACAGGAATATAAAGATATGCAATAATGCTTAATCCTAACATTAGTAAAACAAAGATGCATCCGACTGTATTAAAAATAATTCCAGTTACCTTTAAAAGTTTAATATTACGAACAATTAATGTTGGAACTACAAATATTAAAGAAAAGATAATCCCAAACAGAGCAATAACAATGGTAAGACCACGAAAAACACCATCAGCTAAACCAAAATTATTAAAAACGGCAGGAATTGGTAATTTACTAGTTGCAATCATTGCTAAAGAAGCTGATACAATAATAATTACTCCTAGCATAACCGCTTGTCCAATTAAAATCATAATTCTAGCAGTAACTTCCATTGGTGTAGTAAAATACATTCTTGTTAACCGAACATCATTTTTTTGAAAATCTTGTGTTGCTTTCTTCATCAATAATCACCTAATTTAATAATTTCTCCCTTGTTTACAATGATTATAGCATAGAGTGCACCCAAAAAAGTAAGTAAAATAAAAAAAGATTTTGCTAAATTTTTATAGGGGGTGCATTTTTATATGGCAAAAAAAAGGACAAAAATATAACAAATATACATCAGAATTTAGAACAAAAATCATTGAGAAAATTAAACAAAAAAGTTGTTGAATAGTAGCAAAACAATATAATATAAATGCAAATACAGTAGAATCTTGATGAGCAAATCATAAAAAAGGAAAATTAAACAATCCTAAAGGACCTAAAATTTCTTTTGCCAAAAGAAATTTAGAATATTATAAAACAAGGTATGAATTATTAAAAAAGCTCCATGACTTTTACAATTAAGCAAACTAAGAATTGTCTCTTTTATTAAACAAAATTTTTGTGAATATTCAATAAAATTATTACTAGAAGTAACAGGGTTAAAACGTAGTTATTGAGATAAATATAAAAATTATGACAGTAGCAAAAAAGATAAAAAAGCAATAAATGATATTGTAAAAGTCTATGAAGAAAATTTAAAACAATTTGGTTATCGAAGAATTACTAAATATTTAAAGGAAGATTATGGTATAAAATATAATTCAAAAAAAGTTTTAAGAATTATGCGTGATAATCAAATACAATCTGAATATGTAAGAAAAATGAGAAGAAAAATGAAATATAAACAGAATAAAGAAAAAAGCTTATTGCAATATCCTGATTTAATTAATCGTAAATTCAATGATATAAAAACAAGGTTTTCAGTACTATATACTGATGTAACATATTTAATTTGAAAAGGAGAAAGATATTATCAATCAACAATTATTGATGGATATACTAAAGAAATAGTTGATGTAAAGTGATCTAAATATAATGACAATAAATTAGTAATGGATAATTTAAATGATGCAATTAATAAAATAAAATTAATAAAAAAAGATCTGAATGGAATAATAATTCACTCAGATCACGGATATCAATATACATCCACTATTTATCACGATAAATGTTTATCTAACGGTATTACAATTTCAATGGGAAAAAATTACCACTGTGCAGATAATATTGTTATAGAAAGTTTTCATTCATTACTTAAGAAAGCTACAATCCATAATAAAATATATAATTCACATGAAGAATATATACAAGATGTTATAAAATGAAATACATGATATTCAAATCGTAAAGAAAAAGATATAATTAAAAAAAGTAAATACTTTTTATTAGTACTTACTAAAATGGGTGCACTCTAATATTAAATATAATGAAGGTATAGGAAAAGATAAAAAAGTATTTAATACTGATGACAGTCTTTTAAACTATACTGAAGTAAAGTTTAAAGATGGAACAGTTGAATTAGATACAATTTTAACTTTTGCTCGTAAATTAGACCCCGTAGAAAGTGATTTTAATCCCAATCTTTGGGCGGCTGATATTGAGCAAGCAATGGATACTGAAGTTGCTTATAAACGCAATAAAATTTTAGAAATTATTAATAAAGGAACTGTTACAACTATTCAAGGACAAAAATCAGATGATACAAATGCTTTACAAATCCACGATGAAATTATGGATAAAATATATGAAAATGGCTTTACCCCATCAGAAACAGTTGTCTTGGGTTCGGCTGATTTTATTCGTGGAATTCGTAATAAATTACAGTTACAACTTGGCGCAAATGACCAAATAAATAGCGTAATTGAAACAAGTGGAGCAATGAAAACTGTTGAAGGAACAACATATTATATGGTTCCTAAAAAATTACCAATTATTAATAAAGATGGTTCAGAAGGAACAATTGAATTATTACCAAACGGAGTTAATGCAATTGCCTTTAAATTTAGTAAAAAATATGATCCTCTTATTTTACGCAAAAAAGACCATACTCCGCTAAGGGTTGGTGCTGCTGCGTTAGGTACTGGAATGGGTAATACTTTAATTATGGAAAGAGTTTTATATTTAGGTGGAGCAGTAGTTGAACCTAAAGGAATTATTAAACATATTGTTACAAAAATTGATATTAGTAAAATTAATAAATTAGATAAACCAACTATTCATGTTGTAAATCCAACACAAACAACAGCAGAACAGTTAAAACCACAATTTAAAGATGTTGTTTTAAAAGCAGTTAAAGCCGTAAATAGTTCTTTAACTGAAAGTGATTTTGATTACTTTATTGAAAGTAAAGGTGAAGATTGACCAATTAATATTACAAATGATAAAACTGTTTCTGTTCAAATTGAAGGTAAAAACAACGCTACTGGTCAAACATCTCCGATTGATGTTAAAATTAAAAATTCTTAATAGTACTAAAAAATAGTACTTTTTCGTTTGATAGATATGCCAATTAGAACATCTAAAACAGCTCTTATTTATGCTGTTAAAAAAATCCAACTAGATTGTCAATCCAACAACAAGAAAAAATTTTGGTTTACAGTTATTAGAATTTTTAGGAATTCAAGTTTTAGCTCTTGGTTTATCAGTTTTAACTGGTGGTATTGCTTCGGCTGTTGGTCTTGGTACGGGATTATCTAATTTTGCCGCAGCATTTATCTCGTTTGGAGTAGAAACAGCAACCGATTTTGCCGTAAATCAAATATATGATAAATTAACATCAGAAGTAACAGCAAAAAGTACCGCCTTAAATTTGTTACCAGCAATTGGCGGTGTTGGTAAATTAACGCGTGCTGCTCGAACAACTAGAATTTTAAAATTAGCAAAAGAAACAAAATTAAACAAACTTGTTTTTTTAAATCCCCAACCAATAAACCACTCACTGTTCATATAGAATTTAAACGGTTCAGGAGCCAAAACAAACTGTTCTGCTTTGATTAAAGTTGTCATAACGACAATAGGGACATATTTAGGATTTTTATAATATATTGTTAAAGCAACTTCGCCCGCAACTGATAATGGAACAATTTTTACTGCTAAAAAAACATCAGAACCATAAGCAAAGGGTAATAATTGGCTTTTTTTAATAGCTTTAGTTTCAAATTTAGAGAATATTTTTTTAGTTTTATCAGTAATTTTATTAATTACTTTTTGTTTAATTGTAATTATTTGTTTTTCAATTGGGGCTAATAATTTTTTAGTTACTTTTTGAATATAAAAATTTGGGTTTAAATGATTTAAAATTTTATTTAATTTAATTGGTGTTTGGTGAAAAATATTTAATAATTTATTATTATATATTTTACTGCTCCGCATTAAATTAGCATTTAATAGTAGATTTTTACCAACACCTTTTTTATGAAGATTAGTCATAATGTTATATCACTCATTAGTATTAATTTTGCTTATTTTATCAATATTTAATCCATATTCATATAACAATTTATTAGCATTTTTTTCATTTACGCGCGGTATTTTTTGAACTAATGTAGGGCTTATTTTTTGAATATTTTTCTCAATTTTTAATAAATTATTAATTGTTTCTAAATTAGAAACTTTAAAACCTTTATAAAAATCATTTCGGGCCAATTTACCAAATGTATATAATAAAGTTTCATTATTAGCCTGCTTTTTAAAATCAAATATTAATTTATCAGATAAAATCTTTTTGCCTGTAACTTGTTTTACAACATCTTCTAAATTATTAGCAGTTATTACACCTAATTTTTCAAGTAATTTAGTTTCTTTTGCTAATTTTAAAATTCTAGTTGTTCGAGCAGCACGCGTTAATTTACCAACACCGCCAATTGCTGGTAACAAATTTAAGGCGGTACTTTTTGCTGTTACTTCTGATGTTAATTTATCATATATTTGATTTACGGCAAAATCGGTTGCTGTTTCTACTCCAAACGAGATAAATGCTGCGGCAAAATTAGATAATCCCGTACCAAGACCAACAGCCGAAGCAATACCACCAGTTAAAACTGATAAACCAAGAGCTAAAACTTGAATTCCTAAAAATTCTAATAACTGTAAACCAAAATTTTTTCTTGTTGTTGGATTGACAATCTAGTTGGATTTTTTTAACAGCATAAATAAGAGCTGTTTTAGATGTTCTAATTGGCATATCTATCAAACGAAAAAGTACTATTTTTTAGTACTATTAAGAATTTTTAATTTTAACATCAATCGGAGATGTTTGACCAGTAGCGTTGTTTTTACCTTCAATTTGAACAGAAACAGTTTTATCATTTGTAATATTAATTGGTCAATCTTCACCTTTACTTCAATAAAGTAATCAAAATCACTTTCAGTTAAAGAACTATTTACGGCTTTAACTGCTTTTAAAACAACATCTTTAAATTGTGGTTTTAACTGTTCTGCTGTTGTTTGTGTTGGATTTACAACATGAATAGTTGGTTTATCTAATTTATTAATTTTACTAATATCAATTTTTGTAACAATATGTTTAATAATTCCTTTAGGTTCAACTACTGCTCCACCTAAATATAAAACTCTTTCCATAATTAAAGTATTACCCATTCCAGTACCTAACGCAGCAGCACCAACCCTTAGCGGAGTATGGTCTTTTTTGCGTAAAATAAGAGGATCATATTTTTTACTAAATTTAAAGGCAATTGCATTAACTCCGTTTGGTAATAATTCAATTGTTCCTTCTGAACCATCTTTATTAATAATTGGTAATTTTTTAGGAACCATATAATATGTTGTTCCTTCAACAGTTTTCATTGCTCCACTTGTTTCAATTACGCTATTTATTTGGTCATTTGCGCCAAGTTGTAACTGTAATTTATTACGAATTCCACGAATAAAATCAGCCGAACCCAAGACAACTGTTTCTGATGGGGTAAAGCCATTTTCATATATTTTATCCATAATTTCATCGTGGATTTGTAAAGCATTTGTATCATCTGATTTTTGTCCTTGAATAGTTGTAACAGTTCCTTTATTAATAATTTCTAAAATTTTATTGCGTTTATAAGCAACTTCAGTATCCATTGCTTGCTCAATATCAGCCGCCCAAAGATTGGGATTAAAATCACTTTCTACGGAGTCTAATTTACGAGCAAAAGTTAAAATTGTATCTAATTCAACTGTTCCATCTTCAAACTTTACTTCAGTATAGTTTAAAAGACTGTCATCAGTATTAAATACTTTTTTATCTTTTCCTATACCTTCATTATATTTAATATTAGAGTGCACCCATTTTAGTAAGTACTAATAAAAAGTATTTACTTTTTTTTAATTATATCTTTTTCTTTACGATTTGAATATCATGTATTTCATTTTATAACATCTTGTATATATTCTTCATGTGAATTATATATTTTATTATGGATTGTAGCTTTCTTAAGTAATGAATGAAAACTTTCTATAACAATATTATCTGCACAGTGGTAATTTTTTCCCATTGAAATTGTAATACCGTTAGATAAACATTTATCGTGATAAATAGTGGATGTATATTGATATCCGTGATCTGAGTGAATTATTATTCCATTCAGATCTTTTTTTATTAATTTTATTTTATTAATTGCATCATTTAAATTATCCATTACTAATTTATTGTCATTATATTTAGATCACTTTACATCAACTATTTCTTTAGTATATCCATCAATAATTGTTGATTGATAATATCTTTCTCCTTTTCAAATTAAATATGTTACATCAGTATATAGTACTGAAAACCTTGTTTTTATATCATTGAATTTACGATTAATTAAATCAGGATATTGCAATAAGCTTTTTTCTTTATTCTGTTTATATTTCATTTTTCTTCTCATTTTTCTTACATATTCAGATTGTATTTGATTATCACGCATAATTCTTAAAACTTTTTTTGAATTATATTTTATACCATAATCTTCCTTTAAATATTTAGTAATTCTTCGATAACCAAATTGTTTTAAATTTTCTTCATAGACTTTTACAATATCATTTATTGCTTTTTTATCTTTTTTGCTACTGTCATAATTTTTATATTTATCTCAATAACTACGTTTTAACCCTGTTACTTCTAGTAATAATTTTATTGAATATTCACAAAAATTTTGTTTAATAAAAGAGACAATTCTTAGTTTGCTTAATTGTAAAAGTCATGGAGCTTTTTTAATAATTCATACCTTGTTTTATAATATTCTAAATTTCTTTTGGCAAAAGAAATTTTAGGTCCTTTAGGATTGTTTAATTTTCCTTTTTTATGATTTGCTCATCAAGATTCTACTGTATTTGCATTTATATTATATTGTTTTGCTACTATTCAACAACTTTTTTGTTTAATTTCCTCAATGATTTTTGTTCTAAATTCTGATGTATATTTGTTATATTTTTGTCCTTTTTTTGCCATATAAAAATGCACCCCCTATAAAAATTTAGCAAAATCTTTTTTTATTTTACTTACTTTTTTGGGTGCACTCTAGTGCACTCTATATTTTTTTTCTTTCTTTTATATGTTAAACCAAACTTATTTGCTTCTTTTCACGCAAATAATGCCTCTCAGCTAAATTTTTGTTGATAAGTTTGTAAATATCATTGGTCAAATGATTCACAATCTTTTTGTGTTGCTTGATTAACAATATCGCCGAATATTCTTTGTGGGTTTTGTGCCATAATTTACTTCCTTCTTTCTTATTTATTAAATACATTGTCTGTATCTAAAATATTGTTTTCTTTATTTTCTGATTTTGGTACGCCACCAGTATTAACTGTTTGTACCTTAATTAATTCATCATAAACACTCTGCAATTGTGCTTTAATGATTTCAATATCATCAGTAATATCATAAGATTTTAATAAAACATTTTTAAAATCTTCATTATCAGTTAAAGAATTAATAAAATCAATTACTTCAATTTGTTTTAATTGAATTGTTTGTTCTTCAATTTGTGAAGTTAATTCAGTATTTTTTGTTTGTAGTTCGTTGATTTGTTGATTACTATTTTCTAAATTACTTGCATTAAATTCTTCAACTTCAACAGTATTTTCTAAAATAATTTCAGCAGTTTTAATATCTAAACTACCATCTTCATTTTTAATAGGTTCATTATTTTTATCAATAAGAACAAATTTTACATTTTTTAATGCCATTGTTTTTCCTCCTATTTTTTAATATTTGTATTTGTTCTTTTTCTAATCGCTTTTTGTATAATTTCGAAACTATCGACTCGAAAAGATAAAAAATAGCGTTTAGTTTTTATATTTAACTGATTAAATACTAAGCCTTTAATTTTTATCTCATCATCTTTTTTTAATTTCAAAAAAGCAGATACAACTGACGGATTATAAATTGATAATGTTGAGTAATTTAATCCTTCTCACTGACATTTCGCAGAACAAGCATCAACTTCAACACCACCAGCAACCAGTGCCTTAATTTTAGTTTTAATTGGGTTTTCATGTAATCTAACAGTTAATTCTAATTTATTAACTTTTTTATTTTAGATTTATTAGTTATTGATTTTTTAAGTAAATTACTTTTTGTTTGTGCCATTTTTTTCAACTCCTTCTGTTATAAAATATTGTAAATGTTTTCAAGCATCGTGTTCGTGCTCTGTCATTTTAATATTTCCTTTATAAATATAATTTTTCTTAACAACTGGCGATTGTAAAACATAATTTAAATTAAATAGATATTTACATAAAACTCTTAAACCACCAATAAATTTAGGAGTAGCTAATGGATTTTTTATTTTTAAACCTTTATTAAGTTGATAATCTTCAATTATTACAATAACTTTATTTAAATAAGAACAAATTTTATTTTTAAACTCATTTAATATTAAATACATATTATTTATTGCTTCTTCTTCATTTTTAGAATTAAAAGTAATATTATTAATTATTTTCTTTTGCAAAACATTATAAATAATCATACCAGTTTGTCCAATTCCAGCAGGCTCAATTGCAATAATATATTTTAATTTATTTGTTTTATTTTTTTGTCAATTTGTAATATTTTTCATCCATCGGATGCTAAATCTAAAATATCGTTAATTTTGTAATGTTGCATATAAGAAGCAATTACATCTCAATTGTTTTCAAATAAAATTAAGTACATTTTGGCTCATTCTAAACATTGCAAATCATAATGCTTTTTATGATGTGAAATACGACAATTAACAGGCTGACAATTAACTCAATCAAATGACGTTGTTATTTCATTTCAAGTTTTATTAATATACAAACTTTTATATTCTGTCATTTATCTATACTCCTTAATTATTTTTATTTGTTGCTCAAATTTCATCATTAATATCATTTACCGTTACTAGATAAGCTCGTATCATTAATTCTTGTAATTTATTTTTAATTTTTTTATTTCATTTTTTCATCAAATATTTTCCTTTCTGTAAAAAAACATAATATTCCTTTATTGGTTAATATTTTGATATTTAGTAAATAATTTATTTTAGTATTTAATTACTTCGCCCCCGCTTCACTTTGAAGGTGAGCGGGGGCGGGATAAGATATTTTGATAGAGTTTACCCCCATACGGAAATAAACAAAGAAACAGTTTACCCAGTTATTAATTACGCTTCATCCATCCCTAGACAACTTTATATAAAGAAAATAACCTTTTGGAGTTCCAACTCTCTTGTTTTTTTAGTGTCCGATATTATTTTTTTCGGTTTAACAGCACTCTTTTTATGAAAACAAGCAAAAAACACGCGCTCTGACATTTCGCAAGTGATTAATCTTGCCAAGAATTAAAGAAATAAATAGGAGTAGTAAATCCAATCGCTTTCACACTTTCTTTAAGGCTTCGTGCCATAGATGAGTTATTCATCTTTAAGCATCAAAATATTAAATTTTAAGTGCCGCATTATTCATCGGATAATACCTTTATTGAAAGGATTTATAAAAATATTGTTTATTTTGTGTAGGGAAAGCAGAATTTAATCTGTTTTTTTATGATAAAAGTTCTAAATTTAAAGATACTATCCGATGAATAATGCAAATAAATTTATGTTTTTTAATATAAAAATAAAAAAAACAATCTCACAAGAGTTGTTTTTTTGCCGGTTCATCGTACAGGACGCCATTTTTAAAAGATAGATGCAAAGGAATAATAACAGATCAAGGCAAAGAATTTGCTGATTGAGAAAAAATTGAAAAAATAACAAATGCTAAAGTATATTTTTGTGACGCTGGAACTCCAACACAAAAACCCAAAGTTGAAAGAGCAATTCGTGATTTTAGACATTGATTTTCCAAAGGAATTGATTTAAGTATTTATTCAAGAAATTATTATCAAGAAGTTGCCAATATAATAAACTATAAACTTAAAAAAATCTTTACATTGACTATCTTCAAAAGAAGTTTTTATACAAATGTTTAATTTTTAATATAATTACTTATAAAATTTTAATCATTTTATTTTTCGTTGTGTCAAAATTCATAAATTTAAGACAAAACTACTAAATTTTTTTAAAATAAATTATATTGAACATTTATTTTATTGATGTTATAATGAAATCAAATAAAGTGCTACACTTCATAGTACAATTTACAAATTCTAAAAATTTTGATTCTAATTCTGTCTTATTTTTTAAAACTTCTTCGTATTGTTCCTCTACAATTTCAAGTGCTTTTAATTTATCCGCTTTATTTTCATCTTCTACTTGTAAATTTAATGTTTCACTGTTATTTTTTGGTACCTTTAGATTTTCATCTACTTCTCTTGATGTTTGAACTTACTCCTCTAAACTTGTTGATGATACTGTCTTTTCTTTTCTTAAAGAATTCGAAGAATTCGAAGCACTACTACTTGATGGCGGACCTGATGGTCCAGACCCTCCTGATTCTTCAATTGGTTTTATTGGTGGAAATTCTCTTGGATTTGTTCTTCTTCCTGATGGTATTCTGCTTGATGTTCTTCTATGCGTTGGATTTCCAACTGATGTTTTTCTATTTGATGGACTTCCAACTGCTGTTCCTCCTTTTAACGAATGTATTACCTTTGGGGCTGTTGCTGTCTTAGATGGAGTTATTTTTGGTGATTTTGATTCTAAGACCGATGGTTCTTCAATACTGTCATTATTTTTTTCTTCAATCTTTATTCTATTTCCGATTTGGAATCTTTCTATATTTTTCATTAGCATTATTGTTATTAAAATATATACAAATAATATTATTTCAACTAAAATACTTATTTTTTTCACTAAATATCTTCCTTCCATAATTCACAAATTTTAAAAAATAAATTAATTTTCAAATTATTACCAAGATTGATTATTTGTATAATATTAACTATCTATATTAATTTTAAATATTTAATAACTTTTTTTCTATTTAGTTGTTATTATTTTAATAAACTAATAATTAATATAATTATTTTTATATGTAAAATTGTATCATAATTAGGTAGTTTATCATATCTATTTCAACATTAAAAAATATGATAAAACTACCTTTTTGTAGTTTTAATATCTGTTAAATTTTTCTTAAAAATTAACATAAAAAAATAATCATTTGGTCTAAAATTTAGATAAAAAATCTTGAATATTCTATCTAAATCTATTTAGGTTTGAAACTGACTTTGAAAAATTTTTAGTTTTGTCACTTTCAGATAGTATATCTAAACCTACAGATTCACTAATTTTTGATTTACCAAATTTATTTTATGCATATAAAATTAGTGCATAGACAGCTGGTTTTCTAATATTAGGAACTATCTAACTTTTATTCTATCTAATAAAAGAAAAAACTCTTCTTTTTTGAAGAGTTTTAAGGCTGATAAATTAAGTTTATTTTTAACATAAATGTACCATTAGCGAATTGGCCAGTTGATGTTTTAACCTTAATAATCAATTCTTGTTGTGGACTATTTTCTGTTGGGAAATTAAATTGTGCAATGAATTCTTCTGATTCTGTATCATAAGATAATAATTCTCATAAAATATTTGGCTGTTGTTCTTTTAAACTTGGATTTTTTATGATTCCATCATATAGGATTGCATTAACCATATTTTTTACTAATTCTTTTTTATCTGCTAATGTTCTTGGTAAACTACGAATAAAGATTGGTAACATTGAACTTGTTAAATCAAGATTAAACTTAATTGGGACAGTTGGGGTTAAATTTAATTTAAGAGTAACTTGACCTGTAAAAATAGCATTATTTTTAGATGAAAACTGCAACTCTAAAGGAATTTTATTATCACTACTACTTACATCATATTTATTAATCACTTCATCTAGTTGTTGACAAATTGACTCAAAGTAGTTTCAATCCGTTTGAATTTTAGAAAGCCCAAAAGTTGGTTTATCTTCATCAATAAATATTGAATTTTTAATAATATCGCCTCAAATTTGATAAGCTAAATATGGCACTTGGTTGTCCGAACTACTTTGTTTTCTTGGCACAAATTGATAAGTTTTATAGGATAAATCAACTACGGGGGTTTCTTCAATTGGCTTATTAACCATTTTAATTTGACCGTGAACAGTAACTTTAAAATCACGACCAGCAACTTCTTGTTTTCCAAAAATATTCATTACATAAGTTTCTCATTTTCCACTTTTTTTAGTTTCTTTTAAAGCATTACTTAGTCTGTCTAGGTCTTGAGGTTCAAAATTCACTAAATCACGTGATAAATGCGGATTCCATGCCTTATTATTAATCAATTTATCTCATACTAAATCTAAAACTGAGTTTGTTGTGTGTTTATCATCTTCAGCCAATAAAATTGGCTCTAATGCTAATAACCCAGGATCAATTCTTTGATTAATTAATGTTAATGTGATTGCAATATTGCCTTTAAACATTGGGTCAGTGTTAAGATTAAGTGCCTGCAAAGTAACTTTTTCTCTTCGCCCAATATTAGGTCAATTCTTATTAAATATTGATTGTCAACTTGTGGTGTCAAAATTAGTTAATGCTGGGCCACCATTGATGTTTGCTTCACGCATTATTAATTTTCAAATTCAATCTTTATCAACATTTGGTCGTTCTTGTTGAGTTACAACAATTGGAATTGATAATTCTATTGTTGGTGGTAATTCAATTTGATCTTTAACAATGAATCCAACAACTCGCATATAATGATGAATGCTTTCATCAATTGGTGTTGCTAAAAAATTCAACTCTGTATTACCACCAATATTTGGTTCTGTTACAGTATTTCAATCAATTTGATAGGCATTATAATCACTTGAAACTTGCGAATCATCGTTAAACTGTTGTTTAACTTCTTTTCACACTAAGTCATATAACTTTGCTGGTTCTAAGTTATTCTGCTGTAATTTCAAATTAACCATATCACGATAACTAATAATGCTTAATTTAATTGTAATTGTCCCACTAAAAAGACTTGTTGGCGTATTTGCTTTGCCATTATATTCAGCAAACATTGTTACAGGCAATGCTTTGTTATAATCGCCTGGCAATTGAAAACCTGAGATATCATAAGTTTCTGCATCAATTGGCGTTTCTGGTTTAAAACTATCAACGGCCTTTTCTCAAATCTCATTATATAATTCCTCAACATTTTCATATTTTGTGACATCTCATATATTTTCTAAGTTAATAATTTGACTAATATCCATTGACAACTTTTTAACTAAAGTAAAACGAACGGTAATTGAACCAATATATGGAATATCTTCATCGTGGCGAATTGTTAAAACAACATATCCAGTTTGTGGTGTATTAGCAGTAACCGGTTTTACCATATTTTCCGAATCAGTAATTTCAAAAAAATCTAAAAACAAATCTTGAGAGAGCCTCCCTTCAATTTTTGCTTGATTAAAAATTGATTCTTCTACAGTCATATTATTATCAGTAACAATAACATTATTAGTTAAAGTGAATTCTGTTGAAATATTCTCTCTTCCAGCAATTTTTGATGGAGAAGGCATTCCGCACGATATAACACTAGCTATCGGAGCACTTGTAGCCAGAAATGTTGTTAGGAGTGTTAAAATTTTACGCATGTAAATCCCTTCCTTTTCAAACATTAATATTTACTATTATTATACACATTTTCATATTTTATACATAAATTTTAAATATAATTAATGTTAAAACGGAAAGTAATTGCTTGAAGATAGTCTGGAACATTTTCTTTTGCTTTTAATTCTAATTTAATATCAAGAACAGTTAAATTACTATATCTTTCTTCACTGCTAATTTGCAATGCATAAAATCAATCATTAAAAGTAGCAGCACTATTATGATAATTATTTAAAGGTGTAAATGTGATAATATCTTTTGCAATTCCATTAGCATAATCTATTTGTGATACATTATCACTAATGTTTAAATTGTTTCCTACCATTTGACTAATATTTTGTATAAATTCCCATGTACGATTAACAATTTGTTTTTGTAACATTGTTTTAAATGAAGTTACATCATGTGGAATATTTCGAACATCAATATCAATGTAATTTAATGGTTTTTGTACTCCATATAAATTAGCACTTCAATATTTTGCAAATAAAGTATTTCGTTTTTGTTTATCACTAATTAAATAGGCATCATGATCACCAGGATTAACTAAATTAGTAATTGAATGTAATGATGGTTGATCAATTATTACATAGTTTGTTTTTGCCACTTGATTATTATTAAAACTAATTGTTAAATCACCATTTTCTTGAATCGTTCTTTTAACAACAGTATAATCTGCTTTTTCAATTATTCCATATGATTGAAATGGTAAAATATTTCAATCATAAACTCATTTATATTTTGAACTATTAGGGTTACTCAAAACATCTTCTTGTAATTCTCTAATTGCTGTTGCTAATGAATATTTTCCATTTAAAACATCTTTAATTTGCTCTCCCAATCGATTTGCAATCACATTTTGAATTGTTTCACCTTGCGGTAAAAACATAAAGTAAAATTGCTCTGGTTGGTTAACATTTAAACGTTTTGGTTGAAGATGTTGATATCAAAATTGTCATTCGGTTGGTACAAGTTCTTTTGGTAAGACTAAACCACGATTTTGTGATGTTTCTAAAATATTAATTAAAAAAATTAATAATTGTGGAATATATTTACCATTAATTTGAGTATCTGTTTTTGCAAAACTTTGCTCTGAATCACCCTTTTTATATGCTGACTGAATTACCCGATTAATATCAAGCATGTAATGCGTACTATCAATAGCAGTTCCTGGAAACAGTTGATCATTTTGATTAACACTTGAAATAACAAAATTACTATATGGATTATAATCACCAATAAATTCTTTATCATTTCCTTTATTTTCTGCATAAAAAGCAGCAAAACGTTCTTTATAGGCAGCATAAACTTGATCTGCTAATGCCAAACTATCATTAATACCATTAATCATAATATTATTAGCTTGTTTACCTAGAACATTTGTTTGTTTTTCTCAAATTGTTGGTTTTAAATCATCTTTGTTTCTTGTTTCTCCTAATTTAAAACTTAAAAAGTTTGATAAAAATCCTTCATTTCCAACAAATAGGGTTGGCATTCAAACCAGATTTTTTTGGATTACGTCTTCGTATTTGATTTTTAAAAATAATAAATTTTTCATCAAATTAAATTGGTTTTGTTGCACATCAGCAAGACATAACTGTTGTGTCCCTCATGAATCAGTATAAATATCTAAAATTTGAATTTGCTTAGGATCTTTGTATTTATTCTTAAAAAAGATATTGTTTGTAATGTATAAACTAGGTGCTTTTTCAAAAATTAAATTATAAGCATATTCTAATCGTAATGATCTCGCACGAGCGCGAGTTTGTGCAACTTGCCCAGTATTAGGGTCAAAAGGAATTTCATAAGTTTCAAAAACCGAAGTTGTTGTTGTATTATCGCGTAGTTTTGTTTTTGCAAAGTTAACTTCAAAATAATCCCCATCATTAACATCAGGCAAGGGTCCATCAGTTTCAATTTCACCATAATTTAAAATATTTGCTAAAAATGACACACCAAAATAAGCAGAGGGAATTAAAGCACCAAGATATAACACAGCACAAATTGCGGCAAGTCACCCTTTTTTACGTGATGCTACAGTAACATTCTTTGTTAAGTTATTAAGTTTTTGTCAACTACCTGGTTTTCTTGCCATTGAAATCTCCTTTAGTAAGCTTAATAATAGACCTATTGAATGGATTTATTATAACAAAATTAATATTAAATGCAAAGCAACCTTTTTGAACAAAATTAAGCTTTTTAATTGTTCTTTTTAAATAAAAAAAGTTACTTCTGTAACTTTAAATATGAATTGCATGGCCTTCTAAACCATGAGCAACTTCCATAATAATTTCTGATAGGGTTGGATGTGGGTGAACTGTTTTTGCCAATTCATGAATTGTTCCTTCTGTTTCCATACAAGCAGTAATTCCAGAAATCATATCTGTTGCTGTTGCAGCAACAATATGCGCTCCTAAAATTTCGCCATATTTTGGGTCACATAAGATTTTAACAAAACCATCAGTTTCACCATCAGCTATTGCTTTACCATTTGCTGATAACGGAAATTTAAATGCTTTATAAGCAATTTTAGCTTTAATTGCTTGTTCTTCAGTAATTCCAATTGTTGCTACCTCTGGGAATGAGTAAATACACGAAGGAATTCGATTATAATTCATTTTTACATTTTTTCCTTTAATACTATCAATTACTAAAATTCCTTGTGCTGAAGCAACATGAGCCAGCATCGCACGTCCCACAACATCTCCAATTGCATAAACACCTGGCAAGTTTGTTTTATATTGCTCATCAACTTCAATGTTTTTTCTTTCTCCGATTTTTAACCCAATGTTTTCAAAACCAGTTGTTACTGGTGTTCGACCAACTGAAACTAAACAATAATCTGATGTTAGTTTTACTTCTTTACCATCACTATTATCATAAATTACTGATTTATCTTTAATTGCTTTAATTTTCATTGAAGTCTCAATTTTTACCTTATTTTTAATCAACAATTTTGTTAATTCTTCACGAATATCTTTATCCAATAACTCTAAAATAGTGTCTAAACCTTGCAAAATTGTTACTTCGGTTCCTAAACGATGATATAAGCAAGCAAATTCAATGCCAATTACACCACCACCAATAATAATTAATTTTTTTGGAATTACTGGTAATGCTAAAGCTTCTGTTGATGATATAACATAACCAGCTTTTTCAGCTTGCTCAAACCCTGGTAATGGTAATCCACGTGAAACACTTCCAGTTGCAATAATTAAATTAGTACATAAATAACGTTTACCAGCAACTTCAACAGTATTTTTGTCAATTGCTTTTGCTTCGCCTTTAACTAGGTCAACTTTATTTTTTTTCAATAAAAATTCAACCCCTTTTGTTAATTGCGTTACTACTTTTGCTTTTCGTTCTTGCATTTTTATTCAATTTGGCGCTACTGCTGCTTTTGCGACATCAATCCCATAATTGTCAGCATGTTTCATCATATCATATACTTTACTACTTTTTAATAACGCTTTTGTTGGAATACAACCAACATTTAAACAAACACCACCATAATATTCTTTTTCAATAATTAGTGTCTTTAAACCTTCTTGTGCTGCTTTAATCGCTGTAACATAGCCACCTGGACCTGCTCCAACAATAATTACATCATATTTGTTTTCCATTTCATAACCTCTTCTCTTACAATAATAATAAAGCTGGTGATTCTAGTAACGCTGTTACTCGTGCTAAAAAGCGACCACCATCAGCACCATCAATTAAACGATGATCAATCGTTAACGATAATGGTAAGATTGAACTTATTTCTATTTCATTATTTTTATTAATAACTGGTGCTTTTTTAATGATTCCAACCCCTAAGATTGCTACCTCTGGGAAATTAATTACTGGTGTGGCAAATTCAATGCCCGCTGACCCAAAATTAGTAATTGTGAAGGTTCCATCTTTCATTTCATCAGGTTTTAATTTACGTTCACGTGTTTTTGCTGCTAAATCATTAATCATTTTTGCAATTTGCAGAATATTTAACTGATCAACCCCTTTAACAACAGGAACCATTAAACCAGTCGGTGTATCAGTTGCCATTCCAATATTATAATAGTCTTTAAAAATAATTTCTTGTTGGTCTTGATCATATGACGCATTTAAAATTGGAAAATCTTTTAAAGCAATTGCACAAGCTTTCATAAAAAAAGGCATATATGTTAACTTGATTCCTTGTTGTTCTGCTTGACTTTTTAATTGTGTTCTAATTTCAATTAATTTTGTTACATCAATATTTTTCATTAATGTTGTCTCAGCAATAACAGTTTTTGATAAAGTCATTTGTTTTGCAATTGCTTTCCGAATTGGTGACATTGCTTCGCGGCGAACAGCACCAGTTGCATTAATTTGCGGAATATCAATTGGCAATGTTGATAAAGTAGAACCAGTTACTGCCCTTTTCGCCCTTTGGTCTAAATCAGCTTTCATAATTTTACCGTTTGGTCCTGAACCTTGAATTTGTGTTAAATCAATTTTTAAATCAGCTGCCATTTTTCACACAATTGGTGTTGATAACACATTTTTATTATGATCAACATTAGTATTACCATTACTTGGTAAATGACGTGGTGCTAAAACGGTATTAGAAATAGGAACTGCTCCAACTACTCCTGCTGCTTTTTCTTCTTCAACTGGTGCTACTGTTGGTTGTTCGGGAACTGCTGGTGCTGGACTATCGCCAGCAGTACCATCATCAATTTCAACTACTACATCACCAACATAAATTGTATCGCCAACTTTCATATTAATTTTGCTAACAATACCATCACATGGTGCAAAAATTTCCGTATTAACTTTATCAGTTTCAACGGCAAACATTTCATCTCCGTCTTTAATTTTGTCACCAACTTTAATCATAACGTTGGCTACTTTTCCTTCTGTTAATCCTTCACCGATGTCGGCGAATTTAAATTTTACCATTTTTACTTTCAACTCCTATCTAAAATTGGTAGTTAACTAATTCTTTAATTTTAACTACAATTTTTTGAACTGATGGTTGATGATAATGTTCACCACGATCAAATGGAATAATAATATCATAACCAGTTACTCGTACCGCTGGGGCTTTTAAATATTCAAAACATTTTTCATTAACAGTTGTAATAACTTCGGATGCGACTGAAAATGAACGAACAGCTTCATGAACAACTAAAATTCGTCCTGTTTTTTTAACAGATTCAATAACGATTTCACGATCTCATGGTTGAATTGTTCGTAAATCAATTAAATCAGCATTAACAGAAAAACTTTCTTCTTTTAATTGTGCTAAAGCTTTTTCACATTCACTAACTTGTGCTCCATAAGTAACAATTGTTAAATCATCTCCTTCTTGAATTTTATAACCTTCACCAATTGGTAAAGTATAATATTCATCAGGAATTTCTTGTTTAAAAGCGCGATATATCTTCGTTGGTTCTAAAAAGATAACTGGATCAGGTGATTCAACAGCTGCTAAAAATAATCCTTTGGTATCATATGGAGTTGAAGGAATAACTACTTTTAGACCTGGATTATGTGCAAACATTGCTTCAACTGCTTCAGAATGATGTTCTAACGCACGAATTCCACCACCCATTGGCATACGAACAATTAATGGACAAGTAAAACGACCGCGTGAACGATTACGTAATCGAGCAACATGGGTAAAAAGTTGCTGAAATGCTGGATACGAAAATCCTTCAAATTGCATTTCAACAATTGGTTTCATTCCGTTAATGGCCATCCCCACTGCTGTTCCAACTAATGTTGCTTCGGCAATTGGCGCATCAAAACAACGGTTTTCACCATATTTTGCTTGTAAACCAAGAGTAGCACGAAAGACTCCTCCTTCAAAACCAACATCCTCACCATAAATCACAATATTTTGGTGTTTTTCCATTGCTAAATCTAAAGCATGAGTTAATGCTTGGATATTATTTACAACTGGCATTAGTGGTGTCCTCCTTTACTTGGATATTTTGCAAAAAATGCTTCTGCTTCTTGATATTGTTCTTCTAAAAATTTTGGCATTTCAGCATAATTGTAAGCAAAAATATCATGAATTGAAACAGTATTGTTTGCTTCAACTCATGCAAATTCATCTTTAATAAATTTATCTTGTTCAGCATCTAATTTATCTTGTTCTTTTTCTGATCATTTTTTTTGTTTAATTAAATAAGCTTTTAAACGAATTAAAGGGTCTTTTTTTAATGCCTCTTGATGTAATTTTTCATCACGATAAACCTTGGGGTCATCAGCTGATGAATGCGCCCCAATTCGATAAGTATTACATTCAATTAATGATGGTCCTTCACCTTTACGAGCAAATTTAATAGCTTCTTGCACAGCAGCATAAACTGCAAAAAAATCATTCCCATCAACTAAAATATTTCGCATTCCAACCGCAATTCCTTTTACTGCAAAGTTTATTGCTTTCGTTGCTTTACAACGCGGAGTTGAAATTGCATACTGATTATTTTCCACAATAAAAATTGCTGGAACTTCATGTAACTTCGCAAAGTTCATTGCTTCATAAAATTCTCCTTCAGAAGAACCACCATCACCAGTTGTTGTAATAACAACACCATCACGTTTATTATATTTTTCAGAAAATGCTAACCCAGTTGCATGCGAATATTGTGTTGCAATTGGAATATTAATTGGTAAAGTATTAATTCCTTCTGGCATATAACTTCCCATTTCATTTCCACATCAATATAACATAATATTGCGCATTGGAACACCTGTTGCTAATCAAGCAGCATTATTTCGATATGCTGAGGAAAATCAGTCTTTTCCTTTAATAATTTGCATTCCGTATGCTACTTCAGTTGCTTCTTGCCCAGTTGATGAAAGAAATGATAGCATTCTTCCTTGTCTTTGAATTTTATTTTGAAAATCATTTTGGCGACGTGATAAGCACATTAATTTATACGCTGTTAAAACTTCATCGTCACTAATTTTTGGCATCAAATCTGGTTTAACAATCTTTCCCGTTGCATCCATAATTTGAAGCATTTCATTTTTTAACGAATCAAATTTGTTAAAATACATCTTTTTGATTCCTGCCTTTCCTGTTTTTTAAATATTTTTAGGTAAAAATAACATCTAAAATTTCTTGTAGTTCAAATTTATCTCCAAAAATATCTTTAATATTAATTTCTAATAATTTTGTTTTTATTTTATCCAGATTATATTCACAACCTGTTAAAAGAGTTTCAAGTGGCTCTGTTCCACCAGAACCTAAAAAATCACCAAAAAATTTAATGTTCGTAATTTTTCCTTCATTAACATTTAAACGCACATCAACGGTACCTTTTCCTTCATATCGAATTTTATTCTGATAACTAAATTCAGGTGAATTACCAAAGTTTCATTCCCATGTTCGATATTTTTCATTAGCTAGTTTATTAACTGCCGCAATAATATCTGGTGGTAAATCTAACACTGGTGTTCCTTGTGCTAAAAACTCATTAATAATAAATAGCATAAATTCATCAATTGTAATATCATTTGTTAATAATGGTCGAATATTAGTCACTCGTGCCGGAATTGATTTAATTCCTTTTGAAATAATTTTATCTTGACTAACATTTAAGTATTTTTGCATTTTACTTAAATCAACATCAAATAAAAATGTTCCATGGTGTAGCAACCGATTTTTATACTTTATTTGTGCATTACCAGAGATTTTTTTGCCATCAATTTCAATATCATTTTTACCAGCAAACTTAGCATTTAAAGCAAGTTTTTGTAAAACATTAATAATAGGTTGTAAAATACTTTCATAATTTTGCGCTATTTTATCATCTTTATTAACAATAATGGAAAAACACAAATTACCATCATCTTGATAAACAGCCCCACCACCTGTTATTCGACGAGCAACATTCACCTTATCAGTTTCAACCGCTTGTAAATTAATTTCTTCAATCGTATTTTGATTTCGACCAATAACAATTGTATTAAAATTTTTTCACAAAAAGAAAATGTTGTCTTTAATATCACTTTTTAAAAGATACTCATCTAAAGCCAAATTAAAATAAACATCTGTAGAAGAATTTTTAAAACAAATCATTTTTCTTATTTTTTAAAGTAATTTAATCCTAATACTTCTAAGCCTGGTAAAGTAATAAAGTTATATGGCTTATTAAAATGTGGCAAGAAGAAAATATCAATTAATGGTAGTTCATCAATTGTAACTCCCTTCATAATTGCTAATGAAAACATATACATAACTTCGGTATGATTAGCATCTGAAGCTACTTGTGCACCAATAATTTTTCTTGTTTTTTTGTCTCAAAGAATTTTAATTAAAACTTCTTGATATGTATCCATAAATTCTGGACGATCATTATCCGTAAATGTAATTTGATCGTAATCAAATTCTAAATCTTTTGCCACCGTTTCTGTCATTCCTGTTGAAGCTAGCGCTCAACCAAAAACATTAATTGCATTTGAACCTTGGAATCCTGGTGATGCTAAACCTGCTGGTTTTAAGGCATTAACAGCTGCAATAACTCCTGTTCGGACAGCATTTGTTGCTAAAGCAATATATGCTGGCTGTTTCTTAGCATTATCATAAACTTCAACACAATCACCAATTGCAAAAATATTTGGGTCTGATGTTTGCATATATTGATCAACTTTAATGGCTGCATTTTTGTCTAAATCAATAACACCATTTAAAATTTCTGTTGCAGGTTTAAAACCAACTGACCAAATTACTAAATCAGCATCATATGAACCTTTATCTGTTACTACTTTTGTTACTTTATTATTGTTACCCTCAAATTTAATAACTTTTTCGCCACCACGTAAATTAACACCCGCTTTACGCATTGCTGCTTCAACTTTATCAGTAAAAGGTTTATCGTAATAACGTGGCATAATGCGATCTGAAATATCAACTAAAGTAACATTTTTTCCTTTTTGATGAAAAGCATCAACTAATTCAACGCCAATGTATCCTGCCCCACATACAACAACATTTTGAATATTTTTGTCATCATTTGCTTTTTTTACTAATTCCCCATGTTGAAATCATTTAACAATATGAACACCTTCCTGCTTAATTCCTTCAATTGGTGGAATAATTGGTCAAGAACCAATCGCTAAAATCAATTTATCATAATTATCATCAAATTCATTTCCTGATTTTAGATCTTTTACACGAATTTTTTGATTTTTATTATCAATTGATAATACTTCATGCTCCATGTTTACTTTAATACCTTCATTTTTTAATACTTCTGGTAAAGCATAAAATAAACCGTTTGGATCTTTTACCTTTCCTGAAACTCATAGTGCAATTCCGCATCCTAAAAATGAGATATTGTTGTTTTTATCATAAGTAACAATTTCTGCTTTCGGATCTAATCGTCTTAAGGTTCTAACAGCAGTTGTACCTGCATGGTTAGTTCCAACTACAATAATCTTCATGTTATATTCTCCTTTTCTATTCTTAGTAGTATTAATAGTTCTTTCGATATAACTAACTAAATGTGCCAATAGTTATTTTGTTATGGCATTTATTCCTGAAAATTAAATCATACCGTAATCTTATTATATACCTGTTATAAAAAATAAAAAAGAAAAATCAAATGAAAAACAGAAAAAATTGCAAAAAATATAAAATTTTAAAAAAATTTTAAACTTTTTACAATTAAATTAATCATTATTTTTCAAAATGTTTTAAAAATCAACGGCCTTCAACAGATAACAAGCGTTGTGTTTGCTCATTAAGCAATGTTTTTTCTAGTTCTTTATCAATACGGTAAATTCGTGCATCTAAATTATCTAAAAATGATAAGATTTCTGCTTCTAATAAGTGTGGTTCAACAGGTGAACCATATTCCAATCGACCATGGCTAGCTAAAATCATATGTTCTAATAAAACAATTTTTTCTGAATTTAAATTATTACTTTGGGCAAGATGATTTAATTCATTTGCCATAATTGAAATATGACCAAGTAATTTTCCTTCAAATGAAAAATCATTTGTAGCACCACTTGTAATTTCAATAACTTTTCCTAAATCATGTAAAATAACACCACAATATAATAGTTCCGCATCAATTAAACGATCATGATAAACATTGACAACATTTTTTGCCATTTGCAGCATAGTTAAACTATGCCAAATTAAACCTGATTTAATTTCATGATGATTACGAATAGCAGCTGGTCAAATTTTAAATTGCTCACCATATTTTGCTAAAATTAAAGTCATAATTTCACGATATTCGGTTGTTTTCATTTTTTTTACTGTTGTAATAATTTCATCATACATTGCATCTGCTGGAAGCGGCGCAACTTCAATAAAATCATCTAGATTAATACTGGCATTATCAACAATATTATAACTATTAATTTTTGCTTGTAAAACTTTTCGATACTCAATAATATTAATATTTACTTTGTAACAATTACCTTTAATTCAACTTTCAATGTCAGCAGGACGAGCATCTCATAACCTTGCTTCAATTGTTCCAGTACGATCTTTCAAGGTTATTGATAAATAAGTGCTGCCATTAGATGCTGTCCCTTGGGTCACCTTATCAGCAATTACGATTAATTCTACATTATTAACTTCTTTTGTTAAATCTTTAATATTCATTTTTCCCCTCCTAGAAATAAAAAAGTGAGTAATGACTTTTTATCTTATAATAAAAGCCCTGGATTTGATAATAAATATGCAACATAATGGATAAATTTACTTGCTTCAGTAATATCAATTACAGCTTCATTATACCCCAATGTAATTACCATAATATCACGAATTGCAATATTATTTTTTTCAACCACAACAGGTTTTTTAAAAATAATACCCATTGCAATTCCGGCAACATTATCATCTGGAATTGTAAATGTTCCCCGTGTTATTCCATATTCCCCATAATTTATAATTGAAAATGAGGCATCTTGACAGTCCTTTTCTTTTAATTCATTACTAATACTTTTACTTATTAATTTTGTTACCTTTGAAGCAATTTCTTTAATTGAAACATTTTTTAAATTATATAAAACAGGCATTTTTACTACAGTATCACTATCTACACTAAAAGCAATATTATAAAATCATTTTAATAAAATTTCATTTTTTTGACTAATAAAGGATGCATTTAAAACAGGGAATTTTTTTAATCCATCATAGACTGCTTTAACATAAAAAGGCAATAATGTTAATTCAATATCATTTTGTGAATATGCTTCACGCATAATTGACAATAAACTAACTAACTCACTAACATCAACTTCAACATCAATAAAACCATGGACAATATTTTTTTACTTTCCATAATTTCTTTTGCACGAATAATTGCTTCTTGATTTAATTTTACCTTGTCAACTTGCAAAGTTTGTAGATTTTCTTTTATTTTATGTTCTGAAGAAGCGGAATGTTCCCTTGACGTTGCATCTTCTGACTTATGCTTTTTAAGATAAGAGGAAACAGACGAATGAACCGTCGAATGTGACTTTGAATGTTCACTATGATGCTCCTTCGACTTATTTTCCACTAATTTATCTTGTTCTAAATTTATAATAGGTTCCATTTTTGAATCATCAACATTATTTATACTTTGAGCAAAATTACTTTTTAATTCTTCTTTTGTATAATTTTCTTGTTTGTATTCTTCTCTTTTAAAGGGTTGATGATGTAAGGGGTCTAGTTTTTTATCATCAACTTGTTTTCTCGCAGCCATTTCTGCTGTAAATGCTAAATCACGTTCTAAATTTTCAAGTTCTTCAATAACTTCTTCTTCAATTGTCATTGTTGCTAAATCATCTTTAACAATTGCCAAATCTTCTTTTAAATCACCCAAATCTTTTTGCAATGTTTCAATATTTTCTTCACTAGGAATATTCTCAAGAACATTTTTAACTTTATCTTTAAACGGAAATGTCTTTGAATCATTATTCTGGCTAAAAAATGGGGTTGAATCTTGTGCTATATTTTCTTTTGGTAAATCAATTTCAATTGAATCTTCAAAATCATCTTGTGGATTTTCACCAGCTACTTCACGCGCTAGTAATGTTTCAATTAATTCTTCGCGAAAAATTTCTGTTTCTGATTTTTTAACATCAATTGGTGGCCGATTTTGTACATTATATTTTCCAAAACCATTAAAAGAAATAGTATTATAGGGTTGCTCAAAATTATTGTCATGTTCATTAAGGGTTGCCTCAAATGGTAATAAATCTAATAAAACATCACCACTATTAATAACTTTATTTTCATAAACAATAAGATTTAACACTTCGCCAGTAATTGGCGCTTTAATTTCATAAACTTTATTTTGTGTAATAATGTTAGCAAGTTTATCCCCCTTTTGGACAACTTGTTTATTTGTAACAAAAATTTTATCAACAATTCCTTTGCGATTATCATCAGCTTCAAAAATAATTTTTGCCATACCCAAACCCCCTATTTTCTAACTATATATTAGCATAACTTTTATTCTTTTAAATAATTAGTTTCTAATTCTTGGTACATTGCTTCCATTTTTCTTTTTGCTTCTTCATTTGTTTTATCAACACAAACAAAATAGAATTTTATTTTTGGTTCTGTTCCACTTGCACGAACTGCAAATCAACTACCATCTGCAAAATAAAACTTTAGTAAGTCTTGGCCTGGCATTTCATATAAACCATGCAAATAATCTTCTTTTTTAATACATTTAATTTTATCTAAACTAGTAATTGTTTCTTGTCGTAATTTTTTTAACATATTATTAATAATTTTTTTGCCATCAATTCCATCACGAACTAAATTAACTGTTTTACAATAAAAATAACCAAATTTATTATATTGTTCAACTAAAACATCATATAATGTTTTTCCTTGATTATGATAATACCAACAAGCTTCTGCTAAGACTAATGATGATTGAATTCCATCTTTATCACGAGTTATGTCTTTTAAAACATAACCATATGCTTCTTCAAATCCAAATAAAAATTCTAACCCTTTATCTGTTGCTTTGCTCATTTGATCCCCAATTCATTTAAAACCAGTTAATGTTTTAATAACTTGAACACCATAACTTTCAGCTACTTTATCTGATAAATTTCCAGTAACAAAAGTATTATACATAACCCCATTTTTAGGTAATGTTTTTTGACGTTGATAATGGGAAAATAAATACTCAATTAATACCGGAGCTGTTTCATTTCCAGTCATTAAATAATACTCATGATCTTTGATTTTAACACCAATTCCTAAACGATCAGCATCAGGGTCATTTAAAATAATAACGTCAGCATTAATTTTTTTCGCATATTTTAATGCTAAATCATAACATTCTGTTAATTCTGGATTCGGATTAGGGGCAAAAGTAAAATTAGGATCATTATCAAATTGCTCTTCTACAATCGTAACATCATAGCCACATTCTTGTAAAATTCGTGGAGTCCATTCTTTACTTGTTCCATGCAAATTAGAAAAAACAATCTTAATATTACGTTTTTGATTTGGATAAAACTGCATTGCTTTAACATCGCTGACATAATTATCCTCGACTTCTTTTGCAACATATGTAATTAAAGTTGAATCTGGATTTAAAGTTAAAGTAAAAACTTCTCCTTTAATTTTTAAGTAATTTTCACCAATGACATCAGTTGCGACTGGCAAAAACTGTGAACCATTATGATCATAAATTTTATAACCATTATATTCACGCGAATTATGACTTGCTGTAATAATAACACCCGCTACCGCTTTTATTTTCCGAATGGTATAAGAAACCATTGGCGTTGGGCGAAGGTCATTATTAGTAAATAAAATTGCTTTAATATTATTACTAGCAAAAATATTTGCTACTTCTTGTGCAAATTCAGCTGAAAAATGACGGTTATCATGCCCAATTACAATTCCTTTTGATTTTAAATCTGTCGCAGAATAAATTGTTTTTAAATATTGCATAAAAGCTAATGTTGCTCTTCGAATTGTATATAAATTCATTTTTCCGGTTCCTGGACCTAATAATCCTCGCAATCCAGCAGTTCCAAATTCTAAATCATCTGAAAAAGCAGCAATTAAATCTGCTTCAGACATTTGTTGAAATTCAGCGGCTAATGTTGGATCTAAATTTTTAGCATCTTTCCATAATTTTAAATTATCTAAATATGACATCTTAATTCTCCTTTTTTAACAAGCAACAAAGTTTTTGGTTTTAACCATAATACATTCTTGTTTGCTACAACCAATAATTTTCACCTTATATAGTAAATTTTTCTATTTTGATTTTATCTATTTTATTGTCTTCATATTATTTAATGAGATATTTTCTCGATAGAATTTTATAGATACTTAAATTAGTACTTATTACTATTGAAACAATAATTAAATACCAACTATAATTCAAAATTATTTTCTTTTTTTGATTAAAACAATCTTTACAAGGATTGTTAATTTGTTCATTTTCTATTAACAATTTCATTAAGTGTAATTCTTCATTTTCAACATTTCACTGTATTTATTACAAATTTTCATATCTTTTTGTCACCTTTTTTATTTTTTTATATCCATTATAAATTATACTTTTATTTTTAACTATTTAGTAATAAATTTAATTATATTAAATATAAAACTACAAGTAGTAAAAATTCATTGATAATTTTGCATTAAAAATGATTTTCATCATGAAGACCATATTAAATTGGTAATTCAAAATCATAAATTTTTCCTTCAATAATATAAATTAATGTTTCAGCAATATTAATGATATGTGTTCCAGCCCGTTCAATTGAACGTAATTGTTGCATTGTTAAAGTAATAACTTTAATTTCTTCTTTTGATTTTGCTTCACGAATTTTTTCAATTAAAGCATCATTTTCAACTTTATAAATATTGTCTAATTCAGTATCATATTTTAAAATATTATATGCTGACTCAATTCGTTCTTCCTCAAAAATATTTGACACTTTTGTTAACATTTCAATGACTTTTGCAACTAATTTTTTTAAAAAATTAATTAACTTTGTCGAAGGTTTATATTTGATATAATAACGACAAATACTTTTTGCATAATCTGCAATACGTTCAACTTCCTTAACAATCAAAATGAAACCAACTATTCGTCGTAAATCTTTTGCAACCATTTGTTGTTTTGCAATTTTTCATAGTGAAACTTCAATGAAAGCCTCTTGCATTTTATTAATTGTTTCATCAGCGGAAATAACACTTTGAGCAAGCTCAACATCATTTGTTTCTAAACATTTAACCATATCATCATATTGATTTTTTGTCATTGCAATCATATCAATAATCATTTGTTTTGTTTGTGCTAAATCATTTTCAATTTTTATGCTCATATTTTGTCCCCCTCCTTTCGTTATTCAAAACGCCCAGTAATATAATCTTCTGTTTTTTTATTAGCCGGACGAGAGAAAATAATCTTAGTTTTATTATATTCAATTAATTTCCCTTTTGCAAAAAAAGCAGTATAATCAGCAACTCGTGCGGCTTGTTGCATATGGTGGGTTACTAAAACAATTGTAAAATCTTTTTTTAGTTGTGTAATTAATTCCTCAATTTTTGATGTTGAAATTGGATCTAATGCACTGGTTGGTTCATCCATTAATAAAATTTTAGGTTTCATCGCAATTGCTCGGGCAATACATAAACGTTGTTGTTGTCCCCCCGATAATGCAAAAGCAGAATCTCGTAAATTATCTTTTACTTCATCTCATAATGCTGCTCGTTTTAAACTTTCAACAACAATACTATTAACTAATTTTCGATCACGAACTCCTTGATTCCGTGGTCCATAAGCAACATTATCATAAATTGACATTGGAAAAGGTGAAGGTTTTTGAAATACCATCCCAATGTCTGTTCGTAATTTAACAATATCTGTTTCAGGACTATAAATATTCTTCCCATTAATTAAAATTTCACCTTTAAAAATTGACTTTGGCACAACATCATTCATTCGATTAAATAAACGCAATAATGTTGATTTTCCTGATCCTGAGGAACCAATAAAAGCAGTAACAGTATGTTCTTTAATTTTCATTGAAATATTAAAAAGAGCCTGCTTGTTTCCTTTATAAAAAAAGTCAACATTTTTTACTTTAATTAAATCTGGATTATTATCTGATGAATCAAATGTTGGATTCTTAATAATTACTTTTGGATCCATTATTTTTCCCCTTCTTCGTCTTATTTTCTTCATGGCGTTGTTTTTTCTTTGGTACAAATTTTTTTCAAAAATTATTAAAACTTTGTTTTTGATGAAGATAATTTTCTTTTGAAAAGAAAAATTTCAAGTTATTAATTCGATTTTTTCACTTCGCTCTAAATCCAATATTAACATAATTTGGTGCAAATTTCTTCCCTAAAATATGGGTCAAACTATTTGATAACCAAATTAAAACCATAATCGCAAAAGCTAATTCAAACATAATTCGCATTGCTCCTGCTGTTGCTCCTTCTTTTGAGAGCATTAGAATTTGTGTTGTCATACTTGCCCCTGGTGACATAAATCCAGCAATTGGTAACCGTACCGCGGTTCCTAATGTTAAATAAACTGGCGCTGATTCACCAATAACACGTCCAATTGCTAAAATAATGGCAGTAATAATACCTGGCATCGCATTTGGTAAAACAACTTTCAGCATTGTTGATGTTTTGTTAGCTCCTAATGCTAACGAGGCATGTCGCAATGAGTTTTCAACACCTGATAAAGCATCCTCAATACTACGAATCATAATTGGTAAAATAACAATTGTTAAGGTTAAACCAGAACTTAAAATGGATAATGGTAAACGACAAACACCAATAAAGAAAGCTAATCCCAAAGTTCCATAAATAATACTTGGTGTTGATGATAAAACATCAATTGCAAAACGCACCACTTTTGCAAAAATGCTATTTGGACGGGCATATTCATTTAAATAAATGGCAACCATTAATGATAATGGTATCGCAAAAATTATTGAACAAATAACTAATAACAGAGTAACTAAAAATGTTGAAAGAATTCCTGCTCCGCCATCAAAGGTTGATGTTGAAATTAGATCACTTCATACCATTCCAAATAATCCTTTTCAAATAATTGTAGCTAAAATAACTAATGTAAATGATACAACAATTACAGTTGAAGAAATTAAAAAGAACATTCCGATTCCATCTTTTAACTTTTTCAAACCCCTTGTTTTTTCAATATGTTCATAAAATAACTTATTAATTTTATTAGCATTATATGATTTACTTAATCGTAAACCTTTTGTTGTTTTACGAGCATGATAGTTTCGTTTTCGATTATGAAATGCTTGTGATGAAATAATAAAAATATTAATAATACAGACGATAATAAATAATACTAGTCCAATTGCATATAATGCTGATTCATGCATTGGCCCTGAATTTTCCAACATTTCTAATCCAATTGTTGATGCTAAAGTTGCTATTGATGAAAAAATAAAATTAATAAAACCATTTCCAAGTTTTAAACCATCTGGTGCGTTTCCAGCAATCATCATCACCGCCATTGTTTCTCCAATAATCCGTGCAACTCCCATCATAATAGCAGTAATAATTTTAAATCAAGATGAACGTAAAACAATACGATAATTTGTATGGGTTTTACTTAATCCTAATGCTAATGAACCAAAGCGATATGAATCAGGAACATTTTCTAAAGCATTGATTGATAATGAAATCATAATTGGTAAACCCATAAAAGCTAAAGTAATTGATGTTACTAATAAGTTTGAGGTTGAAGGAGCGCCCATTAACATGAAAAGCGGTCCTAAAATTGCTAAAGCAAATAATCCAAAAACAACAGATGGAATTCCAGCTAGCAATTGGATAATACCAATCACTTTACGTTTAATCCTTGGACTTAAATATTCTGAAATATATAATGATGAAAAAATAGTTAACGGAATTGCAAATAGTAAAGCAATTAATAAGACAAAAAATGTTGCAATAATAATTCGTCAAATACCAAATTGACTATTATTAGCATTTCAAGTATTACCTGATAAAAAGCCTCAAAAACCACCAGAATAATGTTGGAAGAAATAAATTGATTTATAAATGATAAAACCAACTAGAGTTAATAAAATTAAAATTGTTAAAATCGCAAAACAATAAATAATAATTTTTGAAGTAAAATCAATAATTTGTTTTCGTCCGCGAAAATTATTTGTAAAACGAATTTTTCATAGTGTCATTTTTTGGGAAAACGGTTGTTTTTCTTTCGTAACTTCTTTCTTGGCCATAGTTAATTCTCCATTCCGTTATATTCATATTCAGAATATGCTTGATATTTTTCGGGAAATTTTTTCACAATAATATCTCAAATACTTTGATAATCTGATTTAAAATTTCAAGCTACTTTTTCACTATCAGTTGTTCTTCCACTTTTTGCAAAAGTTGTATTATTATTATACTTTCGGAAGAAAAAGTCATCAATTGATAATGGTTTTTCGCCTTCTTCCATATATCAATATGCAGCATCATGTGGACTTAACTTAAAATTTGAGTCATAATAAGGATTATCTTTCCCATTTCGTAGTTTTGGTTTTGTTTTTGAATATGGTAATGGATCTAACATTCATGCAATAAAAGGTAAGGCATTATTGAATTGTTTTCCTTGATAATTAATAATTCCAGTAAAGAGTCTTGTTAAAGAATAAGCTGGATTAAATTCATAATTATTATCAATAACTTTATATGGTAATTCTGGTTCTGTACTTCCTTTACTAATAACACTAGCAATTGCTTTTGCCCCTAAATCTTCATTGCTAATAATTCTTTTAATATATGAAAAAGAAATATAACCAATTGACCCAGGAGTAGTTGAAATTGCTTGATACATTGAACCATTTGATGAAGCTACTTGATTTGTTTCATATTTTTTGTTTTTAATTACTGCTGATTCAAAAAAATCTCTTGTCCCACTTCCAGACTCACGTGTTAAAGTATAAAATTTATTGCTACCACTACTACAAACTAATTGCGAACCAAAAGCTTGTTGTCAAGTAAAATTTGGATTAGTATAAATCTTACGAATTAATTCAGTTCCTTCTCCACCAAAAAAACTTTGAAATTGTAACGAATCTTGGTGTGGTTTAATTTGACAACCATTTGGTAAATGATATACCAAGATAATATAATCACGGGCAAAAACAAAACGACCAGTATGATAATCTGTTCATAGTTGTTGAGCATTAGAGTGGTTATCCCCTGGTTTAGGCGTTGAATTAACATCTTTTGATAAAAAACCAAAAGCATAACTACCATTTTTTACACCAACTAAGGCAGCAGCACTTCCTAATGAATTATATAAAATATCTTCTTTGTTATCACGTTTATATTGTTCCGTAATATTTGCCATTACTTGGGCAACTGATGTACTCCCTCCAGCAACAATTACATTACTCGCCGATGCAATTGTTCAAATAATAATTGATATTACTAATACCAAAGCAGAACCAACTAAAGTAAACATTTTATGATGGCTAATCTCTCCTACTACACTCTTAAGAAAATGTTTTTTTTCTTTCTTTTCCTTAACAGCCTTAGTAGATTCGTTTGGCTTCATTCGTTAAGTTTCCTCCCCTTTATATGGTTTTATTTCTTTAAAACTTATTTATACTAATTGTATCAAAAAAATAAAAAATCATAAATAATTTATGCTTTTTTATTTTCAAGTTTATTCTCAAATTCTTTAATCATTTCAGCAGCTTGTTGTAATTTAATTCCAACAATTTTTGTAACTCCTTTTTGTTGCATTGTTGCCCCATATAATACATCACAATGTTCCATTGTTCCAACGCGATGGGTAACAACAATAAATTGAGTGGTATCAACAAAACTACGAATATACTTAGCAAATCGCTCAACATTTGCTGGGTCTAATGGTGCTTCTGCTTCATCTAAAATTACTAATGGAATTGGTCGGACTTTTAAAATCGCAAAAAGAACTGATAAAGCAACCAATGATTTTTCTCCTCCAGATAATAAATTTAAATTAGTAATATTTTTCCCTGGTGGTGATACTTTAATATCAACTCCTGTTTCTAATAAATTTTCTGGTTCAGTATAAATAATTCTTGCTGAACCACCCCCAAATAATACTTCAAAAGTTGATGGTAAATTCTCATTTACTTCTTTAATTGTTTTATCAAATTGTTCTTTCATAATACTATCCATTTCATCAATTGACTTTAACAAGTTTTTAACCGAATCATTTGCATCGTTATATTCATTATTCATAAATTGAAAACGAGCATTTTCCTCTTTATATTCTTCAATTGCTTCTAAATTAACATTGCCAATTTGAGATAAGTTACTTCGTAACTGTTTAATTTCATCACGAATTAAATCTTCATTATCAATTACCTTTAATTCCAATGTCTTAGCATGGTCATATGTCATTTGATATTCTTCTGTTAGTCTTGTTAGATTTTGCTGAATTTTAACATTAATAATCGATAAATCAGTATTCATTTTGCTAATTTGTTCTTGCAAAGCTGAAATATAATATCGTTTTTCTCCAATTTGATTATTAAGCTCATTGATTACTAATGACTGCTTTTCTTTTAAACTACGGGCAACATTTAATTGTTGTTCAATTTTTGTTTTTAAAAGTTCTTTTTGTTTAATTTGATCCGTAATATTAAGCACTGCTTCATTTTTAACTATTTTTGTTTCATTAATATTTTTTGATGTTAGTAACTGATATTCATTTTGCAACTTTGTTTGGTCATACATAATAATTTCAATTTGTCGTTTCCCTGCCCCAATTGAAGCTTGATTTTCAGCAATAACTTCATTAATTTCATCTAATTGTCGTCGAAGCATATTTAATTGTTTTAAAATATGATGATATTCTTCAGTTTGCATTGCTAATTTTTCATTAAGAATTCTTAATTCTTTTTCTGGATTAACAATGGTCATCCGTGTTCGTCGAGAACCCCCTGTAACAGCTCCTTGCGGGCGAACAATTTCGCCATCTAATGTAACAATATTATAACGATATTTTGTTAACTTTCCAATTTCTTGTGCACTATCAAAATCAGTACAAATCAAATAACGACTTAGTAAATAATCAACTGCAATTCGAAATTCTTTTTTTACTTTAACTAAATTATTTCCTAAGCCTAAATATCCTTGCACTGATTTAATTACAAATTCTTCATCACTGTTAAGATAGCGTGGCGATATTACATCTAACGGAATAAATGTTGCTCGTCCAGCACGGTTTTGTTTTAAATATGAAATTGCTCGTTTTGCACTATCAACATTTTTAACTAAAATATCTTGTAAACGCCCACTTAAAGAAGTCACAATTGCTTGCTCATATTTTTCATCAACATTAATAATATCTTGAACTAATCCCATAATTCCAGGCAAAACATTTTTATTATTAATAATATTTTTAACACCTTCATGTAAATTATCCTGATTTTCAAAATTATGTTGTGCACGTTCTAATTCATTTTCTAAACGAATAATTGTTTTATTAATTGCTCCTAATTGCTCATTTAGCCCAGCTTGCTTTGTATTAAAAGTTTCACGTTGAGCACGATATTCTTGTTGCTGTGTTTCTAATGTTGCCAATTTTTCACGTTCATTTTGTAAGTTAACGGTTAATTCATTATAATCATTAACCATATTAGTAATAGTAATATCATTATTAGACATTTTTAAAGCTGCTTCTTTATTATCTAATTCAATTTTATGTACTTTTAAATCACTAATTTCTGAAACTAAACTTTGAAATTCTTTAGTTAAAACATTAATTTTACTATCCAAATTAAAGTTTTCTTTGTTTAATTCATTATATTCAATTTCTTTATTTTTTAATTCTCGATCAGCATCTTGTTTTGTACTAATAATTTTTTTCTGCTGTGAACGTAATTCTAATAATTTGTCATTAAAAAAAGTAATATCTTTTACTAAAACAGCTAATTCAATTTGATTTAATTTATCTTTTAATGTTGTATATTTGATTGCTTTTTCACTTTGTCGTTTCAAACTTGATAATTTACGTTCGATTTCATTTAAAATATCTTTTAAACGTGCTAAATTTTCATTTGAACGGTCCAATTTTTTTAAAGCTTCTAATTTACGGCGTTTATATTTTGCAACCCCAGCAGCTTCTTCAAATAAAGCACGTCGTTCTAATGGCTTTGCTTCTGCAAAAGCATTAATATTTCCTTGTGAAATAATTGCTAATGATGACTTTGTTAAACCACTATCCATTGCAAAATCCTGAATGTCTTTTAAACGAACTCGTTGTTTATTAATAAAATATTCATTTTCACCAGTTCCTCGAAAAACACGACGAATAATTTCGATTTCATCATAGTCCATTGCAAAAATCCGGTTTGTATTATCAAAAAATAGTTTAACTTCTGCCATATTTAATGCTGGTTTTGTTTCTGACCCATTAAAAATAACATCTTCACTATTATTTCCACGAAGTGATTTAATTGATTGTTCACCTAAGCATCAACGAATTGCATCATTAATATTTGATTTTCCGCTCCCATTTGGTCCTACAATCCCTATCATTTCATGATCAAAATTGACTGTTAATGGATCAGCAAATGATTTAAAACCAAATGACTCTAATTTTTTTAAAAATAACACTACTCATCACTTCCTTAAATCTCAAAATTAACAACCAAATTATTCTTTAATAATTATTCTATAAAAGTTTATTATTTGCAACTAAAATTAATAAAAACATCAAAATAAAGTTTCCTAATAAAAAATGAGAGTAAAATTTATTCTTATTTTATTCTCATTTATAAGTACTTACTTTTTCTTATTTTTTTTCTCTTTTTTGTTCTTTTTGTGTTTTAATAAATAACTTTAATTTTTCTCATCATTGAAAACCATTATTTTGATGATCTGGTAACAATAAATTTAAGAAAATTCCAGTAAATGCTGCTAGTGCAACACCTGTAAATTGTAAATTACCAGTCCCTAAATTAAAATTAAAAACCGCCCCTCCTAAGCCTAACACTAACATAATTGCTGTTACAAAAACATTTTTCATATTTGTATAATCAATTTGATTATTAATTAACACTCGAATTCCGTTTGTAGCAATCAAACCAAACATAATCATACTAATCCCGCCCATTACTGGTGCTGGCAACATTTGTACTAATTGATTCACTGGAGCAATAAATGATAATCCAATTGCAAACAGGGCAGCCAATCCTGTTACTCATACCGAAGCAATTCGTGTCATCCCAACTACTGAAGCATTTTCACCATATATTGTATTTGCTGGTCCGCCAACTAAACCATCAAAAATAATTGAAACTCCATCAGCAACTAATGTCCGATGCATTCCAGGGTCTTTAACAAAATTTTTTCCTGTCATTTGCCTCATACTAATATGATCACCAATATGTTCAGCAATCGCAATAATTGCCAAGGGACTAATTGCTAAAATAGCTGGCCAAATATTACTTGCTTTTAAATCTCAAATTTTTTTAAACGATGGATATCATTGTCATTGACTTGGGTCAGTAATTTTTGATGTATCTAAAATTTGATATTCTGTTCCAATTGCGAAATGAAGAATTACATATAATAAATATCCTGCGACAACACCAATAATGACTGGAACTACCTTAGCAAATCCTTTACATTTCAAAGCAATAATTGCTGTTACTAAAAAGGTAAAAATAGCAATTTCAATCCCAATCCAATGTGAATAAGGTTGCTTTCAAGCAGTTGGATTAAAACCAGCATTATTAATTGCACTTGGGGCAACAGACATTCCAATAATAATAATTAATGGTCCAACAATTACTGCTGGGGAATTCGTTCTAAAAATTTATTACCAATAAAATATACTAATACTCCAAAAGTGATATAAATAACACCAACCATCATTACGGCAATAAAAACCGCATTGCCATATAAAGGATAACACACTCCCATTGCTCCCATATATGCAAACGAACTTTCCAAATACATTGGTACTTTTGCAGCGGTAATTGCAATATAAATTAATGTTCCAACCACTGAACAAAACAAGGCCATTGCAATGTTCATAACTTCAACTCCAGCTGTTTAATTAATAATTAATGGTACTAACACCGCTGAACCAAACATAGCAAAAACATGCTGTAATGCTAAAATTGACCATTGCAAAAAGCTTTTTGGGCGATCATGCGGACCTAATAATAATTTAATATTATTTTCAATTAAAGTAGTTTGTTCTTTTTCCATTATTTTTTCTCCTTCTTTTTTAAAATTGCATAAAAAAACTAGTTTGTAAATTATTACTAACTAGTAAATTGCATTATTAACATTAATTATTGTTTTATTTTGTAGAATATTAAAGATATCAAAAAGAATCTTCTTTTTTTGTAAAAAACTTCAAATTCTTTCATCAAACCAATTTGCATTTTGTACCTCAACATTCCTGCAAATAATGATAACATTTTTTAATATTAATGTAAAAAATTATTAATATTTTTTTATTCCCATTCAATTGTTCCTGGTGGTTTTGATGTAATATCATAAGTAATTCGATTAATTCCATGAACTTCACTTACAATTCGAGCTGATACTTTTTCCAATAATTCAAATGGCAGCCGACTTCAATTTGCTGTCATAAAATCAGTTGTATCAACACTACGCACAACAGCAGTATATCCATATGTTGGTACATCGCCCATTACACCAACTGACTGAACAGGTAATAAAACAACAAATGCTTGTGCAACTTGATCATATAAATTTGCCTGATATAATTCATCAATAAAAATTTGATCAGCTGCTTGTAATAAAGCTACTTTTTCTGCTGTAATTTCACCAATAATTCGGACTGCTAAACCTGGTCCTGGGAACGGATGCTTATACACAAATTTAGAATCAATGCCCAATGCTTCACCAGTTCGGCGAACTTCATCTTTAAATAATTCACGTAATGGTTCAATTAATTGAAATGGTAAATCCTTTGGTAATCCCCCAACATTATGATGCGATTTAATTGTGGCAGATGGTCCCTTCACTGAGACAGATTCAATCACATCTGGATAAATTGTTCCTTGTCCTAATCATTTAACATTTTGAATTTTTATTGCTTCTTCATTAAAAATTTCAATAAATAAATTCCCAATAATTTTTCGCTTTTCTTCTGGATTAGTAACTCCCTTTAAAGCAGTTAAAAATCTTTCTTGCGCATTAATTTTAATAATATTTAATTTAAATTTTTCTTGAAATTTTTGTAAATCATTTCATCCACTATCTTGGCGTAATAATCCGGTGTCAACAAAAATACATGTTAATTGTTTTCCAATTGCTTTATGTAATAAAACTGCACAAACACTAGAATCAACACCACCTGATAATGCTAAAACAACATTATCAGTTCCAACTTTATTCTTAATCTCAGTTGTTGCTGCTGAAATAAACTCTGTAATTTTTCATTTTGGGTCACAACCACAAATGTTAAAAACAAAATTGCTTAATAATTGTTGGCCAATTAAAGTGTGGGTTACTTCTGGATGAAATTGTAAACCATAAATTTTCTTTTCTGAATGTTTAATTGCACTAATTGAATTTTCACTATGAGCAATTTGAATAAAATTTGTTGGAATGCCTTCAATATGATCAGCATGACTCATTCACACTTGTGATTTAACAGGGATGTTCGCAAATAAATCTTCTTGATTATCAATAATTAATTCTGAAAAACCAAATTCTTGTTTTGTTGCTCGTTGTACTGTCCCTCCATGTAAATGACTTATTAATTGCATTCCATAACAAATTCCTAAAACAGGAACTTTTAATTCAAACAATTGTTTATCAATTAAAAATGCATCTTCTGTATAAACAGAAGCAGGCCCACCTGATAAAATAATTCCTTTCATTGGTGTTGTTTTAATTTTTTTTAATGCTGTATTATATGATCATACTTCACAATATACTTCTAAGTCACGGATCCGACGGGCAATTAATTGAGTGTATTGTGACCCAAAATCTAAAATAATAATTTTATTTGTTGTTTTCATTTATTCACCTCTCCATATGTATACATTTGGTAATTGTCGAAATTGGTCATTATAATCAAAACCATAACCAACAATAAACTCATTTGGAACAATAAATAGTGCATCATAGGGATAATTAAAATTTGGATGCATAGCAATTTTATCTGCTAAGCAAACTACTCGTAAACTATTTGGTTTTTTTGCTTGAATTTGCTCAATGACAGCCGATAACGTTTTACCAGTATCAATCAAATCTTCAATTAATAAAACATCTTGTCCAGTAATATCTTTTGAAATATCCTTATGAATAGTAAGTTTATTTGTTGACTGAGTTCCAATGTAACTTGAAATACTCATTGTATCAATCACAATTTGAATTTTAAGTTGTTTTAACAAATCACTCATAAAAAATAATGCTCCATTTAGTAAACCAATACAATATAATGTTTTACCTTCGTATAATTTATTTAATTTTTCCGCATAATCCTTAATTTTATTTTGAATTTTATCCTCTGGTAGATATAATTCTAATTTGTCTATTTGCACAATTGTTATTCTCCTTTACAAAATAAAAAAATAAAAGCATAAACTATCATTGCTAATGTGCGAAATAGGTTATGCAAATTATTTTTGTTAAATTTACGAAAATAAAACAAAAAAAATTATGCCCTATAGTATCTTAATGACGGTAAGATGTAGAAACATTAGTCCATAATACTAACATATATCAGCATTTTATTTTTTTATCACACGTTAACTATAACTTATTCTTAAAATTAATGCAAGATAATTTATAAAACTTTAATTAGGTAATTTAATTAAATAATTATAAATTTTAATCACCATCTCATAGAATTATTTTTATGTGAAAAGAGTTTAAAATAATTTGCATAAATAAAAAATGTATATGGTATATACATTATACATTTTTGTTAAAAATGAATTCTTTTTTTTTTTTTTTTATTCGTTAACATGATTACATAAATTAATCTATGTTCCTTTACAAAATTATAATTTCCCACAAATGTCATCAACATTTTCTACTAATTGCGCTCCGTTTTTAATAAAACCATTGTTTTTATTAGCAACAGTAATTTGAGCTGGAAAACAAAAAACTTCTTTCTCATCATGTTTAGCCAATGACACAATTCGATGTGTTTCATCATCTAAACTTGATTGAACAATGATAACACCATCCATCAATCCTGACATAATCCGATAAAGTTCATACTGACTTTTATTAACATTATTTTGGTATGCTTCAGCAATAATGATTTGAAATTTTGTATTAGGATATTGTTTTGTCATTTGTTCATAATCATTTAAATTTTTAAGAATTAAAATACTACTTCCATTACCAAGATTTTTAACCACACATTCATTAATGCCTGGTTCTGAAGTAACAATTAAAGTTATTTTTCGCTTTAATATTTTCTTTGTTAACATCTTAGTTGTCATTAGTCTTCTTTTATTTGGTGCTGTTGTTCCACAAATTGCTAATTTATGTTTTTGACTATTTAAAACAGCCAAGTCACCAACATAAAATAAAACAAAGGAAGGTCGATAAATATTGCATAATGATTTTGGATATTCACGATCAATAATAGTAACATAACGACATGTTATTTTAGTTTCAATATTAATTAAATCTTCATAAGCAATTTTTTCTTTTGTTTCTAAGGCTTGATAAATTTTAAGTCAGTCCCCATCATATTTTAAAGCAAAAAAAAAGCAAAACTTGACGCATATTAATTCCTTTCTATTTAATAATTAGAATTTTCTTAATATAAGAAATATAACATTAACAGTTTTACTTTTGTTATTTTTATTTATAATTAACATTATTTTTTAACATAGCTTCACGAACAGGGCGATAAGTTTTCCGATGCAATGATGTAATTCCAAATTCTTGTAATGCTAATAAATGTTTTTTGGTTCCGTACCCTTTATTATTTTTAAAATCATATTGTGGATAATCTTGATCAAATTTGAGCATTAAATTATCTCTTGTTACTTTTGCTAAAATTGAAGCTGCCGCAATTGATTGTGAAAGACTATCTCCTTTAATAATTGCTTGGTGATGATAAGATGGTCCTAACTTTTCTGCATCAGTTAAAATTATATCTGGTTTAACCATTAAATTATCAATTGCTTGTTGCATACCAATAATACTTGCTTGCTTGGGATTCAAAGTTTCAACCATTGCAACAGAAATAATCTCAATCGTATAACTAATTGCAATAGACATAATTTCATCTGCTAATTTACTTCGTTGCTTTAGTGTTAATTTTTTACTATCCTTAATTTTATCGTTAACATAATTTAGCGGTAAAATAACAGCGCTAACAACTAAAGGACCTGCTAAACACCCGCGGCCAGCTTCATCAGCTCCTGCCATAATTGTTGTATTAGGATATGACATTAAAATCTCTTGTTCAAATTTATTCATAATTAATTGTTCCTCTTCCAGGTGGAAACTCAAAAGACATTAAACCAAACTTATTATTTCATAAATTATTTAAAAAATCAGTAACAATATTATTAACATTATCTTCATCAACTTTATGAAAACGATTTTGTTGCATTACTAATAATAATTCAAAAAGTTTTTGTTCATCTGTTACATCAAAATTATCACTTGGTAAAAGATGATATTGCTTCGCTAACAAAGAAAAATAATATTTATGCATTCATTTTATTGCAGCTAAGCAAATTTCTTCTTTTGGTAAAATATCTTCTTTGATTGACCGTGTAAAAGCTAAATTCATTGCTACTTGTGGGTCATTAATTTTAGGCCATAAAATTCCGGGAGTATCAACTAAATCAATTTGATGATTTAATTTTAATCATTGTTGGCCTTTTGTTACACCTGGTTTATTACCAACTCGAGTTGAATTTCGTTTTATTAAAGCATTAATAAAAGTAGATTTTCCAACATTTGGAATACCAATTATCATTACTTTTAGTTTTGGTGATTTAATTCCTCTATTTTGATCACGTTCAATTTTACCAGCTAAAACAAAATAAATTTTTTCAATAATTAATTTTGTAATATTGCCATGCTTACTATCCAATGGTAAAACAGCAATCTGTTGAGATTGGTAATATTCAAGTCATGCCTTGATGGCAACTGGGTCCGCTAAATCTTTTTTATTTAAAATAATTAACTTTGGTTTTAAACCACGTAAGTTATCAACCAATGGATTTGAAGAGGAAAACGGAATTCGACTATCAACAATTTCAATTACTAAATCAATTAATTTACTTTGCTCATCAATTTGTTTAATTGCCTTTGCCATGTGGCCAGGAAACCAATGAATATTTGTTGTCATTTTATTTTCCTCCTTTTAATCTTTTTTTAATAATTTTTATCATTTTAAATAAAAATTATTAAACATAATCTTCAACTCATTCCAATGAAATTGCGGGAATTTTCTTCTCTTTTTTAATATCTTCTAAAAATTTAGCACATAGAAGTAAATTATCGGTTGTTTCACTATCTGGTAAAGATAAATTTGTTGTCATTAATTTAATAAATTCTTTAACAATTTGTTTTACTGATGATTTTTGTTGAATTCGAACACTATATGCTGTTTCTAATTTTTTTTGATATTTTGTTAATAACAATTGGAATGCTTTAATTGCTACTATTTCTGTATTATCCTCTATTTTTAAAAGTCCTAAAATTTGTGTATTTCAATAAACATCTGGTTGAGAAAAATTAATCCCTGTAATTGGTACTGTGTCAATAAATTCAACATTATTATAACGATAAATTTTTTCACGGGTAAAAAATATTCCTCTTCCTTTTTCAAATGTTTCATTATTATCAAATATTTTTTCTAATAAAAGTTCTTTATTACTATCTGGTAAACTAATAATTAATATTTTCTTATTAGCATACTTTTTTAAAAGTTTCTTAAAATTGGCTAAACACCGCTGATATTCTTTACTAGTTTGCTCTTCATGACATAATAACATTTGACAATAAATTTCTTGGCTATGATAATATTCCATTCATTTTTTTGTTTGCTCAACATCAGCTTTTTGTGTGTTTGAAAATAAAATTATTCTTTTCACATCATTTAATTTCGCATAATTTAAAAGATTAGCACCAGAATGTGCAATTCTTGCATCAACTACTTCAATAATAACATCAGCTGCTTCAGCAAGTTTATAAACCCTCTTATTATTTTTAATAAATTCTTTGGGAATTGAAAATTTCTTATCACACATAATTGTGTTTCCTCCTTGTGTTATTATTTTAATACAAATTAAAAAGACTTTATCAGTCTTTTAGGGTTATTTTGTTTTAATAATCTCTTTAATTCGAGCAGCTTTACCAGTTCGATTACGCATGTAATAAATTCTAGCACGACGAACTCGTCCATATTTTACAATTTCAATCTTATCAATTAATGGCGAATGTAAAGGGAATTTTCTTTCAACGCCAGCTCCATTACTAATTTTACGAATTGTAACTGATTCTGCAATTCCGCTACCTTGTAACTTAATTACTACTCCTTCAAAAGCTTGAATTCTAAACTTATTTCCTTCCTGGATTTTATAATGTACTTTAATTGTATCTCCTGAAGAAAATTGTGGCAAATTACTACGAAGTTGATTTTTTGTAATTTCTTCTGTTAAATTCATCTTCATAACTGTTTTTTCCTTTCTACGGTCGTTAAACCTTTTTTTCGTTTTTAATTTTTTCTAATAATATTTGTTGTTCTGTGGTTAAAATTTTTTTTTCTAAAAGGTCGGGACGTTTTAATCAAGTTTTTTTTAATGCTTCATATTCTCGTCATTGGGCAATTTTCTGATGATGACCACTTAATAAAATTTCAGGAACATAATGGCCATCATATTCAACTGGTTTTGTATAAACAGGATAATCTAATAGATTGTTAGAAAAAGAATCATTGAGATGTGATTGTGTATTAATTACATTTTTGCATAAACGAGTAACACTATCAATTACAACCATACTAGCTAATTCACCGCCAGTTAAAATATAATCACCAATTGATAATTCATAATCAATATAATATAAAATTCTTTCATCAAAGCCTTCATAATGCCCACAAACTAAAATTAAATCATTATCATTTGCTGCAAATTGTTGCACTTGTTCTTGCACATATTGCTTACCTTGTGGTGTTAACAAAATTGTTACACTATCTTTTGTTTGGCGAGCTTTAATCGCTGCTACTAATGGTTCAATCATTAAAACCATTCCTTCACCACCACCATATTGGTAATCATCAACTTGATGATGTTTGCCAATGCTATAATCACGAATATCAACAATTTTAATTGCAATTAATTTTTCATAAAGTGCTTTTTTAATAATTGATGTTGTCATAAAATTATTGAACATTTTTGGAAATAAAGTTAACACTGTAAACTTTTTCATTTTAAATCACCTTTTTTAAAATAATTTCTTGTTGTTGCAGATCAACTTGTTCAACATATGCATCAACATTTGGAATCATCATTAATGTACCATCTGTTGTTTTAATTTCAAAAACAAGATGTGCCTTAGTTTCAAATTGATTTACTAAAATCCCAATTTTTTTTTGATTATGAAAGACTGTAAAATTAATTAAATTTTCCTGATTAATAACTTTTGTATAATTCAAATCTGCTTTTTGAGCAAATAAATAGCATTCTTTAAAAGCTATTACCTCATTAATATTAGTAAACTCTTTAAACTTTAAAATATAATCTTGCTTAGTAGCAGTAATTTTAATTAATGTTACTGGCGTATACATCATTTGAATTTGAATAAACATTAATTTATTAAGCAATTTATTTATATTTTTAATGTTTATTAATAAAGTTGCTTTAAGTTCACCTTTAATTGCATGGGGCTTTTTAAGTTTAAAAATTTTTAACAAAGTTTCCATCTATAAAACCTCAAACTTAATATTAACTTTATTTTGATCAACATGTGCTCTAATATTTAATAAAGTTCTTAAGCTATTAGCAATTATTCCTGCTTTACCAACAACATATCCTAACACTTCTTCATTACACATTACTAATAAATTAATTTCTCCTACGTTTGTCGATGGCATTTGGCGAATTTCATAATATAATTCATTATCATTTTGACAAATTAACGGATTAATTAAATTTTTAAGTTCAGTAATATACATTAATTAACACCACACTTAATTACAACTATTTTTTGGCATCTGTTGTTGTCTTTGCTTTCGGATTCTTTGTTACCTTTGCTTTTTTATCTGTTGCTGCCTTTTCTTTTGTACTCTTTGTTTTTTTAGCAGCATATTTTTCATTATGCAATTTAGTCATTAAACCTTCTTTACTTAACAAATTACGAACAGTATCAGTTGGTTGTGCTCCTGTTAATAATCATTTGTAAGCAAGATCATGATTAATTTTCACATCACCATTAATAGGATTATATGTTCCAATTAACTCAATATATTTTCCATCACGTTTGACACGAGCATCTGTTGCAACAATTCGGTAGAATGCTGCTTTCTTTTTACCTATTCTTTTTAAACGTAATTTTACCATTAATAATTTCCTTTCTAATTCTGCGTTCATGTTAAACTATAAAACTTAACATCCTTTATATAATACCTGAAATTAAAAAAGAGTCAAGTTTTTTAACTTAACACTTTATTTTTTGCTAATCATATTTTCCTTCTTCAGAAAAATCATTTTTAAAAACATTTAACACTAATTGTGGGATAAAAACATCTTTTTTATGTAATGTCATCCCTTTTCCACTAATTCCAAATATTTTTTCATTTACACGTTTGTTTAATGTTTCGCCTTGATATTTAGAATGTAACTTATTATTTAAAAAAATATATAAATATTGTAAACCAATGAATAAGGTTAAAATACAAATAAAAGAAAAAGTTAAAATTAATCATCCCCATTCTTGAAAAACATTAAGAAAAAAATAAGGATATCAAGTATCAGGTGGTCTCTTATCTAAATGACGCAATGTTCCTCGAATTAAAATTACAATAAAATAACAAACTGGATAAATTAAAATTAATCATAATGCTAATTTATAATGTTGTTTTAAATTATATTCAAAAGTTCCGGCTGTTAAAATATAACTAATAATCATACTAATTGGAATTACTAAGTGCAAAACAATTGTCGATATTCAAGCATATACATTGTATTGATTAACATCTTGTGTACTTGTAAAAATTCCAAGTCAAAAAACTACCATTGTAATTGTAATATATGTTGTCACAGCTAATTTAATTAAATAACTAGGACTTTGAATTTTAAACTTGTTTTTAAATAAAAAAAAAATAAACAACAACAATATAATTAGTTTGCGTTGTAAAAAACGAATAATAATTTGATACTCGTTCTGCATATCCTAAATTACGAAATTGAGGTTGTGGACTAATTATTGCTAACACTAAATCAGTAATTAAAAAAAATAAAATTAAAAATAAAACACTTAATTGTACATAAAATAAAATTTTAGTATTTCACTTTAACATAAAAAACCTCCTAATAATTAATATTATGTAATAATATTTGTGAACATTCTTGGCAAGCTAAAGAGGGAAAAACATCACCATTTAAAACAAATTTAATCCCAACTGGATTAAAAAAATTATGACAAACTTCACATTCTTTTAAGACCTGTCTCACTTGTCCTAAACACTCATCACACATATTGGCATTATTTTCTCGTAAAAAATATTGATGACAATGGATACAATTAACAACCATATTTTTAAATTGAGTTGTTTCTCATTTTGAATATTCATAAGAATCATTAGATCCAACATAACCATACACTTTTAAAATTCATTTATTATCCTTTGTAATTTTTTTCCATTTAAATTAACTTTTGTTAACAAATATTTTTTTGCTAGTTTACTATCAGTAAAAACTTTAACAACTTTCCCTTGGTTAGGAGTATCAGCATTATCAGTGTAAAAAAACAATATATAAATTTTTAATTGTATTCGCTATCTTTTCATTCCTTTTGTTTTTGTATCCTTTTGAAAATTTTGTGCAGCACATTTAAAACAAATTATATATTCTTTATTATTTACTAATAATTTTCCAAATAATTCGCGATTAAAATCATCTCAAACAAGACAATGTTTTTTACATAAATCACATTGAAAAATTTCCAAACCAACTAATTCACTTTCACATTCTGAACAAAGTTGATAACGAGCTAATTTGCTTTTAACACGATTACATTGTTGACAAATTGGTAACTTTTTAATAAAGTCTTCTGTTTTTTTGCTTGTTTAGTTCGTAATTATCAGTTGTACTATCAAATGTAAATATTAAACAAAATGAAATTGCTTTAATAATATCTGCATTATATTTGTTATCTAAATAACAATCTTCTAACGCTCGTTCTGCATCAGTAGCTGTTTTACAAATACATCGTAAATTTTGTTCTTTACCGTTACCATCAAAGATAAAATAATAATCTCAAATCAATTTTTTATTCCTCACATTGCTATAATTAATAATTAATATATAGCATTATTATATCATTTTTTTATTAAACCGTTTATTAAAACACAAAAGACCTGTTAGGTCTTTATTTTATTTTCATAGTTAATTCAACTGCATGGTAAGACAAAATTATCTAACTTTTTTCTTAATTAGTAAAAATTCGTAATACTTTTAATGCTAATAATCGTGGATTTTGATCAAGCTCTTTACGAATTTTGGGGTTATCAATAATTAATGATAAAAATTCATATACTTTGTATTCATTGTATGTATATAATTTGTCAATAAATTTTTTAACATCTAATTTTAGTGCAACAAGTAATTTTAAAATTTTATTTCAACTTGTTTTTGAACAATCTTTTTCAATTCGACAAATAGTCGATTGTTGTAACCCTGACATTTTGGCTAATTCACGTTGAGTTAATCCTTTATGAATTCGTAATTGTTTAATAACTTCGTTAATTTATATATGTTCCTTTCATATTATCATAAGTAACTAAGTTAAATATTTTATGTCCCCCTATCTATGCAATGCTAAAATTATAACAAAAAAAATTTTATAATTAAATAAAATTTTTATATGCATCAAATTAAAATAATAAGTTTCGCGGCGTACGTGGAAAGGGAATCACATCACGAATATTTGTCATTCCTGTCACATACATGATAAAACGTTCAAACCCTAAGCCAAAACCTGCACTTTTATAATAACCATATTTTCGTAAATCAATATATCATTGTAAATCTGTCGTTGGAATTTTTAGTTCATTACAACGACTAACAATTTTATCATAATCATTTTCACGAACACTACCGCCAACTAATTCTCCAATTCCTGGTACTAGTAAATCACACGCAGCAACTGTTTTATTGTCATCATTAATTTTCATATAAAATGCTTTAATTTCTTTCGGATAATTAAATAAAAAGGTTGGTTTTTTTGTTTCTATTTCACACAAATATCTTTCATGCTCAGTTTGTAAATCCATTCCTCAAAAAATATCTGGATTTTCAAATTTTTGACCTTTTGTAACAGCTTTCTGCAAAATTTCAATTGCTTTTGTATATGATAAATAAACAAATTCATCATTTAAAACACTTTTTAATCTTTCCAATAATTTATCATCAACATTACTATTTAAAAAGTCAAGTTCATAATGGTTGTTAATAAATAAATAATTAATAATATGCTTAATCATTTTTTCAATTAATGTCATATTTTCTTCCAGGTCAATAAAAGCAATTTCAGGCTCAATCATTCAAAATTCAGCAGCATGTCTTGTTGTATTAGAATTTTCAGCACGAAATGTTGGACCAAAAGTATAAACATTTCGAAAAGCTTGTGCAAATCCTTCAGCATGAAGTTGACCTGAAACAGTTAAACTAGCTTTTTTCCCAAAAAAATCTTCATTATAATTATTATCAGTTCTTGTTGTTACAATAAATGATTCGCCAGCACCTTCAGCATCATTTCCGGTAATGATTGGTGTATGAACATAAATAAAATTGTTTTTATTAAAAAATTCATGAATTGTAAAAGAACTACTACTACGAATTCGGAACACCGCATTAAAAGTGTTTGTTTTTGCACGTAAATGAGCAATTTCACGTAAATATTCATAAGAATGCTCTTTTTTTTGTAATGAATAATCTTCACTTGCCTCGTCAAGAATTTCAATTACGGATGCTTGAATTTCAAATGGTTGTTTGGCAGATGTTGTTACACAAAACTTTCCAACTACTTTAATTGCTGATGAAATTCGTAAACTACTAATTGCTAAAAAATTAGCAAGTTGCTCCGCTTTATAAACAATTTGCACATTATTAAAAACTGTTCCATCATTCATAACTAAAAAGCCTAATTTACCACTACTGCGATTAGAACGAACTCACCCCAAAATTGTAACTTCACTTTGATCTTTAACTTGATCTTGGTATAGCTCTAAAACTGTTGTCATATTTTTTCTCCTTTTTTCTTTTATAATTTAATTGCACTTTCTAATGCTAATTCTACCATTTGGTAAAAATTATTTTGCCGCTCAGCTGCTGTTGTCACAGCATCAGTAATAAAGGAATCAGAAATTGTTAATAATATTGCTGCATTTTTCTTTAATGCTAAGGCATTTGCAAACAAAGCAAATGCTTCCATTTCAACACATACTGTCTTATACTTGGCTTTAATTTTTTTCAATCATCATCATTTTTACGATAAAAAACATCAGATGAATGAACAATTCCAGGAAAAGTTTTAATTTGTTTTGCTTTTGCAACTCCTTCAATTGTTGCAAAAAGATGTTGTGAAGAATTTAAAACATCATCTTCTATTCCTGCTACAATTCTAGCATAATTATTTTCGCCATAAGCTGTTGTTGCGTTAACAATATCATAAATCTTTAGTGCAGCATCATAACTACCTGCTGAACCAATTCGAATAATATTATCAACATTATAAAATTTAAATAATTCATATGAATAAATTCCAATGCTAGGACATCCCATTCCACTTCCAGCAATTGTAATTGTTTTATTTTTATAAGTTCCGGTGTACATAAACATATTTCGAATTTCATTCACTAATTTTATATTTTCGAGAAAAGTTTCCGCAATAAACTTTGCTCGTAATGGATCTCCGGGCATTAAAACTGTTTCAGCAATTTCTTCTTGTTTAGCATTGATATGTGGTGTCATTTTCATTCCCTCTTAACATTTTTTATATTTAATTTATATTGTACTATAAAAAAAAAAAAAAGAACATTAGTTCCTTTAATTTTAACAATATTTTTTAAAATTTTATTACTTTTAATCCGATTTTCTAAATATTGGTGCTCTTTATTAATAAATAAAAGCGCTTTAATTAAATTATCATTTCAATATATTAATGGTAATAAAGAAGAAATAAAAATTTCATTTTTTCATATAAAGTTGAAGAAACAACAGTATGCATAATATCAGTATATTTTGATAAATCCGAATTATATTTTGATGTAACACCAATTACATTTACCCCATTATTTTTGGCTTCCTTAGCTGCTGCTATTACAGCCATTGTTTTTCATTCTAAACTTACACAGATTAATAAATCATCTGGTTGTATCAAACTGGCACGAGTAATAATATTATTTTCATTTTCTACCAACAAACTACAAGTAAAGCCAAAACTAAATAAACGGGTAGCTAGTTCTTTTACTGCTAAAGATGAAATTCCTAAACCAGCTAAATAAATTCCTTTCGCTTTTTTTAATAAGGTAACTGTGTTTAAAAACTTAACATCATCAAAAGTTTGTTGATTACGCTCTAGCATATCTTGATAATATAAAAAAATACTTTCTGTTTTATCTAAATGCAAATTATTGGTTTCTAAACGTTCTTGTTCTGCAACTATTGCAATAATAAAATCACGATAACCAATAAAGCCTAACTTTTTAATTAAAGAATAAATTGGTGAATAACCGATTCCAGTCGCTTTTGATAAACCTTCAATTTTAAGGTTTCAAATATTATGAATATTTTCACGAATATAGTTTGCAATTTTAATTTCTTTTTTTTTTTTTTTTTGTGCAAGTTCCTTGAATCATTGATAATTTTGAGAGAATTAAAATATTATCCATTGTTTTAATAATTTCAACGATTATCTTGTTGAGCCATTACAAAATCTTTATCAACAATATCTGATGACCAGACTTTATTAATTAAATCATCAGTAAAATACATTCAAGGTAATAATTTATTAACATAAATTTTATAATCATTTACTCGTTGATTTGGGGTTGAAATAATATGCGACCAATTTGCTAATTTAACTGCTTTTGACATATCTTTCCCAGAAATTACTACAATCGTTACTCCTTTTTCTTTTGCAATTGTTAATGCTTTGTTAACTGCTTCATTATTACCAAATAATGAATAAGCTAGAATTAAATCATTTTTATTCATAATCCGAGAACGAACCATTAAGTCTTCTTCATTTTCATTTAGATTAAAAGCATTAAAACCAAAACGATATAATTCTAGCGCTAATGTTTGTGACAATGCATTTGTTGAACTCATCCCAATTACAAAAATTCGATATGCTTTTTTAATTGCATTAATTGTTTGATTCATCTTTTCATTATCAATCATCGTATCATTTTGATTAAGAATATCAAAATATGTTTTCTTCATTAGACTCTCCATATTTTCAAAATTTAATGATTTAATTTCAATATCAGCAGCAATCGCAATTAAAAAGTCTCGATAACCATTAATCTGCATTTTTCGTAACAAACCATATATTGCACTATAACCAGTATTTACTTGTTGTGCTAAAACTTCAATATTCATTGTTGTTACTTCCTTCATATTTTCTTTAATATATTTAATAATTTCATTTTCTTTTTTAGTAAAATTCTTTGAATCGAATGTTTCTAATTTTGATAAAAATGATGCCATTTTATCTAATCTCCTTTTATGTTATTTTCCAGTAGTTCTTGTGCTGCTAAGCGAGCAATCATTGCAGCATTATCAGTACAATATTCTAATTTTGGAATAACTATTTTTAAATTTGGTGTTGCTAAATTTAAAATTGCTGCTCGTAATGCGCTATTAGCTGAAACTCCACCGACTAACGTAACCATTTGAGGCTGAAAATTTTGAATTGCTAATTTTGTTTTTCGCATAATAATATCAACACATGTTTTTTGAAATGTCGCACAAAAATTAGACAAGTTAATTTTAGTATTACGTTGTTCTTTTGCAATTAAATTAGCTACAGCTGATTTTAATCCGCTAAAAGAGAAATTATAACTTTGTTCATTTAATGATAGTGGTAAGTGATATTGTGTTGTTGTTCCTGTCGCTGCAAGCTTATCAATAACAGGTCCGCCCGGATACCCTAAGTCCAGCATTCGAGCAACCTTATCATAACATTCACCAATTGCATCATCCAATGTTGAGCCTAAAATTTCAAAATTCAAATGTTTTTTCATTAATATTAACTGAGTATGGCCACCACTAACTAGCACTGCTAAAAGAGGAAATAAAAAATCATTATCGATTGCACTAGCATAGATATGACCATATAAATGGTTTAAAGGTAAAATTGGAATTTCTAAATAATTAGACAATGTTTCTGCTATTGTTTTCCCAATATGTAGTGCTCCAATTAAACCAGGTTTTGCTGTGTATGCAATGTATTGTAATTCTGTTATATGAATATTAGCTTTTTGCAAAGCTTCAAGTAGAACATAAGAAAAGTTTTTTAAATGTAACCGCGAAGCAAGTTCTGGCACAACTCCACCGTATTTTGTATGTTCCTTAATTTGTGATGAAATAATATTTGCTAAAATTTTTCCATTCTTAAAAATAGCAATACTAGTTTCGTCACAGCTTGTCTCAATTGCAAGAATTACCATTTCATCCACCTCCTCATTATTATATAATAATTTTTCCTTAAAAAAATACTAAGAAAGAAACAAGTAACAAAAATATACAAAAAAATAATAGATAAATCTATTATTTTTTAATTTTTGTATATTTAATAAAATTACCCTAAATAACCTTGTTATCCTTCATTACTTTTTCAATCCCTGCAATTGCAGCGTCTTCATCAGAACCACTTGCAACAATTTTTACTTCTGCACCTTGATGAATTCCCAATGCAATAATAGTCATGATTGATTTTAAGTTACCAGTTTTTCCTCCTGAGAAAATAGTAATATCTGACTGGTATTTTCCTGCTTCTCCTACAATTAATGCCGCTGGACGTGCATGCATCCCAACAGGATCAGTGATAACAGCTTTAAATGATGCCATTAGATTTCCTCCTTTAAAATATACTAACTCATTATATCAAAAAAAACAAAAATAAGTATATTATCCCTTAACAATTTTTTATGTTTTTAAATAAAAATTTCAAATATTTGGTATTGTTATTTTCTTTTATGATTCCACTTTTTTAATTGCTTGACTATCTGCTGAAATAATCTTGACATTATAAGGATGCGGAAAAACAATTTGGACATTTTGCGCAATAATTTTAACAACAACTCCAATTCCAAATAATTCATGACTAACCATATCTTTTACTTTTCATGGATTAGTTTTAAAAGCTGATTCAATGTTTTTATTAAGATTAAAGACAGTTCTTGATTGTTTTTCACTTTGATTATTATAAAAAATAGTAATTGACTTTGGCTTACTAAACAATCTTTCGCTATTAACTTTTTCATAAAAATCGTTATCTAACTCTTTAATAAATCGTGATTCAAAGCGTTCATTACCTGTAATATATGAATAACCATCAGCATAACTAATAAACAACAATTCTTCTGCTCTTGTAATGGCAACGTATAAGGTTCGACGCTCTTCTTCTAATTGTTCAGTTCCCATTTTAATAGCTTGTGTTGTTGGAAAGATTCCTTCATTTAAACCAACAATAAAAACAACCTTTTTTTCTAATCCCTTTGCATTATGAATTGTCATTAAAGAAATAGTATTATCAGTTAAATTATCACTATCACTATCAGTTTGTAATGAAATTAATTGTAAATATTCACTTAATAATTCTGTTCCTGCTAATTCCTTATTTTGCTGATCAAATTTACCAACTGACGCAATTAATTCTAAAATATTTTCTTCTCGTTCTTCTTCATAGTTATCTCGTAAACGCTGCAAATAACCTGTTTTATCTAAGAGAAGAACTAATAAACTTTCAACTGATTTAGCAGTTGGTAATTGTGCTAATGCTAGGACAATTGCTTTTCGCACTTTATTTAAACTATGTTGAAGATTTAATGGCAATAAATCAAAATGTTGCTCTAGTAATGTTGTAAACATTATTTGTTGCTCTTTTAATATTTGCATAATTTGTTCAAATGCTTTTGGACCAATTTTTGGTGTTAACAACAAAATCCGTTCAATGGCTAAAGAATCATTATTCATAATTATTTTTAAAAAAGCAAGTGCATCTTTAATTTCTTTTCGTTCATAAAATTTAAAAGCCCCAAAAATACGATATGAAAGACCATAATCAGCAAGGGCCGTTTCTAAATCACGTGATAAGTAATTGGCACGATATAAAATTAAAATATCATTATAAGCATAATTTTCTTCTTTAATTAAAGTTTTAATTTTACGAGCTACAAAATCACTTTCATCACTACTATTAGCACCGTGATATAAAATTGGTAATTGCCCTGAAGTTTTGATAGTAAATAAATCTTTTTCAATCCGATTTTTATTATGAATAATCAAATTATTAGCTAATGATAAAATGCTTTGTGTTGACCGATAGTTTTCATTTAAAACAATTGTTTGTGTATGCGGAAAATATTTATCAAAATTTAAAATTAAATTAATTTTTGCTCCCCGTCACGAATAAATTGTTTGATCAGGGTCCCCAACAATAGTAATATTGTGATTATCACCGACTAATCATTTAATAATATCAAATTGCAATTCATTGGTATCTTGAAATTCATCAACTAAAAAATAATCAAAACGATTTTGTCATTTTTTTAATACTTCCCCATTATTTTTAAATAACTTATATGTTAATAAAATTAAATCATTAAAATCAACGCTATTTATCTCTCGTAAACGTTTTTCATAAGTGTCATAAACTTCTGCTCATCGCATTTCATCACCATTTGCTGATGCTTTTGCACTATTAGGGCTAATAAAGTCATTTTTTCATTTCGAAATAAAATTTTTTACCATTTTTGCTTCTTGTGCATCATATTTCATAGGTAATGTTTTATAAATATTACGAATGATACTATCTTGGTTTGCCATATCAATAATATTAAAATAACGATCATAATTTAAATGAATAATATCTTCTCGTAAAATACGAGCACATAGGGCATGATAAGTTGCAATCATACAACGCTGGCCACTATTTCCAATCATCTCAACAATACGGGCTCTCATTTCATTAGTAGCTTTATTAGTAAATGTAACAGTACAAATGCGTCATGGTTGCAAATTAGCATATTTAATTAAATATGCTAATTTGTTAGTAATAATGCGTGTTTTACCACTTCCAGCTCCAGCAATAATTCGCACTGGTCCAGTAATTCTTAAAACAGCTTCGCGTTGATTTGGATTTAAACTTTCAATAAATTCATTGACCATGATATTCTGCCTTTCTTTACAAACAATTACATTTTACCCTATAATTCATCAATTTCTTTTAAAATTTCATCAGAAATATTTCCTGGTTGGTTTTCTTGTAAATGAATATGTTTTGTTTTTCTTGTTATTAATTCTTTTGGTATTGTTGGTTCTTTTTTAGGAATTGGTTTTTTCTTGACAGTAAATAAATGAAAATGACGATCAAATAAAATTTGATGATTTGGATTTAACACTAAACCAAAAATTAAACCAAGGTATCATAAAAAATAAATTGTTGTGATAGTTCGAATAATAATTAATGCAATTGGATTTTTATTAGTTGTCCGAAACAAATCACTTAAACTAACTTCAAAAATTAAATTTAAACTTAAATTTGTCAATAAAACAACAAATCAAGGTAAAAATGTAATAAATAATTCACGGGTAAAAATAACTGCTAACTTTAATTTTGCCTCACTCGTAACTAATTTAATTTGAAAACAAAATTTTCCAATTGTTTTACCATCTCAAAAATAAGGAATAAGAACAAAATAAAGAAAGAAAAGAACAAAAGTAACAGCAATAACTAAAATAGGCGTTCAAATTGTTCGAGCTTGATCTCAATACTTCATCGTTAAAGTTAATACTAAGGGAATTAAACTCGTTAAAATAATATCAAAGAAACGAACAAAAATCACACGAACTGGACGCGCTAATTGATGAAGCTGATATTCTTCTTCTGGTTTTGACATCATCGTAGCAGCTGAATTTTTATTGTTTGCTAATTCTTGCATTATTTATTTTGTATTTTCCAGTTTTCAATGTTTAATAAAACCTTTAATATCAGCAACAATCATTTTAAATTGTGGTTCTTTTACATTTTTAAGATATTTATTTTTCATAAAACTTTTATAACGACGTTCTAATTTATTTTCGGCACTATGGATAGCTTTAATTGATAATCTTTTATTGTTTTGTAAACTAACAATTTCTAAAAATGTTACTAAGCAAAAGCGAATAAAAGCATACTCTAATTCTTCTTGATATTCACGATATAAATTTAAATCACGATATAAATTAAAAATATAAATTCATTGTTTAATTAAATCAAAAACACTATAATTGACAATTCCTAATTCATAATCAACTAGCACATCTTTAATTGCAACATATCCCCCAGTATAAACTAATGCGTTATAAATAAAGAAAGTATCAGTACGACGATAATCAAGTAATGTAATATTTTTTTGTAAAATAAGGTTTCGACGAAATATCTTTGTAAAAAATGAGCAATTAACATATGCTAACACTTCTTTATTAGTTTTAGGCGACAGTAAAACATTACATTTATTTCAAATTTCACTTTTTTCCTTTGAATTCGCATAATGTAACCTAAATTCAAGCATATCAACTTTTTTATGTTCAACTTGATATGTTTCAACTTTTTCTTTTAAAACTGCAACTGCTGTTTTATGAATTGTCTGTCCTTCATCAACAATCATAAAAAAATCTCCTTGTGCAATTGAAATAGCAGTATTAATACCATATGAAAAGCCTTGACTTCGTAAATTTGTAATTACTTGAATTTGTTTACCAATATTATTATAAAAGCATTCATTCATAAATTCTAAGAGTGGTGATTTTGGTTGGAATCCATTATCATTAATTAAAACAATTTCATAATCGTCACTTGTTTGTTCCTTAATTGATAGTAAAGTCTTCATTAATTTTGTCTGATTATTTTGTACTACAATAAGAAATGATAAAAACATTCTAATCCCCTCTCTCAATCAATTCTTGCCATAATTATAACATTTTATCTCTTTTTAGTATAATTATTATATTAGAAAAGTAAAATAATTTACAAGTTTAAAAAGAAGGGTTCATCAAATGACAAATGAAACATTACAAAAAATTTTGCAACAAAAAGAAATTACAACTGATGATAAAATAATATTTCGAACAATTTTTGATGTCTTGAGCACCTTATTTACTGATGAAAATTAGCTTTCAACTTTAACAAGTGGCTATAATATTAATCATTATCAACAAGTTTGATTTCCTAATATTGTTTCTCTCACCCCAAAAGCATTAGCAATTAAAAAAAAGATATGCGAATTATATGTCCGATGACTGAAATTATATTTATTATTTTAATGACACAAATGATCAGACAAAACAACAAAAATTAGGTGAAAAACAATTAGAACGTCAAACCCAATTAATTACTTTTGCAAAATTAAATGAAAAAAATTAGGTATTGGTTATCATTTTGTTGGTGTTTTTACATTTATTAGCTTTCTTGATAAAGATTACAAAACAATGATTTATCAAAAAATTAAAAATAGTTATCAACTTAATAAATAATTTAAAAAACCATACTAAGAAAGTATGGTTTTTTAAAATTGATAGTTATTATTTTTATTTGCTTTTGCTTCTAATCGTTGTTTTCTAATTAATTCTCGGGTCATTTTTTAACTCGGGCATAATCAAACGGATTTCGTTTTCCTGCTCCAGCTTTAATATGTTTGCCAAAAATATTAATTTTTCAAACTTAATTTCTTTGTTTAAATCGCATAATAGCTCCCTTCATGTTAAACATAAAGCCCTACTCATTTATGGTACACAATAATTACCAATTTTTCAATTCATTCACAAGAAAATTAAAAAATGGGTCAAATACTTTATTAAGGATTTGGTACGGTTATTATTTTTAAAAATAATTAAGTTAAAACTTCATATCCAGTCGGAGTAATTAAAATTGTATATTCAAAATGGGCACTACATAAGTTTAAAGCTGACACTGGCGTTCAATTATCATCTAACATTTTAATTGCTTTAGTTCCAATTTGAACCATTGGTTCAATACAAATCGTCATTCCAGCTTGTAAGCGCATTCCTACTCCTGCTGTTCCAACATTAGGAATCATTGGTTCTTCATGTAATTCACGCCCAATTCCATGGCCGGCAAATTCAGTTGGTAAGAAAAAACCTTCTCCTTCAACATATGTTTGAATTGTTTCACCAATATCACCAATTCGTACTCCTGGTTTCAAAATTGCGGTTGCTTTTGCTAATGCTGTTTCAGTGACAGTTAATAACTTCACATGTTCTGTTGTGCGCGGTTTTCTAACAATTACAGTAAAAGCACCATCACTATTATAACCTTCATATGAACAACCCGCATCAACAGAGACAAGGTCACCTTCCACAAATGGTGTATGATTTGGAATCCCATGGATTAAAACTTCATTTAAAGAAACACAAATGGCCGCGGGAAAACCATATAAACCTTTAAAATTTGGTTGGCAATTATTTGCTCGAATAATTTCTTCTGCGCGATGATTAAGTATTACGCCTGTTATTCCTGGTTTAATCATTGCTTTTAATTCTTGATGAATTTGTTTTAATGTTAAACAAGCTTTGCGCATATATTCAATTTCTTGGTCTGTTTTAATTGTAATCATAGTTAAATTCCTTTCAGATTTTATTTTATCATAAAAAGAAAAAAACTAACGACACAACAGTTAGTTTTTTTTGGTTAGACTAATTCAATAATCACCATCGGAGCATTATCTCCTTTACGATTATCTAATTTTAAAATGCGTGTATAACCACCATTACGAGTTTTATTTTTTTTGGCAATGCCATTAAATAATTTTTGTAATGCGGTTTCCTTTTCATTTGCCTCAATATCACGTAAAAAACTAGCAGCACGACGACGAGCATGTAAATCTTGTCGTTTTCCTAGTGTCACTAATTTATCAACATGACGGCGTAATTCTTTGGCGCGTGTTTCTGTTACTTCCAACCGTTCATTAATAATTAATTCGGTTGCTAAATTACGCATTAAGCCATTTCTTCATGCAGTATTTTTCCCTCTTTTTTGTTGGTATGACATCCTTTTTCACCTCTCTTAATCACGTCGAAAGTGTAAACCTAATTGGGCCACTTTATCTTTAATTTCTGTTAATGATTTTTTCCCTAAGTTTCTAATTTCTTGAATTTCATCTTCTGATTTTGAAACTAAATCACGTAAAATATCAATTTTTGCTCTTTTTAAACAATTTTGTGAACGTTGCGTAAACTCTAGTTCATCAATGCTACGATCTAATTCATCTTCTTCCGCTTCTGCTTCAGATGAAATAATTTGGGTTGCTTTAATTGCTTCATTCAAGTTAACAAAGAATTCTAAATGCTCAGTAATAACTTTTGCTGCCATTGCAACAGCGTTAACTGGCGTAATTGAACTATCAGTTTGAATTTCTAATTCTAATTTTTCTAAGTCAGCATTTTTCCCCACCTTTGTTGGTTCAACATTATATGCCACACGCTGAATTGGACAATAATTTGAATCAATTACAATTAAATCAGCATATTTCTTTTCTTTTTTATTATCTGTAAATGATTTATACCCACGTGAATTACGAGCATATAGCTCCAAGTCTAATTCTCCACCTTTAGCAATTGTTGCTAATAATAAATCACCATTAATAACTTCTACTCCAGTTGGGACAACTAAATCTCTTGCGTAAATTTCTCCTTCTTTTGAAGAAACTACTTTTAAAATTACTGATTCTCCATCTGGAATAATATCTTGATTAATTTTTAATACTAAATTTTTAATATTTAAAATTATTTTTGTAACATGTTCAACAACACCGGGAATAGCAGTAAATTCATGCGAGGCACCTTTAATTCGAACAGCAAAAACAGCGGCTCCTGGTGTTGCTGATAGTAATGTTCGACGTATCGCATTTCCTAATGTAACACCAAATCCTCGTTCTAACGGTTCAACTAAAAATTTTCCGTAATTATTGGCTTTATCTTCTGCTTGTAATTTAAATTCTGGTCTAATAAATTGTTTCATCGCCTAATCTTTCTCCTATCCTCTTGGTCTTTTTGGTGGACGTGCCCCATTGTGAGGAATTGGCGTTACATCTTTAATTGAAGTGATTTCTAATCCAATTGCTTGAATGCTCCGTACCGCAGCATCACGCCCTGGGCCTGGCCCTTTTACTTCAACTTGAACACTACTCATTCCGTGTTCTTGGCTTGCTTTTCCAGCTGCTTCAGCAACCATTTGGGCAGCATAAGGAGTTGACTTCTTACTTCCTTTAAAACCCATTGCTCCTGCTGATGCTCATGAAATGACATTACCCGCTTCATTAGAAAGGGTAACAATTGTATTATTGAAAGTTGAATGAATATGTGCAATTCCTTTTAGGACATTTTTTTTAACTTTTCTCTTATTCGTTTTTTTTCTAACAGCCATAATTGTTCTCCTTATCTACTATTTTTTCTTATTAGCAACTGTTTTACGTGGTCCTTTAACTGTTCGTGCATTTTGCTTTGACGACTGTCCGCGTGCTGGCAAACTTTTACGATGACGCATTCCACGATAACTACCAATTTCCATTAAACGTTTAATATTCAAGGCAACTTCACGTCGTAAGTCTCCTTCGGTTTTTAATTTTGCAATTTCATTTCTAATTGTTGTTAATTCATCTTCTGATAAATCTTTCACACGAATATCTTCTGATATTTTTGCTTCTTTTAAAATTTGTTGTGATTGTGGTTTTCCAATTCCATAAATATATGTTAACGCAATTACTACGCGCTTATCATTTGGAATATCTACTCCGCCAATACGTGCCATGTTCTTTTCCTCCCTTTTTAACCTTGTCGTTGTTTATGTTTTGGCTGTGAACAAATTATCATCACACGCCCTTTTCTTCTAATTACACGACATTTGTCGCAGATTTTTTTAACTGATGATCTTACTTTCATCGTGTATTCTCCTTTACCAAAATTTTTGTTATTTTGTTTATTTATGTCTAAAAACAATACGCCCACGTTCTAAGTCATAAGGTGACATTTCAACAACTACTGTATCGCCGGGTAAAATGCGAATGTAATTCATCCGGATTTTACCCGAAACGTGAGCTAAAATAGTTGCACCATTTTCTAATTGCACCTTAAACATTGTATTTGGTAATACTTCTAAAATTGTTCCTTGTACTTCTAATAAATCAGTTTTGGCCATTTTATCTATTACCTCCAATCTCCGTTATTTTAAAACTGCCATAATTTGGTCTCAGACAGCATTTCCTTCCATATCAGCATCAATAACGGTTAATACTTGCTGATTTAAATAATATTCAATTAACGGTGCAGTATCAGCATGATATGCCGCTAATCTAATTTTAATTTTTTCTTCATTATCATCTTTACGTTGTACTAATGGGGTTTGATCATCATCACAAACTCATGCCACTTTTGGGGGCACTGCTGTTTTTTGATATGTTCGTCCACAAGTTGGACAAGTTAAACGTCCCGTAATTCGTTCGATTAACTTTGCTTCATCAATTTCAAAATATAATGTATGATCAACCTTGCTATTTAGTTTTTGCAATAATTGATCTAATTTTTTTGCTTGCGCAATTGTGCGCGGAAAACCATCTCAAATTAAATCACCAGTTACTGTTTGTAAATGATTTTCAACCATTTGAATCATAATATCATCAGGAACTAATTTTCCCTGGTCAGCATACTGTTGACACAAAATACCTAATGGTGTGTTTTGCTTAATATTATCACGAATAATATCACCGGTTGAAATATGCGTAAAACCAAACTTTTTAACTAAATGGTCTGATTGGGTTCCTTTTCCACTACCAGGAGCTCCTAACAAAATAAAATTTCGCATTAACTTTCCTCTGGCTTTCTATCATAAATATGAATCTTTAGTATCATCCGTTAATTGTTGCAACTTTTTATCAATAAACGCTTGTTGCGTAATTCGTCCTTTAACTTGACGCATTGTTTCTAATGCGACTGATACCATAATAATTAATCCTGTTCCTCCAATTGCTAATGCACTTGGTAAAGCTGTTAATTTACTAATCACATAAGGTAAAATTGCAATTGCCGCCAAAAAGACTGACCCTAAAATACTTAAACGGTTAATTGTTCCCTTAATGTATTTTTCAGTTTCTTTCCCAGGGCGAACACCAGGAATAAAGGTTCCGGCCTTCTGAAAATTCTCAGCAATTTTTTCAGGATTCATTTGTACTTGTGAATATAAGAAAGTAAATAAAATTGTTAAAATTGCATAAATAATAATTCCTGGTCATGTACTAAACGATAAATAATTATTGGTAAATTGCACAAAACCATTATTTGGATTACTTACACTAATAATCTGTGCAACAGTAATTGGGGCTGAAATTAATGCCGAGGCAAAAATTACGGGAATAACTCCAGCGGAATTAATTTTTAATGGTAAGAAGGGGCGGGTTTCTTCATTTCCAGATACCAAACCACTTCCTGTTTGCTGAATTGGCAATTTCCGTTCTGATTCATTTAACATTACAACAAATAAAACCACTAATAAGAACATTACAACATACACTAAGAATTTTAAAATTCCATCAAATAATAAGTTAATGTCTTCTTGTCCTGAAATTCAGAATTTAAAAGTTGTTTGTAAATTATTTGGTAATTGCGCAACAATTCCAGCAAAAATAATTAATGAAACCCCATTACCAATCCCTCTAATTGTCATTTGATCTGCTAATCAAAGCATTAACATTGTTCCTGCAATTAAAGCGGTTGGAACTAATGTATAATAAAAGATTGAACTTCCCGTTCCAAAATCAGATGAATCTCATTTTGGAGAAATAATGCCTTGGTTTGCCATAGTAAAAATTGTGGCAATTACTTGCATAATTGCAAATGGAATTGTTAATCACTTTGTTAAGCGATCTAATTTTTTCCGCCCACGTTCTCCACTTTTTGCTCAGCGTGATAAAGGCGGAATTACATCAGTTGATAATAACTGTACAATAATCGAAGCAGTAATATATGGTGATACTCCTAAAGCTAAAATTGAAAACTTTCCAAGCGTTCCTCCTCCTAACATTGAAATCAAACTAAAGAACTGATCATTGTTTGATAAATCTTGAAAGTCAGGTGAAATTTTTACGCCTGGGACTGTTAAATAACTACCTAAACGAATTAAAACTAAAATTAATAAAGTAAAACAAATTCGTTTAATCAAATCTTTATTTTTAACAAAAAAGTTTGATGATTTAACAATGTCAACCTCGCGATTATGGCGAGTCATTTTTCTTTTTTTCGCTTTAGTTTTCACTATATTACCTCCACTTTTCCTCCAGCTTTTTCAATTGCTGTTTTTGCAGTTTGCGAAACTTTATTAACTTTAACATTAACACTCTTAGATATTGTACCATTACCTAAGATTTTAATTAATTCTTTTTCATTTTTTAGCACTTTTTTGGCAACTAATGTTTGATGGTTAATTTCATTCAATCCTAATTTTTCCAAATCACTTAAGTTTAATAAGACATATTTTTTGGTTGTTAAATTAGTAAAACCAACCTTTGGTAAACGACGGAAGATAGGAGTTTGTCCCCCTTCAAATCCAGGGCGAACACCACCACCGGTGCGAGCATTTTGCCCTTTATGTCCTTTACCAGCTGTTTTTCCTAATCCTGATGAAGTTCCTCGTCCTAGTCGTTTCTTACTATGACGAGCTCCATCAGTATACTGTAATCCGTTTAATTTCATTGTTCTGTCCTCTTATCCTTGTAACTCTTCTACGGTTTTACCACGTAATTTTGCAATTTGATCAATTGTTCGTAAATTACTTAAACCATCTAATGTTGCACGAATCATATTAATTGGGGTATTTGATCCTAATGATTTTGTATAAACATCTGCTAAACCTGCTAATTCAATCACAGCTCGGGCTGGTCCGCCAGCAATAACTCCTGTCCCTTTGCGAGCTGGTTTAATTAATACTTTTCCTGCTCCAAAATGACCAATAACTTCATGTGGAACAGTTGTTCCCACTAGTGGCACTTTTACTAATTGTTTTTTTGCCTCTTTAATTGCTTTTTTGATTGCATCAGGAACTTCGTTTGCTTTTCCAGTCCCAAAACCAACGCGACCTTTTTTATCACCAATCACAACAACTGCCGCAAAGCGGAAATGACGTCCTCCTTTTGTTACTTTAGTAACCCGACGAATTGTTACGACTTTTTCTTCAAACATATTTTCATCACCACGACGATCATTATTACGTTCAAAACGTTGATTGCCTTGCCGAAAATTATGTTGTGGTCCTTCTTTTTTTGCTGCTGGTTGAGCTGAGTTTCCTGTATTTGGTTTTAAATCTGTTTTATTCTCTGCCATATCTTCTTATTGCTCCTTTTAAAATTTCAGTCCTGCTTTACGAGCAGCCTCTGCAAATGCTTTTACTTTGCCATGGTATAAATATCCACCGCGATCAAATACTACCGTTGTAACTTTTTTATCAAGTGCTTTTTTTGCAATTTCAGCGCCAACTTTTTCTGCCGCTGCAATATTGCTTGTTGATTTTAAACCAGCCATTTTTAATGTTGAGGCTGCAACAATTGTTTTTTGCTTCACATCATCAATTAATTGAGCATAAAAATGCCCATTTGATTTAAACACATTTAAACGAGGAACAACTGTTGTACCATTAATTTTGGCGCGAACACGAAAATGTCTTCTTTTTCGTTTTGCACTACGACTTTGACTTTGTAAATTTGCCATTGTTGATATTCCTTTCTTCTGCTATTTACCAGCAGATTTTCCTTCTTTACGGATAATGTGTTCGTTTTTGTATTTAACTCCTTTACCTTTGTAAGGTTCTGGCTTACGATAATTTCTGATGTTTGCAGCTACTTCCCCAACTAATTGTTTTGAAATTCCTTCTACAATAATTTGTGTTGGTTTTGGAAGTGTAATTGTAATTCCTTGCGGAATTTTATATTCAATTGGATGAGAATATCCTAAACTTAACGTTAACTTATCACCAGCTAACGCCGCACGATACCCTACTCCATTAATTTCTAATTCTTTTTTGAAACCTTTGCTGACACCTTCTAACATTCCTTGAATTAAAGAATTAATTGTGCCATGTAATTGCTTACTATGTTTCACATCATTTGCTCTAGTTGTTGTCACAACACCTTCTTTGGCGGCAACAGTAATAACACTTGGAATTGCTTGTTCTAATTGTCCTTTTGCGCCTTTTGCAATAACATTATTTGGTTGAATTGTTACTTCAACACCAACTGGAATTTTTAGCTCTCTATTACCAATTCGAGACATTGTTTTACTCTCCTTTAAATATTTCTATCACACATAAGCAATAACTTCCCCACCTAAGTGAGCTTGTTTTGCTGCTTTGTCTGTCATAATTCCTTGGTTTGTTGAAATAATTGCAATTCCCATCCCATTTAAAACTTGAGGTACTTCTTCAACGGTTACATAAACTCTTAAACCTGGTTTTGAGATTCGTTTTAATCCTGAAATAACTTTTGTTTTACCTTTATATTTTAAAGTTAACGTTAAGTCTTTTTTAATATCTCCTGATACTTTAAAGTCTTCGACATAGCTTTCTTCTTTCAAAATCTCAGCAATTCTTACTTTCATTTTACTTGACGGCATTTTTACACTTTTGTGTAAACGTTGATTAGCATTGCGAATTCTTGTTAACATATCAGCGATTGTATCAATCATCATAATTAATTAGTCTCTCTTTCTATCATGAAGCTTTTCTAACCCCAGGAATTTGTCCTTTACTTGCTAAATTTCTAAAGCATAAACGACATAAATCAAATTTACGTAACACAGCATGAGGTCGTCCACAGTTTCCACATCGAGTATAACCTCTTACCTTGAATTTTGGATGGCATTGTTGTTTAACTTTTAATGATTTTTTGGCCATATCTTCTTTCCTCCTATTTTTTAAATGGCATTCCCATTTTGCTTAATAATGCTCGAGCATCAGCATCATTTGTTGCACTTGTGACAATTGTAATATCCATTCCCCGTACTCTTTTAACTTTATCATAGTCAATTTCAGGGAAAATAATTTGTTCTTTAATTCCTAAGGTATAATTTCCGCGCCCATCAAAGGCATCTTTATTAAGCCCACGGAAATCTCTTACTCGTGGTAAAGCAATGTTGATTAGTTTATCTAAAAACTGATACATTTTTTTCCCACGTAAAGTAACTTTTGCTCCAATTGGCATTCCTTCACGTAATTTAAAGGAAGCAATTGAACCTTTAGCTTTGGTAACAACTGGTCGTAACCCAGTTATTAATGCTAATTCATTTGTAATATCTTCAATTACTTTACTATTTTGTGTTGTATTCCCAGCTCCCATGTTAACAACAATTTTTTTAACAACAGGAACTTGCATTATTGATTGAAAACCTTGCTCTTTGAATAATTCTTTAACAATTGTATTCTTATATTTTTTTTCTAAATTAACATTCATTATTAATCATTATTCCTTTCTACGCTAAATGCGCTTTTGACTTACGAGCAATGCGAACTTTTTTACCATTATCAGCAATTTGATAACTAATTTTAGTAATTTCTTTTTTATTTTTTGGATCAATTAATGCAACATTTGAAATATGAACTGAAGCGAGAACTTGTTGAATTCCTCCTTCAGTGTTTTCTTGTGAAGGTTTCACATGTTTAATATTTGTAATTCCTTCAATTACCACACGACTTTTTTCACGTAAGACACGAATGATTGGACCTTCTGTTCCTTTATGTTTTCCGGCTATAACTTTCACTAAGTCACCTTTTTTAAATTTAACTTTATTCATAAATAGCCTCCTATAATACTTCTGGTGCTAATGATGCAATTTTTACAAAACCAGCATCTTTAACTTCCCGGGCGATTGGCCCAAAAATCCGTGTTCCACGTGGGTTTTTATCATCTTTAATTAATACTACAGCATTTTCTGAAAATTGAATTTGTGTTCCATCACTTCGTTTTAAACCACGGTTAGTACGCACGATAACCGCTTTAACAACTTGTCCTTTTTTGACAATTCCACCAGGGGTTGCTTTTTTAATTGTACATACAACGATATCCCCAATATTAGTAAACTTTCGTCATGAACCACCCAAATTTTTAATTACTAACACTTCTTTTGCCCCAGAGTTATCAGCAACTTTTAATCTTGATTCTTGTTGGATCATTTTTTTATTATCCTCTTCTTACTAACCAATTGCTTTTTCAATAACTTGAATTAGACGAAAGTGTTTAGTTTTTGATAAAGGACGCGTTTCCATAATGCTTACTTTATCTCCAATGTGGGCTTGATTTTGTTCATCATGTGCTAAATATTTTTTTGAATACTTTACACGTTTTTTATATAAGGGGTGATTTTTATATGTTTCAACTAAAACAGTAATTGTTTTTTCAGCTTTATCTGAAATAACACGTCCTTGTAAGACTTTACGACTATTTCTTTCCATTATTTTTTCCCTGTCCCTTTCTTAGTTGTTTTGTCATCGGCTTTTTTGTTGTTTTACCAGCGGTTAAGATTTTATCACGATTTTCTTTTCAATTTGTACCATAAGTATATTCTTTTGCGTTAGGGTCTTTTGTTTTTAATTCTAAATCAATTTTAACTCCTGAACCACGCTCTTTTGCAGTGCCACCCATCGCAACAGAACTTTTAATTGCTGCTAATTTTTCTTTTGCATTAAGTTCAGTTGTTTTTTTAGTTGTCTTAGTTGGCTCTGCTTTTTTTGTTCCTTTTGGTACTTCAATGTCTGCTTTAGCCGAAGTAACTGATTTAACAGTTACTATTGTTTTGTCGCTTGGTGTTGTTTTACTTTTTGCTGCTGGTTTCTTTGCCACAGCTTTTTCTTTAATTAAAGTTTTTAATGTTGCATCTTTATCAGTTTTAGTTTCTTGTACAACATCTTTTTTAGCCACTGAGGCTTTTTTCACAGCTGATGTAGCTGCTTTTCCAATTGTCGGTTTTTCTTCCCCAACAACTTTTTTCTTAGGAAATTCTTTCCCACCGGCTGGTTTCTTTGCCGCAGCTGGTGTTTTTTGTTCATCAAGAACATTTGCTTCTCCTATTGTTGAAACAACAGCTTCTTCTGTTAAGTCCATTGCGTCATTTAATGGTAAATCCATTAAACTTGGCATTTCTCCTTCAGCATCTTGTTGCTCAGCCATCATTTTCTCAATTTTTGCCTTGCGTTGTTTTGCAAATGCTTGTGATTCTTTTTCAATTTTCGCATATGTTTCATTTAAATTAACTTTAACATTAATTGCGGTGTTTTCCCCAGCATTTTTACGAGCAGATAAGATTGTTAAAATATGAGCAATTTGCTTTTTTAATTCCCCAATGCGATGTGGTTTTTCTAAATTCCCCATTGCTGATTGGAATCGTAACGCAAATAATTCAGCACGTGATTCTTCTTCTAGTTTTTTCAATTCTTCAACTGATTTTTTGGTTAAATCATTCATCTATTACTCTTCTCCTTTTTTAACAATCTTACATCTTACTGGTAATTTATGCATTGCTAATCGTAATGCTTCACGGGCAGTTTCTTCAGAAACACCTGCTACTTCAAACATGACCGTTCCTGTTTTAACAACTGCTACTCATTCTTCAGGTGAACCTTTTCCTGAACCCATTCGAACTTCTAATGGTTTTTTTGTTTTCGCCATATGAGGAAAAATTCTAATTCAAACTTTTCCTCAACGTTTCATATAACGTGTCATTGCAATCCGCGCTGCTTCAATTTGGCGGTTTGTAATTCACGCTCCATCTAATGATTTTAATCCAAATTCTCCAAAATCTACTTTCGTATTTCCTTTTGCTTTTCCTTCATATTTAATACGATGCGGACGACGATATTTTGTTCTTTTTGGTAATAACATTATTTTGCCTCCTTAGCAGCAGGGTGTGATTTTGGTCCTTGATCACGACGATTATTGTTTGAACGATTAAAGTCGCGTTTTTCAAACTTTGGTTTTTCATCACTTGTAGAAACTAATTCTTTGCTTAGGATTTCTCCCTTACAAATTCAAACTTTAACTCCAATTTGGCCATAGGTTGTTAAAGCTTCGGCTAAAGCATAATCAATATCACTACGTAAAGTTGCTAATGGTACGGTTCCTTCGGTATATCCTTCTGTTCGTGCCATATCTACACCACCTAAACGTCCTGAAACGGAAGTTTTAATTCCTTGTGCTCCAGCTTTCATTGCTTTTTTAATTGCTAATTTTTGAACACTTCTAAATGAAGCACGATTAACAATCTGTTCAGCAATGGTATTTGCCACTAATTGTGCATCAGTGTCTGGGTTTTTAATTTCAACAACATTAATTTTTACTTCTATTTTACGATCGCCAATTGTAACATGTACTAATTTTACTAATTTTGCGATGTTTTTTCCTTCTTGTCCTAAGACAACACCAACACGAGCAGTTCTAATAAAGATAACAATTTCTTTTTTTGTTCGTTCAATTTCAATTTTAGAAACACTTGCTCCTTTTAATTCTTTCATTAGAGCTTTTCTAATCTTGATATCTTGATGCAATCATTTGACATATTCTTGCTTTTCAGCGTATCATCTTGAATCTCACGTTTTAATAACTCCAACGCGTAATCCTGTTGGACTAACTTTTTGACCCATCTCTTGTTATCTTCCTTTCTTATTGTTGTCCATCACTAACAGTAACTGTGATGTGACTTGTTCTCTTCAATATTTCATATGCTCGCCCATGTGCACGCGGACGGAAACGTTTTAATGTTGGTCCTTCGTTAACGAAGATTTCTTTAATAAATAAGCGATCAGCATCCAATCCATTATTATTAACGGCATTTGCTACCGCTGATTTAACTAATTTTTGAACTGGAACTGATGATTTTTTGTTTGTGTTGTTAAGAATAACTATTGCGTCTCCCACTTTTTTATTCCGAATTAAATCGGTAACTAGTCTTACTTTTCGTGGCGATATTCTAATACTTCTTAAGTTTGCTCTTACATCCATTTATATAATACTCACTTTCTGAATTTAATTATTTTTTCTTCTTCTTATCATCGCCATGTCCACCAAATTTTCTTGTTGGTGAGAATTCTCCCAATTTATGACCAACCATATCTTCGGTAACATAAACTGGAATATGTTCTTTTCCATTGTGGACAGCAAAAGTATGACCAATAAATTCTGGGAAGATAACGCTTCTTCTTGATCAAGTTTTAACAACTTCTTTTTTATTCGCAGTATTCAATGCTTCAACTTTTTTTTGTAAATGTTTATCAACAAATGGCCCTTTTTTCAGACTTCGTGACATTGTTTTACCTCCTATATATAATCTCTCTAATTTTGATTTTTACTTTCAACTATTATTTGTCGGATTGACCCTAATTAGCAAGATTATTTAGTACGTCTTCTAACGATTAATTTAGTTGAAGCTTTTTTCTTGTTACGAGTTTTCACTCCTAATGCTTTTTTACCTCATGGTGTCATTGGTGCTTTTCGTCCAACCGGAGCTTTACCTTCTCCCCCACCATGGGGGTGATCATTTGGGTTCATAACTGACCCACGAACAGTTGGACGAATTCCACGTCAGCGGTTTCGTCCTGCTTTTCCTCAATTTACTAGGGCGTAGTCTTCGTTTCCAACTTCACCAACTGTTGCTCGACATTCTCCTAAAACTTTACGAACTTCACCTGATGTTAATCGAATTGTGACATATTTACCATCTTCATCTTTCCCTAATAATTGCACTGATGAACCAGCTGAACGAGCTAATTGTCCACCTTTGCCTGGACGTAATTCTAAATTATGTAGAACAGTCCCTTCTGGAATGTTTTTTAATTTCATGCAGTTTCCAACTTTAATATCTGTTTTTTCACCACTAACAATTTGCATTCCAACTTTGATGGTTTTTGGTGCTAAAATATATCTTTTTTCACCATCAACATAATTAACTAAACAAATAAAGGCATTACGATTTGGATCATATTCAATTGTTGCAATTTTTCCAATAATATTATCCTTATTACGTTTAAAGTCAATAATACGATATTTAACTTTGTGACCGCCACCTTTATGTCTTGTTGTAATAACTCCTTGGTTATTACGACCAGCATGTTTTTTCCGAGTTTCAATTAATGATTTTTCCGGGCGATCAGTTGTCAACACGGAATAATCTAATGACGTCATATTACGACGACTCGGTGTGACTGGTTTAAAACTCTTAATTGGCATTTTTATTTATCCTCCTATTTCGCCAATAAACAGTCCCAGATAGTGTATCCTGGAATTATTTATCTTCTCCTAATAAATCTAATTTCTCACCTGGTTTTAATTTAATAATTGCACGTTTTGTGTATGTTGTCTTTCCAACAAATTTTCCCATTTTCTTTTCTTTTGGGTCATAATTAATAACATTAACTTTTTCAACCTTTACTTCAAAGATTTTTTCAAAAGCTTTTTTAATTTGAACTTTATTTGCTGTACGCGCAACTTCAAAAGTATAAACCCCATTCGCCATATTACGATATGTTTTTTCTGATAAAATTGGTTTTTTTATGACATTTGTAATATGCATTATGCGTACACCTCCTCAATTGCTTTTATTGCTTGTTCTGTTACTAATAATTTGTTTGCATTTAATAAATCATATATATTAATCCCAGCTGATGTAATTATATTTACCTTTTCAATATTACGTGATGATTTAAAATTAACTTCATCACCTTCTGTGGTAATAATTAATAGTTTTTCACCATTAACTTTTAAATTATTTAAAACTTCAACCATTGCTTTTGTTGAAGGTTTGTCAATTCCAAATTGATCAATTATCATAATATTTTTATCTTGAACTTTCAGCGATAATGCAGATTTAATTGCTAATTTTCTAACTTTTTTATTAACATGTTTTAAATAATTTTTCTCTGGAGTTGGGCCAAAAACAATCCCTCCTCCTTTTCATTGCGGTGCTCTAATTGAACCTTGGCGAGCACGACCAGTTCCTTTTTGTCTTCAAGGTTTTCTTCCCCCACCAGATACTTCAGTTCTTGTCTTAGTTTTGTGTGTGCCTTGACGCATTGCGGCTTGTTGCGCAATAACAGCATCAAACATTGCTTGCTGATGTGGCTCAATTCCTCAAATGGCATCATTTACACTAATTTCTTTAACGCTTGTTCCCTTCGCATCAAGTACTTGTAATTTCATTTTAAAATTCCTTTCTACAAAACTATTCTGTCTTTGATGCTGGTGCATCAGTGACTGCTGTTGGCGTTGTATCAACTACTGCATCAACAACTCCTTCAACTGGTCTTTCTTCTTTTACTGTGGGCTCTGGTGTTTTTGTTTCAACAGTTCTTTTAACTAGTTCTGTTGGTGTATTTGGTTTTAAACCTTTAATTGCTTCTTTAATAACTACAAACTGTTTTTTTGGACCTGGAATTGAACCTTTTACCAATAAAGCATTTTTTTCAGTATCAATTGCAATAACTTCTAAATTTTGAATTGTTACTTTTTCGGTTCCCATATGTCCAGGCATTTTTTTAGATTTTAAAATCCGATTTGGGGCAATAGCTCCCATCGACCCAACACCACGGTGATAACCTGAACCATGTCCCATTGGTCCCCGTGAATAGTTATGTCTTTTAATTGAACCGGTAAATCCTTTCCCTTTTGAAGTTCCTGTAACATCAACGAATTCCCCAGCAGTAAAGATATCAGCTTTAATAATATCGCCAGGATTATAACCATCCATATTTCTGATTTCTTTAACGAAGCGCTTAGGTGTTGTATTCGCTTTTTTGAATTGTCCTTGGTCTGGTTTTGAAACCAAACTAATTCTTTTATCTTCGACAGCTAATTGAAGCGCTTGATAACCATTTTGTTCTTTTGTTAATACTCGTAAAACAACATTAGGTTCTACTTCAACTACTGTAACTGGTATTAATCTACCATCGGTAGCAAAAATTTGTGTCATACCATTTTTGCGTCCTAAGATTCCTTTCATTTCTTTCCTCCTTGAAAATACGTCATGTATATCTTGTCTATAAATTAAATTTAAGAATGGTTATTTATTTCATTTCAATTTCCACACCACTTGGCAACTGCACTCTTTTTAAAGTGTCAATTACCTTTGGACCATCAGGATTAATAATATCAATAATTCTTTTATGTGTTCTCATTTCAAATTGTTCTCTTGAATCTTTATATTTATGAGTTGCTCTTAAAATAGTAATGATATTACGATCAGTTGGTAAAGGGATTGGTCCCTTTACCTCTACTCCTGCTGCTTGAGCTGCTTCAATGATTTTTTTAATTGATTGATCAACCACACGGTGATCAAAACCTTTTAATTTAATTCTCATTTTAGTTTGAGCCATTACTTTTCCTCCTAATTTATTCATATTTTTTGTGTAAACATTGACAACGCCTATCAGTGTATCAGTGATAGACCACAAAAGATGTTCCCACAAAATATACATGCTTATTTATTTTATTGGATAATAGGCAATAATGCAAGTCTTTTTTAAGAAAAAAAATAAAATATTTTATTTTTTTTACTTCTTTGTTTCATCTAATTTATAATTAATATTATAATAAAATTGGAATAATTACATGTTAAAAAGTAAGGAGAAAAATGGCAAAAGAAATAGAAAATAAAACTATTATATGAAAAAAACAAAGGACAATGGTTATGATTTGCGTTATAAAAAAATTCAAGAACATAAAGCACAGGTGGTTAAAATTCAACTTGAAACTTTAGCACGTAAAACATCACGAAGCCATGAAATTTACCGCAAAACAAGCAAAAAACCACAGTTAGATAAAAAGAAAATCATTGATAAAAATAATCCAATGTATAAAATTTGTAAATTGTACTATGAAGTGTAGCACTTTATAGTACAATTTACAGAAAAAACCAAAAAAATATAATCTGGTTGTTCTTTTTTAAAATTACTTATGATAACTTTCATTATTAATAATTTTAAAACTACGATATATTTGTTCTAATAATACTAATCGGCATAATTGATGTGGTAAAGTTATTGCTCCAAAGCTTAATTGAAAATTAACCTTTGACAATAATTCATTATTATTAAAACCATGACTGCCTCCAATAATAAACAATAACTTTGCTTTTTTAAAATCTTTAACTTCCTTAATATATGCAGCAATTTGTTCACTTGTTAAAATTTGACCTTGTGATGCTAATAATACTTTATAATATTCTGAATAATCTAATAGTTTTTTTATTACTAATGCTGTTTGTTCATTAATTGTTACTTGTTTATTCTTATTATTAACTTCTTTTAATTCAATAATTTCTAATTTTGCATAATGCTTAATTCGTTCAAAAAAAGTTTCACAGCCCATTATTAGATACTTTTTATCTAATGAACCAATTGCCAGAATTTTAATATCCATTATTTATATTGGTCAGTAATTGAATCAACATTAATTGTTCATTTTAGAGCTGGGAAAGTATAATCTGTTTCTGGTGTTGGGAATTGACCACGTTTACCAACTTTCTTATCTTCCTCATCGGTTAAAATTCCTTTATCATCCTTTTTTTTAACAAAACCTAATGCAATTTTAATATTTTGTTCAATCTTAGCAGCATCTGGAATCGCATTAAAATTATAGTGATGATAATCATCTTTTAAATTCTCAAAGTCATAAAAACCATAACTTAAAAAAAATCATTGATGACCATAAGTTGAACTATCTTTTGTACTATTTGGATTTTCGTAAACAAGATAATTTGCATAACCTACTAATTTATCAATTGTTGCTGTAAAAGTAAAACGATTATGTTCTCCTTGAAACTCAAAGCGAATTGTCACATTAGGAATAACAATTGCAAGATAACGTGCTGATTGATATCCACGATTTTGATCAATTTGATCATAACCTTGATTATAGCCATTTTTTGGATCATTTAATCATTTAAGAATCGTTGCTATAGGTGATAATACTTTTAATGATGAAGGTGTATAAGGAGTTTTTTTGCCATCTGGTCAAGTTTGTTCTTTAACTCAATTTTTATTTTTTGTCTTTTCTGCATTTCCAGTCATTGTAACCAAATTATCATTTGTTTTATTTAAGATTGTTTTATTTTCATTTGCTAGGAAAGCAACTTGACTATAGTATGAGTCATAACTAGTTGAATAATTGTTAAAAAATTCTTCTCATAATACTTTTTGATTAATTTTTTTACTATTATCAAGAGGATCCTGCGCATCAGTTTTTGCAGTTTTAATTAGTTCATCCTTTTGTCCTTTTAAACCAGCTGCAATTTGTTCATCAGTTCACTTTGCTCCTTTACCAGTTGTTACACTATTATCTTTTGTTAAATTTATACCATGTAAAATAGGGTTAATTGCATTATTAATTAAATTCAATTGCCCTTCCTTTAAACTGTATTCATAAGGAGCACCATTTTCATTTTTTCCTGATTGTGTTACATCATCAATTCCATTTGTTGATTTACCAGTTGCTGTTGGAGCATGACTAAATTTTTGATTTCCATTATACATAAAAGTAGGAATAGGATTTCCTTGTGGTGCACCACCACAAGCAACAACTGATGCTGATGATGTTGTAACCAAAGTTGTTGCTGCAAAAATTGATAATAACTTACGCATTATAGTCCTCTTTTCTTAAACACTAATTTATTTTTTACTAATTAATATAGTATCCTAAATTTTTGTATTTTGCAAACCATAATCAGCAAATGAACCGTGTTTTTTTACAAATAATAATTCAACACTCCCAGTTGGACCATTTCGATGCTTTGATAAAATTAATTGTGCTTTTTCCGTTTCTAACATTGGTCCTTCCATATTATTTGAATCGTGAGCAGTATAATATTCTTCTCGAAATAAAAACATAATAATATCCGCATCTTGTTCAATTGCTCCTGAATCACGTAAATCAGACATAATTGGCCTTTTGTCTTCTCGTTTTTCAACTGACCGTGATAATTGGGATAAACAAATAATCGGAACCTCTAATTCACGTGCTAATGCTTTAAGTTGCCGCGAAATTGTTGAAACTTCTTGTTGACGTGAATCACCAAAATGAGTTCCAGTGCTAAGTAATTGTAAATAATCAATAACAACTAAACCAACTTCGTTTTCACGACATAATTTTCTTAACTTTGACTGTAATTCAATGACTTTCAAACCTGGTGTATCATCAATAAATAATTTTGTTTGTTTTAAAAAATCCGCCGCCTTGGTGATATTTTCTCAATCACGTGTTTGTAACCCTTTACCAGTTCGAACTTTAACAGAATCAACTGTTGAATAACTTCCTAGCATTCTTTGAATTAATTGTTCCGCTGGCATTTCAACTGAAAAAATAGCAACTGCTTTTTTTGATTGAGCAGCTGATTTAACAGCAAAATTTAAAGCTAATGCTGTTTTTCCCATTGAAGGACGTGCCGCTAAAATAATAAAATCCCCTTTTTGAAAACCTGATGTCATACGATCTAAATCACGAAAACCACTTGGACTTCCTGTTAACATTTCACCGGAATTTTCTAACAATTCAATTTTTTGAAGTACTTTATCAACTTCATCATATGAAGTTTTAAATAAATTCCCTTTTCGCTCCTTTTTAACATCTAAGATTTCTTTTTCTGCGTGACTAACAACTTCATCAATTGGCTGATGAGCATCAATCTGACGATTAATACTATCAACAACAGCCTTTAATCGACGTGAGGTTGTATTTTTAATAATAATATCTAAATATTCAGATAAATTAGCATCTGTTGTATATGATTGAAATAAATCAGTTAAAAATTCAATGCCACCAATTTTATTTAAAATATTATTTTTTAACATATAATTGCTTAATGTTGTAATATTAATAGCAACCTTTGCTGAAAATTGTTCTTGTAAAGTTTTGAAAATTACTTTGTAATTCATTACAGTAAAATCTTCTTCTGTTAAAATTGAAAAAACTTCTTCAGCTGCTGTAATGGAGTGTGCAATTATTGCTAAAACATTTTTTTCCGCATCATTAATAACATTAAGTTTATTTAATTCTGTTTTATTGATGTTTTCCATTAATTAACTTTCCTTTTTTTCTACCATCACTTTTAATGTTGCAATTATATTTGGAGCTAATTTAATTTTTAGGTAATGTAACCCAAAACTTGTTAAATTATTATTATCAATAAATTTCTTTTTATCAACTTTTAAGTTAAATTCTTTTGCTAATCGATCTTCAATTTGTGTTAAAGAAACAGAACCAAATTTTTTATTATTATGAACTTTTAATTTAAAATTCAATGTTAATTCTTCTAATGCTGTTTTTAATTTTTTTAAAGAATCTTTTGTTGCTGCTTCTTGTGCTGCTTGCTGTAATAAAACAACATTTAATTTAGCCAAATTAGCAGAAGTTGTTGGAATTGCAAAACCTTCTTTAATTAAATAATTTTTTGCATAGCCATCAGCAACATCAATTACATCATTAACTTTTCCTTTTCCTTTAATATCTTTAATTAAAATAACTTTCATCATAATCACCTACTACAAATTATAACGGAAAACTTCTTAAAATAATTTTAATAAATAAAAAACGAATTATTTTCTTTGCTTTTTAAGCAATATCTAATAAATATAACGATAGCACCGCTTTTTAAAAAACTTTATCCAAACGTTTTTCAGCTTCGCTATTTTCTTGATATGTTAAAGAATTCCGATATTTTGTATGTTGTAAAAAACTAAAAATATCATATTCTAACTTAGGATTAAAATCTTTAATTTCAGCTCGTTTTTCTTCTAACAGTGGTAATAACTTATTTAAAGCAATTAACTTAGCACTAATATTACCATTATTTGCAAAATACTCAGTAAAAATTATTTCTTTATTAATTTTGTTATCATCATTATCAATATTTTTTAAAGTTTTATTTGACATTAATCTTGGTTTTCTTCTTATCTTGCTATTACTACCAGTACTATTGTCTTTAACACCAAAACGTTTTACTTTTAATCCATTATTAAATGCATCAACAATTTCAATACCAAATCAATCTAATAATTCATAAATTTTTGTTGGATAACTATTAAAAGCAACTGATTTGTAATTATTCAAAGCACTAATTGTTGGTCCATCCGTTTCCATTGATAAATTAGTAATATTTAATGTATATTCACAAAATTTTAATAATTCTGAATCTTGAATAAAAAAATTATCAATTTGGTTATAAATTAAATCATAATTTTTTCCTTTGTTTTTCTTATTTATTTTTTTCCCTAAATTCAAATCTAAATCATTTGTTAAATCAATACTATAACTTTCTTTAATAGTTCCTAATTCATGTAATTCATTATTTGCATCTAAATTAATATCAAAAAATAAAATTGCTTTATCAACATTCATTCCAAATAATTTAGTTGATGAATTATCTAATGATGACTTAATAAATTGATTATTAATCATAACTACTCAATCTGCAAGGATTTCTTTAAAATTTGTTAAAAAATATGCATATCTTTCGTTTTCATTTTTATCAAAAATTGACATACTTCACTCCTGTTTATATTCTGTTTTGCATTAAATATATTATACCAAAAAAAGCCATTATATTAAACCCTCCCTCACAAAAATTCAGGATAATAGTAACAAGCAACCATTAAATTCAATTAAAAAAGCATATTAAATATTAATATGCTTTTTTAATTAATTGTTTAAATCTATTTTGAAATGGTGGACCCGAACGGGATCGAACCGTCGACCCCCTGCGTGCAAGGCAGGTGCTCTCCCAGCTGAGCTATGGGCCCAAAATTCTTATAAAAAAATGGTCGGGCTAAATGGACTTGAACCATCGACCTCACCCTTATCAGGGGTGCGCTCTAACCAGCTGAGCTATAGCCCGAAAACCTAGATCATTATAACATTAATTTTATTTAAAAAACAACCATAAATTTAAAATATTTTAAAAAAAATAAAAAGCAAAATTAATTTGCTTTTTATTCTACAATTGGGTCTAATTCTTCAATATCAAGTGCCCCTTTACGTTTTGCTTTTTTACGATTCTGTTTTTCTAATTTTGTTTGCATTTTAGCTGCTTTTAATTCTTCTTTCATTAAACGTTTTGTTTCTTTTTTTTGAAATTTTGGAATTGTTATTAAATTCTTGTTCATTAGCAAAATTAAAAAATTCATCATCATTAGCTACATTAATTGGTTTTGTCACTTGTTTTGGTTGCTCATATTGTTCTGGTTGTTCTGATTGTTGATTAAGAAAAACCGGATTAGAAACAAAAGCTTGTTCATAGTATGGTTGATTGTTGGTTGGTTGGGAATAATTTCTTTGTTGTTGTACTTCCTCTGAATAAACATTTGGAGTTATTATAGGCTCTGGATTAGTAACTGGAACATCATTATATTGTTGTCCTAATATTTCATCAGTTGCAACCGGATTATTTTGGCCTTGATTAATAACTGTTTGAGGATTATATTCTTCAACCGGCGATTGAACTAGTTGTTTTTCATACCCATTATTTGAATATTCATCATTTTTCTGTGTTCAAGGAACTGTATCATCTTTTAATTGATTATTTTTTTTTATATCCAAATCATTGCTGGCATTATTTCAACCTGGTTTTAAACCTTCATTATTTTTAATGTGCGGATTTCTTTCAAAATGTTCATTATAATCTGAATTATTATGCCCACAAGTACAACCTCATGGTCCATAAGGATTATTTTGTTGCCCATAATAATTTGGATACATACCATGACACATTCTTCCCATTTGCGAAGTTGGTGGCATCATCGGATAAAATGGATATGGCGGTGGGGCTACTTGTTGCGCTGGAGCTGGTTGTTGAATAAAAAATACTTGTGGTGAAGCACCATTGGTCGGGTATGGCATAATAATTTGCTGAGGTTGCGATGAATATTGGGGAATTGAAGTTCCTGATGAGTAATTATTTGAAAAGGCAGGGGTTGGTGATAATGTTAAAGTGCTAATAAACACTTCTGCATCACGACGACTTCTAAATAGCGCAATTTCACTATTAGTATCATGTGACTTTACTAAATATCCTTCTTCATTTGGTAAAATATAAAAACCATTATTCATTTTTTGCACCTCTTTTTGCCCTATTTTCTACCCATACCTGTTACAATAAATTGTACCATAAAAAAGTAAAATAATATATAGTATCATATTTATTTTTTAAAGAAAAGCATACTAATTAAAATTATTTTAATATTTAATTTTTTTCAAACATAAACCATATGGTTTTGCACAATATTTTGTTGTTGCTTTTTTAGGCGGGTAGTTTAATTGTGTTTGTAGTTCAGTTAAACTAACTTTGCCAGCATAACAAGCTAAAATATTTTGTGTCAACATGCGAATTTGATAACGAATAAAACTTTTCCCCCTAAAATGAATTTCAATTTTTTTTGCTTTGTTTCGTTTAACCCAAATTTTGTTAATTGTTCGTACTGTTGCAATATCCTCGGTTGGTTTAACCCCTGCAAAATAAGCAAAATCGTATGTTCCAACAAAAATTTGACTAATTTGATGTAACTTTTTAACATTTAATGGTGCATTAACTTTAAGTTCATAACGGTGGTTAAAAAAAACATACTCTTGATCATTAATTGTATAAACATATTCTTTTACTTTTGCAGTTCGAACACTAAAATTTTCAGCTACAAACTGATATCCTTTAATATTAATATTTGGTGGTAAAGTTTGACTAATGGTTTTAATAAAAAAAGCTAAATGTCGTGGTTGGAATGGTAGTTTTACTAATACCTTTTGATCACAAGCGTGCACACCAGCATCCGTTTTACTAGCTCCTAAAGTTCAAATTTTTTGATGACAAATACCAAAAAATGCTTTTTCCAATTCACCTTGAATTGTTCGAGCATTTTTTTGTTTAACTCAGCCACTATAATCATAACCATCATATTCAATACTTAATAATAAATATAACATTATCATCCTAAAACAAATTCATCAATATGTGGAATCCGAATTTGTAAAAATCCTGTTTTAATTTTACCAAATATTCATCCATTAGAATTGTTATCTCAATGTCAAACTTGATAAAAAGTTTCATATTGCCCCATTGTTACTGATTGAGCAATAATAATACTAGCAATTCCAACCCCAAAAATAAATAATAACACATCAGGAAAATGAATTCGATAATGACGATAACGTGTTCGTTTGGCATGAGGGTCATAACCACGAGCATCCATTGCATATGCTAAATCTTCAGCTTTTTGAAATGCTGATACTAATAATGGAATAATTAACGCTGTTGTTGACTTAATTTTATCTTTAAAATGGCCATTTTTAAAATCAACCCCACGTGAGGCTTGCGCTTTCATAATCCGTCCCGCTTCTTCAATTAAAGTTGGAATCATTCGTAAGGCAATTGAAATAATTGTTGATAAAATATGAACTGGAAAGCGCACTAGTTTTAATGGACTTAATAAATCTTCTAACGCTAAAGTTAAATCTAATGGGCGCGTTGTTGCCGTTAAAATTGTTGTAATTAAAATCATTAAATAAATCCGGCATGCCATATAAAGGGCATTAAAAATAGCTTTTTCAGAAAAAGCAAATCAACTTTTTCCTCCCGCAGCAACAGGTCCTGTTGCTGTTGCTTTTCCACCTCAATGTCATCCAATATAACCATCCGTAACTAAAAAGCAATTAATTAACAACAAAATAATAAACATAAATAAGATTGGTTTTAGTAATGCTCGTAATAACCTTGGCGGTAATTTGGCTAAAAAGAACAAACTAAAAATTGTTATTCCTAAAATGGCATAACCGGTAAAACCAGTTGAAAAAAAGATTGATATCATTAATGATAACAACATAAATAATTTTACCCGTGGATCCATTCGATGAATTGGGGAATTATAAGCAATATAACGTCCAAATGATAAGCGCATCTCTTTTATCCCTTTCTTTTTTGTTCTTTATGTTCAATAATTTTTTTTGCTAATTGGTCAATATTACGAATATTAACATTTGTTAAATCAAGACCTTTTTCTTGCAATTGATAAATCAAATGATAAATTTTTGGTGGTTCAATTAATAATTCTTGTAATAAATTTTTATCCTTAAAAATTTCAAATGGTGATTCAACTTTTAAAACTCGGCCTTCTTTTAAAGCAATAACTTCATCAGCAATTTCTAAAACATGGTCCATATTATGCGTTACTAAAATAATCCGTTTATTTTGTTCCTTATTAATCCGTTGAAATAACTTAATAAAATCCTCTTCACCTTCAGGATCTAATCCAGCAGTTGGTTCATCTAAAATTAGAGTATTACCCTCCATCGCTAAAATTCCTGCAATCGCAACCCGGCGTTTTTGCCCTCCTGATAAATCAAACGGTGAACGCTCTAAATAATTTAATGGTAAACCAACCATTTCTAAGTATTTTTTGGCATTTTCTCGAGCAACTTCTTTACTTTCACCTAAGTGAACTGGACCAAACATAATATCTTTTTCAATTGTTTCTTCAAATAATTGATATTCTGGAAACTGGAACACTAAGCCAATTGATTTTCGTAATTGTTTAATATTTTTAATGCGTTTTTGTTTTGCTTTAATAATAAAACCATTTGCATCAACCACTCCTGTCGTTGGAATTAATAAACCATTGATATGTTGAATTAAGGTTGATTTGCCACTTCCTGTTGATCCAATAATAGCAGTAATTTTCCCAGGTTTAATAACAACATTAATATCTTGCAAGGAAGTATATTCATAAGGTGTTTTAGGAGCATAAACATAAGACACATTTGTGAATGTAATATCAACATTTTGTAATGTTTCAATTTTAGGTTGTTTTTTTACTTTTGACATATCTCATCCACCAACTCTCTAAGATCTAGTGTATTTTTCACTTTTAAACCATTTAAGCGTAAACTATCAACGACTTTTGAAACAAAAGGAACATCTAAATGAATTGATTTCAAAAACTCTTCATCATACAAAACTTCATGTGGTTTTCCACATTTAACCATTTGACCTTTATTCATAACAATCACTTTATCAGCATTTAAAATTTCATCCATATCATGCGTAATTGAAATAATTGTTTTTTCGCGTGATTCTTTTAAATCCACCATAATTTGTTTAATTTCTTTTCGTCCTTTTGGATCTAACATACTTGTGGCTTCATCAAAAATGATAATATCTGGTGATAATGCTAATGCTGAAGCAATTGCAACCCGTTGTTTTTGCCCTCCTGATAGCATTAGTGGTTCATGGTCAAGAAAATTATTCATACCAACTTTTGCCGCAGCTTTATCAATAATTGCTTGCATTTCTTTTTGCGGAATTTGGCGATTTTCAAGTCCAAATGCAATATCATCACGAACTGTTGATCCAATAAATTGATTATCTGGATTTTGGAACACAATTCCTAAAAATTTTCGAATTCCCGTAATTGTTGATGAATGAACTTCATTACCAAAAACTTCAATTTTCCCTTTTTGTGGGCGTAAAACACCAATAATAATTTTACTAATTGTTGATTTTCCACTACCATTATGTCCAATGATTGTAACATATTCCCCATGGTTAATTTCAAAACTAACTCCATCAACAGCATTAGGATGATTTTCCCGATAGCGAAATTCAACATCAGTTAATTTTAATGAAATATCATTTAGTTTCTCTAACTTTGCATTTATTTTTTTTGTTTTTTTTGCCATTTCTTTTCATCCTTAATGTTTTTTTACATAATATTTTAATTATATACTCAATATTTAAAAATATTAATTGAAATTTTATCTTTCCAATTATACCATTAATTATATATAAAAATTATAAATACACAATAAATCATTACTTTTTTGTAAATTATCTGCGCTCTATCAATAACCGCCATCATTAAAAGAATTATCATCTAAGTCAATATTTTGAACATAGACATCCCGTGGTTTTGCTCCATTTTGTGGACCAATAATCCCATTTTCTTCTAAAGCATCAATTAAACGACTAGCACGATTATATCCAATTGAGAATTTTCGTTGAATTAAAGATGTCGAAGCTTTTTGATTTAAAATCACAAAACGTTTAACTTCTTGATACAATGAATCAATATTATCGTTTTCATTGCTACTTCCTGTTTCACTATTTATTTCAATATTTAAAAACTCTTCATCATAATCAGGTTCTTGTTGAGCACAGCAAAATTCAACTAATCGTTGGATTTCATCATCAGAAATAAATGCCCCTTGCGCACGGGTTGGAATATTTTGCCCGGCAGGCGCATATAACATATCACCATACCCAATTAGTTTTTCAGCCCCACCTTGGTCTAAAATTGTGCGAGAGTCAATTGCTGAGGTAACTGAAAAAGAAATTCGCGATGGAATATTTGTTTTAATTACCCCGGTAATAACATCTGTTGATGGGCGTTGTGTTGCAATCACCATATGAATTGCAGCAGCACGAGCTAATTGCGTAATTCGCATAATTGAATCTTCAATATCTTTTCCAGCTGTCATCATTAAGTCAGCTAATTCATCAATTATAACAACAATATAAGGTAAGCGATCTTTTGCTGTAACTTTTTTATTAAACGATTCAATATTGCGGACTCCACACTCTGATAGCATACTATAACGACGTTCCATTTCAGCAATTATTTTTTTTAAGGCAGAATTTGCTAATTTAGTATCTGTAATAACTGGCGCTAATAAATGGGGTAAATTATTATAAACAGCTAGTTCAACCTGTTTTGGGTCAATTAATAATAATTTAACTTCCGATGGTTTTGTTCGTAATATTAGTGATGATAAAATGGTGTTAATACAAACAGATTTTCCACTACCTGTTGAACCAGCAACTAATAAATGTGGCATTTTATCTAATTCAACAAAAATAATTTCTCCGTTCACACTGCGACCAATGCCAACTAATAATTTACGATCTTGTTTTTCTAATGGTAACCGTTCCATAATTTCACGTAATGTTACTTTATTACTAATTTCATTAGCAATTTCAATTCCAACAGCTGACTTTCCCTGAATTGGGGCTTCAATTCGAACATTTTGAGTCGCTAAAGCATATTTTAGATCATTTTCTAAATGCATAATTTTGTTAACTTTCACTCCTGGTTGCATTTGAACTTCAAATTTTGTAATAGTTGGGCCAATATTAATTCCTTGGACACTAGCAGCAATATTAAATTGTTGAAAAACTTGATTAATTTTCACTGCTTTCTTTTGCGCAGCAAGTTTATTTCGTTCATTATTACGACGGTTATCTTCCTTTGGACTTAATAAACCTAAATTTGGTAATTTGTAATGTGGATTATTAAAAGTATTTCGGCGCGAAATAGTTTGACTATTTTTTTTATTAATCTCAATTGACTTGGGTTTCATAACACAATGGGGTGGTTGATACGGCATGTCAAAATGTTGTTGTTCCATTAATGGTAGCTCATAATTCGAATAATATTCATCTTGATATGGTTCTAATGGATGATGATATTCTGAATTACTTTGTCGATGATAAATTCCTTCATTAATATCAACTGTTTTAAATTGCTCTGATGGCGTTGGATTAAATTCTTCTGTTGGTAATTGTTCATCATAAAATGATGTTTGCTTTAAAGTTGTTGAATTACTACCTCGATTAATTTTTCCAAAAGGCGTGATATCAGTTGCTGAATTCAACTTATCGCGTGCAACATCAATATTAATATCTTTTCCATAAGAAGAACCATACACTGGTAAATCATCAAGTTTTTTATTAAGCGTATTATTACTACGGCGATTACGTGGTTGAATATATTGATCCGGTGTTAATTGCATTCGTGAACGGTGCGGCAATTGCGAAGAATGTGGTGACTGTGAAGGCCCTGAATGATAATCATTAAAAGGTTCTTTTGCATTAAAAGGTTCTTTTCGTAATTCTGGTGTAGAACTAGTTTGATTATCAAAACGAACATAATTTTGTTTCATTTTTTTCTTACCAACAAAATCATCGGCAATTAAATCATCAATTAAATGTTGGTCATGTAAGGCTGTATATGATGGCATTTGAATTGTAATATCTGATGCTTCTGTTGTATGCATAACTTGCCGAGCTGAAAATAATTCCTCATCAGGAATATTAAAATTTTGGTAAATATTTTGCTTTTGACGTCGATTTGCTGATAAACGTAATACACGTACACCTTGTTGCTGACGTTCATTTTTTGGTAAAAACATCCCAATTGCCGTTCCGGTTGCGACTCAACTTCCTCATAATAAAAAAACTGATAAACACAAAATTAATGAACCAAAAATGGTAGTATAACTAGCAATCCCAGCTAAAAGATTGCCAATCATACCCCCTCCAGCATATAAAGTAATTCAAGCACCATTAAAACCAACAAATGTTATCGGATGGTTTAAATTAGAATTAAAAATTGATGCATCTTGTCAGCGTTGCAAATAATTCTTAACAACATCTAAAAAAACAGTTTTATCAAAATACGCCATTTGCCCTTTAGCATATTGATAAATTAACAAAATGCTACTTACCAATCAGCAGGACAAAATGATAAAGGTTACCACCATTCAAATTACCCGTGATTTTAATCGAATCCGTACTCCAATAAAAATTGTCAAACCTAGCACTAAGCATACAAAATACATTAAATACTTAAACCAGCCAAATGCAAATGTAAATAAAACATCATCAATAAATTGCCCAATTAAAGTAATTCGCCCTATGGCAAGAATAGTAAAAAACGTCACTAATAGTGCCCCAATTACTCACCCGATGGAATCATTACGACGCTGCTTTTTTTCGACTTTTAAGATTGCAGTTTTCTCATTCTGATCATTTAATAACTGATCATCATAAGATTTCTTTTCCATAGTGCAGCCCTCCTAAAATTCTAAATATTTAGAAATTACTTTAAATATGACCATACATTTTAAAAGCTTCAAATATTTATCTACTATAAATATATCATAAAATTAAATTTCATTCACAATTGCTAAAATAATTGGTGTTTTTCCTGTTTCTGTTTTAACAAATGAACTAATTGTCGATCTAATTTCATTTTTTACTTCATTGACATCATACATTTCACCAACAACAGCTTTTTTATAATGTTTCTCAATAATTTCAATAATAACTTTTTGCATTTTATGGAAAATATCATTATTTTCTTGAATATAAATTACTCCTCGCATTTGTGTGTCAATTAAAGAAACCAATTCCTTTGTTTTACTATCAATTGAAACTCCTATAATAACAACTCCATCAGTAGCTAATTGCTTTCGTTCATTTAAAACAACTGCTCCAATGTCACCAACGCCAATCCCATCAACATATAAATCAGCGGTTTTTACCTTATTGCTTTTTTTTGTATATTCACCATCAATAAATTCAAGACCTTCGCCATTATCAACAATAAAAATATGTTCTGGATTAATCCCAGCTTCAATTGCTGCCATTTTTGCTTGCACAAAATCTTTATATAAACCTTTCACTGGCACAAAATATTTTGGATTAATAATTGAACTCATTAATTTAACATCTTCATAACTTGCTGTCATTGTTCAAACTTTTTTATCCGATAAAGCAATTGTTTTTGCGACAGTTCGTGCTAATTCATCTAAAACATTGGCATGATTTAATTCACTTCCTGGGTTTGGTGGTGTTGCTAAAATAATTGTATCACTTTCTTTAATATCTAGAATATCATCATTACCAGAAGCAATTTTAATCAAACGACTATATAAACGTTCTCCACTACCAGTTACAATAATTAATGATTTTTCTTCTTTAACTGCTTCTTGTAATCCTTTTAAATTAATTCCATTGAAATTTAGTTTTTTACTATCCGATAACACTTTTAATGACTCTAATAAAGTTTGACCATAAATTCCAACTGAAATATTATTTTCACGAACTAAATCAAATAACTCACTAATTTTATGTAAATCTTGATCAAAACAAGCTAAAATAATACGATTTTCTGTTTCTTTAACAGCTCGTTCAACATAATTTTTAATCTTATGGTTTGGTGCTGTATAATCACGGCGTGAAGCTGATGAGGCTTCTGATAAAAATAATAGTACCTTATTTTTAGCAATAATTTGATTTAAATGTTGTAAATCTGTTGCAAAATTAGGGTCTGCTTTAGCATCAAAAATATAATCTCCAGTATAAATAATTGTGCCATCAGGTGTATGCAATGCAAAACCAAAACTATTTGGCATATTTGTTGTTGTTGAAAATACTTCAACCTTGCATAAACCAAAATCAAGAATATCTTTTGCATTGATAACATGAAAACATTCTTCTTTACCACGAACTTTAAAACGTTGTAAATGGAATTTTAAAATATTACAAGTTAAATCATTTCCATAAACTGGGAGTGCCAATTCTTTTAAAATATAAGTAAGTGCTTCAGAACATTCATCCGAAGGTTTTGTAATAAAAACACCTTTAATTCGAGTACGGTTTTCCTTTAGATAATCAAAATTAGGAATTACTACATCAATTCCTAAAATTCCACGTTCCGGATTTTTTGTTCCCGCATCAAAAATAAAAATATCTTGTTCTACCTCAATGCAGTATAAATTTTTACCTCGCTCGTCTAATCCACCAAGAGCGAAAAAATTAATTTTTGCCATAACTAAAATCGTCTACTTTCTATTCGCTGTTCATTAATTAATACTTATTTACATTTTATTTTTTAAATGTATTTATACATTTTTCCCCTTAATACAAATGTAATCTCTCTAAATAAATGTAATCTTAATTATTATACATTACTATTAAAAAAATATCCAAATAATCGGAAAAATATCATATTTCAATCATTATAACACATTTTTTGAGTTAAAATAATAATATTTAAAAGGATGTGTAAATAATCTTGAAAGCAATTTTTCCAGGTAGTTTTGACCCAATTCATGATGGTCATCTTAATATTATTAAAAAAGCAAGTACTCTCTTTTCAAAATTATATGTTGTAATTACGAATAATTTAGAAAAATCAAATCAAACAAACATTAAAACGCGTGCTGAACAAGCTGCCATAGCTTGTCAAAACCTTAATTTAAATATTGAAATTGTTATTAATGACCAAATGTTAACTAGTGATTTTGCTAAACAATTAGGGGCTAAATATATTATTCGAGGCCTACGAAATAATAACGATTTAAAATATGAAATGGAATTAGCTTTTGCTAATAAACAATTAAATAAAGATCTTGAAACAATTTTTTTTATTGCCGATTATGATTTGAATGAAATTTCTTCAACTTTTTTAAACCAAATTAAGCAATTAAAAAAATAAAAAAATATTGAGTTTCAATATTTTTTATTTTGTCTTTTATTTTCCTAATAAATTAAACATATTTTGTTTATAAATCTCAACTCCTGGTTGATCAAATGGATTTATCTCTAACAAGTAAGCTGACATTGCACAAGCTTTTAAAAATCAATATACTAAATAACCAAACATTTTATCATCCATTGTTGCAAATTCTAAAACAATATTTGGAACATGCCCAACTTTTGTATGAGCAGCAACAACGCCTTCAACAGCAATGGTATTTACTTCATGCAATGTTCTTCCATCGAGATAATTTAAACCATCGGTATCTACTGCTGCTTTTGGCAGGTTAAGATTAATTTGTGGTTCTTTAATTGCAATAACTGTTTCAAATAAAATATTTTTTGTCCCTTCTTGAATGAATTGGCCAAGAGAATGTAAATCTGTCGAAAAAACACACGATAATGGTAGTAAACCCTTTGAATTTTTTCCTTCTGATTCCCCAAATAATTGTTTCCATCATTCGGTAATCATTTGCATTTGTAACTCATAAGTTACAAGCATTTCTGCTTTATATTTTTCCTCTTGATTTAAAATATAACGTCCAACAGCATATTTATAGGCATGATTAGTAAAATCATTAATTAAAGTATCTTGATAAGTTTGTTGTGCTTCTTTAAAGACATTATCAACATTAATACCACTTACTAACATTGTAAAAATACCAACTGGGGTTAACACTGAATATCTTCCCCCAATGTCATCCGGAATAACAAAGGTTTGATAACCTGCTTTATCAGCTAATATTTTTAGAGCACCTTTCTCTTTATCTGTAATAGCAACAATTAAGTTGGCTGCTTTTAGGCTTCCTTCTTTTTTTTCTACAAGCTCTTTGCAAAGACGAAATGCAATTGCTGGCTCAGTTGTTGTCCCTGATTTAGACACAACACAAATTCCAAATTTTTTGTCTTGAAGATATTTCAAAACTTGTGCTATATAAGTTGAAGACATTGTATTTCCAATATAAATGATTTCTATTTTTTGTTGACTATATAACCCATTAATCATTTCAATTGCTGCTCGCGCGCCAAGATAACTCCCGCCAATTCCAATTACCAATAAAACGTCAATTTCACTAGCTAATTTCTTTGCTGTTTGTTTCATTTTTGCAAGCTCTGCTTGATCATAATTATTTGGTCACTCAACTCAACCAAGGAAATCATTTCCTAATCCTGTTTTATTATGAATCACTTGGTGAATATCTTTAACTCGCCCTAAATATTTATTAAAAACAGATTCGGCTAATGCATTAGTAAAATCTACTTTAATCATTTTAATAATATGCCTGCTTTCTATCTAAAAAACCTTACATTTGTAAAAATTTTAATTTATTTACTTGTTAGTGAATTAATTTTTTCACTTAACATTTGGAATCCTACTCCTGTTTCTTGAATTTGACTATTATTCTTTTTTAATAATTCAGGTCGGAAATTCTTATAACTTAATTTTACTTGTTTCTTAACTGGGTCATAGTCTAGTACCTCTACTTCAACATTGTCACCAATATTAACAAATTCTTTGATATCTCTTACATAGTAATCTGAAATCTCACTAATGTGGATTAATCCAACAGCATTTTTTAATTCACAAAATGCACCAAACGGTGTAATGTTTGTAACTTTTACAAGAACTTTACTTCCTTTTACATACATAATTTGTCACATCCCCTTTCTGAAACTGTACTAATTATAACGCTAGAACTATGAAAATCATTTTCTAAATAATAAAATATTTTGCATAAATATCTAGCATAAAAAAAGTATCGTTTATTATTTTAATAAATTAATTCGATACAATCCATTATTTTCGCTATTATTTTCTTCTTGTTCGGTCTTTTCTTTTTTATATGAATCAGTGTAATTACAATTTGGATAATTAGTACACGCTTTAAAACGTTGACGTCGCTTATTAAATTTTAAAATAATTTCACCAACGCCGCATTCTGGACAAGGACCAAATTTTAGACCAGTTTGATGAATATAACGACATTTTGGAAACCTTGAACATGCAATAAATTTCCCGTATTTTCCAAACCGATATACTAAATCATTTCCACATTCTGGACATTCAATCCCCACCTTCTCAACTGGGATTTCTTCCATTAATTCCATTGCTGCTTCAATGCGTGGTTCAAATCGTTCTCAAAATTCTTTTAATAATGGTTTTGGTTCTGCGTCACCGTGTGCAATCACATCCAAACTTTCTTCAATTGTTGAAGTGTATGTTTCGTTAATAATATCACTAAAATATTCTTGTAATTTATCACTTGTTAAAATCCCTTTTTCAGTTGCTTTAATTGCTTTGTTTTCTACAATAATATAACCACGATCTTTTAATGTTTGCATAATTGGTGCATAAGTTGATGGACGTCCAACCCCAATTTCCTCTAATGTCTTAATTAATTTCGCTTCAGAGTAACGACTCAGTGGTTTAGTAAAATGTTGAATTCCATATAATTCATTTAAATTAATAATTTGATTTGGTTTTAACATTGGTAACTTTGCAATTTCTTCATCACCTTCTAAAACATAACATTTTAAAAACCCATCAAATTGAATCGTACTTCCTGTCATCCGAAATTCATAATTATTATTATCTAAAATAATTGCTTTACTTAATAACTTTGCATTCGCCATTAAACTAGCTAACGCACGATTATAAATAATTTTATATAAGCGTAGTTGATCACGACTTAAATATTCTTTTGCCGCTTCTGGTGTCATTGTTAAATCAGTTGGACGAATTGCTTCATGAGCATCTTGCACATTTTTTTTATTTTTTGGTGGTGTTTTAACTTCGCCTAAATATTCTGTTCCATACTTAATTGTAATATAGTCAAAAGCATCCTGAACAAACTTGTCACTTAATCGAATTGAATCTGTCCGCGGATATGTTATAAATCCAGTAATATTATCTTTAACTTTAATTCCTTCGTATAATTGCTGAGCAATTAATGATGTTTTATTTGAAGCAAAACCCATTTTACTACTTGCTTCTTGTAACATTGTTGAAGTAGTATGTGGATTCGGTGATTTTCGCTGTTTTTCACTTTCTTTAATTTGAACAACAACAAAATCTTTTTTTAAAACTTTTTTAACTTTTAGAACATCTGCTTCTACTTTTAATTCAATTTTTTCATCCTTAAATTTTGTTAATTTAACAACTGCCTTTTTATATAATCCTTCAACAGTCCAATATTCCTCTGGCACAAAATTTTGCCATTCTTTTTCTCGTTCAACAACTAACTTTAAAGCAACCGATTGTACTCGTCCTGCTGATTTTGACTTAATCTTTTTCTGTAACAATTTGCTTAAGCGAAAACCAATAAAACGGTCTAAAATTCGTCGAGTTTCTTGTGAATGAACTAAATTCATATCTAAATCTGTTTGATGTTGAAATGCATCTAACACTGCTTCTTTTGTAATTTCATTAAAGCGAACACGGCGAGATTTGTCACCACAATTTAAGACTTCATTTAAATGATAAGCAATTGCTTCTCCTTCTCGGTCAGGGTCGGTTGCTAGAATAACCAAATCTGCTGCTTTGGCTTCTTGTTTTAATTTTTTAACAATTTCTTTTTTTCCACGTTCCATTTTATAACTTGGTTCAAAAGTTTTAATATCTACTCCTAATCCATACTCACCTTTTGTTGATAAATTACGAATATGTCCTTCTGATGATAAAACTAAATAATTTTCGCCAAGATATTTTTCAACTGCTTTTGTTTTAGTTGGGGACTCCATTATTACCAGCGTCTGTGCCATGTTTTCTCTCCTTTTTTTTAAAACACATCAATAATTATTATACATAATATTTTAAAAAACTATTTTGAAATTTATTATTCTAAATTAAAGTATTTTTTTTATTTTAGCAATTATTGTATCAATTCCTTCAGTAACACTAGGAACAGTAAAATACAAAATAACAGTTATTGCAATTAATAATAAAATAACACCTAAAACACTGATCGTAATTCAAAAAGTTTTAGCATTAAATTTTGATTTAGTAACTACTCCAAATTTATTTTTTTTAATTTTTTTTGTTTTTTTTCTTTTGCATGATAAAAATTTTCAATTAATTGATCATATTGTTTTTCTGTTAATCCAAATTGGGCCATTGCTTCATAATGATCCATTTTAAGATGACCATATTCATCAAATATTTTTGGATAAATCTCACTAGCTCGTTTTTCCCCTAATGATGTCTTAATTATATAATCCTTATATGTCCCAAAAGCTGGTTTTGTATCCTTTACTTTTTCAATATCAATAAAGGTTATTTCATCATCTAAAACATCCGTTTCTATTATTTCTGGATTAGATTCTATTAAATCAAATTCTGGTGATTTGACACCTAAAAAATCATGAATATCTTCATCAGCAATTTTATTAACATCATTATCATTTTTTGCAATATTATTGTCTTTTTTTCAGGTGAATCTCCTACTTTAAATTCATCATTAAAAAAGAAACTATGCGTATCATCTTTAGGATTAGAGTTATCATTTAAATTATCTTCAAAATCAAGGAAATTAAACCTATCTTCTACATTATTTTCAGTTAAAGATGAACTTTTTTCTGGTTCAGAACTAACAATTATTGGAGAAACTTTTTTTCATTTAAAGCATCAGATTGGTTAGATTTTGACTTTAATAATTTAGAATCAATACTATCTGTTGGTAAATGTACAGAATTATTATTACTTGAATTATCATCCTTTTTTGCTCAAGTATTAACCAATTTTTGGTTTAGTGCTTCTGCTTCTTGCAAATGGCGTAATGAAGTATCTAATGTCTGTTTTAAGTTTTGATATTCATCAAAATTAGATTTTGGTCGACTGCGATGACGCCCAATAAACTCATCCAAAATATCAGAAATATGTACTGCTCAATTATATTCTTCTTCAACACTTAATGGTAAACTTGGACAACGAAAATCATTATAATATCATTCTGTCCCTAGTGGAATACGAGAATTATAAGGAGATAAATAATAATCTTCTCTAACAGGTTGAGATTGATATTGAAAATTATCATTAATTCTAGCATTATTGGCTAAATTATTAAAATTTTGTCCAACATTATGTGGGCTATATTGATATGGTTGTCCTAGTAACAAACTTTGATTTGGTTGTAGTCCTGTCATTGGATACTGAATAATTAGAGAATATTGATATTGTGCAAATAACGGTGGATATGGAGGTTGCGGAATTGAATACTGAATTAATGGTGGTGTTCCACACCCATAAGAAGGAAAAACAGGATATTGATAATAATTAAAAAAATTCGGATGGTGATGAATCCGACAATTATTGTGACAATTACTGCTATGACCCTTTTTACTGTTTTGACACATATGTTTACCCTACTTATATTAATCGCTTATATTTATTTATATCATAAAATAATGTTTTCTTCTATTAGCGTTATTAATAAAGATGCTGTTTTATTTTTTGGGGAAAATAAAAAAGGGTTATCTTTTTTATAATTAGTTTATTAAAAAATTAATTAGAAAGGTACCCTATGTCTTATGATTATAAACCAAATATCAAACTTACTAAATAAATTTAAAATTGATTTACCTACTTTATTTAAATTTGCTAAAGTAGAAATTACACCTAAAAATTTATTAGAATGATTTCAACATAAAAATATTTATTTTTTAGAAAGAATTATTAAATCTGCAATTGAATTAATTGATTACAAACTATTAAAATCTGAATATGTCCAAACGCGTTTTATTTTAAAAGGATTGTTTCAAAGAACAATTATTTTTCAACATGGAAAAATCACATTTTATCGGTGAAAATATTTAATAAAACCAGAATATCAAAATAAAAATAATCCTAATTATGTATATTTCTTAGATACTCAAAATAAAATTGATAAATATTAAAAAATTGATCGTGAATTTCAGATTGAAATTGAAATAATAAAAATTAAACTTTCATTAGAAAAAATAATATTAAATATTTTATGAAATATTTTTTCTATTTTAAAAATTTTTCATATATAATTTTACTAGACTATAAAACTACTATCAAACTAATATTAAATACATATCTTTAAATAATTAAATTATATTAAAACTTACAGAGAGGAATTAACAAAAATGAACAAAGCAATTTTTTGTGATTTAGATAAATCTTTATTTGATAATAACCGAAATTTTAGTCCGCTTACATTAGAAACAATTAACTTAATTCAAGCAAAAGGAATTCCCTTTATTCCGTCAACAGCACGAGCAGCAAAAAATGCAATTGAAGTTGCACGACAATTAAACGTGGATAAATATGGTGGTTTTATGTTGTATCAAACAATGGTTGTAGCATTTATTCATTTAAAACAAATAGTTTTTTATTAGATATAACGTTGACAAAAGAAGAAATTAAGGAAATTTTTAATTTTACTTATCAAAAATATAAAACTTCTTTTTTTAGTAATAATAGTACTTATGTTAATAAATATAATGAAGTAACTCATAAATGAACAACATGAACACAAACAAATTATCATATTGTGACTAACCCAGAAGAAATTACCGAAAATATTAAAACAATTGGAATATCATTTGAAGTTGGTTTAAATGATAAGGAAGCTAAAACTTTCATTAAGGACTTGCAACAATTATGACCTAAATTAGATGTGGTATCATACTATAAGAACACATTTTTTCAAATTTCTTGCAAAGGAATTTCAAAAGGAAGTGCCTTACAATTTTTAGCGCAGCATCTAGGCGTTGATGTTGCAAATACTTATGCTTTTGGTGATTCACATAATGATCTTAAATTAATTCGAGATGCAGGACATGGACTTGCTGTTTCTAATGCTATTGATGAGTTAAAAGCAATTGCTGATGAAATTATATTATCAAATCAAAAAGATGGTCCAGCCAAATATTTGCGCCAACATTTTGATATTTAAAGCAATTATTAATTATTTTAAAAAATAAACAAGAAAAATATAAATTAAATGCTACACAACAAAAATTTGAAGAAAAAAATATAAATAGATTATTATGTATAAAAATAAAAAAAAGTATTTATGCAAATATTGTAGATATAAATAATAAGCAAACTTTGAATATGGAAAAAAGTGTACATAAAAAATAAAATTGCTTTAGGATTGAGTTATTCTGTGTTCAACAGAGCTCAATCCTTTTAATTTGCTTTGTGATCTAATTTCATTATAAAATTTAAGATATTCTGAAACCATTCAATATACATATTCTTTATTTCTAAAAATACGTTTTAATGTTTCAAAAAAATCAATTTTAAAAGTTTTAAATCAAGAATCTGTATAACCATTATCTGGTGAAGAACCTCTTCGTGACATTGAAATTGTTATTCCTATTTTTTTACACAAGTTTGTAAACATAAAGTTTATAGAATTCATATTTTAGGTTTTCTCGCTTTTACTCAAGCATTAATTATATTTTTTATTATAAAAAGCATATCAAGCATTTTCCTAATTTGATAATCTAAAATTTCATTTGTATGAAAATCTTTTACTATTGATAAGTAATATGTTTTATTATTAATAGTTAAATATGTGATATCTGTCCCAATTTTTTGGTTAATTCCAGTTGTTGAAAAATTTCTATTTAAAATATTTTCATATCTTAATAGATCAAAAAGTTTTTTATAATTAAATTTTTTCTTTCTGATTATAACTGTTAATTTCATTTTTAAATTATATAGTTTTTTAAACATAATGTAATCATGTTGTAGTCATAAATACCGTTAAAATTATGATATATTGTTTGTATAATATCCGCAATTAAGTTATTTCATTTATTATATTTTGGTTTTCCCAATCATAATCAGTTATGATAACCAGTTCTAGAAACCTTAAATACTTTACACAATAATACAATTGTATAAATATTAGATCACTCATAAATTTTTTTATACTTTTTTTACACTTAGGAATAAATACTTTGATAATTTTTTAAATTATTTTGCATATTCATAAATTTTTTTGTCATTAACTCTAATGGTGTATTGGTAACAGAATGTTTCCTTTTTATGTTTTTAACTTGTGTTTCGTGACCTCATTCTAAACTTTTTTTCACCTTTTAAATTATATGTTTTAATTCATAAATAAATGGTATTTCGTGAAATATTATATTCCTTTTAAAGTAATTTTACTGTTTTTCCACTTTTTCATATAAAAAGAACATCTTTTTAATAAAGTTTTAATATAATTTTTATTTTTTATGTCTACTTTATTTTAGATGTTCACTTTTTTACTTTACTAAATTAATAATTAACAAATTGATAATACATCAACATATTCCAAGTTATGTGCTTCCGCAACTGGGGCAAAAACAAGTTTACCTTCAACTGTCTGAACTCCTTTTCGAATTGGCGGATGTGTTTTGCATAATGTTTTAAAATCAGTATTCGCAATTGCTAGAGCATATTGGATTGTGGCATTTGTTAAAGCAATCGTACTTGTTCTTGGGACTGACCCTGGCATATTTGCTACTGAGTAATGAATGACATCATGCATAATGAAAGTTGGATTATCATGGGTTGTTGCCTTAGTAATTGTTTCAACACTACCACCTTGGTCAATAGCAACATCAATAATAATACTATTTTTTTTCATTTTTTTGACCATTTCTTCCGTTACTAATTTTGGTGCTGATGCTCCTGGGATTAAAACCGTTGAAATAACAACATCACTTGCTAAAACTGATTTTTCAATATTAGCATGGTTAGATTTTAAAATATGGACTTATTTGCCAAACAAGTGATACAATTGTCGAATTCTATTTTCATTAAATTCAATTAATGTAACATCACAGCCAATGCTTGCTGTCATATTTGCTGCAGCTGTTCCGGCAACACCACCACCAATAACAGTAACCTTCGCTCGTTCTGTTCCAGGTGTTCCATTCATTAATAAACCACTACCACCAGTTGTTTTAAACATAAAATACATTGCATTAGCAACTGCTAACCTTCCAGCAACTTCACTCATTAATCTTAACAATGGCAATGAATTATCTTTAAGTTGAATTGTTTCATAAGCAATTGATGTTACTTTTGCATCAAGTAATGCTTTAGTTAATGCTTTATCTGAAGCCAAATGAAAGTATGTAAAAATAATTTGCCCTTCATAAAAATATTTATATTCACTTTCTAATGGTTCCTTCACTTTAATAATCATTTCCTTTGTTCAAACTTCGGTCGGATTATCTAAAATAATAGCTCCTGCTTTTTTGTAATCATCATCAGTAAAACCGCTACCAAGACCAGCATTTTTTTCAACATAAACTTCATGCTTATGTTTTACTAGTTCAATCACGCCGCTTGGTGTTACCCTAACACGATTTTCTTGTGCTTTAATTTCTTTTGGAATTCCTATTTTCATATTTTTGTTTCCTTTCCTAATGACTTATTCATTAAATCATTATAAAATTGTCGTTTGTCATAATATGATAGTAAATAATCATCAAGTTGATTAACTAATTTTTCATTTCACTGATCATAACTTTCAAGTGAAAATATTGTCTTTCTTGTTGCTAATTTATTAGTATCTGGTTTTTTTCTAATTTTTAAATAAGATAGTAATAACATAATAGATACATAAAAAACAACAATAACTGCTAATCATTTTAAATAATTAGTAAAAACAGATGGCTTAACATCTAATCCAACTTCAATGCCAACAAAAACTGTTAAAAAAGCTAATACTACACCAAGAGCCCCCCTAGCATTAAACCAAAACCTGTTTTTGGCTGATATTTATTATTATAAGAATATGCCGCAACTGGAAAAGCTGACCCTGATGCTAATGTTATAATTGGAAAAGCAACTTTAATATCCATTCCTAATAATGCAATTGTCGCTAACGCCGGAGCATATAACCCTATTCCGAATGCTTGTAAACCACCATAAACCATAAATAAAAGAAAGGCAAGCCCTAATTGTCATCCTTCTAAACCAGTTTTATTTCCACTTGGTAAAACATCTAATTGTGTTAAAATCAATAAAATCGCAACAATTGCTAGCACAATGGCCATCGTTAAACTAATATGTTTGGCACTAACTCTTTTTGTTAATTCAGCACCAACAAAACTTCTTAAAATTGCACCAACAACTAGTAATACTAACGTTAATACTTCAACATTAATTGCCGCAACAAAAATGGTTCCAGCAATTAAGTTTGGTATCCCTAACCCAATATTTAGTGTTCCTGGTAATAATGAATCATTTTTAATAATCTTTGTTGCTTTTAATCCTGCCGTTGCAACCGCAAAACTACCAACTCCAATTGTATATAAAAATGACCCAACAAGACCAATTGCAGTTATTTTAAAAATATTTTTTTCACGATCCATATAAGTTTTTTTAATAACTTTTAACATTAAAATAAAATAACCAATAATAACTATTAAGGTTATTAAAACAATAATAAAAGCAATTAAATATTCTTTTTTTTTTGTTAAATCAAAACTTTCACTTCTTGTTTTTGGAAAATAAAGTAAATAATTAATTAATAACGTACCAATAATTAATAGTAGTAAACTAATAATGCTTATTAAGACTAAAGTTTTAGTACTAATTGGTTTTTTGGTTTTTAACTTTTCCTCTTTTAGAGCTTGTAACATTGTTGCTTGCTCTTGACTTATTTTTTTCTTTAAACTTTTGATTTCACTATTTAATTTTATAAGTTCTGCTGAAACTTCTATTTTATGTGCTTTTTTAAAAGCAATATTTTTTTCAAATGTAAGCATACATAAATCAGCTATTTTTAGTATATCTTGTTTTAATTCCATCATTTTGGATTTATATAAATTTTTTAATATTTTTAAATTAGTTTGATATTCTTCTGTAGTTATTTTTTTATTCTTTTTTAACCTGGTTAAATCTGTTAAATGATTTTTAAAATCTTTTTTTAAGGTTTCTAATAGTGTACTAAAATAATATAAATCAGTAACAAAATTATCCAAATTATCTTCTTGTGTTAATATTTGATGTTGAATACTATTTAAATCCTCTTTCATTCTTTACCTCTGTGCCTAAAATAGTTAATATCTTCTATTGTTTTAGACTTGATTATATCACATTTTTCTTCCTTAAAATGATGGTTGTATTAAATTTTATTATTTTATAAGCTATTAATAAACAGTTTGATTAATTGTTTTTTCTTAATTTAATTATTACTCAAATTTTGAGAAAAATATTTTTTTTTAAAAAAATTCTAATTGTTATTTAACCCTTATTCTTATTAACTTTACGATAATAAAAACCTTTTTTCTTAATTATACTTCCTACAAAGTGTAATTTTTAGAAAAAAAGGTTTAAATAATTCCTATGAATTTATTTACTAATTGTTGTACCAGCTTTACCAGCTAATGCTGCTTTAGCTTGTGCTAATTCAACAATGATTGCTATTTTTTGCAATCCAGAACTAGCAAACTTCATTGCAGCTTGTACTTTTGGTAACATACTACCTGGCGCAAATTGATTTTCTGTAATATATTTTTCCGCTGCAGTTAAAGTTAAAACATCTAATGCTTTTTGGTTAGGTTTTCCATAGTTGATTGCAACTTTTGCTACCGCTGTTAAAATCATCAATTTATCAGCTTTAATTAATTCTGCTAACTTTGCACTAGCAAAATCTTTATCAATAACAGCAGGAACTCCTTGATAAGCAGTTCCTGTTTTCACAATGATAATACCTCCACCACCAACGGTAATTACAATATGTCCTTGCTTAATTAAATCTTCGATAATTTCTTTTTCAACAATATCAATTGGTTGTGGTAATGCAATTACTCGGCGTCATCCCCGTCCAGCATCTTCCTTAACAGTAAAGCCATTTTTTTCAGCTAATGCTTTTGCCTCTGCTTCAGGATAAAATGCGCCAATTGGCTTTGTTGGATTATTAAAAGCAGGATCTTTCTGGTCAACTTCAACTTGTGTTAAAATTGTTACAACATTTTTCTTAATTTTACGTTTATTTAATTCATTTAAAATTGCATTTTGCAAATGATAGCCAATATAGGCTTGTGACATTGCTCCACATTCGGGAAATGGCATCATTGGAATTTTATTATTAACATGGGCTGCTTCATCAAAAGCATTGTTAATCATTCCAACTTGTGGTCCATTCCCGTGCGCAATAATTAATTCATCACTATTTTCAACAATGTCGACCATTGCCTTCGCAGTATCTTTTACAATTTCGTGTTGTTCACTGGGGGAATTTCCTAATGCGTTTCCTCCTAACGCAACAACTATTCTTGCCATAATTTACATATCCTTTCTCTTAAAATGAAAACTTGCTTACTCAATTGGCATTGAGAATCAAGGAGTAGTGTTTGAAATTGGTAATAAAGTTCCAATTCCTAACAAGATGATTGTTGCAACAATAATTCCAACAATTAATGGTCATGATGCTTTTATAAAACTACCATAAGGAACTTTTAAAATTGATAATGCTGCCATTAAAATTGCACTTGTTGGTGAAATTAAATTAATAATTCCACTTGCGAATTAAAAGGCAGTAATTGTTCCTGATGTTAAACCTGTTGCTACCCCATTAGCAACAGGACCCAAAATTGGGAAAACAGTTTGGGCAAATCCTGAACTAGATGGAATTACAAATGAGATAATTAGGAAGAAGAAGGCTACCATAATAAAGCCTGTTTTCCTAATGTTGACATTGGTGTAGATAATCCACTAACTAATTTGTTTTGCATTCCAGTATTTGTCATAATAAACCTAATCCCAGCTGCAAGGGCAATAACCAAGCAAACAGATAGAATATCAGCTGAACCACTAATAAAACTATTAACGTATTTTTCTTCTCCTTTTCAATTAATTGATGCAATAAAGAATAATGCTGAAATTTCCATAAATGATCATTGCCCTAATGGAGCAAAGAAATTAGCAATAAATGGGGCATGCTCACTAACTAATTTTGTAAAATTAACAAAGACAGGAATTCCAAATTTATCCCATTTAATTAATGAAAAAATCATTAAGACAAAACTAATCATAAAAATCGCCATAATTGCTTTTCGTTTACCATTGTATGCTGGTAAATCATCAACAATTGCAAATTCTGCTTCATAAAAATCTTTTTTATCAAATAATGGTGATTTCCCTGGTGTACGACGAACACGTAACGCATATCAAACAACAAATAAAATTCCAGCTGCTGTCAATAATAATCATGACACGGCTCTTCAAATAATTCCTGTTGTTGATGTTAAATCAGGCACAACAACAACAACAACTTGTATAACAAATGGATTTAATGTTGAACCAATACAACCAATTCCAGCACCAAATAAAATTGCCATTACCGGTGTTAACACATCAAAACCAGCAGCTAATAAAACAGGAATAATAACTGGGTATAAAGCGATTGTTTCTTCCCCCATTCCATAAGTTGTACCACCAATTGAAAATAAAAACATTACAATTGGAATAATTCAAATTTCACGGCCTTTCTTTTTTGCTACTAAACGCCCAATCCCAGCATCTAATGCTTTTGATTCAATAACGATGCCTAAGAAACCTCCTAAAACTAAAATAAAGACAATAACATCAACTTTACTTTTAAATCCTTGCATCGGAGCTAAAAATAAGTCAAAAATTCCGGCAGGTCCACCATTGTGAAGTTCACCATCAGCATCTTTTCATGAACCAGTTGTTCCTGGAATTCAAGAGACAATAATAATTAAGAGCGTAATTCCTAATAAAATTGTAAATGCTGTCGGCAATTTAAATTTAAACTTTTTTTTCTTTTTTACATCCATTTTTGCACCCCCTTTAACCTTTCATAATTAATAACCTAGCCACGAATTGTTGCTAGCATTACTGCTTTAATAGTATGTAAACGATTTTCTGCTTCTTCAAAAACACGTGAATATTTTGATTGGAAAACTTCATCAGTAACTTCTAATTCGCCAGTTCCACCAAATTGTTTAATCACTTGTTGCGCAGTATCCGTATTTCCATCATGGAAACTTGGTAAACAATGTAAAAAGATAGCATCTTCTTTTGTTTGTTTCATTTTTTCCATTGTTACTTGATATGGTGTTAAATCCTTAATTCTTTTTCCTCAAACAGCAGGATCTTCTCCCATTGATACTCAAACATTAGTGGCAATTGCATCAGCATCTTTTGCCGCTGTTTTATGGTCTTCAGTTAACGTAATTGACCCACCATGTTCTTTTGCAATTGCTTGTACTTTTTTCAATAATTCTGCATTTGGTCATAAATCCTTTGGCGCACAAGCAACAAAATGCATTCCTAATTTAGCACTAACAACCATATAACTATTTGCCATATTAAAACGAGAATCACCAAAATAAACAAATTTTAGCCCTTTCATATTGCGTTGTCCTTTTTCTTCTTGCAATGTTAAAATATCAGCTAACATTTGCGTTGGGTGAAATTCATCAGTTAATCCATTTCATACTGGAACACCTGAATATTTTGTTAATGCTTCAACATCAGTTTGTTTAAACCCACGAAATTGAATTCCATCAAACATTCTTCCTAATACTTTTGCAGTATCCTCAATTGATTCTTTTTTCCCCATTTGACTACCACTTGGTCCTAAATAAACAGGGTGCATTCCTAAATCAAATGCTCCGACTTCAAAAGCACATCTTGTTCGTGTTGAATCTTTTGCAAATAATAAAGTAACAGATTTTTCAGCTAATGGTTTTTGCTCAGTTCCAGCATATTTTGCTTCTTTCAATTGTCTTGCTAAATCTAATAAATAATAGATTTCTCTTTGCGTGAAATCTAATAAAGTTAGAAAACTTCTTCCTTTTAAATTTACAGCCATATTATTTTTTCTCTCCTTTTAAAATATAATATTAAGATTTTAGATATCCTCTCTTCAAATTGGCATTGACATACAACGAGGTCCCCCACGTCCACGTGATAATTCAGCTGAATCAATAATGTGCACTTTAACACCAGCTTGTTTTAAAATTTCAATTGTAATTTGATTTCTTGAATAGGCAATCACTTCACCAGGACGAATTGTAATAACATTTGTCTCATCATTTCTTTGTTCTCTTGCCTGTGCAATTGGATCTTCTCCATCACATTTAAAAATTTGAACTGGCTTACCAACTTCTTCTGATAAATAATCTTTAATTGTTTCTTTAATTTCTTTAACTCCATTTTTTGTAATTTCAAAAATTTTAAACTCACCCATTGCTTCAAAAATTAATGGGTGTGCGATAAATTTATCATAATCAATATTAGTAAAAACAGTATCTAAATGCATAAAAGCACGATTTTTTGTTTTTAAATCTAATGCAATAACTTTTTCATAACTAACTGAATTATTTTCAATTAGATTTTTTGCTACTATTTTAATAACTTTCATTGAGATGTCCTTTGTAAAACACCAATAATTAATGTTTTTGCATTTAAAACTAAAATGTCTCCACCTTCTAAAGTTTCTTTTTCATTACGATCATATTAAAAATTAATTTTTCCTTTAAAACGGGGGTGATGTCTTAAAACAACATCAGAAAATAATGTTTCACGATTTCTAGTAACCGTAAACATTTTATGAATAGTTGCTCCATTTCCAATTGATGCAAATGGATCACGTTTGAATAAAATATTTGGCATTGGATCAACCGCTAGCGGATAATTATCTGTAATTTCTACTCCTAACTCGTATTTTGTTACCCATGCTATCATTTTATTAACAAGATCTTGATTATCTAATTTGCCTAAATAAGTACGTAACTTACTAATGTATTCTTCTTTTGCACCAGATTCTTTTAAAAACTGTTCTAGTAATTCTTGCCGCATTTTTGAATCAGTGTCTAAAACTTCAGCGACTAATTTTTCAATATACAACACCTCAACACCTAAGTTCCTAAAAGTTTGCACAAAAAAGTCATGTTCTTTTTGTGCAACTGCTAAATCTTGTGTATCATCAAACAATAATCGTTCCAATAAATCTGGTGATAAGTTAGCTAATTCATCACCAGGGCGATGTAACAATACTGTTTTTAAATTACCTATTTCTGAATAAACATTAATACCATATTTTTCTGTCATGTTACTTGTCCTCTTTCTCTTTTTACGTCCATTTTTATTAAAATCCTTTAATAAAAATTAAAGATAAACATGCAAAACTAAAAAAATGCAAATTGCTGTTAAATACACAGAATACCTATCAAATTGTAATGTCCTTTAATGCCATTAAAATAAATATACTTAAAATTGATTATGCTATCCTTTTATCAAATATATTTAAGCAATACACTTTTCGATATTGCATAAATAAAAATGCCATTGTTTACTTTTTTTATCCTTATACTTTTATATTATTCTTTTTAATTTTAAAAACAAGTCTTTAAAGTTTTTTATTATTTTTTTATTACTAGAAATAAAAAAACAATAAATTTTTATTGTTTTGCTGTATTAATGATATTTGTTGCAGTTAAGATATTAATTAATAAATCATGTAAGCATTGAATAATTTGAACTAAAGGAACGACTTTATTACGATATTCTGTTGTTTTTTCAGCAATTTTTAATCGTTTTCCCGGACTTAATGCAATGACAAAATTATGATATGCTTGGACCTCTTCAATAATTTTTTCTTTATTAAATTCTGGTAATTTAATTTTTCCATCATTATAATCTTTTTCAATTTGATCAATATTTGCTAATTGTCCTTTTAACTTTTCTTCTTCTTTTTCAGGAGAAAAATCAGTTAACATAATATCACGTTGTAAAAATAAACCTAATTGATTTACTAAATTTCAAATTTCCAAGGCATCATTAGCATTATTAATCTCTTTTAAACATTTATCAAGCGCTGGGTCAAGTTCTTTAATCTCATCATCATAAATTTTTGTTAACTCACCAATTTCTACTTTCATCATATTTACAAAAAGTTTATTTAAATCAACCGGACTAGTTTCTTTTGCACTAGTCATAAAATCATTTAAAAATCGTGGCAATGGAATAATTGCGTTAAATAATTTGCTTACTTCAATTAATGTTGTAACTTTTTTCTGATCAATTTCTTCTGGTTTTTTATCTTGTAAATATTCTGTTCTAATATCATCAAATAATGGTTTGATTTCTGTTTTCACAAAGTTAAATAAATCTTCAAAATTAGTTTTAAACTTTGCTCCTGCTAAAAAAGCTTCTATTTTTGGATTTTTTTCCGCTGTGTCTTTTGCATAGTCTGTTTCAAAAAGATTAATATATTTTGTTAAATAACTCATCATTCCTTTTTCAACATCTGTTCAGAAATTACTCTGTTCTGTCATTTTTTTCCCTCTATTCTTTTATAATTTTTATGTATTTCAATTTTACCGTAAAATAAGAATTATTTAAATTTAATTTATTTTTTCTTGACTTTCTTTAATTTTTTGGTGGTTAACTAATAAATTATTTAAATTAACAACGAATGTTATTAATAAAGCAATAATGATACTTAACACAATTAAATATAAAAGATAATATTCTAACCGACGAAAATCTTGAAAAAAAATATGGTACATAGTAGTTACTTGCTGGCATACTATAATTTCACAATTTTTCATCAATTGGAATTAATAATAAAACTCCTTCCCGAACAGCAATAAAAATAGTATAAAAAATTGGATGAAGATAAAACTTATATAACTTTTGTAAATAAAAATTTTTATAATTAATACATTCTTTTTCAACCACAATGCAAAAATAGATAATGAAAATCGCGGGACACAATCAATGCTGCACTGTTGTACTAATTCAATAAATTGCGAAGCTATACCAACTTGCAGTAAACTTTTCACCAGTAATGGCACCGATAACTGTCCCAAGTGTAAAAAAATAAAAATGTTAACAAGGCAGCAAAGACAATGTATAAAATAAAAAACTGGTTTGTTACAAAATGACAATTTTGTAATTTTGTAAAGTAAATTAATCCTCCGAAGGCAAATAATAAAATTAAAAAATCAGTTTGGACACTTCATCAACTAACAAAATATCACAAATAACTTAATCAATTTAATTGATAATAAATTAAACTATAAAAATAAGTTAAGAATAAAACAATAATTTCTAAGCTAAAAAGAATGCTACAAAACACTAAGTGTTTAATTCGTTCTGTTTTTTCCATCGTGCTCCTTTTGTTGATGATATTTATTGTATAAAACATTTTTACTAATTTTATATTTATTTGCAACAAAATCAATTGCTTGTTTAACGCGATAATTTTGCTTTGTAATTAATTGGTCAATTTCGGCAACTAAAATTTCATCTGCAATAATAGGAACTGGAAGATTCGCCGCCCCATCAACAACAAGGACATACTCACCAAAAGCAGCATTTTCTTCTTGTTGTAAAAACAAAAGCACTTCACTTAACTGTCCACGATATCATTGCTCATGAATTTTTGTAATTTCCTTACCAATGACAATTTTACGCTCACCAAAAACTGATTTAACTATTTTTAATGTTTCTAAAATTCGATGCGGTGCTTCATAAAAAATAATAGAATATGGAAATGATAGCAGTTGTTCTAACTCATTAATTTTTTTTGTTTTTGCTTTATTTAAAAAACCAAAAAATAAAAAATGGTGCGGATTAAGACCCGAACTAACAATGGCGTTTAAAGCAGCATTAGCACCACTAATCGGAATTACATCATAGGGATAATGTTCCAAAATATGGTTAACAGCATAATAACCTGGATCACTAATCAGTGGATAACCGGCATCACTAATAATTGCAATTGATAAGTTTTGTGCTAAATCATTTAGCATTTCTGTTAAGCGTTGCATTTCATTTTCTTTATTTAAAGAAATTAACTGTTTTTTACAATTAAAATAATTTAATAGTTTAATTGTGTTCCGCGTATCTTCACAATAAATTTTTTGAACATCATGTTTAATAACTTCAATTGCTCGTGGTGTCATTTCTTGCAAATTACCAATTGGAGTTGCAATTAAGTAAATTTTCGGATTATTACTTTTAAAACTATATTGTTTAATTTTATTTGCCATTATAAAGACTCATTAATTTATCAAAACTAGTTGCTTTTTTTAAATATTGCACCATAATTTGATAAACTCTTTCTAATAAATTATTATTAATAAGTTCTAACTGACTAGGAGAAAACTTTCCTAGTACTCAGTTTCGGGTTGGAATTTGGACATCCTTGCCAATTCCTAAACGAATCCGTAAAAAATTTTCGCTACCTAGTTTTTGAATTAAATCTTTAATTCCATTATGACCAGCACTTGAACCATTCTTTTTTAACTTAATAACATTGAAAGGAATATCTTTATCATCATAAATGACAATAATATCTTCTAATGTTAATTTATAAAATTGTTTAATTTGATAAACTGCAAATCCACTTAGATTCATAAAAGTCTGTGGTTGACAAAAAAGAACTTTCTCGTTGTTAATTGTTGTTTCTCATATTAAAGCATTAAAAGCATTTTTTGGCTTTGCTAAATTAAATTTATCTACCAACTTAGCAATGGCTAAAAAACCAATATTATGTCTTGTATAAGTATATTCATTACCTGGATTCCCCAAACCCACAATTAACTTCATTATCTCGCTCCTTTTTTAATTTAGCACTCGTTGATAAATCTGTTCAATATTTCGTAAAAAATAATTGTTATCAAATAATTTTTCTAATTTTGGTAAGGCTAAATATTTTGCTATATTATTATCAATCAAAACATTTTTAAAATCAATTTGCTGTTGTTGTGCTATTAAAGTACATTTTTGAATAAAATCATAAACTTCTTCACGTGAATAATTAGTTTCTTTTAAAATATTTGTTAAAACAACTTGACTAAAATAAATTTGATTGGCTTGTTGTAAATGTTCAATAATTTTCTCCGGACTAACAACCAAATTATTAATAACACCGATCATTCGTTTCAATAAATAAACTACTAAATGATATGTGTCGGGAATAATAATTCGTTCATTACTACTATGGGAAATATCACGTTCATGTCATAATAAGTTATTTTCAAATGTAACATTTATATTACTACGCACTAAACGAGCTAAACCAGCAATATTTTCCGCACTAATTGGATTTTTTTTATGTGGCATTGAAGATGAACCTTTTTGACTTTTGCTAAATCCTTCCGCAATTTCAGCCACTTCTGAACGTTGGAAATGGCGAAATTCAAGCGCCATTTTTTCTAACAAACTAGCAATTTGACTAAAACTTGTAAATAATGCAATATGATAATCACGTGATGTTACTTGCGTTGTAATTGGGTCAAGGTTTAGCCCTAATTGTTTTGCTACATATTCTTCAACTTGAACTTCAACATGCGCAAAATTACCAACTGAACCTGATATTTTTGCAACAGCAATTGCTGAACCTGCAGCATCAAACCGCGTAATATTACGCTCTAATTCAGCATATCAAAGTAAAAATTTTAATCCTAATGAGGTTGGTTCGGCGAACATTCCATGGGTACGACCCATAATTAATTGATTTTTATAAGTAAGAGCTTTTTCTTTTAACGCTTCTTTTAATTCAAGCATATATTTTTTAACAATATAGTTTGATTCTTTAATCAAATAATTTTGACTAGTATCAACAATATCAGTTGATGTTAAACCATAATGAATTCATTTTTTTTCTGGTCCCAATGTTTCTGATAACATTCGAGTAAAAGCAACAACATCATGCTTTGTTTCAGCTTCCAGTTCTAACATTCGTGGTAAGTTTACTGTTAAATTAGTTTTAATTTTTTCAATATCTGTTGTGGGAATTAATCCTAATTGTGTCCATCCTTCACAAACCAATAATTCTACTTTTGCTCAGGTATTATATTTATTTTCATCACTTCAAATTTTTCCAATTTCTGGAACAAAATAACGTTCAATCATTAAAAAATCTCCTTATTCATTAAAATAGTTTGTTCACGGTCAGGACCAACAGAAAATAAACTAATTGGAACACCAACGATTTCTTCTAACTTCATTAAATATTGTTGAGCATTATGTGGTAAATCTTCAAATGTTGTAACATTACTAATGTCCTCATCTCAGCCTGGCATTGTTATTAAAATTGGTTTACACATCTCATATTCTTTAATTGTACTTGGAACATAATCAATTTGTTGTCCTTGATATTCATAGCCAATACAAATTTTTAATTCCTTAATAGTAGTTAAAACATCTAATAACATAATTGCCATACTAGTATAACCACTAATTCGCAACGAATGTTTCATTAAAATACCATCAAATCATCCAATTCGGCGCGCACGCCTCGATACAGTCCCATATTCACGTCCTGTTTCACGAATATATGCTTCAACTTCGCCAAAAATTTCTGATGGAAATGGCCCGGTTCCAACACGAGTATTATATGTTTTAACAATTCCTAAAACATTATTAATATAACGCGGTGCAATCCCAACACCAACCGGAATTGAAGCTGCTGTTGGATTTGATGACGTAACAAAAGGATAAGTACCATGATCTAAGTCTAACATTACTCCTTGTGCGCCTTCAAACAAAACTTTTTGATGCGTATGAATTGCATTATCAACTAAAATTGAAGTATCAGTTACTAGTGTTTTAATTTGTTGAAATAACGCCAAATATTCTTTTCAAATTAATTTTGGGTCAAATCCTTCACTATTAAAAACTTTTGTTAAAACTTCATTTTTAAATTTTAAATTATTTTCTAATTTTTGTAAAAATCTTTTTTCATCAAATAAATCACCTAATCTAATCCCAATTCGTTCTGCTTTATCTTGATAACAAGGACCAATTCCTTTTTTTGTTGTTCCAATTGAATCTTTTTGGCGATACTCTTCTTGCAATTCATCAATTTTTATATGATATGGAAAAATTAAATGGGCACGATCACTAATTCGTAAATTTTTACAATCAAAACCATGTTCTTGTAAATAATTAATTTCACTAACTAATTTACGTAAATTAACAACACAACCATTCCCAATTACATTAATTGATTTTTTATTAAAAACACCAGAAGGAACAATACTTAACTTATATTTTGTTCCTTTAATGACAATTGTATGTCCAGCATTATCACCACCAGCTCAACGAACAATAACATCTGCTTGTTGAGCAAAATAATCAGTAATTTTGCCTTTTCCTTCATCACCCCACTGGCTCCCAACAATCGCTAGTGTTCGATAATTTGTACCACTCATAACTTATTTCCAACCTTTCTACGGTTTAATCTTAATATAAATCTACCTATTTTTTCAAATTTTTCATCTTATTTATTGTTAATTACTGCTTGCACAAAACCATTAAATAATGGATTTGGTTTATTTGGCCGAGAAGTAAACTCCGGATGATATTGTGCAGCAAGATAAAAAGGATGGTTCGGGATTTCAATAACTTCCACTAAGTTTTTCTCAGCATAAAGACCACTAAATACTAATCCTGCTTGTGCTAATTGTTCACGAAAATCATTATTAACTTTATAACGATGGCGATGACGTTCCAAAATCTCATCTTTCCCATATAACTTATGTGCTAATGTGTTTGGAACTAAAGTTGTCTTATAATTACCTAAGCGTAATGTTCCTCCTAAAGCATCGGTTTTATCCTTGCCACGAATAATATCAATAATTGCATTTTTTGTTTCTGTTAATTCTGAAGAATTAGCATCCTGAATGTGACAAACATTACGGGCAAATTCAATTACAGCTGCTTGCATCCCAAAACAAATTCCAAAGAATGAAATGTTATTTTTACGAGCAAATTGACATGCTAAAATTTTCCCTTCAAAACCACCAGGAACCAAAATCCCTTTTTCATTTTTTAATAATTGTTGATAATTTTTTTTATTAATATCTTCGGCTTTAATTCAATCAATTTTAATTTTAACCTTATTTTCATATCCAGCAATTCGAAACGATTCACTAACTGATAAATAAGCATTTGGAAGCTCAATATATTTTCCAACTAATTTAATCTCAATTACTTCTTGTGAGTGATTAATTTTTTCAATAAATTGTTTTCATCCTGACATATCAGTTTTTGTGACTTTTAAGTTTAATAACTTGCTAATTACTATTTGAGCATTTTGTTCATACATTTTTAATGGTACTTCATAAATACTAGCAACATCAGTAGCTACTAAAACATTATTTTTTTCAATATTACAAAATAGCGCATTTTTTCAAGGACATTATCCTCTAAAACTTGTTCAGTTCGAGCAACAACAATATCTGGTTGAATCTCTAGTGATAATAGTTCTCGCACTGAATGTTGCGTTGGTTTTGTCTTTGATTCTTTTGATGCTGCAATATATGGAACTAATGAAACATGCATATAAATAACATTTTCTCGTCCTTGTTCCATGCGAACTTGACGAATTGCTTCAATAAAAGGCAACGATTCAATATCCCCAACTGCCCCCCAATTTCAGTAATAATAATATCTGCTTTTGATGTTGATGCCGCATGATAAACTTTCTTTTTAATTTTATTAGTAACATGGGGAACAACTTGAACTGTCCCACCTTCATATTCGCCACGGCGTTCTTTTTCAATTACATTTTTATATATTCGTCCTGAAGTGATATTTGATTCTTTTGTTAAATTTTCATCAATAAAACGTTCATAATGTCCTAAATCTAAATCTGTTTCAGCACCAACTGCAATTGAAATTACAACTACACCACGGGTCAACATTGAGTATGGATCAAATTTTTGCATAAAAACATTTAATCCACTTGCTTTTAATAAAACACCAATTGAAGAAGCTGTAATGCCTTTCCCTAAGCCACTGACAACTCCACCAGTTACAAAAATATATTTTGCCATTGTTTTGTCATTTTTTCATCCTCAAATTAAAAAGAGTTTAGAAATTAACAGGGTTGTCACTTCTAACACTCTTTAATCTTGGTATTAATTATTTTCTTCCATTTCTTTTTCAAGAGCTTTTCAGTCAATTTCTTCTGTAATACCCAATTTAGCTGCTACTGTTTCATCGTCATCATCAATAGAATAGTCATTTTCAATTAAATCATCATCAACTTCTATTTCAACAAAATCATCTTCCTCGTTATCATCATCTAATGTATCATCAAAATCAAGAGTATCAATTAATGATTCTTCTTCATCATTATTTTCTTCTAAATCAATATCTTCAAATTCTTCTGTTGTTTCAAACTGGTCAGTATAATCATATTGTTTTTTAATTTCATCATACTTTAAGAATTCACGTAACCCTCACATACCTTCACTTGTCAACACAAAACGATTATCTAACACCAAATCAGTATATAATTCTGCAATGACATCTTCTTTGCTGGCTCCTTGAACTGTTACATCACTTTTTGATGCAATATCATTTCAAATATTTTCAAAAGTATCGCTTTTTTTTTTCTTTTTTAAATATGAATACACTAATTTTAATAACTCTACATTATCGTTCATTAATTTAAATCTTTCTTATTAATCATTCTCATATTTTTCTCCAATTGAAAACCAAATTGTTGTTGCTGTCTTTTTACTATTATTTTTAAATGCTAAGGCTTCTGAAACTTCCATAATGCATTTAATTCCTTTTGGTGTATCAATATAAATTGGTTTAGTATCACTATCATATAATTTAACTGGTTTTAGGTTATATTCAACCATAAAGTAATTATAATGGTTTTTATATTTTTTTATCAAATTATTTTTAATTTCTTCGAAATTTCTTTTTGCTGGGTTTATTTTTTGCAAAAAATTTCGTGTCGTGAACATTTCAATTAATGTAACTAAAATTTCATCATTTTCATTTTCTAACATTTTTAAATATGTAAATAATGTATAATCATCTAATGTACAATATTGATCTGGACTCATCATTTTTCCTTCCAACACTGGAATTAATAAAGTAATTATTACTTTATTTTTAAATTGATAATTGCTGTGGTATAAATCATACAATCGTTTGAACATCATTTGGAAAGTTAAATCAAATCCAATGCTTAGTGGATGTAAATAAATTTGCTTATACATATGATAACGGCCAATTAAAAATGATTCAATTGCATACTGTACTTTTAACGGAAAAACAATCTTTTTATCTTTAATAAATAAATGCCGAATAATTCACTGTGTATCAACATGACTATAATCTACACCGCTTGTTTGTCCATCACGTAATAAATAATCCATTCGGTCAGCATCTAATTGTGAAGATACTAACGATGATAAAACCCCGTCCAAATGTCTACCTTCAATCATTATACATAGTTCATTAATTTCTTCTGGACTAAATTCAACCGCTAAGATTTTATTAATATTTGTTGTTGGATTTTTAATTAATAAAGACGAATAATTTTCATGACTAATATTCTGTTTTGTGACATGATTAGTCATTTCAAATGTATGTGAAAATGGACCATGACCAACATCATGCAGTAATCCTGCTAATTTAACCAATAATCGTTCATGCGTACTATACATTTCTTGAAAACTTGCTGTTTCTAACATTTTACTAACTAAATGATAAACACCAATACAATGAGAAAAACGCGTATGCGACGCACTTGGAAAAACAAATTGTCCCCCTGCTAATTGACTAATGCGACGCAAGCGTTGAAATTCTGAAGTGTTAATTAATTTTACGGTAATTTCTTCATTAATTTCAATATCGCCATGAACACTATCTCGGATTGTTAGTGGTAATTTCATTTTTTTGTTATTGTAATTTAGTAATATTATTAATTACTTTTTCTTTCCCTAATAAATAAATAACCTTGGCTAGTTCTGGTCCATGTTCTTGATGAGAAGTAAAAATTCTAATTGGCATAAATAAATTCTTTCCTTTCATAGCATATTGTTCCCCCATTTTACTAATTAATTGCTTAATATTTGGTTCATCTCAAACTGGCAATTGACTTAACGCTGTTTTAAAAGATGTTATCATTTCTTCATAACCGCTCAATTCTGTTAACACTGCTTGCGTTGCCATTGATAACTTTGTTGCTGGTTCAAAAAATGGTTTTGTTAAGGTCACAATTTCTGCCCCATATTGAAGTTCTTTTTTATAAATTAATAATAACATATTTACTCATTCTGATGTTTTTTTTGTTAAATCATAGCTTTTTGCTAAAAAAGGTCGAACAAAAGTTAGATAATCCTCATCATTCATTGCTTTAAGATAATAATTATTCATTCAAGTTAATTTTTTAACATCAAACATACTTGGCGATTTACTAAACCGCGTTTCATCAAAAATTTTAATTAATTCATCATGACTAAAAATTTCAACAGTGCCCGGAGGCGATCATCCTAATAAACTAATAAAATTAAAAATTGCTGTTGGTAAATATCCTAATGTTCGATATTGGCTAATAAATTGCATTAAATGACTATCTCGTTTTGACAACTTTTTATGTTGCTCATTAACAATTAAGGTTAAATGTGCAAAAATTGGTGGCTTAGCATTAAATGCTTCGTAAATCATTAATTGTTTTGGTGTATTAGAAATATGTTCTTCTCCCCGAACAACATGACTAATTTCCATTAACATATCATCAATTACGACCGCAAAATTATAAGTTGGAATTCCATTTGATTTTAAAATAACTCAATCGCCAAGATCTTTTCCTTCAAAATGAACAGGACCGCGGACTAAATCATTAAAATCATAACTTGCTTCATCAGGAACGAAAAAACGTAAATTATATGAGGTTTGTTTTGCTAATTTTTCAGCAATTTGTTCAGAAGTTAATTGTCAACATTTGCGATTATAACGTGGTGAAAGATATCCTTTTGCCAATTGTGCTTCACGGTCTTTTTCAAGTTCAGCTGGTGTACAAAAACAATAATATGCTTTTTTTGTTGTTAATAATTTTTGCGCATATTTTTGATAAAGTTCTAACCGTTCTAATTGTCGATATGGTCCATAAGTCCCTGGGCGATCAATTGTTTCATCTGGTTCAATTCCTAATCAACGTAAATTATCTAATTGTGACGCAATCGCTCCTTCAACATTTCGTTCAATATCTGTATCTTCAATTCGTAGAACAAAAACACCATCATAATGTTTTGCAAATAAATAATTAAATAATGCTGTTCTTGTATTACCAATATGTAAAAATCCCGTTGGACTTGGTGCGTAACGTAATCTGACTTTTTGTTTCATTTTAATCCTCCATTCTAGCTTTTGACCTAATCATTTTGCTTTAAAAGTAATAATGTTGTATAACTTTGGATAATATTTGGAAAATTTTGTTCAGTAGTTGTTGCTTTTAAGTTAATTTTTTCAGCCGTAATTTGTAATAATTTTTGTAAATTAGTTTTAATTGCTTTTTTATGCTTTTGCAAGTGTGGTTCATCAATAATAATTGTTGCATCAATATTACTAATTTGATAATTCTGTTCAGTCATTAATGTTAATGCTTTTTTAAAAATTAATTGTGAATTAAGTTTTTTATTTGTTTCATCAAACCATTCTCCTAAATCACCTAATCCTAAGGCTCCAATAATTGCTTCACTAATTGTATGTAACAAAATATCACCATCAGAAACAGCCTCAATTTGGTATTGGCATGGAATAAAAATTCCCCCTAAATAAAAACCAGTTTCTACTTTTAAATTATGTAAATTATAACTATTGCCAATTCGCATTATTATTTCTCCCTAAACATTAAATTTTACAAAACATATATCGCCGTCTTGCATAACATAAGTTTTTCCTTCGCTTTGTAACCGACCATTTTCTTTTACAGCTTTTTCACTACCATATTGTACTAAATCATCATACGAATAAACTTCTGCGCGAATAAAACCACGTTCAAAGTCAGAATGAATGATTCCTGCACACATTGGTGCTGTTGCTCCTTTTTTAAAAGTCCATGCTCGTACTTCTTGCTTGCCAGCAGTAAAAAATGTTTGTAAACCTAATAAAGCATAAGATTTTTTAATTAATTGACTTAAACCAGCTTCTTTAATGCCATAATCAGCCATTAATAATTTCCAATCATCTGGTTCTAATGCTGATAATTCTTCTTCAATTTTAGCACAAATAACAACGACTTCAATTGCTTGTTGTTGAGCATATTCTTTAACTGTTTTAACATAAAAATTATCTGGTTGGTTTAAATCACTTTCTGCAACATTAGCAACATAAATAAAAGGTTTAATTGTTAATAAATTAAAATTCTTTACTACTTTTAGTTCATCATCTGATAATGTTAAATCTTTTAATAATTTATTTTGTTCTAATCCTGTTGCTAACTTTAATAATAATTTATACTCAAAAACATCTTCTTTTTGTTTTAAAGTTTGTGCTTTTTTGCTAATTTTATCAATTCGTTTTTTAATTTGTTCTTGGTCAGAAATAATTAATTCTAAATTAATAATTTCAATATCACGAATTGGATCAATTGTTCCTTGAACGTGGGTAATATCTTTATTATCAAAACAACGGATGACCATACAAATTGCATCAGTTTCGCGAATATTTTGCAAAAAAGCATTTCCTAAACCTTCACCTTTACTAGCTCCCGCAATTAATCCAGCAATATCATAAAATTCAAAGGTACTATGAATTGCTTTGTGCGGAGCACAAAGAGTAATTAAAGTATCCATTCGTTCATCAGGAACTTTTACCGTCCCAACATTTGGATTAATTGTTGCAAATGGATAATTTGCTGCTTCAACTTGTGAATTTGTAATTGCGTTAAATAAAGTTGATTTACCAACGTTTGGTAAACCAACTATTCCCATTTTTAATGCCATTATGTTCTTCCTTACTATTAATTAATCATCAATTAAACCTAATAATTCTAAAATACGGTTTAAATCTTTAATTCCAGTATACTTGATAACAATTTTGTCAGTATCAATAACTACTTTTGTTCCTAATTTTCGCATTATTTTATTTTCTAAAAATTCATTAACAGCTCGTTTTGATGAATCCTTCTCTGAATTTTCAATTAATGGTTTCGTTATTTTTGGATTATATTCTTTGACCAATTCTTCAACCTGACGCGCATTTAAATTTAAATTAATAATCTTATTAATAATATTTTTAAATTCATTTTTGTCAACATTTAAACTAATTAATGGTTTAACTTGCCCCATTGTTACTTTATTTTCTAATAACAAGGTTTGCACTTCAGTTGGTAAATTTAATAATCGCATCGTATTTGTGACATGACTTCGTGATTTTCCAATTCGTTGTGCTAATTCTTCTTGGGTTAATCCTAGTAACTCAATTAATTCTTTATAAGCATTAGCTTCTTCAATTGAATTTAAATCAACCCGTTGAATGTTTTCAATTAAAGCAACTTCTTTCATCTGCTGATCATTAAAATCAACAACAATTGCTGGAATCGTTGTTAATCCTGCTAATTTGGCAGCCCGACTACGACGCTCTCCGGCAACTAAATAATAACCATTATTCGTTTTTTTTACAATAATAGGTTGAATTAAACCATATTCTTTAATTGACTGTGCTAATTCTGTTAATTCTTCTTCATTAAAATTTTTGCGGGGTTGATGCGGATTAGGAAAAATTTCCGCTAATACAATTTCATTCGCTGTCTCTTTTAATGCATCATTGCTTTCAATCCCTTTAATTACTTCGTTGATTCCTTCACCAAAAATTTTATCTAACCCTTTTGAACTTAATCGACTCTTAGTATTACTTGCCATTGTTTGCCAACACCTCTTTTGCTAATTCTTCATAAGCAACTGCACCTGCACCACCTTTATCATATTCAAAAATACTCAAACCATGTGATGGTGATTCACTAATTTTAACATTTCTTGGAATATGTGTTCGATAAACTTTTTCATTAAAATATTTTTTAACTTCTGTCATCACTTCAAATGATAATTTTGTTCGTGAATCAAACATTGTTAAAACAATTCCTTCAATTGCTAAACTTTCATTAAACATTTCTTGTACAAAATGAATTGTTGTTAATAACTGTGCCAAACCTTCTAAAGCATAATACTCTGCTTGAATTGGAATTAAAACAGAATCAGCACAAGCTAGTGCGTTTCGATTAATTAATCCTAAGGAAGGGGGACAATCAATTAAAATAAAATCATACTTATCACGAACCGGTTTAATTTGCTCTAATAAAATGCTTTGGTTATCTTCTGTTCTTTCCATCAAATAAATATCTGCTCCCGCTAATGAAATGGTTGCTGGTGCTAAATCAACATTAGTCATAATATTTGAAATAATAATATTTTTTAATGGGATTTGTCCAACTAAAACATCATACATACTTTCATGAATTTCTTCTTTATTAGCACCTGTCCCCGTTGTTGCATTTCCTTGGGGATCAATATCCACTAATAAAATCTTTTGTCCAGTACGTGCCAATCCGGCCGCTAAGTTAATCGAAGTTGTTGTTTTACCAACGCCACCTTTTTGGTTTGTGATTGCAATAATTTTTCCCATAATTGTCCTTTCTGTTCCGTTGCATTTGATAATTTTATACATTATTATTATATAACACTTTATCTAATTGGAAATTTTTTTATTTAATTAAACCGACGAGGATATGGTTCTGCAGTTGCCTCTGTTTTAATAAAATAACAAATGTTCCGTTCACCAAGTTGTGGAATCGTTTCATGTTGAATTTTTTCTAATTTTAAATTTAAAACTGATAAAGTTTTTTGCGCTGCTTGTAATTCAGCCTTAACATTTGGCCCTTTATAACAAATAATCCTTCCCGATGTTTTAACCATTCGCACTACTAATTCTAAAAGCACCCCTAAATTAGCAACAGCACAAGAAACAACAAGTTCAAAAGATTCAGCATGCTCTCGACTATATTCCTCTGCTCGAGCATGAATAATTTCAACATTTTTTAATTGTAACTTCATCACTAATCGTTGTAAAAATAAGCATCGTTTTTCTAATGCTTCAATAATTGTTAATTTAATTGTTGGGCAAAGAATTTTTAAAACCAGCCCTGAAAAACCAGCCCCACTGCCAACATCACTAACTGTCATCTCCTTTGACAATGAGAATTCTTTTAATAATAATCCTGAATCAAGAAAATGTTTAAGATAAACCTCGTCTTCATTAATAATTGTAGTTAAATTCATAATTTGGTTTTGTTCAACTAAATATTGATAATATAATTGTAACTGTTTTTCTTGCTCAGGTGTAATTTCTAATTCTGGTAGCGCTGTTTTAATTAATTTAATCATCAATATCCCCCTAGAATTTTTAATTTCTTTTAACATTATAACAATATATATGGTAATATATAAACATTTAAAAAATAATTGAGAGGATTATGAAATGAATAAAAAAGCCTTAATTGTGTCGGGTTGATTATCAAAATGACTTTGTTGCTCCTAAAGGAGCGTTATATGTTCCAGGAGCAGAAAAATTATATGAAAAAATTGTTGCTTTAATTCATGAATTTCATCAGAATGGTGATTTAGTTATTGCGACAAAAGATTTTCATCCTAATAATCATTGTTCGTTTGCTAAATGAGGTCCACATTGCATTGCAAATACATTTGGCAGTGAGTTATATAAATTAACTACATCGCAATTTGTCCATATTATTTTAAAAGGAACACAACAAGATTTTTATAGCTACAGTGGTTTTTTAGTGATAATCATACTTCAAATGGATTACATGAATTTCTTCAAAAACACATGGTTACTAACTTAGTCATTGTTGGTGTTGCTACAGATGTTTGCATATCAGCAACACTTGTTGATGCTATTAAATTAAACTATCATGGTATTATTGACTTAAATGCTAGTGCTGGACTTAAACCACAAATTATTTTTTTAAAAAACTATTATGAATAAACAACATAATAGTTTTTTTAAAAATCATTACCATCACCATTATTAGAATCAATATTTTTGACACGCATAATTGTTTTACCATTTGGTAATTGACCAATTCGCCCTTTACTACTTCCTTTTCATTTCACTTGATAGTATATAATTCCTTGAGCATGTAATAGCTTTAAGATTTCAATTCAATTATATAGTTCACCACGATACATTCATCGTTTCTCACTATGTGCTTTCACTAGATCTCGATTATAAAAACTATGCGGATGTGATCACATCCTAATTTGCCGAATTGTATTTTCTCGTTTTGAAACAATTTCTAAATTTTCTGCTCGATTATCACGAGGATTACCATTAATATGATCAATTGTCATATTTGGCGGAACTGAACCAATAAATAACTCAACAACCAACTTATGTAATGGCCTTGTTTTTGTTTTTCCATCTTCACGACGACGAATTAAATAATAATTAGTATTTTTTGGCTTCTTTAATTCTTTAACTTTCTTTGTTACAATATTACGAACACGCCCCATATTACTAATCTCAAGATAGGGAAATTCCCGGTGAACCTTTCAAGTTTCTGCTTTTTTTGCTTTATTCATTTTAACCTCTTATTTTTTCGAAACTGCTTTATGATCTGTAATATAAAATCGATATGGTTTTAATTTAAAATTTGTTGCATACTCAATGTTGACCCGTGGTGTAGTTGTAATTTCAATTGCAGTTGGTGCAGTATCTTCGGCAAGATATAAAACTGAACTTTCTAGCAGTGAAAGTCCATCATCAGCTTTAGTAATTTTTAAATAGCGTGATAACTTTCCAGGACCATTTGCTAACCGTGGTGTTGAAACAAAGTCAGAAACAGTTTCATCAATAATAATTTCACCAGCGCGTAATAAAACTGCACTTGGAAAATCAACTTGGTCAGTAACAATATTAAAACAATGATACATCCCATAAATGAGAAAAACATGTGCAAAGCCACCTTTTCAAAAAAGTGCTTCATTATGAGAACTACGTTTATTGTTAAAACCATGATTAGCATCATCTTCGGGTCCATCATAAGCTTCAGTTTCAATAATTTTACAAATAATTTTTTTCCCATCAATAATTCGAACTAAATATTTTCCTAATAATTCGCGTGCAACAACAATAGCATTTCGCATAAAAAAAGTATCCTCAGTTAAACGGTTTACATTTATCATTTTAAAAAAGCATAACAAAAATTAATATTAATTTGCTATGCTAACCTAACCAATTTTTTTACATTGGTCAAATTCAACTTCAGTAGGTGTCAAACGACCAAACATTTCTAAATTTACTATCGCAATCCCTTTTGAAGTGTCAATTTTTGTTACTTGTCCTTCCATATCAGTAAAAGTTCCTGATAAAATTCGAACATAATCATTCACTTCAAAGTTTGCCACAAATACTTTTTTAACTTTTTTCCCTTGCTGTGTTGCTGTTTTTTTAGCTGCCAATGATTTTGAAAGCATTGTCCTTGCTTCTTGATCTGTTAAAGGAAAAGGTTTTGTTCCTCGCCCTGATGAGCCAATAAATCCAGTAACCCCTGTTGTGTTCCGAACAATATATCAAGCTTCATCGTTCATAATCATATTAATAAAAATATAACCTGGATAAACATTTTTTTCTTTTTCTATTAGTTTTCCACCTTTTTTGGCTGAAACTATCTCTTTTACAACTCTAATATCAAAAACAACATCTTTCATATTTAATGATTCTACCCGTTGAATTAAGTCATCACGAACACGGTCTTCATGTCCAGAATAACAATTAATTACATATCATTTTCCAGGATACTTTGTAACATCTTCTAAAGTTTCTCTGTCTTCACTTTTATCATTATCAATGATTTCATCTGTTATTGTGTTTTTTCCTAACATTACCTTACTTTACTCCTTTTAAACTTATCTATTATATGATGCGAGCAACAGTTAGTAAATGATATAAAACTAAATCTAATACTAAATAAAACACCGCAAAAGCAATAATAAATAAAATTGTGATTAAAAACTTGCGTCCTAAACTACCCTTACTTGTTCATCGAATTCTTGTGACTTCTTTTGCCATTTTGACAGGAAATTCACGAAAAGCTAATTTTCAATTTGTTTTTTTACTTTTATTTGAATTTTTACGCTTAAAAAGACCTTTTTTAATTTGTTCACCATTCTCATCAACCTCTGGTGTTGTGCTTACTTTTTTTGTCCCAACTTGAATTGGTGCTGTTTTACTTGCTTTTTTTTGAAAAATTAGCACTGCTTTTTCATTTTTCTTTTGAATTTTTAACGCTTTTTTTTCTTCTTTTGTTAAAACTGTTTTAACATTCTTTTTTGATTTTTCATTTTTTTTCATTGCAAACACCTCTACCTTGTTTCTTTATGTTTAGTATGTTTATTACATGTTTTACAAAACTTATTTATTTCTAATCGTTCTTTTTGTGTCATTTTGTTTTTAAATGTTGTATAGTTTCGATTTAAACATTCTGAACATACTAATATAATCTTTTCGCGCATAATATTCACCATAATTAATTATAGTATATTAATAACAATATTCATATATTTAATTAACTATTTTTGTAAAAATCTCTTGTTTTTTGCATAATTCGTTGCATTGCATTATCAACTTGCCGATAATTTAACCCTAATAAGTGGTGAATATTATAAATATTTTCACCAGCAAATCATAACCGAAATACTTCTTTTTCTAATAATGATAATCGTTGATAAAATATTTTAATAATTTGTTTTTGTTCATCAAAACAAGCAATTTTATTTGAAAAATTTTCATCTTGATTAGTAATATTTTCATTAGTTAATTTAATGTAATAATTTAAAACTTTATTTTTTATATTAAAAAATTGACGAATTTGTTTATGAATATCTCATGTGTAACGTTGAAAAATAAAATCTTTTAATTTTTTTGACGAATAGGGATTATACATTTTAGCACTTTCTAATACTGAAAAATACTTTAAACTTTCTAAATCAACTAATTCAATTGGTAAACCAAAATACTTATAAAAAGTTCGGCGCTTAACATCTTCTAGAAAGGGTACATATAATTTATATAAACTAAATAATGCTGTTTGATTATGACCTTCTTGAAATAAATAAAGTAATTCATATTCATTCATCGTAACAATAGTCAAATCCTTTCTAAATTAAATTTTATTGTTGCAACATTTTAATTTGATAAATTAAAATAGCACTAGCAACCGATACATTTAAAGAATCAAGATGACCTGTTGTTGGAATATAAATATTAAAATCAGAATGCTTTAATAATTTTGCGCTAATCCCTGTTCCTTCATTACCCACGATTAGACAAATTGGCGTATCATATTTTAATTTACTTACATTGTGGGCTGTTGTAGTTAAACTTGTTGCATAAATTCAAAACCCTTGTTTTTTTAAATATTCAATTGCATTAGTTAAATTATTTACTCGACAAACTGGAACATAATTAAAAGCACCTGCAGAGGTTTTGACAACAGTAGCATTAATATCAACTTGGCGTTTTTCTAGAATAATAACCCCATCAACATTAAACAAATCACAAGTACGCAAAATTGCCCCAAAATTATGTGGGTCAGAAATTTGATCAAGGACTAATAAAAATGGATGCCTATTTTGTAATGCTTTTGTTGTTATTGCAGTTAATGAATAATTTTCTGGCTTGCAAATTTCCAATACCAGACTTTGATGCTTACTAGTTTGTACAAGAGCTGTCATTTTATTTGTTGAACAAAAGACAACTTTAATTTGACGACTTTTAGCTAGTTTCAAATAATAATCATTATTTTTCCCTTGTGGTAATAAATAAAGTTTATTAATTTTCACTGCTGGATTTAGTAATGACTCCACAACAGGATTAATTCCGTAAATGTATATATATTCTTGCATACTTTCTTCCTTTTCCTGTTTTATTATTCATAACCTATATTAATAAATTTCTTTATAAGTATTATAATTTAATTTGATATTTTTTAATAGTTTCTTTTTTCTTTTTTTTGCCCGAGAATAAAGTGCTAAATTTTTCTCTGGTTTATTTTTAAACTTAGTTGTTAAAGTTGGCATAATACCAAGATTTGCTTTCATTGGTTTTAAATCTCGTTGTTTTGGATTTGTAACATAGTTGACTAATGCTCCTAACACAGTTTCTGAAGGAAATTTAATTAATGGTAAATCCATTACATATTAATAGACATTTAAAGCACATAATAAACCTGCTGCCGCTGATTCTAAATAACCTTCTACCCCAATAATTTGACCAGCAAAAAAAATATTATTATTTTGTTTATATTGTAAAAATTGATTTAAAACTTTTGGTGAATTAATATAATTATTTTTATGTAAAACTCCATATCGAACAATATCTACTTTTGCTAAACCTGGAATAAATTGTGTAATAATTTGTTTTTGTTCTGGCCATGTTAAATTCGTCTGTCAACCTACAATATTATATAAACTATCAATGACATTATCTTGTCGTAATTGAACCACTGCAAATGGCTGCTTACCATTTTTGTCTGGTAAATTATTACTACTCATTGGTTTATTTAAAAGAATTTTTCGTGATGTTTGTGCCATAATCTCAATTGGTTGGCAACCTCTAAAATATTTTTCAAAATCTGCAATAGGAACTCGTTTTGCCGTTACTAATTCTGTAAGTAATTGATTAAACTCATCTTCTGTTAATGGACAAATAATATAATCTTTTTGTTCTAAATGTCGTGCGCCATAATATGCTTTTGAAAAATCAATTCCAGCTTTTGTTACAATTGGGGTTGAACCATCATAATAATACAATGCTTTCTTACCAACTAACTTTTTAAGCTCAAGAGCAAAATTTGTTGTCATTAATGGTCCAACAGCAATAATAGTAATTTGTTTTGGATCTATTTTAATAAATTCATCATAAATAATGGTAATATTAGAATGTTTTATTAAAGTTGCTGTAACTTTTTGTGAAAATAACTCCAGGTCAACACTAAGTGCATCATCAGCAGGAACTTGAACATCATAAGCTGTTTTTAAAATGAAAGAATTTAATAACTTTAATTCTTCTTTTAAAATTCCAATTGCATTTTCTCTTGAAACACTACGAAAAAAAATAGAACAAACTAATTCTGCAAATGTATTTAATTTTTGAACTGGATTTTTAAATAATGTTTTTGCTTCATATAATTTTACTTTTAAACCACGTTTTGCTAATTGGTAAGCAATTTCACAACCTGCTAACCCAGCACCAATAATATTAATTTCTTTTTGTTTCATTCCGTTACAAAATATCTTTTTCTACTAAAACCTTACGAAGCTCATCTGCTTTGACAAAATCTTTATTATTTTTTGACTTAATTCATTCTAATAAATATTTACGAATTTCACCACTAATCACTGATAACTTAAAATTAAAATTCATAATATTAAAAATAATATTATAAAAATCACTAGCAAGTTGCAAATTAAGTTTTTTATCACGTAATTGAGTATTAATAATTTTAGTCATTTTACTAATAATAGTTAAAACATTTGGACTATTTAAATTATTTGCTAACTCAGCAAGAACTTTCTTAACATTGTCACCATGTTGTGCTAAATTATAATTTAAGTTATATTCAGCTAAATATAAATTTACTGCTTTTAAGACTTTAAAAATCTTTTCGATTTCACCTTGTGCACTAATAATTAAAGTTTCTGTTACATTTAATGGTTGTGTATAATTAGTCGCATATAACAAATAACGTAATGTATTTGCTCCGTATAATTTAATAAAATCACGAACTAAAATAGTATTATTTAATGATTTACTCATTTTTTTATCAACAACATTTAAATGCCCATTATGCATTCAAATGTTTGCAATTTCCTTATTATTTTTTGCTAAAAATTGAATTCGTTCATTTTCATGATGAGGAAAAACTAAATCAATTCCGCCGGCATGAATATCAATTGTTTCTTTATGAAAAAATTTATCAATTAAGACAGCACATTCTGTATGTCAACCTGGGCGACCTTGATATAATTTACCCTTTTGATTATAAAAGGGAAAAGAAACTCCTTCGGTTGTTTGCTTTCATAAAGCAAAATCATATTGACTATGCTTATTAGCATCATGTTCAATTCGAATATTAGTTTCTAATTCTGAAATTTTTTTATTAGCTAATTGTCCATATTGTGCTTGATATTTTGCAATATCAAAATATACACTACCATTAACTTCATATGCAGCATTAAGTTTAACTAATTTTTGAATAAAAGTAATAATATCTTTAACATGGTCTGTTACTCGTACTCGCTTTGCTGGTGTTCTAACATTTAAATTAAAAACATCTTCTTCAAAAGTTTTAATATAAAATTCTGCAATTTCTTGTTCAGTTTTATGTTCTGTTGCTGCTTTAGCAATAATCTTATCATCAATATCCGTGTAATTTTGAATATAATTAACCTCAATATGTTGAAATTGTAAAAAACTAACTAATAAATCAACAGTAATAATTGCACGGGCATTACCGATATGAATGTAATTATAGACAGTTGGTCCACAACCATAAATATTAATTTTTTTTGCTTGACCATAATCTGTAAAATTACGAGTCAAAGTATTATATAATTTCATACTTCACCCTCTTATCTATTTGCATCCAATTCCATTTTTTTAAATGAAATAACAACATTTGAATATCAGCTGGATTAATTCCTGAAATTCGATTCGCTTGACCAATTGAAATTGGTCTAATCTTTTTAAATTTTTCTCGTGCTTCAAGTGCCAAGTTATCTACCAAATCATAATTCAAATTAATTGGAATTAATTTATTTTCCAACTTAATTGTTTTTAAAGCAATTTCTTGTTCTTTTTTAATATATCCTTCAAAACGAATATTAATTAATAAATTTTGTTTTAAAAATGATTTTAAATTATTTAACGGTGGTAACTCCTCCTCTAAATATTTTAACTCAATATTTGGTCGTTTTAATAAATTATAACCAGAAATGCGTTCTGTAATGTTGGCAACACCTAATTTAGTTAGTTTTTGAATTAATGGTGATTTTGCCGTAAAATAAGTTTCTTTTAACAATTGCATTATTTCATTATAACTTTGCACATTATTTTGATATTCAATTCAACTTTTTTGATCAATTAAACCAAATTGATAAGCATAATTTTTTAATCGTTCTTCAGCATTATCATTGCGCAATAATAAACGATATTCAGCACGAGAAGTTAATAAACGGTAAGGCTCTTCTGTCCCTTTTGTAATTAGATCATCAATTAGCACTCCAATATAAGCTTGGTCACGACGTAAAATGAAAGGTTCTTTTTGGTCAATACTTAAAACAGCATTAATTCCAGCCATTAAACCTTGGCAAGCAGCTTCTTCATAGCCACTTGTTCCATTAATTTGACCCGCCGTATATAAATTTTTAATTTTTTTTGTTTCTAACGTATGTTTTAATTGTGTTGGTACAATTGCATCATATTCAATTGCATAAGCTCATTTTAAAGCTTCAACATTTTCAAATCCTGGCAAGGAACGTAGCATTTTTTCTTGTACATCAATTGGCATTGAAGTTGAAAATCCTTGCACATAAATTGTATTTAAACTCTTTGATTCTGGCTCTAAGAAAATTTGATGACGTGGTTTATCAGCAAACCGCACAATTTTATCTTCAAAACTTGGGCAATAACGTGGCCCTGTTCCTTTTACATTTCCAGAATACATTGCTGATGCTGTTAAATTTTTTTGCACAATATTATGTGTTTTTGGTGTTGAATGAATTAATCAACATAATTCTTGCTCTTGTAACGGTGTAAAGGTTTTTGTTGAATAAGAAAAAGCTAGTTGCAAATCACTCCCTGATTCTGGTTGTGCTTTACTATAATCAATTGAAGTATTAAGAACACGTGCTGGTGTACCAGTTTTTAAACGAAATAACTCAAACCCTAAATGTTTTAACTGGGTTGATAATCCTGCTGTTGTAATGTCGCCATCAGGTCCTTCTGCTTTTTTTGTCATTCCTTGTAACACTAAAGATTGCATATATGTTCCTGTTGTTAAAATAACTTTTTTTGCAAAAAATTGTGTTTGATCTTTTAACATTACACCATAGCAATTATTGTCATCATCAACCAATAAAGATTGAACTGCTCCTTCATATAAATCTAAATTATCTTGCTTTTCAATTACTTTTTGCATATATTTTGCATATTCAATCTTATCTGATTGAGCGCGTAATGCTCATACAGCAGGACCACGTGAAGAATTTAATAATTTCATTTGTAAAGCTGTTGCATCAGCTGCCTTTGCCATTTCACCACCAATGGCATCAATTTCACGAACAACAATCCCTTTAGCTGGACCACCAATTGAGGGATTACATGGCATTAATGCAATTTTATCTTTATGCAAAGTAACTAATAATGTCTTTTTTTTCATTCTTGTTGCAGCTAAACTTGCTTCGACGCCAGCATGACCAGCACCAATTACAATTACATCATATTTTTTCATTAAACTCCCTCTTTTACTAGTTTTATTAATTTAATTCTGCTTCAATTTGTTTTAATTCTTGTTCTACATTAACACGATTAAATAAGTTTTCTTTTTTCTCTATTGTTTTATTATAAATGATTTCTTGCGTTAAAATTGTTTCAAATGTTAAATCAGTTAAATTAACATTAAAATAATCGGCAATTTTTTGCGCATTATCAACTAAAACTGGCTGCAATAAAAAAGCACTAACAATAATAGTATAAGCTAAACTTGCTAAAGTTTCATATAATTGCTCCATCTTTTCGTTTTTTTTTAACTCTCAAGGTTTATTTTCTTCAATATATTTATTCGCCTTATTACATAATTCCAAAATAATGTTTAGTCCTGCTGAAATTTGATAAGCATCCATTGCCTGCTGATAATTCTGCACCGCTTGGATACAACTTTCAATTAGCACATTATCCAATTGTTGTTGTTTTACTAACTGACCATTAAAATATTTACTAATCATATTACTTACTCGTGATACCAAGTTCCCTATATTATTAACTAAATGAGCATTATATGATTCTAAAAACATTTCATAAGAAAATTTGCCATCATTTTCAGTTGGAATTTCATATCCTAAATAAAACCGTAATGTATCTCGATCATATTTATCAATTAAATATAATGGATCAACAACATTTCCAATTGATTTACTCATTTTAGTATCTTTAAATAAAATTCAACCATGCGATAAAAGTTTATTAGGCTGACGTAACCCTAAACTTTCTAGCATACTTGGCCAATAAATCGTGTGAAAACGAGCGATTTCTTTTCCTAATAGTTGCAAAATCTCAACATCCTCATTATTTCAAAATTTATTAAATAATGTTTCATCATTTGATAAATAACCTAATGCTGTTAAATAATTTGATAATGCATCAATTCAAACATAAATAATGTGTTTATCATTTTCTAAGGTTTTAATTCCTCAGGAAAAAGTTGTTCTAGTAACAGATAAATCAGTTAAGCCTGGTAAAATGAAATTATTTAACATTTCATTTTTTCTTGGTTCTGGTTCAATAAAACCAGGATGATTATTATAATAATTAATTAAAAATTGACTATATTTTGAGACTTTAAAAAAATATGTTTCTTCCTTTACTTTTTGTGGTTTATTACCACAAATTAAGCACTGGTTTGTTACTTTATCAATTTGTGCTTCAGTTAAAAATTCTTCACAACTAACACAATATAAACCTTCATATTCTCCTAAGTAAATATCTCCATTATTATATAATTTACTAAAAATTTTTTGGACTCCAACTTCATGCTCTTTATCAGTAGTACGAATAAACTTTGAATATTCAATTCCTAATTTATTTCATAATAATTTAAAATTATCAACAATCATTGTTGTAAATTGATATGGTGTTACCCCTGCTGCTTTTGTTTTCTTTTCAATTTTTTCACCATGTTCATCGCTGCCTGTTAAAAAGAAAGTTTCATAACCAGCCATTTTTTTATAACGATTAATAATATCAGCTAATGTAGTAGTATATGCATGTCCAATATGTAATTGCGCACTTGGATAATAAATTGGGGTTGTAACATAAAATAATTTCTTGTTTTGACTCATAATATATCCCTCTCATTGTTATACATTTTAATAATATAAATTATATCGCATTTTTGCCAATAAAATAAGGGTTTTTTAAAGACAATTAAGGTCTTTGAAAATTACTAAAATAAAATAGTTATTTCCATAACTATTTATTCATAAATAAAACTTATTTTTATGCTGTTACTTCATGTAATTTTCGTGAAGAAATATTGCGTAAACCTTCATTTAACATTTCTGTCATCTGATAAGGAATATAAATAAAATCTATTTGCATTAGTTTATCAGTATATTTTTCATTTAATATTTCAACAGCATCAGCATATAAATCATCGCGTCATTCTTTAATATCTAATTTTTCTTTAAAATAACTAAAAGCTAATGTTTTAGCATTTTGTAATAATGAATCAATTCGTAATGACAGTGTTTTATAAGTATCTGCCAAGGCTAATTCTAAACGATATGTAAAATCCTCATCGGTAATAACGCGTCCATTGTTCCGAATTAAAAGAACATTATCATATAATAATTGGATTGGGTTTGTTGAGTCATGAATTTTTTCTGTATTTAAAACTAATTTTAGTTGATCACGAATATTACTAAAATGCTTTTCTAAAATAGGATTTTTCATTTTTTGCTCTCCTTAATTGCTTTAATTGTCTCCATTATCAATAGTAAATAAACAAACGGATATTAACTATAGTTTGTTAGATTATTTTTATAAGAGTAATTCTTATATAAATATCATAGCATAAGAAATATCTTTTTTTAGAAAAATAAAAAAACACTAAAATATTTTTTAGTGTTTTGTATATTTTAATTAGACTGTCGCAAAGTATAATAATGTACGTACCATTTGTGATACATATGACATTTCATTATCATATCATGCATATACTTTAACTAATTGTTTACCATCACGTTCAATAATTTTTGTTAATGTTGCATCAAAAATTGATCCGTGTGTTTCACCAATAATATCTGATGAAACAATTGGTTGTGTATTATAGCCAAAAGTTTCTGAAGCTGCTGCTTTTATTGCATTATTAATTTCTTCAACTGTTGTTGTTTTTTTCAATTCAACTGCTAAGTCAACAATTGAACCAGTAATAGTTGGAACACGTAAAGCCATTCCATCAAATCGACCTTCCAATTGTGGTAATACTAATGCAACTGCTGCTGCTGCTCCCGTTTTAGTTGGAACAATATTTGAAAAAGCAGCACGTGCTCTTCTTAAATCATCATGTGCTAAGTCCAACAATCTTTGATCATTTGTTATCGCATGAACAGTTGTCATATATCCTTTTTCAATTCCAAATTTTTCGTCTAATACTTTTGCCATTGGTGCTAAACAGTTAGTTGTACAGCTTGCCCCTGAAATAATAGTATCTTCTTTTTTAATTTCCTTATGGTTTACATTATAAACAATTGTTTTAACATCGGTTCCTTTTGCTGGAGCTGAGATTAAAACTTTTTTTGCTCCGGCTGTAAGGTGTTTTGAAGCACCAGCACGATCAGCAAAGAATCCTGTTGATTCAACAACAACATCAATGCCTAATTTACCTCATGGTAACTCAGCAGGATCTTTTTTGGCATAAACATTTATTTTTTTCCCATCAACAATAATAACGCCTTCTTCTGAAGAAATTTTTCCTCTTTTTCATCCTCCTTGGGCTGAATCAAGTTCTAATAATGTTGCTAAAGTTTTTGCCGCAGTTAAATCGTTAATTGCGACAATTTCAACATTTTTTTCGTCAAATAATCTTCTAAAAGCTAAACGGCCAATACGTCCAAACCCGTTAATTGCAATTTTTGTCATCTGCTTTTTCTCCTCTACATATATTTGATACCTTCTTAGTCTGCAATAAAAATATTGCATACTTACTATATATTTTACAACTTATAGAGTCAATTTGCAAGAAAATTAGAAAATATCCAAATTAAAGGTTACTTTATCATCAAAATAGAACCAAATAATAAATTTAATCTTTTTAACCAAAACGACCTGTAATATAATCTTTTGTTTTTGATTCACGAGGATGAGAAAACAATAATGCTGTTTTATTATATTCTATTAACTGTCCCATTCAAAAAAATGCAGTATAATCAGAAATTCGTGCCGCTTGTTGTAAAGAGTGCGTTACAATAATAATTGTAAAATTCTTTTTTAAATCCAAAATTAACTCTTCAACTTTCGCAGTTGCAATTTAATCTAATGCACTTGTTGGTTCATCCATTAACAAAATTTCTGGCTTTAGCGCAATTGCACGAGCAATACATAATCGTTGTTGTTGTCCTCCCGACAAACTTAATGCTGAATCCTGCAAGTTATCCTTAACCTCATCTCATAATGCGGCTTGTCGTAATGATGATTCCACCGTTTGGTCGAGAATTCTTTTATCAAAAATTCCTAAACTTTTTAATCCAAAGGCAATGTTTTCATAAATTGACTTTGGAAATGGATTCGGTTTTTGAAAAACCATTCCAATTTTTGTTCGCAATGAAATAATATTTTGATGATACTGATAGATGTTTTTACCATTATATATAATTGCACCATTAACTCTTGTACCTTCAATTAAATCATTCATTCGATTAATTGCTCGTAACAAAGTTGATTTTCCACATTCTGATGGTCCAATTAAAGCTGTTACTTTGTTTCGCAAAATATTTAAGTTAATATTAAACAATGCTTGTTTGGTTCCAAAATTATAATAAAAATCAAATTTCTCAATTCCTAAAACAGTATTTTTTTGTAACGGAGTTGGTTTTTTTAATAATGTATGTTGATGTTGATTTATTAAGCGGCGAAAAATTTTTTTAAATCATTCTTTAATTTTATTGTTAAAAGATTTTGTTGTTTTTGTTATCATAAATTTGTTCCATTTCCTCTTGTAAATTTTGAATCTTTTGTTCTAAAGCACTAATTGATAGCTGATAATTATCCTTCTTTTTCTGCTGATGCGTATTTGTTAATTGGGTTTTTAATTTTGTTAACTTTGTTTGATATTCTTTTAGTAATTGATTATCGTAATCTATTAGTTTTGTTATGATGTTCTTAACTTTTTTTGAGTTATGTGAATTTTTTTGAAGTCGTTTTTTCAAGCATTTTTTAGTTAGCAAAGAACCACAATAACATTTAATTAAAATACTAATTGTTATTCACCATTTTGGTTGGTGATTATTTTCAAATAAACCAATAACTTTAACAAAAATATTTAAGACTGTAAATTGTAAATGCAAATGTAGCACTTTATTGAAAAAGAATAAAGTGCTTTTTATTTTGTAAAAAATACTTATATTTATTGGATTAATCGTTAGATAGTATCTTTTACACTTAATAAAATATGTTTTTTCAGAAAAATCCATCCTTTCTTTTCTTAAAAAATTTTGAATAATTGTTTTATTTAGTTGTTAGTTAATTGTTAAATATAATTACTAAAAAATATATTTAATAAACAAAGAATTAAAAAAGATAATGAGATAAAAAAAGATACTATCTAACGATTAATCCAAAATTCAATCTTTAAAACTTAATATTTTTTGATGCTTAAAGATGGATAACTCATCTATGGCACGAAGCCTTAAAGAAAGTGTGAAAGCGATTGGATTTACTACTCCTATTTATTTCTTTAATTCTCGGCAAGATTAATCACTTGTGAAATGTCAGAGCATGTGTTTTTTGGCTTGTTTTCATAAAAAGAGTGTTGTTAAACCGAAAAAAACAATATCGGACACTAAAAAAACAAGAGGGTTGGAACTCCAAAAGGTTATTTTCTTTATATAAAGTTGTGTAGGGATGGATGAAGCGTAATTAATAACTGGGTAAACTGTTTTTTTGTTTATTTCCGTATGGGGGAAACTCTATCAAAATATCCTATCCGCCCCCGCTCAACTTTGAAGGTGAGCGGGCGGCGAAGTAATTAAATATTAAAATAAATTATTTACTAAATATCAAAATATTAACCAATAAAGGAATATTATGTTTTTTTTTACAGAAAGGAAAATATTTGATGAAAAAATGAAATAAAAAAATTAAAAATAAATTACAAGAATTAATGATACAAGCTTATCTGGTAACAGTAAATGATATTAATGATGAAATTTGAGCAACAAATAAAAAGAATTAAGGAGTATAAATAAATGACAGAATATAAAAGTAAATATATTAATAAAACTTGAAATGAAATAACAACATCATTTGATTGAGTTAATTGTCAACCTATTAATTGTCGTATTTCACATCATAAAAAGCATTATGATTTGCAATGTTTAGAATGAGCCAAAATGTACTTAAATTTATTTAAAGACAAGTGAGATGTTATTGTTTCATATATGCAATATTATAAAATTAACGATATTTTAGATTTAGCATCCGATGGATGAAAAATATTACAAATTGACAAAAAAAATAAATTAAAATATATTATTGCAATTGACCCTGCTGGAATTGGACAAACTGGTATTATTATTTATAATGTTTTGCAAAAGAAAATAATTAATAATATTACTTTTAATTCCAAAAAAGAAGAAGCAATAAATAATATGTATTTAATAGGCGCTGTGTATATATAAACGGCAAATTTATATCTTGTTAAGTTAATAATAAAATATTTTTAATAAATTGCAACAACTTTTTCAGAAAAAATTAAATTTTTGTAATTTTATCTTATTTTATTCATATTTAAGCGCACTAAAAATAATTTATTAAATTTTAACTAATAAATTTATTTAAAATTTTGTAAAAACATTGTCTTTGCACTTAATCAATTTAAACATGGTCGGAGTTTATCATTTATAACATTAACTACTCAATCTATCATTTTTTGACTAATATTATTAAAATCAATTCCCTTAGAAAGTCAATATCTAAATTCACCGTTCATATGCTCAATTAATGGTTTTTGTTGTGGTTTACCGGGGTCACAAAAATAAACTTGTGTTTCAGCAAATATTTTTATTTCTCTTCATTTACTAAATTCTTTTTCTCTATCAGTTATTATTCCTTTAATTTTCCCAATTAAATTATTATTTTTAACAATATCTTTAAATTTTTCTAAAACTTCATTAGCAGTATTATTTTTTAATTTCATTACAAAATAATTTTTACTTGATTGTTCTACTAAAACTAAATTACTAGATTGATGGTCTTTTCCTACAACAGTATCCATTTCAAATCATCCAACATTAGAAACTTTATTTTCAATATCTCAAATTGATTTAAAGTTAGTTAATTTACCACGATTATCAGTTTTTCCTTTTGTTTTGTATTTTTTACCACGATGGGGTAAATTTTCTTTTTTTAATCCAAATTCACCTAAGCGAATTCATTTATACAATGTTTTAACACAAACAGGAAATTTAACACCAAATTCCAAGAAATAACGATAAATTAATTGTTCGGGTGTATCGTGGTATTTATTAAATCTTATTTTAATAAAATCTAACTGCTCTTTTGTAAATTTAGGTAGTTTTTTAATGCATTTTTTACGTTTTTGTTTATAATCTTTTTGTGCTTGATATGGATTATAATATTGTATATTTTTAAATCGCTTAATTTCTCTTTTAACAGTATTAACTCCACGACCCGTTTGTCGTGATATTTCAGATAAATTAATTGTGCCATTTTTCTTTTTACAAGTATCAGATAATAATAAATCTTTAAATAAATCTCGCTCATCAAATGTTAAATGTTTAAATTTTCTCATTTTTATACAAATTCCTTTCATTTTTTCTTATAATGTATTATATATAAAATAAAGAGGTCAATAAATATGCAAGAATTTAGTAAAATTAATAATAAAAAACGAATTACTAGTTATGAACATTTAAATAAAAAATATAATTTAAATTTTAGTGACTATAATTTTGGTTTTGATTGAGAAGTATTTAAAGATTTTGTTGGTGATAGTTATGCCCGATATTTTACTTCGCCATGTTTTTTTAAGTTTGTCTCAGCGGGGCGTGGTACTAATAAGACATGAAATCACCTAGCAGAAAAATTATTTTTTGCTTGTAATTTTACCGATGCTTCATCTAACATTTTACGAAGATATGCCAATACCCACGAAGATACTACATTTGGCGATACAATTAATGTCTGCAACTATCTATATGATAAATATGAGATTGATATAGGGTATGACAATGAAAATGGTATTGTTTGACCTAAAAATGTTAAAGAAGGTGGCGAAATTGTTTTTCCTAGTGGTGTTCGCATTGCTTTTGCTGGTTATGCTAATGGTAATAAAATTATGGGGAAAGTTGGTAAAGGTAGTGGTATTATATCAGCATGAACTGACGAAATGATACATGCTGAAGAAAAAGAAATCTTAACTGATAAAGAACTAGATAAAAGATATAATAATTTAAGAGTTTCAATGTTTCGTTCTAAAAGTTTTAAAGTGTCTTACGAAAAATACACGGATGAAAATGATAATGAACAATATAATTTAGATAATCCTATTCCAGTAAAAGAATTATCTTGGACATTTCAAGAATGAGACAACATAGCAAAACAATATATAACAGTTACAACATATTTTTATAAAACATATTCTAATCAATTTACCTTTAATCCTTTTGATAAATACCATATCTTTTATGAAAAATTTGTAACGCCATATTTACCTTTAAATGAAAGAATTAAAAATATTTTAAAAGAACACAATCAGGTATATTCAGAAAACAAACAAGCATTTAATGGTTTGGGTATTTTTAATTTGCGTTTAACTATGGGGGCTGTTTGAAATAAAATACCTGATATTACCAAAAAAATTGTTTTAGCAAATAAAGAAGAACGACCCGATTTATTTGAACTTGAATATTACGGTTTTGAATATAACGATAATGACCCCAGTATTTATGTTTTACGAAATTATCGTAAATATATTAAAGAGTATAATTTACAAGATTTTTATAATACAAATACAAAACAATATCAATTTGATAGTTATTCAATTGGTGTTGATTATGCTAATGGTAGTGAAGACCATACAGTATTTTTATTTAGTGGTTATAAAATTAATGAAAATAATGAATATGATAAATATTTAATTAAAAAAATGTTGTTACCCCAAAAAACGCAATGAATTTAAATGAAATAGTTGAACATTACGGACAATGAATAATTAACTGTTTTGATAAATTTGATGGTTTTGAATATGCTACATTTCATTATGATATTAATGCTCATGACTTTATGCAAAAATTACAAGAAGATATTTACCCTTATTTAGGTTATAAAATTAAGATGTTTAAAGCCAAAAAACATCAGACATCCCTTAATAAAGAAGCGGGAATAATTAATCGTGTAACATGAATAAGAAAAATGTTTGTTCAAGGCAAAATATATGGTATATTATATAACTTCCCATTTTTAGATAAGTGTATTAGTGAATTAAGATTTAGCGATACCAAAACAAACACACCCGACAGTAAAATGTACCACGATCCATATGATGCTTTGTTTTATGGTTCTTATCCGTATCGCTTTAAAATGGGTATATAAAATGTATTATAATATTATTGAAATAAAATTAGAGAATATTTCAATTAATTTTTATCTATATTTTTATTAAATCTGTAATAGCAGATTTTTTAGGTTTTGGGCGAGCGGTTGATTTTCTTAAATTTTTGTGATAAAATGACTTACAAGTTAAAAAAGATTTTGAGGTTCTTTCAAACAAATTTGGGAACCTTTATAAAATTCTTCGCTTAACGCTTAGAATTTTTCCCAAGTATTTTGAAAAGCGCGGCAAAAGTTTTTTTAAACTTTAAGGCATTTTTCGCAAAACTTATGAAAATCACCGCGAGCCCAAATTAGTACAATATAATCACAATAATAATCATTTAAATAACTTCCTTTCTCAAATATGTTTAAAAAGTGCTTGTATATATATATATATATAATGTCAATAGATCTTGATAAAAATTTTCAAGATAAAAGAAAGGAAATAATAAAATGAAAAAACTTTTAAGTTTATTAAGTCTATTAACTATTGGTGGAACCGCTGTACCAACAACAATTGCTGCTAGCCCCTATCAAAAAGAAGAAACTAAATTAGAAATTAGTAAAGTTAATTATTCACAAAAAAATAATTTAGAAAAATTAAATAGAGTAAAAAGACAAGATAATAAAAAAAATAATATTGTTGGAATTTCAGAAATTGTTATTATAACAAATAAAAGTATTATTTCTTCCGGTGTAGTTTTAAATAATAAATTATACTTTGGTTCTTTTGATCATAATGTTTATGAATATAATCCTAAAACTGAACAACAAAAAGTTGTAATTACAACAAATGGAAGTATTTTATCTTCTGGAGTAGCTTTAAATAACAAATTATACTTTGGTTCAAAAGATAATAAAGTTTATGAATATGATACATTGCAATTAATTGAATCTAAAATTATTAATATGAGAGATCAAGTAAAAAGAGGGTTATATTTATATCATAAAAAACAAAATCCTAATTCTGAAATTAAACAGATTTTAAATATTAATTTAAAAAATTTAACAGAATCTGAACTTGTTTTAGAAGAAACACAAAAAAAATAAATCATATAATTTAGAACAAGATCTTAATGATATTTGTAAAGATTCTAACTCAACATTTATAAATAATAGTAGTATTGAACAAATTCAAAATACAGTTTCTTGTTCTAAACAATTAACAGAAACAAATACATTTCAAAAAATGAATGGATTTTCTAAATCAGAAACAACATCAAATACTGATAATTGAAGTACAAATGTAAATACTAAAGTTACAGCAAAAGCTAGTAGTAATGCTGGTGTTCCTGTTGTTTTTGGTGCAAAACTTGAAGTTGCAGTTGAAGCTGGTGGTGGTTATACATGAGGGAAGTCAAAAACTTATACTATAACAGATACTTCAAATTCTTCTGAAACAGAAATTAAAACAACCACAAACACTACAACAATAACTGTTCCATCTCAACCAGTAAAGGTGCCACCACATAGTAAAATTTCAGTTTATGTTACTTCTTTACAAAATAATATAGAGCTTATTTTAAATTATTATCAAAAAATTGAAGGTATGGTTAGTGCAAAATTAATTGATAAAAATAATAATGAAATAATAGTTAATATTTCAATTAAAGATGCTATGCTTAGTTTATTTGAAAATGAAATTTTACCCTCAAAAATAAAAATAAATAATGATAATAGTATAAATTTTTACTATGATATTAAAAGTAAAAAAGAAATAATTATGCATCAGACTGAGATTGGGGAAGCTATTCCCTTAAATTCGGAAGAAAAAAATGTAACATTTAAAAATAAAAAAACAGATATAGTGGTAGTAAAGAATTAATTATAAACACGATATGAAAAAGAAATTAAGTCTTTTGGGAACAATCACTTTAATAGGAACAAGTACAGCCAGTTTAGTTGCCTGTAATACACCACAATATATCGAGGAACAATTAAATAAACTAAAAGAAAAAAATAATATAAAAACAAAAAATGGTATTTTAGAATGAATAGCATATCAAGAAAAACCATTTAATCAAGTGGATAATAAATGATATTTTGCTATATGGAAACCTAATAATTCTATTTATTGAAAAATATCAAAATTTAAACACGATACAAATAAAGGAAAAAAAATGAGGATTGAGATCCATTAAAACCATATTATATTGATCTCTTTTTATGGGTTTTTGAAACAAAAGAACAAGATTTATTAATAGATGATCAATCAGAAGGTAAAATAGAACGAATTTTTTGAAATGAAGATAAGGGACGAAATTTTAAAGCAGTTTATCGTTGAAATTTAGAAGATACTAATGTACCTAATTTAATTATTGATAAAACCGGTAATGTAAAAGTTAATGAATAATAAAAAGTCATTTTAATAAATGACTTTTTATATTTCTAATATAATTAATGATAATTTTTCATTATTTTTATTAAATAGTTGTAAATTATTAATATTAATTTGTTCTTTTTCAGTAAAAATTGTAATTTCATAATTACCATAACCTCATATACCTGATATTTCAATTTGATTTAAATTAAATAGTTTTTTATCAAAAGTTATTTTAATACTATAATCAATTAAATCTTCGATTGTACTAATTCAATCTATTTTAGAATAAAGTAATTTATATCATTCAGAAAAATAATTTAAATAGTTTTCTATTTTGTCATTAAAAACAATTAAATTAGTTAAATATTTCCCATATTCACCATCAGATAATTTAATTTCTGATGGAATAAGAGAAGGAATGTTATTTGTTTCTAATTCATTTGTTACGGATAATCAATTAAAAAAATTTGCTTCTAATCGATAAATAGGATTTTCTGAAATATCTTTGTTTTTAACACTTACTTTAATTTCATTATCTTTGTTATTATTAACATTTATTTGTTGTTTTAAATTTCAATCAATAATTTTTCCAGTACTTGAATCAATTAAAGGTTTAAGAGGTTCACCACCACCATTTCAACGATAAACTGCTTTAAAATTTCGTCCCTTATCTTCATTTCAAAAAATTCGTTCTATTTTACCTTCTGATTGATCATCTATTAATAAATCTTGTTCTTTTGTTTCAAAAACCCATAAAAAGAGATCAATATAATATGGTTTTAATGGATCTCAATCCTCATTTTTTTTCCTTTATTTGTATCGTGTTTAAATTTTGATATTTTTCAATAAATAGAATTATTAGGTTTCCATATAGCAAAATATCATTTATTATCCACTTGATTAAATGGTTTTTCTTGTGCTTTAATTTCTTTTCAATAATTTACTGTAATTGGTGGATTAGAACCAATAAAATCAAAATATAATGAATATATTTGTACTTGACAATCTGAAAAATAAAAATATCCTTCTTCTAATCTATTTGGTTTTGAAATTAGTTTAAAATAATAAGGAGCAATTAATTTAATATCATCATTATAGCCTTTATTAATTGCATACTTGCTATATGTATAATTTGATAACATATAAATAATTTGTTTAAATCTTTTGACAACATTTTCATTAAGAAATGTGGAATTATCTAATTTTCAATTTTCAAATAAACCATCAATTACATCTTCTGGTTTTTGTCCTTCAAATTTTTGGCGCAGTTCAGCCACTTTATTGGTAGGATTACCTTTTTCATCGTATTTTGCTCCTTGAAATTTACGGTCATAATTATAACGATATGTTAAATAATTTAATAAAACTTTTTCTAAACCATTTTTATTTACCAAATCTAAAATATCTTTTCCTTGAATATAGTTTTTGGCTATACTTCATGGTAAAAAACTTTCAGTAAATCAATACTGAAATATTCTTACATTAGGGTTTGTTTCAATTGGCATTGATAGTAAAGGTACTAAACTAGCGTTTTCAACTATTGATGATGGATAAGAATAAACACCATTAACATTGCCTCAACACTTAATATTTCCAAATAACATTGATTTAGGGTATTTAATTTCAATCCCAGTAAATACTGTGTCTTCGGGTAATGATTTTTGTAATACTAAATGAATACTATTTTGGTTTTTTCATTTAAAATCAGTTATTTTAACTAAATGCATAGATTTAATAATATTAACACCATCGGGTGAATAAGGGCCTTTGTATTCTTCAATGATATAACATTCATTTTTGTTATCTTCACTAATTGGCTCATTAATAGATACTATTTTTAAGTCATAGGATTCTAAAAATTCTTTGTCTTGTTTTGAAATATCATTAATTAAAATATCTTTTTCATCAATCATAACATAACTTGTGCTATTATCTTGGACTGTGGTATTTTGTTGAATTTGTAATTTAAAGTTAAAATCACTAATTTCATAACCAGTTATTTTAATATATTCATCTTTGTCAATAAAACCTATTTTAACGCTATTTTGAGAGTAATTTAAGATTGGTTTTTGCTTTGTCTTAACAATATTATTAATTTTATAAATATATAAGGTTCTTGCACGGTCTTCAGTAAATAATTGTTCTAAGTCAGGGTTGCTGTACTGCGATTGAGCAGCAAAATCTAACGGAATACTATCGATTGAATAGTCAATTGGTTCATCATTTTCCGCTAATTGTGCTAACATTTTTTCAGATGGTTTTAACATTATTCTTGTTCTCCTTCTTCATTAGGCATATTGATAATAGTTTCGTTGTTTTTTAATTGTCTGTTTAAAGTAGCATTTACTGGTAAGCGAACATCAACAATTAACTCATCAATATTTTTAATATTGAATGTTCTACTGTTTAAAATCGCATTATCATATTTAATTAACTTAATAATGAATTCAGTTAATTTAATTTCTCTAATATATATCATTTGTTCATATGATGCGTTTGTTTGAATATTTACTCCCGCAACTTCTGCTTGTGTTTGTTGGGCTCCCTTGGCGATTGCGGGAACATGATGGCGATTTATTTTATAGTAATTAGTTAATAATCAATCATATATTTTGGTTAATTGTTCACCTTTAAAATTACCCGCAATATAATCTACTGGTTGAAAATTACTATCAGGGTCTCCTTCAACTAATAACAAGTCATTTTCAATAAATGAAGCTAGCATTTTACTAATTTCTTGGTCAACTACACCAGTCACGCCGTTAGTATTAATAGTAAATTTACCACTATTTAATAATGGATCTAACATTATCTTTTCAGCAATAATATCTAAAATACTAGCAAATTGTTTACCATAACGAGCAGAAGGCTCAAAATTAGGGTTATTAGGAATAATTTGAATTGGAATAAAATTAAGTGGTAATATTTCTTCTCTTTGTAAAGTTGTATAGTTATTTCATTTAGCATCATCAATATATAAGTCGGTAATAGTACTATATAATCGTGTTTTTAACTTTCTAATAACTTTAACTTGTTTAGTTACAGCATCAATCTCTAATTTTTCAGTAATAAAAATACTCTGGTCATTTTTAATATAAGAATCATAATCAAAAGTACAAGATACTAAATTACCTAATTCATCATATTGGTCATTGTAAAAATCAATAGTAATAAAATTAAGTTTTGAATTATTAACAAAAATAAAGTATGTACCCCTACCATTCTTATTAATTTTATATTCGTTATATCAATTTTTATTAGTAAAGTCTTGCATCTTTAAAAAGTTATTAATTAATTTAGTATCTAATTGTTGATTAGTAAGTGGATTATAAATGCTAATTTCTAAATCTCGTGGATTTAAAAAATTAGCATTATCTTCACAAATTCTTTTTTTTAAAATCTCATTATGTTTTTGAACAGTAACATTTTTACGATTAGTAATAGTTGATGCTAAATTAAGATAATAACTATCAATATCATAATCTTTTTTTATTTTCTTTTTTGCTGGTAACAATCCCATTTATAACTTCCCCTTTATTTTGTTTCTTCTTTTTTAATAACATCTTCAATACTATCTTCTTTTTGTTTTTTTGTTATGTGTTTTGATAAATCTAATTGTTTCAATAATCAAAACTATAATTCCAGCTCCGATAAGCATTGCTGAAACAATAACATATGCCGGTCAAGAAATACCTAATGTTTTTTCTCCTATAAAACAAATAATAATTCCTGCGATAAAAAACAATGATGAAACTCCAAAGATTTTCAAAAACATAATTACATCTTTAATATTTACTTTTGACATAATAACATCTCCTTTCTAATTTACCTTTTTTCTTTCAATAAACACAAATCCCAAAGGTCTAAATGTTGCTGGACCATTAACTCCAATATTAATCAATCTATCAGGATTAATAGATAATGCTAAACATGCACTATTAACACCTATTTGATCATATATAACACCTATTGTTTGTCTAAAACTATGCCTTGTTTGCAACATCCCTTGACTTTTTAAATCTCCTTTGATATTTTTTCCTGAGGCTCAAATTCTATAAATATAATTTTCTTTATCAAAATTAGGAATAGTATATCCTTTTTGTCCAACTTTAAAATCACTAGTATCAACAATTTCTCAATCTGGAACTTTTGGTATAACAATTGATTTTTTTAATTCATCTAAAATTTCTTCTTTTATTTTTGCAAGTTTTTCATCTTTAATTTTTTCTATAACAAGTTTATCTAATAAAGCATCAACTTCTAATTGAGTATAATATGCTTCTAAATCAATCATTGTTAAATCAATACCTTCTTCTTGAAAAGTACGAAACATTTTCTTTAAAGTTGTTAAATTAGCCAATGATTTTGCATAGGTAGGCAATAGACCTTGTTAAGTAATCATAGGGTCATTTTGCGATGAATAATTAATATCACCAACACTCATATTTGCCGAAGTAAAAAATTCAATTGGAATGCGGTTAAATGTTCAATGCTCAATCGTAATAAACACCATATTAATACAAATTTTCTTTAATAATGGATCTTTAAATGTTTCAAACTTTAGTTTTGAAAATGAATAGTTTAAGTAAGAATTAATCATATTTTTGGCTCTTAAAGCAAATGTTTTAAATCATAATTCTACATCACCTTTAAAGAACTTATTATAACGAACTGGAACTTGTGTAATTTTACCTGTCATTGGAATAAAATTATTATAATTTTCCAAAGTAACATTTTGTCATAATTCATTTAACATTTAATCATCTCCTTATCATTTACTTTTTTTAAAATATATTTTCTTTAATATAAATTTTTTACTATTTAGTAATGTTTTTGTTTTAATTGTTTTGTTTAAATCTTGTTTTGTTCTGAGTTGTTTATATGCTTGAAATACTAGTCCATTACCTAACAAACTAGTAACCACACTATCTTCTAGCGTATTTAACAATTTATCTTTATTAAAGTTATTTTTAAATTGTTCTTGCATTTTTAATATCTTAGCAATTATCCGATATATTTTAAAACTATCTTTTACTACTTGCTGATAAACAAGTGGGGCAAAAGAAACTAAATTAAACAAACTTGTTTTTTTAAATCCCCAACCAATAAACCACTCACTGTTCATATAGAATTTAAACGGTTCAGGAGCCAAAACAAACTGTTCTGCTTTGATTAAAGTTGTCATAACGACAATAGGGACATATTTAGGATTTTTATAATATATTGTTAAAGCAACTTCTCCCGCAACTGATAATGGAACAATTTTTACTGCTAAAAAAACATCAGAACCATAAGCAAAGGGTAATAATTGGCCTTTTTTAATAGCTTTAGTTTCAAATTTAGAGAATATTTTTTAGTTTTATCAGTAATTTTATTAATTACTTTTTGTTTAATTGTAATTATTTGTTTTTCAATTGGAGCTAATAATTTTTTAGTTACTTTTTGAATATAAAAATTTGGGTTTAAATGATTTAAAATTTTATTTAATTTAATTGGTGTTTGGTGAAAAATATTTAATAATTTATTATTATATATTTTACTGCTCCGCATTAAATTAGCATTTAATAGTAGATTTTTACCAACACCTTTTTTATGAAGATTAGTCATAATGTTATATCACTCATTAGTATTAATTTTGCTTATTTTATCAATATTTAATCCATATTCATATAACAATTTATTAGCATTTTTTTTCATTTACGCGCGGTATTTTTTGAACTAATGTAGGGCTTATTTTTTGAATATTTTTCTCAATTTTTAATAAATTATTAATTGTTTCTAAATTAGAAACTTTAAAACCTTTATAAAAATCATTTCGGGCCAATTTACCAAATGTATATAATAAAGTTTCATTATTAGCCTGCTTTTAAAAATCAAATATTAATTTATCAGATAAAATCTTTTTGCCTGTAACTTGTTTTACAACATCTTCTAAATTATTAGCAGTTATTACACCTAATTTTTCAAGTAATTTAGTTTCTTTTGCTAATTTTAAAATTCTAGTTGTTCGAGCAGCACGCGTTAATTTACCAACACCGCCAATTGCTGGAAACAAATTTAAGGCGGTACTTTTTGCTGTTACTTCTGATGTTAATTTATCATATATTTGATTTACGGCAAAATCGGTTGCTGTTTCTACTCCAAACGAAATAAATGCTGCGGCAAAATTAGATAATCCCGTACCAAGACCAACAGCCGAAGCAATACCACCAGTTAAAACTGATAAACCAAGAGCTAAAACTTGAATTCCTAAAAATTCTAATAACTGTAAACCAAAATTTTTTTCTTGTTGTTGGATTGACAATCTAGTTGGATTTTTTTAACAGCATAAATAAGAGCTGTTTTAGATGTTCTAATTGGCATATCTATCAAACGAAAAAGTACTATTTTTTAGTACTATTAAGAATTTTTAATTTTAACATCAATCGGAGATGTTTGACCAGTAGCGTTGTTTTTACCTTCAATTTGAACAGAAACAGTTTTATCATTTGTAATATTAATTGGTCAATCTTCACCTTTACTTTCAATAAAGTAATCAAAATCACTTTCAGTTAAAGAACTATTTACGGCTTTAACTGCTTTTAAAACAACATCTTTAAATTGTGGTTTTAACTGTTCTGCTGTTGTTTGTGTTGGATTTACAACATGAATAGTTGGTTTATCTAATTTATTAATTTTACTAATATCAATTTTTGTAACAATATGTTTAATAATTCCTTTAGGTTCAACTACTGCTCCACCTAAATATAAAACTCTTTCCATAATTAAAGTATTACCCATTCCAGTACCTAACGCAGCAGCACCAACCCTTAGCGGAGTATGGTCTTTTTTGCGTAAAATAAGAGGATCATATTTTTTACTAAATTTAAAGGCAATTGCATTAACTCCGTTTGGTAATAATTCAATTGTTCCTTCTGAACCATCTTTATTAATAATTGGTAATTTTTTAGGAACCATATAATATGTTGTTCCTTCAACAGTTTTCATTGCTCCACTTGTTTCAATTACGCTATTTATTTGGTCATTTGCGCCAAGTTGTAACTGTAATTTATTACGAATTCCACGAATAAAATCTGCCGAATCCAAGACAACTGTTTCTGATGGGGTAAAGCCATTTTCATATATTTTATCCATAATTTCATCGTGGATTTGTAAAGCATTTGTATCATCTGATTTTTGTCCTTGAATAGTTGTAACAGTTCCTTTATTAATAATTTCTAAAATTTTATTGCGTTTATAAGCAACTTCAGTATCCATTGCTTGCTCAATATCAGCCGCCCAAAGATTAGGATTAAAATCATTTTCTACAGGGTCTAATTTACGAGCAAAAGTTAAAATTGTATCTAATTCAACTGTTCCATCTTCAAACTTTACTTCAGTATAGTTTAAAAGACTGTCATCAGTATTAAATACTTTTTTATCTTTTCCTATACCTTCATTATATTTAATATTTTTCTTTCTTTTATATGTTAAACCAAACTTATTTGCTTCTTTTCACGCAAATAATGCCTCTCAGCTAAATTTTTGTTGATAAGTTTGTAAATATCATTGGTCAAATGATTCACAATCTTTTTGTGTTGCTTGATTAACAATATCGCCGAATATTCTTTGTGGATTTTGTGCCATAATTTTATACCTTCTTTCTTATTTATTAAATACATTGTCTGTATCTAAAATATTGTTTTCTTTATTTTCTGATTTTGGTACGCCACCAGTATTAACTGTTTGTACCTTAATTAATTCATCATAAACACTCTGCAATTGTACTTTAATGATTTCAATATCATCAGTAATATCATAAGATTTTAATAAAACATTTTTAAAATCTTCATTATCAGTTAAAGAATTAATAAAATCAATTACTTCAATTTGTTTTAATTGAATTGTTTGTTCTTCAATTTGTGAAGTTAATTCAGTATTTTTTGTTTGTAGTTCGTTGATTTGTTGATTACTATTTTCTAAATTACTTGCATTTAATTCTTCAACTTCAACAGTATTTTCTAAAATAATTTCAGCAGTTTTAATATCTAAACTATCATCTTCATTTTTAATAGGTTCATTATTTTTATCAATAAGAACAAATTTTACATTTTTTAATGCCATTGTTTTTCCTCCTATTTTTTAATACTTGTATTTGTTCTTTTTCTAATCGCTTTTTGTATAATTTCGAAACTATCGACTCGAAAAGATAAAAAATAGCGTTTAGTTTTTATATTTAACTGATTAAATACTGAGCCTTTAATTTTTATCTCATCATCTTTTTTTAATTTCAAAAAAGCAGATACAACTGACGGATTATAAATTGATAATGTTGAGTAATTTAATCCTTCTCACTGACATTTCGCAGAACAAGCATCAACTTCAACACCAGCAGCAACCAGTGCCTTAATTTTAGTTTTAATTGGGTTTTCATGTAATCTAACAGTTAATTCTAATTTATTAACTTTTTTATTTTAGATTTATTAGTTATTGATTTTTTAAGTAAATTACTTTTTGTTTGTGCCATTTTTATCAACTCCTTCTGTTATAAAATATTGTAAATGTTTTCAAGCATCGTGTTCGTGCTCTGTCATTTTAATATTTCCTTTATAAATATAATTTTTCTTAACAACTGGCGATTGTAAAACATAATTTAAATTAAATAGATATTTACATAAAACTTTTAAACCACCAATAAATTTAGGAGTAGCTAATGGATTTTTTATTTTTAAACCTTTATTAAGTTGATAATCTTCAATTATTACAATAACTTTATTTAAATAAGAACAAATTTTATTTTTAAACTCATTTAATATTAAATACATATTATTTATTGCTTCTTCTTCATTTTTAGAATTAAAAGTAATATTATTAATTATTTTCTTTTGCAAAACATTATAAATAATCATACCAGTTTGTCCAATTCCAGCAGGGTCAATTACAATAATATATTTTAATTTATTTGTTTTATTTTTTTTGTCAATTTGTAATATTTTTCATCCATCGGATGCTAAATCTAAAATATCGTTAATTTTATAATATTGCATATATGAAACAATAACATCTCACTTGTCTTTAAATAAAATTAAGTACATTTTGGCTCATTCTAAACATTGCAAATCATAATGCTTTTTATGATGTGAAATACGACAATTAACAGGCTGACAATTAACTCAATCAAATGACGTTGTTATTTCATTTCAAGTTTTATTAATATACAAACTTTTATATTCTGTCATTTATCTATACTCCTTAATTATTTTTATTTGTTGCTCAAATTTCATCATTAATATCATTTACCGTTACTAGATAAGCTCGTATCATTAATTCTTGTAATTTATTTTTAATTTTTTTATTTCATTTTTTCATCAAATATTTTCCTTTCTGTAAAAAAACATAATATTCCTTTATTGGTTAATATTTTGATATTTAGTAAATAATTTATTTTAGTATTTAATTACTTCGCCCCCGCTTCACTTTGAAGGTGAGCGGGGGCGGGATAAGATATTTTGATAGAGTTTACCCCCATACGGAAATAAACAAAGAAACAGTTTACCCAGTTATTAATTACGCTTCATCCATCCCTACACAACTTTATATAAAGAAAATAACCTTTTGGAGTTCCAACCCTCTTGTTTTTTTAGTGTCCGATATTGTTTTTTCGGTTTAACAGCACTCTTTTTATGAAAACAAGCAAAAAACACGCGCTCTGACATTTCGCAAGTGATTAATCTTGCCGAGAATTAAAGAAATAAATAGGAGTAGTAAATCCAATCGCTTTCACACTTTCTTTAAGGCTTCGTGCCATAGATGAGTTATTCATCTTTAAGCATCAAAATATTAAATTTTAAGTGCCGCATTATTCATCGGATAATACCTTTATTGAAAGGATTTATAAAAATATTGTTTATTTTGTGTAGGGAAAACAGAATTTAATCTGTTTTTTTATGATAAAAGTTCTAAATTTAAAGATACTATCCGATGAATAATGCAAATAAATTTATGTTTTTTAATATAAAAATAAAAAAAAACAATCTCACAAGAGTTGTTTTTTGCCGGTTCATCGTACAGGACGCCTATGTAAAAAGAATTAAACAAGTTATATATATGTTATCAAATTATACATATAGTAAATACGCTATTAATAAAGGTTATAATGATGATGTTAAATTATTTTCTCCCTATTATTTTGAATTAATATCTAATCCAAGAGAACTAGAAACTGGGTATTGAGAATTTGAACATTGTAAAGTTAAATTAAATTCATCATATTTTAATTTTAGTGGCGGGTCTATTCCACCACAGCCAATAAATTATTGAAATAACGTTGATGCAAATGAAAAACCTTTTAAACAATTAGATAATAAATATTATTTTGTAATATGACGTGGTGATGAAAATTTTGATTGACGTATTATTAAATTTAAAAATGATACAGATGTAGGTTCTTCACAAAAGACAATTGATAATTTAAAAGATCAATATTATTTAATTTTAGGCAGTTATTTTGGTGTACGTGCCGTTAATTTATATATACACCAACCGGGATTTACTGGTTTTACACATTTATGAGTTAAAAATGATAATTATTTTAAATTTGTTTATTGTTGAAATGATGATAAAGAACCAAATACACCATTTATTTCACCTAAAACAGGGCAAATTATAGACTGAAATTTAAAGTAACAAATAATATTAATGGTAATGATAAAATTAAAGTAACTATTAAAAACAAAGATATTTCAGAAAACCCTATTTATCAAAAAGCAGCATCACGATATTCTTGAGGAACATCATGCAGTGCATGCTCAACTACTCGAATAATAATTGGCAACGTCATTATAAAAAACATTAACCCAGCTGATCAAAAATTATGTCCAAGTCCCAACCCAACAACAAGAACAACATATCCAAAAATAGCAAAAACAATTGATGGTGTTGCAACTAAAGCATCAGTTGAAAATTGAATTAATGCTACTAATCGACTATTTTTTCGCGCATATTCACTCAAATAAATTGCTGTAATGATGCTAATCGGAATTGAAAAAAAAGTTCCCGTGAAAATTAACATAAAAGTTGAAATAATAAGTGTTGGTAACTAATAATAACCAATAAAAGCGCTTGAATCAAACTGTGCTAAATAACTAATTGCCGCAAAACCATTAATAATAATATTTAAAATAATCCATGCAGAAAAACTAAGTGTAAGCAAACAAGTTAATATCATTCAAAAAATTCGACAATAATTTATTGTTTTATTATAATAATTAGTTTTTATCTTTTTATTAATTAACATGAGAAAATCTTTGTCTGTTAATCAAGTTGAATTACTTCCTTCTGCTAATGAATTGCTTGCTCGTTGAGAATGTTTTCGCTTTCATCTACGAATTAAATGCTTCCCTTGTTCTTTTTGTCGTTGAATTTTATAAGTAGTTAAAATAATAATATTTAAAATTGAAACCATCATTAATAGAATTAAGCCTAAAGCAAATAAAGCTGAACGGTGTAAACTAGCAACATGTTCAGGTAATTCAATTCCAATTTTGGTTGCTAATGTTGCAATTGGACTAAATAAAAAACTTCAAAATCCTTGCCATAAATTAGGAATTTGTGCCGCCATTCCTGTTAATAAAATCATAGCAGTAACTTCACCAATAACACGGCACATTTCAAAAATAACAGCACCAATAATTTTTATTTTTGCAGCTGTTTTTACCACTTTAAAAGCAGTATATGTACGAGATGCACCTATTGGCTAGAGCTGCAAAACGATATGATTTCGGAACACTTAAAAAATCATTTGCCGATAAAAGCAAAAATGGTTGGCAAAGCTAAAAAAGCTAGGATAACCCCTGCTGTTAATAAATTTGTTGGTCCGCTAGCTCCCGCCCGAACAAATAACATACCAATTGTTTCTCGCCCAAATACCGCAAATAAAACTGGCGGAATTCCGGCTAATAATTCAATAACAAAAATAATAATATTTCTTATTTGTCTAGATAAAAATTCTGTGACAAAAAGAGCGGTTAAAATTGCTAATGGTGCAGCAATAATAATCGCTAATGTTAAAACTAAAATAATACCAACAATAAATGCTAAAGCGCCAAATTGGTATTCTCCTGTTTCATTATTAATAATTCACTTCGTCCCTGTTAAAAAGTTTCAAAATCCTTGATAACGTAAATCAGGAATAGCACTAATAACAATGAAATAAATAATTAAAAATACAGCAATAATGGCACACAATGAAAATAAACTAATCATTACTTTTGCAAGACGATCAGTAATTTGCTTGCATTTAAAAATATTTATACTAATTTGATTCATAAATTAATCTAATGTGAATAAATCAGAAAAAGGATTTGTACCATATCATTCTCAAGCTGGAATTAATTCATCAGCTTGAATGTTTGATTGTCCCTTAGCTTCATTTTTTAAAAATAATAAAAAATTCTTAACTAATGATAAATTATCACCCTTTAAATGAAATGTTAATTCAAAATAACGCTTTAATTCATAATTTTCTTGTAAAGTTGTTGGCGATGCTACAATTCCTTTATATTTTAAAATACTCAACTTATTTTCCTCTACTAATTTTTTAGCGCTATATGAAACATATCCTATTGACCCTGAATTATCCTTTACCTCCTTAATTGCTGCTGCAGTATTATTAGCTGTTCGTAATTGCGAATCAAATTCTTTAATTTGTAATTTTTCTTGGAAAACATCACGTGTACCTGAATTTTGTTCACGATTAATAGGGGTAACATTTGTTGTTGATTGACATTCTAACAAATTACCTCAAATTTTTGTTTCCCCTTCATAAATTGACTTTAAAACGTCAACTTTACTACTAATCAAATCTAACTCTAAATTTGATCCTTGACAATCTGATGGTAAATTAGCAATTAACAAAATGCCGTCAACAGCAAATTTTAAACCAGCATATGGATCTTTTGTAAATTCTGTCTTTAAAGCTCGTGAAGTAAAACCAAAAACTAAGGTATTGTTTTTAATTCCTGTTTCACCTCCGCTAGAGCCACTACTATTATAAGCAATCCTAATATTATGTTCTTGGTTAAATTTTTTTAAAACAGAATTCATTAATCCTTGGACCGAAGTTGAACCACCAAACAAAAAAGTTTGTTTTTGTTGACAACTAATAACACTAATAGCACTCGTACCGCTTAACATTAGTGTTGATAGTAATCCTAAAATTTTTTTCAAATCATATCCTCCAAATTATTTTAGTAATTTATTAATATTACTCACTATTAAACAGTTAAAATAGAAATCATAAAAACTGTTTATGGAATAATAATTACTTAAAATAAAGCAAAATGCAAGAAAAGTAATATTCTATCAAATTTATTTCCATTTTAAAATAAATTAGCAAAAAAATTCCATAAAATTAAAAAGTTAATATAGTACCTTCTTTATAAATACTTTATTAACTAAAAACTTTATATTGTTAATTACTTCCAATCTTAATTAAAATTATTTGTAGCAAGCACCCCCAAAACAGACAACATTCCTAGACTGTTAACTTTTTCACATAATCCTCATCAGTTCTCCTACTATTTCCCAACAATTCTAATTCGGTTGCTAACCCTCGAATCCGATCAACAATTCTTAATGCTTTTACTTTATTAATTTCTTTATCATTAATTTCAGTTTTAACATTTGCATAAATCGTTGTTAAAGCTGTTGTTGTAAAATTTGATGAAAAAAAAGTTGGCAGTCGACGACTAATACGGTCATTTAGAATACGAAATAATAAATCATCACGAACTCATGGAGAAACTGTTTCTCCACCAATATCATCTAAAAATAAAACATCCGCTCCTAATAAAATTTCTACTAATGATGATTCACTATTAAAAAGATTAAATGATTCCTTTACTCGATTAATTAAATTAATTACTGAAATAAAAGCAACTTTACGATTATTATTTGCTAAAACATTAGCTAAGCGAATTAATAAATAAGTTTTGCCAACTCCTGGCTGGCCATGAATATATAAACCTTTTTTTCGTTGACCTTTAACAAATTTAACCATTTCGCCAATAATAAGATGCATATTATTAAAATTTTCATCTTTTTTAATATCATTTAATCGTAGTTTTAATAATTCATCACTAAAGTCATAATAAAGATAATTATTTTTAATTTTATTTTTTTCTTTAATAGCTATTGTATGATTACATTCAACTCGTGTTAAAAACAAATTATTATTTTCTTTTTTAATATAATATTTGTATCCTTTAAAGGATTGTTGGCATAAAGATAAAGATGATGTTTTTTCACATTGATGATAATTTTTTAAATATTCTTGAAAGAGTGTCTCAAACTGTTGATAATTATTAATATCAAACGCAATTTCTTGTAAATTAAGTATTAACTCTGCATTGTTTTGAAGTTGTTTTAATAAATTTAGTTTTGACATTGCCCCCATCTCTCTTTCATTTTTACTATTATAAATTTTTTAAATCATCTAATAATTGTGTAAGATCAACTTTTTTTATTCCTTGTTCTTGCCGTTTTTGTTCATAAATTTTATTATATTCTAATTCAGCCATATTATGTTTAACTGCTTTTTCTTTCCATTGATATGTTTTTGCTTTAATAGCATCTTTTGTAACTTTACTTTTTTGTGTTTTTGCATAAGCACTGCGTAAATGCTCCATTGCTTTATCAACAGTATTAATTTGTAATTGATGAAAAGTGTTTGCAATTTTTTCACAATACTTTTTTTCAATTCGATGAGCATTTTTAAATCAAACATATTCAATTAAGCAATTAATTACCCCTGGTCTCAATGAATAATTAATAATTAAATCGCGAATTAATTCAATTTCAATTGGTGTTGGCTTCTTATTTTCTCGTAGTAAAGTTAAATATTGAATTGGATCAATTGAAACCATTTCATTAATTTTTGCTTCTAACATATTAGTTGGTTTAATAACATTTTCATCATTAACAATTAAATTTAATTGTTCTCCATTAAATTGTTTTTTTAATATTGCTTTTTGATGAAAATCAGATAGTAAATGTTGAAATGTTTCATAATTAAAAATTCGTTCTTTGGCAGTTAACTCAATACTTTTATAAATAAAAATAGCAAGATTATTTGTTAAAACATTGTAATAATTTGCTAACTGGATAATTTTTTCACGATATGGTAAATATAATTTATGATTTGCATTTTTTGATGCTAAGTATTTATCAATATAAACAAAATCAAATGTCATTGTTTCATCACTTAATTGACCAGATAAATCATTATGCTTCTGTTTACCCTCTTGCTGATTAACAATAAATTTAGCTTTAATAATTGCAAAAGATTTTTCTCCTACAATATTCAATAAATAATTTCTTAAAATTTGATTTTCAAAAAAAGCAATTGCGGAAATTGGTAATTGTGGTTTTAAAATATAATGCTTTCCTTTTTCACGTTTTAAAATCTTTAATAAACCAATTGTTTCTAATTTACTTTTTGCTACTAAAAATTCATCATATGATATTTGTAATAATGTTAAAAGATTGTCTAAATGATATTTAGTATTTAATTCTAAGATGAAATCTTGTGCTGTTAAGGCAATATATAACATATGTGCTTTATCGCCAATAATTGGCCGATATAAACATAAAAGTAACATACGTTCATCATCTGACAATTGATATTCTTGTTTAATTAAATAAGTAGTTTCTTTTTCCATCATTTTCCCGTTCCTCTTTGTTTAATCATTAATAATATTACAATGAACAATTAATAAGTAAATATAATTTGTTAAAATAATGCTATTAACTGACTTATCCACAATCTTTTTTAAATAAAACAGTTATAATTATTAAGTTTTTAAAACTTTTCCACATATAAACAACTTTTAACTATTATATCTTTTCTGTTTTTTAAATTTAATTGGTGTTAAAACTAATAATCCTTTTTGGGTGCATCATAAAGCAAGATTATGACGTGAAGTAATTAATTTATATAAAATAGTAAAACTTGAAATAACCATTGGTAAATAAATTGCCAATTGAATTGGAAACTTAATTGCTTTAATAACAAAAGCCATTGGGAAAAGAACTTGTTTTAGACCGATTGCATATAATCATAAAACATTAAATGCAAATGAAATTAAAGCAAACCCTATTGCATATAAGATAATTGTTTTTAATATTCAAAATTTATCACTTTTAAATAAAAAAACCATACTTCCTAAAAAACCATATAAAGCAAGATTAAAGGAAAAACCACTATGATATGTTCCACTAATATTTACCAAAGCCCCTAAAGCATCAGTAGCAAGACCACTCAATACACCCAAAAATGGTCCAAATAACATTCCAATCACAAAAATTAAAAAGTTACCTAATGCTAATTGAATTACTCCTCCTCCCATAAATGGAAACGGAATAGTATAACTAATGACATTTGTGAAAATAACAGATAATGTAATTAATAAACTTATAATTGTAATTGTTAAAATACTAATTTTTTTTCAATTTTTATAATCTAATAATACCCCAAGATAAAATAAAATAGCAATTCCTAAACAAGCACCAATATTTGTTAATATATATAGCATATTTTACACCCTCTCTAAATAAAACTGATAAACCAACGGAATAAAATATAAAGACCCACAAACTAAAATATTTTTTGTTTTATTTCGTAATAATAATTTTTTCCAATTTTTAACTTTGTTCTGTATCTTAATATTATTAATGTCTCAGGACATTGGATGCTGAAATTCCGTAATATATAAATTATTGTCAAAATGTTCCTTCAATAAAGTTAAATTTTGCATATAATTTTTTTTTGTGAAGAAGCATACAATACTAATACTTCATTTCGATTCAAATTATGTAACATTTCAAAAGTATGAATACAGGCACGAATTCCTTCTGGATTATGTGCTCCATCAATAATAAAATACGGATTTTTACTTAGTTGGGTAAAACGCCCTAAGACTGGGTTCACTTTTAAAAGCTCATAATTAATTTTAAACTTAAAAATTTTTAAAAACTTAATAACTAAGCCAACATTAAATTCTTGGTAATAATTAATTGCATGTGGGTAAACTTCGCTTGTAATAATATTATCCGAATTATAATATTTTGCAATTAAATTAAAATGTTTTTTACAACTAGCACTAATAAAAAGTTGACAATTGTTTTTTGCAATTCCAACTTTATTTTGAATAATACTATCCAAAGTATTGCCTAATATCTCAGTATGTTCATAATCAATTGAAGTTAATAAAACAGCTAATTGATTATTAAAAACATTCGTTGCATCTAAACAGCCACCAATTCCAGCTTCAATAATTGCAATATCAATTTTTTGCTCTAAAAAATATTTAATACAAATTAAAACTCAAATTTCAAAAAAAGTTAATTGATAAGTTTTAATTTCTTCTTTAATTTCTTTGATAATTCGTTTTAAATCACTATCACTAATCATCTTGCTATTAATTTTAATTCGTTCATTATGTTTTGAAAATGCTGGTGATGTAAAAAGACCTACCCGTTGATAATTTAACATTAACTGGCGGTGTAAGTAATTTGAAACTGATCCCTTTCCGTTTGTACCAACAACATTAATTACTTTAATTTTATTTTGTGCATTCGCATATTTTTCTGTTAATAATTTTGCCAAATTATATTTTTTTTGAAAAAACGTTGCCTTAAAAAGTTGTTTTTTTACATCCATTGTAACCTCTTACTTTAATAAAGGTTTTAAATATTGCGCTGTATAACTAGTGCCACTTTTTAAAACAAGTTGTTCTGGTGTTCCTGTTGCAACAATCATGCCATTACCAACGCCACCTTCTGGTCCTAAATCAATAATATAATCAGCCATTTTAATAACATCTAAATTATGTTCAATCGTAATAACAGTATCACCATTATCAACAATTTTATTCAAAACTACTAACAATCTTTTAACATCATCAACATGTAATCCCGTTGTTGGTTCATCTAATAAAAATAAAGTTTTTCCCGTTGTCCGTTTTAACAAGAAGGTTGATAACTTAACTCGTTGGGCTTCTCCACCAGACAATTCTGTTGCTGATTGACCTAATTTAATATAACCTAACCTAACCTCTTGCATTGTTCCTAACTTCTGACTAATTTTTGGTTGTGCCGCAAAAAAATCACAAGCTTGGTCAACTGTCATTTTTAAAACATCATAAATATTTTTATCTTTGAATTTAACTAATAATGTTTCATCATTATAACGTTTCCCTTCACAAACTTCACAAGAAACATAAACCGTTGGTAGAAAGTGCATTGAAATCTTAATAATTCCATCACCTTGACAATGTTCACAACGTCCACCTGGCATATTAAACGAAAAACGACCCTTCAAATACCCTCGTGCTTTAGCTTCATTTGTATTGGCAAATAAATCACGAATATCATCAAAAACTGATGTATAAGTTGCTGGATTACTCCGTGGTGTTTTCCCAATTGGATATTGGGAAATATTAATTACTTTATCAATGTTATCAATCCCAACGATTTTATCATGTGCCCCTGGTCGTTTAGTTGCTAACCCTAAATTTTTCTTAATACCCTTTCATAAAATTTTATTCATTAAAGTTGATTTACCACTTCCTGAAACACCTGTTAAACAAACAAATTTATTTAAAGGAATTGTAACATTAATATTTTTTAAATTGTTTTCTCGTGCTCCTTTAATTTCTAATACTAAGCCATTACCACCACGCCGTTTTTTTGGCACATCAATTGCTAATTCACCAGTTAAATATTTACCAGTAATTGAATTTGGGTTTTGTTGAATATCATCAATACTTCCCGCAGCAACAACTTGCCCCCCATTAATTCCTGCACGTGGACCAATGTCAATAATATAATCACTAGCACAAATCGTATCTTCATCGTGCTCAACAACAATTAAAGTATTTCCTAAATCACGTAAACTTTTTAATGTTTCAATTAATTTATCATTATCTCGTTGGTGTAATCCAATTGAAGGTTCATCGAGAACATACAAAACCCCTGTTAATTGACTACCAATTTGCGTTGCTAATCGAATTCGTTGAGCTTCTCCACCTGATAATGTTGAAGTATTACGTGATAACGTTAAATAACCTAATCCAACACGACTTAAAAAATCCAAACGATTAACTAATTCATTAATAATTAATCGTGCAATTTCTTGTTGTGATTCTGTTAATTTTAAATTCAAAACTTCTTTTAATTCATCTTCAACAGATAAATCAGTAAATTCAGAAATACTAATATTGTTAATCTTAACTGATAAAGGAATTTCATTTAATCGCTTTCCTAAACAAGTTCCACATTTTTTATCTGTCATAAATTGTTTATAATATTCACGTTGTGATTCACTTGATGTTTCCGTATAGCGACGTTCAATTAACTGCCCAATTCCTTCAATATAATCATATCCCCGCATAATGTTCCCACTAGCTGTTTTTAAATTATATTCAATTGGTTCATCACTACCACGAATCAAATATTCTAGTTGCTCTTTTGTCAAATCACTGACGGGTTGTTCTAACACAATATGATAATGATTAGCTAAAACTTTAAACTTTTGCCATTCAATATTTGTTGTATTAACAATATTTTTTAAATAAATAATTGCCCCTTGTAAAATTGATAATGACCGATTAGGTATCAATAAATCTTCATCAACTTCTAATTTTACTCCCAATCCTTTACATTCACTACAAGCTCCTGAGGGTGAATTAAATGAAAATAATCGTGGTTCTAATTCCGGAATAACAAAACCACAAATACTACATGAATAATTAGTTGAAAAAAGCATTTCTTTTTTTTGATCAGCAAAATCAATTTTTACTAATGCATTACCATATTTTAACGCTACTTCAATTGCATCATGAATTCGACTTAATAAATCTGCTGATTCTTTATAAACCAAACGGTCAATAATAATATCAATATTTTGTCGTTTATTTTTATTTAATTCAATTTCTTCATCTAAAGTTTTGATTTTATCTTTAACCTTGACACGAATAAAAATTTCTTGTTTTAAACGTGCAAATAAATCTTTAAAACTACCTTTCTTATCACGAACTACTGGCGACAAAATCATAAATTTTTCACCTTCTGTTAAAAGTTGTTTTAAATTATTTATTATTTCTTTAACTGTTACTGATTTAATAACCCCATGACCATTAATACAATATGGTGTCCCAACGCGAGCATATAATAAACGTAAATAATCATAAATTTCAGTAACTGTTCCAACAGTACTGCGAGGATTATGACTAGTTGTTTTTTGATCAATAGAAATCGCTGGTGACAAACCTTCAATTGTATCAACATCAGGTTTTTCTTTTCCACCTAAAAATTGGCAAGCATAACTTGATAGACTTTCAATATAACGGCGTCTTCCTTCTACATAAATGGTATTAAAAGCTAATGATGATTTTCCACTTCCTAATAAACCAGTAAAAACAACTAATTTATCTTTAGGTACCTTAACATCAATATTCTTTAAATTATTCTCTCGAGCGCCTTTAACAACGATTCAATCTTTTCCCATTCTCTCACCCTCTTAATTAGTTTTTTGTAAATTAGCATCATAAAATAATCTTATTTTTAAAAAAGAAAATTGTAAATTTTTAATATGTACAAATGATTAAATCTAAGTTTAAAAAATCTAACATTAACTGTCAGATTAATAAAATTAGTTAAGTTCTGTCACAATTTGACTTACTTTGGTTTCAACAAAATAAGCATACTCTTTAATTAATTCTTCTTGTCCTTCTAAAAAGAATAAAATTTTCATGATTTTTTCTTTTAGATCTGAAACTTCTTCATCACTACTATAATTTTCAATAAAATAGATTTCAACTAATTGCTCTGCAATTTCTTCATCAGCAACTGATTGTTCATAATAATTATTGTAATTAGCTTCATTTAGAACTTCGCCAATAAAATCACGAAAAAGTTTATCATCATTAATTTTAGTTTTAATTTTTAATAATAATTCCTTTAATTCTGGTTTCATAACTTCCTCCCTTGTTTAAACTACTTATATTGTACTATATAAATTAATTATTTGTTTGAAGAAATAATTTGTTATATTGCTTCAAATATTTAGCACGATGTTCATTAATTGCAAGCAATTGCTTACTAATTAATGTTTCTTTCGTTAAAAATTCATTTTTTTTCAATTTCAAATGGTTTTAAAATTAGAATTACAACATTTTGTAATCTTAATACTAATTCTTGATTATCCAATAATTGAATAGCATTAGTTAATATTTTTTCATAATTAAAGCCTGCTAAAGAATCATTTACGGGGCCAATTAGTTTGGCGTTCCTTTTCAAAAGTAATCGTTGTAAACGCTCATATTCATCATCAAAATAATTTCGTTTAATATAAAACTCAACTTCTTTTTCAAAATCATTAGTATTTTTTGACTTTTTGCGGCGAAAAATATTACGATGATTACCAGTTGTATATCCTTTAGCAACTAAATTTGATAAATCCGTTGTTAAATCAATATTTTCTTCAACCTTTACTGTTACAATAAACAAAACTCGTACGACATAACCAATAAAAATTTGATTATTTTTGTCATTAAAATCATAATATTTTAAAATATCTAAGCAAGTCATAATATCATTACGCAGTGATTCTGTTTGATAACGATGATATAGTTTAGTTAATTCATCAACTAAAACTTTAATATTACTATCCATCCTACCCCCACTTCATGCTCCTATTATGATTTTACCATATCTGATGAAATTACAAATGGTAAATTAATATTATGTTCTTGCAAAAAGATAATTTTTTCTAACCGTGATAATTGCTTAAAAGCGGCTTCACATTGCATTGCTGCAGAACGAGTTGCATATTCTTCACTATAAATTATTTTGATTGGTCGTCGTTTTGCTAAAGCGGTATATTTTGCCCCAATGCCCATATTATGTTCTTTTTCGCGCCGTCTTAAATCAACCGTATAACCAGCATAGAGTGTTTCATCAGCACAGAATAAGACATAAAAATAATGTTTTTGCATCATATTGCTAAACCATCGTTTCAAAATCAAGCACTTTGTCAGCTCAATTAACATTTAAATTAATATCATGCGTTGTAATTAGAACTGTTCCATCAAAGGCTTGAATTGCTTCTAACAATGCTTTTTTGGTCAAAACATCAATATGGTTCGTTGGTTCATCTAAAATTAGTAAACTACATGGTTGTAAAGATAATGCCGATAACCGAACCTTTGTTTGTTCACCACCCGACAACTTTGTTATCTGATTTTGCATTAAAGTACTTTTAACGCCAAAGTTGGCTAAAATACTTCGAATTCGCCCTTCTTCCAAGTCTGGAAATAAGTTTTTTAAATATTCAATTGGTGTCATATCCATTAATTGTTCAATTTGATGAAAATACGCAATAACTACTCCATTACCAATTTTTAATGTTCCACCTAACTTAGGAATATTTCCTGCTAAAGTATTTAGAAAGGTTGTTTTTCCAATTCCATTATATCCTTGCACAATACATTTTTCACCATCACGAATATCAAATGTTAATTGCTTAATTAAAGGAAGCTGATATCCTATTGCTAATTGCTCTGCACTAATAATAGTCATACTAGCTGGTCTCTTATATTTAAAAACAAATTTTGGTTTTGTTAATTCATGCCGTTTATCCATTACCTCAATTTTATCAATTTGTTTTTGTCGTGACTGGGCGCTTCTTGCTGTTGAAGCACGCGCCTTATTTTTTGCGACATAAGTTTCCAATTTTTTAATTAGACGTTCTTGACCTTTTTGTGCTTTATCATATTGTTCATTTTTTAATTCACTTAATGCTAAATATTGTTGATAATTACCAACATAGCGATTAATGCTTAAGTTTTCAATAGCATAAATCACTTTTGCTACTTTATTAATAAAATCAATATCATGAGAAACAACTAGAAACGCTTTTTCATAATTTTGTAAAAATTTGGCTAATCATTTAACTTGTTCTAAATCTAAAAAGTTAGTTGGTTCATCTAATAACAAAAAATCATTTTCTGATAATAATAACTTTGCTAGGATAACTTTTCCTCGTTGACCACCCGATAATTCGGATAATTTAACATTCAATTTTTCTGGATCAATTCCTAAACCATCAACTAAACTACGAATTTCCTTATCAATTGTTTCAAAACCATTTTGATCTAAGTGTTCTTGTAATTTCAGTGCTTTGACAAGTTCATCTTCATTATAATTAAGACTCATTTTTTCATAAATTGCATGAATTTTTTCCTCAATTTCAAATAAATGTTGATATGTTAATTTTAAAAATTGATCAACTGTTAATGTTCCATCTAACTCTTGGTGTTGGTCTAAATAACCAATTTTTACCCTTGTATGCAACTCAATATCTGCTTCATCAGGAGTAAGTTTTCCATAAATAATACTTAATAATGTTGTTTTCCCTGTTCCATTTGCTCCAATTAAAGCTAAATGTTCACCTTTATTAATTCAAATTGCTGAATTTTTATATAAAACTTTCCCACCGTTAGCATGACTTAAATTTTCAATATTAATTAAACTCATTTTAACCTCAATCCTTTATTCTAAGATATAATTATATCTTATTTTAAGAAAAATAAAAAAAAGTTAAATCTATCAAAGTTAACTTCTGAAAATAAAATCTTATTTATTATTTTTTATTATTAATTATTTTACTAACCCTAAAAAAGTTTTTGGTTCTAAACTAGCACCGCCAACCAAAGCACCATCAATATCTGGTTGAGCTAATAATTCTTGAATATTTTCCGGTTTAACACTACCTCCATATTGAATTCGTATCATATTTGCTACTACTTCATCATAAAGATTAGCAATTTTTGCTCGGATTATTGCACAAACATTTTGTGCAATCTCAGCTGTTGCTGTTTTCCCTGTTCCAATTGCTCAAATTGGTTCATAAGCAATAACAATTGTTTTTGCATCTTCAAAATCAATACCTTGTAATGCTTTTTTAATTTGTGTTTCAACAATTTGCTGTGTTTCATTGTTTTCATATTGTTGTAATGTTTCACCACAGCAAATAATCGGCATCATCCCTTTTGCTAAGATTTTTTTTGCTTTTAAGTTTATTGTTTCATTTGTCTCATTAAACATTTCACGACGTTCTGAGTGTCCAATAATAACATGCGTAATCTTTAAAGATTGCAACATTTCAACTGAAATTTCACCAGTAAAAGCCCCAAAATCTTCATAATGACAATTTTGAGCCGCAATAATTAAATGATGCGCATGTTGTTTTGCTACTGCTAAATTAACAAATGGTACTGCAATACCAGCTTCAAGTTTTAAATCATGACATACATTATCAACTTGTTTTAAAAAGTCAATTGTTTCATCCGTTGCTTTATGCATTTTTCAATTTCCAATAATAATTGGTTTTCGCATTCTTCTCCCTCGTTTCTATCTAACATTTTAATTATATACTTAAATTTTAATGATTTCTTAATAAAATATTAACTTTCTTAATATTATAATGTTTTCATAGAGGTAAAAAGATGTTTTTATCAGCATTTGAAATGAAATACAATACTAAATCAATTAAAAGACTACCAAAAATTAATAATTCAGATAAATGGTTAATTATTGATATTCGTCCAAAAGAAGAATGAATTGAAAGTCATATTATTAATAGTATTAATATTCCTCATCATCTTTTTCGTTTAATTTATTCAAAAAAAGTAACTAAAAATAAAAAAATTCTTTTTGTTTCAAGTGCTGGCCATTCTCTTTTAGATTTATACCGTTTATTAAAAAAAACATAATTTTAAAGTTTATATTCTTATTGGTGGATGAAAAAAAGTTCATCAGTTTGATGAACTTGATAAAATTCTTACTTATAATCCTATTGATTAACATTATTAATCAATGGGGTTTTTATTTTTACTTCACCAGCAGGTGGTGTTGCTTTATGCCATAATAATAATTCATTAATACCTCATATTACTAATGTTCCCCAAATAATAATTAATAAACTATATAAAGTTTTATGATTACTACTATAAGCAAAGAAATTATACATAATATAACCTATTAAATCTATTAGCAAGAAAAGAGAAAAACCAGCATAATAATACATTCCTTTTACTTTTGCTACTTCTACTTGCTTTGTATAACGATTAACACAAACAGCAATAATTAAACTAATATAACATAGAAAAGCAGTAAAACTAACGGCATTAGAAGAAAGATCTAATAAATACATTGGATCACCTATAACGCCAAGACTAAGTCCCATTAATATTAAATTGAAACAAACAGTAATTGCCATTTGAATCAAACCAATTTGTTGATAACTTAATTCTTTCTTTCCAATATAAACAAGATTTTCTTCTTGCACTGTATGTCCAAATGAAGGAGCTACAAAGGTTAAACCATTAATACTCATTAATGCTGTTAACATAATAAATCACATTAAGACTTTTGCAATTGGACCACCAAGGAGATTTTTAAATAAAGTAAAAACACTACCATCATTTGTTCCTAAAAATAAAGAAATAACTTCTAAAATATAAAAAATAGTAATAAATAACATTGCAGCAAATAATGCTTTTGGAACAACATTTTTGTTAGAAACTTCTTTTTGTAATCCTGCAGCATAAATAAAACCATCAAATGAAAATAATACTGGTAAAATCCCCATAAAGAAGTTACCAAACTTTAATTCTCTATATTTATCAAAAACATTATTTTCAATTGGAGCAACAAAGCCTATAACTAGACTAACTAGTAAAGGAATAAATTTAATAAATGTTCCAATTGTTTGAACTCATTTACCAACATTTCGGAAAAAAATATTTATTAAGTAAAATAAAATTAAAATAACAAGGCCAACAGCAATCGCAATTATATGTTGTGTTTCCTTACTAATGCTTTGCACTTCTAGTGCATCAAACATTGCATTAATACTAAAAATTGGGAAAAGACCCAATAAAATTGGGAAATAAAAAAAGATATAAAATAATGCTATTAAACTACCAACTTGCCGACCAATTAAAATATTAGCCCATGATGGTAATGTCCCATGTCCACTTTTAGTTTTTACTGATGTAACTTCAATAAAGACCATAATCATTGCCATTCCTAAAATTCCAACTAAAATCCATAATCCAATTGATAAATAAGGATTTTGAGTAAAATATAAAAGATGTCCTTCTGAAGTATCATTTTTTAAATAAATTCCAATTCCAATTGTAATTCCAACCGCTGTTGAAAAAACAGTTAAAAATTCAAAAAATTTAACGTGCTTTTTAGGCTTTCCCATTAGTTTTTCCTCCATTTTTAATGACCTATTTTAATAAAAAATAATAAATGAATTATAACATAAATTATTTTATATTTTCATAATATTTTTTCTTAATTTCACGAAATAAGTGGTTTACTCCCGATTTTGAAATTTCAATACTAGTTTCATTTTCTAATAATGCTGACAAATCTTGCAACGATGCATCGGGATAAGCAATTCGTAATAAAGCTACTTTTTTGGTATTTTCATTTAGTTCATCAAACAAATCATGTTCAAGTAAATAATTAATCATTGCAACTTGTTCTTCCCCAGCTTTAATTGCTTTTTGTTGATTTGAAATTTCAATATTATTTAAACGATTAATACTATTAACCATATCCCTTGAAATACGAGTATTTTCAAAAGCAAGGACACTATTAATTGCATCAATTAATTTTAAGAAATCTGAAACTAAAATTGATTTTTTTAAATAACAAACATAACGATCATGACGGACAATTATCTTAAATGGAAAATGAAATTTATGCAATAATTTTTGAAAATATTGTGCTGAAACTTCATCATTAAACTGAACTTCTAAATGATAATTACTTGTTTCTGGTGAATTAACACTACCACAAGCAACAAAAATGCCTGCAATATAAGCACGTTGTTGTCGTTCATTTCATTCTGATGGAATGGCAACAATTTTTTGATTAGTTTCTGCATCAAAAATTTGTAGGTCTTTTAATATTTCAGTAGCTCGTTCTTTAATTCGTAAATTGAAGGTTTTGCTATTTTTTAATTTTGTACCTTGAACAATAATGATGTCAATTTTAACTTGATATAAATTTTTTAAAAACGTATAAATTGTTCGAATAATTAGATTACTAATTGAGGTTACTTCAAAGTTAAAAAAATGATTACTAATATTTAATGTCATATTATATTTAACAAAACCAGTTAAAAAAGCTTTCTGACACATTTGGTCAAATTCTTTTCTAACAATTTCCTTTTTTACTTCCAACGCAAAGCTCATCTTTATCCCCCATTTTAATTTAATAATACAGAAAAACCACTACTTTAGCATAGTGGTTTATTAATTACCCTTTTTGTTTAAATTCTCGAATTTCTTGTTCTGAATCATGAAACGGTTCAGCTTGAATATCACCATCAATTTTGCGAATAACAACATTTGCTAATTTAATTACAACTTCATGTGCAATTGATAATTGCATATGCTCAAATAATTTTGCAGCTTCTTCAACATAAGCGTGTAATGGATTTGTTTGAGCATAACTTCGTAAGTAAATTCCACTTCGTAATTTACTTGCTTGATCAATATGTTTTGTTCAATAATCATCAAACGAAGTAATAATTGCACTTCGTTCAATTTGATTAATAACAGCAGCAGGAACATCTTCTGTTCGCGCTAAATAAAATTCATTCATTTTTGTTGCCACATATTTTGCAACTTCTTCTCGCTTCATTTTTTCCATGACTGCTTTTTCTAACACATTAGCTGCAACAACTTTATCACTAATCCCCTTAATTAAATCATCATAATGAATAAATCATTCCTCATGCGATTCATTACCAAACATTTTGGTTAAATCATAAGCTGCCGAATATTGCATTTTTTTAATAATTGGTTTTAAATCAGTTGCTGTTAAAATTTGATCACGTCGTGCATACATTGCTTCACGATGTTGTGCTAAAACATTATCATAATCTAAAATATGTTTTCGTTGATCAAAATTCATTCCCTCAACTTTTTTTTGTGCATTAGAAATTGCTCTTGTTAACATTCGTGATTGAATAAAATCCGAACCTAACCGAGCAAAAATTCGACGTAGGCGATCCCCACCAAAACGCATCATTAATTCATCATCCATAGCAACATAAAACCGTGAAAAACCAGGATCTCCTTGTCGTCCTGCTCGCCCTCGTAACTGGTTATCAATTCGACGTGCTTCGTTTCGTTCAACCCCAAAAACAGCTAATCCTCCAATTTCTTTAACACCATCACCTAACTTAATGTCTGTTCCCCGACCAGCCATATTTGTTGCTAAAGTAATAGCTCCTTTTTCACCAGCTTTTGCAATAATGTCTGCTTCACGCTCATGATTTTTCGCATTTAACATTTCAAATTTTAAGTTAGCATTTCGTAAATAATGCGACACAATTTCTGATGAATCAACTGAAGTTGTTCCAATTAAAATTGGTTGTCCCTTTTCATGCAAGGCAATAATTTCTTTCATCATTGCTTGCATTTTTACATCACGATTTGCAAACATATAATCAGCTTCATCACGGCGAATTAATGGGTGATTAGTTGGAACTTGAATTACACGCATATTATAAATTTTAATAAATTCTTCTTCCCCTGTTTTTGCAGTACCAGTCATCCCACTTAATTTATTATATAATCGGAAAAAGTTTTGGTAAGTAATTGTTGCCATTGTCACTGTTTCTTCTTCAATATCAACACGTTCCTTTGCTTGTAATGATTGTTGCAAACCATCACTATAAGCACGTCCCGACATTAAACGGCCAGTAAACTGATCAATTAAAATAATTTCATTATTTTGAACAACATATTCAACACCATTTTTAAAAACAAAATTAGCTTTTAAAGCATTTAGGATTAAATGGTATAATTCAGTATTTTTAATATCAAATAAAGAATTAATTGAAAAGATTTTTTCTGCTTTAGTAATTCCTTCTGGAGTTAAATAAACTTGTTTTGTTTCTAAATCAATTTCAAGATCATTCTCTCGTGATAATGATTTTGCAAAATGATCAGCTGCTTGATATTGCGGTGTTCGGTTTTGACGTCCCCCCGAAATAATTAATGGTGTTCTTGATTCATCAATTAAAATTGAGTCAGCCTCATCAATAATGGCATAATTTAATCCTCGTTGGACTTTCTCACTGTAAACTTTTACCATATTATCTCGTAAATAATCAAATCCTAATTCAGCATTAGTAGTATAAGTAATATCACAACTATATGCTTCTCTTTTTGCATCTTTAGTGATATCACGAGAATTTAAACCAACTGTTAAACCTAAAAAACTAAAAACTTGACCATTAATTTCTGAATCCCGTCTTGATAAATATTCATTAACAGTAATAACATGAACACCCTTACCAGTTAAACCATTCAAATATGTTGGTATTAAAGCAGTTAAAGTTTTTCCTTCTCCTGTTTTCATTTCAGCCACATCACCTTCATGAAGAACAATACCCCCAATTAGTTGGACACGATAAGCATGTAATCCTAAAATTCGACGAGCTGCTTCACGGGCAACAGCAAATGCTTCAACTAAAATATCATCTAATGTAGCACCTTCTGCTAACTTCGTTTTAAATTCATTTGTCTTTTCTTTTAATGCATCATCAGACAATGCTCTCATTGTTTCATCTAACGCCATAATTTTATCTGCTATTTTCCCATGTTTTTTTACAATTTTACGATCGCTAACTGCCATTCAACTATCTCCTCTATTCTATATAATTATAAACATTCACATTTATTCTATCATAAAAAACAATAGTTGGCATAGTTATTCCATTTTGACAATAAAACGACATTTTGTCGTTTTATTATATTATTTATTTTGAACAGCTTCAATACCAGGCAGTGGTTTCCCTTCCATATATTCTAAACTAGCACCACCACCAGTTGAAATATGCGTAAATTTATCTTTATATCCTAATTGAATTGCCGCTGCAGCTGAATCGCCTCCTCCAATTAAAGTAAAGGCTCCTTTTAATTCAGCAATTGCTTCACAAACAGCTTTTGTTCCAATACTATAATTTTTAAATTCAAAAACTCCCATTGGTCCATTTCAAGCAACCGTTTTTGCATCCGCTAATTCTTTTTTAAATAATTCAATTGTTTTGGAACCAATATCTAATCCCATATAACCATCATCAATATCCAAACCTGTTGTAACTTTTGCTGGTACATCAGCAAATTCAGGTGCTTCTAATGCATCAATTGGTAAAATAATTTTTCCTTTTGCTTTTGCTAAAAAGGTTTTAGCAATTTCAACTTTATCAACTTCTAATAATGAATTTCCAATTTTGTGACCTTGAGCAGCAAAAAAAGTATATGCCATTCCACCACCAATTAAAATCTTATCTGCTTTTGTTAATAAATGTTCAATTACCCCAATTTTATCAGAAACCTTTGCGCCACCAATAATAGCAACAAATGGTTTAACTGGATTGTCTACTCCTTGTGACAACATTTTTACTTCTTTTTCCACTAAAAATCCTAAACATGATTCAGCAATATTTTCTGCAATCCCAACATTTGAAGAATGAGCACGATGCGCAGTTCCAAATGCATCATTAACAAAAACATCACCTAAACTTGCTCAATATTTCCCTAAAGCAGGATCATTTTTGCTTTCTCGTTTTGCAGTTGCTTTGCCATCACTATCAACACTAATTTGACCATTACTATTAATAATATCAGCAAAGCGTGTATTTTGAAATAAAATTACATCTTGATTATGCATTTCATCAATAGCTTCTTCCAATTGTTTTCCTTCAAAAGCATTAATAAACTTAACTGGTTGTCCTAATTTTTGTTCTAATACCTTTGCCACTGGCGCCATATCACGTTTTTCTAAATCATCAGCTGTTTTAACTTTCCCTAAATGAGAAAATAAAATTACTTTTGCTTCTTGTGCTAACAAATATTTAATTGTGGATAAAGCTGCAGTAATCCGATTATCATCAGTAACTTGCCCTTCCTTCATTGGAACATTAAAATCAACACGGACTAAAACTTTTTTTCCTTTAACTTGAACATCTTTTAATTCTTTTTTGTTTGTCATAAATTCTTCTCACTTTCTTTTTCATCTTTATCCAATATATATCTTACCGCAAAAAATACCTTTTTAATGACAACTATTAAGGTATTCTAAGGCAAATTGCGCTGCTTTTGCTCCATCACTAATCGCAGTTGCAATTTGTCGTAATGTTGTATTTGTCACATCACCAGCGGCATATAATCCTGGCAATGCTGTTAAACATTTATTATTAACAATAAAATAGCCTTCTTCATTTAAAACTCCTAAGTTTTTTGCAAAATCACTAATTGGAATCGCCCCAATATATGGGAAAATAGCACTAACTGGTAAATTATCAATTTTACCTGTTTTCACATTTTTAATAACAACTGTTGTCACCCGTTTTTCGGTTACATCCTTAATTTCAGTTACTATTGTATCAACAATAAAATTAATTTTAGGATGTGCTTTTACTTTATTCACAATATTATTATCAGCACGAAATTCATCACGACGATGAATTAGATAAACTTTATTAACAAAGCGCGCTAAATAAAGAGCTTCTTCAAGAGCAGCATAGCCTCCCCCAACAACAACTACATCTTTTTCTTTATATAAAGCGCCATCACAAACTGCACAATATGAAACTCCATGTCCTTCTAATTCTAATTCACCAGGCACTCCTAATTTACGTTCAACTGTTCCGGTTGCAACAATAACTGCTTTTGCTAATAAGATTTTTTTTGAAAATAACTCTAATTTAAACAAATTATCTTGTCTTATAATATTTGTCACACGATCAGCAATATATGAGATTTTTAATTTTTGGGTTTGTTCAAACATTTTCATGGCTAATTCATAGCCTTGAATATTATCAAAACCAGGATAATTTTCAATTTCACTTGTCTTTGTTGCTTTTCCTCCTGGTGCTCCTTTTTCAATCATTGCAATATTTGCCATTGCTCGTGCAGCATAAATTCCTGCTGTCATCCCACCAGGACCAGCTCCAATAATTAAAATATCATATATTTCATTAGTATTGTTTTTCATATAATCATCCGCCTTTTCTTCATTTTATAACAGCTATCCATTGGGCAAATAATATTAAAATAATACCAATTACAATCATTAAACTAAGAATAACATAATCCAATGTTCGCATATTTTTTAAAAATAAATCATGATCATCTCGTTGTGTTTCTAAAATAATCCGAATGAAATTATAACCAGCAATATACATCCCAGTTTTAATTCCACAACGGAAAATTTTTAAACGATGAGGGTTTTCTTTTTTTTCTAATTCTCGGACATCAGCTGTAAAAATTTGTTTTAATCGTGCACCACAATATTTCCAATGTGCTTTCATCACTTGTTTTTTTGTCATCTTATGCTTATTTTTAAAATAAACTTTTTTCAAATTTACTTGTTGTGATAAATTATTAACAACCATTGGATCGGGTTTGATATCATAGTATCATTTTGCTCAAACACCTTTTCACGATAACTGCATAAAATCGGGTTCTTCTTTTTTAAACCTTCAATAATAACTATAACAAAATATTAATGGTAATGTAATCACAATTAAGAATCATAATAAAATATTAGCCAATGATTCATATAGAAAAATTGGTTGAAAATATTGCACATTATTAAAATCAGTTGGGTCAACAGGGTTTCCGTTAATCCCAATTGCCTCTGTTGGATGAAAATTATTTGGTACCAGAGTTGGGACATATCATTTAAAAAAATTATCACGAATAAAACTTGGCAATCACATTAATTGTTTGTGTGCAATTGGTGCTCCTAATAATTCATGATTAAAAAAATTACCTCATCGCCCAATTGCTTGTGCTAACAAAATATTTGGAACAATTAAATCAGCATATACTCATAACGAAATATTATGTTTTCGTGATTCAAAACCAAATCAAATTCAGCCGGCAATTAAACCAAAAATTAGCCCCCCATGAATACTCATTCCTGGTTCTCAGAAAGCAAATAATGTAAAAAAGAAAATTGGATTTTTAACATCATATTTACCCAAAAAACTAGCCCCTAATAAAGCAATCGGTGTAATCACAAAAATTCCTCAGTAAAATCCTTGCGTTGGAATATCACGTTTACGAAAATTAATTCATGATAAAATAATGGTAATTGCAAAACCACAAAAAATTAAAAATCAATAAGGACGAAATCAATTTCCATAAGTATCGTGGACAATTCATGTTGCTAAATTCACGTTATAAACTCCTTCTCAATTTTATTTTGAATATTCTTTAAAACGATCTTGTAAAATTTGCATCGAAGAAATTCCCGCTTCATCTAATTTTAATTTTGAAACTGCTGTCTCAACTAATTCACTAACATTACGCCCATATGTAACTGGAATTGTTACAATTGGTACCTTTGTATCTAAAATTTTAATATGTTTATACTTAGATCCTAATCGGTCAATTGATTTATATTGTTCATCATCTAAATGAATTAATTCAATTACTAAATCAATTTTTGATTCATCTAATAACACTTGCAAACCATAAATTTTACTTAAATCTAAGATTCCTAAACCACGGACTTCAATTAAATTTTTTAACATTTCATGTGATTGCCCATATAATCTATTATTTCGTTGCTGAATAATAATCCGATCATCACCAACAAACAAATGATTTTTTTTAATTAATTCTAATGTCATTTCTGATTTTCCAATTCCTGATTTTCCTTTTAATAAAATTCCTTTCCCAAAAACATTAATTAATGATGCATGTTCTTCTGTTACTGGTGCGAAATGTTCATCAAAAAATTCTAATACCATTTGATATAAACGACTTGTTGTAATATTGCTTGCACGAACAACTGGACAACTATGTTTTTTTGCAATTTCTAATAATAATTTATCAGTAAATTTTTCCGTTAAAATAATCATTGGAATATTTTCATTTAAAATATACTCATAGCTCTCTCTTCTTTCTTTTTCACTTAAGGTATTCACAAATAATTGCTCTTTATTTGATAACAAAACTACCCGACGATTACTATTATTTTTTTCAAAATCAAAGCCAGCTAATTCTAATCCTGGTCGATTAAGACCATAAATTTTAATAGGTCGTTTAAGACCTTCCCTTCCAGCTAACACCTCGTAGCCAAATTTATCAACAATATCTTTTACAATAAACTTTGTCATTCCCAGTTCCTCCCTGTAAATTAATACTATCACAAATCATTATTCTGCTTCAATTTCAATAATAATATCGCGTAATTCTGCAGCTCGTTCAAAATCAAGTTTTTTACTTGCCTCATACATTTCTTTTCGTAAATCTTGTAGTAATCCTTCTTTAGCTGTTTTATATTCTTTTGATTTTTTATTTTTAATGTTATGTAATTTATCATTTTGACGTTTAATATTAGTATAATCACGAATATTCTTAATAATTGTTGTTGGAGTAATATGATATTTCAAATTATATGCCTCTTGAATTTGCCGACGGCGAGCAGTTTCTCGCATTGCTTTTTGCATTGATTCAGAAACACTATCAGCATATAAAATAACATTCCCAACCGCATTCCTTGCAGCACGACCAATTGTTTGAATTAAACTTCGTTCATTTCGTAAAAATCCTTGCTTATCAGCATCAAGAATACAAATTAATGATACTTCTGGAATATCAATTCCTTCACGAATTAAGTTAACACCAATAATACAATCATAAACTCCTTTTCGTAAATCCAATAAGATTTGACTACGTTCTAAAGTTTTTAATTCACTATGTAAATATGCAACTTTAACATTTTGTTCTTGTAAGTAACTTGTTAAATCTTCTGACATCCGAATTGTTAAAGTAGTAATAAAAACACGTTCATTTTTTTTCGACGAATTTTTACTTGTTCAATAATATCATTAATTTGTCCTACTGTTGATTTTACTTCTACGGTTGGATCTAATAATCCCGTTAATTTTTGATTAAATTCATCAAAATTTAAGGAACGATTATCTAATGCACTTTTTAAACGAAAACCATAATTTACTAAGGTTTCTTTTCGACTTCGATCTGTGTTATACATTGCTCGAATTTGCGGCAATGACATATGTGATTCATCAATAATAGTTAAAAAATCTTGGCCAAAAAAATCAATCAAAGTATACGGCGCTTCACCTTCTTCTCGTAAATCTAAATGTCGTGAATAGTTTTCAATTCCAGAACATATTCCACTTTCACGAAGTAAATCTAAATCATATTCAGTTCGTTGTTTTAAACGTTGTAATTCAATAATTTTTCCAGCTGCTTCTAATTCAGCTAAGCGAACTTTTAATTCTGCTTCAATTCGTTTAATTGCTTCAGCAAAGCGTTCTGGAGAAGTAATATAATCTTGCGCTGGAAAAATTGTTAATGTTGATAACCGCTGTGTAACATCACCAGTAATTCCATTAATATAAGCTAAATCATCAATTTTATCTCCAAACAAATCAATGCGAATAAAAGTTTTAACATTTCACCCTGGAACAATTTTAATTACATCACCTTTAGCACTAAAACTACCTGGAATCAATTCAATATCATTACGAACATATCCTGATGATACTAAAAAATTGGCTAAATCTTTTTTACTAATTTTTTGATTACGATTAATTTGCAAAAAAGATTTTTTATATTCATTTGGATCTTGTGCTCCATAAATTGCAGCAACAGAAGCCACGACAATAACATCTTTACGAGTTGTTAAAGCATAAAAAGCACTTAACCGCATCAAGTCTAACTCCATATTTTGGCGAGCATCTTTATTAATGTATAAATCTTTTCCTGGCAAATAAGCTTCCGGTTTGTAAATTGTACTATGAAGTGTAGCACTCTACTTTATTTTATTATAACACCAATAAAATAAATGTTCAATATAATTTATTTAAAAAAATTTAGTAGTTTTGTTTTAAATTTATGAATTTTGGCACACTGAAAAATAAAATGATTAAAATTTTTATAGGTAATTATATTAAAAATTAAACATTTGTATAAAAACTTCTTTTGAAGATAGTCAATGTAAAGATTTTTTAAGTTTAGAGTTTATTATATTAGCAACTTCTTGATAATAATTTCTTGAATAAATACTTAAATCAATTCCTTTGGAAAATCAATGTCTAAAATCACGAATTGCTCTTTCAACTTTGGGTTTTTGTGTTGGAGTTCCAGCATCACAAAAATATACTTTAGCATTTGTTATTTTTTCAATTTTTTTCTCAATTAGCAAATTCTTTTCCTCTATCTGTTATTATTCCTTTACATCTATCTTTTAAAAATCTGTTAAAAAAATTCGTTCTACTGTGTTTGTAACTTCTTTTGTTATTTTTTCTTTTAATGGTTCAATGATTTTAAATTGGGTTAATTCTTCGATTAAAACTAAACAAACACTATTGTTTTTACCAACCATACTATCCATTTGATATCAACCAAATTCATATTTATCATGTTTTGCTTCTTCAATAGTTCTAAAATTTCTTATTTTTCCACGGTTATCAATTCTATTTTTTGTTTTATATTTTCTACCGTGAAAATACAAATTATCTTTCTTGAAATTTAAAAATCCCAAATGAATATATTTATATAAAGTTTTAAAAGATACTGGAAATTTAATACCAAATTCTTTTTCATATTTTTACAGATTTGTTCTGATGAATCATGAAATTTGTTATATTTTTCATCTAATCATTCTAAAATATTTAACAATAATGATGATTTTTTAAAACATTTTTGTCGCTTTTGCAAATAATCTTCGTGTGCTAATTTAGCATCATATTCATTATCTTTTAATCTTTTTATTTCTCGTCTAATTGTATTGCGATTTTTATGCAATATTTTTGCTATTTTAGATATATTGGGTTGACCATTTTTTTAATGAATCAAGTTCTAATAAATCTTTTAACATTACTCTTTCTTTAAAAGAAAAATGATGTTTTGTTTTATTCATTCTAAAAAATCCCTTCTTTTATGCACAAAACTAATTATATAGTTTTTTTGAGGTTTTGGGCGAGCGGTTGATTTTCTTAAATTTTTGTGATAAAATGACTTACAAGTTAAAAAAAGTTTTGAGATTCTTTCAAACAAATTTGGGAACCTTTATAAAATTCTTCGCTTAAACGCTTAGAATTTTTCCCAAGTATTTTGAAAAGCGCGGCAAGAGTTTTTTTAAACTTTAAGGCATTTTTCACAAACTATAGAAAATCCCGCGAGCCCAGATTTAGTACAATATAATCACAATAATAATCATTTAAATAATTACCTTTCTCAAATATGCTTTAAAAATGCTTGACTTGCATATATATATAATGTCAATAGATCTTGATAAAAAGTTTCAAGATAAAAGAAAGGAAATTAAACAAAATGAAAAAACTGTTAAGTTTATTAAGTGTATTGATCGTTAGTGGGACTGCTGTTCCAACAACAGTTGCCGCCAGTTCTTATCAAAAAGAAAATAAAAAATTATTAAATAATAATATTAAAAATTTAAAACGAATTAAAAGAAGTTATCCCCCATCTTTGCAAAATATAATTACAACAATTAATATTGGTAAAATAAAAAAAGTTAACAAAAAAACTATTTTAAAAAGATTAAGTGAAATTAATCACCCAATTGTGTCAAGAACTGATTTCTTAGAAAATGTTGAATTTGAAAATATAACCGCTAATTCAGCAATAATTTATGCTAGACAAAATGTTTTGCACGCAGAACAACCAATACCTCATTCAATAAGATTTACAGTTAATTTTGATTCTAATGTAGTTAATTTTAATGAAATATTAGGTGTAACAAATGAAAACGTTATTTTAAATTTTGGAACAATTATAAATAATAGGCCCGAAACAATTGTAAATGAATTTATACAAAGATATGAATTAGAAAATTTATTGACAGTTGATGATTTAATAATTACAAATTTAACAAGCAGCTCAGTATTAATAGAAAGTTTAAATATTAATTATTTACTTTCTATAAATATAATTTTTATTTCAAGATATTTAAGTTTAAGAACATTTATTACTAATACTAATTTAGGTAATTTAGAATCAAATTCAAAGAAAAATATAATTGATAGAATAAAACAATTAAATAATTTAAATTATCATCATGGTAAAAATATAAGATTAGAAATTAGAAACATTACAAGAAATTCAGCTGAAATTTTATTTAGTCAAACAACTAATAGTAGTAGTTCATTACATACATTTCATTCTACTGAAAATCTTGATTATAATGATGTATTGAGGGTTTCTTTTTCTATAAAAAAAATTAATTTATCATCTGTTATTACTAATACTTATTTAGGTGATATACCAGATAATTCATTTCAAACAATTATTAGAGAAGTTATTAGAAGAAATCCAAATTCTAAATTAACAATTAATGATTTAATTAATTTAATAGAACACAGGATTATTTTTTATGAAAACACAGGCGAAGGTAGAATACAATTTTATACTGAATATTTAGAAAATACACCTTAATACAGGCAACATCGTTATTTCTTTTAATGTTATACATTTATCATCTGTTATTACTAATACTGATTTAGGTGATATACCAGATAATTCATTTCAAACAATTAATTATTAGAGAAGTTATTAGAAGAAATCCAAATTCTGGATTAACAGTTAATGATTTAGTAGTTATAAGAGCAACTACAAATTCAGCAACAATTACAAGTCAAAATAATAATTATTTTGGAAATATCAATGTATCTTTTAATAGAAGTAAAAAAAAGTAATCAAATATATAAACTACATGATGATAATTTAAATGATAATACTATTGAAAAATGATATAAGTTTTTACAACCTGATCAATTAAAAATCAGTTTTAACAAAGAAACCTGAGAAAAAAAATAAACCACATATTGAAGCAATAATTAATGTTGTAAATAAATTTTCACTAAGTAATCATAGTTTATTTCAAAAATATAATGAAGAAAATAAAAATACTTTAATTGCTTCTTTAATTCGTCATTTTACAGAAATAAATTATAGTTTTCAGTCAAGAAATTATTTATCTGTTACAACAAATACATTTGGTCTTACTTTTAATATTGAAAAAACGAAACTAAAAATAAAATAATTAAAGATGAGATTTAAAATATGAAAAAAATATTAAGTCTTTTAGGAACAATCACTTTAATTGGAACAAGTACACCAAGTTTAGTTGCTTGTAATAAAAAACACGAATATACACCAGAAGAATTAGAAAAATTTAAAAAAGAAAATAAAATAAATACAAAAAACCAAACCATTAGAGACAATTTAGAATGAATAGCACCACAAGAAAAACCATTTAACAAAATTGATGATAAATATTATTTTGTAATATCACGTGTAAATAAAAATGATGATTGGCATATTTCTAAATTTGAAAATAATATTCTTTTAAGTGACAATGAAAAAAAGAATTGTTGATAATTGAAATGGACGGGTATTAAATTTAAAAAATAGAGGTTTTGGACAAGTTAATTTGCAAATAATAGGCGATGGTTGAGTTTATTGATGAAAAACAGCGGATAATTATTTTAAATCAGTTTATTGTTGAAATAGTGTTGATGAACCAAATAAACCATTTATTGACCCAAAAACTGGACAAATTACTGATTGAAATTTAAAACAACAAAGAAATGTTAATAACAAAAAAGACAATAAAATTAAAGTAACTGTTAAAAACAAAGATATTTCAGAAAACCCTATTTATCAATTAGAAGCAAATTATTTTAATTGATTATCCATAACAAATGAATTAGAAACAAATAGCATTCCTTCTCTTATTCCTGCTGAAATTAAACTATCTGATGGTGAATATGGTAAATATTTAACTAATTTAATTATTTCTAATGACAGAATAGAAGACTATTTAAACTATTTTTCACAATGATATAGATTACTTTATTCAAAAGCAGTTTGAATAAGCATGACTAAAAATTTAGTTAAAGATAGTATTGAAATAACTTATGATGTTAAACTATTTTCTTTAAATCAAATTGAAATATCTGGGATATGGGGCTATGGGAATTATGATATTACAATTTTTACAGAAAAAAAACAAATTAATATTAATAAATTACAATTATTTAATAGAAATAATGAAAAAATATCATTGATTACATTAGAAATATAAAAAAGTCACTTATTAAAATGACTTTTTTATATTTCATTAACTTTTACCATTCCATCTTTATCAACTATTAAATTAGGCTCTTGTATATCTAAATTTCAACGATAAACTGCTTTAAAATAATCATTATTAGGCCAAATTCTATATCTTAATTCTTGATTATTTTTTATTTTATTTATAACAATTCCGTCGCCATAATTATTAACAAAAGCTTTACGAATTCCCCAAAAATTATTATATTCATCTATTTTTTTATATATATTATCATTTTTAAATTTTGCAATTCTTCAATTATCATTTTTATCGCCACGCCACACAACAAAATAATATTTATCATCAATTTTGTTAAATGGTTTTTCTTGTGGTGCTATTCATTCTAAATTGTCTCTAATGGTTTGGTTTTTTGTATTTATTTTATTTTCTTTTTTAAATTTTTCTAATTCTTCTGGTGTATATTCGTGTTTTTTATTACAAGCAACTAAACTTGGTGTACTTGTTCCAATTAAAGTGATTGTTCCTAAAAGACTTAATATTTTTTTCATATTTTAAATCTCATCTTTAATTATTTTATTTTTAGTTTCGTTTTTTCAATATTAAAAGTAAGACCAAATGTATTTGTTGTAACAGATAAATAATTTCTTGACTGAAAACTATAATTTATTTCTGTAAAATGACGAATTAAAGAAGCAATTAAAGTATTTTTATTTTCTTCATTATATTTTTGAAATAAACTATGATTACTTAGTGAAAATTTATTTACAACATTAATTATTGCTTCAATATGTGGTTTATTTTTTTTCTCAGGTTTCTTTGTTAAAACTGATTTTTAATTGATCAGGTTGTAAAAACTTATATCATTTTTCAATAGTATTATCATTTAAATTATCATCATGTAGTTTATATATTTGATTACTTTTTTTTACTTCTATTAAAAGATACATTGATATTTCCAAAATAATTATTATTTTGACTTGTAATTGTTGCTGAATTTGTAGTTGCTCTTATAACTACTAAATCATTAACTGTTAATCCAGAATTTGGATTTCTTCTAATAACTTCTCTAATAATTAATTGTTTGAAATGAATTATCTGGTATATCATCTAAATCAGTATTAGTAATAACAGATGATAAATGTATAACATTAAAAGAAATAACGATGTTGCCTGTATTAAGGTGTATTTTCTAAATATTCAGTATAAAATTGTATTCTACCTTCGCCTGTGTTTTCATAAAAAATAATCCTGTGTTCTATTAAATTAATTAAATCATTAATTGTTAATTTAGAATTTGGATTTCTTCTAATAACTTCTCTAATAATTGTTTGAAATGAATTATCTGGTATATCACCTAAATCAGTATTAGTAATAACAGATGATAAATTAATTTTTTTTATAGAAAAAGAAACCCTCAATACATCATTATAATCAAGATTTTCAGTAGAATGAAATGTATGTAATGAACTACTACTATTAGTTGTTTGACTAAATAAAATTTCAGCTGAACTTCTTGTAATGTTTCTAATTTCTAATCTTATATTTTTACCATGATGATAATTTAAATTATTTAATTGTTCTATTCTATCAATTATATTTTTCTTTGAATTTGATTCTAAATTACCTAAATTAGTATTAGTAATAAATGTTCTTAAACTTAAATATCTTGAAATAAAAATTATATTTATAGAAAGTAAATAATTAATATTTAAACTTTCTATTAATACTGAGCTGCTTGTTAAATTTGTAATTATTAAATCATCAACTGTCAATAAATTTTCTAATTCATATCTTTGTATAAATTCATTTACAATTGTTTCGGGCCTATTATTTATAATTGTTCCAAAATTTAAAATAACGTTTTCATTTGTTACACCTAATATTTCATTAAAATTAACTACATTAGAATCAAAATTAACTGTAAATCTTTTTGAATGAGGTATTGGTTGTTCTGCGTGCAAAACATTTTGTCTAGCATAAATTATTGCTGAATTAGCGGTTATATTTTCAAATTCAACATTTTCTAAGAAATCAGTTCTTGACACAATTGGGTGATTAATTTCACTTAATCTTTTTAAAATAGTTTTTTTGTTAACTTTTTTTATTTTACCAATATTAATTGTTGTAATTATATTTTGCAAAGATGGGGATAACTTCTTTTAATTCGTTTTAAATTTTTAATATTATTATTTAATAATTTTTTATTTTCTTTTTGATAAGAACTGGCGGCAATTGTTGTTGGCACAGAAATTCCACTAATTGTTAATACACTTAATAAACTTAACAGTTTTTTCATTTTATATAATTTCCTTTCTTTAATCTTGAAAATTTTTTTTAAGATCTATTGACATTATATATATATGCAAGTCAAGCACTTTTAAAGCATATTTGAGAAAGGTAATTATTTAAATGATTATTATTGTGATTATATTGTACTAAATCTGGGCTCGCGGGATTTTCTATAGTTTGTGAAAAATGCCTTAAAGTTTAAAAAAACTCTTGCCGCGCTTTTCAAAATACTTGGGAAAAATTCTAAGCGTTAAGCGAAGAATTTTATAAAGGTTCCCAAATTTATTTGAAGGATTTTCAAAACTTTTTTTAACTTTTAAGTCATTTTATCATAAAAATTATTAAAAATCAACCGCTCGCCCAAAATCTCAAAAAACTATATAATTAACTTTGTATATAAAAGAAGGGATTTTTTAAAATGGATAAAACAAAGCATCATTTTACTTTTAAAGAAAAAGTAATGTTAAAAGATTTATTAGAACTTGATTCTTTAAAAAGAAAAAATGGTCAACCCAATATATCTAAAATAGCAAAAATATTGCATAAAAATCGCAATACAATTAGACGAGAAATAAAAAGATTAAAAGATAATGAATATGACGCTAAATTAGCACACGAAGATTATTTACAAAAACGACAAAAATGTTTTAAAAAATCATCATTATTGCTAAATATTTTAGAATGACTAGATGAAAAATATAACAAATTTCATGATTCATCAGAACAAATCTGTAAAAATATGAAAAAGAGTTTGGTGTTAAATTTCCAGTATCTTTTAAAACTTTATATAAATATATTCATTTGGGATTTTTAAATTTCACGAAAGATAATTTGTATTTTCATGGTAGAAAATATAAAACAAAAAATAGAATTGATAACCGTGGAAAAATAAGAAATTTTAGAACTATTGAAGAAGCAAAACATGATAAATATGAATTTGGTTGATTTCAAATGGATACTATGGTTGGTAAAAACAATAGTGTTTGTTTAGTTTTAATCGAAGAATTAACCCAATTTAAAATCATTGAACCATTAAAAGAAAAAACAACAAAAGAAGTTACAAACACAGTAGAACGAATTTTTTCTAACAGATTTTTCAAAGATAGATGCAAAGAAATAATAACAGATTAAAGCAAAGAATTTGCTGATTGAGAAAAAATTGAAAAAATAACAAATGCTAAAGTATATTTTTGTGATGCTGGAACTCCAACACAAAAACCCAAAGTTGAAAGAGCAATTCGTGATTTTAGACATTAATTTTTAAAAGGGGCTGATTTAAGTATTTATTCAAGAAATTATTATCAAGAAGTTGCTAATATAATAAACTCTAAACTTAAAAAATCTTTACATTGACTATCTTTAAAAGAAGTTTTTATACAAATGTTTAATTTTTAATATGATTACTTATAAAATTTTAATCATTTTATTTTTCAGTGTGTCAAAATTCATAAATTTAAGACAAAACTATTAAATTTTTTTAAAATAAATTATATTGAACATTTATTTTATTGATGTTATAATGAAATCAAATAAATTGCTGCACTTCATAGTACAATTTACATAATTTCAAAAACTCATTTAAAACAGATGGGTTATATATTGATAATGTTGAGTAATTTAATCCTTCTCACTGACATTTAGCCGAACAAGCATCAACTTCAACACCACCAGCAACAAGAGCCTTAATTTTTGTTTTAATAGGATTTTCATGTAATCTAACAGTTAATTCTAACTTATTAACTTTTTTATTTTTTATTTTAGGTTTATTAGTTATTGATTTTTTAGGTAAATTTTTTTGTTTGAGACATTATTTAACATCCTTATTAGATAATTTGTTATATTTTGAACTGTCAACTAATATTCAATCGATAAAACCTGTTGAATATGGATTTTTGTAAAAATCTTCTTTATATAATTGTTGTTGTTTTAATTCTTCAATTTCACTACCTAAATTTTGATTAAAATTATGTGCCATATCTATTTGTTGTTTAAAACTATTTATTTCTTGTTCTTTTTCAGCAAGTTCTTTTTTAAGTGTTTCATTTTCTTCTTTAAGTTTGTTAAATTTAATTGATTCTGTTATTGTTATTATCTATCACTTCCTTTTTTAAAAAATATTGTAAATGTTTTCAAGCATCTAATTCGTGCTCTGTCATTTTAATATTTCCTTTATAAATATAATTTTTCTTAACAACTGGTGATTGTAAAACATAATTTAAATTAAATAGATATTTGCATAAAACTTTTAAACCACCAATGAATTTAGGAGTAGATAATGGATTTTTTATTTTTAAACCTTTGTGAAGTTGAAAATCTTCAATTATTACAATAACTTTATTTAAATAAGAACAAATTTTATTTTTAAACTCATTTAATATTAAATACATATTATTTATTACTTCTTCTTCATTTTTGGAATTAAAAGTAATATTATTAATTATTTTCTTTTGCAAAACATTATAAATAATAATACCAGTTTGACCAATTCCAGCAGGGTCAATTGCAATAATATATTTTAATTTATCTGGTTTATTTTTTTGTCAATTTGTAATATTTTTCATCCATCTGATGCTAAATCTAAAATATCGTTAATTTTGTAATGTTGCATATAAGAAGCAATAATATCTCACTTGTTTTCAAATAAAATTAAGTACATTTTTGCTCATTCTAAACATTGCAAATCATAATGCTTTTTATGATGTGAAATACGACAATTAATAGGTTGACAATTAACTCAATCAATAGATGTTGTTATTTCATTTCAAGTTTTATTAATATACAAACTTTTATATTCTGTCATTATATATACTCCTTAATTTTTTTATTTGTTGCTCAAATTTCATCATTAATATTATTTGCAGTTACTGGATAAGCACATATCATTAATTCTTGTAATTTATTTTAGTATTTAATTACTTCACCGCCCGCTTCACTTTGGGGAGTGAGCGGGGGCGGATAGGATATTTTGATAGAGTTTACCCCCATACGGAAATAAAAAAACAGTTTACCCAGTTATTAATTACGCTTCATCCATCCCTAGACAACTTTATATAAAGAAAATAACCTTTTGGAGTTCCAACCCTCTTGTTTTTTTAGTGTCCGATATTGTTTTTTCGGTTTAACAGCACTCTTTTTATGAAAACAAGCAAAAAAACACATGCTCTGACATTTCACAAGTGATTAATCTTGTCGAGAATTAAAGAAATAAATAGGAGAGTAAATCCAATCGCTTTCACACTTTCTTTAAGATTTCGTGCCATAGATGAGTTATCCATCTTTAAGCATCAAAATATTAAGTTTTAGTATTGCATTATTCATCAGATAGTACCTTTATTAAAAATGATATTATTAGTTGTTAAACCGAAAAAATATAATAAATCACAGAAAGGAAATTATAAAAATTAACCTATTTTGTAGGGCAAAATAGGTTAATTTTTAATTTTAAAGATACTATCTGATGAATAATGCAAATAAAAAAATCGTTCTAATAGGCGATTACTTTAATTTGTATTTAATTACTTTATTTATAATTTTTATAAAACATAAGCTTTTTTCCGACTACTAATTTTTTTAAAATAAATTATATTGAACATTTATTTTATTGGTGTTATACTGAAATCAAATAAAGTGCTACACTTCATAGTACAGTATTTTATTAATATAATAAATAGTGAGAACTATTCGGAAATGAAGCGGTTATTAGATTACTCAATTGCGGCGATTCGTGTTTTAGAAGCAGTTCAAATTAATGAAGAACAACAGGGAGAATTATTAAATGAAATTAAATAAATATATTGATCATACTTTATTGAAACCAGATGCAACTATAGTAGAAATTAAAAAATTATGTGCTGAAGCAAAAGAATATGATTTTGCATCCGTTTGTATTAATCCAACTTATGTTCAATTAGCGCATAATTTATTACAAGATACTACAGTTAATGTTTGCGTTGTGGTTGGTTTTCCATTGGGGGCGAATGCTACCATAACAAAAGTGACAGAAATTTCAACGGCATTAGCCGATGGAGCAACAGAAATTGATATGGTAATGAATATTAGTCAGTTTAAATCAAATAATTATGATTTAGTTCGTGCCGATATGGCAGCATGTAAAAAAGCAGCTGGGCAACATATTGTAAAAGTAATATTAAAAACATGCTTATTATCTGATACAGAAATTATTAAAGCGTGTCAGTTAGCAGAAGAAGCAGGTCTTGATTTTGTTAAAACTTCAACAGGTTTTAGTAAAGCAGGTGCAACGATTGCCAATGTTAAACTAATGAAAAAAACAGTTGGAGAACGTATGCAAGTTAAGGCAGCTGGTGGAGTTCGTACTAAAGCTGGTGCTTTAGCAATGATTACAGCAGGAGCAACGCGAATTGGAACAAGTGGAGGTGTTAATATTATGAAAAATAAACCACATCGAACAGGTTATTAGTTGACATAAAGCAGCAAAGGAAAATAAAAAATAATGTATTTTTTAAAAAACAAAAATTTAGAAGCAACTCTTAGTTCTGATCCGTTTGAATTAATTTCATTTAAAAAAGCTGGCAAGGAATATATTTATCAACAAGATAGTACATGAAAAAAATCGTGACCAATTTGTTTTCCAATCACAGGAAAGTTAATTAATAATGAATATCAATTAGCAGATAAAATTTATACGATGATGGGGCACGGTTTTTTTCGTGTAATTACTGCTTGAAAAGTTCTTACTTATACAGCAGATACATTAGTGGTTGAATATAGAGCAACAAAAGAATTTTATCATCAGTATCCATTTTTGTTTAAATTGGAAGTAACATATCAATTAGAAGCAAATAAATTAATTAATAAAGTTAAGATTACTAATCTTGACTTAAAATCATTGCCATATAATTTTGGTTGACATCCAGCATTTATTTGTGATGAGCATACTGGTAAAATTATTTTTGATAATCCACAAATAATTACCCATATTCCTGATGTGACTTTTTTAGGTTCAGAAATGAAGAAAGAAACAAATTCTCAGTTTTTAATAAATCAATATGATTTTACAACTGGTTAATGTTATGCGTTACTAAAACAAACAACAAACAAAGTTTTAATTGTTGATTCAACTCGAGAAATTAGTTTAACAACAAAAGGTTATCCAAATGTATTAATTTGAAAATGTCAAAATGATGCAAAATATATTTGTGTTGAACCATAAGATGGCCATCAAGATGACATTAATTATCAAACAATTCCGCTTGACCAAAAACCATGAATTAATAAGTTACCATCACAACAAACAAAAATATATTGTTTAGAAGTAGAATTTAAAAAATAAAACCTCTTAACAAGTAAGAGGTTTTCATCAAAAATGAATATATTATGTAAAAAATTACAATAAGTTAGCAGGGGGGATTTGCTTGGTGTTTAAAGAGGATATTAAGCTGTTCCATATAATCTTAGATTCTTATTGTAAGAGGTTTTTCATTCTTATGTATTAGTTTATAATTTCAGCAGTATTAATTTTGATAACTAAAGTACTAATCATTTTTTATTCATTTTTTAGCATCATAAAAATGAATAGGTGCCACATTATTATTTAACAAATATTTTATAGTTTTGAATAATTTAAGGTTTATATTCTGGTAACATATGGTAAACAAAAACACATTAGATTTTTGTTTTTCATAAAAAGTTATTTCACAAGTAGTTTAAATAATAATGTTGTCAACACCATTAGTATTATCCCGAAAAAACTTGACAAATGATTTTCTTTTTTATTTATTTATGTTTTATTTTGTTGTTAATATTATTAGACTAATTTTATAAAAAATGTGTTGAATGTGATGAGGATGAGAAAAGGGATAAAAATATTGTAGTACCTAAGTGTTTATTTGGCTGTGATGCTTTATTTGAAAAAGGATTTATTTATGTTGACAATGATGGAGTAATAAAGAAGGATTTTAATAAAAATGCTACTAGTTATACGAAATCTTTTATTAATAAAATTATTATGAAAAAATGTAATTTATAATGAATCTGTAAATTGTAAATACCAACCGATAAAAAGTTAACTATCAATTTAGTTAACTTTTTTAAGTTAGTTTTAAGGAGTTGAAATTATGCAGACAAAGCAATATTTTATTTTGCGGTCGTTAGTGAAAAAGTATGGTAAAGATAATGTTATTAATACTGTCAAAAAGATTGCAAATGATATTGAAATTAAAAAGTAAAAGAATAAATTATCCCGCGTAATTTATTAGCGGGTAATTTATTCAATAATGTTTTTAAGTGGAGCAAAGCGACAACGAGCGGAGCGAGTTTGCAAATTTCAATTTTTTAATTTATTGAAAGGAGATATATTATGCCAGTATGGTTAACATGAATATTTAGTATTGTTATTATTTTAGGAATTCTTGCTTGAATTGGTTTATCGATTTATCAAAAAATTCGTCAAATTCGAGGTAAGAAAAAAGAAAAAAAGAAATTGAAAACAAGGAGGATAAAGAATAATGTTAGGTATGTATTTAACAACAGCTGTTAATTTTTTAGCTACAGATACTCCTACTATTTCAGGTGGAATGGATTTTATTTGAAGCGGTTTGGGACAAGCAATGATGAAAGTTAAAGATGCTGTTTATGCTGTGTTACCACAATTAATGACCTTTTTAAGTGATGCTTGAATTATTTTAATTCCATTTGGAATTTGAGTAATTATTAAAATTTTGTAAATTGTAATTCATAGTACATTTTATTATTATGTTCTGATCCTAATGGTAAAACTGTTGTTTGATTTGTAAGGCGATTATATTTTGTAATTGCTTCTAATTTTGTTAGATTAGTAACATTAATTGTAGTATCATAACTTAAAATTTCACTAGGACTAATGCCTGTCAATGCTTTTGAACAAACAATACTAGTTAAAATATTATTACTATGTTGTAAAAGAACAGCATTATTAATATCAACACCATTCTTTAACTTATGACTCATTGCATTAACATCTTTGACTGGTCCAAATAAAGCAACTGCTAATTCAACAGGATAAATTAACATATTATATAAAGAACCTTTTTCTAAAGTCTCATCAAAAACAGAATTATATTGGTCTAATAAAACTTCTTTTATTCGACTTGAATACTGGTTGCAATGAAAACAAGCTAAAAAAGGTTTAATTTTATTAACATTTGTTTGTAAAATTTGATAAGCTGGCAAATGTAAGGGTTTAAAAGCTTCCATCAAAAAAACATTATTAATTTCTGCTATTTGTTTTAATTCAATTAATTCATGTGCAAAAAAAGTTGCCGGTTTTTCAACTAAAACATGCTTTTGTTGTTGCAAAAAATACTTTGCTTGTTGATAATGCAAACCATTTGGTGAAGCAATATAAATAATATCAATATAATCTAACATATCTTCAAAATTATCTACAATATGGACTAATAAATTATTTTTTGAAGCAAAAAATTTAGCTTTTTCTAAACTACGTGAATAAAGGGAAGTAATTTTAACTCCTTGTACATCACGACAAGCATCAATAAATTCACTCACAATATTGCCTGTACCAATGGTTCCAATCTTTAACATAAAAGCACCTCACTATGTACCTTTCATTTTTGTTAAGTGTTGGTAAATTAGTTATTTCATATTAACATTAAAAATAATTTCACTTGTTAGGAAAAAGTTACTTTGATCGCTTTTAACTGAAACTATATAACGTTTTTGGTCTTCATGATATGTTCCTTGTAAGCCATGACCGTCCAAATTACTTTGGTTAAAGGCTGGGCCACCTAATGTCTTAGTAGCAACAGCATCTAATTTACTTGGATCTTTAACTTCTAATTTTGGTGATGCTAATGATAATCAATTTTTTAAATTTGGACGAAGATCAACATAAGATTTTGTTTCTAAATTTCCTCACATTACTGAACCTTTTACTGATTTTGCATCTGGTTTTGCTTCCATTTTGACATAAACTTGATTAAAAGTAAATTTATCATTTAAAAAGTTAACCGTAATATTAACTTCATCTCAAGGCAAATATACTGGAGATAAATTTTGAATTCCTTTTGTAATTGCTGAAGTTAAATTAATTTCATCATTAACGATTGCATTATTTTTTTTTAAACTAAATTTTTTGGAAATAATTTTATCATAAGAAAATGAATTCAAGTCTAATTTGTCCCCAACAATATTATTATTGTTGCCACCATTTTTAGGAGGCACACATGCAACAACATTTGATCCAATAGTAGTCCCAATCATTATTGCTCCTAATAAACTTAATATTTTTTTCATTTTTTCATCCTCCGTTATTAATTTCTCTTTTTTTAATTATAAACTAATTATTATTTTTATCATCATCAAACAAAGGATTTTCGCTCTTTTTTGCTTGCTGCTCATTTGTTAAAACAGTATTATTTTTTTCCTGTTCTTTTGCTCATTGTTCTGAATCTTGTCAATTTTTTTTAACAATAAAAATTCGTTCTTCTACACGAACAATTGATTCCAAGATTGAACAAGCAATTGTACCAACAAAGACTGTTGGAAATCATACATATCAAAAAATACAAATTTGGGCTGGATTTAAAACTTTTGTATTAGCTAAAATTAAAAAAAATAAACTAATCACAAAAATCAAATATTGACCAATATAAAAAAATTGCATAAAAATAATATGTTTGCGTAATAATTGAAATGGTGTCTTTTTTAACTCATGAATACGAACTAAATGATAAATAATAAAAATAATAATAGCAAAACCAATTAAAACATAGCCAATTTTGTAGCCAGTTACTGTTGCAATATCTCATTTTTGTAATCCTAAAATTAGAAAAATTAGTACTAAAGCTGTATATAATATTATATTTGCAACACTAACTAGTGCTTTAATCGATACTACTTTTGTCACCTTTGCCTTCTCCTATAATTCTTTTTCATACATAATCATTGCTAAAAGTGCAACTGGTACTGTTTCAGCTCGTAAAATTCGTTGCCCTAATGAAATGGGGTAATATTGATATGAAGATAAAACCGCAATTTCATGTGGAGTAAATCCACCTTCAGGGCCAATTACAACTGTAATTGTTTTAAAATCATGTTGTAAAAACTGTTTTATTGATAATGTTTCTGCAACGTTTTCATAGCAAACAAGATTAACATCACTTTGATATTGTTGTAACACCTTTAAATCACTTTCAACATCATTTACGAACGGTACTTGATTACGGTAAGATTGTTCTGCTGCTTCCTTACAAATTTTTGTTCAACGTTCAATCTTTTTAAAATTATTTTCACTTTTTAATTGTACCACACAACGACTAAACTGAAAGGGAATGATTTCATTAACTCCTAATTCTGTTGCTTTTTGTAATAAATAATCTCATTTTGCATTCCGAATTAGACCTGCAATTAATCGTACTTTAATTGGACTTTCATGATTTTGCTGTAATTTTTTAATTAATTTAAATAAGTACTTTTGTGGTGTTTGTACTTCTAATATCGTTAAATAATGTTCACCATTATAAATGCAAATAATTTGTGTTTGGTCTCTTAAACGCAAAACTTGTTTAATTTGTTTAACATCATCTTCAGCTAAAATAAAGTAATTATTTTCTAATTGATTGGCAACAAAACGGTGCATTATTGTTCATCTCCTAATATGTCTTCCATTATCTTATCTAATTCTTGGTACAGTTCTGGCAGTGATTTGTTAGTGGTTATTTTATAATCGGGTTTTATCTGTTTTAAAAAAGTTGCTTGAATTTTTAATAACTGTTCTGTTTGTTCTGATGATTGTTGATCACGAGCATTAATTCGCGTAATAATGTTCTTTTTACTAGCAGTAATAAATATTTTTGCTGTAAAAGAAAGCGCTAATGTGCTTAAACCAATTGCTTCAATTAAAAATTTTTGGTTTGGATTATTATTAATAATTGTGATAATTTGTTGATTAACTTTTGGTCATAAATAATTATTCAACTTATTGTTAGCAAGAGGATTAGTAAAAATAATTGTTCGTAAACGCTCACGATTAACAACACCATTAATAACTATTCCCGGAAAAGTTTGCTCTAAAAAAAGCAAAACGGTTGGCTCTTGCATAATTTCTTTTGCAATTTTATCCGCATTTAAATAAGTGAAATGATATTTATTTTGTAAGTATTCACAGGCACTTGTTTTTCCTGCTCCAATATAACCATAAACACCAATAATCATTTATGCTTAATTCCTTTCTAATTGCTTGTTACTAAAATTAATTTAAATTTAATAAATTTTCTGCAACAATAACATCAAAAATGGTTTGGGCAACAGGCATTGTTTCCATTGGTGTATAATGAATACCATCATATTCATTTTGATCTTCGGGATGTGGATTTGCTGATAATTGTAAATTAACAACAGGAATATTTAATTTTGCACAATATTTTTGATAAGCTTCTGGCAAGGATGTCAACAATTCACCATCATGCAATGTTAATACTTTTGGTGGGCAAACTACTAAAACATGATAATTCACTTCTTCTTTATTATCTTTATGCAATACTTTCATTTTATTAATCAATTCCCCTAATGAATCAACAATTTTTGTTTCAATTGGATAATCTGGGATTTCTTTTAATTTTGCATAAGCATCATAACCAAAATAATCATTTGTTCCTAAAAAAATCATGAATAAATCAATTGGATGTGTTTTTTGATATAAAACTGATAAATTGTCCATTCCATTATCTTGGGGAAAACCAAAATCAATTAATGGCTTAATAATTGTTCGTCCTGGTTGGGCATCAGTTTGAATTTCAATTTCTCCTGTTTGATAATATTTTGTTAATAAATTTTCTAATTTTACTGGTCAATTATCAGCATCTGCCATTTTGCCAGTTCCCATCGGTAAATAACCAAAAGTTAGTGAATCTCCTAAAATTGCAATTTTCTTTTTCATCCAAACCTTCCTCTCTGTTATACCATTATTTTATCTTACTTTATTATAATTAAGATTTAATTTTCAAAACTTTCTGAAAAAATAAAATAATCCATGCTAAACCAAATAAACCACGCAATGCATTAGGCAATGTTTGATAAACTCGTAAGTATTGCGCTAAAGAATAAAATAAAAATAAAAATGCAATAATAAATGAACAAAAAATTCATAACAAAATAATTACAATAATATTTAGTCATTCATTATTATTATTTTGTAATTGCGCTGTAAACTCACTTGATGAACGAAGGCGAGTAAAAAAATAAGCTAATGGTCATGATAATAGATATCAAAAATATAAAATTGGAGATAATAACAAAAATAAAATAACTTTTATAAAAATAAGGCCTGTTGATTGTTTCACTGTTTTTTCGCTTCTTTCTATTTTAATTTTATAATTTTCTATTAAATAATGCAATTCAAACTGAAAGTGCACTCAATATATTAATTATTATTATAAAGTTTTTTTAATGCATATGCAACTGGTGGAAAAATAGCAACCGCTAACAATATTTCTGGTAAATAATTCGTTGCTAAAATAATTCAAGTAAAAGTGTGAAAAAAGCGTTGTTGATCTGGGTCAGTATAAATTAAAGGACCAATAAAATACATAAAAACTAAAACAAAAATAGTATTTAACGTAGCTGCAGTAAAAGCAATAATAATATTATAAATTTTTAAATAATGTCGTTGGTATCAAGTCAATTCTGTAATTTGATTAGTATAAATTTTTGTTTCAATTTTAACCGAAGTTTTTGTTAAAAAATAAGCTAAAACACCAACACAAAGTCCCATTAAAACCCGTGGCACAACAGAAAACAATGGATTAAGAAAAATAAAACTAGTTGGACCTGGTGAAATTAATGTTTGAATTAATGAGGATAAACCAAAAATAAGACCATAAATTAAACCTGCTCAAATTAAATTTAAATTCATTGTAATATATAAAGCATACATTCCTATTAAAAATAAAATATGCATTAAGGTTAAACTAACTGGACCAATCGTAATATATCCTAATGATGGAACTAAAGCAAACAATAAAAAAATTGCAATAATAATACTATTAATTGTAATCATTCTTGTCGTTACTTTTTTCATTTATTCCTCCAATGATAACTAAATCATTTAATTGTCTATTAGTCCTTTATGTCTCATTTTCATGTTGCTATTTTTTTCTGATCAGCAATCGCAATATATGGCAAATTACGTAAACGTTCTTGATAATCTAAACCAAAGCCAATTAAAAAAGCAGGTGGAACATCAAATCCATATCAATCAGCAACTAAATCTACTTTCCGACCAGCTTTTTTATCTAATAAAGTAACAACTTTTACACTACGTGCTCCTTTTAGATATAAATAGTCTTTAATCATTTTAATTGTTTTACCACTATCAATAATATCTTCGACTAATAAAATGTCTCGATTTGTTATTGGCATTGGTAAATCAAGTAAAATTTGGGGCGTATCTTTACTCTTAATACCACCAAAATAAGATGAAACAACCATATATTCCGTTTCACATTCAATACCAACTAAATAAGAAATAAATTTTGCCATAAAAGGAATACATCCTTTTAATAATCCTAAGCATAAAATCGTATTATCTTTTGCTGGATATTCATTAAGATAATAATGACTAATTTGTTGCCCTAATTCAAAACATTTTTCATCAATTTCTTTAATAGTAATTAAAATTTCTTTTACAAGGGGATGTATCTTCATTTTTCTGCCTCACTAAATATTAATAATTTATTTTAATAATATAATTATAGTATATTATAATACAATTAATGCTTAATTAAAAGATACTTAATCTTAAAAAAATAATCCAGAAATTTAAAACTAAATGTAATTTATTTTATTAATCTTGGTAAAAAGGATGTTCAAAATTCGTGTCATAATTCTCACGCTTTTATTTTCAAAGCATCACTTGCTAAAAACCAATATACAAATCCTTCTGCAACAAAATCACCAAGATTATTAAAAGAATAACTACTTAAATGAAATAAATTTAAAATTTGTTTTTGCGTTAAACCTTGGCTATTCTTAATTTTATTTGCTAAAAAAACTTTAATTTCTTTAATAACATTGACTTGACGACTAAAATTAATATCAACGGTATGCCCCAATTCATGAAAAATAACATTAAAAATTTCACCAGAGCTTCATCAGCCATTTCGCCAAGAGTTAAATCCGTTTACTTTATGACTACAAAGCAAGATATTTCGTTCAAGCGTAATAGTTTGTTTAAACCCTTCTCAATATGTAGAACCAACAACCGAACCACGATTATCATTAATTCTTAATATTCTAACAAATTTTTTAACAATATCTTTTGATCAAATATTACTAATAAAATTATAAAATTTTACTAATAATGCTTTTAATTCTTCTTGATAATCTGGACAAAAAGTATTAATAACTTGTTGTCATCCTTGTTTTGTTTCATCATATCAAAAATTAGATAATTCTTCATAAGACTTAAAAACTTCTTGCGTATAAAATGGTAAATCAGTATTTTGTACTTGCATTAAAAAAGCATTTGTTAAATTTTTTTCAAGATATGTTGTTTGATAATTATCAATTCATAAGCCATTATAACCACGTTGATAAAATCAAGTTGAATTAGGAACATATTGATATTCTAAATCAATGCTGTTTTTCCCTTGCTTAGGCTTAGGTGAAACCTTGGGAATTACTGTAACTGGTGGTTTTGGAACTAATTCTACTAATGGTTCCGGATTCATCTTAATTGGAACATTATATAGGCAAATAAACAGTATATAATATTCATAAAATAAAACTCAGCAAAAATATTACTAGTAAAATCAATGCAGTATTAATAGTATAAATTAGTTTTTTTCATTTTTTCATTAATAATAATTCCTTAAATTTAATATGTTTAATACTTTGACCTTATTCTTTACATACTATAAATAAAAATAAAAACATCTGTAAATTGTAAATGCAAATGTAGCACTTTATTGAAAAAGAATAAAGTGCTTTTTATTTTGCAAAAAATACTTATATTTATTGGATTAATCGTTAGATAGTATCTTTTACACTTAATAAAATATGTTTTTTCAGAAAAATCCATCCTTTCTTTTCTTAAAAAATTTTGAATAATTGTTTTATTTAGTTGTTAGTTAATTGTTAAATATAATTATGTAAATTGTACTATGAAGTGTAACACTCTACTTAATTTTATTATAACACCAATAAAATAAATGTTCAATATAATTTATTTTAAAAAAATTTAGTAGTTTTGTTTTAAATTTATGAATTTTGGCACACTGAAAAATAAAATGATTAAAATTTTTATAAGTAATTATATTAAAAATTAAACATTTGTATAAAAACTTCTTTTGAAGATAGTCAATGAAAAGATTTTTTAAGTTTAGAGTTTATTATATTAGCAACTTCTTGATAATAATTTTTTGAATAAATACTTAAATCAATTCCTTTGGAAAATCAATGTCTAAAATCACGAATTGCTCTTTCAACTTTGGGTTTTTGAGTTGGAGTTCCAGCATCACAAAAATATACTTTAGCATTTGTTATTTTTTCAATTTTTTCTTAATCAGCAAATTCTTTGCCTTGATCTGTTATTATTCCTTTGCATCTATCTTTAAAAAATCCGTTAGAAAAAATTCGTTTTAATGCGTTTGTAACTTCTTTTGTTGTTTTTTCTTTTAATGGTTCAATGATTTTAAATTGCGTTAATTCTTCGATTAAAACTAAACAAACACTATTATTTTTACCAACCATAGTGTCCATTTGAAATCAACCAAATTCATATTTATCATGTTTTGCTTCTTCAATAGTTCTAAAATTTCTTATTTTCCCGCGATTATCAATCCTATTTTTTGTTTTATATTTTCTACCGTGAAAATACAAATTATCTTTCTTGAAATTTAAAAATCCCAAATGAATATATTTATATAAAGTTTTAAAACATATGGGAAATTTAACACCAAACTCTTTTTCATATTTTTTACAGATTTGTTCTGGTGAATCATGAAATTTGTTATATTTTTCATCTAGTCATTCTAAAATATTTAGCAATAATGATTATTTTTTTAAAACATTTTTGTCGTTTTTGTAAATAATCTTCGTGTGCTAATTTAGCGTCATATTCATTATCTTTTAACCTTTTTATTTCTCGTCTAATTGTATTGCGATTTTTATGCAATATTTTTGCTATTTTAGATATATTGGATTTACCATTTTTTCTTTTTAAAGAATCAAGTTCTAATAAATCTTTTAATATTACTCTTTCTTTAAAAGTAAAATGATGCTTTGTTTTATCCATTTTAAAAAATCCTTTCTTTTATATACAAAGTTAATTTATAGTTTTTTGAGGTTTTGGGCTCGCGGTGATTTCCATAAGTTTTGTGATAAAATGACTTATAAGTTAAAAAAGATTTTGGGGTTCTTTCAAACAAATTTGGGAACCTTTATAAAATTCTTCGCTTAACGCTTAGAATTTTTCCCAAGTATTTTGAAAAGCGCGGCAAGAGTTTTTTTAAACTTTAAGTAATTTTTCGCAAAACTTATGAAAATCACCGCGAGCCCAGATTTAGTACAATATAATCACAATAATAATCATTTAAATAATTACCTTTCTAAAATATATTTAAAAGCGCTTGTATATATAATTTCAATAGATCTTGAAAAAAAGTTTCAAGATAAAAGAAAGGAAATTATACAAAATGAAAAAATTACTTAGTTTATTAAGTGTATTAATAATTAGTGGAACTTCTGTGCCAACAACAATTGCAGCCAGTAATTATGAAACAAGATACAAATACAGAAACTTTAAAAAGAAGAAAAAGACAAAATTCACCAAAAGAAGAAAAAATAATAGAAGAAATAAAAGTGTCTAAAATTTCAGATTTTAGTGGTTTTGCAAAAACATGTTTTATATTAAGTATAATGTCTATTTTAATATTTTATAATCCAGAGATAGATAATAGTATTGCACAAGAAATTGCGCAAAAACTAGTTGATTATTTAAATATAAATGAGCTTGGTACAGATATTGTAACTGTCAAAAAAAACTTAATAATTTTTTAAAAAATTATTATAACATAAACAATATTTTTTCTGCTGAACAAACCTATGCTCAATTTCATACTTTACGTCCTGGTTTTGGAATAAGATCAAGTGAACTTAATAATTTTGAAAAACTTATTTCTAATAATATAGAGAATAATAACCCAATAATTTTAAATGTAAATGGATTTCTTTTATACAATAACCACAACAGTAATGAAGAAACATTTAATGATAATTACTATAAAAAAATTTTGTTAAACATGCAGTTATTATTTATGGTATAAGAATAGACAAAAATAATCCAAAAAATACAGAATATTTAATTTTAGATCCAAATTTTTCAGAAACAGAAAATATAATATATGGTCATCAAATTATTGATTTAAGTTGTCTAGGGTCGGTTGAATTAATGGTTTTTGTAGATTCAGATTCTTTTTTAAATAATGTTGGTACAGAAAATAATCCAAATGAAAGTGAACAAAAAAATAAAAATTTAGAAAATCTTATTTTAAATACTGATTTAGGTGAACTACCAGATAATAGAGAAGAAAAAATTATAAAACGTTTGCTAGAATTAAATCAAAATATTCAAATATATTATCTTAATATAGAAGAATTTACTAATTATTTATATATTGATTATATTTCAAGTACAACTATAAATATTTTTGAAATTAATGGTGAAAATGATTTTAATGGTGTAGTATTAAATTTTATTCCACGAATAAGTCAAATATCTTCTGTTATTTTAAATACTGATTTAGGTGAGCTACCAAATAATTTACCAGAAACAATTTTAGAAAGATTAGTATTATTAAATAATAATCTAAATTTAAGTAATATTAATTTATCAGAAATTACAATAGATTCTGCAATAATTAGTGCTATTGAAAATAGTGATAGATATTTAGGCAGTGTTATCGTTCAATTTACTTTAAATAATGAGGAAGTAAAAACAATCAAAGAAAATGAAAATAAACAAGATTTAAATTCTGATACTAATGATAGTGTTAATAAATTAATTAGTAAATTTGATAATTTAAATTCTAATAATAATTTAAATTATTTAAATCATATAAAAGTTTTGGATAAAAATACTAAAGGCGGAAATTTAAAAGAAGGTGATACTTATATTGAGACAAATAACTGAGTTTATTTAAAACATGGCCATGGTCAAATTGATAAGTTTGATGGTTTAAATTTTCCAATCATTGATATCGAATTAGATGGTAAAGGTAGTGCATATGTTTTAAATAATACTAATGAAATTTATCATTTAAACTTATACGGTTGAGGAAATGAAAAAATTATACTACCAAATAATATTAAAGCAATATCAATGAAAGTTTTACAAAAAAATAGTTCTGAAAATAATAATATTAAAAAAGGCACTATTTATATAGGAACAAATAGTGGTGTTTATTTTAAATCTTTTAATGAAAATGATAGTGGTACAGTGGTAAATTATAAGTTTGATGGTTTAAATTTTCCAATCATTGATATCGAATTAGATGGTAAAGGTAGTGCATATGTTTTAAATAATACAGGTGAAATTTATCATTTAAACTTATACGGTTGAGATCATACAATTATTTATAAAAAATTAGAAAAAGAAGAATTATAAAAAATAAAATAATAATGAAAAAGATATTAAGTCTTTTGGGAACAATCACTTTAATTGGAACAAGCACAACAAGTTTAGTTGCTTGTAATAGTAATACACCACAAAAAAAGAATATACACAAGAAGAATTAAAAGAACTGAAAGACAAAAACAAAATAAATACTGTTAACCAAGAAATTAAAAATAATTTAGAATGAATAGCACCACAAGAAAAACCATTTAATCAAGTTGATAATAAATATTATTTTGTTGTGTGGCGTGGCGATAAAAATGATAATTGAAGAATTGCAAAATTTAAAAATGATAATATATATAAAAAAATAGATGAATATAATAATTTTTGGGGAATTCGTAAAGCTTTTGTTAATAATTATGGCGACGGAATTGTTATAAATAAAATAAAAAATAATCAAGAATTAAGATATAGAATTTGGCCTAATAATGATTATTTTAAAGCAGTTTATCGTTGAAATTTAGATATACAAGAGCCTAATTTAATAGTTGATAAAGATGGAATGGTAAAAGTTAATGAAATATAAAAAAGTCATTTTAATAAGTGACTTTTTTATATTTCTAATGTAATCAATGATATTTTTTCATTATTTCTATTAAATAATTGTAATTTATTAATATTAATTTGTTTTTTTTTCTGTAAAAATTGTAATATCATAATTCCCATAGCCCCATATCCCAGATATTTCAATTTGATTTAAAGAAAATAGTTTAACATCATAAGTTATTTCAATACTATCTTTAACTAAATTTTTAGTCATGCTTATTCAAACTGCTTTTGAATAAAGTAATCTATATCATTGTGAAAAATAGTTTAAATAGTCTTCTATTTTGTCATTAGAAATAATTAAATTTGTTAAATATTTGCCATATTCGCCATCAGATAATTTAATTTCAGCCGGAATAAGAGATGGGATATTGTTTGTTTCTAATTCATTTGTTATGGATAACCAATTAAAATAATTTGCTTCTAATTGATAAATATGATTTTCTGAAATATCTTTAATTTTAACAGTTACTTTAATTTCATCATTACTAATTATATTATTTTGTTGTTTTAAATTTCAATCGATAATTTGTCCAGTTTTTGGGTCAATAATTGGGTAGTCGGAAAAAGGTTGAGGTTTTATAAAAATTATAAATAAAGTAATTAAATACAAATTAAAGTAATCGCTTATTAGAGCGATTTTTTTATTTGCATTATTCATCAGATAGTATCTTTAAAATTAAAAATTAACCTATTTTTTCCCTACAAATTAGTTAATTTTTATAATTTCCTTTCTGTGATTTATTATATTTTTTCGGTTTAACAACTAATAATATCATTTTTAATAAAGGTACTATCTGATGAATAATGCAATCTAAAACTTAATATTTTTTGATGCTTAAAGATAGATAACTCATCTATGGCACGAAGCCTTAAAGAAAGTGTGAAAGCGATTGGATTTACTACTCCTATTTATTTCTTTAATTCTCGGCAAGATTAATCACTTGCGAAATGTCAGAGCATGTGTTTTTTGGCTTGTTTTCATAAAAAAAGTGCTGTTAAACCGAAAAAAACAATATCGGACACTAAAAAAACAAGAGGGTTGGAACTCCAAAAGGTTATTTTCTTTATATAAAGTTGTCTAGGGATGGATGAAGCGTAATTAATAACTGGGTAAACTGTTTTTTGTTTATTTCCGTATGGGGGATAAACTCTATCAAAATATCCTATCCGCCCCCGCTCACTTCCCAAAGTGAAGCGGGCGGCGAAGTAATTAAATACTAAAATAAATTATTTACTAAATATCAAAATATTAACCAATAAAGGAATATTATGTTTTTTTACAGAAGGAAAAATATTTGATGAAAAAATGAAATAAAAAAATTAAAAATAAATTACAAGAATTAATGATACGAGCTTATCCAGTAACGGTAAATGATATTAATAATGAAATTTGAGCAACAAATAAAAAGAATTAAGGAGTATAGATAAAATGACAGAATATAAAAGCAAATATATTAATAAAACTTGAAATGAAATAACAGCATCATTTGATTGAGTTAATTGTCAACCTATTAATTGTCGTATTTCACATCATAAAAAGCATTATGATTTGCAATGTTTAGAATGAGCCAAAATGTACTTAAATTTATTTAAAAACAAGTGAGATGTTATTGTTTCATATATGCAATATTATAAAATTAACGATATTTTAGATTTAGCATTTGATGGATGAAAAATATTACAAATTGACAAAAAAAATAAAACAAATAAATTAAAATATATTATTGCAATTGACCCTGCTGGAGTTGGTCAAACTGGTATTATTATTTATAATGTTTTGCAAAAGAAAATAATTAATAATATTACTTTTAATTCCAAAAATGAAGAAGAAGCAATAAATAATATATATTTAATATTAAATCAATTTAAAAATAAAATTTGTTCTTATTTAAATAAAGTTGTTGTAATAATTGAAGATTATCAACTTCATAAAGGTTTAAAAATAAAAAATCCATTATCTACTCCTAAATTCATTGGTGGTTTAAAAGTTTTATGTAAATATCTATTTAATTTAAATTATGTTTTACAATCGCCAGTTGTTAAAAAAAATTATATTTATAAAGGAAATATTAAAATGTCAGAGCACGAATTAGATGCTTGAAAACATTTACAATATTTTTTAAAAAAGGAAGTGATAAATAATGACTATAACAGAATCAATTAAATTTAACAAAATTAAAGAAGAAAATGAAACACTTAAAAAAGAACTTGCTGAAAAAGATAAAGAAATATCTAAATTAAAACAAGATGTGGCAGATTTAGAATGTAATCAATATACTTTAGAAGCAAAACAATTATATAAAGAAGATTTTTACAAAAATCCATATTCAACAGGTTCTATCGATTGAATATTAGTTGACAGTTCAAAATATGACAAATTATCTAATAAGGATGTTAAATAATGTCTCAAACAAAAAGTAATTTACCTAAAAATTCTAATAACTGTAAACCTAAAATAAAAAATAAAAAAGTTAATAAGTTAGAATTAACTGTTAGATTACATGAAAATCCTATTAAAACAAAAATTAAGGCTCTTGTTGCTGGTGGTGTTGAAGTTGATGCTTGTTCGGCTAAATGTCAGTGAGAAGGATTAAATTACTCAACATTATCAATATATAACCCATCTGTTTTAACTGAGTTTTTGAAATTAAAAAAAGATGATGAGATAAAAATTAAAGGCTCAGTATTTAATCAGTTAAATATAAAAACTAAGCGCTATTTTTTATCTTTTCGAGTCGATAGTTTTGAAATTATACAAAAAGCAATTAGAAAAAGAATAAATACAAATATTAAAAAATAGGAGGAAAAACAATGGCATTAAAAAATGTAAAATATGTTCTTATTGATGAAAATAATGAACCCACTAAAAACGAAGATGGTAGTTTAGATATTAAAACTGCTGAAATTATTTTAAAAAATACTGCTGAAGTTGAAGAATTTAATGCAAGTAATTTAGAAAGTAATAATCAGCAAATCAACGAACTACAAACAAAAAATACTGAATTAACTTCACAAATTGAACAACAAATAATTCAATTAAAACAAATTGAAATAATTGACTTTATTAATTCTTTAACTGATAATGAAGAATTTAAAAATGTTTTATTAAAGTCTTATGATATTACTGATGATATTGAAATCATTAAAGCACAATTGCAAAGTGTTTATGATGAATTAATTAAGGTACAAATAGTTAATACTGGTGGCGTACCAAAAGCAGAAAACAAAGAAAACAATATTTTAGATACAGACAATGTATTTAATAAATAAGAAAGAAGGAGATAATTGTGGCACAAAATCCACAAAGAATATTTGGCGATATTGCTAATCAAGCAACACAAAGAGACCGAGAAACATTTGAACAATGATATTTACAAACTTATCAACAAAAATTTAGTTGAGAAGCACTATTTGCGTGAAAAGAAGCCAATAAGTTTGGTTTAACATATAAAAGAAAGAAAAATATTAAATACAATGAAGGTCTAGGAAACGAAGGACAAGTATTTAATACTGATGATAACCTACTAAAATATTCAACAGTGGAATTTGAAGATGGAATTGTTGAATTAGATACAATTTTAACTTTTGCTCGTAAATTAGATCCCATAGAAAGTGATTTTAATCCTAATCTTTGAGCAGCTGATATTGAACAAGCAATGGATACTGAAGTTGCTTATAAACGTAATAAAATTTTAGAAATTATTAATAAAGGAACAGTTACAACTATTCAAGGCAAAAAAGCAGATGATACAAATGCTTTACAAATTCATGATGAAATTATGGATAAAATATATGAAAACGGCTTTACTCCATCAGAAACAATTGTTTTAGGTTCGGCTGATTTTATTCGTGGAATTCGTAATAAATTACAGTTACAACTTGGAGCAAACGACCAAATAAATAGTGTAATCACAACAAGTGGAGCAATGAAAACTGTTGAAGGAACAACATACTATATGGTTCCTAAAAAATTACCAATTATTAATAAAGATGGTTCAGAAGGAACAATTGAATTATTACCAAATGGAGTTAATGCAATTGCCTTTAAGTTTAGCAAAAAATATGACCCTCTTATTTTACGCAAAAAAGACCATACTCCGTTAAGAGTTGGTGCTGCTGCGTTAGGTACTGGTATGGGTAATACTTTGATTATGGAAAGAGTTTTATATTTAGGTGGAGCAGTAGTTGAACCTAAGGGAATTATTAAACATATTGTTGCAAAAATTGATATTAGTAAAATTAATAAAATAGATAAACCAACTATACATGTTACAGACCCAACAAAAGCAACAGCCGAACAGTTAAAACCACAATTTAAAGATGTTGTTTTAAAAGCAGTAAAAGCAGTAAATAGTTCTTTAACTGAAAGTGATTTTGATTACTTTATTGAAAGTAAAGGTGAAGACTGACCAATTAATATTACAAATGATAAAACAGTTGCAGTTCAAATTGAAGGTAAAAACAACGCTACTGGTCAAACAAATCCGATTGATGTTAAAATTAAAAATTCTTAATAGTACTAAAAAATAGTACTTTTTCGTTTGATAAATGATATGCCAATTGGAACATCTAAAACAGCCCTTATTTATGCTGTTAAAAAAAATCCAACTAGATTGTCAATCCAACAACAAGAAAAAAGTTTTGGTTTACAGTTATTAGAATTTTTAGGAATTCAAGTTTTAGCTCTTGGTTTATCAGTTTTAACTGGTGGTATTGCTTCGGCTGTTGGTCTTGGTGCGGGATTATCTAATTTTGCCGCAGCATTTATCTCGTTTGGAGTAGAAACAGCAACCGATTTTACCGTAAATCAAATATATGATAAATTAACATCAGAAGTAACAGCAAAAAGTACCGCCTTAAATTTGTTACCAGCAATTGGTGGAATTGGTAAATTAACGCGTGCTGTTCGAACAACTAGAATTTTAAAATTAGCAAAAGAAACTAAACTACTTGAAAAATTAGGTGTAATAACTGCTAATAATTTAGAAGATGTTGTAAGGCAAGTTACAGGTAAAAAGATTTTATCTTCTAAATTAATATTTGATTTTACAAAGCATGCTAATAATGAAACTTTATTATATACAATTGGAAAATTAGCCCGAAATGATTTTTATAAAGGTTTTAAAGTTTCTAATTTAGAAACAATTAATAATTTATTAAAAATTGAGAAAAATATTCAAAAAATAAGTCCTAAATTAGTTCAAAAAATACCACGCGTGAATGAAAAAAATGCTAATAAATGATTGTCTGAATATGGATTAAATATTGATAAAATAAGTAAAATTAATACTAATGAGTGATATAACATTATGACTAATCTTCATAAAAAGGTGTTGGTAAAAATCTACTATTAAATGCTAATTTAATGAGGGGCAGTAAAATATATAATAATAAATTATTAAATATTTTTCATCAAACACCAATTAAATTAAATAAAATTTTAAATCATTTAAACCCAAATTTTTATATTCAAAAAGTAACTAAAAAATTATTAGCCCCTATTGAAAAACAAATAATTACTATTAAACAAAAAGTAATTAGTAAAATTACTGATAAAACTAAAAAAATATTATCTAAATTTGAAACTAAGGCTATTAAAAAAGGTCAATTATTACCTTTTGCTTATGGTTCTGATGTTTTTTTAGCAGTTAAAATTGTTCCTTTATCAGTTGCGGGTGAAGTTGCTTTAACAATATATTACAAAAATCCTAAATATGTCCCTATTGTCGTTATGACAACTTTAATCAAAGCAGAACAGTTTGTTTTGGCTCCTGAACCGTTTAAATTCTATATGAACAGTGAGTGGTTTATTGGTTGGGGATTTAAAAAAACAAGTTTGTTTAATTTAGTTTCTATTGCCCCACTTGCTTATCAGCAAGTAGTAAAAGATAGTTTTAAAATATATCGGACAATTGCTAAGATATTAAAAATGCAAGAACAATTTAAAAATAACTTTAATAAAGATAAATTGTTAAATACGCTAGAAGATAGTGCAATTACTAGTTTATTGGGTAATGGACTAGTATTTCAAGCATATAAACAACTCAGAACAAAACAAGATTTAAACAAAAAAATTAAAACAAAAACACTATCAAGTAGTAAAAAGTTTATCTTAAATAAAATCAAATCAAAAAGAAATAAATGATAAGGAGATGATTAAATGTTAAATGAATTATGACAAAATGTTACTTTGGAAAATTATAATAATTTTATTCCAATGACAGGTAAAATTACACAAGTTCCAGTTCGTTATAATAAGTTCTTTAAAGGTGATGTAGAATTATGATTTAAAACATTTGCTTTAAGAGCCCAAAATATGATTAATTCTTACTTAAACTATCCATTTTCAAAGCTAAAATTTGAAACATTTAAAGACCCATTATTAAAGAAAATTTGTATTAATATGGTGTTTATTACGATTGAACATTGAACATTTAATCGCATTCCAATTGAATTTTTTACTTCGGCAAATATGAGTGTTGGTGATATTAATTATTCTTCACAAAATGACCCTATGGCAACATGACAAGGTCTATTGCCTAGCTATGCAAAATCATTGGCTAATCTAACAACTTTAAAAAAATGTTTCGTACTTTTCAAAAAGAAGGTATTGATTTAACAATGATAGATTTAGAAGCATATTATACCCAATTTGAAGTTGATGTTTTAATAGAAAAAGAAAAAACTAAGATTGATAATAAAAGTATTATTAAAAATAATAATGGAGAAATTGCGGTTTCAGATTTAAAACAAAATAAAATTACTTTAATGCCAAATGTTAGTAAGCGTAATAATGCTGATTTTAGTGCTGAAACTGGTGAATTAAGAATATGAGACCCAAGCTTCCAAAATAATGACCAAGTTGCAGATTTTAGTGTTGTTAAAACAAACAAAACGCCCGGACTAGAAGCAACAGATGACACATTACCAACCACTAAATACATTAATGAACATTATGCTTTAAAAAAAGTATTGGGCAGTGAAAAGAAGTTGGAGAAAGAGTAAACGAAAAAGTAATTAAATATAAATTTATTTTAGGGAAAAAATATAAAGTTCATTTTATTTGAGAACGACCAACCGCAGATTTTGTTATAACAACTTGTTTTGAATGTAAAAATAATGGTGGTGGTTTGCAAACTATTTCAACTAGTTTGGCCTTGGGAAAAGGCGGGGCAACAAGAATTGGTTTTTTAAATGTAGATAATTCTTCTAATAATCATAAAGTAGTAATTTCAATGACGGGTGATGAATATTCGCCAACAATTCTAAAATTAGAAGAGTTACAATAAATTAACGAAGATAATTATGTTTAATAAAAATATTACAATTAAAAATAATAATGAATTAATTACAAATTAATGCTAATTTATTAAAATAAAAAAATAATTTAGAAAGAAAGTAGAGTGTTATAAATGAATTTAAAAGATTATAAATCAGAAATTTTATTATTAATTCGTAAAATATTTATTTGGGGATTAGGGGCAATTTTAATAATAAGTGCAATTGTGTTATTTTTTTGCAAAGCATTTAAAGTAATTGAAATTTCATGACCAGAATATTTTTATATTGGTTTATCATTACTTATTAGTGGTGTTTTAGTCTATTTAATTGATAAAATTTTTGAATTTTTTAAGAAAGATAAAAAACAAGATAGTATTGAAGATGTTATTAAAAAAGAAGAAACAAAATAAAGAGGTGTTATAAATGGGATTGTTACCAGCCAAAAAGAAATTAAAAAAAGAATATGATATTGATAGTTATTATCTTAATTTAGCATCAACAATTACTAATCGTAAAAATGTTACTGTTCAAAAACATAATGAGATTTTAGAAAAAAGAATTTGTGAAGATAATGCTAATTTTTTAAATCCACGAGATTTAGAAATTAGCATTTATAATTTTATTACTAATCAACAAATAAACTCTAAATTAATTAATATCTTTTTAAAAATGCAAGACTTTACTAATAAGAATTGATATAACGAATATAAAATTAATAAAAATGGTAAGGGTGCATATTTTATTTTTGCTAATAATTCAAAACTTAATTTTATTACTATTGATTTTTACAATGACCATTATGATGAATTAGGTAATTTAGTATCTTGCACTTTTGATTATGACCCTTATATTAAAAATGACCAGAGTATTTTTATTACTGAAAAATTAGAGATTGATTCTGTAACTAAACAAGTTAAAGTTATTAGAAAGTTAAAAACACGATTATATAGTATTATTACCGACTTATATATTGATGATGTTAAATGAAATAACTATACAACTTTACAAAAAGAAGAAATATTACCACTTAATTTTATTCCAATTCAAATTATTCCTAATAACCCTAATTTTGAACCTTCTGCTCGCTATGGTAAGCAATTTGCTAGTATTTTAGATATTATTGCTGAAAAGATAATGTTAGACCCATTGTTAAATAGTGGTAAATTTACCATTAATACTAATGGAGTTACTGGTGTGGTTGACCAAGAAATTAGTAAAATGCTGGCATCATTTATTGAAAATGACTTGTTATTAGTTGAAGGAGACCCTGATAGTAATTTTCAACCAGTAGACTATATCGCTGGTAATTTTAAAGGTGAACAATTAACTAAAATATATGATTGATTGTTAACTAATTACTATAAAATAAATCGCCATCATGTTCCCGCCATTGCTAAGGGAGCACAACAAACGCAAGCAGAAGTTGCTGGTGTAAATATTCAAACAAATGCATCATACGAACAAATGATATACATTAGAGAGATTAAATTAACTGAATTTATTATTAAGTTAATTAAATATGATAATGCTGTTTTAAATAGTAGAACATTCAATATTAAAAATATTGATGAGTTAATTGTTGATGTTCGCTTACCAGTAAATGCTACTTTAAACAAACAATTAAAAAACAACGAAACTATTATCAATATTCCTAATGAAGAAGGAGAACAAGAATAATGTTAAAACCATCTGAAAAAATGTTAGCAAAATTAGCAGAAAATGATGAACCAATTGATTATTCAATTGATAGTATTCCGTTAGATTTTGCTATTCAATCACAGTATAGCGACCCCGATTTAGAACAATTATTTAGTGAAGACCGTGCTAGAACCCTTTATATTTATAAAATTAATAATCTTGTTAAGACAAAGCAAAAACCAATCTTAAACTACTCTCAAAATAGCGTTAAAATAGGTTTTATTGACAAAGATGAATATATTAAAATAACTGGTTATGAAATTAGTGATTTTAATTTTAAATTACAAATTCAACAAAATACCACAGTCCAAGATAATAGCACAAGTTATGTAATAATTGATGAAAAAGATATTTTAATTAATGATATTTCAAAAAAAGACAAAAAATTTTTAGAATCCTATGACTTAAAAATAGTATCTATTAATGAACCAATTACCGAAGACAACAAAAATGAATGTTATATCATTGAAGAATACAAACGCCCTTATTCACTTGATGGTGTTGATATTATTAAATCTACTCATTTAGTTAAAATAACTGACTTTAAATGAAAAAATCAAAATAGTATTCATTTAGTATTACATAAATCATTACCCGAAGATACTGTCTTTACTGGAATTGAAATTAAATATCCTAAATCAATGTTATTTGGAAATATTAAATGCTGAGGCAATGTGAATGGTGTTTATTCTTATCCACAATCAATTATTCAAAATGCTAACTTAGTACCCTTACTATCAATGCCAATTGAAACAAACCCTAATTTAAGAGTATTTCAATATTGATTTACTGAAAGTTTTTTACCATGAAGTATTGCCAAAAACTATATTAAAGGTAAAGATATATTAGGTTTATTAGATATTAAAGAATTAAATATTGTTTTATTAAATTATTTAACATATCGTTATAATTATGATCGAAAATTTGAAGGTGCTAAATATGATGAAAAAAGAAATCCTATAAATAAAATTGCTGAATTACGCCAAAAATTTGAAGGACAAAAACCAGAAAATGTTATTGATGGTTTATTTGAAGAATGAAAATTTAGAAACCCATCTTATCTTAATGATAGGGCAGTAAAAAGATTTAAACAAATTGTATACATGTTGTCAAATTATGTATATAGTAATATGGCAGTAAATAAAGGTTATAATGATGATATTAAATTAATTGCTCCGTATTATTTTGAACTAGTTTCAATATCAAATGAATCAGAAAAAGATTACTGAATATTTGAAGATTGCAGAGTTAAATTAAAATCATCATATTTTAATTTTTCTGATTTAAAAAATATTAATATAGAAAATATAAAATTAAATAATTTAAAAAATATAAATAATAATATTTCAGAAAATAAAGTTTATCAATTAGAAACAAATTTTTTTAATTGATTATCCGTAACAAATGAATTAGAAACAAATAATATTCCTTCACTTATTCCGGCAGAAATTAAACTATCAGATGGAGAATATGGCAAATACTTAACTAATTTAATTATTTCTAATAATAAATTAGAAATATGTTTAGAAAAACTATTTGATTTTCATAAAGAAAGCATTATATATTCAAAATCAGAATGATTAAATTTAATTAATAATTTTGTTGAAAATAATATTAAAATACTTTTTTCACAAAATATTAATTTTTTAAGCAAAATTGAAATATCAGGAATATGAGGTTATGGAGATTATGATATTACAATTTTTACTGAAAAAGAACAAATTAATATTAATAATTTAGAATTATTTAATAAAAGCAATGAAAAATTATCATTAGTTACAATAGAAATGTAAAAAAAGTCATTTATTAAAATGACTTTTTTAATTTATGAAATAATCATCAGGATATTTTCTATCTCATTCTTTTGAATAAACATCTGAATTTCATGTATCTATATTAAAACTATATAAATTCATTTTTTTTCAAATTTATTGAAAAACCCTCCTAAGGCAATAGAATATAATTTATCAGGATAACTTCCTTCAACAATTGGATTGTTTGTACAATAAAGTTTTATTTTATATTTTTGTAAATTTTTATTATCTTTTGTTTTGTATCTTATTTTCATTTTTCCAATTTTTTCACCTTTATTACAAACTATTGTAGTATTATCTCTTTCAAAAAAAGTTTTATATTTTTTGTCTTTTTCATGAGTAATTGCAGTAAGTGTAACTAATACAATCATGCATAAAATTAAAATGGTAGATAATATTATATATATTGATATTATTTTATGTTTTTTAACTAATTTCAACAACTTCATAATAATTATCCTTTCAATATTATTTAAAGTTTTTAATCAATCTGGGCTCGCGGGATTTTCATAAGTTTTGCGAAAAATGCCTTAAAGTTTAAAAAAACTTTTGCCGCGCTTTTCAAAATACTTGGGAAAAATTCTAAGCGTTAAGCGAAGAATTTTATAAAGGTTCCCAAATTTATTTGAAAGAATCTCAAAATCTTTTTTAACTTGTAAGTTATTTTATCACAAAAATTTAAGAAAATCAACCGCTCGCCCAATTCCTGCAAATGATTTTTATAGTCTTAATGATATAATTAAAGCATTTAAAGAAAGGAAGTATATTTAATTTTATGTATAAAAAAGGAAATAAAGTTAATGTTAAAATAACAAACATTACACCTTATGGTGCTTTTTGTAGAGCAGAAAAGGCTGGTGGTTTAATTCATATTAGTGAGATTTCAGATTACTTTGTTAGAGATATTAGAGATTTTTTTGATGTTGGTGATGAAATTGAAGTTGAGATACTAGATTTTAATTCAGTTAGAAAACATCTTAAATTAAGTTATAAAAATTTTCATCCTGAACTATTGAAAAATGATGATGGTAATAAAATACAAGAAAAATCACCTAGTTTAGAAAAATCATTAAATACTAATTATTTAATAAATAAAAAGTAAATAAAATTTATAAATTTTAGAAGGTTTTTAAAACCTTTTTTATATTTTCATTTTAAAACGATATGGATAAGAACCATAAAACAAAGCATCATATGGGTCATGGTACATTTTACTATCGGGTGTGTTTGTTTTGGTATCACTAAATCTTAGTTCACTAATGCACTTATCTAAAAATGGAAAATTATTTAAAATGCCATATATTTTGCCTTGGACAAACATTTTTCTTATTCATGTTACACGATTGATTATACCCGCTTCTTTATTCAACGAAGTTTGATGTTTTTTAGCTTTAAACATTTTAATTTTATAACCCAAATAAGGGTAAATATCTTCTTGCAATTTTTGCATAAAATCGTGGGCATTAATATCATAATGAAATGTAGCATATTCAAAACCATAAAATTTATCAAAAGTATTGATTATTCATTGTCCGTAATGTTCAACTATTTCATTTAAATTCATTGCGTTTTTTGGGGGTAACAACATTTTCTTCAATTAAATATTTATCATATTCATTATTTTCATTAATTTTATAACCACTAAATAAAAACACCGTGTGGTCTTCACTACCATTAGCATAATCCACACCAATTGAATAACTATCAAATTGATACTGTTTTGTATTGGAATTATAAAAATCTTGTAAATTATACTCTTTAATATATTTACGATAATTTCGTAAAACATAAATACTGGGGTTATTATCGTTATATTCAAAACCGTAGTATTCAAGTTCAAATAAATCAGGTCGTTCTTGTTTGTTTGTTAAAACAAGTTTTTTAGTAATATTAGGTATTTTATTTCAAACAGCACCCATTGTTAATCGTAAATTAAAAATACCCAAACCATTAAGTGCTTTTTTGTTTTCTGAATATACTTGATTGTGTTCCTTTAAAATATTTTTAATTCTTTCATTTAAGGGTAAATATGGGGTTACAAATTTTTCATAAAAGACATGGTATTTATCAAAAGGATTAAAAGTAAATTGATTAGAATATGTTTTATGAAAATATGTTGTTACTGTTATGTATTGTTTTGCTATGTTGTCTCATTCTTGAAATGTCCAAGATAATTCTGTTACTGGAATAGGATTATCTAAATTATATTGTTCATTATCATTTTCGTCTATATATTTTTCATAAGATACTTTTAAACTTTTTGAACGAAACATTGAAACTCTTAAATTATTATATCTTTTATCTAGTTCTTTGTCCGTTAAAATTTCTTTTTCTTCAGCATGTATCATTTCATCTGTTCACGCCGATATAATACCACTACCTTTACCAACTTTTCCCATAATTTTATTACCATTAGCATAACCCGCAAAAGCAATGCGAACACCACTAGGAAAAACAATTTCTCCACCTTCTTTAACATTTTTAGGTCAAACAATGCCATTTTCATTGTCAGGTCCTATATCAATCCCATATTTATCATAAAGATAGTTACAGACATTAATTGTATCGCCAAATGTAGTATCTTCGTGAGTGTTGGCATATCTTCGTAGAATATTAGATGAAGCATCGGTAAAATTACAAGCAAAAAATAATTTTTCTGCTAAATGATTTCATGTTTTATTAGTACCACGCCCCGCTGAAACAAACTTAAAAAAAGTTGGCGAAGTAAAATATCGGGCATAACTATCACCAACAAAATCTTTAAATACTTTTCAATCAAAGCCAAAATTATAGTCACTGAAATTTAAATCATATTTTTTATTTAAATGTTCATAACTAGTAATTCGTTTTTTGTTATTAATTTTTGTAAAATCTTGCATTTTTAATTAGCCTCCTTTTTTTTGATAAGATTATATGAAGTATTAAGTATCAATTAAGTATCATAATTTAAAAAAATTGTTTAATTACGAAAGGAAATTATAAAATGGAATTAAAACAAAATTTATTAGGAAATTATAAAGAAAATAAAAGAATAGAAACAAAAAATGAAACTAAAAATTTCTTGATTGAAATAGATAATGAGATATTTAAATTATATCAACAAGGACAAATATTACAAGGATATAAGGTTGTATCAAAAATACCAAAAACAATTAGAACAGAAGATGGAGATATACCTTTAAAAAGAAGAAGATATGTTAAATATGATGAAGAAAAAAATGAATATATAAATCGCTATCCTTTGGATGAAGAATTAGGTTTAAAAAAATACCAAAGAAATGAACAAAATTTAATAAATAAAATTACTTCATTTATGGGTGATGGAAAAAGATATAAAGATATTTTAGATACTGTCGAAAACGCTAATATTAGTGAAAGAACAATATCTAATATTTTTAAAAATGCAGATTTAGAAGAAACCGATTACATTAGTAATAAAAATAACAATAAAATTAAAATTCCAAATAATGTTTTATATATTCAAGTTGACGGGGCTTTTGTGCCAATGCGAGAAAATAAAAAAAGAGTTGAAAATAAAATATTTCTTTCAACTATGCATGTTGGTGTTGATGAAGAAAAGTCAACAAAAACCAGAAAAAAAATGAAAAAGAAAAAAGGCGTTTTTCAAATGATGAATAAAAATCATAAGAATAAAAATGATAAATCTAATATTGATAATTTTATTGATAAAATTTTTAAATCAATGGATACTTATGATATTAATGAAGATAATAAAATATTAATATTAAGTGATGGTGAAAAACAAATTAAAAAAATTTATAGAGCAGTAAAAGCAAAATATAAAAATAACACTGTATCATATAGTTTAGATAAATTTCATTTATCAAATAGATTTAAACAATTATTCCCAAATCGAAATAGAATCAAAATTCATAGAATAAAATATAAATTAGCAAAAATATATTTCTTTACTGGAAATTATAAATTATTATTAGATTTTTTAATATGTCATTTACCATATGTTAATGGTAATAAAAAAATATTTTTATTAGAAACTATTGAATTAATTAAAAATAATAAAGAAGGAATTGAAAATCAAGCGTTAGAATATAATATTGGTTGTCATGTTGAAGGTGATGTATCACATTATATTAAGGCTGTTAAAGGGCGTGGCGCGAAAATATATTGTAAAGAAACATTTATCAATATGTTAATTGCTTCTATGTTAAAACTTAATAATCAAATTAATGATGAGAAAGTTGATAAAACTAATAAAAATAATAAAGAAAAAATTGAATTTAATATATTTAATTTAAATCAATCTCAAAATCAATTTTTATCTTTATAAAAAATAAAAAACCTGTTAAAATTACAATTAAACCAAGATAAAAAAGAAAAAAGTGGAGTAGGCTGTAAACCACCGAACCTATTACTTTTAAAATAGATACCAACTCCACTTTGATTAATTATAATTATAACATTTTTATTTAATTGGTCAATAAATCATATTAATTGTTTTTTCTGTACTATTTTCAAAAGTATTTTTTAGTGTGTCAAAATTTATAATTTTATAAATTATTTCTTCAAATAAAAATTATGCTTTAAAAAAAGTTGAATTTTTTATAAATTTTGTTACAATTTAGTTATAAGCGAAACTTAATTTGTTTCTAATTACTTAATTTTATTAAAAACCTCAAAATAATGTATACTACCCAATAATTGGTGTATTAGGTTCACTGTTATTATTTCAATGATAAACTGCTTTGAAATAATCATTATTAGGCCAAATTCTATATCTTAATTCTTGATTATTTTTTATTTTATTTATAACAATTCCGTCGCCATAATTATTAACAAAAGCTTTACGAATTCCCCAAAAATTATTATATTCATCTATTTTTTTATATATATTATCATTTTTAAATTTTGCAATTCTTCAATTATCATTTTTATCGCCACGTTACACAACAAAATAATATTTATTATCAACTTGATTAAATGGTTTTTCACTTGCATAAACTTTTTTTCAATAATTTTTAGGCGGAGTAGGTCCGCCAGAAAAATTAAAATATGATGATTTTAACAGTACTTGACAATCTTTAAATTCTCAATAACCATCTTCTATTTTATTAGGAGTTGAAATTAATTCAAAATAATAAGGAGCAAATAATTTAATATCATCATTATAACCTTTATTAATTGCGTATTTACTATATGTATAGTTTGATAACATGTAAATAATTTGTTTAAATCTTTTGACAGCATTATCATTTAAAGATTTATAATTATCTAATTTTCAGTTTTCAAATAAACCATCAATTACATCTTCGGGTTTTTGTCCTTCGAATTTTTGGCGTAATTCTGCTGCCTTATTAGTAGGGTTACCTTTTTCATCGTATTTTGCTCCTTGAAATTTTCGATCATAATTATAACGATATGTTAAATAATTTAATAAAACAATATTTAATTCTTTAATATCTAATAAACCTAATATATCTTTACCTTTAATATAGTTTTTGGCAATACTTCATGGTAAAAAACTTTCAGTAAATCAATATTGAAATACTCTTAAATTAGGGTTTGTTTCAATTGGCATTGATAACAAAGGTACTAAACTAGCATTTTCAATATTTAATGATGGATAAGAATAAACACCATTCACATTGCCTCAGCATTTAATATTACCAAATAGCATAGATTTAGAATATTTAATTTCAATACCAGTAAATACTGTATCTTCGGGTAATAATTTTTGTAATACTAAATGAATACTATTTTGGTTTTTTCATTTAAAATCAGTCACCTTAACTAAATGAGTAGATTTAATAATATCAACACCATCAGGTAAATAAGGTTTTTTTTATTCTTCGATAATATAACATTCATTTTTATTGTCTTCGGTAATTGGTTCATTAATAGATACTATTTTTAAGTCATAGGATTTTAAAAATTCTTTGTCTTTTTTTGAAATATCATTAATTAAAATATCTTTTTCATCAATCATTACATAACTTGTGCTATTATCTTGGACTGTGGTATTTTGTTGAATTTGTAATTTAAAATTAAAATCACTAATTTCATAACCAGTTATTTTAATATATTCATCTTTGTCAATAAAACCTATTTTAACGCTATTTTGAGAGTAGTTTAAGATTGGTTTTTGCTTTGTCTTAACAAGATTATTAATTTTATAAATATAAAGGGTTCTAGCACGGTCTTCACTAAATAATTGTTCTAAATCGGGGTCGCTATACTGTGATTGAATAGCAAAATCTAACGGAATACTATCAATTGAATAATCAATTGGTTCATCATTTTCTGCTAATTTTGCTAACATTTTTTCAGATGGTTTTAACATTATTCTTGTTTTCCTTCTTCATTAGGCATATTGATAATAGTTTCGTTGTTTTTTAATTGTCTGTTTAAAGTAGCATTTATTGGTAAGCGAAAATCAACAATTAACTCGTCAATATTTTTAATATTGAATGTTTTACTGTTTAAAATAGCATTATCATATTTAATTAACTTAATAATAAATTCAGTTAATTTAATTTCTCTAATATATATCATTTGTTCGTATGATGCGTTTGTTTGAATATTTACACCAGCAACTTCTGCCTGCGTTTGTTGTGCTCCCTTAGCAATGGCAGGAACATGATGTCGATTTATTTTATAGTAATTTGTTAATAATCAATCATATATTTTAGTTAATTGCTCACCTTTAAAATTACCAGCAATATAGTCTACTGGTTGAAAATTACTATCAGGGTCTCCTTCAACTAATAACAAGTCATTTTCAATAAATGATGCCAGCATTTTACTAATTTCTTGGTCAACCACACCAGTAACTCCATTAGTATTAATAGTAAATTTACCACTATTTAATAATGGATCTAACATTATCTTTTCAGCAATAATATCTAAAATACTAGCAAATTGTTTACCATAACGAGCAGAAGGCTCAAAATTAGGGTTATTAGGAATAATTTGAATTGGAATAAAATTAAGTGGTAATATTTCTTCTTTTTGTAAAGTTGTATAGTTATTTCATTTAGCATCATCAATATATAAGTCGGTAATAGTACTATATAATCGTGTTTTTAACTTTCTAATAACTTTAACTTGTTTAGTTACAGCATCAATCTCTAATTTTTTAGTAATAAAAATACTCTGGTCATTTTTAATATAAGGGTCATAATCAAAAGTGCAAGATACTAAATTACCTAATTCATCATACTGGTTATTATAAAAATCAATAGTAATAAAATTAAGTTTTGAATTATTAGCAAAAATAAAATATGCACCTTTACCATTCTTATTAATTTTATATTCGTTATATCAATTCTTATTGGTAAAGTCCTGTATTTTTAAAAAGTTATTAATTAATTTAGTATCTATTTTTTGATTAGTAAGTGGATTATAAATGCTAATTTCTAAATCTCGCGGATTTAAAAAATTAGCATTATCTTCACAAATTCTTTTTTCTAAAATCTCATTATGTTTTTGAACAGTAACATTTTTACGATTAGTAATCGTTGATGCTAAATTAAGATAATAACTATCAATATCATATTCTTTTTTTAATTTCTTTTTTGCTGGTAATAATCCCATTTATAACACCTCTTTATTTTGTTTCTTCTTTTTTAATAACATCTTCAATACTATCTTGTTTTTGTTGTTTGTTATGTGTTTTGATAAATCTAATTGTTTCAATAATCAAAACTATAATTCCAGCTCCGATAAGCATTGCTGAAACAATAACATATGCTGGTCAAGAAATACCTAATGTTTTTTCTCCTATAAAACAAATAATAATTCCTGCAATAAAAAACAATGATGAAATTCCAAATATTTTCAAAAACATAATTACATCTTTAACTTCTACTTTTGGCATAATAACATCTCCTTTCTAATTTACCTTTTTTCTTTCAATAAACACAAATCCCAAAGGTCTAAATGTTGCTGGACCATTAACTCCAATATTAATCAATCCATCAGGATTAATAGATAATGCTAAACATGCACTATTAACACCTATTTGATCATATATAACACCTATTGTTTGTCTAAAACTATGCCTTGTTTGCAACATCCCTTGACTTTTTAAATCTCCTTTGCTATCTTTTCCTGAGGCTCAAATTCTATAAATATAATTTTCTTTATCAAAATTAGGAATAGTATATCCTTTTTGACCAACTTTAAAATCACTAGTATCAACAATTTCTCAATCTGGAACATTTGGTATAACAATTGATTTTTTTAATTCATCTAAAATTTCTTCTTTTATTTTTGCAAGTTTTTCATCTTTAATTTTTTCTATAACAAGTTTATCTAATAAAGCATCAACTTCTAATTGAGTATAATATGCTTCTAAATCAATCATTGTTAAATCAATACCTTCTTCTTGAAAAGTACGAAACATTTTCTTTAAAGTTGTTAAATTAGCCAATGATTTTGCATAGCTAGGCAATAGACCTTGTCATGTTGCCATAGGGTCATTTTGTGAAGAATAATTAATATCACCAACACTCATATTTGCCGAAGTAAAAAATTCAATTGGAATACGGTTAAATGTTCAATGTTCAATCGTAATAAACACCATATTAATACAAATTTTCTTTAATAATGGGTCTTTAAATGTTTCAAATTTTAGCTTTGAAAATGGATAGTTTAAGTAAGAATTAATCATATTTTGGGCTCTTAAAGCAAATGTTTAAAGAACTTATTATAACGAACTGGAACTTTTGTAATTTTACCTGTCATTGGAATAAAATTATTATAATTTTCCAAAGTAACATTTTGTTATAATTCATTTAACATTTAATCATCTCCTTATCATTTACTTTTTTAGAATATATTTTCTTTAATATAAATTTTTTACTATTTAGTAATGTTTTTGTTTTAATTTTTTTGTTTAAATCTTGTTTTGTTCTGAGTTGTTTATATGCTAGAAATACTAGTCCATTACCCAATAAACTAGTAATTGCACTATCTTCTAGCGTATTTAACAATTTATCTTTATTAAAGTTATTTTTAAATTGTTCTTGCATTTTTAATATCTTAGCAATTGTCCGATATATTTTAAAACTATCTTTTACTACTTGCTGATAAGCAAGTGGAGCAAAAGAAACTAAATTAAACAAACTTGTTTTTTTAAATCCTCAACCAATAAACCACTCACTGTTCATATAGAATTTAAACGGTTCAGGAGCCAAAACAAACTGTTCTGCTTTGATTAAAGTTGTCATAACGACAATAGGGACATATTTAGGATTTTTATAATATATTGTTAAAGCAACTTCACCCGCAACTGATAAAGGAACAATTTTAACTGCTAAAAAAACATCAGAACCATAAGCAAAAGGTAATAATTGACCTTTTTTAATAGCCTTAGTTTCAAATTTAGATAATATTTTTTTAGTTTTATCAATAATTTTACTAATTACTTTTTGTTTAATAGTAATTATTTGTTTTTTAATTGAGGTTAATAATTTTTTATTTACTTTTTGAATATAAAAATTTGGGTTTAAATGATTTAAAATTTTATTTAATTTAATTGGTGTTTGATGAAAAATATTTAATAGTTTATTATTATATATTTTACTGCCCCTCATTTAATTAGCATTTAATAGTAGATTTTTACCAACACCTTTTTTATGAAAATTAGTCATAATGTTATATCACTCATTAGTATTAATTTTACTTATTTTATCAATATTTAATCCATATTCAGACAATCATTTATTAGCATTTTTTTCATTCACGCGTGGTATTTTTTGAACTAATTTAGGACTTATTTTTTGAATATTTTTCTCAATTTTTAATAAATTATTAATTGTTTCTAAATTAGAAACTTTAAAACCTTTATAAAAATCATTTCAGGCTAATTTCCCAATTGTATATAATAAAGTTTCATTATTAGCCTGCTTTGTAAAATCAAATATTAATTTATCAGATAAAATCTTTTTACCTGTAACTTGCCTTACAACATCTTCTAAGTTATTAGCAGTTATTACACCTAATTTTTCAAGTAGTTTAGTTTCTTTTGCTAATTTTAAAATTCTAGTTGTTCGAACAGCACGCGTTAATTTACCAATTCCACCAATTGCTGGTAACAAATTTAAAACGGTACTTTTTGCTGTTACTTCTGATGTTAATTTATCATATATTTGATTTACGGCAAAATCGGTTGCTGTTTTTACTCCAAACGAGATAAATGCTGCGGCAAAATTAGATAATCCCGCACCAAGACCAACAGCCGAAGCAATACCACCAGTTAAAACTGATAAACCAAGAGCTAAAACTTGAATTCCTAAAAATTCTAATAACTGTAAACCAAAACTTTTTTCTTGTTGTTGGATTGACAATTTAGTTGGATTTTTTTTAACAACATAAATAAGGGCTGTTTTAGATGTTCCAATTGGCATATCATTTTTCAAACGAAAAAGTACTATTTTTTAGTACTATTAAGAATTTTTAATTTTAACATCAATCGGATTTGTTTGACCAGTAGCGTTGTTTTTACCTTCAATTTGAACTGCAACTGTTTTATCATTTGTAATATTAATTGGTCAGTCTTCACCTTTACTTTCAATAAAGTAATCAAAATCACTTTCAGTTAAAGAACTATTTACTGCTTTTACTGCTTTTAAAACAACATCTTTAAATTGTAGTTTTAACTGTTCGGCTGTTGCTTTTGTTGGGTCTGCAACATGAATAGTTGGTTTATCTATTTTATTAATTTTACTAATATCAATTTTTGCAACAATATGTTTAATAATTCCTTTTGGTTCAACCACTGCTCCACCTAAATATAAAACTCTTTCCATAATCAAAGTATTACCGATTCCAGTACCTAACGCAGCAGCACCAACTCTTAACGGAGTATGATCTTTTTTGCGTAAAATAAGAGGGTCATATTTTTTGCTAAACTTAAAGGCAATTGCATTAACACCATCTGGTAATAATTCAATTGTTCCTTCTGAACCATCTTTATTAATAATTGGTAATTTTTAGGAACAATATAGTATGTTGTTCCTTCAACAGTTTTCATTGCTCCACTTGTTGTGATTACACTATTTATTTGGTCGTTTGCTCCAAGTTGTAACTGTAATTTATTACGAATTCCACGAATAAAATCAGCCGAACCTAAAACAATTGTTTCTGATGGAGTAAAGCCGTTTTCATATATTTTATCCATAATTTCATCATGAATTTGTAAAGCATTTGTATCATCTGCTTTTTTGCCTTGAATAGTTGTAACTGTTCCTTTATTAATAATTTCTAAAATTTTATTGCGTTTATAAGCAACCTCAGTATCCATTGCTTGCTTAATATCGGCAGCCCAAAGATTAGGATTAAAATCATTTTCTACAGGATCTAATTTACGAGCAAAAGTTAAAATTGTATCTAATTCAACAACTCCATCTTCAAATTCTACTGTTAAATATTTTAGAAGATTATCATCGGTATTAAATACTTGTCCATTTTTTCCCAAACCTTCATTATATTTAATATTTTTCTTTCTTTTATATGTTAAACCAAATTTATTTGCTTCTTTTCACGCAAATAAAGCTTCTCAACTAAATTTTTGTTGATAAGTTTGTAAATATCATTGTTCAAATGTTTCTCAGTCTCTTTGTGTTGCTTGATTAGCAATATCGCCAAATATTCTTTGCGGGTTTTGTGCCATAATTTACTTCCTTCTTTCTATTTATTAAATACATTGTCTGTATCTAAAATATTGTTTTCTTTGTTTTCTACTTTTGGTACGCCGCCAGTGTTAACTGTTTGTACCTTAATTAATTCATCATAAACACTTTGCAATTGTGTTTTAATGATTTCAATATCATTAGTAATATCATAATACTTTAATAAAACATTTTTAAAGTCTTCATTATCAGTTAAAGAATTAATAAAGTCAATTACTTCAATTTTTTTTAATTGAATTGTTTGTTGTTCAACTTGTGAAGTTAATTCAGTATTTTTTGTTTGTAGTTCGTTGATTTGTTGATTACTATTTTCTAAATTACTTGCATTAAATTCTTCAACTTCAGCAGTATTTTTTAAAATAATTTCAGCAGTTTTAATATCTAAACTACCATCTTCGTTTTTAGTGGGTTCATTATTTTCATTAATAAGAACATATTTTACATTTTTTAATGCCATCGTTTTTCCTCCTATTTTTTAATATTTGTATTTGTTCTTTTTTCTAATCGCTTTTTGTATAATTTCGAAACTATCGACTCGAAAAGATAAAAAATAGCGTTTAGTTTTTATATTTAACTGATTAAATACTGAGCCTTTAATTTTTATCTTATCATTTTTTTTAATTTCAAAAACTCAGTTAAAATAAATGGGTTATATATTGATAATGTTGAGTAATTTAATCCGTCTCATTGACATTTAGCCGAACAAGCATCAACTTCAACACCACCAGCAACAAGAGCCTTAATTTTTGTTTTAATCGGATTTTCATGTAATCTAACAGTTAATTCTAATTTATTAACTTTTTTATTTTTTATTTTAGGTTTATTGGTTATTGATTTTTTAAGTAAATTACTTTTTGTTTGTGCCATTTTTATCAACTCCTTTTGCTAAAAAATACTGTAAATGTTTTCAAGCATCTAATTCGTGCTCTGACATTTTAATATTTCCTTTATAAATATAATTTTTCTTAACAACTGGCGATTGTAAAACATAATTTAAATTAAATAGATATTTGCATAAAACTTTTAAACCACCAATGAATTTAGGAGTAGCTAATGGATTTTTTATTTTTAAACCCCTGTGAAGTTGATAATCTTCAATTATTACAATAACTTTATTTAAATAAGAACAAATTTTATTTTTAAATTGATTTAATATTAAATAAATATTATTTATTGCTTCTTCTTCATTTTTAGAATTAAAAGTAATATTATTAATTATTTTCTTTTGTAAAACATTATAAATAATAATACCAGTTTGTCCAATTCCAGCAGGATCAATTGCAATAATATATTTTAATTTATTTGTTTTATTTTTTTGTCAATTTGTAATATTTTTCATCCATCGGATGCTAAATCTAAAATATCGTTAATTTTATAATATTGCATATATGAAACAATAACATCTCACTTGTTTTTAAATAAATTTAAGTACATTTTGGCTCATTCTAAACATTGCAAATCATAATGCTTTTTATGATGTGAAATACGACAATTAATAGGTTGACAATTAACTCAATCAAATGATGTTATTATTTCATTTCAAATTTTATTAATATATTTACTTTTATATTCTGTCATTTTATCTATACTCCTTAATTCTTTTTATTTGTTGCTCAAATTTCATCATTAATATCATTTACCGTTACTGGATAAGCTCGTATCATTAATTCTTGTAATTTATTTTTAATTTTTTTATTTCATTTTTTCATCAAATATTTTTCCTTCTGTAAAAAAACATAATATTCCTTTATTGGTTAATGTTTTGATATTTAGTAAATAATTTATTTTAGTATTTAATTACTTCGCCGCCCGCTTCACTTTAAAGGTGAGCGGGGGCGGATAGGATATTTTGATAGAGTTTACCCCCATACGGAAATAAACAAAAAACAGTTTATCCAGTTATTAATTACGCTTCATCCATCCCTACACAACTTTATATAAAGAAAATAACCTTTTGGAGTTCCAACCCTCTTGTTTTTTTAGTGTCCGATATTGTTTTTTTCGGTTTAACAACACTCTTTTTATGAAAACAAGCCAAAAAACACATGCTCTGACATTTCGCAAGTGATTAATCTTGCCGAGAATTAAAGAAATAAATAGGAGTAGTAAATCCAATCGCTTTCACACTTTCTTTAAGACTTCGTGCCATAGATGAGTTATCCATCTTTAAGCATCAAAAAATATTAAGTTTTAAAGATTGAATTTTGGATTAATCGTTAGATAGTATCTTTATTTTTTTATCTCATTATCTTTTTTAATTCTTTGTTTATTAAATATATTTTTTAGTAATTATATTTAACAATTAACTAACAACTAAATAAAACAATTATTCAAAATTTTTTAAGAAAAGAAAGGATGGGTTTTTCTGAAAAAACATATTTTATTAAGTGTAAAAGATACTATCTAACGATTAATCCAATAAATATAAGTATTTTTTACAAAATAAAAAGCACTTTATTCTTTTTCAATAAAGTGTTACATTTGCATTTACAATTTACATTGTAAAAATGGTTTTTTGTTATATCCAAAGGCTTTGTATTTTAGTTTACGAGGGACTGGACATGATGAATATTTTTCTAGTCCAATAGTTAGATTTTATAACGCTTATAAAGTGGATGTTAAAGATTTTTCATATTATTTTTATTCAAATTGAAACACTGAAACTGATAAATTACCGAGTGTGTATAATGTATTTTCAAAAATAAAAAAATGTTAGATATGGCTAATAATGATAAATATAAGGGTTTTAATGTTTTTGAGTTTATTAGTACTAAATTAATTGCTGGAAATTCTGTTGAAATTCACGGCTTTAATTTTAGTATATATAATGTTAAAGATTGACAAAATGAAATTAATGGTGGAAAAATATGACAATTGCCTTTCTTAGATGCTCCGTGATATAGATTAGATAAACATATTATTAATGCTCTTATTTGAGCGTTTAATACTTTGCCTGGTATTAAAGAGGTTGGCAAATATATTAATGCTTTGGGAAATACGATGCATAATGTTAATTTGCTTTGAGAAAATATTAGTAATTTATTTGCCTTTGATATAACTTTTAAATTATTGCTTGGTGCTATTATTTCACTAGCGATGTTTAATGGTGTTATGCGATATTTATAAAAGTAAAAGCAGATACAAATACAAGCAAAACAAAGACAGACACAGACAGAGACAAACAGACAAGCAAACACGCCGAAGAAGGGACTTTATGTCCTCCCCGTGTGTTGTTTGCGGGGTACAGGTCGCGCAGCGATCTAGGGGCGGAGCCCCTTTCCTTGATTCATATTTTATCAACAATTTTATATAACTTAGAAAATTATGATTTATGAAAAAAATAAGCCTTAATTATTGAAGAAATTAATTCCTGTTTTACCAAATATTACCAAAAATTAATTTCTTTACAGTAGTTTGCTAAAAATATTTAGCAAATTTTAGTTAAACTTTTTTATTAAATTATTACAGAAAGGAGGTTAATTATGACAAATACTAAATTATTTTTTCAACATTTTGGACTAGAGTTATTTGGTACAATGATATTAATAATTCTAGGTAATGGCGTTGTTGCGAATATTTTACTAAAAAACACTAAAGGAAATGGCCAAGGTTTTTTTGCCATTACTGCTAGTTAAGGATTTGCTGTTCTAATTGGAGCAATGATTAGTAGCGCTTTGCATGGTGTTGCTCATTTAAACCCAGCTGTTACCATTGCAATGGTTGTTCAACAAACTTTTTTTATTACTAATGGTTGATTCTTATTACCTGCCTTGTTATTAGGACAAATTGTCGGCGCAATCATTGGTCAAATTATTGTTGATGTATTTTATTGAAAACATATTAAAGATACAGTAACTGATAATCCCGACTTTATTCTTGCAATTCATGCGACAGGTCCAACTCACCGCAACCCATTTTTTAATTTTTTTGCAGAATTTATTGGAACTTTTGTCTTAATTGCCGCAATATTAGCAATTGGAAAATATAGTAGTGGTAATTTAGGAGCATGAGCACCACTTTTTGTTGGTTTAACAGTTTTTGGAATTGGTTGGAATGTCGTAAAACCAAGCAAGCGAGGATAAACAATATAGGGGTGGCCGTACCGCTACGACATAATGGAGGCAATTCTTTTAGGCAATATAAAAGAGTTATAGTGGTTTGGAGATAAATCTTTAACCTGCAATGGTTAAAGGGTAAGTGTTCCACAATAAAAAAATTTAGAAATCTTACTATTTATAAGGAGGTTTTGAAAGTGTTTTTAAAAGAACTCTTTTGAAAAGAGTTAAAAATTAAATTAGCAAATAAGACAGTATTAATTAATCAATGTCAGTGTTATATCAATGAGTACTTTACAAAATTAACCAGAAACAGAAAAGGCGGTTTATATTGTAAAAAGTATGCTCGGCATTGCTTAGCAAAATTAGAATTTATTAATAAACAAAAAATAAGTTATAATCTTTGATTTTTGACTTTACAATGCAAAAATAATCACCAAATTATTAAAAAATTAATTTTTAAGAAAAATAAATGATGAATTATTAATATCAAAAATTAGAAAGGAGAAATTATATGGTTGAAAATAATATCAAAAATACGATTAGCGAGTTAATTAACGAAATTAAAACAACAACAGAAAACAATTTAAGCAATTTAGAACAAATTATGGAAGCTTTAATTGATAAAGTTAATAATATTGAAAATATTTTAAATCAAATACGATAAAAAAATTAAACCAACTATTTATTAAAATTAGTTGGTTTTTTATTTTTGATAAATAAAAAATAAAGGAGATAAAAATAATGAGGAAAAGTTGTCCTAAATGTAGATCAAAAATAGATGGTGATAATAAACATTTATGATGCACAAATGTTTATTGTATTTTTGCAAAAAACCCATATATTTTTAAAAAGAAAAAAAAGATAAATATGTTTGTTTGTGACTCTTATTTTATTTTGTTTTTTATTTAAGTTTTTAGATGATCGTTTAGTTATTTAAAATGTTGTGAAATATTAGAAAATTTGGAGGAAATTTAATATGTTTGATAAAAAGCAATATAAAGAATGAAACATATTATCAAAATATTTAAGTTGAGATGAAATATTTAGATATTTTAAAAGAGTTTATGATTATAAAAATGAAGAAGAATTAACTCAAGCACTTAATAATTATTTAAACAATTTACCAATTAAGGATATTTAAGAATATGAAAGAGAGATTTTAAATAATGAATATAACAGAATCAATTAAATTTAACAAAGTTAAAGAATTAATAGAAAAAGCTAAACAAGAAATTAGATTATGTCATAATGGTTTATTACCAAAAACATTAGGTGATTTAGTTAATTTTTATGAAAATGAAATTTCTGAAAAAGATAAAGAAATTGAATACTTAAAAGATGAAATTGATACGCATATTAAAGAGTATAAATTGTTAAAAATTAATTATGATGAATTAGAAAAATCACAATTATTTAAAGAAGGTTTTTACAAAAATCCATATTCAACAGGTTCTATCGATTGAATATTAGTTGACAGTTCAAAATATGACAAATTACCTAGTAAGGAGGATAAAACATCTATTTAGTTATAAAAGATTCAGATAATATAAAAGATCATTATAAAATAACGGATTTAATTTCAAAAAATACCGATCATGAAGAAAAAGAAAACTTTTGATATAAATTTGGTTTAGAACAATATTGAACAGGATATTGTTGATCAAGTGGAACAATAGATAATATAAAAGATATTAATGAATATTTAACAAAAAAGTTTAAAGAATTACAAGAAAAATCGTAAAATAAAATTATAGAAAATTATGTTGAAGATAAATTTGGTTATACAGTGGTAAATCATTTATCTGATATTAATTGAAAAAAAGAGCCAGACAAAAATATAGAACCAGTTTGTTAAAAAGTGGTTTTATGGTTTAATTAATTATTTATTTTTAAACTACTATTGGATATTAATTTTAGGAAAAATAAAATTAAAAGCAAAAAAAGCGAGGTGATTATCATAAAAAAAATTATTCAAAACCCAAAGCAAGATTAAATGGAAATATAATTATTGACTGTATTAGATGTGAATAAGAGTTCACTATTTTAAATTCAGAATGATTAACGATTAATAAATTTTATAAATGCCAAAAATAAAAAAAATAAAAGGGGGAGTTAAATGTGATAAAAAAAATTTATTTAAACCAAAATTTAATTTCACAAGAAATAAATAATAAAACGCACATTTTAATAAACAAACAAAAAGATTGCGTTGTTTTAGATAAAAATTACTTAGGTTTATCAAGTTATCAAAATTATTTTAGTTTAAAAATTGATGAAAATAAAAATTATGCGGTTCATAGTAGTATCGATAATAAAAATGGTAATATTGTGGGAAAAAATTTACTTTTAACTTTTGAAAAATTAAAACAAGAAAACAAAAAACAGTTTAATTCGCAAAACAAAATTAATGCTAATAATAATTTACTAAATGAATATAACAATCATTATGATAACAAAACAACACAGCGAAAATTAACAGAAACAGAACTAAAACAATTACTAGAAGATTTAGAAAATATTGAAAATGATAATTATTGAGATAATGGTTTTTATTTAGGATACAACAAATATGAAAAAACTATTAATTAAAGAATTAAAATATCATGAAGATGTTTTTAATGAAATAAAAAATAATGGCTGTAAAAATAAAAATAATTGTTTTAAATTAACTAATTATACAAAAATTATCGAAGGATTTTATATTTGAGAAACTTGTTATTTTTGTTTACAAAAGAATCAAGAAAAAATGATAATAAATAATTTAGAAATGATAATTAATTTAATAAATTAATTTACCTATTCATAACTAATGAATAAAATATTTTCATTAAAATTCTGCAATTATATAAAATACTAATAACTTGATTTAAATTATCTTTTTTACAGTTTAAAAAAATCAAATTATTGTTTTTAACAACAATATTTTTTAATATATTTTCAATATTTATTTCATTTTTGACATTAAATATTAATTCATTAATTTCTTTATTAATTAATAATTTATATAAATATAATGTTCTATGATTCCCTCCATTTTTAATACCCAATATTGGTAGAGGATAATAAGTTATGATTGATAATTTATTATTATAATTAACTTGTTTTTTTCTAATTTTAATAAATTATCAATATATTTATTAAAATTTTTATTTGATTTTGAATTTAGTCTTTTCCATTTATATTTTTCTCACGGTGATATTATTGGTATAAAGTTTTTAGCATTAATAAGAAGGTTTTTGTTTTTTGTAATCGATATTAATTTATCTCATTCTCATAAACTATAAATGATTATTGTAAAATTATTACCTAAATATCCAATATTATTTTTATTTAGTTTTTTGTTAGTTTTATTTTCTAGTCATTCTGGGATATATAAATCAACAACTTCTTTTACCATTTCATCTAATTTTTCATTATTATAAGATATAAAATTATTGGATATTATTAAATTAACAGTTCTATCTTTATTGTTTGTTATTTCACAAAATACATTTTTAATTTTAAACACAATATTAATTCCTTTATATTTTAAATTATATAACAAAACAAAAATATTCTTCCAAAACTTAAATAATGAAATCTATTAATTAATATTTTTTGTCATGTTAAAAATCATAATTGTATTATATTTGTCAAAAAAATATCAAATTTCTATTAATGGTAGTTAGGCAACAAAAAATCAAATAAAATGAAAAAAAATTAAGGATGTGATAAAAAAATGAAAAAACTACTTAGTTTGTTATCAATATTTTCGTTATCGTGTACAAACACAGTGAATTTGATTAGTTGTGGTAATATTGCAAATAACAAAACACACTTACCACCAGCAAAACCAAAAGAACCAATAGTAAAAGATGTTTTTTACTATGAAAAATTAAAACAAGAAATTACAGCAGAAATTAAAGAATATGATGAAGTAATTAAAGAAATTGAAAATAGTAAAAATGATTATGAAAATGAAGAAGATTATCAAACAGAACTAAAACAAACGCAAGCAGAAAAATTTATTAAAATGTCTGAACTAAATAATTGCGAATATCAAATTTTACTATGTCAAAAAGAAAATTATTTTACAGACGAACAAAAACAACAAGTAATTAAGTTGTTAGAAAAACAAATAAACAACTTAAATAGTGTTTTAAATTTATTAAGCGAAATTAAAAATAGTGATTTTGACCAGAAAAATTTAGAAAAAATTAAAACAAAGATTAAAAATACAAAAATTATTTTAGATAAAATTAAAAACAATTAATTTGTTATTTTACTTTCTAAATAAAAAATAATAATTTTATTTATTTTTTTATATAAAGAATGATTTTTGTAATTCATATCATAATTTTTACATTCATTTATAATTTTATTTCTTAATTCAACATACATATCTAGATGTTTAATGGTTATTATTTCAGCCTTAAACAATATTCACATTTTATCAACAATTAATAAACCAAATATATTTTTTATTATAAATCAACTGGCAACTGAAAATCAAGAAATCATAAGTGGAATAATATATTCAGAGAAATTTTTAAAATTAAAGAAATTAAGAAATTTTAATGTAGTAATTAAACCAATTATCCCAATTAAACCAAATGATAACAAAATAAATAATACAAAAAATAAAATAACTAAAATTACATATCATGTTTTTTCATATCGTTTTTTGTTTTTCATTTTTTATCTCCTATTAATTTAATTTTAAATTTTAACAAATTATAAATATAAATAAATTATATATAAATTTTTTAAAGAAGGAAGTGATTTAATGTGAAAAAGTTTTTAAAAGAAATTAATTTATTAAAATTATTTATTAGTTTCCTATCAATTATAATGTGTGTTTTAATGACTACATTTTTAATTTTATGTAGGGAATGAATAAATTATGATGGCGGGATTTTTGCATATGTTGTGGTTTGTATTTTTAACATTGTCATTGGTAGTTTATTTATATTGTGTATTTGTTTTGAAATTTTACAATTAATTAAAAATAAAACAAAAACAATTTAAATAATGAAAATATATCAACAGATGAAATTAAAGAAAACAATTAAGAAAGGAATAAATTTAATGTAAAAAAATTTTTTAAAAAAAGTATGAAAAAATGATATTTTTAAAATTTGTTTAACGAGTTTATTGATAACAATAACAACATTTTTGTTTTTTTATTTTAAAATATGACCATGATCTAGTTTTCAGTATAACGAATGAGGAATACAGATAGCTTTTTTCCGTTTAATGATATACATTATACTTGTTGCTGTGGATATTCTTTTTATTGGAAAAATAATATTTGATTTGTTATTTTTTATTTGAGAACTAATTGAAAATAAAAAAGAAAAACAACATAAATAATTAAAATAACACAAAACAAGATAATTAATATCTTGTTTTTTAGAAAGAGGTGCAGAAATGATTAATTGCCCATTTTGTAAATATATTCATAATATTTATAATGAAAACAATATTAATATATTATTTTTTTGTTCTTATAGGTATCCCAATTCATGAATCGTTTCATAATCATTAAAAATTACTTTAATAATCAACAGCAATATTATCGAAAAAAGAAAAATATTTATTATCAAAAAAGAAACAAATTCAGTAAAAGCAAATTTTTAAAACAACAAAGGAGGATGAAAATATGAAATCAAACAACACAGCAGATTTTAGTGGAATAATGGATGTTGTTATATTATGAAGTAATGTTGTTTTGGGAGTAATAATGGGTTTGGCAGTTGTTTTTGCAATTTGAAAATTAATTATTATTTTAATTTCAATAATGCGAAACGCTGATAATCCTGAAGCAAGAGGAAATGATTTAAGTGCTTTAAAATGGCCGATTATAGCAATTATTATAATTTTAGTTGTAATTGCTGTTATGAATGTTATTTTACAAGTTATTAAATCATATAACTATTTGGGCAATTATGTTTAGAGCCAGGGGAAGTTAAAAGCACTTATGGAACGGGATGTTTTATTTTAATAAATACTGGTGAAAAACCAGTTACATCAAAAAATGGTTTATTAACAACAATAGCCTTAGATTATCAAAACAAAATTACTTATGCCTTAGAAGGGTCAGTCTTTGTTGCTGGAGCTGTTATTCAATGACTTCGTGATCAAATTAAAATTGTTTATCATGCTAGTGAAACAGATTGATATACTAATCTTGTTCAAGGTGACCAGCAAGTTTATGTTGTTCCTTCCTTTACCGGGTTAGGATCACCTTACTGTGATTCTTATTCACGTGGTGCAATTTTTGGATTAGAGCGTGGAACAAAACGAGAACATTTAGTTAAAGCAACATTAGAATCACTTGCTTATCAAGCATATGATGTCATTACTGCCATGGCTGAAGATTTACAACAGCCAATTAAACGAATTAAAGTTGACGGTGGTGCTAGTCAAAATGAATATTTAATGCAATTTCAATTTGATATTTCACAAGTTGAAGTAATTCGCCCGCAAAATATTGAAACCACAGCCATGGGAGCTGCTTTTCTAGCCGGATTAGCTGTTGGATTCTGAACATCACCAGCAGAAATTAAAAAAATATCCGCTGTTGGAAAAAATATCATGCTAAATTAAAACAAGAAATTGTAGCAAAATTATTAAAAGGATGAAAAGTTGCTGTTAAGCGTACTTTAAACTGATTAAAAGAGATCGAATAAATTAATACGCTTATTAAGTAAGTTAAAATATTTTTAATTTTAAATAAAATGCATATGATATTAAATTTTATAGCATATTTTTAAATTTAAGATAAAAAAATGTGAGTATATTTTTACTCACATTTTTTTATTTATCTGATAAATTAATAAATAATTCTTTAAAAATAGGGTTGTTTTTAATTTCATTTATGGAGACAACAATTTTATCAGAATTAATTTCTAATTTTTTCTTTTCATATTTCAAATCAATATCCATATTTTTAATTTTACTATTAATTTGTTTTTTTAAATTATTGCTCGCCAATTTCATTTTTATTACCCCTCTTCAATACAATATAATACTATCATATTATTACATATAGTATCAAAACGATGTTTCAACTATTTTTTAAAATTTCAAATATTTGGTATTGTTACGTTCTTTTATCACCATAAATATTTATATAATCATAATAAAAAAATAACCTTTTATAAGGTTATTTTTTTAAATCAGCAACATGTTTTTTTAAATTATAAAATGTTTTAATTCCATCATATTCAGCTACTGTTCCTAACTCATCTTCAATTGCTAATAAACGATTATATTTTGCAATTCTATCACTTCGTGACATACTTCCTGTTTTAATTTGACCAGTATTTAAAGCGACTGCTAAATCAGCAATTGTTGAATCTTCTGTTTCTCCTGAACGATGTGAAACAACTGCTGTTCAACCTGCTTTTTGTGCTAATTGAATTGTATCAATTGTTTCAGTAACTGTTCCAATTTGGTTTAATTTAATTAAAACAGAATTTGCGGCGTTACGAGCAATCCCTTCTGCTGTAATTTTTGGATTTGTAACAAATAAGTCATCACCAACAATTTGAATTTTATGTCCCATTGTTTTTACTTGTAATTCAAAACCAGCTCAATCACCTTCTGCTAAACCATCTTCAATTGAAATAATTGGGTATTTATCAACTAATTTGCCTAAATATTTAATTAATTCTTCTGTTGTCATGGCATATTCTTTACCAGTAACTTTTTCAATTTTCTTAAAGTGATATTTTTTATCATCAAAATATAATTCTGATGAAGCACAATCCATTGCAATCATAACACCTTCTTTACCTGGTTTATATCCTGCTTTTTCAATTGCTTCAACAATTAAATCTAAGGCAACCTCAGCTGGTGTTTTTGTTTGAAATGAAGCTAAAGTTTGATCTTTATATGCTCAATTAAAATGTGGAGCAAAACCACCTTCATCACCAACAGCAGTAATATCACCTTTATCATGTAAGATTTTTTTTAAAGTATGAAAAATTTCTGATGATCATCTTAAAGTTTCTTTAAAAGTTTCAGCTCCAACTGGCATAATCATAAATTCTTGGAAATCAATTGCACTATCAGCATGTTCTCCTCCATTAATAATATTTAACATTGGAACAGGTAGTTTTTTCCCATTTACACCACCTAAATATTTGTATAATGGCATTTCTAATTCCGAAGCAGCTGCTTTTGCAACAGCCATTGATACTCCTAGCATTGCATTAGCACCTAAATTCTTTTTAAAATCAGTTCCATCTAAAGTAATCATGGCATGATCAATTTCAACTTGGTTTGTTACTTCCATTCCAACCAGTTGTTCGGCAATTTTTGTATTAACATTCCCAACTGCTTTTAAAACACCTTTCCCTTGATAACGTCCTTTATCACCATCTCTTAATTCTAATGCTTCACGACTTCCAGTTGAAGCTCCTGATGGTACCATTGCTGAACCATATCCGTCAAATTCTGTTCAAACTTCAACTTGAATAGTTGGATTTCCTCGTGAATCAATTACTTCACGAGCATTAATTTTCTCAATTCTCGACATATTTTTTTACTCTCCTTCTAAGTGTATAATGTTATTATATTATTTGTTCAAAAAATAGTAAACAAAATCGGTTGAAAATCCAAGAAAAATACTACTTTTATTGTTTTTCTTTTGGAAAAACTAAAATATTTGCTATGATATTACTAAATATGTTATTAAATTTGGACAAGAAGGGAGAACATATGGAACAAAAAAAAACAACAATTGTTTCAGGCATTACTGCGACAGGACAATTAACTTTAGGAAATTATATTGGGGCGATAAAAAATTTTATTGAATTACAAAAAGATAATAATTTAATTATTTTTGTGGCAAACTTACATGCAATTACAATTCCAATTAGCAAAGAAGAATTACGAAATAACATTAAAAATATGGTTGCATTATATTATGCATGTGGTTTGGACCCACAAAAAGCAATTATTTTTGTTCAATCAGATGTCTTAGAAGTTACCTTATTAGCACATATTTTATTGTGCAATACAACTATTGGGGAATTATCACGAATGACACAATTTAAAGACAAATCAATAAAAATGAAAGCAGAAAGTGGAACTGAATTTATTCCAACCGGATTATTAACTTACCCAACTTTAATGGCCGCGGATATTTTATTATATGATGCTGATTTAGTTCCAGTTGGAAAAGACCAAAAACAACACATTGAATTAACACGAAATATTGCCGAACGAATGAATAATCGTTATCAACAAGATTTATTTAAAATTCCGACCGACTTTATTCCACCAGTTGGTGGTAAAATTATGGATTTACAAAATCCAACTAAAAAAATGAGTAAGTCTTCCAATGATCCTAAGTCTTTTATTGGCTTATTAGATGCACCCGAAATAATTCGAAAAAAAATCCGTAGTGCCGTAACTGATTCAGAAGGAAAAATTGCTTATAATCCTGAGCAAAAACCAGGCGTAAGTAATCTTTTAACAATTTATGCTGTTTTAAAAAAAGTAACAATTGAAGCAGCTGTTAAGGAATTTGTTCAACACGATTATGGCCAATTAAAAGAACAAGTTGCCAATACAATTATTGAAGTTTTAGAACCAATTCAAAAAAAATACAACAAATTAATGCAAGATCAAACAATTGATGAATTAATTGATTTAGGAGCAACAAAAGCACGAGCAATTGCTAATAAAAAAATAACAAAAGTTAAAAATGTTGTTGGATTAAATTATAAAAAAAGTAGCCTTTAAATAAAAAATAGACACATAAAGTATAAAATTTATGTGTTTATTTTTGCTATATTTAGTTTTGAATTTGGTATTTTAATTCATTTAATTCTCACATATAATTACCATTTTGGTCAGTTACTTTAAAATTAAATTTTCCATTTTGATTAACTTTACTAGTATCTAACTGATCAAAATGAAAAGTAATTTTATTTTTTAAATAACAATATAATTCATCAATATTTTCAATTGTCTTAATATTACTAATTTTAAAATTATTTGAATCACTATAAACATTTGTTAGCCATAATTTAATAATTTCTGCTGTTGTCATATTTTGTTTAAAAATAAACCTTGGATGATTCTGAATATAATTAATTAAATATTCTTGTAAATCTTTATTAAGTTCATAACTTCAAAAAACATTTGAATTTAAATTAATTGTTAAATAATAAATCGTTGTTGGAAAATGGCTACCATCTAAAGTATATTCTTCCATTGTTGTTTGTCCCGTCGTATAAGTATACTCCGTTGTATTACGAATTAACGGAAACAAAATAAAATCACGATATAATTGATTAGCTGTTGGCAAATGGGTTGACATACTTGCAATATATGTTTTAAATAAAACATTAGTTGTTGGTAGCTCAAATGCTAGAACATTTGAAGGATTATTAAAATTATAATTAATAATTGGTCATAAAGTATGAGCTTCTCTTTCTTTTGAAAACATTGTGAAAATTGTATTATCATTTTGATGTTTTACTCAATATTTATTTTCATCATTAATAGGTTGTAACATAAAATGTGTTAAAAACTTGCCAACCGCTGGCTGCAATGTTGCATCTTGGGTTGGAATATAATAATGTTCTGGATAAATACAACTAATCGTTAAAATACTTGAAGTTGTAAACATTATCATCGTTCCAAAAAAATTAAGCAATTTTTTCATCAAATCATTCCTTTTGATAAACTATCTTTTAAATTATAACAAAAAATAGTGATTAAAAATTAAAATTATTTGGATCAGCTTCTAATCTTACTTGTGGTAAAGCAAATAATGCTGCCATATCTTCATCATTTAACATAAAATCATCTAGTTCACTATTAGCAATAATACGTTCCTTATGGGTTGATTTTGGAATAACAACAATATTTTGTTGTATTGCTCATTTTAAACAAATTTGGGCAGGACTTTTCTGGTGTTTTTCTGCAATTTTAAGAACAGTTGAATTTGTCATACATTGTCCTTGCATTAAAGTTGCTCATGATTCAATAATAATGTTGTTTGCTTGGCAAAATTTAACAACATCAGTATTATTTAAACCAGGATGAAATTCAAGTTGATTAACCATTGGTTTGATTTCACTAATTGCAATTAACTCTTGTAAATGGCTAACTTCAAAATTGCTGACTCCAATTGCACGAATTTTTTTTGCTTTATACTCTGTCTCTAACGTACGAAAACATTCATTTCGTTCGGCAGTGGGCCAATGAACTAAACATAAATCTAAATAATCCGTATCTAACCGTGTTAGTATGTTATCTACTTCATGTAATGCCACATCGTACTTATGATTAGCATTTCAAATCTTACTTGTTAAAAAGATTTCTTTTCGTGGAACACCACTATCTTTGGTTGCTTTGCCAATTAATTCTTCATTTCCATAGATTTGAGCAGTGTCAATATGACGATAACCATTTTGTAATGCGGCAATAACAGCTTTATAAACTTCATGCTCATCAGTCATTTTATATGTACCTAACCCAATTAATAGGATTTCAACGCCATTAAAAAGTTTTAATTTCATTGTTAGTGTTTTTATTTTTATTCTTCCTTTCCTTGTGTTGACCTTTACATAATTATAATTTTAATTAAAATCAATAACAAGGAAAATAAAATTGAAATTCTGTTAACAATTAATTTCAAAAATTATTAAAAAATATCTTACTTCTAAGATATTTTTCTTTTATCGTCATTCATTTTAATCTGCTGGTTGTTCTAACTGTTGCTCATTTAAAATTTTTTGATATTGACTATGAATTTTATTATGTGTGGTATTTAATTGTTCAATATTAGTATTAAATTTTGCAAAATTTTTCGTAAACTCTTGTCAACGTTCAACTCAACGATCAAATTCGCCTTTTATTTTTAATAAATTAGTTTTAATAACTTCAATATTTTGATTAAAAACAACTTCACGCATATGTTTTTCTAAAACAAATAAAATTGCTGATAATGTTGTTGGTGAAGTAACTCACACCCGTTTTTTAAATGCAAAAGTAATAATATCATCTGGAAATTGGCCATAAATAAATGCGAATAAATCTTCGGAAGGAACAAACATAATTGCACTTGAAATTTCATTTTCAAGATTAATATACTTAGCAACTTCATTAATTCGATCTTTTAAATCTTGTTTAAAAAGATTTAAATATTTATTTTTAATTGCGGTATCACTTGCTTCTAAGTATTTATTATAATTTGTTAATGGAAATTTTGCATCAATAGCAATGTTTTCTTTTGCTCCACCAGTTTTAACTAATGCATCAACAACAGTTCCTGTCGGCAATTTATATTGGCGGTCTCATCCTTGATGACTTTCACCATACATATCACTTAAAACTTTTTCTAATAAATATTCACCTAAATTACCTCGTTTTTTATTATTTAAAAAAATATCATTTAAAGTTTTAACTTTTTCTTCAACTTCTTTTAATGTTGTAGTTGATTCTTTTAAAACTTTTAAATTTGATAAAACATCAGTAAATGATTTAGAAATAATTTCACCTTGATGGTTTAAATTATTTTTTAAGTCAATATCTTGCTTTGACAAGTTATTTTGAAAATTACTTAATCCTTCGTTTAAAATTGTTAAGTTTTGATTAAATTTAGTATCATTTTTAACTGAATTTGTTTGAAATTCACTAATTAAAGTTAATAATTCTCTTTTTTGTTCAGAAAGTTGATTTTGTAATCCTAATCCTTGTTTCTCTAATAATTCTTTTGATGCTTGAATATCTTTCTGTAATAATGCTGAATCATTATTTACAAGCGGTTTTTTATGTGTTTTTACTAAATAAATTATTAGAAAAGTAACTAAAATAACTAAAATAATTCCTAATAAAACATATGAAATTGTTGTCATTGTATTCCCCCTAAATATTTTAATGTTTTATTGTATTCCGCAATAATTTTAATTATAGCCTGTTCAAATAAAAAAATAAACTCATAAGATTAATGAGTTTATTTTTTCTTTTTATTCAAATGTAACATTTAATTTATAAGCTGGAATTTTTGTCATTAAAGAAGCTAAAGTATCAGAAGCTGCTAAAATTTTTGAACCTGGTTTAGCCTCAATAGTTGCTCCTTTACCATCCTCATTAAAAGTTACTCAAATTTCATTATATCAAATCTCCTGATATTGATCAGCAAATTGTTTTCCTAATAGCTTTGTAACAAGATCATAACGAAGTTTGTTTTCAGTTTCTTTTGTATAAATCTTATCTAATTTAACAGGGATTAATTTTTCTGTTGGTTTAACATTATCTTGCGTTAAAAACTTACGTGGTGTTGTCTTGACTGTAAAATTAGCAGTTAGTGTTGAATGATTAATAACATGCTCAACTTCCGTTGTAATTTTTAAAGTCCCTTCCCCATTATCTTGATTAATTGATATTTCAATTCCACCATCTAAAGCTCCCATCATCGCTTTTAACATTGCATCTTTATATAAACTTGCGAAACGATTTCGGTCCCCAACAAACTCCATAATTGCTGCTGTCATATTCATTGTTGTACCCTCAGGGTCTTTTTTATAATCTGCTCAGACTGCATCAGCGAGATAAATATCACCAATATTTTTAAATGGAAATGCTTGCGAAAATGTAATTGGTTCATTAACAATTTCAACTGCTGAACCAATAAAATTACCACCTGGTTTTGGCGTAATTACTCATTGACTAATTTCTTGATCAAGATTTATTTCAATATCAGAAAAAGTAAAATTTGTTCCATTTAAACTATTAACAACAGTTAACACTTCATCGACGGTTAATTTTGTACCAGAACCATTATCATATGGCAATGATGTAACAGTAATAATTTTACTAATATCATTTGTTGTTCATTTTAAATCAACTTTTTTTGTTAAAAATGGGCGATTTGAAACATCTGGCATAAAACGAATAATTGCTGTTTTCATTCCTGGCGCTAAATCAACATCTAAGTTATCAACATCATAACCTGCTTTTTTTAAATTTGCTTTAATAGTACCAACAGTTGGTATTTTTGTTGTATTAATTTCACCCCCAGTTTTAGGACTATGACATGCAATTGTTGGGACAGCAATTGGGCTTAATAGTGATACTGATGCTAAAATCATCATTAATTTTTTCATTATTTTATTCTCCTTTGTTTTTCAATAATTTTTATTACATAGTTAATATTAAAATTAGTTTATTAATTTTAAAAAGATTATTTTGTTAAAATTTTGGTAATAATACTGCCCTGTTGTGGTGGGGTTATTTCCTTTTTTAAAAGAATTAATCGATATGTTTTAATAATATTTGCAATAATAAATGAAATAATAATTAGTTTTTTTAATAAAAAAATAAATAATATATTAATTCGATATCGCATAAAAAGATACGGTTCCAAAATATTTAAAAATAATTTTAGATTAAGAAACGGATTAAAATAAATTAAATCATTAATTTTATACCAATAAATTAAATAAATCCGTAATATGACAAAAGCAATAAAAAAGGTAATAATAAATAAAGCATAAAAGAAATAAAACGAAATTAAAATTGATTGATAAAGTTGAAAATAAAACTGCGTAAAACGACTAAGTAATCCTGTTATCGTAATATTTCAATAAATAGTGTATGATAATCAAAAAATATTTGCTAATCATAATAAAATTACAATAACATTAACTTTTAAAATATTATCTCATTGTAAGATGATCCGTTTATAATGTTTAAAATCACTTAAAATTTGGATTAAAACAGCTAAGAAAAATAAAAAAGCACCCGTTATTAAAACAATATAAGTTATATTTAATGAAATACTAACAAATGCTCAATTTGTATAATGTGGTACAAAACAAGGTAAAAATAACGAAATTCCAAAATATAAAGTAAACAAAATAAAATATATATTAAAAAATACTTGAAAATACTTTTTGAAATCTGTTTTCATTTTAATCACCCACACATATTTCCTTTTATTTTAAATTATATCTTTCGTTATATTTAATTAAAAACCCTATTGTGAACCAATAATTAAAGTAATTATAATTATCATTTTAATTATTAATAACATGTTCTAAGTAATTATACCGTGAAAAGTTTTAAAATTAAAATTAAAATTTTATTTTTTAATATATAATTAAAAAGAAAAGAACTTATATTTTTTACTAAATTCCTATTTAATTAACAACAATGAAAGAAAAAACAAGGAAACTATATGCGACAAAAAAAATAACATCTTTTTTATTAAAAAAATGAAATATTTATTTTTTTGCAATTCCATTATTTATAATTTCTTTTATTAGTTTAAGAGTTCTTATTGCAACGGGATGATATCAAATTGACTACCAAATTGCTGCTGAACTTGCAAAACCTTTATCAAATGAATTTGTTAAATATTGAGTCCGTTTTTATGATCAATTAGGAGATACTGAAATTGTTATTGTAATTATCATTTATCTAACAATATTATTAGAAACATGGTTTTTGCTTAAAATAAAACAAGAAAAGCAAAAATTTATAAAAAATTATTGGATTACTATAATCTATTATTTCCTAGCCATAGGAGCATGACTTATTGGTAATATTGTTAATTTAGCCTTAATTCCAAGTCTTAACGAAGGCTTTGGACCTGGAATTGACTATCTTCTATTTGATAATTATAAGTATAAATTAACAAGTGCTATTTTAGTTTTTCTTTACCAATCATTCTTATTAGGAATTGGTCTTTATTATGTTTGCTATCGATTAGTTAAAACTAACCGTTTGTTAACAGAACAAACATGAATAAAAGCAACTAAAGGATTAAGTTTTTTAATTAGTACATATATTATTATTGTGATTTTAAAAGGTGCAACACATCGAATCTATTATTATAATGCTATTTTTGGTGATTTAATTGATGCCCATCCTGAATTCTTAGCTGCTTATCTTAAATCGGGTTTTCATTTTGGATATAACTTAGGTAACGGTTATCTTAATAATATTTCCTCAGAATGACAATATCCTTAGTGAAAACCACCAATTGGTTTATTTAGTAATGTTAATATGCCAACATTTAAAACTCCATGAGAATACGCTTTCCCAAGTGGTCATATTAATGCTACATATTGTACTGGCTCAATTATTCTTTTATTTTTTAAAAAAGCAGAACAATAAAATTAACTGAAAAATAAAATTATGTTTTATTATTTGATTAATTCATGTTTTAGCAATGAATTTTGCTGTTGTAATGGAAAGATTCCACTGGATTTCTGACACTGCATTTACCTTTTTTCAACTGCCATGATTTTAGTTGTTCATTTTAGTATTAATAAAATTTTTGCAAAACACTTAATTTAAAAAATGGACTAAAATGAAAAGGTTTAGATGCTATTAGCATCTAAACCTTTTCATCGTGAAGAATTATATTTTAAATAATAATAAAATTATCTTATGAATTAATTAAATGATAAGTATCTTCACAAATCATTACTTCTTCATTTGTTCGCATTGCATAAACAAGAACATCTGCTTTTGGAGTTGAAATTAGATTTTCCGTTTCATATGACCTTTGATTTGCTGACGAAGATAATTTTAAGTTTAATAAAGTAACTTCATTAACAACTAATTGGCGCATTTCATCAGAATTTTCACCAATTCCAGCGGTAAAAACAATTGCATCTGGTTTTGTTTTTAAATCATTAGCATAACTAACAATATATTTTGCAATTCTTTTTGTACTCATTAACAATGCTAATTTACTACGTTGATTATCCGTGTTACTTTTAAAAACATCACGTAAATCAGATGATACTCCCGAAATTCCTAATAAACCAGATTCTTTATTTAAAATATTAGTTATTTCATCTAATGTTGCACCAGTTTGATTTGCAATAAATTGGTGGATTGAAGGGTCAATATCGCCACTTCGTGTCCCCATAATTAATCCTTCTAATGGGGTTAAACCCATTGAAGTATTAAAACTTTTACCATTTTTAACTGCACAAATTGAAGCACCATTGCCTAAATGACAAATAATTGCATTAACTTCAGTCACTGGTTTTTGTAAAATTTCAGCTAATCGTTTTGTAATATAACGATAAGAAATGCCATGAAAACCATAACGACGGACTTGATAATTACTATATCATTCATAGGGAACTGAATATAAATAATTTTCTTCAGGAATTGTTGTATGAAATGAAGTATCAAATACTGCAACATTTGGAACATCAACAATCTTACGAAAAGCTTCAATGGCAGCAATTGCTGGTGGATTATGCAGCGGAGCTAATGTTACCATTCGTTTAATTTCTGCAAATACTTCATCGTTAATAATTATTGATTGTGTAAACTTTTCACCACCATGCACAATTCGATGTCCAATTCCTTGAATGTCAGTAAAATCTTGAATAATATGATGTTCTTTTAATTTAGCGATTAAAACTTTCGCTGCTGCTTTATGATCTGGAAAATTTTCTTTTGTTTGAAACTCCTGACCATTAAATTTAAGGGTAAAAATTCCATCAATGTTAATTCGTTCAGCTAATCCTTTGCAAATTACTTCATAATTTTTTGCTGAATCAACTTTATATAATTGAAATTTCATTGAACTACTACCCGCATTTATTACTAAAATCATTTTTCTTTTTTTTCCTTTCTAATCATTTGATTTATATATACATAAATATGCTGTCACTAAAACAGTATTGTAAATGTCATTAATAGTAGCACCACGTGATAAATCATTAACTGGGCGGTCTAATCCAATAACAATTGGACCAATTGCTTCAAATCCCCCTAATCGTTGGGCAATTTTATATCCAATGTTTCCCGCATCCAAATTTGGAAAAACAAAAATATCAACAGGTGCTTTTAAGACTGATGACGGCGCTTTTTTATTACGAATAGCATCATCTCACGCGGCATCAAATTGAAACTCACCATCAACAGAACAATTTTTTAAATTCTTTGCTTGGACAAGTTCAAAAGCAGTACGGACTTTATCAACAGAAGTCCCACGCCCTGATGAACCTTTTGTTGAAAAGGATAATAATGCCATGTTTGGCTTTTGAAAACCAAAAACTTGACTAGCTTCATATCCTAAATAAGCAATATCTGCTAATTCCTCAGTCGTTGGATCAATATTCAAAGCACAATCAGTAAAAATATAACGTTCATTATTCCGAACCATAAAAAAAAATGATGAAACTAATTTTACACTTGGTTTTGCTTTAATAATTCGCAATGCTGGACCAATAATATCTTTTGTATCATAAGTAATTCCACCAACCATTCCATCAGCAAGACCTTTTTTAACTCATAAAATTGCTAAATAATTACATTCACGAACTAATTCTTTAGCTTCTAATAATGAAATTTTTCCTTTTCGTAATTCAACGAAATATTCTGCTAATTCTGTTTCATTTTGCTCTTCGGCAACAATAACTTCGCTTTGTAATTCATCAATTGTTGTAGGAACTTCTGCTCGTGTTGCAAAAACAAGAATTGGCGTAATATTTGTACCAATTAATTGTTTCGCTACTGTTTGAATTCGTTCAGAATTTCCTTCTGGAAAAATAATTTTTATTTTGTGAGAAAAGGTATTAATTTTTTCAAGTATGTTTTTAAAAATGTTCATTTTTTATTCCTTTCTGTTATTAATCATTACCAAATAATTATATTACTTTTTTTAAAGTTTTTAGAAAAAGTAGCAAATTAATTATAATTAATTAAAAATTTTCCTATTTTAATTGTTGAAGTTTTACTATATCAAGGGCAGTATTTCAAGTCCCGTCATAATGCACAGCACTGCCAAGATGAATCGCATCACAATAATGACTAATTTCGCGATAATTAGTCAAATTAATACCACTACCTCCTTGAATTTGAACACCATAATTCCGAAGACTTTGTAAAGTTACTAAATTTTTCATAATTGGAGTTATCCCACCTTGGGTTAAAGCTGTGCTAATTCCTAATTGAACTAATTGTTGAATAGCAGTAATTTTATCTTCAATTAAATCAAAAGCCCTGTGAAAAGTAATTGCTAATGGATGTGCTAAGGCAATTAATTCTTCCATCCGTAATAAATCAATTTGATGCGTAGGTGTTAAAATACCGACCACAATACCTTCTGCCTTTGTTGTTTTAATATAAGCAATATCTTTTTTAAGTTGAAAATATTCATCAGCCGGACAATAAAAATCAGCATCACGGTGACGAACCATTACCCGAATAGGAACTTTAATTCGTTTAGTACATTCTTGAATAACTGCATAAGATGGTGTTAACCCTCCGCGCGATAAATCAGCACATAATTCAATTCGGTCAATATTTCCAGCTTGTTCAATAATTTGGCATTCTTCGTAGTTTCTTGCAATAACTTCAATAAACATTTATTCTTGCTCCCCACTAATAAATTTAATGCGATTAATAATCCCATTAATTTTATTATTATATGTTCCTAACTTAATATTTAATAATAAGACATTATTAGTTTTTAACAAATTAACATAATCTTTATAAATACCAACAAAAGCAGTAATACTAATTTCGCCACTTTCATCATAACAATCTAAGAATGCCATTTTATTGTTGTTTTTATCAGTAATTACTTTTACTCGCTTCACGAGAACTAAAATATTTGTTGATCCTAAACTTAAACGCAAATTACTAATTAATGTTGTTTTATCTTGGTACCCTGCTTTTTCACGAATATATTTTAATGGATGATTTGATAAATAAAATCCTAAAAATTCATATTCTTTTTCTAGACATATAACTTCATCGTTTGGTTCAATTACTAGTTCTGGTTTTTCAGCTAATGAAAAATCAACAACCAAATTTTCATTCTCTTCTTGCGTTTTAATCAACTCAATATAAGTAAGAATCCGGTGGTAATTATTAAATAAGGTAATCCGGTTCAACTTAAAAACATCTAATGCTCCAGAAAAACATAATGCCTCATAAGTTTTTCGATTTAAGCCTTTCTTATATAAACGAATAAACAAATCATATAAATCCATAAACATCCCATTAGTTTGATACTCTTGGGCAATTTTATTAAAAAAAGCAAAACCAATTTGTTTAATAATTAATAATGGAACACAAATTTGATTATCAATTGTATGATACTGTCGATATGGAGCATTAATATTTGGTGGCACAATTGTTAAATGATTCTTTTTTGCTAAAGCAATATAATCATTTGTTTTATGTTCATCCCCAATAACATGTGTCAATAAACTGGCTAAAAACTGGGAAGGATAATTTGCTTTTAAATAGGCCATTTGATAACCTAACAATGAATATGCAACTGCATGGCTCCGATTAAACCCATAGTCAGCAAATTTATAAATTAATTCTCAAATTTCTTGTGCTATTTTTTCAACATAATTATTTTTTACAGCCTCTTCAATAAATTCAGTTTTCATTTGGCTCATAATTGATGCATCTTTTTTCCCCATTGCACGACGAAGCACATCAGCTTTAGCTAGTGAAAAATTAGCAACTTTTTGAGCAATTAGCATAACTTGCTCTTGATAAACAATAATGCCATAAGTTGGTGCTAAAATTTCAGTTAGACGTTCATCAATATAGGTAACTTTTGCCAAATTTTTTTTTCGTTTAATAAACAAAGGAATATTATCTTGTGGACCAGGACGATATAATGAAGACGTTGCAACAATATCTTCTAATTGGTCTGGAACCATATCAACTAAAACCTTCGTCATCCCTGGTGATTCTAATTGAAAAATCCCTTTTGTATCCCCTTGCGCTAATAATTGATAAGTTTTTTGGTCATTTAATGGTAAGGTGTCAACATTTAATTTTACTTTTGTTTCTTGGTAAATATTATCAATCACATCATGTAAAATTGTTAAATTTCGTAATCCTAATAAATCCATTTTTAGAATTCCCAATTCTTCTAAATAATTCATTGAATATTGTGTTTGATAAATTCCATTATAGCCTTCTTTAATTGGAATAATTGTTTGTAAGCGTTGTTGTGTTAAAACAACACCTGCTGCATGGGTCCCTGTTTGACGTGGTAAACCAATAATTTTTTTTAAATGCAAAAACACTTGGGGATATTTCTTTTGATAAATTTCAAAAAGAGGATTAGCATTAATTGCTTCTTTATAATGATAATTATATTCTAATGGAACTGCTTTGCTCATTTTATCTGCTTCTTCAATTGCGATATCAAAAATTCGACAAATATCTCGAATTGCCATTTTCATCCCAATTGTTTGAAAAGTAATAATATGGGCAACATGTTCACTACCATATTTTTCAAATAAATATTCAACAACCATTTCTCGTTTATCATCTTCAAAATCAATATCAATATCTGGTAAACTTTTTCGCTCTGGATTTAAAAATCGTTCAAAAAGTAAATTATAAGCAATTGGATCAATTGTTGTAATATTTAATAAATAACTTACAAGACTACCAGCAGCACTACCGCGGCCAGGACCAACAAAAATATTTTGTTGTTTTGCATAACGAACATAATCTCATACATTTAAAAAATAATCATTAAAACCCATTTTATTAATCACCGTTAATTCATAAGTTAATCGTTGCAGATATGTTGTTTTAGAACCATTAATTTTTTTTTGTTTTAAAGCTGTTTGACAAATTTCTTGTAAAAACTGTTGTGCGGTCTGCCCTTCTGGGGTTGGATAACGTAATAAATTATCAAAAATAGTCCCTTTATGCAAAGGAAAAACATCAATTGTCGTAATAAATGTTTTAATATTGTCAAAATATTGTTGATAAAGGGGGGGTGGTAAAACTCAACCATATAAATCTTTCATCTTACTTTCTTTAAATAAAGTTTGTGTTTTAATTGTATCAACAACTTTATAAGCAGTAAAATCTTCACTTGTAAAATATTGTACTTTATTATTTCAAATAATTTGTTCATTTGCAACTAATGCTTGCAACGACTCTAACAACGAAAAATTCCCATTATTAATACCTAAATATAAATCCGTTCCAACTTTTAAAATTTTTCTTAGCGTTTGATATAACTCAGGTTGAAAATTATCTGTTGTATAATTAATAATAATCTTGACATCTGTTGTTAAAAATTTACTAATTTCCTCTAATGTTACATTTTGCTTATGTTCAGCATTAATCATTATTAAAGATGAAATTTCAACTAAATTAAAATAACCATTTTGATTATGAGCAAATAAATTCATATTATAAGGAATATCATTCAAGAAAATAATAACATTTAAGCCAATAATTGGTTTAATTTTATTTTTTTGACAAAGCTGGTGAAATTCATAAACCCCAAACATATTATTATCACAAATTGCCAATGATGATAAATTAGTTGTCATAGCATAATTAAAATATTTTTCAAAAGTAATTAAAGATGATAATAAACTATAACTTGTTCGAACATTTAAATGGGAAATTGTCATCATTGCTACCTCACTCTCCTATCATTGTAGCGAAAAAAAAAAAAAAAAACCACAATTGTGGCCTAATTTTATAATTTAATTGCAATAATAATGATCATAATTACAATTAAAAGCGCTAAGATCCCAAAAACTAAATAACGTCATAAACGGGCTTTTTTCTTTGGAACCATTTCTTTTAATAATTCTTTTTCTAAATCAATTGCATTTTCATTATAAAAAGAATTTTGTTCTTTTTTCATATTTATTATTTTAATATCTTCATCTTTAACATCACGAATAATTGAAAATTCTTCATCAATTAATATTGTTTCTTTTAATAAGTTTGTTCGTGATTGTTCTGCTTTTTGTAATTCAGATTCATTAACTAATTGTTTTGCTACTTCTTTCTTTTTTTTAAAAACTAGTTTTCTTCTTCATAAATCACATCCTTACCAACCACATATGTTGTTATATTTTTTTTAATTATAACATCAATAATTTCTGTTCACATTAAATTCTTTTCTTGAAATTCTGCTTGTTTTAAACGTGGTTTTGTAACAGGATTCTTTGGAACAAATAAACTACAACAATCTTCAAACGGTAAAATTGATGTTTGATAAGTATCAATTTGTTTTGCAATATCAATAATTTCATTTTTATCAAAACACAATACTGGCCGCAAAATCGGCAATGTAGAAACATCATTGATTGTATTAATACTTTCAATTGTTTGAGAAGCAACTTGTCCTAATGATTCTCCAGTAATAATTGCCTGACATTTTAAATCTTTAGCTAATAAATTAGCAATACGATAAAACATTCTTCGCATAATAATAATTCGATAACTAGCATCAGGAATATGCATTAATTCATGTTGTAACATTGAAAAATTAACCACATGCAATCGTTGCTGATTTTGACCAGCGTAATAATTTAATTTTTGAACTAAAGTTTTAACCTTTTGTAATGCTTCTTCTGTCGTATGTGGCGGTGTCGCAAAATGTAAATATTCAATATTCATTCCCCGTTTCATTGTTAAAAAAGCTGCAACTGGTGAATCAATTCCTCCTGATAACATTACTAATCCTCGTCCAGATATTCCAACTGGTAAACCACCAATTGTTTTAATCTTATTAACAAAAACATATGTAAATGTTCGGCGTACTTCAACATCAATTTGCAAAACTGATTGATGAACATCAACTTTAACCTTTGTTTGTTGTAATATTTTTGGTGCTAATTGTTGCTTAATTTCCGCTGATGTCAGTGGAAAAGTCTTATCATTTCGGCGCACTTCTAATTTAAAAGTTGCTGGTTGATAATAATTTACGATATTAATTGCACAATTAGCAATCTCTGATAAATCACAAGCAACTTTTTTGGTTAATGATAACGATGAAGAACCAAAAATATTTTTAACAATGTTAACAATTTCCATACTAACCGTTGCATCTAATAGTTCAATAAATAAACGATCAAATTCTTTTTTAATTTGATATTGATTTTCATATCCTGTTAATTTTGTTTTAATATTATTAACTAAAACTCTTGTAAAATAATTACGGTTTTTCCCTTTGGTTGTTAATTCTCCATAACGAATTAATATTACATCAAAATTCATTTTATACTCCATTTTCTATATTTTTCCTTGTTCTTCATGAATAATTTTTAACGCTAAAAATAATGAGTCATCATAATCACCATCGCGATAAGCAATCTGAGCATTACATAACTGGTCATCAACATCATCATTTGTTAAAATAAATTTTTGTGCATAAACTAATGTTTCTTGTGATAATAAATCTAATAAAATATTATTTTTAATTTTTTCAAACAATTTTAAAACTTCTGTTTTCAAACGATTTAGTTTACCTGTTACTTCATCAACTTCACTAGGATTATTAACATTAAATGATATTCGTTTAATTTTTTCCAAGGATTGTCGATAATCACTAATTGCTTTTTCATATTTTGTTAATAATTTTTTATATTGTAATTGATTTAAGCGGACTTCAGCTTGTAACAAAACCACTTCTAACAAATGAATTGTTTTTCGAATTTCAGTTTCTGCAAAATTACGCTTTTCAATAATCTTTACAACATTTTCTAATGCTTCTTGAGTTATAACAGCATTTTCTAATAAATGTACTAATTCTTGATTAAAATTAACATAATCGCGACCATTACGATTAATTTTTAAGACTAAGCGGTTAGTATCATGTGTTAAATCCTTTGTTTTTCCCATTGCTTCACGATAAATGCCTTCTTCATGTGCCGTTAATGTTGATGAACTACGTAATGCCTCAATTTGTCGAGAAATCGCATTAAAACTCCGTTCAATTTTATTAATATAATCCATTACAACTTGATAATATTTTTTAAAACATGAAATAATTGCTTTTTGGTGTTCAATACTTTGATCAAAATCACTAATTTGATTAATAATTTCAATTGTTTTCTTGGTTGCTTTTTTATATTGCAAGTTATCAATATATTTAGAAATTAAAATTTTAGTTTCATCAATCTTTTGGGTTAATTCATCAAAACTATACTTTAATAAATCACGACTACTTTCATCTTTATTAAAAAGAACATATTTATCTTTTAATAAAGAAAGTTTATTTGGAACCACTTTTGTTAACAAGGTTTTAATTTGTGGAATATTGTCTAAAATTTCAACAAAAATGGTTAAGGAAGTAGTAATATTGGATAAAATTTGTTCTGTTTTAACAAAATCACCCGCTGTTAAATAATCTTCAAATTCATCAAACATACTTTCAATATTTCGTTCAAAATCACTAATTTTTTTAGAATCTAAAGATACATTCATTTGCAATTTAACTGCATCTTCTAACAATGAATTAAACATTTTCTTATGTGCCAAAATATAATCTCGTTGTAATAATTCAATTCGCAATTGACTGTTAATTTTATCTAATAACCGACGAGCTTCTTCTTCCAATAAAGTTAATTCTTTTAACAACGGAATAATTTTTTGTACTGCTACTTTCGGCATTTTCTTGGATGTTGTTTTATTAATTTGATATAATTTACGAAATACTTCTAAACAACTTATTAATTTTTTCTCATAAATAATTTCATACTTTGTTCGTCAGATAATCAAGTCTTTTGCATAGCGATTATTATAACGAGCAATTTCAGAAATCCGAAAAATTTTATGTTTTAACGGTAATCGTTTTAAAATATCAAATTTTTGTAAAACTTTAATTTCAATTGTTTTTAAATAACGCTTTTGCCCTCACAACACTAATGTTATTATTAATAGTAACAAGCAGACAAAAAATAAAATTAATAATATTAATTTAATTGGATTATTAATAATATTTTCCATTTTGCCTAGCCCCCAATCATTACTATATATCAATTGAATTATAGCACTTGCAAAAGATATTACATTAAAAATTAGAAAAAAATATTGAATTATCCTTTATTTTATTATACAATATTCTTTAGACAACACAGAGAAGCAGCAGAATTGCATAGTAATGTTCTTAGTTTTTTATTAATTAAGATTTAATGTTAAAGTAACCCTAGCTGTTAGGGCGAAGCAAAAAACTTCCTTTATTAGAGCAATTCAATGAATCTTTTTGTATGTCATAATGATATATAGGAGGTTTTTTAATGGCACGTTATCGTGGAAGTATATTTAAAAAAGCAAGAAGATATGGTTTTAGTATCTTAGAAAACGACAAAGAGTTTTCAAAAGGGAAAAAAAGAACAACATCACCTGGTCAACATGGACAACGTCGTTCAAAATTATCAAACTATGGATTACAATTACATGAAAAACAAAAAGTTTGTTATATGTATGGTTTAACAGAACGTCAATTCCGTAACACTTACAGTAAATCAAAAAAAATGAAAGGGATTGCCGGAACAAACTTCTTAATTATGTTAGAATCACGTTTAGATAACATCGTGCATCGTATGGGACTATCACAAACAAGAGCAGGAGCTCGTCAATTAGTAAATCATGCTCATATTCTTGTTAATGGGAAGAAAGTTGATATTCCATCGTATAATTGTAAACCTGGTGATGTGATTAGTGTAAAAGAAAGTTCACAAAAAAATGTTAAGATTTTAGAAAGTTTAGATAGTCAAGTTAGTACATTAGAATTTGTTAAATTTGATAAAACTAAAATGACAGGAACATATGTTCGTTTCCCTCTTCGTGAAGAACTAAATAGTAATATTAATGAAGCACTAATTGTTGAATGATACAACCGTTTAGTTTAAAAAACATCTCAAAAGAGATGTTTTTTTATTTATTAAAGTTTTACATATTAGCTTGTTACTCCTAGTTTTTTCAATCTTTTATAGATTTGTTTATTTTTATCATTACTTCACAAATCATATTTAGTATTAAAAGATTTTAGTAAAGCATAATCAAAATTAAGATTTACTAGTTGTTTGATGTATTTAAAATAATCATTTTTAAGTGGCAAAATAATTTCTGTCACTTTTTGTTTTCAAGCTTGTTTATAAACAATTCCACTATAAATATCATTTAATTCAGGAACAATATAATTATAGATTCCGCCTACCTCACAGGTTTCACCCGGATTTTGGGCTGGATTTGGATATTCAACAATTTTAATATGTAAAACTAAATGTTCTAATAAATTGCAATAGACTAAATGATCAGCTTTTTGATAATCAAATGGATTTTTCTTTGCATATGTCGGAGTTGATAACATAATTGCTTTATCTTCATCAATATGATGAATATATAAGCCTTTATTTCCCCACGTGATTCCACTTGTCTTTTTAGTACAACCAAAATCAGAAAAGTAATCTTTTGCAACTGGCCCATATTTTTTTAATAAATAATTAACGCATTCAGCATATGACTGTGATAATAATTGTTCAATTTCAGTGATAGAGCATACCCCCCAATCTTAAAATTAAGAGCGTGTTTTAATTATTATCTAGTTAATAAATAGTACTTATAAATTGTATCACTCAAAAAAAGTTTTAATAAAAAACTCTTTTGAATAATTACTAGGTCCAATTTTTCTCACTGATATTGTTATACTTCTGCTAAAAAAGTATTTCTTTGAACAAAAAAGGTTTTTGTTAAAATTATTAAATTTTCTTTCAATTCATTTTTAACTAAGATTAATTCCTCGTGTTTGTAATAATCCAGCAGCTGCTTTATCAACTACGACACTAACATCTTGATGCATTTGCAAAGCTGTACAAGGTCATAACTTACTAATTTCACCTTCAACTAGTTGCTTAACCGCGTGTGCTTTATTTGTACCATTAGCAATTAAAATATTTTTTTTTGCATTTAAAATTGATTTAATGCCCATTGACACTGCTTGCTGGGGAACATCACCTGGTGAAGTAAAAAAACGAGCATTAGCTTCAATTGTTGAAGGAACTAAATCAACAACACCTGTTAAAGAATTAAAATCTGCTGGTGGTTCATTAAAACCAACATGCCCATTAGTACCAAGACCTAATAATTGTAAGTCAATTCCCCCTGCTTTTGCAATTAAATTATCATATTCTTTCGCATAAGCAATATAATCACCTGTCCCTAATGGTACATAAGTATGCTTTTTATTAATATTTAAGTGATTAAATAATTTTTCATTCATAAAGTAACGATAACTTTGTGGATGGCTTGGTTTTAAACCAATGTATTCATCTAAGTTAAAAGTTGTTACTTTATTACAGTCTGTCTTATTTTTTTTATAATCTTCAATAATATATTGATAAGTTGTTTCTGGTGATGAACCAGTTGCTAAACCAAAAACAACTTTTGGATTTTGCTGCACATAATTTACAAAAATTTGTCCAACAACTTTCCCAATTGCATTTTTATCTTCAACAATAATTAATTTCATTTTTTATTCCTCCCTATTGTTTTATAATTTATTAAAACAAATTTCTATTTTTGTGTTAAATGATGTTGTGAATAAGCAATTTCACCTTCACATAAGGTCATTAAAACTTTTAAGTCAGCATCTAACACAACTAAATCTGCTAATTTACCAACAGCGATTGAACCAGTCGTTGAATAAATTCCTAATTGTTTAGCAATATTAGTACTAGTAACTAATGCTAAATCTTGGAATGAACAATTAGTAAACTGCTGAAAATTACGAACACAATAATCATAGGTTGCAACTGACCCCGCAATTGTAGTTGTGCCTTTAATGACAACTTGTTGTCCAGTTTTAACAACTGGCAATGGCCCAAATTGATATTCACCATCAGGTAATCCTTTTGCAAGCATTGCATCAGTTACTAAGCAAATTCCTTTTGCTCCTTTAATTTTATAAGTTAAATTAATGATGTTTGGATTAATATGAATTCCATCACTAATTAATTCACATAAAATTTCATCAAAATTTAATGCAGCAGGAACAACACCAGGCTGACGATGATCATATTTGCTTATAGCATTATATAAGTGTGTTACATGGTGGACTCCCATTGCTACTCGTTTTGCGACTAAATCATATGTTGCATTTAAATGTCCAATTGATGGTAAAATTTGATGCTCTAATAAAAACTTCTTTGTAAAAGTACCATTTTCTTCTTCAGGCGCATATGTGACAATCCGAATGTTATTACTTGAAGCTTCTATTCATTTTTCTAACAGGTGAATGTTTGGTTCTTGTAATAATGTTTCATCATGTGTACCTTTAAAATTATGGGAAATAAAAGGTCCTTCTAAATGGGCACCAATTTGTCGTGCTTGCGGGCCCTTATTATAATTTTTCATATAATCTTGATATACCGTTAAAATTTTTGTTAAAGTATCATCACTGCCAGTAATAATTGCTTGGCAATATTTGGTAATTCCTTCTTGTGGTACTGCTTGAGCAAATTTTTGAAAACTAGCAATTGTGCCTTTTTCAGTATCTTCACCATATCCACCATGCACATGACAGTCAATAAAACCAGGCATAATAATTGCTTGTTGTAAATCATAACCTCTTTGGTCAGTATGACCTGCTGTAATTTTAATAATTTTATTATCTTTAATTTCAATTCAACCATTTGAAATTACTTCTTCTTCACAAATTATTTTCGCATTTTTTAAAATCATTTTGTCTCTCTCATCTTTTTATCTTAAAACTTAAAATTTAGTGGTAGTTTTTTAAGATCAAAGGTAACTTTCTTATGCCCCAAGCAACGATAAAGCAATGCTAAAATTAACATATGATTATTTTCCCGAATCAAATAAGTTTGCTTTCCAACCGTAATTTTAACACCAATATCAATAAATTCAACATTTGAAATATCTGTTAAATTAAACTGAACTACTTTCTTATTATTATTCTTATCTAAACCATCAATAATAAACCGCTTATTAGTAATTAATAGAACACCCTTACAAAAAAACTTAATATCTTTATGGGTTGTAAAAAGATGAATATTAACAGCATTATTTTTAAAATGGCACTTTTCCTTTGGTTGTAAATCAAATTCCACTGGTAAAACTTTTAAGGGACGTCATAATGTAAAATTAACTTCTTCAACATTATAAATAAACTCTTGTTCACGACCAGTTAGCACTAAATCTAATTTCCGTTGATATTTATAAAACCGATGAATAAAATCTTGGGTATAAGCAAAATTTTTTAAAATTCAACGTTTAAAAATTCAATATTTAAAATTACGGAAATTCTTAGTTCCCATCTTTTTCTGATAACGGTCTAAGACAAAGCGTGGTTTATATTTAAAATTGTCTTCATTTAACGCAAACTTTCACTCTTCACGTTTTAAATAAAAGGTTATATCTTTTGTCAATCTTGAAAACATTCCCATCACCTTTATTAATTATATAACAAAAATAAAAAACTCTAAACTAATCTACGATTAATTTAGAGTCTAGGGTTATTTTTAACTAAATTCAATGGTGGTTCAGGACAGAATTGAACTGCCGACACTTTGAGCTTCAATCAAATGCTCTACCAACTGAGCTACTGAACCACGATTGGCGGTCTTGACGGGACTTGAACCCGCGATCTCCTCTGTGACAGAGAGGCATGATAACCACTTCACTACAAGACCATTGGTTGCGGGGGCAGGACTTGAACCTGCGACCTTTGGGTTATGAGCCCAACGAGCTACCACTGCTCCACCCCACAATTTTAATACTATCATAACTTAACTTTTAATTGCAAGTTTTTTTAAAAAATGGCGGAAGATGAGGGATTCGAACCCCCGCGCGGCTTTCACCGCCTGTCGGTTTTCAAGACCGATCCCTTCAACCAGACTTGGGTAATCTTCCAAAAAATGCTCGGAAAGCAACTAAAAAATAAATGGTGGACCCTACTGGACTTGAACCAGTGACCATCCGGTTATGAGCCGGATGCTCTAACCAACTGAGCTAAGGGTCCATGGTAGCGAGAAAGAGACTTGAACTCTTGACCTCTCGGGTATGAGCCGAGCGCTCTAACCAGCTGAGCTATCCCGCCATATCAAGTTTAATTGCTTTACTAAAGTTAATGGTGGACCCGAACGGGATCGAACCGTCGACCCCCTGCGTGCAAGGCAGGTGCTCTCCCAGCTGAGCTACGGGCCCAAAATAGTATAAAAAATGGTCGGAAAGACAGGATTCGAACCTGCGACCCCTCGGTCCCAAACCGAGTGCTCTACCAAGCTAAGCTACTTTCCGAAAAAAAATAACATTTAAATAAATGGCGCGCCCAGAAGGATTCGAACCCTCAACCTTTTGATCCGTAGTCAAACGATCTATCCAATTGATCTATGGGCGCATAAGAAATAAAGCAGTATTTAAATGTTGAGCAGATTTAAATGGAGGCACTAGTCGGATTCGAACCGACGATCGGGGAGTTGCAGTCCCATGCCTTTGCCACCTTGGCTATAGTGCCATAAAATCTAAACCCCTACTATATTATCATATTCATAATTCATTTCAAGATAAATAAATAAAAAACTTAAATTCATTCTATTATTTTTTTTATTCTACAGCAATTAAAAACGGGTATAATGTTTGATCACCATCAATAAATTCATATTCAACATCAAAACTTTCATCTAAATATTTTCGAATTGCATTAATATCGAGTGTTTCTGCTTCTTCACCAGCAAAAATTGTAACAATTTCTGTTGATTTTGTAATTGCTCGGCCAAACAAGTATTTCATTGTTTGTGATAAGGTTGGAAATGAACAAATAATTTTTTTATTCATAATTCCCATATATTCTCCTTTGTTAATTTTAACACCATCAATTGAAGTTGTTTTTGCTGAAACAGTAATTGACAAACTTGTCACATTTTTAAGACTTGCTTTTAATGTTGAATAAATCTTTTTCGGTGTCTCTCCCGGTTCAAATGATAAAGCTGCTACCATTCCTTCTTGAATTGATGTTGTTGGCACAACATAGACATTGGACTTACGTTCAACTTTTGCTGCTTGTTGCGCTGCTAAAATTGCGTTACTATTGTTTGGTAAAATAAAGACATCAACCGCATCAACTGCTTCAATTGCACTTAAATAATCATCCGTTGATGGATTCATTGATGCTCCACCATTAACTGTAAATTGAATATTTAAATCAGTTTTGAAAAAATTAGCAATGCCATTTGATGGTGTGACAGCAATAATAACGGCCGGATTTTTCAATTGCCGATCAATTTTAATTGTTTTAACATGTTTGGCTGCTTGTAAATTCATATTTTCAATTTTAATATTCTTAAACTCACCATGTTGTTGTAAAAAAGTTAAAATATAACCAGGAAGTAAAGTATGGACATGAACTTTTAAAATATCATTATCAACAACTGCAACAATTGATTTTCCACCTTGATCTTCTAATGTTTGGCGAATTTGCATTACATTAATTTTATTAATATGCTTATGATCTAACATTACAATTGCTTCAGTACAATAACCAAATTCTTCATTTTGTAAATCCATAACAACATTTTCACCAGTATTTTCAACCTGTTTTTTTCGTTGTGGCACAATTTTTCCTGTTTTTCAATATTCTGTAATGCCTTCAAATATTTTTACTAAACCAAAACCACCTGAATCAACAACACCAACTTCTTTTAAAACTGGCAGTAACTCCGGAGTATGATTCAATGACTCAGTTGCAAAATCAACAATATTTTGGAATAACTCTGGAACAGGAATTTCTTTTTCTAATGTTGAAACATGTTCCGCAGTTTCACGAATTACAGTTAAAATTGTTCCTTCAACCGGTTTCATTACCGCTTTATAAGCAACCTCATTTGCTTGTGAAATTCCTGCTTTAACTGAATCAAAATTTAATTCATCAAATTCTTTTAAACCATTGGCAAAACCACGAAAGATCTGTGACAAAATAACACCTGAATTACCACGAGCTCCCATAATTAAGCCACGTGCAAAAACATCAGCAACCTTACTAATTGACTCCGAATTGAGTTCATTAATTTCCTTAACAGCATTAGTCATCGTTAAATTCATATTTGTTCCCGTATCGCCATCAGGAACTGGAAAAACATTTAATTTATCAATTTCTGGATAAAAATTATATAAATTATTATAACCGCTGATCAGTGAATCTTTAAAAGATTTTGCATTAAATTCCATTTCTATCACCTTTACATTTTTCATCAATTAATTTCCCTTTTTTAGTTCTCCTAAGTGATATAACTGTAAATCTTGCATCATTCAAATATCTCATTTTAATAAATTTCCTACCTAAATTAATAAGTCTTGAATATTTACATTCACATAAATCATAATATCGTTCGAATAAATATCCAGTTTTTCTAATTCATATTTAATCCTAATTTGTATTTCTCGGGCAATATCTTTAATATTTACTCCTTCTAGCAAAATAATAAAGATATCTATATAAAAATTACGACCATCTTGTCTCAATTTAATTGACTGTGAGTAATCTTTAAGTAGCATTATCACATTATCTTCATTATTTTCAGTATCATCAACCTTTGCGAATCCAGCGACCCCAGGAACTGTAATTACTGCTGCATGAACTAAATCTGCAATTTTAGCTACATTAATTTTTTCAATCATAAAAATCACCACTAAACTAAATAACATTATTAATTATAACTAGAAAATATAATAAAACAATAAATTTATTATATTTTCTTAATTAAATTGTTAACTTTTCGTTGTCTTTCCCATTTAAAATTATTTAAAAAAATCATCAATATTTGTTAACATATGACTAGAACTAACAAGTTTCTCTAATGTCTTCTCTTCCGCTAATATTAATTCTTGATATTTCAAAACAAAGTCTTTTGTATTAATTTCTTTTTTTCTGAAACATTTTTAATTTTAATACATTCATTAATATCCTCTTAAGAAAATCCATGTTGTACTCTTAAAGAAGCTATTGCATGAGCAATACTATGGTTTAATGATTTTTGATTACGTTTTCCTCCAATTGTATTATCAAATGATAAAGTTTGAGTAAAAGAATAATGATTATTCCCTTGTTCACTTGTTTTTCGTACTGTCATTTCAATCATAACATTTTCCCTCCTAGATGTAATCTTACTATAAATTAAAGTTAATTACCACCTTTTAAAATTCAATCATTAAGTAAAATATTTACTAAATACTAAGTAACTAAACAATTTTCAATTATAAAATAACTTACGATATTATAAAAAATATTATTTTTTAATAAAATGAGTTATTATATAAGTAGTGTATGACTATTTTAATTAGTAAATAACGTTACTGTACAATAAAAAAGGTGTAAACATATGAACAAAATAAAATTTTTATTTATTTTAGATAAAGTGGATAGTGATTTTAAAACATTATTTAAAAGATTTTAACAAGTTAGAAAATAAATATCTTAAAATAATAAAAAAAGATAAAAATCTAAAAGAAACAATAAATTTAGAAGAATTATCAGATATTAAAAATGTTGCAAATGAATTATACAAAAAAGTAATTTTTCCTCATTTTCAACATAAAAATGAAGAAATTATTCCAAATGGAAAAGAAATTATTGAAACAATTCGTGGTACTTATCAAAATTTAAGAACTAAACTTAATAACTTTGTATTAAATACAGACAAAGCAATAATTGATGCACAAAAAATACCCAATGATATTTACCTAAATCAAAAATAAATCCAATTGCAAAACCACCACGTTTAAAATTATCTAATCAAGAATTATTAAATTTAGAATCACAACCAGGACCAAGTGCTATTCAAGCACAAGACAATCAAAAAAGCAAACCACCTGTTCCTCCCAAACCACATTTAACAGATTTACAAAAAAAGAGTATTATTACAATTAACAAACAAGTAAAAAATATGAACCAACAAGAAAATCAACCAGAACAGGTAACACAAGTTGAAGAAAATTCAAGATAAGATAAAGATGGATGACACTCTTAACAATAGTTTTATCCATTTTTTAATTTAAATTTAGCAAAAACTAAAGGTTTTCATAAAAATTATACTCACCCAAATTATATTTATACTTGCTTTTAATTTAAAAATTAGTTATTATTTTATAGTATGTAGATATAAAGGAGTGAAATTATGGCAAGAAAATGTGAAATTACTGGTAAAAGCGCTTTACAAGGAAACAAACGTTCACACGCGTTAAATGCAACTCGTCGTAAATGAAATGTTAATTTACAAAAAGTAAGCATTGTTGTTGATGGTGAAGTTAAAACATTACGTGTTGCAACAAGAACTTTAAAAACATTAAAGCGTAAAGGTCAAATTGCGCAATAAATAAAGTTCAAGGACACAGTCACAAAATAATAAAAAAGGAAGCATAAATTTTAAAATTTATGCTTCCTTTTTCTCTAAAATACGATAAAATTAAAAGGTACAAATGCCCATGTGGCGGAATTGGCAGACGCAGTAGACTCAAAATCTACCGAAGAAATTCGTATCGGTTCGAGCCCGATCATGGGTACCAAATTTTAAAGCAAAAAAATAATCGGTTTTAAAAACCGATTTTTATTTACTATAAATTGCAACAACTTGTCCTGTTAAAACATCAATATTCCCGACTGACGTAAGAAATTCATTACTAACTGCATTAAGCGATAATTCTGACAATTTTAATTGGTTAGCATTATATTTTAAATTACTAATTGTCACAGTTGCTGCTTGCAAACTAAATAATGAAAAATAACGATAACCTGCCTTTTGATAAACTTCATTCATTCCTGATTTTAATAAATAAGCATAAGTATTATCATTTATAAAAATAATATTATAGCGATAAATAAAGTTAAAACAACTCAACTCCATATCAAAGCGATTACCTTGTGCAATAAAAATAATTTCTTGTGGTTTTAATTTTAACGCTTCTTGTAAGGCTAATTCACCATCAATATAATCTTTAATTTGGGAAACTATTAATAACTCTTTTGCTTTACTAGTAATTAGTTTTGCTTCTGTTGTTGTTAAACTATCTTGGTCACAACAAAAAAGATCAAAAGTATCAAAAGTTTTAATTAAATCTAAGGCACCTCGTTCCACACCAATTTTATAATAATCTTGATACTGCTGTAAATCTAAATTTGTTTCTGAACAAACAATTAAAACTTTATTTGCTTTCATCTGCTAATAATCCTTTCAACCTTGCTGCTAAATCAACATGGCCAAATAAATAACTACCCGCTACTAACACATCAACCCCATATTGTTTACAAAGGGTTGCAGTTTCAGCATTAATTCCCCCATCAACTTCAATTAGTGTTTTGCCATTATTTTGATCAAGATAATGTCGTAAAATTTTAATCTTTGCTGCTGCTGCTGGAATAAAAGCTTGACCACTAAAACCAGGTTCTACTGTCATTACTAAGACTAAGTCAAGACGATTTAAATACGGGTAAATAATTTCAACTGGAGTTGATGGTTTAATTGCTAACCCAATTTTTATGTTTAATTTTGTTCGTAAACTTAAAAATTCAGTTAATTGTGGTTCAGTTAATGTTTCATAATGCAAAGTAATTGCTGATGCACCTGCTTTAATAAAGGGCAGCAAGTAATTTTCAACACTACTATTTTTAATTTTAACCATTAAGTGACAATCAAGATATAAATCGCTATAACTAGTAATATCAGCTAAAATCTTTGGACCAAAAGTTAAATTTGGTACAAAATCACCATCCATTACATCAAAATGAATTCATTGAGCACCTGCTTTCTTAATTGCTGCTAACTCTTCTTGTAGGATTAAATAATTTGCACTTAAAACACTTGGTGCAACAAAATATTTTTTCATCATTACCTCTTTCTATTGTTCTTGCATAATGCGAACATAATCATTATAAAAAAATTGTGGAATAACATCTGCTTGAACTAATGCTTTTATTTTGCAATGTGGCTCATGTAAATGCAAGCAAGTTCGAAACTTACATTCATTAGCATATTGATTAAATAAATGATAAGAGCGGGCTAATCCTTCTTTTTCATAATCTCTTAAATCAAATGTTGAAAAACCTGGTGTATCAGCAATCATTCCATCCAATAACTCATATAATGCACTAGCCGTCGTTGTATGTTTTCCGCGGCCTAATGCTTTAGAAATTTCTTGCGTTTTAATTATCTCTGCTTGTAATAGCGTATTTAGAGTTGATGATTTCCCACTACCAGTTTGCCCAGTTAACACTGTGATTTTATTCTGAAAAAGTTGTTCAAATTGTTGTCATACTTTTTTATCATTTTTTTTATTACTAATAAAATAAACTTCATAACCTAACTTTGGATATCAGTTAAAATATTTTTGATAAAGTTTATCTGTTTTCACTAAATCTTTTTTAGTGAAAACAATAACTGGTTTTAAACTTTTGTATTCAATAAATGCTAAATATTTATTTAATAAATATGAATTAAAAGCCGGTTCTGCCATTGCTGTAATAATAATAACTTGATCAACATTAGCAATTCGTGGCCGGTATAATTCATTTTTACGCGGTTCAATTTGATAAATAATTCCTTGCTTGTCATTTTGAATTTCAAATTGAACATAATCACCAACAACTGGTTTAATTTCTTGATGACGAAATAATCCTTTTGCTTTGCAAGCATAAATTTGATGGTCAATATCATTTTTAACATAACAAAACTCGCTAACAATGCAAATAATCATTCCTGTTTGATGCATATTATTCTACCCTGGTAAAAACAAGCAAAGACAAACTAAGGCAATAATGAAACAAACTAGTAAGAAACTAAATCATCAAGCAACCTTAATTCTTAAAAATCATGGATAAGAATAATACCGATCATAAATCTTACACTGCTTACCTTTTACTTCAAACATATTTGATAACTTTAAAGGTTTTTCCGAGCGATGTTCTGATGTTTCAATTGCTTGTAAACTAGTATTAAAATCTACTACTGTCTGAAACCGCTCACTTGGATCTTTCGCAATTGCTTTTAAAATAACATTTTCTAAACTTTGTGGAATTAAGGGATTTACTAACCGTGGTCGTAGTGGCAATTCTTTGACATGTTTAACTGCAACAAAAGTTGGATTTTTTCCTACAAAAGGAGCCATCCCAACAGCTAACTCATATAACATAATGCCTAAAGCATAAATATCACTGCGTTTTGTTGCTGGTTTTGATTGGTGGACAATTTCTGGTGCCATATATTTTGATGTTCCAATGATTTTGCCACATTCTAAATCTTCACTATTTTCTAAAATTGCAACCCCAAAATCAGCAACCTTGATTTTACCATCATATGAAATCAAAATATTTTCTGGTTTAATATCACGATGAATAATATCATTATGATGAGCTTCCGTAATAGCTAAATTAATTTCATCAAAAAAATATAATAATTCTTTAACAGTGCAAGGACCTAATGTTAGTAAACGATCTTTCAAAGTATAACCTTTAACTAATTCCAAAACTAAACAATGACGATCATACGCCTGAAATGAACCATAAACTTTAACCACATTATTATGGAAAAACTGCGCAATTGAATTATATTCTTTTTTAAAACGTTCTACTGCTTCTTTATTTTTTGATAATGTTAATGTCATAATTTTAATTGCGACATGCCGCTTTAATAACATATCATATCCTTCAAAAACTTCAGCCATACCACCATCTGCAATTTTAGCTAAAACCTGATAACGATTGTGTAACACTGTTCCAATTGTGATTTGTTCCATTTTCTGCACCCTTTTATCTTATTATTTTAACTTGTAAACATCATAACACAAAAAACTAAGAAGAAAAAAACAACAAATAAAAATAACAGTGCTTTAATCTGTTATTTCAAAAACAATTCCGGTTAAATTATCAGTTGATAGATTTTCTAATGCCCGATCAATTAAAATTTTAACCTTATCGTTTAATTTATTTGCTGATTTTAATGTTTCAATTAAATCAATTTCATCAACATAATCATGAATTCCATCAGTGGTTAATAAATACTGTCCTTTAATATCTTCAATAACATAAGTATCAATTTTTAAATTCTTTGTTGGTCCTAAAGCACTTGTTAATACTTTTCAAAAAGTATGCATATTATATTGTTTTTTATATTGACCTTGAAATTCTAATTCTTGTTTTTCTCGATATTCTGTTGAATTTTCCATATTTTGGTCAGTAGTAATTTGATAAATTTTATCATGATGTAATTTATATAACCGTGAGTCACCAATATTAATAACATATACTTTTCCATTAGCAATTAAGGCAGCAACAACTGTTGTTCCCATATCACTTGTATCAGGATAAATTTGAGCATAAGTAACCATTTCCTGTTGAATTGCTAAAATTGTTTGACGAAACCATTTATTAATTTTTTCATCGGACAAATGATTAAAATTTGTCCGTTTAAAATGTTCCACCAAACTATCAACAGCCATTTTACTGGCAACTTCGCCATGTTGATGACCACCCATCCCATCACAAACAATGGCAATATAATTGTTAAAACTATTATTGGCAAAATCAAAGTAATCTTGATTACTACTACGATAAGCACCAATATCAGTTTTGTATCCAAACCGTATTTGCATAATTATTTTCTAATAATCCCTTCATTTTTAGCTCGTAATTGACCACAAGCAGCATCAATATCGTGCCCAAATTCACGACGAACAATACAATTAATTTTTTGCTGTTGTAAAGTTTCAAAAAATTGATTAATTTTTGTACTGCGTTGATACCCATTTTCTGCAACTGTATTATAAGAAATTAAATTAACATAAGCATTTAATCCTCGAATTAACTTTGCTAATTCTAATGCTGTTTCACAACTATCATTAACATTCTCAATTAAAATATACTCAAAAGTAACACGCCGATTAGTTAACTCAATATAATAACGATCTGCATCCATTAATTTTTCTACTGGATAAGCTTTATTAATTGGCATTAATTGATTACGAATCGTATTATTTGGAGCATGTAATGAAATTGCTAAATTAACTTGGGTCTTTAATTCTGCAAATTGTTTAATTTTTGGAACTAACCCACAAGTAGAAATTGTAATATGGCGCGCACCAATTTGATAACCTTTTGAGTCATTAATAATGATGACAAACTTAAGCGTATTATCAAAATTATCAAATGGTTCGCCAATTCCCATTACAACAACATGGCTTACACGTTAATTTGTTGTTGCTAAATAACGATTAACCATCATAACTTGTTGAACAATTTCGGCAGTTGATAAATTCCGGGTTTTTTTAATAGTCCTGAGGCACAAAAAGTGCGCGCCATATTACAACCAACTTGTGTTGTAACACAAACAGAATTACCATAACTTTGAGGCATTAAAACTGTTTCAATTTTATAACCCTCTGCTAACTGAAACAAAAACTTTACTGTTTCATCTTTTGACTGTTGTTGAACAACAATTTTTAATGGCTCAATCGTATAGTATTTTTGTAATTTATTACGATCAGTTTTAGAAATATTTGTCATTTCATCAAAAAAATATATGTTTTTGACATATATTCAATCAAAGATTTGCTCTGCTAAATACTTCTTAAAACCACCATGCGCAACTAAATCTAATTGTAATTCCTCTTTTGGATATCCAAAAATTGATGTCATTATTTTCCACTCCATTTTTATATATTATAATTTTATCACAAAATATCATTTGTTAAAATAGACAAAAAAACATTAATTAAAAAATTAATGTTTTTTTGATATCTATTTAATTTTAACCCTGTTTTGAATTTAAATTCGCTGTCTCTTTATTATTACGCATTTCAGCTAATAATTCACGCATATACGGTTTAATTACTTCTTGTTCTCCACCATAAATAATTTGAACCGATTGACCACAAATAAGCATTCCGGTGCTGCCACCTAATCCTTTAATTCCATCTTGATTGACAAGTTTACTATCAACAACTGTAATTCGTAAACGTGATGCACATGAGTCAACTGCCGTAATATTATCAGCACCACCTAAAAATTCAATAATTTTACGTGCTTTTTCTCTTTTTGCCGCATCACCCTTTGCTGGTGCTGATGAAGTTGTTTCATTAGTACTTTTTTTGCTTTAAAATCAGCTTTAGTATATAGTTTTGTGATACCATCACGACCAGGAATTTGAACTTTCCCATATTTAATTGCGAAGTAGAAAGCTGCAAAATAAATTCCAATATATGGAATTCCAACTGCAAAAATTCAATAGAAGTTTGTTCCTTTTCCACCAACAAATGGAATAATACCAAAGACAATAAAGTCAATAAATCCACCTGAAACGGTCATTGATGTATGCACATGTAATAATCCCATTAACATAAATGAAATTGCACATAATGGCATATGAACACCATAAAATAACCATGGTGCTACAAATAAGAAAGTAAATTCAATTGGTTCTGTAATTCCTGTTAAGAAGCAAGTAAAGGCTGCTAAAAAGTAAATTCCCATTACTTGTTTTCGATTTTCTTTTGGAACACTAAAGTACATTCCTGCTGCTGGTAATCCAAACATCATAAATGGGAACTTCCCAGTTTGGAATCGTCTTAAATTTAACCCCATATGTAGAACCATTGTAAAGGTAATTTTTGGATCAGCAATAACTTTATACATAATTGTTTGATCACCAACTGCTGCTATTGTTGAAGCATTTAGTTCTGATACTCAACTAGTAATTGCTGCTTGTGCTGCTCCAACTGTAATTGTACTTAAATCAATATTAGCATCAATATAACCAGCTCCTTGTAAATCTTTAAGGAAAGCTATATAACTTAAAGGGTCTTTTGAAACATTAGCGATTAAATCTGCCATACTTCCCCCGGCTTGTGTTCATCATAATGGTGAATAAAACACATGATGTAACCCCAATGGCACTAATGATCGCTCAAAAATCTCAAAGATTAAAGAATCTAACCCTACTGGTAATTTTCCTGAGTTATTTTCAAATCATGCTAGCCCAGTTTCAATTAATGGTCAAATAATCATAAAAATAAAAGCTAATGGAATTACTGCCATAAACATAATAATTGGAACTAATTTTGTCCCACTAAAAAAACTTAACGCTGAAGGTAATTGTGTTTTATGAAAACGATTATAAGCGAAAGCCGCAATCGCTCCAACAAAAATCCCTCCAAAAACACCAGTATTTAATGAATTAATTCCTAAATTAGAAGTTAATAATTTATTTTGAACTGCTCATGTTTGACCAGTGTAAAATAACAAGTTAAATTGATCAGTTACTCGTGCTGAACTAACAATTGTGACAGTAACATTCCCTTTCACTAATTCTTTATAAATATCACTGGTTCTCATTCATTCCAATAATTGTTCACCCGTTAGTAAAGTTGGACTGGCTGATGTTACACCTTCAACAGTTAATCCCATAATTGGTGAAGCACCCCCCTCAATATTAACAACATATTGAATATGAGCATATGCCTCATTTAAAAATGACAACTGAATTGCATTAAAAACTAAAAACCCGACCACTGAAGTCAATGCTGCTACTCCAGCATCCTCCGTATAGGCCATTGCAACAGAAATACAAAATAATACTGGCAAATTGCCAAAGGCAATATCTCCCATTTTATTTAAAAAAATTTCCAAAGTATCAAGCTGCTGAAGCAGGATCAACTTTTGATGAAATAGTCGCACCAACTCCTAAGAAGATTCCAGCAAAATGAGCGTTTTCCAGCATTATCTTCTAAAATTGTTCAAATTTTAATATCTGATATCATTTTTCAAAGTTTATTAAAAATTCATCCAAATTTAGAAAATAAGATTAAGGCGGCTAACGTAATTACCGAAGACTACAATCAAAGTGTTAATAAAAATAAAGACTCTTAATTAAAAGAGTCTTTATTTTGTTCATTTTCAAACATCTCTTTTGTATAGTTAAAAACACTACCATACTTTTGAAGAATATCAGTTACTGCTAAATCAGCTTTAATTTTTCCTGCTGATAAATAGATAACCCGTTCACAAAAACGTTCAATTTCTTCCATATTGTGTGGTACGAGCAATGTTGCTCGTTGATTAATAATATTTTGTTCTAAAAATTGAAAAATAGTTTCTTTAACTGCAATATCTAAGCCAGTTGAAACTTCATCCAAAATTACTAATTGTGGCTGATGAATAACTGACAATAAAATGTTTAATCGCTGTTGCTGACCTCCTGATAATTTAACAATCTTTTTTTAGCAACTTCTGTTAACTGATAAGTGCTAATTAATTGTTTAATTTCATCCTGCTGGAAAGATAACTGAAATACTTTACAATAATATTTAATCATATCCATTATTGTTAACCCAGGTGGATATTGGGAATTTTGAAACTGCATTCCAGTGGTTAAATTTGGTTAATAAATAATTTCACCATTATTAGGCTTTCGCACACCAGCAATAATCTCGCTTAATGTTGTTTTGCCACTTCCATTAGCATTAATTAAACCAATTTTTTCATGTTGATGGATTATTAAATTAACATCTTTTAAAACAAATTTTTGATGGTATTTTTTGCTAATAGCTTTGGCTTCTAAAATAATTGCCATAAAATCCTCCTACTTTAAAGTAATTTTTTCCTTATTTTACCATTAAGGAAAAGATTTTCATTTTAACTTTATCGTAAATAAAGCGTAATTTGCCAAACTATACCATTTTCAAGAAAAAAAATTCCATTTTATACTCTCCAAAGAAGTATTATAATTGATCTTAGGAAAGTAAAATTCTCAATTCCAACAATTTTTGGTATCATAAATATTCATTAACAAGATTTAAAAAGATATATTTTGGGCATAAACCATAATTGTAACAGCAATGAACAATATGACATAAAATAAAAAAATGATATTATTAAATATCATTTTTTTATTTAAAAGTACTAATTTTGATTTGTTGTTTTAAACTTTCCACTAACAATTTGTCAGCAATCCCTTGACTAAATGCTGTCGCTGATCCAGCACAAATACCAGTTAACATTGCTTCTTGATAATCATCTGTTGCTAAATATGCTCCAACAAATCCAGCAACCATTGAATCACCAGCGCCAACTGAATTAATTAATTGTCCTGTTGCAGTATTACCAACATAAACATTTGTTGGAGTAATTAAGATGCTCCCATCCTTACCATTACTAATTAAAACATTCTGTGCCCCTTGTTCTTGCAATCTTTTTCCTAAAGCAACAATTTTTGCTTTTTGAGTAAATTGGTAATTTGTTTCAAATAGTTCATTTAATTCCGCTAAATTTGGTTTAATTAAGAATGGTTTAGCTGATAAAGTTGATAATAAAACATCCTTTGTTGCATCAACAACAAATAAGATTTCATTTTCATCACAGTAAGTACTAATTGTTTGATATAAATCAGATAGACAATTGCGTGGTAATGAACCAGAAATAATTAAACAATCATTTTTGGTTAATTCTGTTTTAAGAATTGTTAACAATGCCATAACATCATCAGCACTAACAGAAAAAGCAAGACCATTTAATTCTGTTTCTTGTTTTATTTCTAAACTTTTAATTTTTATATTAGTTCGGTTTTTACCATTAACTTCATGAAAACAAGCACCAACCTTTTGCTCTATCAAATAATGTTCAAACATTTCCTTATTATCACGCCCCAAAAAGCCTAATGCTGTAGTTGAATATCCTAAATGCTGCAACATTACGGCAACATTAATTCCTTTGCCACCAATTACCTCATACTCACTAATCGCTTTATTAGTTTCTCCTACCTGGAAATTAGGGACTTCAATAACTTGGTCAATTGCGGGATTTAATGTTAATGTATAAATCATTTTTTCGTACTCCTTCCCTTTTTATTTTAGTATTATAAAAACCCAATGAGTTGGGTAGAGTGCACCCATTTTAGTAAGTACTAATAAAAAGTATTTACTTTTTTTAATTATATCTTTTTCTTTACGATTTGAATATCATGTATTTCATTTTATAACATCTTGTATATATTCTTCATGTGAATTATATATTTTATTATGGATTGTAGCTTTCTTAAGTAATGAATGAAAACTTTCTATAACAATATTATCTGCACAGTGGTAATTTTTTCCCATTGAAATTGTAATACCGTTAGATAAACATTTATCGTGATAAATAGTGGATGTATATTGATATCCGTGATCTGAGTGAATTATTATTCCATTCAGATCTTTTTTTATTAATTTTATTTTATTAATTGCATCATTTAAATTATCCATTACTAATTTATTGTCATTATATTTAGATCACTTTACATCAACTATTTCTTTAGTATATCCATCAATAATTGTTGATTGATAATATCTTTCTCCTTTTCAAATTAAATATGTTACATCAGTATATAGTACTGAAAACCTTGTTTTTATATCATTGAATTTACGATTAATTAAATCAGGATATTGCAATAAGCTTTTTTCTTTATTCTGTTTATATTTCATTTTTCTTCTCATTTTTCTTACATATTCAGATTGTATTTGATTATCACGCATAATTCTTAAAACTTTTTTTGAATTATATTTTATACCATAATCTTCCTTTAAATATTTAGTAATTCTTCGATAACCAAATTGTTTTAAATTTTCTTCATAGACTTTTACAATATCATTTATTGCTTTTTTATCTTTTTTGCTACTGTCATAATTTTTATATTTATCTCAATAACTACGTTTTAACCCTGTTACTTCTAGTAATAATTTTATTGAATATTCACAAAAATTTTGTTTAATAAAAGAGACAATTCTTAGTTTGCTTAATTGTAAAAGTCATGGAGCTTTTTTAATAATTCATACCTTGTTTTATAATATTCTAAATTTCTTTTGCCAAAAGAAATTTTAGGTCCTTTAGGATTGTTTAATTTTCCTTTTTTATGATTTGCTCATCAAGATTCTACTGTATTTGCATTTATATTATATTGTTTTGCTACTATTCAACAACTTTTTTGTTTAATTTCCTCAATGATTTTTGTTCTAAATTCTGATGTATATTTGTTATATTTTTGTCCTTTTTTTGTTATATAAAAATGCACCCCCTATAAAAATTTAGCAAAATCTTTTTTTATTTTACTTACTTTTTGGGGTGCACTCTAGGGTTTTTACTTTTTAAATTAAATTGCTAAAGTAATTTTATTGTTTTTAACATCATGTATTCTTCAAAATCCAAGAATCAAGGCACTAATAAAGCTTCCAATAATTAGTGCAATAACTGAAATTAAGACTGCTACTCCAATTGAAGCACCATGATTAGCAATACTAAATCAATTTTTACCATTATCTTGAATTTGCAATAGCGGAAAGACAAAAACCCCTCCGTGCGGTGCTGCTAAGGTTACACCAAAACCACTAACAATTGCGCTAGTAATAGTACTTCCAGCCATAATTGATGGAATTGTTCGTTTTGGGTCAGCAGCAGCAAATGGAATTGCCCCTTCGGTAATAAAACATGCGGCTAAGAAATAGTTAGTATTTCCTTGCTCAACATCTTTTTTTGTTCAATATTTTTTAAACATTCTTGTACATAGGGCTAATGCTAATGGTGGTACCATTCCTGCTAACATTGCACAAGCCATAAAGACTGTTCCCCCATTCGTTGAGCGAATTCCTTCATAAGCTGTTTGTGTAGCATCAATTGTTAAGGTTCCAAACACATAGGCAGCTTTATTAATTGGTCCACCCATATCAGTAGCCATCATTAAACCAATAATAATTCCAATTAAAGCATTTAAATTATAATCAGCAATTGCTTTTAAACCTAAACTTAAACCGTAGTTTAAATATCCTAGTGGGATATTTAAACCAAACATTAAGACTCCTGCTGCTAAAGCTGTTAGAACAGGGATTAATACAATATCACGAACTCCTCGTAGTGATGGGTGGAACCGAGCAAATCCTTTTTGACATCCATATACAGCAAAGGCAACAAGATAAGCACCAATTAAGGCTCCAAAAAATCCTGAGTTAAAGTTTGAAATTGAATCAGGGAATAATCGCCCTCATGTATTTGCTCATCCCGTTTTATTTTCTGCATCATATAACATTCCAGGAGCATTAGCAATTAATCCTGCTGTCATCCCGGGTAATAATCCTTGTGATCCCACAATCGAGTAACATACATAAGCACCTAAAATTGGAACCATCATACCAAAGATTACTTTTCCTAATCCTGAAAATCATGCAGCAATATCACGAGTTACCCCAAAATCTTTTCCTGTTTTACCTGAATCTAATAAGAAACCAATTCCTAAAATAATTCCTCCAGCAACCACAAATGGTAACATTCGTGAAACTCCTCCTAAGAGGTTTTTTGTTACATCTTTAAAGTTTTTTAAACTTAATTCACCAACTTCATGGTTACCACCTTTGCCAATTGTTAAACGTTTACCATTCAAAGCATCTTGAATAACATTAGAGCCATGGTAAATAACATCTTTTGTACTTGTTTCTAAATATGAAACACCCTTAAAACGATCCATTCCCGTAATTTTTTTATCAATCCCAAGAATAATTGCTTTTGCATTAGCAATGTCGGTTGCTGTTAAAACATTTTCATTACCGCTACGCCCTTGCGTTTCAACTTTAATTGTTAAGCCCATTGCCTTTGCTGCTTCTTCCATTTTTTCTTTTGCCATATAAGTATGGGCAATTCCAGTTGGACAAGCTGTAATACCAATAACATCATAGTGACCATCGGTTTTCACTTTATCGTGGTCAGTAACTGGTTTAATAAATGCTTTAAGAATATCAGCAAAAGTTTTTGCCGCACGAATTTGGGTTACAACTTCATTTTTTCCTAAAAAACCAGCTAATTTTGCTAGTGCTTGTAAATGTTGCTCTCCTCCTTGTTCTGGCGTAGTAATCATAAAAATGATATCAACTGGTTTGTTATCTAAACTTTGTCAATTAACTGCCTTTTCTAATGTCATAATTGCAATTGATGGTTTAGTAACACTACTACTTGAACAGTGGGGAATTGCTAAACCATCACCAACCCCCGTTGGACCTTCTGTTTCACGTTTTTCTAAAGCTTTAATTAGCTTTGCTGAATCAGTAACTGTTTCATTGTTAACTAATGCTGTTGCTAATGTTGCAAAGACTTCAGCTTTATCTGTCGCAGAAGTTTTTAAAAAGGTTGTTGCTTCAGTAAAATAATCAATTATTTTCATATTTTTTTATCCTTTGTTCCTTTCTATGAACTTGTAATAATTTCAACTTCCGAACGAGAAGCGAATTTTACTAATGATTTAATGTTAAATTTTGATGAATCAACAAGAATATAACTTTTTGTTGCTCGTTTAATTTAATCATTGCTTCATCTGGGTCGGTCGTATATAAATCCTGACCATTAATCCCATTCACGCCTAAAAAAGCACAATCAATTTGATATTTTTGTAAAATCGTAATGGCTTCTCAACCAATTAATGCTCCTGTTAGGTGTTTATATTTTCCTTCCAAGACATAAACATTATTAAATCCTCCTAAAGCTAATAGTTCTACATGGAAGATTGAATTAGTAATAATTATTAAATCATCTGCTGGTTGTAATAACTTAATTAATGCTAAGGTTAATGAACCAACATCCAAATAAAGACACATTTTTGGTTTAATTTTTTTAACCGCATGGCGAGCAATTAAATATTTTTCTTCTGCATGCTGTTGGATTTTTTCATTTAATTGTTTTTCTATCCGAACCTCATAACTCTTTTGTAATTTAACACCACCACCATGGACTCGTTTTAATAACTCTTGTTGCTCCATTTCCGTTAAATCACGGCGTAATGTTGTTGGTGATAACTGCAATATCTTCTCACCAATTGTAATTATATCTTATTTTTAACCAAAAACAACCAAAAATAACATAAAACAACCAAAAAAAAACCATTACTTTGTAACGGCTTTCTCAGTATAAGCTTCAATAACATCTTGCTCTTTTAAATCATTATAGTTTTTAATTGTTAACCCACATTCAACCCCTGTTTTGGCTTCTTTAATATCATCTTTAACATGTTTTAATGATACCAATTCACCACTATAGACAATAACTCCATCACGTAAAACTCGAACTCGTGATTTTCGTGGAATAATACCATCAGTAACATAACAACCAGCAATAGTTCCAATATCAGAATGACGGAAAATTTGACGTACTTCCGCTTGTCCTAACACTTCTTCGACCATTTCTGGATCTAACATTCCTTCCGCTGCGGCAACTATTTCTTCAGTTAATTTATAAATAATTGTATGCAAACGAATTGCAACACCTTCATCTTCGGCTTTTTTCCGAACATGAGCTGTTGGACGAACATTAAAACCAACAATAAATGCTTGACTAGCTAAACCTAATGTTACATCACTTTCAGAAATTGCCCCAACAGTTGCTCGTAAAACATTAATTCTTACACCTGGAATATTAATTTTTAATAGACTTGCTTTTACCGCTTCAACTGTTCCTTGAGTATCAGCTTTTAAAATAATATTAATTTGTTTTAATTGTCCATCTTTAATTTGGGCTGATAAACTTTCTAACGAGAAATTTTGATTTTTATAACGTTTATTCATTGTATCAATTGTTTTTCGTTTTAAAGCAATTTCACGTGCTAATTTTTCATCTCGAAAAACCAAAAAACGGTCACCAGCATTTGGTACTTCATTTAAACCATGAATCATAACTGGAGTTGATGGTCCTGCTGATTTAATTTTTTTACCACTCTCATCAGATAAATCACGAACATAACCAAAAGTATAACCAACAACTAAGGCATCTTTAATATTCAATGTTCCTGATTGCACCAATAGTGTTGCAACTGGTCCTAAGCCACGATTTAAGTGTGATTCAAGCACTGTTCCTAACGCAAAACGATTTGGATTTGCTTTTAATTCCATTAAATCAACCATTAATAAAATTGTATCTAATAATTCATCAATTCCTTGTTTTTGTTTAGCACTTCCTTTAACATAAGGAGTTGTTCCTCCTCACTCTTCTGGAGTTAATTCTTCTTGTGATAATTGCATTAAAATATTATCTAAATTTACTCCAACTTTATCCATTTTATTAACAAAAACAATAATTGGTACGCCAGCTGCTTTGGCATGATCAATGGCTTCTTTAGTTTGCAACATTACACCATCATCAGCGGCAACAACTAAGACAACAATATCGGTTACTGCACTCCCTCGTGCGCGCATTTGTGTAAAAGCTTCATGTCCAGGAGTATCAACAAAGGTAATCTTTTCACCATGTTTCGTTTTAATTTGATAAGCCCCAATATGTTGTGTAATTCCCCCATGTTCTGTACTTACCACATTAGTATTACGAATGGTATCTAATAGGGTTGTTTTCCCATGATCAACATGGCCCATAATTGTGACAATTGGTGGTCGTTTTTCTAACGAAGCAGGGTCATCATTAACTTCAAAACTTTCAATTAAGTTTTCATGTGTTACTGATTTTTCACGTTTAAAATCTAACCCGAATTCTAAACATAACTCTCCCAATTGATCTTCAGTTAAAAAAGTATTTTGATTTAACATTATCCCCTTACTAAAAAAGTATTTAATAATTTCACTAACGAGTTTATTAATTTTTTGGGCAAACTCAGCAATAGTTAATGCCTCATCATAAACAAAAACTCCTTCGGTAACATGTGCTTCAACCGTTTTTAATTGTGATTGAATCCGATTTCGTTGCTTTTTAGCTAATGTTTTTTTATTTTGTTTGTTATTTTGACTACTCATCTGTCCCTCCTCCTTTTTGAATTTTAAGAATTATTTAATAATGTCAGCAACCGTTGGGCAAGATGTTGGTCACTAATACCAATCATTTTAACATTATTTGTTCCTAAAGCTTGTTGGGTTAAATTGAAATCAAGGCAATTAAAATAAGGGATCTTATAATAAAAACATTTTTGTTGATATTTTTTTGCTTGCGTAGCACCAACATCACTGCTTGTTAATACTAAATAAACAGTTTTTTGTTGAATGGCAGTTAACAAACAAGCCCCTGTGATTAGTTTACCCCCTCGTTTGGCTAGACCAAGATAACTATATCCTTTTTGATCTATCATCGTTAATCTCAACCTTCGCTAATTTTACAATATAACATTTCGTAAAATTGATCGGTTAACTTTGTTTTTAAAGCACGTTCTAACGCGTGACTCTTTTTTGCTTTTTCATAAATCTTTAATGTTGGTCGCAAATAAGCACCGCGTCCATTGGCCTTTCCGGTTGGATCAATAATAATTTCCCCGTTTGATGTCTTAACAATTCGTACCAATTCTTTTTTTGGTAACATTTGTTGTGAAACAACACATTTTCGTAAGGGAATTTTTTTATGATTTGTCATCGATATCTCTCCTAGTTAATTACTTATCTTGATCATAATAATTATCATAGTCGTCATAATTAATTTCATCGTCATCATCATCTTGATTTTCAAATTGTTCACTCTCAAAATAAGAAAGATTGTCTTCAATTTCTTGAATTTCATTTTCTAATACTTTAGGAGTTGATTCTGTTAAATCATCAACATGATAATTTTCTTCATCTAAAATCATTGTTTCTTCAGCCATTTGTTCTTCAATAATTTCAAATTCTTTAACTGGTAAACTGGCTGTTATATCAACAGTATTTGTTTCAACAGTGGCTTTTGGTTTAATTTTATCTTTTAATTTAACTTGTAACGCACTAAGTTCATCAGTTGTTAAATTTCCATTTCATAAAATTTCAACTTGTTTCGTTAACGCTTCACTATAACTCATAATGTTTAGTTTTCATTTTGTTAACTTTGCAACTAATTTTGCGGCACTTCCGCCTTTTCCAATTGCTAATGATAATTGCTCATCAGGAACAACAACGTCAGCTTCTTTTCCTTCATCATTAGTTGTAATTGAAATTACTTTTACGGGGGATAATGAGTTAATAATAAATTGTTGACTATTATCATTATAAATACAAATATCAATTTTTTCATCTTGTAATTCAGCTGTTACTTTATTAATTCGACTGCCCTTGCTACCAACACAAGCACCAATTGGATCAATATTTTCATTTGTACTATAAACAGCAATCTTACTACGACGCCCAGGATCACGAGCAATTGCTTTTACTTCAATTACTTGCTCAAAAATTTCTGGAATCTCACGTTCTAATAAACGATATAAAAAATCATTGCTTGTTCGTGAACCAGTAATTTGTCCTGCATTTTTTGATTTAACAACATCTTCTGCTAAAAAAGTAATTGGTTGGCCAACTTCAAAATGGTCAGAAAAGATCAAATTTTTTCGAGGAATATAAGCAAATGTTCGTTCGACTTCAACTAATAAGTATTTTTCTTCAGCAGCAATAACAACACCTGTCATTAAGTGCCCTTTTTGGATAATATATTCATCAAAAATTGAATCCTTTTCTGCTTCTTTAATTTGTTGTTTAATAATTTGGCCAACTTGGAAAATTGCTAATCGTGAAAATTCTTCTGAATTAACTGGTTCATAAACTTTATCATCAATTGTAATTTGCTCACCATATTTTTCTTTGGCTTCATTTAGACCAATTTCTAATAAATCATCTTCTACTTTTTTAACAACAGTTAATTCTTTTTCAACTTTAATTTGTCCTGTTTTTTGATCAATCTCAACAATAATTGTTGCTTCTGGATCAAAATGTTTTTCATAAGCCTTCCTAATTCCTTCTTTAATTGAATCTAAAATTAAATCACGGCTAATTTGTTTTTCACTAACAATTTCATCAATTGTTGCCAATAATTTTGCACCATCAATCATACTATATAACATTCCTTTCTTAAAATTTAACCGCACAACGCGCAAATTTAATATTTTGATAATTTGTTTGTAAGGTTTTGCGAGCACCTTTAACAAAATAAGTAATAGTAAGATTTTGTTGCTGATCAACCATTGATAATTCACCAGTAACTTCAACTAAATTATTGACTTTTTCGTTAAATTCTAAATAAACATACTCCTTAACATGTTGTTGTAGTTCATTTCAATTTCGTAATGGTCGCTCAGCACCTGGTGTTGAAACCTCTAACAAGTATTCTTCTGAAAATAAATCAAGACTATCAACCAATTCATTAATTTCTTCACTAATAACTGTTAGGTGATCTAAATCAAGCACAGTTGTTTTATCTTCAATTAACACTTGTACAACATTTGTGTCAAACTCTTGTAAATAATTAATTGCAAACAAAGTTAAATTTTGCTTTGCTAAATAATTTTCCAAAGCTGCTTTCAATTTTGTTTCTTGTTGTATAAAATGTTCCATTCATCACCATCCTTTCTTAATCAAACATAACTAAATTTATGGCGTTAAAGAAAGAGCACGATTGTGCTCTTTCTTGACCTATTTTAATTACTTTATTATTATAATACCTTATTAATAAAAATGCAACAAAATTAAGAAGATAAATTAGGAAAGGTAGAATAAAAATAAAGTGTTACATCATATTTTCAGTTCTTTTTTAAGATATCTTTTCCCTATATAAACGACTTGTATTTGTTATAATAAACTTAAGAGAAAGTTATGATTTTTCACTTTACTAACACAATAATTTTTAAAAATAATGCTAAATTCAAAAGGAAAGGAAAGTTAATAATGAAAAGAATATTAATTATTTTAATGTATAAACAACACACAAGGAGTTCAAGTTGCAGGTTGTTTACTAGGGCGTCAATTTTGATTAAAAAATGGGGTAATTTTTAGAATGCTATGATTTCCACCAGTTATAACTGGTTGTTGAAATCAATAAGATTTTGATGATTATTAATAAAAATAACTTTAAAAATAGTTTATTATCACGTCTAATTACAACAATATTAATAATTTTTTTTCACTTTTAATTCATTATAGTTGAAAGATTAATTGGCATTGATTTATTATTAACATTTTAATATTAGTAAGTATCAGTGTAATTGTTAATGTTATGGATTGATATTTACAACTATATATAATTAAAAATGATAAACAAAAATTTTTATTTAAAATAATGAAAAACCGTACCTATTCTCAAAATTTTAGTTCATTGACAGAACAAACTAGTATTGTAGTTAATTTAAAAAGAGAGTGAATTTATTATTGTTCAGTTTTAAGTGTTTATTTTATTCTTATTATGCCTTTATTATTAATATCATTAAATCATTTATCTTTAATTACTAAACTAATGTTAATGATTCTTATTTTTATTTTCTATTTATTATTAAATTTATACAAAGTAAGTTATAATAATCAACACATTATCTTAAAATATAATGAAGAATTAAACAAGAAACAGGAAACGAGTAAAAATTTTATTAAAATAAAAACAAAAAATAAATATGTTCTTAATAAAATTATAAATTTTATTCCACTTTATTTAAGTATTTTCGGATTAATTGCTTACATTGTTATATCTTATCAAACACTACTTTATCTATATAATTATCCTGCTAATGAGATAATTAATCCAATAAATAAAAAATTAATTTTAGTATTTTTTACATCATATAATTATGTTCATATTATTTTATATCATTTTTTAATGCTTCTGTTCTTAACATGAATTATGCAAATAATGACATTTTATTTATTAGATCTTAATACCTTTAATAACAATAAAAAAGATTACTAATAGAGTGCACCCATTTTAGTAAGTACTAATAAAAAGTATTTACTTTTTTTTAATTATATCTTTTTCTTTACGATTTGAATATCATGTATTTCATTTTATAACATCTTGTATATATTCTTCATGTGAATTATATATTTTATTATGGATTGTAGCTTTCTTAAGTAATGAATGAAAACTTTCTATAACAATATTATCTGCACAGTGGTAATTTTTTCCCATTGAAATTGTAATACCGTTAGATAAACATTTATCGTGATAAATAGTGGATGTATATTGATATCCGTGATCTGAGTGAATTATTATTCCATTCAGATCTTTTTTTATTAATTTTATTTTATTAATTGCATCATTTAAATTATCCATTACTAATTTATTGTCATTATATTTAGATCACTTTACATCAACTATTTCTTTAGTATATCCATCAATAATTGTTGATTGATAATATCTTTCTCCTTTTCAAATTAAATATGTTACATCAGTATATAGTACTGAAAACCTTGTTTTTATATCATTGAATTTACGATTAATTAAATCAGGATATTGCAATAAGCTTTTTTCTTTATTCTGTTTATATTTCATTTTTCTTCTCATTTTTCTTACATATTCAGATTGTATTTGATTATCACGCATAATTCTTAAAACTTTTTTTTGAATTATATTTTATACCATAATCTTCCTTTAAATATTTAGTAATTCTTCGATAACCAAATTGTTTTAAATTTTCTTCATAGACTTTTACAATATCATTTATTGCTTTTTTATCTTTTTTGCTACTGTCATAATTTTTATATTTATCTCAATAACTACGTTTTAACCCTGTTACTTCTAGTAATAATTTTATTGAATATTCACAAAAATTTTGTTTAATAAAAGAGACAATTCTTAGTTTGCTTAATTGTAAAAGTCATGGAGCTTTTTTAATAATTCATACCTTGTTTTATAATATTCTAAATTTCTTTTGGCAAAAGAAATTTTAGGTCCTTTAGGATTGTTTAATTTTCCTTTTTTATGATTTGCTCATCAAGATTCTACTGTATTTGCATTTATATTATATTGTTTTGCTACTATTCAACAACTTTTTTGTTTAATTTCCTCAATGATTTTTGTTCTAAATTCTGATGTATATTTGTTATATTTTTGTCCTTTTTTTGCCATATAAAAATGCACCCCCTATAAAAATTTAGCAAAATCTTTTTTTATTTTACTTACTTTTTTGGGTGCACTCTACTAATTCAAATTTGTTGTTTGTTAAATCTTTTTGCTATTTTAAGTTTTATAATAAAATTATGACAAGTAAAAATCATTAATTATAAAAAACTTTAATTAATTGTAAAAATTATGAATATATATTCTTAGCCAAAAAAAGACTGATTTTCAGTCTTTTTTTGGTGATTGTTATTAATTTTAGTTTAAATTATTTTATTCCAATTTTTTTCAATACTTATTAATCAACCTCAAATTCTATTATATGTAAAAATGAATATTTATCATTATCAATCTTAAGGTCTTTGCTACTTGGATTAATAAAGAAACTATATCTAAAACTATTATCATAAAAATTAATTAAACGCGGGATTATATTAAAATCAGTAGTTTCATATAATGCTTTTACAATAAAGGATTTTTCATTTTTAGTTCAACTAATTTTAAAGTTGATACTCGGGGTCCAAACGTACTCAAATAGTTTTAGATGAACATTAAATTTTGAATTAAAATTTTTAAAAATAGAATTAAAAATTCAAGCAAGAGTTTTTAATTCTGATGTTTGTTTTAAACTACCAACCGTTTTAACTACATCATCAAAAATAGTTTGGTCTAGTTTAAAAACAAGACGATAATTATCATAATATGTTTCTAATTTAAAATAATGTCAAAACTACATTACTATTTTTGCAAATTTCTCAAGCTGCAAATCAAAGAGATTTTTTGCCATTAGTATGTTAAAATGTGATTCTAATTCTATCTTAGTTCAACGATTTTTAAATGGTAAATTTTTAATACTAAAATTAAAGACATTAAAGTACGTAAAACCATAAACAATATAATAATTTTCATTTTTTTACTTTATGTATTATGTAAATCTAAGTTCCAAATTTATCTCTTGTTTTTTTGATAATAACACTTTTTAAAATAAATGCAACTATTTTTTTAAAAAAAATAAATTATTTGTTAAATTATTTGTAAATTTATCTTAATTTTAACACACTGAAAAATAGTTTATTAAATTATTCAAATAAACTTATTTAAAATTCTCTGAAAATATCTCTTTTGCCGTTCTTCAATTTAAACAGGGCCGTAGTTTTTCATTTATAATATCAACTACTAAATTTATTTCTTGTTGCGTAACAGGATTAAAATCTGTTCCTTTACCATATCGTTTTCTAAATTCACGGTTCATTCTTTCAATTAAGGGTTTTTGTTTCGGTGAACCTGGGTCACAATAATAAATATTAGAACCAGTAATTTTTTCCATTTCTTCAAACTTACTAAATTCTCTTCCTCTATCTGTTATTATTCCTTTAATTTTTCCAACTAAACCATTAATTTTAACTAATTCTTCAAGTTTTTTTAAACTTCATTAGCAGTATGTTCTTCTAATTTCATTGCAAAATAATTTTTACTATTTTGTTCAACTAATACTAAACAACTAGATTGATGGTCTTTTCCAACTACTGTATCCATTTCAAATCAACCAACCTCTGTTTCTTTTTTTTCAATATCTCATATTGTTTTAAATCTTTCATCTAATTTTCCACGATTATCAGATCTTTTCTTTGTTCTTTTTCTTCTACCAGCATTTAATAAATTTTTCTTTAACAAACCCAAAAGACCTAAATAAATTCATTTATAAAATGTTTTAAGGCAGGCAGGAAATTTGATACCAAACTTTATTAAAAATCGCTGAATAATTTCTGCTGGTGAATCACCCAAAATATTAAATCTTAAATTTAAAAATTCTTGTTGTTCTTCTGTAAATGTAGGTAGTTTTTTAATAGATTTCTTACGCTTTTGTTTATAATCTTTTTGTGCTTCATATAAATTATAATCTTCTATATTTTTAAATCTATTAATTTCTCTTTTAACAGTATTAATATCTCTTCCTGTTTGTCTTGATATTTCAGATAAATTAAGTGTGCCATTTTTCTTTTTGCAACTATCAGATAAAAATAAATCCTTAAATAAACTTCGTTCATCAAATTTTAAATGTGTATAATCTTTCATTACTCTATATTTCCTCCAATTCTTTTTATAAAAAAGTTATACATTAAATTTATAAAAAAGATAAATTTTTACATTTTTTTAAATTTGTAAATTGTAAATGCAAATGTAGCACTTTATTGAAAAAGAATAAAGTGCTTTTTATTTTGTAAAAAATACTTATATTTATTGGATTAATCGTTAGATAATATCTTTTACACTTAATAAAATATGTTTTTTCAGAAAAATCCATCCTTTCTTTTCTTAAAAAATTTTGAATAATTGTTTTATTTAGTTGTTAATTAATTGTTAAATATAATTACTAAAAAATATATTTAATAAACAAAGAATTAAAAAAGATAATGAGATAAAAAAATAAAGATACTATCTAACGATTAATCCAAAATTCAATCTTTAAAACTTAATATTTTTTGATGCTTAAAGATGGATAACTCATCTATGGCACGAAGCCTTAAAGAAAGTGTGAAAGCGATTGGATTTACTACTCCTATTTATTTCTTTAATTCTCGGCAAGATTAATCACTTGCGAAATGTCAGAGCATGTGTTTTTTGGCTTGTTTTCATAAAAAGAGTGTTGTTAAACCGAAAAAAACAATATCGGACACTAAAAAACAAGAGGGTTGGAACTCCAAAAGGTTATTTTCTTTATATAAAGTTGTCTAGGGATGGATGAAGCGTAATTAATAACTGGGTAAACTGTTTTTTGTTTATTTCCGTATGGGGGATAAACTCTATCAAAATATCCTATTCGCCCCCCGCTCACCTTCAAAGTGAAGCGGGCGGCAAAGTAATTAAATACTAAAATAAATTATTTACTAAATATCAAAATATTAACCAATAAAGGAATATTATGTTTTTTTACAGAAAGGAAAATATTTGATGAAAAAATGAAATAAAAAAATTAAAAATAAATTACAAGAATTAATGATACGAGCTTATCCAGTAACGGTAAATGATATTAATGATGAAATTTGAGCAACAAATAAAAAAAATTAAGGAGTATAGATAAATGACAGAATATAAAAGTAAATATATTAATAAAACTTGAAATGAAATAACAACATCATTTGATTGAGTTAATTGTCAACCTATTAATTGTCGTATTTCACATCATAAAAAGCATTATGATTTGCAATGTTTAGAATGAGCCAAAATGTACTTAAATTTATTTAAAGACAAGTGAGATGTTATTGTTTCATATATGCAACATTACAAAATTAACGATATTTTAGATTTAGCATCCGATGGATGAAAAATATTACAAATTGACAAAAAAATAAAACAAATAAATTAAAATATATTATTGCAATTGACCCTGCTGGAATTGGACAAACTGGTATTATTATTTATAATGTTTTGAAAAAGAAAATAATTAATAATATTACTTTTAATTCCAAAAATGAAGAAGAAGCAATAAATAATATTTATTTAATATTAAATCAATTTAAAAATAAAATTTGTTCTTATTTAAATAAAGTTATTGTAATAATTGAAGATTATCAACTTCATAAGGGTTTAAAAATAAAAAATCCATTATCTACTCCTAAATTTATTGGTGGTTTAAAAGTTTTATGCAAATATCTATTTAATTTAAATTATGTTTTACAATCGCCAGTTGTTAAGAAAAATTATATTTATAAAGGAAATATTAAAATGTCAGAGCACGAACACGATGTTTGAAAACATTTACAGTATTTTTTAGTAAAAGGAGTTGATAAAAATGGCACAAACAAAAAGTAATTTACCTAAAAAATCAATAACCAATAAACCTAAAATAAAAAATAAAAAAGTTAATAAATTAGAATTAACTGTTAGATTACATGAAAATCCGATTAAAACTAAAATTAAGGCATTGGTTGCTGGGGGTGTTGAAGTTGATGCTTGTTCGGCTAAATGTCAATGAGACGGATTAAATTACTCAACATTATCAATATATAACCCATCTATTTTAACTGAGTTTTTGAAATTAAGAAAAGATGATGAAATAAAAATTAAAGGCTCAGTATTTAATCAGTTAAATATAAAAACTAAACGCTATTTTTTATCTTTTCGAGTCGATAGTTTCGAAATTATACAAAAAGCGATCAGAAAAAGAACAAATACAAATATTAAAAAATAGGAGGAAAAACGATGGCATTAAAAAATGTAAAATATGTTCTTATTAATGAAAATAATAAACCCACTAAAAACGAAGATGGTAGTTTAGATATTAAAACTGCTGAAATTATTTTAGAAAATACTGCTGAAGTTGAAGAATTTAATGCAAGTAATTTAGAAAATAGTAATCAACAAATCAACGAACTACAAACAAAAAATACTGAATTAACTTCACAAGTTGAACAACAAACAATTCAATTAAAAAAAATTGAAGTAATTGACTTTATTAATTCTTTAACTGATAATGAAGACTTTAAAAATGTTTTATTAAAGTCTTATGATATTACTGATGATATTGAAATCATTAAAACACAATTGCAAAGTGTTTATGATGAATTAATTAAGGTACAAACAGTTAACACTGGCGGCGTACCAAAAGTAGAAAATAAAGAAAACAATATTTTAGATACAGACAATGTATTTAATAAATAGAAAGAAGGAAATAAAATTATGGCACAAAACCCACAAAGAATATTTGGCGATATTGCTAATCAAGCAACACAAAGAGACCGAGAAACATTTGAACAATGATATTTACAAACTTATCAAAAAAAATTTAGTTGAGAAGCTTTATTTGCGTGAAAAGAAGCAAATAAATTTGGTTTAACATATAAAAGAAAGAAAAATATTAAATATAATGAAGGTTTGGGAAAAGATGGACAAGTATTTAATACCGATGATAATCTTCTAAAATATTCAACAGTAGAATTTGAAGATGGAGTTGTTGAATTAGATACAATTTTAACTTTTGCTCGTAAATTAGATCCTATAGAAAATGATTTTAATCCTAATCTTTGGGCTGCCGATATTGAGCAAGCAATGGATACTGAGGTTGCTTATAAACGCAATAAAATTTTAAAAATTATTAATAAAGGAACAGTTACAACTATTCAAGGCCAAAAAGCAGATGATACAAATGCTTTACAAATTCATGATGAAATTATGGATAAAATATATGAAAACGGCTTTACTCCATCAGAAACAATTGTTTTAGGTTCGGCTGATTTTATTCGTGGAATTCGTAATAAATTACAGTTACAACTTGGAGCAAACGACCAAATAAATAGTGTAATCACAACAAGTGGAGCAATGAAAACTGTTGAAGGAACAACATACTATATGGTTTTTAAAAAATTACCAATTATTAATAAAGATGGTTCAGAAGGAACAATTGAATTATTACCAAATGGAGTTAATGCAATTGCCTTTAAGTTTAGCAAAAAATATGACCCTCTTATTTTACGCAAAAAAACCATACTCCGTTAAGAGTTGGTGCTGCTGCGTTAGGTACTGGAATGGGTAATACTTTGATTATGGAAAGAGTTTTATATTTAGGTGGAGCAGTGGTTGAACCAAAAGGAATTATTAAACATATTGTTTCAAAAATTGATATTAGTAAAATTAATAAATTAGATAAACCAACTATTCATGTTGCAGACCCAACAAAAGCAACAGCCGAACAGTTAAAACCACAATTTAAAGATGTTGTTTTAAAAGCAGTAAAAGCAGTAAATAGTTCTTTAACTGAAAGTGATTTTGATTACTTTATTGAAAGTGCTGGTGTTGATTGACCAATAAATATTACAAATGATACCAAGGTTTTTGTCCAAATTGAAGGTAAAAACAACGCTACTGGTCAAACAAATCCGATTGATGTTAAAATTAAAAATTCTTAATAGTACTAAAAAATAGTACTTTTTCGTTTGATAAATGATATGCCAATTGGAACATCTAAAACAGCCCTTATTTATGCTGTTAAAAAAAATCCAACTAGATTGTCAATCCAACAACAAGAAAAAAGTTTTGGTTTACAGTTATTAGAATTTTTAGGAATTCAAGTTTTAGCTCTTGGTTTATCAGTTTTAACTGGTGGTATTGCTTCGGCTGTTGGTCTTGGTGCGGGATTATCTAATTTTGCCGCAGCATTTATCTCGTTTGGAGTAGAAACAGCAACCGATTTTGCCGTAAATCAAATATATGATAAATTAACATCAGAAGTAACAGCAAAAAGTACCGCCTTAAATTTGTTACCAGCAATTGGTGGAATTGGTAAATTAACGCGTGCTGTTCGAACAACTAGAATTTTAAAATTAGCAAAAGAAACTAAACTACTTGAAAAATTAGGTGTAATAACTGCTAATAATTTAGAAGATGTTGTAAGGCAAGTTACAGGTAAAAAGATTTTATCTTCTAAATTAATATTTGATTTTACAAAGCAGGCTAATAATGAAACTTTATTATATACAATTGGAAAATTAGCCCGAAATGATTTTTATAAAGGTTTTAAAGTTTCTAATTTAGAAACAATTAATAATTTATTAAAAATTGAGAAAAATATTCAAAAAATAAGTCCTAAATTAGTTCAAAAAATACCACGCGTGAATGAAAAAAATGCTAATAAATGATTGTCTGAATATGGATTAAATATTGATAAAATAAGTAAAATTAATACTAATGAGTGATATAACATTATGACTAATCTTCATAAAAAAGGTGTTGGTAAAAATCTACTATTAAATGCTAATTTAATGCGGGGCAGTAAAATATTTAATAATAAATTATTAAATATTTTTTATCAAACACCAATTAAATTAAATAAAATTTTAAATCATTTAAACCCAAATTTTTATATTCAAAAAGTAACTAAAAAATTATTAGCCCCAATTGAAAAACAAATAATTACTATTAAACAAAAAGTAATTAGTAAAATTACTGATAAAACTAAAAAAATATTATTTAAATTTGAAACTAAGGCTATTAAAAAGGTCAATTATTACCTTTTGCTTATGGTTCTGATGTTTTTTTAGCAGTTAAAATTGTTCCTTTATCAGTTGCGGGTGAAGTTGCTTTAACAATATATTATAAAAATCCTAAATATGTCCCTATTGTCGTTATGACAACTTTAATCAAAGCAGAACAGTTTGTTTTGGCTCCTGAACCGTTTAAATTCTATATGAACAGTGAGTGGTTTATTGGTTGGGGATTTAAAAAAACAAGTTTGTTTAATTTAGTTTCTTTTGCCCCGCTTGCTTATCAGCAAGTAATAAAAGATAGTTTTAAAATATATCGGACAATTGCTAAGATATTAAAAATGCAAGAACAATTTAAAAATAACTTTAATAAAGATAAATTGTTAAATACGCTAGAAGATAGTGCAATTACTAGTTTATTGGGTAATGGACTAGTATTTCAAGCATATAAACAACTCAAAACAAAACAAGATTTAAACAAAACAATTAAAACAAAAACACTATTAAATAGTAAAAAGTTTATTTTAAATAAAATATATTCTAAAAAAAATAAATGATAAGGAGATGATTAAATGTTAAATGAATTATGACAAAATGTTACTTTGGAAAATTATAATAATTTTATTCCAATGACAGGTAAAATTACAAAAGTTTCAGTTCGTTATAATAAGTTCTTTAAAGGTGATGTAGAATTATGATTTAAAACATTTGCTTTAAGAGCCCAAAATATGATTAATTCTTACTTAAACTATCCATTTTCAAAGCTAAAATTTGAAACATTTAAAGACCCATTATTAAAGAAAATTTGTATTAATATGGTGTTTATTACGATTGAACATTGAACATTTAACCGTATTCCAATTGAGTTTTTTACTTCGGCAAATATGAGTGTTGGTGATATTAATTATTCTTCACAAAATGACCCTATGGCAACATGACAAGGTCTATTGCCTACCTATGCAAAATCATTGGCTAATTTAACAACTTTAAAGAAAATGTTTCGTACTTTTCAAGAAGAAGGTATTGATTTAACAATGATTGATTTAGAAGCATATTATACTCAATTAGAAGTTGATGCTTTATTAGATAAACTTGTTATAAAAAAAATAAAGATGAAAAACTTGCAAAAATAAAAGAAGAAATTTTAGATGAATTAAAAAAATCAATTGTTATACCAAATGTTCCAGATTGAGAAATTGTTGATACTAGTGATTTTAAAGTTGGTCAAAAAGGATATACTATTCCTAATTTTGATAAAGAAAATTATATTTATAGAATTTGAGCCTCAGGAAAAGATAGCAAAGGAGATTTAAAAAGTCAAGGGATGTTGCAAACAAGGCATAGTTTTAGACAAACAATAGGTGTTATATATGATCAAATAGGTGTTAATAGTGCATGTTTAGCATTATCTATTAATCCTGATGGATTGATTAATATTGGAGTTAATGGTCCAGCAACATTTAGACCTTTGGAATTTGTGTTTATTGAAAGAAAAAAAGTAAGTTAGAAAGGAGATGATTTTATGCCAAAAGTAAATATTAAAGATGTAATTATGTTTTTGAAAATCTTTGGAGTTTCATCATTGTTTTTTATCGCAGGAATTATTATTTGTTTTATAGGAGAAAAAACATTAGGTATTTCTTGACCAGCATATGTTATTGTTTCAGCAATGCTTATCGGAGCTGGAATTATAGTTTTGATTATTGAAACAATTAGATTTATCAAAACACATAACAAACAACAAAAACAAGATAGTATTGAAGATGTTATTAAAAAAGAAGATACAAAATAAAGAGGTGTTATAAATGGGATTGTTGCCAGCAAAAAAGAAATTAAAAAAGAGTTATGATATTGATAGTTATTATCTTAATTTAGCATCAACGATTACTAATCGTAAAAATGTTACTGTTCAAAAACATAATGAAATTTTAGAAAAAAGAATTTGTGAAGATAATGCTAATTTTTTAAATCCACGTGATTTAGAAATTAGCATTTATAATCCAATTAATAAACAGTATTTAGACACTAAATTAATTAATAAATTTTTAAAAATGCAAGACTTTACTAATAAGAATTGATATAACGAATATAAAATTAATAAAAATGGTAAGGGTGCATATTTTATTTTTGCTAATAATTCAAAACTTAATTTTATTACTATTGATTTTTACAATGACCAGTATGATGAATTAGGTAATTTAGTATCTTGCACTTTTGATTATGACCCTTATATTAAAAATGACAAGAGTATTTTTATTACTGAAAAATTAGAAATTGATTATGTAACTAAACAAGTAAAAGTTATTAGAAAGTTAAAAACACGATTATACAGTACTATTACCGACTTATATATTGATGATGCTAAATGAAATAACTATACAACTTTACAAAGAGAAAAAATATTACCACTTAATTTTATTCCAATTCAAATTATTCCTAATAACCCTAATTTTGAGCCTTCTGCTCGTTATGGTAAACAATTTGCTAGTATTTTAGATATTATTGCTGAAAAGATAATGTTAGATCCATTATTAAATAGTGGTAAATTTACTATTAATACTAATGGAGTTACTGGTGTGGTTGACCAAGAAATTAGTAAAATGCTGGCATCATTTATTGAAAATGACTTGTTATTAGTTGAAGGAGACCCTGATAGTAATTTTCAACCAGTAGACTATATTGCTGGTAATTTTAAAGGTGAGCAATTAACTAAAATATATGATTGATTATTAACAAATTACTATAAAATAAATCGACATCATGTTCCCGCCATTGCTAAGGGAGCACAACAAACTCAGGCAGAAGTTGCTGGTGTAAATATTCAAACAAACGCATCATACGAACAAATGATATATATTAGAGAAATTAAATTAACTGAATTTATTATTAAGTTAATTAAATATGATAATGTTATTTTAAACAGTAGAACATTCAATATTAAAAATATTGACGAGTTAATTGTTGATGTTCGCTTATTAGTAAATGCTACTTTAAACAGACAATTAAAAAACAACGAAACTATTATCAATATGCCTAATGAAGAAGGAGAACAAGAATAATGTTAAAACCATCTGAAAAAATGTTAGCACAATTAGCAGAAAATGATGAACCAATTGACTATTCAATTGATAGTATTCCATTAGATTTTGCTAGTCAATCGCAGTACAGCGACCCTGATTTAGAACAATTATTTACAGAAGTCCGTGCAAGAACCTTATATATTTATAAAATTAATAATCTTGTTAAGACAAAACAAAAACCAACCTTAAACTATTCTCAAAATAGCGTTAAAATAGGTTTTATTGACAAAGATGAATATATTAAAATAACTGGTTATGAAATTAGTAATTTTAATTTTAAATTACAAATTCAACAAAACACCACAGTCCAAGATAATAGCACAAGTTATGTAATGATTGATGAAAAAGATATTTTAATTAATGATATTTCAAAAAAAGACAAAGAATTTTTAGAAACATTAGACTTAAAAATAATATCTATTAATGAACCAATTACTGAAAACAACAAAAATGAATGTTATATCATTGCAGAATATAAACGCCCTTATACATCTAATGGTGTTGATATTATTAAATCTACGCATTTAGTTAAAATAACTGATTTTAAATGAAAAAATCAAAATAGCATTTATTTAGTATTACAAAAATCATTGCCAGAAGATACAGTATTTACTGGGATTGAGATTAAATACCCTAAATCTATGCTATTTGGTAATATTAAATGCTGAGGAAATGTTAATGGTGTTTATTCTTATCCATCATCAAATATTGAAAACGCTAGTTTAGTACCTTTACTATCAATACCTATTGAAACAAACCCTAATGTAAGAATATTTCAATATTGATTTACGGAAAGTTTTTTACCATGGTTTATTGCAAAAATATATATTCAACCAGATGATATTTTAAGTTTAATAAAAAATAATGGTTTAGAAAAAGTTTTATTAAATTATTTAACTTATCGTTATAATTATGACCGTAAATTTCAAGGAGCAAAATACGATGAAAAAAGTAATCCTACTAATAAAGCCGCAGAATTACGCCAAAAATTCGAAGGACAAAAACCCGAAGATGTAATTGATGGTTTATTTGAAAACTGAAAATTAGACAATCCAAGTGAATTACATAAAACATATGTAAAAAGAATTAAACAAGTTATATACATGTTATCAAATTATACATATAGTAAATATGCAATTAATAAAGGTTATAATGATGATGTTAAATTATTTTCTCCTTATTATTTTGAGTTAATATCTAATCCAAGAGAGGTAGAAACTGGATATTGAGAATTTGAACATTGCAAAGTTAAATTAAATTCATCATATTTTAATTTTATCGGTGGTCCTATTCCGCCGGCGCCAATAAATTATTGAAAAGAGGTCTATCCTGATGATCAACCATTTAATCAAATTGATAATAAATATTATTTTGTTATATGACAACATCCAGATTCATTAGAATTTAAAATAACTAAATTTTTAAATAATTCTTTAGATGCATTTAAAAATAATAAAATTATAGATAGTTATAATAATTATAATCTTATTTTAACACAATCTCCCAATATTTTTCGTATAAATGATTTAGGGGTAAAGTAGAGTGCACCCATTTTAGTAAGTACTAATAAAAAGTATTTACTTTTTATTAGTACTTACTAAAATGGGTGCACTCTATTTCAAGTCTCTATTTTTTAATAATTTTTAAACAAGCGATTAAGGGCTAGTAAATCCTACTTGTATTAAATTACATCACCATCCTACCATCATTTAAAGTATTGTCAACAAAATTTTAATTTTTAGTGTATAAATATTTTAATAGAAAGGGCTAGGTTGTCTTATGAAAAAAGAAAAGAAAAGAAAAAATTTAAACATTTTAATTTAGCAGAAAAAAATGATTTAAAAGAATATTTAATATACAAAAAATTTAAAAAGAAAGATGGCACACCTAATTATTCTAAAATAGGAAAAGTAATGAATAAAAGTCGTAATACAATTAGATTAGAGGCTAAAAGACTTAAAGAAGAATACGATCCTAAAAAAGCGAATGATGATTATAAAAATAAAAGAAAAAAATCTATAAAATATACTACAATTAGAAAAAAAGTTGTAAATCATATAAGAAAAATTTTAAGTAAAAGACGCTATTCACCAATGTTAATTATTTTTGAATATGAAAAAAAGTATAATGAAAAGTTTCCATTTTCACATGTGACACTTTACAATTATATTGAATATGGAGTTTTTGATGATGAAAATACTGAAATTAAGAAAAAACTGCCATTTAAAGGTAAAAAGTTTAAAACAAAAAAGAGAAAAGATGATCGTGGTCAATTAACTAATATTAGATTTATTGAAGAAGCATAACATGAAAAAGGTACTTTTGGTTGATTTCAAATGAACTGTATAGTAGGTAAAGACCATCAATCTGCTTGTTTAACTTTTACAGAAGAAAAAAGTTTATATACGATTTGTTTTAAATTAGACCACCATAATTCAGAAGAGGTTAATAAAGCCATTAAAAGTATTTTTAAAAATAAACTTTATAAGGAAAATATAAAAGGAATAATAACTGATCAAGGTAAAGAAATTTAGTAAATGAAAAAAATGAAAAGATTACTAATGCAAATGTATACTTTTGTGATGCTGGAACTCCAACACAAAAACCTAAAGTTGAAAGAATGAATAGAGATATAAGGCGAGAATTACCAAAAAGTACTGATTTTAGAATTATTAAACAAGATAAAATAGATTGAATAATTAATACAATTAATGATAAGATAAGACCTTGTTTAAATTGAGAAACACCAACACAGTTATTTAATAAATATATTAAATAAATTTATTAAGTAAAAAAACTTAATAAATTATTTTTTAGTGTGCCCAAATATACTAATTTTAAATAAATTAAAAAAATAATTTAAAAATACTTGCAAACTTATTTTTAAGTGCTATTATTTTAATTAATAAGAGTAGGAAATAACTAATTGCATTTACACTATACAAAGTAGGGTTAAAAGTAATTAAAATAATTGTTAATGTTTTTTCTCTTATTCATGTATTTTTTAATTATGTTTGTTTTTATAAAATCACTACTTAATAGAAAAAGAAATATAAACTATGAAAAAATTTTTATCAATCGTATCAATTTTTAGTTTAACAACAACTGGCGCAACAACATTAGTTGCATGTACCAAAGTTGGTGATAGCAAAGATGAGAGTAACAACTCTGAAAGTAACAATGATTTAGCAAAAATTAAAATAATTGAAGCACCAAAAGAAATGACTGTTATAGACCCAATAGAGTTACAAAAGCTGAGATTAAAATAGTATTAGATCCAATTGTTTTATCAGCGGTACAATGAATTAATAAAACGGCCACAACAGCTGATTTTACTTATGATGTTTTTAAAGATAAAGATGGTAGTGAATTAGAAACTGTTAATTTACAAGATAGTAAAGTTGATGTTTATGTTCAAATTGTTGCAGCGCAGGATAGTATGGTTGTTATTGGCAATACCGGATATATTAAAGTAACTTTACCACAACTTACAAAAATAGAAAAAGTCGATATTTCTTCTCGCGAGGGTACTATTCCATATAGTGCTTTAGAAATTAAAGCAGCGAATCCAAATGCGACAACTATTAATGAATTAAAAAAAATTAATATTGAAGCAACGCTTGTTGCTAAAGTGCTAAAAATTGTGAAAGATATAGTATAAGCAGTAACTGCTGAGGGTTATACAATTACAAATAATGCTCAGCCAGGTGATTATTCAAAGCAACAAGAAGTCATAATTTTAGTTAAAGCAAAAGACACTTCAAAATATATTTCTGGAAAATTTGCTTTTAAGGGTTATGTAAAAGCTATCAAATAATATTTTCATTTTATTAAAAATATTAACACGATAAAAAGTTAATCTTTTTTATTTCATATGATAATTTATAATAAAAATTATTTTGATTTTAAATTTTAATTTGGTGCAGTTTATATTACAGTTTACATACTAATAAAAAATAAAAAAAATTTGCTAATTATAAATAGTTTTTCATAAATTAATAGTATAATTTAAATACCTTAAAGCACAAAATAATTTATTTTAATCAAAAACAGCAATCATTAGGAGGTTATAAGATATGGCCAAACAAAAGTTAACTAAATGGTATTATAACAATTTAAAGGTTAATAATTGAAATTTATATGTTGCTGTTTCTGAACAAGGTGTAACTTTTATTGGTTCTAATAACAAAGGGTTTAATGAATTAGAATCTTGGTTGAAGAAAAAGGGACCAAATATTTTATTAATTGTTGATCAAGAAGGAAAAACGAACCTTGTTATGGAGCAATTAACGGAATATTTAATGGGAAAACGAACATTTTTTACTTTAGCGTTTGATTTCACTGGTACTTTGTTTCAAAAAAGGTTTGAGCAGAAGTTGCTAAAATACCATATGGAACAACAACTTGTTATGCTGATATTGCACAAAAAATTGGACATCCGCAAGCAATGCGAGCTGTGGGGGACAGCAATTGGCAATAATGCCATCACAATTCTTGTTCCCTGTCATCGTGTTTTAGGCAAAAATAATGCTTTACGTGGCTATCGTGGTGGGTTAGAAATGAAAGCATCGTTATTACAATTAGAAAATATTTGATAATTAGTATTTGTTATTTTAAATTTATGCTTTATTAAAAGTAGTTTTTATTACAATTAATTTTATTTTTAATTAGTATGTTGGTTATCAACAATAAATTTTTAATATATTAAAAGGAGAAAAAATTATGGGAAAGTTTCATACAATAGCAAGTAGTTTATTAGTGTTTGGAACTATTAATATGACATTTGTACCTACTTCTAGTTTTATTAATCAAAAGGGATATATTACAGAACTATCACCAACAGCAGTTTCATCACTTGACGAAGATGATTTTATTTATTCAGGCTATTTATTACAGTATTTTATTTATAAGTCTTCCAATATTGACCAAAACAAAACAGTAAAAATGATAGAAAACAATATTGTTGCTAATAAAGATATAATTTATAATACTAAAACTAATATTAATAATGTGAGAATCGATACGAAAGAATTATTTGAAATGTCATTAATGGCCTCGATTATTAATACTAGTATTTATGGAATGAAAACTTGGAAAGAATTTTTTGCCGAAGCATATTCAAAATGAATGACAATGCCAAACGAAATGAAAAATAAAAGCTGAGAGATTTTAAATAATTTTTTTATTGATATTTATACTCCGCTTCAAAAAGAGAATTTTGGTTCCTGAATTACTTCTTTACAAAAACAACGTGCTAAAATTGATCAGTATGTTGCAAAGTCAAATATTAGTTATAATACTAATTTAACAACTAAACCAATTAATGCAGTTGATTTAAAATATTTTTTGCCATCTTTTGAACTTGGTTTACAACAATTAATTCCCCAAAATAGGAAATTATGAGCACGGAATTATACTTTTAATGCTCTTAAAACAAGTTTAATTATGTGGCAGTCAAGTGGAATGCAAGATATTGAAACTGATAATGTTAGTTTTGACGGAAATATTCTACGAAATAGCATTATTAATAATGGTAAGCAGGATTTAACAGCGGAATTAGGAAATATGATGAATGATTCATATACGCGAGCATCACAATCAGCGATTATAAAATTTGAAAATTTTATGAATACTAGTAAACAGCAATATTATTCATCATTTGATAAGTTAGATGAAGATTTAAAAAAGATAACAGAATATGAAAATAATTATTATTATGAAAAAGGGAGCACTATTTTCTTAAAAGATAGCGTGCAAGCAATGCAAAAATATTATCAATGAACTGATGAACTGATGGAGTTTCTTAAAGAACAAATTTTAAATTTATTTAATATGACTTATGCAATAACTGGTGACAATTTTAAATATTTTTTAACTGGATTTTTATTTTCTCCTGATGCTCCATTGTTAGAAGAAGGTAGACAAACAGCAGCTTATACAAATTATTCTTTTCAATCATTACCAGGGTCAAATCGTTTTATTTCAACTAGACGGGCTTATATCGTTATTTCTGCAAAAGAATTTGATAATGTTTTGCAAGGAAAAACTATTTCTGAATATTTAATTGGATGATGAAGCTCATTAAATGTTTTTTGTACTTTGAACCATGAGATGGGGCATGCTGTTGATGCTTACTATGGAATGATTAAAGAAGCACGAAATGTTGCATCAAAATATTTTAAGAATCTTGTAAATAGTTTAGGAATTAAAGGGCAATATATGGGTAACATTTTTGGCTATGATGATATTGCAAGTTATAATCAAAAGGTTAACATTATTAAAATTGTTTTAATTATTATGTTTGGTGCTTTTTGCACAAGTATTATTATTGCCGTTGTTTGAGGTACTAGTCGTAAGATTAGACCTCAAAAGAAATAGAAATGGTAAAAATGTAACAATATTGCATTTTTTATTTAAAAATAAAGGAGGAAAAAAATGAGTAGTAAAAAACAAATGACAAAATTTGGATTTATTGTTTCATCATTAGGTGCAGCAATTGGATTAGGGGTAATTTGAGGATTACCTGGTTATATTAATAAATATGGTGGATTTTATTTTTTCGTAATATATATTTTTGCATTATTAATTGTGGGAGTTCCATTATTAATTTTTGAATTTAACTTAGGAAATCTTCGACGTAAAAGTGTAATTAACATTTTTGATAAAGAAAGTGTTCGCTTTAGTCGTTTTATGGGTTGGTTTCAATCAACTTTAATGATTATTATTCCGATTTATTATGCTGTTTTGGTTGGTTATACTATTATTTCGATTGGAATTGAATTTAGTCCTACCTTGATTAGTAATGTTGATGGAAATATTTTTAACCATCAGATTTTACAGCGTGGTGGTTTTGGCGTAACTAACAATGGTGGTTTTCAATGAATTGTATTTTTAGCTTTTTTATTTGTTGTTTTGTTAGTTGGTCTTGTCTTATTATTTGGAATTAAGGGAATTGAAAAAGTTAATAAGTTTTTTATGCCCTTATTATTTTTAATTATTTTAATTTTAGCAATTTATATTTTAACAGTCCCAGGGAGCCATCAAGGATTAGCAACGTTGTTTTTAACAAATAATTTAGAGAAATTAAAGCAAAGTCAAACATGAAGTAGTGTTTTTTCCTTAGCTTTTTTTACAACATCATTAGGAATGGGAATGATGATGCGCTTTGCTGGTGTAGGTCCACATAATCAAGATAATGCTTCAAAAGCTTACTTATTAGTAATTGGAATTTTATTTTTATCCATTATTAACTTAATCTTTATTTTTGGTGCATCAGGGGCTATTGTTAATAATTTGGTTACTGATAAAAATGATATTTTATTATTTCAACAACAAATTGCTACTAAGTTTGGTAATGATTCAATGGTTTTTGTTTTTAATGTTTTGCCAGAAACTTTCCATATTATTAATCAAAATACTGTTGTGGGAGTTGGGAATTTCTTAGGAGTTTTATTCTTTTTAGCTTTATTTATTGCCGGATTAAGTACAACGGTTGGTAATGTTGAAGTTATTGTGGATGCTATTGAAACACAATATGAAATTAGTAATCAAAAAGTAATTTGTGGGATTTGTTTAACAATTATTGTTGTTGGTTTATCACTAGTTTTTGAGAGCACATATCAGGTAATTAATTCCTTTCAATTATTAGCAGCAGGATTAGATTTAATTTTAGTATCTTTAGCACAAGTTATTTTCTTTGTTTGATATGCAAAAAAACTACATATTGTAATTAATTACAATAACCAAGTATCATGAATTAAATTAAATAAGTTATATAAAATTATGATGTATTATTTAATTCCACTTATATTAGTTGTTATTGTTGGTTTTTCAGTTTATAATTTTATTATTAGTTGTACAAAAAACGCTTGATATATCTCAGTATTAGCTTTTGTGTTAGGTATTTTTGTACCAGTCCTAGTTGCAAGTCTGAATAGTTATTATGGCATAAAACGAGAAAAAGGAGGACAGAAACCATGTTAGTTACCATCGCCATTGTTGTTTTATTAGTTTTAGCAATTTTATTAGCAGTTGCTTTTGGCTTTTTTATCTATAAAGATTGACAACGTAGTCAGCATACATTAGAAGTTGATCAGAAATTAGCATTAAAACATAAGTTAAAAGAAGATTTAGAACCAAGTTTAGACCATAAAACTAATGAAAGAAAGTAAATTTAATATTTTTTAATTATCATGCTGTTTGATAATTTCAATTAATTCTATTGATGATGAGCAGTTTTTTATACTAGTTAAAAATTCTTTTTTTGCAAATAGTTTAGCAATCGATTGAAGTAATTCTATATGTGAAAAATTATCTTCTGCAGCAAGAGCTAAGCAATATTTAATATGGTATTTGTCCTCTTTTTGAAATTTAACTGGAATTTTAAAATATGTAAAACTTATTCCAGTTTTTAAAATTGTTGAGTCAGGCATAATATGCAATAATGCTAATTTTGGTGCCACAACATAATAAGGACCTAAATCATTTGTTATTTCAATAATTTTAGTGAGAAAATCAGTTTTAACATAATTATTTGTAATTAATAATTCAGATGCTAATTCAATTGCTTGCTCTCATTTATTAATTGGTTTTTCAATATATTGTAATAATTTTTCATTAAATATTTTCATTTTCTATAAACCTTTCTATTTTTTTATTATTTTTATTATAGAAAGAAGATAGTAAAGTACAAGAAAATTACTTGTTTTTGTATTTTTTTATTCAAATGCAAATTTTTTGAAAATTTAATACATTATAATTTTTAGTGAAGGAGGGTATAAATGATTCCAATAATTGCTTTGGATTTATATAATTTAACATCCTTAGAAAAATATGTGGCAATTGAAATCAATAAAAAACCGGAATATTTTTTAAATAATTCAATCACAATTATTAATAAAAAACTAGGAATAGCAACATCAACAATATCAAGATTATCGAAAAAAAATAGGATATAAAAATTTTAAAGAACTTAAAATGTTTATTTATGAAAAAATTAAACAAATTAAAAGTAGTTTTAATTTTCAATATAATGATAATTTACCTAATTTAATTCAAAAAATTAAAAATATTAATTTATATTCTATTTTTGAAACAATTAATAACTTAAATTTATTAGAACTAGAAAATATTATTAACTGTATTTTTACTTCTAAACGTATTTTTGTTTTTGGTGTTGGTTCATCTTCTGTTATTTGTTCTGAATTAAATGATAGTTTAATTAAATTAGGATTTAATTCTTATACATCGCAAGATTTTCATGGTCAGTTATTGTTTTTAAATTCATTTAATGATAATGATTTATTGATTCTTTTTTCAAAATCTGGTCGTACGCGTGAAATTCTTGAATTACTTAAATTAAGTAGAAAAAACAATATAAAAACGGTTTTAGTTACAACTAAGTAGAATAATAGTGATTTGATTCAACCAGATTATAGAATTTTATATCATTCTTATTTAGATTCAACTTATTTTTCAATTATTTCTAGCAATATTTTGCAACTAATTATAACTAATATTTTAATAACAATGTTAATAGATAAAAAACCATCAATATATGAAGAAATTCAAAAAGGTGTTATTTTAATTAATAATTGAAATAAAAAAGGAACTATAGTATAAAATTAAGAATTAATTTTGTTTCAATTTTTAATTATGTGAGTTCCATGTAAAATTAATTTTTTAAATTGTTTTTTTCTTTCCATAATTTGGTTAAAAATAATATCCACAAATAGCAATTGTGTAATTTTAGAAGATACAGCTGAATAGCGGGAAAGTTGCTCTAACGTTCGAAAAATAATTTTATTATATAAATATTTTTCATAGCCACAATTTAAATTTGAAGTTACTAAAGTAATTGGAATTTTATATTTAATTCCATTTTTTAATATTTCAAGAATTTCACGCGTACGACCAGATTTTGAAAAAAGAATCAATAAATCATTATCATTAAATGAATTTAAAAACAATAACTGACCATGAAAATCTTGCGATGTATAAGAATTAAATCCTAATTTAATTAAACTATCATTTAATTCAGAACAAATAACAGAAGATGAACCAACACCAAAAACAAAAATACGTTTAGAAGTAAAAATACAGTTAATAATATTTTCTAGTTCTAATAAATTTAAGTTATTAATTGTTTCAAAAATAGAATATAAATTAATATTTTTAATTTTTTGAATTAAATTAGGTAAATTATCATTATATTGAAAATTAAAACTACTTTTAATTTGTTTAATTTTTTCATAAATAAACATTTTAAGTTCTTTAAAATTTTTATATCCTATTTTTTTTCGATAATCTTGATATTGTTGATGTTGCTATTCCTAGTTTTTTATTAATAATTGTGATTGAATTATTTAAAAAATATTCCGGTTTTTTATTGATTTCAATTGCCACATATTTTTCTAAGGATGTTAAATTATATAAATCCAAAGCAATTATTGGAATCATTTATACCCTCCTTCACTAAAAATTATAATGTATTAAATTTTCAAAAAATTTGCATTTGAATAAAAAAATACAAAAACAAGTAATTTTCTTGTACTTTACTATCTTCTTTCTATAATAAAAATAATAAAAAAATAGAAAGGTTTATAGAAAATGAAAATATTTAATGAAAAATTATTACAATATATTGAAAAACCAATTAATAAATGAGAGCAAGCAATTGAATTAGCATCTGAATTATTAATTACAAATAATTATGTTAAAACTGATTTTCTCACTAAAATTATTGAAATAACAAATGATTTAGGTCCTTATTATGTTGTGGCACCAAAATTAGCATTATTGCATATTATGCCTGACTCAACAATTTTAAAAACTGGAATAAGTTTTACATATTTTAAAATTCCAGTTAAATTTCAAAAAGAGGACAAATACCATATTAAATATTGCTTAGCTCTTGCTGCAGAAGATAATTTTTCACATATAGAATTACTTCAATCGATTGCTAAACTATTTGCAAAAAAAGAATTTTTAACTAGTATAAAAAACTGCTCATCATCAATAGAATTAATTGAAATTATCAAACAGCATGATAATTAAAAAATATTAAATTTACTTTCTTTCATTAGTTTTATGATCTAAACTTGGTTCTAAATCTTCTTTTAACTTATGTTTTAATGCTAATTTCTGATCAACTTCTAATGTATGCTGGCTACGTTGTCAATCTTTATAGATAAAAAAGCCAAAAGCAACTGCTAATAAAATTGCTAAAACTAATAAAACAACAATGGCGATGGTAACTAACATGGTTTCTGTCCTCCTTTTTCTCGTTTTATGCCATAATAACTATTCAGACTTGCAACTAGGACTGGTACAAAAATACCTAACACAAAAGCTAATACTGAGATATATCAAGCGTTTTTTGTACAACTAATAATAAAATTATAAACTGAAAAACCAACAATAACAACTAATATAAGTGGAATTAAATAATACATCATAATTTTATATAACTTATTTAATTTAATTCATGATACTTGGTTATTGTAATTAATTACAATATGTAGTTTTTTTGCATATCAAACAAAGAAAATAACTTGTGCTAAAGATACTAAAATTAAATCTAATCCTGCTGCTAATAATTGAAAGGAATTAATTACCTGATATGTGCTCTCAAAAACTAGTGATAAACCAACAACAATAATTGTTAAACAAATCCCACAAATTACTTTTTGATTACTAATTTCATATTGTGTTTCAATAGCATCCACAATAACTTCAACATTACCAACCGTTGTACTTAATCCGGCAATAAATAAAGCTAAAAAGAATAAAACTCCTAAGAAATTCCCAACTCCCACAACAGTATTTTGATTAATAATATGGAAAGTTTCTGGCAAAACATTAAAAACAAAAACCATTGAATCATTACCAAACTTAGTAGCAATTTGTTGTTGAAATAATAAAATATCATTTTTATCAGTAACCAAATTATTAACAATAGCCCCTGATGCACCAAAAATAAAGATTAAGTTAATAATGGATAAAAATAAAATTCCAATTACTAATAAGTAAGCTTTTGAAGCATTATCTTGATTATGTGGACCTACACCAGCAAAGCGCATCATCATTCCCATTCCTAATGATGTTGTAAAAAAAGCTAAGGAAAAAACACTACTTCATGTTTGACTTTGCTTTAATTTCTCTAAATTATTTGTTAAAAACAACGTTGCTAATCCTTGATGGCTCCCTGGGACTGTTAAAATATAAATTGCTAAAATTAAAATAATTAAAAATAATAAGGGCATAAAAAACTTATTAACTTTTTCAATTCCCTTAATTCCAAATAATAAGACAAGACCAACTAACAAAACAACAAATAAAAAAGCTAAAAATACAATTCATTGAAAACCACCATTGTTAGTTACACCAAAACCACCACGCTGTAAAATCTGATGGTTAAAAATATTTCCATCAACATTACTAATCAAGGTAGGACTAAATTCAATTCCAATCGAAATAATAGTATAACCAACCAAAACAGCATAATAAATCGGAATAATAATCATTAAAGTTGATTGAAACCAACCCATAAAACGACTAAAGCGAACACTTTCTTTATCAAAAATGTTAATTACACTTTTACGTCGAAGATTTCCTAAGTTAAATTCAAAAATTAATAATGGAACTCCCACAATTAATAATGCAAAAATATATATTACGAAAAAATAAAATCCACCATATTTATTAATATAACCAGGTAATCCTCAAATTACCCCTAATCCAATTGCTGCACCTAATGATGAAACAATAAATCCAAATTTTGTCATTTGTTTTTTACTACTCATTTTTTTCCTCCTTTATTTTTAAATAAAAAATGCAATATTGTTGCATTTTTACCATTTCTATTTCTTTTGAGGTCTAATCTTACGACTAGTACCTCAAACAACGGCAATAATAATACTTGTGCAAAAAGCACCAAACATAATAATTAAAACAATTTTAATAATGTTAACCTTTTGATTATAACTTGCAATATCATCATAGCCAAAAATGTTACCCATATATTGCCCTTTAATTCCTAAACTATTTACAAGATTCTTAAAATATTTTGATGCAACATTTCGTGCTTCTTTAATCATTCCATAGTAAGCATCAACAGCATGCCCCATCTCATGGTTCAAAGTACAAAAAACATTTAATGAGCTTCATCATCCAATTAAATATTCAGAAATAGTTTTTCCTTGCAAAACATTATCAAATTCTTTTGCAGAAATAACGATATAAGCCCGTCTAGTTGAAATAAAACGATTTGACCCTGGTAATGATTGAAAAGAATAATTTGTATAAGCTGCTGTTTGTCTACCTTCTTCTAACAATGGAGCATCAGGAGAAAATAAAAATCCAGTTAAAAAATATTTAAAATTGTCACCAGTTATTGCATAAGTCATATTAAATAAATTTAAAATTTGTTCTTTAAGAAACTCCATCAGTTCATCAGTTCATTGATAATATTTTTGCATTGCTTGCACGCTATCTTTTAAGAAAATAGTGCTCCCTTTTTCATAATAATAATTATTTTCATATTCTGTTATCTTTTTTAAATCTTCATCTAACTTATCAAATGATGAATAATATTGCTGTTTACTAGTATTCATAAAATTTTCAAATTTTATAATCGCTGATTGTGATGCTCGCGTATATGAATCATTCATCATATTTCCTAATTCCGCTGTTAAATCCTGCTTACCATTATTAATAATGCTATTTCGTAGAATATTTCCGTCAAAACTAACATTATCAGTTTCAATATCTTGCATTCCACTTGACTGCCACATAATTAAACTTGTTTTAAGAGCATTAAAAGTATAATTCCGTGCTCATAATTTCCTATTTTGGGGAATTAATTGTTGTAAACCAAGTTCAAAAGATGGCAAAAAATATTTTAAATCAACTGCATTAATTGGTTTAGTTGTTAAATTAGTATTATAACTAATATTTGACTTTGCAACATACTGATCAATTTTAGCACGTTGTTTTTGTAAAGAAGTAATTCAGGAACCAAAATTCTCTTTTTGAAGCGGAGTATAAATATCAATAAAAAAATTATTTAAAATCTCTCAGCTTTTATTTTTCATTTCGTTTGGCATTGTCATTCATTTTGAATATGCTTCGGCAAAAAATTCTTTCCAAGTTTTCATTCCATAAATACTAGTATTAATAATCGAGGCCATTAATGACATTTCAAATAATTCTTTCGTATCGATTCTCACATTATTAATATTAGTTTTAGTATTATAAATTATATCTTTATTAGCAACAATATTGTTTTCTATCATTTTTACTGTTTTGTTTTGGTCAATATTGGAAGACTTATAAATAAAATACTGTAATAAATAGCCTGAATAAATAAAATCATCTTCGTTAAGTGATGAAACTGCTGTTGGTGATAGTTCTGCAATATATCCCTTTTGATTAATAAAACTAGAAGTAGGTACAAATGTCATATTAATAGTTCCAAACACTAATAAACTACTTGCTATTGTATGAAACTTTCCCATAATTTTTTCTCCTTTTAATATATTAAAAATTTATTGTTGATAACCAACATACTAATTAAAAATAAAATTAATTGTAATAAAAACTACTTTTAATAAAGCATAAATTTAAAATAACAAATACTAATTATCAAATATTTTCTAATTGTAATAACGATGCTTTCATTTCTAACCCACCACGATAGCCACGTAAAGCATTATTTTTGCCTAAAACACGATGACAGGGAACAAGAATTGTGATGGCATTATTGCCAATTGCTGTCCCCCACAGCTCGCATTGCTTGCGGATGTCCAATTTTTTGTGCAATATCAGCATAACAAGTTGTTGTTCCATATGGTATTTTAGCAACTTCTGCTCAAACCTTTTTTGAAACAAAGTACCAGTGAAATCAAACGCTAAAGTAAAAAATGTTCGTTTTCCCATTAAATATTCCGTTAATTGCTCCATAACAAGGTTCGTTTTTCCTTCTTGATCAACAATTAATAAAATATTTGGTCCCTTTTTCTTCAACCAAGATTCTAATTCATTAAACCCTTTGTTATTAGAACCAATAAAAGTTACACCTTGTTCAGAAACAGCAACATATAAATTTCAATTATTAACCTTTAAATTGTTATAATACCATTTAGTTAACTTTTGTTTGGCCATATCTTATAACCTCCTAATGATTGCTGTTTTTGATTAAAATAAATTATTTTGTGCTTTAAGGTATTTAAATTATACTATTAATTTATGAAAAACTATTCATAATTAGCAAATTTTTTTTTATTTTTTATTAGTATGTAAACTGTAATATAAACTGCACCAAATTAAAATTTAAAATCAAAATAATTTTTATTATAAATTATCATATGAAATAAAAAAGATTAACTTTTTATCGTGTTAATCTTTTTAATAAAATGAAAATATTATTTGATAGCTTTTACATAACCCTTAAAAGCAAATTTTCCAGAAATATATTTTGAAGTGTCTTTTGCTTTAACTAAAATTATGACTTCTTGTTGCTTTGAATAATCACCTGGCTGAGCATTATTTGTAATTGTATAATCCTCAGCAGTTACTGCTTATACTATATCTTTCACAATTTTTAGCACTTTAGCAACAAGCGTTGCTTCAATATTAATTTTTTTTAATTCATTAATAGTTGTCGCATTTGGATTCGCTGCTTTAATTTTTAAAGCACTATATGGAATAGTACCCTCGCGAGAAGAAATATCGACTTTTTCTATTTTTGTAAGTTGTGGTAAAGTTACTTTAATATATCCGGTATTGCCAATAACAACCATACTATCCTGCGCTGCAACAATTTGAACATAAACATCAACTTTACTATCTTGTAAATTAACAGTTTCTAATTCACTACCATCTTTATCTTTAAAAACATCATAAGTAAAATCAGCTGTTGTGGCCGTTTTATTAATTCATTGTACCGCTGATAAAAAATTGGATCTAATACTATTTTAATCTCAGCTTTTGTAACTCTATTGGGTCCATAACAGTCATTTCTTTTGGTGCTTCAATTATTTTAATTTTTGCTAAATCATTGTTACTTTCAGAGTTGTTACTCTCATCTTTGCTATCACCAACTTTGGTACATGCAACTAATGTTGTTGCGCCAGTTGTTGTTAAACTAAAAATTGATACGATTGATAAAAATTTTTTCATAGTTTATATTTCCTTTTCTATTAAGTAGTGATTTTATAAAAACAAACATAATTAAAAAATACATGAATAAGAGAAAAAACATTAACAATTATTTTAATTACTTTTAACCCTACTTTTATATAATTCATATTTTTAAATTTTCTTTCTCTTACAGGGACAAGTATATAATATTTTATAAAAAAAACAATATTTTTTTGATGATTTAATATTTTAAAGAAATTTTTTTATGTTATTATTTAGTTAATAGATTTGTTGCACTTGCATTTACAATTTACAGTAATAAAAGGGAGTGTTGCATATAAACGGGGGTATTACTTAATTTATTTAAAAACAAGAAACTTTTTTCTTTTATAAAAACATAATAACACAAAAAAATAAAAATACAAAAAGTAATTTTATATTTTAACATACTAAAAAATAGTTTAAAAACTAAAATTAAATTATTTTAAATTAACTAAAATTAAATCTCATAATTTTTAAATCCAAAATATTTTTAAATGTTGAAAATGAAAATGTTTTATAACTGAAAAATCATAGTTAAACACATTACCATAATTTGTATTATAAAACCGATTTTTAAACGCTGAATACAATTTAATATCTAATTGTTTGTATTTATCAGAAAAATAAAAGTAACGTGGATAAATTTTAAAACCATTATTCACTAATAAACCATATTTTTTATTATATCCTTGCACATAAGTATTATTTTCTAAATCAAAAATTGTTCGTAAATAATCTTTATAAAAATTTTGAGAAACCGTAAACATACTATTTAATAATTTTTCAAATTGAGTTTTATTAATATTGCTTTCCTCAATTAATACATCTGTAAAATTAACTAATTTTAAACCAAAAAAGTTAATTAAAACCGTATCATATTGTAAATTATCAATATATCCACTTTCAATAAAATTACTAAGATTTTGAAATACTGGAACTAAAGCATGAGCAAAAAATGCTTTTAAAAATTTATTAATATCAATTTGACCTTTCATCTGTTCAAAAATCTCTTTACCAGTATTAGGAGTATTACCCTGATAATAATTATATGTTTCAGCACTAAAATTAAATGTATTTTCCTTATCTTTCATAAAAGAAAATAAAAAACCTAAATCATCAGTATACCGATAATTATTATAATCATATCCATTTCAATATTGCTTAAGATGTGTTAACTCTAAACTCCCAACAATAATATTTTTCTTTTCATCAATCGTCAAAATCATCCGATAAATTGATTTTTTAGTTAAAATAGTGCCAGTACTAGACTTATCCAAATTATTAATAATTTCAAAATCAAATATTATTCTTTGACTACCCAAATTTGGATCATCATAATCAGGGTTACCACCTTGTTGAACTCAAATATTTTCTTGGATAATAACATCTAAATAATTATTTAAAAAATCCTTAACTTTTTCTTTATAAATATTTACTTCAAACTTAACATTTCCACCACTATCAATTTTTGGTGTTTGTGGTTGACCTTCTCCATCTCAACGATAAATTTTATCATAATAATATGAATAAAATTCTTTGTTTCCATTTCATTTTATAATATTTCATTTATTATCTTTTTTTAAAATACCTATGTATCATTTTTTAGTATTTCCTTCTCCTAAAATACTTGATACTAATTTTCAATTATCAAAATCATAATTTAAATTAACTTGTTGCAAATTATCAACACTTTTTTCTAATTTATTTATAATTTCAACAGTATCAAAATATTTTGCAAATGAATACGAAAAATTTGTTAATTCTTTTAAAAATTGTTTTTTTTATCAACATGTATAGTGTAAATGCAATTAGTTATTTCCTACTCTTATTAATTAAAATAATAGCACTTAAAAATAAGTTTGCAAGTATTTTTAAATTATTTTTTTAATTTATTTAAAATTAGTATATTTGGGCACACTAAAAAATAATTTATTAAGTTTTTTTATTTAATAAATTTATTTAATATATTTATTAAATAACTGTGTTGGTGTTTCTCAATTTAAACAAGGTCTTATCTTATCATTAATTGTATTAATTATTCAATCTATTTTATCTTGTTTAATAATTCTAAAATCAGTACTTTTTGGTAATTCTCGCCTTATATCTCTATTCATTCTTTCTACAATTGGTTTTTGTGTAGGACTACCTTTATCACAAAAATATACATTTGTTTTAAGATATTTTTCAATATCTTTTCAATTTCAAAATTCTTTTCCTTGATCAGTTATAATTCCCTTTAAATGTTTTTTTAAAAGTTTATTTTTAAAAATTTGTTTTAAAGTTTCTAATACTTCTGTTGAATTTTTTTCTTTTAATTTTTTAAAAAGGTAAATTTAGTAAATTCTTCTGTTAATGTTAAACATGCTGATTTCTTATCTTTACTAACAATAGTATCCATTTGAAATCAACCAAAAGTACCTTTTTCATGTTTTGCTTGTTTAATAGTTTTAAAATCATTGCTTAAATTACCACGTTTATATTTTTTCCCTTTATGTATCTTTTTTTTACTATGAAAATACAAATTACGTTTATTTAAACCAAATAAACCTAAATAAATATATTTATAAAGTGTTTTAAAACACATAGGGAATTTATCATTAAATTCAATTTCATATAATTTACATATTTGTTTAGGTGTATAATGAAAATTATTAAATTTTTCATCTAATCATAATAATTGTTTAAAAGTTAAAGTAGTTTTCTTTTTACAATTTTTACGATTTTCTAAATATCGTTTATGTTCTTGCATAGGATGATATCGTTTAATATGTTTATAATGTTTTAAGTGATATTTAATAGTACTTTTACTACGACCCATATATCTTGCTATTTTTGATATATTAAGAGTGCCATTTTTTTCTTAAAAATATCAGATTCTAACGCTTCTTTTAAATTACATCTTTCAATAAAACTTAAATGTTTAAACTTTTTCATTTTTTCCTACCCTTTTTTAAAATATTTACATAATACAATAAAAAAAAGTAAATTATTGACATTAAATTTAATGATGATAAGATAATAATGAATTTAAATGAAATAGTTGAACATTACGGGTAATGAATAATTAATACATTTGATTTCGTCGTATTTTGCTCCTTGAAATTTACGGTCATAATTATAACGATATGTTAAATAATTTAATAATACTTTTTCTAAACCATTTTTGTTTACTAAACCTAAAATATCACCACCTTGAATATAATTTTTGGCAATACTTCATGGTAAAAACTTTCGGTAAATCAATATTGAAATACTCTTAAATTAGGGTTTGTTTCAATTGGCATTGATAATAATGGTACTAAACTAGCATTTTCAATATTTGATGATGGATAAGAATAAACACCATTGATATTGCCTCAACACTTAATATTTCCAAATAACATTGATTTAGGGTATTTAATTTCAATGCCAGTAAATACTGTATCTTCTGGCAATGATTTTTGTAAAACTAAATGAATACTATTCTGATTTTTTCACTTAAAATCAGTTATTTTAACTAAGTGGGTAGATTTAATAATATCAATGCCATCAGGTGAATAAGGACGCTTATATTCTTCAATAATATAACATTTATTTTTATTGTTTTCGGTAATTGGTTCATTAATAGAAACTATTTTTAAGTCATAGAATTCTAAAAATTCTTTGTCTTGTTTTGAAATATCATTGATTAAAATATCTTTTTCATCAATCATTACATAACTTGTGCTATTATCTTGGACTGTGGTGTTTTGTTGAATTTGTAATTTAAAATTAAAATCACTAATTTCATAACCAGTTATTTTAATATATTCATCTTTGTCAATAAAACCTATTTTAACGCTATTTTGAGAATAGTTTAAGGTTGGTTTTTGTTTTGTCTTAACAAGATTTATTAATTTTATAAATATATAAGGTTCTTGCACGGGCTTCTGTAAATAATTGTTCTAAATCAGGGTCGCTGTACTGCGATTGAATAGCAAAATCTAACGGAATACTATCAATTGAATAGTCAATTGGTTCATCATTTTCTGCTAATTGTGCTAACATTTTTTCAGATGGTTTTAACATTATTCTTGTTCTCCTTCTTCATTAGGCATATTGATAATAGTTTCGTTGTTTTTTAATTGTCTGTTTAAAGTAGCATTTACTGGTAAACGAACATCAACAATTAACTCGTCAATATTTTTAATATTGAATGTTCTACTGTTTAAAATAGCATTATCATATTTAACTAACTTAATAATAAATTCAGTTAATTTAATTTCTCTAATATATATCATTTGTTCGTATGATGCGTTTGTTTAAATATTTACACCAGCAACTTCTGCCTGAGTTTGTTGTGCGCCCTTAGCAATGGCGGGAACATGATGTCGATTTATTTTATAGTAATTTGTTAATAATCAATCATATATTTTAGTTAATTGCTCACCTTTAAAATTACCAGCAATATAGTCTACTGGTTGAAAATTACTATCAGGGTCTCCTTCAACTAATAACAAGTCATTTTCAATAAATGATGCCAGCATTTTACTAATTTCTTGGTCAACCACACCAGTAACTCCATTTAGTATTAATAGTAAATTTACCACTATTTAATAATGGATCTAACATTATCTTTTCAGCAATAATATCTAAAATACTAGCAAATTGTTTACCATAACGAGCAGAAGGCTCAAAATTAGGGTTATTAGAAATAATTTGAATTGGAATAAAATTAAGTGGTAATATTTCTTCTCTTTGTAAAGTTGTATAGTTATTTCATTTAGCATCATCAATATATAAGTCGGTAATAGTACTATATAATCGTGTTTTTAACTTTCTAATAACTTTAACTTGTTTAGTTACATCATCAATCTCTAATTTTTCAGTAATAAAAATACTCTGGTCATTTTTAATATAAGGGTCATAATCAAAAGTACAAGATACTAAATTACCTAATTCATCATACTGGTCATTGTAAAAATCAATAGTAATAAAATTAAGTTTTGAATTATTAGCAAAAATAAAATATGCACCTTTACTATTCTTATTAATTTTATATTCGTTATATCAATTCTTATCGGTAAAGTCCTGCATTTTTAAAAAGCTATTAATTAATTTAGTATCTATTTTTTGATTAGTAAGTGGATTATAAATGCTAATTTCTAAATCTCGCGGATTTAAAAAATTAGCATTATCTTCACAAATTCTTTTTTCTAAAATCTCATTATGTTTTTGAACAGTAACATTTTTACGATTAGTAATCGTTGATGCTAAATTAAGATAATAACTATCAATATCATATTCTTTTTTTTAATTTCTTTTTTGCTGGTAATAATCCCATTTATAACACCTCTTTATTTTTTATCTTCTTTTTTAATAACATCTTCAATACTATCTTCTTTTTGTTTTTTGTTATGTGTTTTGATAAATCTAATTGTTTCAATAATCAAAACTATAATTCCAGCTCCGATAAGCATTGCTGAAACAATAACATATGCTGGTCAAGAAATACCTAATGTTTTTTCTCCTATAAAACAAATAATAATTCCTGCAATAAAAAACAATGATGAAACTCCAAATATTTTCAAAAACATAATTACATCTTTAACTTCTACTTTTGGCATAATAACATCTCCTTTCTAATTTACCTTTTTTCTTTCAATAAACACAAATCCCAAAGGTCTAAATGTTGTTGGACCATTAACTCCAATATTAATCAATCCATCAGGATTAATAGATAATGCTAAACATGCACTATTAACACCTATTTGATTATATATAACACCTATTGTTTGTCTAAAACTATGCCTTGTTTACAACATCTTTTGACTTTTTAAATCTCCTTTGATATTTTTTCCTGAGGCTCAAATTCTATAAATATAATTTTCTTTATCAAAATTAGGAATATTATATCCAGTTTGACCAACTATAAAATCACTAGTATCAACAATTTCTCAATCTGGAACTTTTGGTATAACAATTGTTTTTTTAATTCATCTAAAATTTCTTCTTTTATTTTTGCAAGTTTTTCATCTTTAATTTTTTCTATAACAAGTTTATCTAATAAAGCATCAACTTCTAATTGAGTATAATATGCTTCTAAATCAATCATTGTTAAATCAATACCTTCTTCTTGAAAAGTACGAAACATTTTCTTTAAAGTTGTTAAATTAGCCAATGATTTTGCATAGGTAGGCAATAGACCTTGTCATGTTGCCATAGGGTCATTTTGTGAAGAATAATTAATATCACCAACACTCATATTTGCCGAAGCAAAAAACTCAATTGAAATACGGTTAAATGTTCAATGTTCAATCGTAATAAACACCATATTAATACAAATTTTCTTTAATAATGGGTCTTTAAATGTTTCAAATTTTAGCTTTGAAAATGGATAGTTTAAGTAAGAATTAATCATATTTTGGGCTCTTAAAGCAAATGTTTTAAATCATAATTCTACATCACCTTTAAAGAACTTATTATAACGAACTGGAACTTTTGTAATTTTACCTGTCATTGGAATAAAATTATTATAATTTTCCAAAGTAACATTTTGTCATAATTCATTTAACATTTAATCATCTCCTTATCATTTACTTTTTTAGAATATATTTTCTTTAATATAAATTTTTTACTATTTAGTAATGTTTTTGTTTTAATTTTTTTGTTTAAATCTTGTTTTGTTCTGAGTTGTTTATATGCTTGAAATACTAGTCCATTACCCAATAAACTAGTAATTGCACTATCTTCTAGCGTATTTGACAATTTATCTTTATTAAAGTTATTTTTAAATTGTTCTTGCATTTTTAATATCTTAGCAATTGTCCTATATATTTTAAAACTACCTTTTACTACTTGCTGATAAGCAAGTGGGGCAAAAGAAACTAAATTAAACAAACTTGTTTTTTTAAATCCCCAACCAATAAACCACTCACTGTTCATATAGAATTTAAACGGTTCAGGAGCCAAAACAAACTGTTCTGCTTTGATTAAAGTTGTCATAACGACAATAGGGACATATTTAGGATTTTTATAATATATTGTTAAAGCAACTTCACCCGCAACTGATAAAGGAACAATTTTAACTGCTAAAAAACATCAGAACCATAAGCAAAAGGTAATAATTGACCCTTTTTAATAGCCTTAGTTTCAAATTTAGATAATATTTTTTTAGTTTTATCAGTAATTTTACTAATTACTTTTTGTTTAATAGTAATTATTTGTTTTTCAATTGGGGCTAATAATTTTTTAGTTACTTTTTGAATATAAAAATTTGGGTTTAAATGATTTAAAATTTTATTTAATTTAATTGGTGTTTGATGAAAAATATTTAATAATTTATTATTATATATTTTACTGCCCCGCATTAAATTAGCATTTAATAGTAGATTTTTACCAACACCTTTTTTATGAAGATTAGTCATAATGTTATATCACTCATTAGTATTAATTTTACTTATTTTATCAATATTTAATCTATATTCAGACAATCATTTATTAGCATTTTTTTCATTCACGCGTGGTATTTTTTAAACTAATTTAGGATTTATTTTTTGAATATTTTTCTCAATTTTTAATAAATTATTAATTGTTTCTAAATTAGAAACTTTAAAACCTTTATAAAAATCATTTCGGGCTAATTTTCCAATTGTATATAATAAAGTTTCATTATTAGCCTGCTTTGTAAAATCAAATATTAATTTAGAAGATAAAATCTTTTTACCTGTAACTTGCCTTACAACATCTTCTAAATTATTAGCAGTTATTACACCTAATTTTTCAAGTAGTTTAGTTTCTTTTGCTAATTTTAAAATTCTAGTTGTTCGAACAGCACGCGTTAATTTACCAATTCCACCAATTGCTGGTAACAAATTTAAGGCGGTACTTTTTGCTGTTACTTCTGATGTTAATTTATCATATATTTGATTTACGGCAAAATCGGTTGCTGTTTCTACTCCAAACGAGATAAATGCTGCGGCAAAATTAGATAATCCCGCACCAAGACCAACAGCCGAAGCAATACCACCAGTTAAAACTGATAAACCAAGAGCTAAAACTTGAATTCCTAAAAATTCTAATAACTGTAAACCAAAACTTTTTTCTTGTTGTTGGATTGACAATCTAGTTGGATTTTTTTAAACAGCATAAATAAGGGCTGTTTTAGATGTTCCAATTGGCATATCATTTATCAAACGAAAAAGTACGATTTTTTAGTATTATTAAGAATTTTTAATTTTAACATCAATCGGATTTGTTTGACCAGTAGCGTTTTTTTACCTTCAATTTAGACAAAAACCTTGGTATCATTTGTAATATTTATTGGTCAATCAACACCATCACTTTCAATAAAGTAATCAAAATCACTTTCAGTTAAAGAACTATTTACTGCTTTTACTGCTTTTAAAACAACATCTTTAAATTGTGGTTTTAACTGTTCGGCTGTTGCTTTTGTTGGGTCTGCAACATGAATAGTTGGTTTATCTAATTTATTAATTTTACTAATATCAATTTTTGAAACAATATGTTTAATAATTCCTTTTGGTTCAACCACTGCTCCACCTAAATATAAAACTCTTTCCATAATCAAAGTATTACCCATTCCAGTACCTAACGCAGCAGCACCAACTCTTAACGGAGTATGATCTTTTTTGTGTAAAATAAGAGGGTCATATTTTTTGCTAAACTTAAAGGCAATTGCATTAACACCATCTGGTAATAATTCAATTGTTCCTTCTGAACCATTTTTATTAATAATTGGTAATTTTTTAGGAACCATATAGTATGTTGTTCCTTTAACAGTTTTTATTGCTCCACTTGTTGTGATTACACTATTTATTTGGTCGTTTGCTCCAAGTTGTAACTGTAATTTATTACGAATTCCACGAATAAAATCAGCCGAACCTAAAACAATTGTTTCTGATGGAGTAAAGCCGTTTTCATATATTTTATCCATAATTTCATCATGAATTTGTAAAGCATTTGTATCATCTGCTTTTTTGCCTTGAATAGTTGTAACTGTTCCTTTATTAATAATTTCTAAAATTTTATTGCGTTTATAAGCAACCTCAGTATCCATTGCTTGCTCAATATCAGCCGCCCAAAGATTAGGATTAAAATCATTTTCTACAGGGTCTAATTTACGAGCAAAAGTTAAAATTGTATCTAATTCAACAACTCTATCTTCAAATTCTACTGTTGAATATTTTAGAAGATTATCATCGGTATTAAATACTTGTCCATTTTTTCCCAAACCTTCATTATATTTAATATTTTTCTTTCTTTTATATGTTAAACCAAATTTATTTGCTTCTTTTCACGCAAATAAAGCTTCTCAACTAAATTTTTGTTGATAAGTTTGTAAATATCATTGTTCAAATGTTTCTCAGTCTCTTTGTGTTGCTTGATTAGCAATATCGCCAAAAATTGTTTTTGGATCCATATTTTTATTCCTTCTTTCTATTTTTTAAATACATTGTCTGTATCTAAAATATTGTTTTCTTTGTTTACTACTTTTGGTACGCCCCCAGTATTAACTGTTTGTACCTTAATTAATTCATCATAAACACTTTGCAATTGTGTTTTAATGATTTCAATATCATCAGTAATATCATAAGATTTTAATAAAACATTTTTAAAATCTTCATTATATATTCTGTCATTATATATACTCCTTAATTTTTTTATTTGTTGATCAAATTTCATCATTAATATTATTTGCAGTTACTGGATAAGCACAGGCGTCCTGTACGATGAACCGGCAAAAAACAACTCTTGTGAGATTGTTTTTTTTTATTTTTATATTAAAAAACATAAATTTATTTGCATTATTCATCGGATAGTATCTTTAAATTTAGAACTTTTATCATAAAAAAACAGATTAAATTCTGTTTTCCCTACACAAAATAAACAATATTTTTATAAATCCTTTCAATAAAGGTATTATCCGATGAATAATGCGGCACTTAAAATTTAATATTTTGATGCTTAAAGATGAATAACTCATCTATGGCACGAAGCCTTAAAGAAAGTGTGAAAGCGATTGGATTTACTACTCCTATTTATTTCTTTAATTCTCGGCAAGATTAATCACTTGCGAAATGTCAGAGCGCGTGTTTTTTGCTTGTTTTCATAAAAAGAGTGCTGTTAAACCGAAAAAACAATATCGGACACTAAAAAAACAAGAGGGTTGGAACTCCAAAAGGTTATTTTCTTTATATAAAGTTGTCTAGGGATGGATGAAGCGTAATTAATAACTGGGTAAACTGTTTCTTTGTTTATTTCCGTATGGGGGTAAACTCTATCAAAATATCTTATCCCGCCCCCGCTCACCTTCAAAGTGAAGCGGGGGCGAAGTAATTAAATACTAAAATAAATTATTTACTAAATATCAAAATATTAACCAATAAAGGAATATTATGTTTTTTTTACAGAAAGGAAAATATTTGATGAAAAAATGAAATAAAAAAATTAAAAATAAATTACAAGAATTAATGATACGAGCTTATCTAGTAACGGTAAATGATATTAATGATGAAATTTGAGCAGCAAATAAAAATAATTAAGGAGTATAGATAAATGACAGAATATAAAAGTTTGTATATTAATAAAACTTGAAATGAAATAACAACGTCATTTGATTGAGTTAATTGTCAGCCTGTTAATTGTCGTATTTCACATCATAAAAAGCATTATGATTTGCAATGTTTAGAATGAGCCAAAATGTACTTAATTTTATTTAAAAACAATTGAGATGTAATTGCTTCTTATATGCAACATTACAAAATTAACGATATTTTAGATTTAGCATCCGATGGATGAAAAATATTACAAATTGACAAAAAAAATAAAACAAATAAATTAAAATATATTATTGCAATTGACCCTGCTGGAATTGGACAAACTGGTATGATTATTTATAATGTTTTGCAAAAGAAAATAATTAATAATATTACTTTTAATTCTAAAAATGAAGAAGAAGCAATAAATAATATGTATTTAATATTAAATGAGTTTAAAAATAAAATTTGTTCTTATTTAAATAAAGTTATTGTAATAATTGAAGATTATCAACTTAATAAAGGTTTAAAAATAAAAAATCCATTAGCTACTCCTAAATTTATTGGTGGTTTAAAAGTTTTATGTAAATATCTATTTAATTTAAATTATGTTTTACAATCGCCAGTTGTTAAGAAAAATTATATTTATAAAGGAAATATTAAAATGACAGAGCACGAACACGATGCTTGAAAACATTTACAATATTTTATAACAGAAGGAGTTGATAAAAATGGCACAAACAAAAAGTAATTTACTTAAAAAATCAATAACTAATAAATCTAAAATAAAAAAGTTAATAAATTAGAATTAACTGTTAGATTACATGAAAACCCAATTAAAACTAAAATTAAGGCACTGGTTGCTGCTGGTGTTGAAGTTGATGCTTGTTCTGCGAAATGTCAGTGAGAAGGATTAAATTACTCAACATTATCAATTTATAATCCGTCAGTTGTATCTGCTTTTTTGAAATTAAAAAAAGATGATGAGATAAAAATTAAAGGCTCAGTATTTAATCAGTTAAATATAAAAACTAAACGCTATTTTTTATCTTTTCGAGTCGATAGTTTCGAAATTATACAAAAAGCGATTAGAAAAAGAACAAATACAAGTATTAAAAAATAGGAGGAAAAACAATGGCATTAAAAAATGTAAAATTTGTTCTTATTGATAAAAATAATGAACCTATTAAAAATGAAGATGGTAGTTTAGATATTAAAACTGCTGAAATTATTTTAGAAAATACTGTTGAAGTTGAAGAATTTAATGCAAGTAATTTAGAAAATAGTAATCAACAAATCAACGAACTACAAACAAAAAATACTGAATTAACTTCACAAATTGAAGAACAAACAATTCAATTAAAACAAATTGAAGTAATTGATTTTATTAATTCTTTAACTGATAATGAAGATTTTAAAAATGTTTTATTAAAATCTTATGATATTACTGATGATATTGAAATCATTAAAGTACAATTGCAGAGTGTTTATGATGAATTAATTAAGGTACAAACAGTTAATACTGGTGGCGTACCAAAATCAGAAAATAAAGAAAACAATATTTTAGATACAGACAATGTATTTAATAAATAAGAAAGAAGGTATAAAATTATGGCACAAAATCCACAAAGAATATTCGGCGATATTGTTAATCAAGCAACACAAAAAGATTGTGAATCATTTGACCAATGATATTTACAAACTTATCAACAAAAATTTAGCTGAGAGGCATTATTTGCGTGAAAAGAAGCAAATAAGTTTGGTTTAACATATAAAAGAAAGAAAAATATTAAATATAATGAAGGTATAGGAAAAGATAAAAAAGTATTTAATACTGATGACAGTCTTTTAAACTATACTGAAGTAAAGTTTGAAGATGGAACAGTTGAATTAGATACAATTTTAACTTTTGCTCGTAAATTAGACCCTGTAGAAAATGATTTTAATCCTAATCTTTGGGCGGCTGATATTGAGCAAGCAATGGATACTGAAGTTGCTTATAAACGCAATAAAATTTTAGAAATTATTAATAAAGGAACTGTTACAACTATTCAAGGACAAAAATCAGATGATACAAATGCTTTACAAATCCACGATGAAATTATGGATAAAATATATGAAAATGGCTTTACCCCATCAGAAACAGTTGTCTTGGATTCGGCAGATTTTATTCGTGGAATTCGTAATAAATTACAGTTACAACTTGGCGCAAATGACCAAATAAATAGCGTAATTGAAACAAGTGGAGCAATGAAAACTGTTGAAGGAACAACATATTATATGGTTCCTAAAAAATTACCAATTATTAATAAAGATGGTTCAGAAGGAACAATTGAATTATTACCAAACGGAGTTAATGCAATTGCCTTTAAATTTAGTAAAAAATATGATCCTCTTATTTTACGCAAAAAAGACCATACTCCGCTAAGGGTTGGTGCTGCTGCGTTAGGTACTGGAATGGGTAATACTTTAATTATGGAAAGAGTTTTATATTTAGGTGGAGCAGTAGTTGAACCTAAAGGAATTATTAAACATATTGTTACAAAAATTGATATTAGTAAAATTAATAAATTAGATAAACCAACTATTCATGTTGTAAATCCAACACAAACAACAGCCGAACAGTTAAAACCACAATTTAAAGATGTTGTTTTAAAAGCAGTTAAAGCCGTAAATAGTTCTTTAACTGAAAGTGATTTTGATTACTTTATTGAAAGTAAAGGTGAAGATTGACCAATTAATATTACAAATGATAAAACTGTTTCTGTTCAAATTGAAGGTAAAAACAACGCTACTGGTCAAACATCTCCGATTGATGTTAAAATTAAAAATTCTTAATAGTACTAAAAAATCGTACTTTTTCGTTTGATAGATATGCCAATTAGAACATCTAAAACAGCTCTTATTTATGCTGTTAAAAAAATCCAACTAGATTGTCAATCCAACAACAAGAAAAAAATTTTGGTTTACAGTTATTAGAATTTTTAGGAATTCAAGTTTTAGCTCTTGGTTTATCAGTTTTAACTGGTGGTATTGCTTCGGCTGTTGGTCTTGGTACGGGATTATCTAATTTTGCCGCAGCATTTATTTCGTTTGGAGTAGAAACAGCAACCGATTTTGCCGTAAATCAAATATATGATAAATTAACATCAGAAGTAACAGCAAAAAGTACCGCCTTAAATTTGTTTCCAGCAATTGGCGGTGTTGGTAAATTAACGCGTGCTGCTCGAACAACTAGAATTTTAAAATTAGCAAAAGAAACTAAATTACTTGAAAAATTAGGTGTAATAACTGCTAATAATTTAGAAGATGTTGTAAAACAAGTTACAGGCAAAAAGATTTTATCTTCTAAATTAATATTTGATTTTACAAAGCAGGCTAATAATGAAACTTTATTATATACATTTGGTAAATTGGCCCGAAATGATTTTTATAAAGGTTTTAAAGTTTCTAATTTAGAAACAATTAATAATTTATTAAAAATTGAGAAAAATATTCAAAAAATAAGCCCTACATTAGTTCAAAAAATACCGCGCGTAAATGAAAAAAATGCTAATAAATTGTTATATGAATATGGATTAAATATTGATAAAATAAGCAAAATTAATACTAATGAGTGATATAACATTATGACTAATCTTCATAAAAAAGGTGTTGGTAAAAATCTACTATTAAATGCTAATTTAATGCGGAGCAGTAAAATATATAATAATAAATTATTAAATATTTTTCACCAAACACCAATTAAATTAAATAAAATTTTAAATCATTTAAACCCAAATTTTTATATTCAAAAAGTAACTAAAAAATTATTAGCTCCAATTGAAAAACAAATAATTACAATTAAACAAAAAGTAATTAATAAAATTACTGATAAAACTAAAAAATATTCTCTAAATTTGAAACTAAAGCTATTAAAAAAGGCCAATTATTACCCTTTGCTTATGGTTCTGATGTTTTTTTAGCAGTAAAAATTGTTCCATTATCAGTTGCGGGAGAAGTTGCTTTAACAATATATTATAAAAATCCTAAATATGTCCCTATTGTCGTTATGACAACTTTAATCAAAGCAGAACAGTTTGTTTTGGCTCCTGAACCGTTTAAATTCTATATGAACAGTGAGTGGTTTATTGGTTGGGGATTTAAAAAAACAAGTTTGTTTAATTTAGTTTCTTTTGCCCCACTTGTTTATCAGCAAGTAGTAAAAGATAGTTTTAAAATATATCGGATAATTGCTAAGATATTAAAAATGCAAGAACAATTTAAAAATAACTTTAATAAAGATAAATTGTTAAATACGCTAGAAGATAGTGTGGTTACTAGTTTGTTAGGTAATGGACTAGTATTTCAAGCATATAAACAACTCAGAACAAAACAAGATTTAAACAAAACAATTAAAACAAAAACATTACTAAATAGTAAAAAATTTATATTAAAGAAAATATATTTTAAAAAAAGTAAATGATAAGGAGATGATTAAATGTTAAATGAATTATGACAAAATGTTACTTTGGAAAATTATAATAATTTTATTCCAATGACAGGTAAAATTACACAAGTTCCAGTTCGTTATAATAAGTTCTTTAAAGGTGATGTAGAATTATGATTTAAAACATTTGCTTTAAGAGCCAAAAATATGATTAATTCTTACTTAAACTATCCATTTTCAAAACTAAAGTTTGAAACATTTAAAGATCCATTATTAAAGAAAATTTGTATTAATATGGTGTTTATTACGATTGAGCATTGAACATTTAACCGCATTCCAATTGAATTTTTTACTTCGGCAAATATGAGTGTTGGTGATATTAATTATTCATCGCAAAATGACCCTATGATTACTTAACAAGGTCTATTGCCTAGCTATGCAAAATCATTGGCTAATCTAACAACTTTAAAAAAAATGTTTCGTACTTTTCAAAAAGAAGGTATTGATTTAACAATGATTGATTTAGAAGCATATTATACTCAATTAGAAGTTGATGCTTTATTAGATAAACTTGTTATAGAAAAAATTAAAGATGAAAAACTTGCAAAAATAAAAGAAGAAATTTTAGATGAATTAAAAAAATCAATTGTTATACCAAAAGTTCCAGATTGAGAAATTGTTGATACTAGTGATTTTAAAGTTGGACAAAAAGGATATACTATTCCTAATTTTGATAAAGAAAATTATATTTATAGAATTTGAGCCTCAGGAAAAAATATCAAAGGAGATTTAAAAAGTCAAGGGATGTTGCAAACAAGGCATAGTTTTAGACAAACAATAGGTGTTATATATGATCAAATAGGTGTTAATAGTGCATGTTTAGCATTATCTATTAATCCTGATGGATTGATTAATATTGGAGTTAATGGTCCAGCAACATTTAGACCTTTGGGATTTGTGTTTATTGAAAGAAAAAAGGTAAATTAGAAAGGAGATGTTATTATGTCAAAAGTAAATATTAAAGATGTAATTATGTTTTTGAAAATCTTTGGAGTTTCATCATTGTTTTTTATCGCAGGAATTATTATTTGTTTTATAGGAGAAAAAACATTAGGTATTTCTTGACCGGCATATGTTATTGTTTCAGCAATGCTTATCGGAGCTGGAATTATAGTTTTGATTATTGAAACAATTAGATTTATCAAAACACATAACAAAAAACAAAAAGAAGATAGTATTGAAGATGTTATTAAAAAAGAAGAAACAAAATAAAGGGGAAGTTATAAATGGGATTGTTACCAGCAAAAAAGAAAATAAAAAAAGATTATGATATTGATAGTTATTATCTTAATTTAGCATCAACTATTACTAATCGTAAAAATGTTACTGTTCAAAAACATAATGAGATTTTAAAAAAAAGAATTTGTGAAGATAATGCTAATTTTTTAAATCCACGAGATTTAGGAATTAGCATTTATAATCCACTTACTAATCAACAATTAGATACTAAATTAATTAATAACTTTTTAAAGATGCAAGACTTTACTAATAAAAATTGATATAACGAATATAAAATTAATAAGAATGGTAGGGGTACATACTTTATTTTTGTTAATAATTCAAAACTTAATTTTATTACTATTGATTTTTACAATGACCAATATGATGAATTAGGTAATTTAGTATCTTGTACTTTTGATTATGACTCTTATATTAAAAATGACCAGAGTATTTTTATTACTGAAAAATTAGAGATTGATGCTGTAACTAAACAAGTTAAAGTTATTAGAAAGTTAAAAACACGATTATATAGTACTATTACCGACTTATATATTGATGATGCTAAATGAAATAACTATACAACTTTACAAAGAGAAGAAATATTACCACTTAATTTTATTCCAATTCAAATTATTCCTAATAACCCTAATTTTGAGCCTTCTGCTCGTTATGGTAAACAATTTGCTAGTATTTTAGATATTATTGCTGAAAAGATAATGTTAGATCCATTATTAAATAGTGGTAAATTTATTATTAATACTAACGGCGTGACTGGTGTAGTTGACCAAGAAATTAGTAAAATGCTAGCTTTATTTATTGAAAATGACTTGTTATTAGTTGAAGGAGACCCTGATAGTAATTTTCAACCAGTAGATTATATTGCGGGTAATTTTAAAGGTGAACAATTAACCAAAATATATGATTGATTATTAACTAATTACTATAAAATAAATCGCCATCATGTTCCCGCCATTGCTAAGGGAGCCCAACAAACACAAGCAGAAGTTGCGGGAGTAAATATTCAAACAAACGCATCATATGAACAAATGATATATATTAGAGAAATTAAATTAACTGAATTCATTATTAAGTTAATTAAATATGATAATGCGATTTTAAACAGTAGAACATTCAATATTAAAAATATTGATGAGTTAATTGTTGATGTTCGCTTACCAGTAAATGCTACTTTAAACAGACAATTAAAAAACAACGAAACTATTATCAATATGCCTAATGAAGAAGGAGAACAAGAATAATGTTAAAACCATCTGAAAAAATGTTAGCACAATTAGCGGAAAATGATGAACCAATTGACTATTCAATCGATAGTATTCCGTTAGATTTTGCTGCTCAATCGCAGTACAGCAACCCTGACTTAGAACAATTATTTACTGAAGACCGTGCAAGAACCTTATATATTTATAAAATTAATAATATTGTTAAGACAAAGCAAAAACCAATCTTAAATTACTCTCAAAATAGCGTTAAAATAGGTTTTATTGACAAAGATGAATATATTAAAATAACTGGTTATGAAATTAGTGATTTTAACTTTAAATTACAAATTCAACAAAATACCACAGTCCAAGATAATAGCACAAGTTATGTTATGATTGATGAAAAAGATATTTTAATTAATGATATTTCAAAACAAGACAAAGAATTTTTAGAATCCTATGACTTAAAAATAGTATCTATTAATGAGCCAATTAGTGAAGATAACAAAAATGAATGTTATATCATTGAAGAATACAAAGGCCCTTATTCACCCGATGGTGTTAATATTATTAAATCTATGCATTTAGTTAAAATAACTGATTTTAAATGAAAAAACCAAAATAGTATTCATTTAGTATTACAAAAATCATTACCCGAAGACACAGTATTTACTGGGATTGAAATTAAATACCCTAAATCAATGTTATTTGGAAATATTAAGTGTTGAGGCAATGTTAATGGTGTTTATTCTTATCCATCATCAATAGTTGAAAACGCTAGTTTAGTACCTTTACTATCAATGCCAATTGAAACAAACCCTAATGTAAGAATATTTCAGTATTGATTTACTGAAAGTTTTTTACCATGAAGTATAGCCAAAAACTATATTCAAGGAAAAGATATTTTAGATTTGGTAAATAAAAATGGTTTAGAAAAAGTTTTATTAAATTATTTAACATATCGTTAAAATTATGACCGTAAATTTCAAGGAGCAAAATACGATGAAAAAGGTAATCCTACCAATAAAGCGGCTGAACTGCGCCAAAAATTTGAAGGACAAAAACCAGAAGATGTAATTGATGGTTTATTTGAAAATTGAAAATTAGATAATTCCACATTTCTTAATGAAAATGTTGTCAAAAGATTTAAACAAATTATTTATATGTTATCAAATTATACATATAGCAAGTATGCAATTAATAAAGGCTATAATGATGATATTAAATTAATTGCTCCTTATTATTTTAAACTAATTTCAAAACCAAATAGATTAGAAGAAGGATATTTTTATTTTTCAGATTGTCAAGTACAAATATATTCATTATATTTTGATTTTATTGGTTCTAATCCACCAATTACAGTAAATTATTGAAAAGAAATTAAAGCACAAGAAAAACCATTTAATCAAGTGGATAATAAATGATATTTTGCTATATGGAAACCTAATAATTCTATTTATTGAAAAATATCAAAATTTAAACACGATACAAATAAAGGAAAAAAATGAGGATTGAGATCCATTAAAACCATATTATATTGATCTCTTTTTATGGGTTTTTGAAACAAAAGAACAAGATTTATTAATAGATGATCAATCAGAAGGTAAAATAGAACGAATTTTTTGAAATGAAGATAAGGGACGAAATTTTAAAGCAGTTTATCGTTGAAATGGTGGTGGTGAACCTCTTAAACCTTTAATTGATTCAAGTACTGGAAAGATTATTGATTGAAATTTAAAACAACAAATAAATGTTAATAATAACAAAGATAATGAAATTAAAGTAAGTGTTAAAAACAAAGATATTTCAGAAAATCCTATTTATCGATTAGAAGCAAATTTTTTTAATTGATTATCCGTAACAAATGAATTAGAAACAAATAACATTCCTTCTCTTATTCCATCAGAAATTAAATTATCTGATGGTGAATATGGGAAATATTTAACTAATTTAATTGTTTTTAATGACAAAATAGAAAACTATTTAAATTATTTTTCTGAATGATATAAATTACTTTATTCTAAAATAGATTGAATTAGTACAATCGAAGATTTAATTGATTATAGTATTAAAATAACTTTTGATAAAAAACTATTTAATTTAAATCAAATTGAAATATCAGGTATATGAGGTTATGGTAATTATGAAATTACAATTTTTACTGAAAAAGAACAAATTAATATTAATAATTTACAACTATTTAATAAAAATAATGAAAAATTATCATTAATTATATTAGAAATATAAAAAGTCATTTATTAAAATGACTTTTTATTATTCATTAACTTTTACATTACCGGTTTTATCAATAATTAAATTAGGTACATTAGTATCTTCTAAATTTCAACGATAAACTGCTTTAAAATTTCGTCCCTTATCTTCATTTCAAAAAATTCGTTCTATTTTACCTTCTGATTGATCATCTATTAATAAATCTTGTTCTTTTGTTTCAAAAACCCATAAAAAGAGATCAATATAATATGGTTTTAATGGATCTCAATCCTCATTTTTTTCCTTTATTTGTATCGTGTTTAAATTTTGATATTTTTCAATAAATAGAATTATTAGGTTTCCATATAGCAAAATATCATTTATTATCCACTTGATTAAATGGTTTTTCTTGATATGCTATTCATTCTAAAATACCATTTTTTGTTTTTATATTATTTTTTTCTTTTAGTTTATTTAATTGTTCCTCGATATATTGTGGTGTATTACAGGCAACTAAACTGGCTGTACTTGTTCCTATTAAAGTGATTGTTCCCAAAAGACTTAATTTCTTTTTCATATCGTGTTTATAATTAATTCTTTACTACCACTATATCTGTTTTTTTATTTTTAAATGTTACATTTTTTTCTTCCGAATTTAAGGGAATAGCTTCCCCAATCTCAGTCTGATGCATAATTATTTCTTTTTTACTTTTAATATCATAGTAAAAATTTATACTATTATCATTATTTATTTTTATTTTTGAGGGTAAAATTTCATTTTCAAATAAACTAAGCATAGCATCTTTAATTGAAATATTAACTATTATTTCATTATTATTTTTATCAATTAATTTTGCACTAACCATACCTTCAATTTTTTGATAATAATTTAAAATAAGCTCTATATTATTTTGTAAAGAAGTAACATAAACTGAAATTTTACTATGTGGTGGCACCTTTACTGGTTGAGATGGAACAGTTATTGTTGTAGTGTTTGTGGTTGTTTTAATTTCTGTTTCAGAAGAATTTGAAGTATCTGTTATAGTATAAGTTTTTGACTTCCCTCATGTATAACCACCACCAGCTTCAACTGCAACTTCAAGTTTTGCACCAAAAACAACAGGAACACCAGCATTACTACTAGCTTTTGCTGTAACTTTAGTATTTACATTTGTACTTCAATTATCAGTATTTGATGTTGTTTCTGATTTAGAAAATCCATTCATTTTTTGAAATGTATTTGTTTCTGTTAATTGTTTAGAACAAGAAACTGTATTTTGAATTTGTTCAATACTACTATTATTTATAAATGTTGAGTTAGAATCTTTACAAATATCATTAAGATCTTGTTCTAAATTATATGATTTATTTTTTTTGTGTTTCTTCTAAAACAAGTTCAGATTCTGTTAAATTTTTAAATTAATATTTAAAATCTGTTTAATTTCAGAATTAGGATTTTGTTTTTTATGATATAAATATAACCCTCTTTTTACTTGATCTCTCATATTAATAATTTTAGATTCAATTAATTGCAATGTATCATATTCATAAACTTTATTATCTTTTGAACCAAAGTATAATTTGTTATTTAAAGCTACTCCAGAAGATAAAATACTTCCATTTGTTGTAATTACAACTTTTTGTTGTTCAGTTTTAGGATTATATTCATAAACATTATGATCAAAAGAACCAAAGTATAATTTATTATTTAAAACTACACCGGAAGAAATAATACTTTTATTTGTTATAATAACAATTTCTGAAATTCCAACAATATTATTTTTTTTATTATCTTGTCTTTTTACTCTATTTAATTTTTCTAAATTATTTTTTTGTGAATAATTAACTTTACTAATTTCTAATTTAGTTTCTTCTTTTTGATAGGGGCTAGCAGCAATTGTTGTTGGTACAGCGGTTCCACCAATAGTTAATAGACTAAATAAACTTAAAAGTTTTTTCATTTTATTATTTCCTTTCTTTTATCTTGAAAATTTTTATCAAGATCTAGTGACATTATATATATATATATATACAAGCACTTTTTAAACATATTTGAGAAAGGAAGTTATTTAAATGATTATTATTGTGATTATATTGTACTAATTTGGGCTCGCGGTGATTTTCATAAGTTTTGCGAAAAATGCCTTAAAGTTTAAAAAAACTTTTGCCGCGCTTTTCAAAATACTTGGGAAAAATTCTAAGCGTTAAGCGAAGAATTTTATAAAGGTTCCCAAATTTGTTTGAAAGAACCTCAAAATCTTTTTTAACTTGTAAGTCATTTTATCACAAAAATTTAAGAAAATCAACCGCTCGCCCAAAACCTAAAAAATCTGCTATTACAGATTTAATAAAAATATAGATAAAAATTAATTGAAATATTCTCTAATTTTATTTCAATAATATTATAATACATTTTATATACCCATTTTAAAGCGATACGGATAAGAACCATAAAACAAAGCATCATATGGATCGTGGTACATTTTACTGTCGGGTGTGTTTGTTTTGGTATCGCTAAATCTTAATTCACTAATACACTTATCTAAAAATGGGAAGTTATATAATATACCATATATTTTGCCTTGAACAAACATTTTTCTTATTCATGTTACACGATTAATTATTCCCGCTTCTTTATTAAGGGATGTCTGATGTTTTTTGGCTTTAAACATCTTAATTTTATAACCTAAATAAGGGTAAATATCTTCTTGTAATTTTTGCATAAAGTCATGAGCATTAATATCATAATGAAATGTAGCATATTCAAAACCATCAAATTTATCAAAACAGTTAATTATTCATTGTCCGTAATGTTCAACTATTTCATTTAAATTCATTGCGTTTTTTGGGGTAACAACATTTTTTTAATTAAATATTTATCATATTCATTATTTTCATTAATTTTATAACCACTAAATAAAAATACTGTATGGTCTTCACTACCATTAGCATAATCAACACCAATTGAATAACTATCAAATTGATATTGTTTTGTATTTATATTATAAAAATCTTGTAAATTATACTCTTTAATATATTTACGATAATTTCGTAAAACATAAATACTGGGGTCATTATCGTTATATTCAAAACCGTAATATTCAAGTTCAAATAAATCGGGTCGTTCTTCTTTATTTGCTAAAACAATTTTTTTGGTAATATCAGGTATTTTATTTCAAACAGCCCCCATAGTTAAACGCAAATTAAAAATACCCAAACCATTAAATGCTTGTTTGTTTTCTGAATATACCTGATTGTGTTCTTTTAAAATATTTTTAATTCTTTCATTTAAAGGTAAATATGGCGTTACAAATTTTTCATAAAAGATATGGTATTTATCAAAAGGATTAAAGGTAAATTGATTAGAATATGTTTTATAAAAATATGTTGTAACTGTTATATATTGTTTTGCTATGTTGTCTCATTCTTGAAATGTCCAAGATAATTCTTTTACTGGAATAGGATTATCTAAATTATATTGTTCATTATCATTTTCATCCGTGTATTTTTCGTAAGACACTTTTAAACTTTTAGAACGAAACATTGAAACTCTTAAATTATTATATCTTTTATCTAGTTCTTTATCAGTTAAGATTTCTTTTTCTTCAGCATGTATCATTTCGTCAGTTCATGCTGATATAATACCACTACCTTTACCAACTTTCCCCATAATTTTATTACCATTAGCATAACCAGCAAAAGCAATGCGAACACCACTAGGAAAAACAATTTCGCCACCTTCTTTAACATTTTTAGGTCAAACAATACCATTTTCATTGTCATACCCTATATCAATCTCATATTTATCATATAGATAGTTGCAGACATTAATTGTATCGCCAAATGTAGTATCTTCGTGGGTATTGGCATATCTTCGTAAAATGTTAGATGAAGCATCGGTAAAATTACAAGCAAAAAATAATTTTTCTGCTAGGTGATTTCATGTTTTATTAGTACCACGCCCCGCTGAGACAAACTTAAAAAAACATGGCGAAGTAAAATATCGGGCATAACTATCACCAACAAAATCTTTAAATACTTCTCAATCAAAACCAAAATTATAGTCACTAAAATTTAAATTATATTTTTTATTTAAATGTTCATAACTAGTAATTCGTTTTTTATTATTAATTTTACTAAATTCTTGCATATTTATTGACCTCTTTATTTTATATATAATACATTATAAGAAAAAATGAAAGGAATTTGTATAAAAATGAGAAAATTTAAACATTTAACATTTGATGAGCGAGATTTATTTAAAGATTTATTATTATCTGATACTTGTAAAAAGAAAAATGGCACAATTAATTTATCTGAAATATCACGACAAACGGGTCGTGGAGTTAATACTGTTAAAAGAGAAATTAAGCGATTTAAAAATATACAATATTATAATCCATATCAAGCACAAAAAGATTATAAACAAAAACGTAAAAAATGCATTAAAAAACTACCTAAATTTACAAAAGAGCAGTTAGATTTTATTAAAATAAGATTTAATAAATACCACGATACACCCGAACAATTAATTTATCGTTATTTCTTGGAATTTGGTGTTAAATTTCCTGTTTGTGTTAAAACATTGTATAAATGAATTCGCTTAGGTGAATTTGGATTAAAAAAAGAAAATTTACCCCATCGTGGTAAAAAATACAAAACAAAAGGAAAAACTGATAATCGTGGTAAATTAACTAACTTTAAATCAATTTGAGATATTGAAAATAAAGTTTCTAATGTTGGATGATTTGAAATGGATACTGTTGTAGGAAAAGACCATCAATCTAGTAATTTAGTTTTAGTAGAACAATCAAGTAAAAATTATTTTGTAATGAAATTAAAAAATAATACTGCTAATGAAGTTTTAGAAAAATTTAAAGATATTGTTAAAAATAATAATTTAATTGGGAAAATTAAAGGAATAATAACTGATAGAGGAAAAGAATTTAGTAAATGAAGAGAAATAAAAATATTTGCTGAAACACAAGTTTATTTTTGTGACCCCGGTAAACCACAATAAAAACCATTAATTGAGCATATGAACGGTGAATTTAGATATTGACTTTCTAAGGGAATTGATTTTAATAATATTAGTCAAAAAATGATAGATTGAGTAGTTAATGTTATAAATGATAAACTCCGACCATGTTTAAATTGATTAAGTGCAAAGACAATGTTTTTACAAAATTTTAAATAAATTTATTAGTTAAAATTTAATAAATTATTTTTAGTGCGCTTAAATATGAATAAAATAAGATAAAATTACAAAAATTTAATTTTTTCTGAAAAAGTTGTTGCAATTTATTAAAAATATTTTATTATTAACTTAACAAGATATAAATTTGCCGTTTATATATACACAGCGCCATTTAATTACTTCGCCGCCCGCTTCACTTTGTGGAGTGAGCGGGGGCGGATAGGATATTTTGATAGAGTTTACCCCCATACGGAAATAAAAAAACAGTTTACCCAGTTATTAATTACGCTTCATCCATCCCTACACAACTTTATATAAAGAAAATAACCTTTTGGAGTTCCAACCCTCTTGTTTTTTTAGTGTCCGATATTGTTTTTTTCGGTTTAACAGCACTTTTTTTATGAAAACAAACCAAAAAACACATGCTCTGACATTTCACAAGTGATTAATCTTGTCGAGAATTAAAGAAATAAATAGGAGAGTAAATCCAATCGCTTTCACACTTTCTTTAAGACTTCGTGCCATAGATGAGTTATCCATCTTTAAGCATCAAAATATTAAGTTTTAGTATTGCATTATTCATCAGATAGTACCTTTATTAAAAATGATATTATTAATTGTTAAACCGAAAAAATATAATAAATCACAGAAAGGAAATTATAAAAATTAACTAGTTTGTAGGGCAAAATAGGTTAATTTTTAATTTTAAAGATACTATCTGATGAATAATGCAAATAAAAAAATCGTTCTAATAAGCGATTACTTTAATTTGTATTTAATTACTTTATTTATAATTTTTATAAAAACTAAGCTTTTTTCCGACTACTAAAATTTAAACAATAATCATCAAACATTTTTTCTTTCAATTCATTAATAGTTTTTGAATTAGGATATGCTAATTTTTTCAAATAATTCAATTCAAATAAATGAATATCATATTGTCAAAATTCAATTAAACTAGTATGCAAATCATTAAAAACTACTTTGTTACATAACTGCTGGTCTAACACATTTAAGCCAACTGAAGCACCGCCACAAAATAAATCTATAAATTTATCAAATTTAGCCGGTAATAATGCTTTAATTTTATCAAAGTGTTTAGCTTTTCCATCTGGCCAAGACAACGGACTAATAAATTTCATTCTAATCCTCCTCTTTACTATAAAATGTTTAAATAATGTATATGTATTGTAATAAACATTGTTAAATATATAAAATTAAAAATTAAGGCACACTGAAAATAACTACTTAGTTTTAACTAATAGCTATTAAAATATAAAATTATACGTTTATAATTAATCAACTCACATAAAAGCTAATGTGCCATAGCTAAAATATATGAATGGATCAGTTATAATAAATATTAAAAGCCTTTAACCATGACACGGAAAAAGTTTAATATTTTAATAATTACTCAAATTCCAAATGGAATTAAAATAATTCAAGCATCACCTAAAAAGGTCATTAATTGTGGTAACACAGCATAAACAGCATCTTTAACTTTCATCATTGCTTGTCCCAAACCACTTCAAATAGAATCCATTCCACCTGAAATAGTAGGAGTATCTGTAGCTAGAAAATTAACAGCTGTTGTTAAATACATACCTAACATTATTCTTTATCCTCCTTGTTTTCAATTTCTTTTTTTCTTTTTTCTTACCTCGAATTTGACGAATTTTTTGATAAATCGATAAACCAATTCAAGCAAGAATTCCTAAAACAATTGTATTTGATAATTCACCAATTCCTAATACAAAATTAAGCGTTGGACGAACTTCATAAATTGGCGCTGTTCCAACATTTAAATACTTAACATTCCCATTTAAAAATGCAACTTCAGAAGTATTAATTCCTAATGAATGTGTTCATGTTTGTCCTTGTTCTTGCGATGATGTATTAGAACTAGAATGTTCAGAAGATACCGTACTAGATCATTCATGTGAAATATTAGTACTAACAGAAAGACTCGGAAAAAAAGAAATTTCCTGCTGAAACCGATGCTCCAACAGTTGTTGCTTCAGTATTACTACTAGAAGTTGAAACACTAATAGTATTACTTTTTTTGTTGGCCAACTGATCTTCCTTGCTCATTTGTAACATTAAAATTGTTAGATAAAATCATTTTACTCATCATTACTCCAATTTTAGGATAAGCAGCAACAAGCGGATGACGTGCTTCTGGTAAAACTCCTTGGTCAATTTTTCCTAATACTTTTTCAGCATCCGAATAAGGATTTCCCGTGGTATGACTATTATACGGGTCTGATTTATATTTTATAAATTTACCTAGTTTGTGTTTTTTATCATCTCAAGGAACAATTAATCCCCCTTCAACTGTATAACCATTGATTTCTCAACAATCAGGAATGCCATCATCATCACTATCTAACGCATGCTCACAATCACTGTTAAGGCAAGAGCTTTGTTGTTTAATATTATCAATATCTGTATTTTTTTCCATAATATTTACTTCTCCTTTTCATTCTTTACTTTATTATTTAAAATTTTTTATCTTCTCGTGCTAAAGAAACCTCAACTTTAATACTTTCTTTACCTATGGTTTTATCTTTAACAATAAGGAAGTTATGATAACGAAAGGTATAACCACGATTTAACAATAATTCATTTTGACCATAATACTTACTAATTTCATCAACATAAATTGCTTTTGTTCCTTTTGGTAAACTAATTCTTAACAAAATTGGATAACGCTCCCCAGAATATGATTTATGAGGGTCTTTTGATAAAGACGTACTTAAAAAACTATGTTGCGTAAATTTTTCACCAGTATAGTCTTGCCGAATTTGCGTAAATAAATCACGATTAATTTTATTATTTGCATCACGTAAATTAAGGTCATGGTCTGAAAATTGATAGCCACTAACCCGACGAAAAACAACTAATTTTTCATTTGTTTTTGCTTTTTGAAATGATTTATCTAATTTTAAAATTTTATTATTAACTTTCTTTAAATCATTTTTTGTAAATTTAAGTTCAGTTGGAATAGCTTCAATATCATGATATATTTTTCCATTTGTCTTTCGTAAATATTCATTAATTGGTTCATAATGACTTCCGGTATATTGTTCCAAATACTCCTTGAATTCCTTTTTCACATTTTTTGTTAATTTATTTTCTCAATCATTATATAATTGTCTTCCGCCATTCCTTGCTTCTTCATGTCTGTTTTTATAGTGGTGTCGATTTTTATTAAATTTTTTATTGAAAGGTTGCTTCAATCGTCCTCACGCTGGTACATAAAAAATAAACTCTTCAAATATCATTGCAATTCTTCCTTCACTTTATAATTAAATTATCTCTTAAAAGTAACAAAAAAAGCACGAAAGTGCTTTTAACAAATTATTTGCAGATAAAAATAAACAATAATAAAAAATTGTAATAATTATGTTCCAATAATTTTATTCATTTCATCTTTTATTGCTAAACTGATATTGCCAAATGGCAAAATAACAGTTTGGGCAACAATATCAATATTTTTTAATTTAAATTTAGTTTTTAACAAAACCAAATCAACTTCGTCTAAATCTTTTACTGTTACTCGCAACCGAGTTAAGGTTGCTTTAACCATTGTAATATTTGTTTTTGTTCCTAAAATACTAATTAAATCATTAATAGAAAAAGAAATCGTTTGTTTTGGAACAAGAATTTTTTGAAAATTAAAAATCTTTTTCCGAAAAATCATCATTAAAATAAACAACAGCATTAAAATCATTGCCACAACAATGATAATAATATATTCAGTTTGCATTATTAATCATCTCCTCTGTTATCATTGCAATGAGCAAATAATAACTTCATCTTCGCAATTAGACTCAAATCATTTTCTTTATCATAGCATAAGTTCAATGTTTTTTGACTAATTTTTAACTCTACATCGGAACTTAAAATTTCTGATTCATAAGTATCAATCACTAAACTTTTTCCTTTCAACTCACCATTTAACCTTATTATTTGATCTTGGTTTAAAATAATTGAAGCGTTAATTGTGGAAAAAGTTGAATTTGCCACCGGAGCAATTTCTTTTAATTGCCATAGAGTGGAAATATTAGATGCAATAATGGAACCATTAATTGCTCGCATATAACCTGTTGAACCAGTTTTAGTTGCAAAAACAAGCCCACTTCCCCGGAAATGCTCCAATAAATCATTATTAACATAAATGTCAGTACGAATTGTTTTAACATGGTCAACAACTTTTGCTTCATTTAATGCATAGCGAATAAGATTACCATTATATTTAATTTCTAATAATGGCATTTGACGAACATGAACTTTATTATTAATAATTGCTTTAATTGCTTTAGGATAAGTATTTTCATCATAGTTGGCATAAAATCCTAATGAACCAGATTTAATTACAATAAAAAAAACTTTATCAATAATATCTTGAAATTTATTAACTGCTCTTAATAAAGTTCCATCCCCGCCAATGATAAAAACATACTGTGGGTTACTAAGATCTTCTTTTAATTGATTTTCTTGTAAAAGTTTACTAATTTTATTAACTAACTGTGTTGATTCTTGATAATCATTTGCAATAATTGCATATTTAACCATTGTTCTCGCCACCTTTTCTTTCATTTAGTTATATTATACCTTTATTTTAAATTGAAAACTTAATTAAATAAAAAATAGTTAGCTTTGCTAACTATGATTCTTATTGCGAATTGTTAATAATTCAATATCAGTAAATTTTAATAAATTAGTTTGATTAAGATGATAATGAGTTTTATTATCTGATCAAAAAATATATTTAAAAGTAAAAGCAATGTAAGTTAATCCTTCTTTAGTATGAAATTTATTACATACGCCGCGAGGAACAGATTCTAATTTTCTTGTTTTTTTATCATATAAAAAACTTTGTGGTAGATAAAATAATAAAATATGGGTTAATGAAACAATTACAATCCCTAAGAAAAACATTGGTAATCAAGCAAATGGCCACATATATTTTGCACCAATAAAGTTTGTATTTCAACCACCAACATTAAAACCACCATTGTTCCATGGTTCACCGCTACTTGGCCCCACAAATAATTGGTTTGTTTTAAAAATTCAGTCTCAAATTACTGCAATAACAGAAAATAATGTTAATCATAATAACTGTCATTTAAATAATAAACCACTATAAGGCTTTCCCACTAAACCATATTTATAAACATATAAATAAGCAAAAATAATTAATGTATGAAGAATAAAGTAATTATAGTAAAAGAAATTATCTAAACTTCAATAACCATTAACCGGCGTTATAATTGGTAAAATTGGTAAAACAATTGCTGAAGGAGCAACAACTTCAAAAAATTTTCGACTAGGAAAAATTAAAATAAAGCCCGATAATAACTGGTGTAAACTACATAAGTGTAATGGCATAACTTCACTTAAACCACGAATTTGCGAAGGTCCCACCGGTCCTCAAATTCACTCTGTTTTTAAAACAACTGCTAAATAAGTTACTCAAATCGCATATGTTAAGAAATAAGTTATAATTTGATAAATCCCGATTGAAATCCGAAACCATTGTCAATTAACAGTTTTTGCATAATACTTTCTGCAAACAAATAATGAACCAATAATTAAAACAAAAATACTAATGCCAACTAATTGAAAAACATAATTATGACCTTTAAAAAATCACTGGTCAGTTCAATCAGCCCTTGGCAGATATGAACCTGCTGGATCAAAAAAACCTCATGGTCCATTGTTAGAACGAACAAATTGCATTACTTTTCTCCTTTGATTAAATAATTAATATCTTTTCTATTTATTTTATAACAAAATTAACAATTTTATTTTTAATAATAATTTCTTTAATAATCTCATGCTTATCTAAAAAGGTTTGAACATTGCTATTAGCTTTAGCCAAAGCTGATAATTCTTCTTCTGATGTATCAAGTGGTACTTCTAATTTAGCACGTAATTTACCATTAACTTGAACTGCAATTATAACCTCATTTTTTTGTAAATATTTTTCATCATATGTTGGTCATGTTGACAATGCAACTGATGATGGTTGATTTAATTTTGTTCAAATTTCTTCTGCTAAATGTGGAGCAAACAAACTTAACATTTTAGTAAACCCTTCAAAATACGGTTGATAAATTGGACCTTTTATTTTATAACAAGCATTAATAAAGACCATTAGTTGTGAAATTGCTGTATTAAAACTTAATTTTTCTAACATTTCTGTGCTGTTTTTAACCATTCTATGATAAACAAAATCTAACTCATGATTATTATCTTGCGAAAAATTATTATTTTTAATAAGACGATAAACGCGATCTAATCATTTTCGTGCTGAATCTAACCCATTTGGATTTCAAGGCAATGATGCTTCAATTGGTCCCATAAACATTTCATATAAACGTAATGTATCAGCCCCATGTGATTTAATAATATCATCAGGATTAATCACATTTCCTTTTGATTTACTCATTTTTGAGCCATCTGTCCCTAAAATCATTCCTTGATTAACTAATTTATAAAATGGTTCAGAAGTTGGAACTAATTTTTGGTCATATAAAAATTTATGTCAAAAACGTGAATATAATAAATGCAAAACAGCATGTTCTTGGCCACCAACATATAAATCAACTGGTAATCATTTTTTTAATAAAGCTTGTGCTTTAGCATTACGTAAGTCTAACAGTTGCTTATCTTCCATTAAAATATAAGCTAAATAATATCAACAACTACCCGCTCATTGCGGCATCGTATTAGTTTCTCGGCGTCCTTTTTTTCCAGTACTGTCAATAACAGTTAATCATTCTGTGGCATTAGCTAATGGTGATTCTCCAGTTTGTGATGGTTTAATATTTGTCATTTTTGGTAATTCTAACGGTAATTCTGTTTCATCAACTAAACTAATTGAACCGTCTTCTCAATGAATAATTGGAAAAGGTTCTCCTCAATATCGTTGACGAGAAAATAACCAATCACGAAGTTTATAAGTAGTTTTAACTTTCGCTTTTCCAGCTGTTGTTAAAACATCAATTGCTTTTTTTGTTGCTTCTTTTGTCATTAAACCATTCAAAAAATCAGAATTAATATGTTTACCATCTTTATTATGTAATTTATTATGATGTTCTCCTTCAATAACATAACTAATTGGTAAATGATATTTTAAAGCAAATAAATAATCCCGTTCATCATGATCTGGCACAGCCATCACAGCACCAGTTGCATAAAATGGTAACACATAATCAGCAATTCAAATTGGAATAAGTTTTTCATTAATTGGGTTAATAGCATAACTACCAATAAACATTCCATTTTTTTCTTTACTAATATCTTGCCGATCTAAGTCAGTTTTTGCTTTTGTTGCTGCTAAAAATTTTGTAACAGCAGCTTCATATTCAAATGTTGTTAATTTTGAGACTAATGGATGCTCAGGTGCTAAAACAAGATACTCAACACCAAAAATTGTATCAGCACGGGTTGTAAAAACATTAATAATTTCTGGATTATTTTGGACCGCAAACTTAATTTCAGCACCAACTGATTTTCCAATTCAATTTCGTTGTAACTCTTTAACTGATTCTGGCCAATCAACTTCATCTAATCCTGCTAATAATTTTTCTGCATAGGCAGTAATTTTTAAAACCCATTGTCGCATTGGTTTTTTAAAAACTGGAAATTGTCCACGTTCAGAAACCATTTTTCCATTAATATTTAAGACTTCTTCATTAGCTAAGACTGTGCCTAATTCAGGACATCAATTAACATCAACATCACGCATCTCAGCTAATCCATTTTGATATAATAATTCAAAAATTAATTGTGTTGTTTTAAAAAACTCTGGTGAAGAAGTATTAACTTCTTTTTCATAGTCATAACTAAAGCCAAGTGCTTTTAATTGGTTATGAAAATTAGCAATGTTTTGCAAAGTAAATTCTGCTGGATCATTCCCTGTTTGTAAAGCATATTGTTCAGCTGGTAAACCAAATGCATCTCAACCAATTGGATGCAAAACATCATAACCTTGCAATTTTCGCATACGACTAATTACATCAGTTGCAACATATCCTTTTGGATGTCCAACATGTAAACCTGCTCCTGATGGGTATGGAAACATATCTAAAATATAAGCTTTCTGCTCTGAATTATTTGTTGTTTTAAAAGTTTGATGTTCTTCTCAATATTGTTGTCATTTTTGTTCAATTGCTTTATGCGAAAATTCCATCTTTATTACCCTTTCTAAATTTTTATCTTTTTAATTATAACATTGTTCCAAAATTTGTTAGTAATTTAAACACTTTTAATTACATTTTTATTAGCGTATAATAAATTTATAAATAAATTACAGAATGGGAGAAAATTATGAGCGTACAAGAAGCAGCAAAGTTTCGAAAAGCAATTAAAATCTATGATAAAACAAAAGCAGTTAGTGAAAGTGATTTAAAAACAATTTTAACAACTGGAGCCTTAGCACCTAGTTCTAATGGCTTAGAACCAGTAAAAGTTATTATTATCAAAGATCAGAAATTAAAAGAACAAGCAGCATTAAACTGTTTTATGTCTGGCAATCAGCAAAAAGTAAAGGATGCCCCAATTTTAGCATTATTATTAGGAACAAATGGTGATTATTTAACATCTGAAGAATTTTTAACCAATCGCTTAGAACGAATTTTTAGTGGTGAAACATTAAAAACAAATGTGCGAGGAATGAATAATTACTTAAAAAGTTATCCAAGTCCAGATATGTTTTCGGATGAACAAACACATCTTGTCGCTAGTTTTATGGCATTACAAGCTGCTGAATTAAAAATTGGATCAAGTATTATGGGCGGAATTACGCCACTGCAAGCAACCTCATTTTTTACAGAACATAATATTGTGGACCCAACAAAATGACATTTATCGTTAGGAATGTTATTTGGATATTATGATGATAATGTTAAAGGAACAAGTTTCCCTCGTTTACGAATTGCTGAGGATGAATTTGTTAGCATTTTTTAACTTACTTAATAAAAATTTTCCTAAAAAATTTAATTAACTAATGAAAACATCTCTTAAAAATTTTTGAATTATTAGTTTAATTACTAATATTATTTTTTTATTAATCCAAGTTAGCATCATGACGCCACTAATATTATGTAAAAAACAATTACAGTTAAGTAATAGTGACTTATCGCAAATTTTCTTTGGTATTCTAATTATTATTATTTTAGTAATGTTTATTACTAACTGAATTTTAGTTAAAAATCCACTCCGAAAACTAAATACAACAAAAGAATTAGCACCCTGACAAGCAGACCTTGGTTTTCATATTATTACAAAATATTCACATTTGAAAACGGAATATAATGGTTATGTCTGATATTTAAAGAAAAAAGGTTTTATTCTGCTTGCTACGCTTGGAATTAACTTTGGTTTTGCTTTAATTTCTGCTGTTGTGTTTTCTATTTTAGGATAAAATAAAAACTACTTTTTTATTTCTAAATTTATTATTTTAAATTATTACTATTTTATAAACTGTTTTTAAATAAAAAAACACTTAATTATATTTAAAAAATTTAACATAATTAAGTGCTTTTTATTGTAAAATATTTTTTAATTTTATAAAAATCCTTAGATAAATTAGGGTTACAATTAATGATTTAATAAATTTTTGATTTAAAAAGTTCATTACTATATCTTCATTAAATTAAACATTATCCATTAAAGATTAAATATCCTACTTTGAAACTTTTGTTTCTTCTTTTTGTTTTTTTGCAGCTTCTTTACGAGTCAAGATTTTCGCCGCTTTTTTTTCTGCCATTAAACGACGACGTTTCTTCATTGACATTGCCATTTTTTATTCACCTTCTCCTTTTTAAATTATTAGTAAAAACTTTGTTAACTTAATAAATCTTGTTCAATTTCGTTAGCAGTTACAAATCCTGTTTTACGTTTTAATTCATTTCCATTTTGAAAGGTAATTAATGTTGGGATTGATAAAATTCCATAATGCTGAGCAAGATCTTGTAAAACATCAACATTAACTTTAATAAAATTAACATCACTACGCGTTTTTGCTAATTCATTAATAATTGGAGCAATCATTTTACATGGTCCACATCAATCAGCATAAAAATCAACTAAAGTTAACTTTGCATCACTAATTGTTTTTTCGAATTCATCAATATTTTTTACTTCATTTACAGCCATTTTAATTCTCTCCTTTACTGAATTCTCTTGCTTTTTTATCATATCATAAAAGTACTATTTTTTAAGAAAAACTGTTGCAAATATTTTGCTGGCCCATTTTCACGATTTGATAATGTTACTTCATTTGCCATTGTTTTTAACTCATCAATCGCATTGCTAACCGCAATTCCAACTCCAGCTTGGCGAATTAATTCAAGATCATTATAAGAATCACCAAATGAATAAGTTTGACTAATATCAATTCCAATATGATGGGATAAAAATTGCAAGGCACTACCTTTTGAAATCCCCTTGCATGCAATTTCAAAAACACGATTATTATATTGAGTAATATCTAATTGCGGTAATAATTGTCGTAACTTTGTCATTAATTCACTAGCACCCTTATCATCTAAGGACTGATGGGCAATAACACTAGCATGTGTAATATCCTCTGTAATATCAGCGACCTTGGTGATAATTTTATATTTTGTTCGCATTATTTTTGATCAATAATAAGAATTCTCACCATATTCGTAAACATAAGTACTATTATTACTAAAAAAATGAACTTTATATTTGCGATAAGTAAAATCAAAAATGGTTTTAATTTCTGCTGTTGTAAAAATCATCATTCATAAAAAACTATTAGTTTTAAAAGAATAAGCACTTGCTCCATTATTTGCCAAAACATAACCATCATACTTATGAACTTTTAGTTTTCGCGCTTGACGAATTGCATCATTAGCTAGGCGCCCTGTTGTAACAACAAAAGGGATTCCTTTTTTTGAATTGAATTAACTGTTTTTTTTGTTAACCGACTAAACCGATGATTATCCTTTAATATTGTACTTTAAAAGAGAAACATGATTTTGATTAGAATTTCAATTTTCCTTAATGTTTTCTGTATTAAACTTAATATTTGTTTTAATATTAGAAATTGTTGTCCCCTGACCATTTGCAGAAGAATCAACATTATTAATTTCAATATACTTGTATTTTTCTTTAAATTCTTGCAAACTATTAGCATAATCTGATCATTTAATTAAATTTATTGTTTTTTCTCATACTTTTGTATCATCTGTTATTGGCCCCATTATTTTTCAATTTAAGTTTATATTGTTTGTGATTATTTTTGACACTTGGTAATGTCCTCAACCATATAAATCCAAATGATAAATTTTACCAGTATTGTTTAAAACATAAGCGCTTCTTTTTTTATCTAATTCAATTGCAATTATAGGAAACTCCAAGTCATCAAACTTGTCAATTTGACCATGACCATGTTTTAAATAAATACCATTGTTTGTCCCAAGATATGTATCTCCTGCATGTAAACGACCACCACCATATTTCCCGTTAGAACTTTTTTAGGATTTAAATTATTAATTTCGTTATTTGAACATAATTTATTAAATTTACTAATTAATTTATTAACACTATCATTAGCATCCGAATTTGGATCTTGTTTATTTTTATTTTCTTTAATTGTTTTTACTTCCTTATTATTTAAAGTAAAATGAACAATAACTCTGCCATAATATCTAGTGCTATTTGAATTACTACTAATTATTGTTAAATCATGTGTAATGTCATGAATAACAACCTCATCTAAATCAATATCCGTATTTAAAAGTATTACTCTTTCAAAAATTGTTTCTGGTAAATTATCCGGTAAATCACCTAATTCTGTATTTAATAAAAGATTATTTAATTTTCGAGGTAAAACCAGTGGCGCAACATTATCTTGCTTATTTCTTTGACTTTTTGGCAAAACTGTTGCATAAATTGGTTCTCCAATTTGATTTTTGTTAGTTTCTTCATGTGAAGTAGACGCTAAAGACTGACAAGTTTCTAAACTTGGATTATCATTATAAAATACTGAATTACTTGAATCATAAACTGTAAAATAAACATCAGTAAAATTTGTTGTGCTATCAACATCTTCATCTCAAATTATTCTAGCTACGTTTTCCCTAACATTAATTATTCTTAAACTATTTTTTTTTAATTTTTTTATTTAATTTATATATTTTTTTAAAATTGTTTCTGGCAAATTATCAACTAACTCACCTAAGATTCAATTTTTAATTTCTTCATTTAATGCTTTAAAATTTCCTTGCCGTTTACTTCGGTTTAATATTTGTACTTGTGGATTATAACTACTATTAGTATTGACCATTGGTCAACTACTTCCTATTAAACTAATACCGATTAATAAATTCACTATTTTTTTCATTTTTAGATATTCCCTTTCGTTAGAATTATTATTATTTAATAAAATATTAATTGTTCAAAAGGCTATAATTGTTATATGTATTTAAATTAAAATAATGATCTAAATTATTTTTTAAGTATTATATTTATATTCATAATTTTACAAATAAAAAACACTCTGAAAGTGCTAATTTGTTTTTTAATTATGGTCCGGGTGAAGGGACTTGAACCCCCACGAGTTACCCCGCCAGATCCTAAGTCTGGTGCGTCTGCCAATTCCGCCACACCCGGTTACTCTGTTTTAAAAATGGTCTCCTGTAAAGGACTTGAACCTTTGACCCACTGGTTAAAAGCCAGTTGCTCTACCGACTGAGCTAACAGGAGACAGACAATGGTGCTGGCTAGAAGAATTGAACTCCCAACCTACTGATTACAAGTCAGTTGCTCTACCTATTGAGCTAAGCCAGCTTATTAATATAAAAAATGGTCGGGTGTAACGGACTTGAACCGCTGACCACCTGCTTGTAAGGCAGGCGCTCTCCCAACTGAGCTAACACCCGAAAATGGTGACCTGTACGGGGTTTGAACCCGTGAATGCATGCGTGAAAGGCATGTGTGTTAACCGCTTCACCAACAGGCCGGTAAATATCAATAAAAATTTTCAAAAAAATAATGGCGCCTAGTGCAGGACTCGAACCTGCGACCGATCGGTTAACAGCCGAGTGCTCTACCTACTGAGCTAACTAGGCATGGCATATCTTTTTAGCCTTACTCATTATATACTAAAAATAAAAAAACAAGCAACTATTTTTAGGATTTTTTTTTATGAGTTATATCTTCAAAAAGATTTCATTTAAAAGAATAAAACATATTATTTTTTGTTAAGATATAGTTATAGACTTGATAAATAATGAAAGAAAGAAACAAGATACTTATACAAAAAATGAAAAATGAACAGCAAAAATGATTTATTATTACAAAACCAATTAACTTTTTAGGAATCAAAACAATTGGTAAAGATATCAAAGAGTTACCAAAAACTTTTAAAATTCTTTTAATTTGCATTGGGATTATTGTTACTTTTTTATCTTTTTTTGATTTTAATCATTTTATTGATGCTAACCATAATCCTTCTTTTTTTAGTATTGTTAATATCTTAAATACTCCCAAACCTTATTTAGGAAATATTCCTAAATGAATTGACGCTACACTTTATTCATTAAGTGGTTTAGTCAGTTTTACAAGTATTTTAAATGTTGTTTTAATTAGTTTTGGTAAAATGAGCAATTATTTTTGAGGATTAATTAGTGTGACTACATTTGGTCTTTTTTCATTTGGTTTTGGTTATACTGGTTATGCTCAATTAAATTTATTTTTTTATTTACCATTTCAATTTATTGGTTGATATACATGACAAAAAACTTTTATTTTTGAACAAGATTCCTCATTAAACATTCGAAACTCAAAATGATGAATAATTTTACCAATTTCTTTAGGTATTTGTGCTATTCTTGCGATTGCTTGATATTATGAAATTCCAGCTTTTCATTATGCATTAGTAAAAACAGATTATGTTTATTTAAACCAACCTATTGCTCATATTTTTGACAGTACAATCAATAGCATTGCAATTATTACTTCAATTTTAATGTTTTTACGACTAAAAGAACAATGAATTTTATGATTACTTTCAAATATTTTACAATTTGCAATGTTTGCAGGAGTTAATAGTATTGGTGGTAATTATCCAATAACAATTAATATTAATATGTTAATTCAAGCAAGTTTTTTTATTGCAAATAGCATCATTGGCTTTTTAATTTGAGGTGGTTATTTAAATAAAATAAAATCAGGATAATGCTCCTGATTTATTAATATTTTCTTACTTTATTAGACATAATAAAATTATAAAACATTGTTATTTATAGAAAATTAATTAGAATAATCTTTATATATTAAATCATTATTTATCTTATTTTGTTTTTAACCAGTTTGGACAAAAGCAAAAGCAATAAAATAGCCAATAAAACAAAGATCTAAAATGTAAATTGGAGTGGCAACTGTTTTAACTTTTTTAGTAATTAAACAAATAAAGGCATAAGCAATAAATCCAAGTGCCAACCCATTTGTAATTGAAAATGTAACTATCATAATGATAATAGTAAAGAAGGCTGAAATTCCAAATTTTGGTTTAACTTACTCAATATCTTTAATTTGACTAACCATTAATGTACCAACAAAAATCACGGCAGCTCCAGCAATTGCCGGAGTAATTAATTTAAAAATTAGAAAAAGTGGAATTGCTACTAAAAACATTAACCCTGTAATAATAGCAGAAAAACCACTTCGAGCTCCTTGGGAAACTCCCGTTGTTGATTCAACAAAACTAGTAACCGGAGAACAGACTAAAAGACTTCCAGTTAAAGTTCCTACTGAATCTGCCATTAAAGCACGTGATTTTAATTCATATTTTTCACCAGTTGTTAATGAAATTTGAGTTGAAACAGAGTATAACGTTCCTGTTGTATCAAAAAAATCAACAAATAGGAAAACAAAAATTGAAATATACATCGTTGGTGATGTTCAAATTTTTGGATTAGCAAATGCTGCAAATGTTGATTTTAAAGTGGTATTAAAACCATTAAAATCACTATAACTTCATCCCTTTCAATGCGCAAAATTGTAACGAATAAAATCATTATCAACAACATTTCCGATAATCAAAGAAACTCCTAATCCTCCCAAAATTGCAATGGCAAAGGCTCCCGGAATTTTTTAAAAATGTAAAACTAAAATTAACATTAAAACACCAAATCCCATTAAAATTATTGGTCAGTTAGTTTTTAAATTTCCTAATGTTGCAACCGGAATTCCGCCATTAACGACAACCCCATCTGAAGCAACGGCATTATCGCCAACAAATCCAATATTGTGTAAACCAATATAAGCAATAAAAAACCAATTCCAGCACCAATTGCTAATTTTAATGAATCTGGAATCGCATTAATAATAATTGTTCGTAATTTAGTTATTGAAATAAGGCAGAAAAATATTGCTGAAAGCATTACAACAATTAAAGCCCCTTGATATCCTAATCTATTATTAGCAACATTAAAAGTAAAAATAGCATTTAGCCCCATTCCAGGTGCTACTCCAACTGGCATATTCGCTGATAAACCCATAATTAAAGTAGCAATAAAAGCACCAATTGCCGTGAAAATAAAAATCCCTCCAAATGCCATATTTTGACTTGGATCACTTGGATGATTAATATCTGGTGCAGAAGATAACATATTAGGTTGCACTGATAAAATATATAACATTGCTAAAAATGTTGTTAGGCCACCAATAATTTTTTTAAAAGTTGTTTTTAAATCATCAAACCTAAAAAAGCTTCAATCTTTTTTAAAACATATATTTTTTTCTCCATCTAGCTCTATTTGTAAAAATAAAAAACATTAACCTTGTTTAATTAACATAAGTTAATGCAAAATGAAGCATTAACCTATAGAGTCTTCTTATAAATGGTAAGACGTAGAAACACTAGACCATATTACTAGCATATATAGGAATTGTTTAATACATTTACTTTTTAAATATACCGAATTTCATAAAAAATTACAATCCCTTTAATAAAAACATATTACATTTTCAGAAAAAGGAAAAAATGCTTTAAAACTAGTATAAGTTTTAAAAGACTTGATAAATTCTGTTGGTAAATAGTCTATTCCTAATGCTATTAAATTTTGACGATAATTTTCTACTAAATTCGCTCAACAAAATCATCCCAAAATCAAATAAACAATGCCAATAATAGATAAAATTTGAATTGTAATGTCAATTGCATTAATAACAGTATTGTCTTTTAAAAACTGTATTAAAATAACTAAAATTGTTGCTACAATAAATAAAAATATTGTAAGTTATAAACATAATAAAAATGAAAAATCATATCATAAATTTTTACAATACTTTGGTCTTTATCATCAGTACGACGAATAATGACAGCATTACTTATTTTTGAAAAATTCCGTGCTTTAACAATATGGTTTTGTTCTCCAATATTAATATCTTGTAAATCATTGTCATCTAACATTTTCCGTAATAACATCCGTGGTTTTAATGTTGTTTTTTTCTTTTTAAACCTTAATAAAATAAGACCAAATATTAATCAACCTACAAAAGCAGTCCAATTACAATAATAAAAATAAAATAAACTAATCCTGTTATTTGCGTTAAATTAAACATTTTTTAATCACGTTCCTCTCCCATATACATCAATCATACCGTATTTTTTAAAAAACAGCATTTTAAAATGTTATTTTTTTATATTCTTTCATTAATTTATCATTATTTTACAGTACCTATTGGTAGTATGACATATGTATTAAATCTACCCTTTGCATTTTTTCCCAAACAGGTAATTTCTATTTTTCTTGGAATTGTTAAATCAAAAGAAAGAGTATCAATTTTATTATCTTTGATATAAAACTCTTTTGGGAAGATAGGAGTTACATCATAATCATTTTTTGTTAATTTAGTGCTTAGTTCTGCATGCAATGTTGCTAAAATTGCATCACGAATTGGCTCTGATCATTCAGAAAACTGAACATCTTTAATATTCTTAACATTAACTTTTTTAATTAGGTTAATTTTAGTAATACCACTAATATCAATTGGAAATTGTAATTTTATTTCCTCTTTTTTTGGATTATTATTATTTATTAATAACAAAGGAGCTTTATCTGAATCTTTTCTTTGCTTTTCTTCTTCCAATTTGTTTTGTTTTGAATAACTACAAGCACAAGAAACAATTGTTATTCCACTTATGCTCATTATTCTTAAGGTCATTAAATATGTAAATAGTTTTTTCATTAATAAAATATAAGTTCCTTTCTAAAATTTAATGGCATAAATAATTTAAACTATTACTTAGAATTTGCACTGTGTAAATTCAAGCAGCAAATTCTGTCTCTTGTTATTATATCATTATTAGGTGTTGCTGTTATGTTTATATATGAAACACGCGATGGTGATTTAGATATTATGTTAAGTACTGCTTTATTTACTAATTTTGTATCTAAAATTAATGAAGAAGAACAAGCAGCAGATATTTGAATATTACCTAATCAAGATAATACTGGTTATATATTTCATGTAATTATTAATGATAAATATATTCAAATTGATTCATATCCTAATGATGAAAATATTCAAGCAGGAGCAGTTAATGGAAAAATAAAAGAAAGTTTAAGAATTGAAAAAAGAACATATATTAATAAATTAGGTCGTTTTCCATTAATACAAATTCCTAACTTTATTCGTGTTAATCAACAAGGACAAACAAGTAGTACAATGTTAAATGCTTATCCAGATATTTACCCTACTATGTGATTAATTGAAGATTTACAAGATAATTTATTTATTAAAAAGAAAACAAGAAGATTTTCAAGAGCAAGAGGATATATTCAAGCAACTGCTGCTGAAATTAGTAATGTAAAAGATAAGAAAAAAACCTGAGATGATTATGAAAGTGATTTTGTTATTCAAAATGTAAATAATAATTATGATGAAAAAAGTGGTAATGCAACTGTTAATTATACGCAAGGACAATATAATTCTAGTGATTATAATCTAGATACTGACCATATTTTAAAAATTGTATTTCGTGGTATTGGTTTATCATGACAAGCAGATGAACAAGGAACTTATACTAATCAAAATCAAACATTAATTATGCAAGCAGAAGATATTGAATCGCAAGCAGTAGCAGTATGACAAGAGTTCTTATTAGATTATTTATATCATTTATTTGATTGTTGATGAATATTTCATAAATATTGAAAAGTTGAAAATAACAATTGAGATAAAAGTGAACGCCCCTATAGTGCACCCAAAAAAGTAAGTAAAATAAAAAAAGATTTTGCTAAATTTTTATAGGGGGTGCATTTTTATATGGCAAAAAAGGACAAAAATATAACAAATATACATCAGAATTTAGAACAAAAATCATTGAGGAAATTAAACAAAAAAGTTGTTGAATAGTAGCAAAACAATATAATATAAATGCAAATACAGTAGAATCTTGATGAGCAAATCATAAAAAAGGAAAATTAAACAATCCTAAAGGACCTAAAATTTCTTTTGGCAAAAGAAATTTAGAATATTATAAAACAAGGTATGAATTATTAAAAAAGCTCCATGACTTTTACAATTAAGCAAACTAAGAATTGTCTCTTTTATTAAACAAAATTTTTGTGAATATTCAATAAAATTATTACTAGAAGTAACAGGGTTAAAACGTAGTTATTGAGATAAATATAAAAATTATGACAGTAGCAAAAAAGATAAAAAAGCAATAAATGATATTGTAAAAGTCTATGAAGAAAATTTAAAACAATTTGGTTATCGAAGAATTACTAAATATTTAAAGGAAGATTATGGTATAAAATATAATTCAAAAAAAGTTTTAAGAATTATGCGTGATAATCAAATACAACTTGAATATGTAAGAAAAATGAGAAGAAAAATGAAATATAAACAGAATAAAGAAAAAAGCTTATTGCAATATCCTGATTTAATTAATCGTAAATTCAATGATATAAAAACAAGGTTTTCAGTACTATATACTGATGTAACATATTTAATTTGAAAAGGAGAAAGATATTATCAATCAACAATTATTGATGGATATACTAAAGAAATAGTTGATGTAAAGTGATCTAAATATAATGACAATAAATTAGTAATGGATAATTTAAATGATGCAATTAATAAAATAAAATTAATAAAAAAGATCTGAATGGAATAATAATTCACTCAGATCACGGATATCAATATACATCCACTGTTTATCACGATAAATGTTTATTTAACGGTATTACAATTTCAATGGGAAAAAATTACCACTGTGCAGATAATATTGTTATAGAAAGTTTTCATTCATTACTTAAGAAAGCTACAATCCATAATAAAATATATAATTCACATGAAGAATATATACAAGATGTTATAAAATGAAATACATGATATTCAAATCGTAAAGAAAAAGATATAATTAAAAAAATAGTAAATACTTTTTTATTAGTACTTACTAAAATGGGTGCACTCTAGGGGCGTTCACTTTTATCTCAATTGTTATTTTCAACTTTTCAATATTTATGAAATATTCATCAACAATCAAATAAACGATATAAATAATCTAATAAGAACTCTTGTCATACTGCTACTGCTTGCGATTCAATATCTTCTGCTTGCATAATTAATGTTTGATTTTGATTAGTATAAGTTCCTTGTTCATCTGCTTGTCATGATAAACCAATACCACGAAATACAATTTTTAAAATATGGTCAGTATCTAGATTATAATCACTAGAATTATATTGTCCTTGCGTATAATTAACAGTTGCATTACCACTTTTTTCATCATAATTATTATTTACATTTTGAATAACAAAATCACTTTCATAATCATCTCAGGTTTTTTTCTTATCTTTTACATTACTAATTTCAGCAGCAGTTGCTTGAATATATCCTCTTGCTCTTGAAAATCTTCTTGTTTTCTTTTTAATAAATAAATTATCTTGTAAATCTTCAATTAATCACATAGTAGGGTAAATATCTGGATAAGCATTTAACATTGTACTACTTGTTTGTCCTTGTTGATTAACACGAATAAAGTTAGGAATTTGTATTAATGGAAAACGACCTAATTTATTAATATATGTTCTTTTTTCAATTCTTAAACTTTCTTTTATTTTTCCATTAACTGCTCCTGCTTGAATATTTTCATCATTAGGATATGAATCAATTTGAATATATTTATCATTAATAATTACATGAAATATATAACCAGTATTATCTTGATTAGGTAATATTCAAATATCTGCTGCTTGTTCTTCTTCATTAATTTTAGATACAAAATTAGTAAATAAAGCAGTACTTAACATAATATCTAAATCACCATCGCGTGTTTCATATATAAACATAACAGCAACACCTAATAATGATATAATAACAAGAGACAGAATTTGCTGCTTGAATTTACACAGTGCAAATTCTAAGTAATAGTTTAAATTATTTATGCCATTAAATTTTAGAAAGGAACTTATATTTTATTAATGAAAAAACTATTTACATATTTAATGACCTTAAGAATAATGAGCATAAGTGGAATAACAATTGTTTCTTGTGCTTGTAGTTATTCAAAACAAAACAAATTGGAAGAAGAAAAGCAAAGAAAAGATTCAGATAAAGCTCCTTTGTTATTAATAAATAATAATAATCCAAAAAAAGAGGAAATAAAATTACAATTTCCAATTGATATTAGTGGTATTACTAAAATTAACCTAATTAAAAAAGTTAATGTTAAGAATATTAAAGATGTTCAGTTTTTTGAATGATCAGAGCCAATTCGTGATGCAATTTTAGCAACATTGCATGCAGAACTAAGCACTAAATTAACAAAAAATGATTATGATGTAACTCCTATCTTCCCAAAAGAGTTTTATATCAAAGATAATAAAATTGATACTCTTTCTTTTGATTTAACAATTCCAAGAAAAATAGAAATTACTTGTTTGGGAAAAAATGCAAAGGGTAGATTTAATACATATGTCATACTACCAATAGGTACTGTAAAATAATGATAAATTAATGAAAGAATATAAAAAAATAACATTTTAAAATGCTGTTTTTTAAAAAATACGGTATGATTGATGTATATGGGAGAGGAACGTGATTAAAAAATGTTTAATTTAACGCAAATAACAGGATTAGTTTATTTTATTTTTATTATTGTAATTGGACTGCTTTTGTAGGTTGATTAATATTTGGTCTTATTTTATTAAGGTTTAAAAAGAAAAAAACAACATTAAAACCACGGATGTTATTACGAAAAATGTTAGATGACAATGATTTACAAGATATTAATATTGGAGAACAAAACCATATTGTTAAAGCACGGAATTTTTCAAAAATAAGTAATGCTGTCATTATTCGTCGTACTGATGATAAAGACCAAAGTATTGTAAAAATTTATGATATGATTTTTCATTTTTATTATGTTTATAACCAAAAAACAAAACAATCAAAATGCTTTTTTTGATTAAAATTTTTGTCATGATTTTTGTTGTTTACAATATTTTTATTTATTGTAGCAACAATTTTAGTTATTTTAATACAGTTTTTAAAAGACAATACTGTTATTAATGCAATTGACATTACAATTCAAATTTTATCTATTATTGGCATTGTTTATTTGATTTTGGGATGATTTTGTTGAGCGAATTTAGTAGAAAATTATCGTCAAAATTTAATAGCATTAGGAATAGACTATTTACCAACAGAATTTATCAAGTCTTTTAAAACTTATACTAGTTTTAAAGCATTTTTTCCTTTTTCTGAAAATGTAATATGTTTTTATTAAAGGGATTGTAATTTTTTATGAAATTCGGTATATTTAAAAAGTAAATGTATTAAACAATTCCTATATATGCTAGTAATATGGTCTAGTGTTTCTACGTCTTACCATTTATAAGAAGACTCTATAGGTTAATGCTTCATTTTGCATTAACTTATGTTAATTAAACAAGGTTAATGTTTTTTATTTTTACAAATAGAGCTAGATGGAGAAAAAAATATATGTTTTAAAAAAGATTGAAGCTTTTTTAGGTTTGATGATTTAAAAACAACTTTTAAAAAAGAAATTATTGGTGGCCTAACAACATTTTTAGCAATGTTATATATTTTATCAGTGCAACCTAATATGTTATCTTCTGCACCAGATATTAATCAAAATACTAAAATATTAATATTAAGTGATGGTGAAAAACAAATTAAAAAAATTTATAGAGCAGTAAAAGCAAAATATAAAAATAACACTGTATCATATAGTTTAGATAAATTTCATTTATCAAATAGATTTAAACAATTATTCCCAAATCGAAATAGAATCAAAATTCATAGAATAAAATATAAATTAGCAAAAATATATTTCTTTACTGGAAATTATAAATTATTATTAGATTTTTTAATATGTCATTTACCATATGTTAATGGTAATAAAAAAATATTTTTATTAGAAATCATTGAATTAATTAAAAGTAATGAAGAAGGTATTGTAAATCAATCATTAGAATATAATATTGGTTGTTATGTTGAGAATGATGTATCGCATTATATTAAGGCTGTTAAAGGGCGTGGCGCAAAAATATATTGTAAAGAAACATTTATCAATATGTTAATTGCTTCTATGTTAAGATTTAATAATCAAATTAATGATGAGAAAGTTGATAAAACTAATAAAAATAAAGAAAAGATTGAATTTAATATATTTAATTTAAATCAATTTCAAAATCAATTTTTATCTTTATAAAAAATAAAAAACCTTTTAAAATTAGCAATAACTTTAAAAAGTATTTTTTAGTATGTCAAAATTCATAATTTTATAAATTATTTTTTCAACTAAAAATTATATTTTAAAAAAAAGTTGAATTTTTTATAAATTTTGTTATCATTCAATTATAAGCGAAACTTAATTTGTTTCTAATTACTTAATTTTATTAAAAACCTAAGAATAATGAATACTACCAAATTCAAGGTAATATCTATCTCAAATATCTAAACTATAATCTTGTGCCGCTTCTGGGTAGTTATCAAATAATTCATTCAATAATTCTTTTAAATTTATCATTATTATTCACATCCTTGTCATTTAATATTTTCATTTTCTAAATCAATAATAGTTGTTTTACTATACTTTAAATTTTTAGAATATGCTTTTGTTTCTTTAATTGTGTAAAAATATGTAGTGTTTATTCCAAAACTATTTTTTGCTACTAATAAATATCTTTTTTCCATAATTATTTATCCTAAGTTCTTTTTATTTACAATTAAATTTTCTAAATTATAAATTTGTAATCAATGTTTTTGACATAAGATTATTGATTTTTTGTAATTTATATTGTATTCAAATTGATTATTTAAGTTATTTTTTTCTAAATAACTATTTCCTCAAAAACCATTATCAATACAATTAATTCTTTGACATTTCATAGATTTTTTAATCTTAATTCTTTCTACCTAATGCACAATGTTCATCAGTCATATCTTCAAATGATACTGAATAACTTTTAAGCATTAATTCTTGTAATTTATTTTTTTGATCGCATTTAAAGCAATAACCTCAATATTTTTGTTTAAGACAAATTTTATTTAACTTTTTCATATTTACCTCCTAAATTATTCCTTTTATTTTTTGGTCAATTTGTAATATTTTTCATCCATCGGAAGCTAAATCTAAAATATCGATCATTTAATAATCCACAGTTGTTTTTTGTTTTTTACGCCAGAGAGTTTTCTCTCTCTTCATCCGCACCATTTAAGGTCAAAGCGTTCAGTTTTTAAAATAAATTTACTTGCACCTTGAAGAGCCTAATACTAATCGCAAATTTATTTATAAAGTGATCATCTCTTTATTTTATTGTCGTTCGATGTTGACCTCGCACTTATCACGACTATCGCTTAGTTATAAAACCAGCGCCGATTTACATATTTCCTCATACACTATTTCAGTACTTGCCTCGGCCGGCGGTGGGAATGAGTTGATACTCATGTTCTTATGGAAACACTTAGTTATTTAAAATAACCGTCCCACACTGCATTAAGTTGTTTTATAAAATTTAAGTTTTAAAGAACCAGTTTCTCAATCAAAGATAATTTTTGAATTTTCTAAGCGTTTATAAAACCGCTTTTGTGTTTTATCTTTTACTTTATTCAATAAATCTTTATGTTTTTCACAAGTTCATAAAACTTTATTTGATAAAAATTCTTCGGTAATGAATGATACTTTTTTTAACAATCATTAACATCACATATTTTTTGTTGTTTAATTATCATTGCCTCCTTTTAGGAGTTGTTTTATTTCAAATAAAAAACAACCTTAACAAGAGTTGTTTTTTGCCGCTTCATCGTACACGATGCCATTATATAAAAAAGTTAAACAAAAAAAGTTAGAATTTATTTTTATCAAATTATTTGCAAAATAAGAAGAAAATTTAAATAATAATTTGTCATTAGATTATAACTTCATTAATGAATACATTTTAAAAATAAAAAAGAGAAAATTCAATTTTCTCTTTTTTAAAACATAGTTTTTTAATTTTCTTCTCTTAAACATCCAATTGCTTCAATTTCAACTAAAGCATTTTTAGGTAAATTTGCAACTGCAACAGCAGAACGAGCTGGAAAATTTTCTGTAAAATATTTTTGATAAACTTCATTCATTGTTGGGAAATCATTAATATCTTTTAAGAAAATATTAACTTTAACAACATCTGTTAAACTGTAACCTGCTGATTGTACAATTGCTTTTAAATTTTCTAAAGCACATTTTGTTTGTTCTGTAATTGTTGTTCCTTCAATCATCATTGTTGTTGAATCTAATGGCAATTGACCAGAAACATATAAGAAGTTCCCTATTTTAACTGCTTGTGAATATGGCCCAATTGCTTTTGGCGCCAAATGTGTTGAAATAATTTTTTTACTCATAATTAATCATTCCTTTCTGACTTTTTAAAAATCATTGTTAAAATATTGATGATATTTGTTACCATCGCAAATGAAGTCCCAATATTAATTCGAAAGCAAGTTATTGGTGCTTCAACAAAATCATCATTTTTACTAACAATTAATTTATATTTTAATAATAATTTGTTAACTTCCTGCGGTGACATTTTAGTCCCTTTATAATTAATCCAAACCAAATATGAGGCTTCTAACTGCATTATTTTTAACCCCCGAATTTGTTCTAAGGTTGTTTTTACAAAAATATAATTTTTAATAATATATTTTAACATAGTTGTTTTTCAAGTTAATACTTCTGGATTAGTATATGCAGCAAAATAAGCTGGAATTGTAAAAACATTTGGTGATGTAATCGAAGCAGATTCATATTGTTCATCAATTTTCTTTCGTAATTTGTCGTTAAATGTAATTAAATATGATGATTTTAATCCGCCAAGATTAAAAGCCTTGTTTGGAGAATTACAAACAATAACCTCATTATTTTGAATTGAAAATGATAGCAACGAATTAAATTTAACATTTGGTAATGCTAAATCGCCGTGTACTTCATCTGATATTATTAAAACATGATATTGTTGACAAATTGCAATTATTTTTTGTAATTCTGCTCTTGTTCAAACACGCCCACCAGGATTATGCGGATTACATAAAATAAATATTTTTGGTTGATATTTTTTTATAATGTTTGCAAAATTAACAAAATCTATTTGATAACGATTATCCTCTCATCTTAATTGATTTGTTAATAATTGACGGTTATTATTTAAAACTGCCCGCCCAAAGGGGCCATAAACTGGCGTTTGAATTAAAACATAATCATTAACATCAGTTAAACATTGAATTAGTTGATGAAGAGCATTAACTGTCCCATGTACAAGTTTGATTTTATCTTTTGGAATTGTAAGTTGATGTTGATAATAATATCAAATACTTACCGCTTCATAAAAATCATTACTAACATAAGTATAACTATATACTCCTTTTTCTGCACGATTTAAAATAGCATTGGTAATTGGCTGTGGTGTAAGAAAATCTAAATCAGCAATTGATGAATTAATGATATTATCACCAGTTAAATGATAATTATCTGCAATATATGTTTGATCTCATTTTCGTTCGGAATTTTTTGTTCGATCAATGATAATATCAAAATTATATTTCATCGCAAATTTATCTTTACCTTTCTACCTTAATCTTTGTTTTTTTTTCTGTTTTTGATTTAAATATTTTTCTTGTTCACTTGATGATAATTTATTATATTTTTTTAATTGTTGTTTTTTAATACTTGGAGCAATTCCCAATGACATAATATTAATTGTCCAAGTATGCACTTTTTGCTCTAAAGCTGGTTTTGCTTTAATATATTTTAATCCCAATAATAATGTTGTTGAAATTGCACAACCAATAATTGCAAAAATTAATCACAGTAGAATGGCAACACCAATTGCAACAGTTCCTGTTGTTGATTGGATTCCTGCCATTGTAATAAAACCACCTCCCGTAATGGTTGAACCTAAATTAAAAGCTGCGCATAAACCCCCAGATACAGCACTTCCTATCATAAAAGAAGGAATCACACGGAATGGGTCTGATAAAGCAAATGGTATTGCTCCTTCAGTAATTCCTAACGAAGATAAGATTCATGACATTTTTCCAGCTTCTTTTTCATATTGATTTGAAAACCGACGACCAATAAAAGTTACTAAAGTAGTCGTTCATCCAGTTCCAATTCCAGCAGCTCAAAAGCATGCATATGGAACTAACAAGGTTGGATTAGTCAATTGTCCACTTGTAAAAGCTTGTGAAAATGATGCAAATGAGAAAGTTCATGCCACTTTATTAAAAGGACCTCCCAAATCAAAAACACACATCATTCCAATAATAATTCCCAATATTGCTGCTAAATTTGAAGTTTGTAAAGTTGTCAATCCACTAAAAATAACATTAATTAATAAGGCAATTGGTTGACCAATCACAAAGAGAATTAAACAAATACTAATTAACGATCCTAAAACAGGATAAACAAATCAAGTTAAGACACCTTGCATTTTTTTATTAACAAGATACTTTTTAAATCCTTTCATCATATAACCGACAACAATGCCAATAATTAAACCACCTAAAAAACCTAGTCCATCAACAATTACAGTGCCATCATTGGCGGTTTTTGTTACATAAACACAAGCTAATCCTCCTAAAAAACCTGGTGTTAAACCTGGCTTATCTGCCATAGCATATGCAATATAGGCTGCTAACACTGGAGCTAATAAAATACTTAAACTTTTACCAGCAACATCACTTAAATTATTTAATCAATTAGCATGTTCCTTAATATAATCAACACCCGCAATTTGAGTAATAATTGTAATTAAAGCTTGAATTGCTGTTCCAGCAACAATGACAGGCACTGCATAGGAAATCCCTGTTAAAACAGCATTTTTTAAACTAACAGCGCCAGCTTTAAAATGTAATTTAAATCATCCTTTTTCTTTTTTATCTTTTTTAAATTCTTTAGTTGGAATCTGTTGGTTAGGTAACGGTCGCATAATTTGTGTGGCTTTTTGAAAAACCGTTTCAATATCATGTAATGGTTCAGTAACTGCTACTTTTAAAATAGGAATATCAACAAATCGTTCTTGTTCACCAACTGCAATATCAGCAGCAATAATTAAAACATTAGCATTTGAAATATCCTCTGGTGTTAATTTATCTTCATATCCATTAGCACCTTGTTTTTCAACTTTTACAGCATATCCTAATTTTTTCGCTTCATCTTCAATTTTTTTGGCAGCCATATAAGTGTGCGCTACTCCAGCTGGACAAGCTGTAATTCCTAAAACATAACCTTGATAGCTTTCATTGTTAACTATCTTTTCATTATCAACTGCCTGTAATAATTCCAAGATTTCAATTTTATTAGTTGATGTTTTTAAAACTTGACGTAGATTTGAATTTAATAATTTTTTAGCAACATTACTTAAAACTTCTAAGTGAATGTCATTTTTTTTATTAGTCGGAATAATTAGTGCAATGGCAACTTGAACCTTTGTATTATCAAAAGTTGACCATACTAATCCAGTTTGATAGCGAACAAAAATAACAGCTGGCTTTTTAATGTCTTTAATTCGAGCATGTGGAATTGCAAAACCATCTTCTAAACCAGTTGATGTTTCATGTTCGCGCGCTCATAATGCTTTTACTAATTTTTCGGAATTATCAATGCAACCCGCTTGATACGCTACTGCTGCTAATTCATGAAATGCTTCATCTTGAGTTTTTGCAGATGAATTTAAAATAATTTGTTCTAATAAAAAAAGATTATTTTTGTTTTTATTACTCATATTGACCTCCTAAAATTAAAATATTAAACTGTTTTTGTTCTTCCTTTTATTAAAGCAAAAACAATATTTTTAACAAGAAAAAAACTATATTTTGAAATATAGTTCTAAAAAATGTAATTAATTTTATTAAATATTTTTCCGAATAATTTTTGCATATAAATAATCTAAAAACTGCATAACAGTTTGTGAACGAATTGAAAAAACATCTCAAATATCATTTTCCCGAGAATTAATAACAAAATAATCACTTAAACTAGTAATTAACTCAGTTTTCTTCCCAATAATACCAAATGAATACACAATCGGTTTAACTTGTTTTGCAATTGTTGCAATGAAAGTTGATTGTCCACTTAATGTTATATAAAGAACCATATCATTTTCATTAATCATTGGCAAATATGATTCAATTGAATTTAAATCATTTTGATGAATAACATTTTTATTAATTCACCGTAATCTCTGAACAAAATTTCGGGAAACATTATATGCTAAATTAAAAGTAAAAATAAAAACTGTTTTTGCGGTAATAATTTTTTCAATTAAAACTGATAAATCAGTTTCAAAAAAATTAGCATGTAAATCTTGTGCAGATTCAATCTTAATTTTCAAATATTCATCAAAAAAAGATGTCTCATTTTGTACTAATTGTTTATTTGCACTAAATTGTTGCGAATTTAATGTAACATTTTCTGTTAAGTATTTTAATTTAAATTTTAATTCATTAATTCCCTCTAATCCCAATTTTTGGCAGAATCGAATAATACCCGCTGTTGAAGTAAAACAATGATTAGCTAATTCATTCGTAGTTAACTTACTAATTGTTGTAATATTATCTAAAATATAACGAGCAATTGTTTGATTTGTTAAATTTTTTTCATCGGTTGCTAAAATCTGCAATTGTTTTAATAAATATGTATCCATTTAACTCTCCTTTTAAACATTAATAACAAAATATAAATAATCTCCTCATTAATTTCAATTCATTGTTTTTAAAATTGGATAACGATGGTCTATAAATTTTTTATTTAAAACAAAAGCAATAATAAACATTACAAGTAATACTAAAAAACTAATCAAATAATCACCAATATTAACAGTTCCTGACACATATGATAACATATTAAAAATAATTTGATAGCGAATTAAGCCAATAATGGTTATCCCAATGGGAATTGAAATTACTCAGTTAATTAAAATAATTGGTAAATAAATCAAAAACATCCGATTAAAAATTAATAAATTAGAATACCCTAGTGCTTTAAAACTATTCAAAACTTTTAAATTATCTTTTAAAATGATATTTGTAATAATAAAAATTTGGAAAATACATGCCACAATTGAAGCAACTAAAATTAATAAATAAATTAAGAATAAAATAATTTGTAAATTAACTGTTTGTTGCAATAAAATTTTTAAATTTTGTGTTCCATTATAAATTGGTGCTGATTCATACTCTGTTTCAAATGAAGCATCATAATTATTATTTTTATCATAAACACCAATATAATGATATGTTTCATTATCGCGTAATGCAGAATATAGGTTTGCTAAACGTTTTGGCGTTAAGCGTTGATTATTATACTTATTAATTAAAAACATATTTTTCATTCCATTATCAAATTGATTAACAACAATATAAAATATCGCACTTCGATCATTAAAATTATCTAATAAAATGTCACCAATATTAATATTATTTAAATAACGATAAGCATGATTAATAATAATTGGGTATAATTGAATCCGATAATTTTTTGGATCTTAATTAGGATTTTTACCATGAAATCATTTTTTACTTTGAATTAATTTTTTCATTTCATTAACTTGCAAAATCGCATAATTAACAACTGGACTAAAATGATTAGTTTGTGCTGCTCGTAATAAGCTATCATCATCAGGTTGATCAAAACTCTTAATTTTATTAAAGAATCAATTAATATCTGTTTTTTTCTCAACATTTGGGTAAAATAACGTTGTATTATTTTTATAATCATAAAATTCAATAGTACTACCATATAGACTTTTTAAATTTCTATGACTAATAAAATTCCAATAAAAGGTTGGAATTGATAAATTAATTTTTGAATTTGTGTTAGCAATTTGATATTCGTTTAAAAACTGTTCTAATAAACTATAGTTTATTGCTTCTCGTGCATATAAATTTTCGGTATTTGCAAAAATTTCTGATTGATATGGACCATAAATAATTGGTTGATAACCTATCGTAATAATTCCATCTTCCTTACTTAGTTGATTAATAAAATATTCATAAACTGTTCCCTTAATAAATTTGGTAATTTGTTCATAATACTGGGTATCTTTACAATTTTCAACATATCATTCATAAGATCTTGCTTTAAATCATTTGTATTTAAACGACTTAATAATATTACTGTCACCAACAAATGGCCCACATACTGGATCACCAAAACCAAAAATATTATATTTTTTTAATACTAATTCTTCTGTAAATTGTCGTATTTCGGGTTGTAATAAATAATATCCAGAAACATCCGGTTCTTTAACTGTCTCGGGATTTTCATAAACTAAATAATCATATGGTGGTGTTTCACTAGCACCATAATTATAATTATTATCATAACGATAAACATACTTCCAATTTGCATTTGTTTTTAAATTAAGATTAATTTGACTAAAATTAATAATTGTTGTTAATCCTGTAAACAACATTGCTCCGGTTAACGTTGTTACAACAAGTGTTAATAATAATTTTCACTTAGCATCTAACGCAAATTTAAGACTAATTTTATATTTAAAATTTAAATGTAATAAATGATGACCTTTTGGAATTCGTGTTTTAACTACTTTTGGTTTTAGTAAAACTAATGTTGGTCGTGACACTTCAATAATAATGAATAAAAAAGCATAGAAACAAACAACAAAACTAGGTAACAAATATGTTCCAACTATTAATCACCAAGGGGGAACTGAAATATAAGTAGTAAATTCTAAAAAACCTTGATAAGTAATATTTAAGATAAAAGAGAAGATTCAACTTGTTATTAATGATAATGAAGAAATAATAAACATTAATAATAAAAAACAAGAAAGAAGTAAAAACGCAATTGTTCCCGTTCCGTATCCTTGTGCTTTTAAATTACCAATAATTCCCCGGTTTAATAATAGTTTATTAACAATCATACTAATCATAATGAAAGATGAAATTATTAATAATAATGAAATTGCAATTAAAATTGACCAAATAATATCTTCTTTATTTTTAATAAGTTCTTTCATATGATGTAATGGTGTATAAGCAACTGCAGAACGTGAAAAAGTAGCATTATCATAAACATTTGCAATATCACTTCAACTATTTTGAGCATGCAAAAAACCAGGATTTAGTTCTGTTGATGCAAAAGCAGCGTGAATACTAATTATGCTGTTAATAAGCTGTGGTGCATCATTAGTGATTTTTGTTAATAAATTTGTATATTCAGGACCACGAAGTCATAAATATGGGTTATAAATAAAAGTTGACTCATTTGCTGCACTATTAACATAAGCATTTGTGGCAAAACCAATCACACGATATTGGTAACCATAAATATTAAAAAGATCATTAATCTTGATTTTATTATGTGAAGCATAAGAATTATTAATAATAATTGAAGGATAATCATCGCTTACCTGATAATTTAAAAAATCTTGATAATTTCCTTTTACCATAATTGGTGTTGTCCAATAATATGGTTGCACACTTTGAATATAAAAGTTTTCTGCTTTAAAAATATCGTAAAGTCGCATTGTTTCACTCATTAGAGCACGATCAGCAACTGAACCAATAATAACAGAATTTAAAAGACGAGTTTGTAAGTTATAAATTCGTTTCTGATTTGTACTAAAATCCTTATAAGCATTAGTAAAAATTAATGTATCTGTGACTAATCTAGGATTATCTGGTGAACTTACGAATGGAATCAAGTTTGCTGGATTTTGTAAATAACTAACCAATTCATGATAATCAGCATTACTAAAAAAATAAACACTATCAGGAACAATATTAGTATTAAAGTTTAATATTACTTCACCGTTTTTCTTTAACTGTTCCATAAAATATGAATTTGAACTATTTGAAGCAAGCCATTTTCCTGACTGGTTACTTTCTGAATCCAATACAATTTGATAAGTATCTTTGCCATTTGGTTTTAACTGAAAATAAGGACTTTCTACTTTATTATTGTCTAAATCTCCATCTTCGTTAATATAATTAATATTGTTTAAACCATATGATAAATTTTGATGGTTTGAAACAATTTTTAAATTATGATTAAATTGAAATGAAATATTAGTATCATACAAGTCATTACCAATTAATTCTAATTGAACCGTACTTAAACTGCTTGACATAATCATTCCCCCAAACAAGGTAATAATAATTCCTAACATTAAAAATAGGCCTAAAACTTGTAAACTATTTCTAGTAAAACTTAATCAAAAATTCTTAAACAAATGTCTTATCATCATTACTTTTCATCTCCATATACTTAAATTAGTTTAGTCATATTACATTGTTATTTATTTTCGAAATGATATTTTGATTTTGTTGCTAATTTTTGTAGCGCATCACGAGCAGCTAATTGCTCAGCTTCTTTATGAGTGTAACCGCATCCTTCGCCATAACGAATTCCCCCAATTTCTGCAACCACAGTATATAAAACTCGATTTCCTTCTAATGGTGGTGATTCTTTAATTAATTTATATTCTAATGTTCGCGCATCACCAGCTTGTAAAAATTCTTGTAATTCAGTTTTGTAATCTCGAATTTGATCAAAAAAACCAGGATTAGAAACCATTTGAATAAGGGTGTCATTAATAAAATTACGAACAACTTCTTCACCCAAATCAAGATATAATGCAGCAATCATTGACTCATAAATATCAGCTAAAATACGATTTTTTTCATATCCTTTTGTTTTAATTTCTCCTTTTCCTAATAATAAGAAAGGTGCTCAATTCATTCGACGAACTAATTCTGCTAATGTTCCTTCCCGAACAATTTTACTACGTAAATTAGTAATTTCACCTTCATTTTTATCAGGAAAACTTAAAAATAAGTATAAGGAAATTTCTTTTGCTAAAATTGCATCACCCAAAAATTCCATTCGTTGATAAGTATAACTTAAATTATTTTCATTTGCATAAGAATTATGAGTTAAGGCTTCTAAATAATATTGTGGTTCTTTAATAAAAACATGATGCTGTTTTAAAAAAACTTTTAACTCGAAAAAAAGTTGTTCTGGCTGTTTGTTTATAAACTGCATCGTATAATTAATCCCCCTTTAACAATTTAACTGTCATTTTTTGCACAAAATCATTGACAACTGCGGTACGAGTTAATTCTAATGTACTAATTCATGATTTTTCATCACTACTACCATGCGTTTTAACAGCAATTGCTCTTAATCCTAAGACTAATGCTGCTGCATTATTTCGATAATCAAAGGTTTCACGAACTCCCCGAAAAGCTTTTCGTAACGAAAAAGCTTTTAATTTTCGATAAAAATTCTTTGTTAATTCGTGTTTAATAACACCCATTAAATTTTTAGCCATTCCTTCCAATGTTTTTAGAGCAATATTACCAGTAAAACCATCTGTTACAATAATATCAACAACATCACTAGTAATATCACGTGGCTCAATATTTCCTTTAAAAAAAATATTTTTATTATTTGCTAATAATTTATAAGCTTCTTTATGATAATCTTTTCCTTTTGATGCTTCTTCACCAATATTTAAGATTGCCACACTTGGTTTTGGATTGTGTATAATTTCTTGCGCATAAACACTAGCCATAATTGCAAAATTAACAAGATCTTGGGCATCATTTTCTAAATTAGCACCAACATCTAGCATTAAAACAGGCTTTCTCTTGTTAACTGTTGGAATAAAAGGCATAAAAGCTGGCCGTGAAACTCCGGAAATTTCTCCCACAATAAAATGACACGCTGCTAAAAAAGCTGCAGTTGAACCACCAGATACCAAAGCATCTACTTTTTGTTCACGCAATAATTCAGTTCCACGAACCATTGAACTATTTGGTTTACGACGAACTTCCATCATACCTTCTGTCATTGCAATTACTTCTGTTGTAGCAAAAATTTCATATTTTGTATTATCTAACTTTGCTGCTGCGGTGGCAGCCTTCAGTTCCTTCTCAGCTCCAATTAAAATAAAAGTAACATCGTCATATTTCTTCATAAAAACTTTCAAAGCGTCAATAATTGGTTTAATGCCTAAATCAGTTCCCATCATATCAATTGCAATTTTACTCATAATTAAATCACCTAACTCCTTATTTAATTATAACAAATATTTTAGTTATTTATTTAAGAACCAACATTAAAAAATTAAGTTACTTTTTAGGTAATATTTCAATTAATTGTAACTTAATTTTCCCTTTCCCATCAATTTCTATTACTTTAACTTTAACAATATCGTTTAATTGAACAATATCTTCTGCTTTTTCAACATGTTGTTTAGCTAATTTAGAAATATGAATTAAACCATCAAGATTTTCTTTTAAATTAACAAAAACACCAAATTTTTCAATTTTAACAACTGGTCCAATTATTTCTTCACCAACAATAACTGGCATTGCAATTGCTTTAATTAACTGATATGCTTTTTCAATCGCTGTGCTTTCTCTATGGTAAATTGTCACTTGGCCATCATCCTCAATATCGATTTTAACATCATCTGATTTTTCAATAATAGCTGTAATCATTTTACCACCCGGACCAATAACTTCCCGAATTTTATCAACAGGAATCATAAATGTTTTCATTTTTGGTGCTGTTGGTGCTAAATGTGCTCGTGGTTCAGAAATAGTTGCTAAAACATTATCTAAAATTGTTAACCGTGCTTCTTTTGCCGCTTCTAAAGCTTCTTGGAGAATTGCCTTATTAATTTCTGCAATTTTAATGTCCATTTGTAAGGCACAAATTCCCTTTGCAGTTCCGGCTACTTTAAAGTCCATATCACCAAGATGATCTTCCATCCCTTGAATATCAGTTAAAATAGTATAGTTATTTTTTTCTTTGATTAAACCCATGGCAATCCCAACTACTGGAGCTGTAATTGGCACTCCAGCCGCCATTAGAGCTAATGTAGCAGCACAAATTGATGCTTGGGAAGTACTACCATTTGATTCTAAAACTTCGGAAACAATTCGAATTGTATATGGAAACACTTTTCCGCTAGGAATAATTTGTAATAATGCTTTTTCTCCTAATGCGCCATGACCAATTTCTCGTCGTGAAGGAGGACCCATCCGCCCAGTTTCACCAACTGAAAATGGTGGAAAGTTATAATGATGCATAAAACGTTTACCTTCTTCATCGGTAATTCCATCAATAATTTGATTTTCACCTAATGCACCTAATGTTACAACTGATAAAACTTGTGTTTCACCCCTAGTAAACAAAGCACTACCATGAACAACTGGTAATATATCAATTTCACTACTTAATGGGCGAATTTGATCTAATTTTCGGCCATCTAAGCGTGTTTTATCAATTAAAATTTGGCGACGCACTTCTTGACGAATAATATTATGTAAAGCTGTTTTTAATTCTAGAGTCAATTTTTTCTGTTCTTTTTCTGAAAGTGGAACTGGAATAGAATAATTATTAATTGCTTGTTCAACTAAATGTTCAATTGTTTCATAACGTTTTGTTTTTTCTTTAATTCGAGCAGCTGTAATTAACTCTTTTGCATAATTGTTATTAACATAAGTAATAATTTCAGGGCGAATTTGAAACAACTCAACTTCCATTTTTGGTACCCCAACTTTTGCAATAATTTCATGCTGAAAAGTAATTAATTGTCGAATAACATCATGTCCCGCTAAAATTGCTTGCAACATTAAACTTTCAGAAACTTCTTTTGCCCCCGCTTCAACCATATTAATTGCCTCCGCTGTTCCAGCAACAATTAATTCCATTTTGCCATTATTAATTTGTTCTAATGTTGGATTAATAATAATATTATTATTTTGATCAACAGTTACCAATGCTCCCGCTACTGGACCAGCAAATGGAATTTTAGAAATACTAAGTGCTAATGATGCCGCAAATAAACTAACCACCCGCACATCATGATCATTATCAACAGCAAGAACATTAATAACAATTTGAACTTCATTACGAAAATTTTCTGAAAATAATGGCCGTAAAGCACGGTCAATTACTCGTGCTGATAAAGTACCATATTCAGATGGCTTCCCTTCTCGTTTTAAAAATCCACCCGGAATTTTTCCGACTGAATATAATTTTTCTTGAAAAACAACTGTTAAAGGAAAAAAATCACTTTCACTAAGTTTGTTATTAACTGTTGTGGTTACTAAAACAACAGTATCACCAAAACGTACTAAAATTGAGCCACTTGCTTGTTTTGCTAATTGGCCATGCTTAACAATTAGTTCCTGATTATTTATTATTTTTTTAAATACTTGTTTTGCCATCAAAACTCTTAATTCCTCTCTATGATACTTAATCTTCTTAATTTTATCACACATTATTTTATATTTACGATATGATATAAATATACAAAAAAAAGGAGTACATAATGAACCAAAAAGCAGTCTATATGGATAATGAAATCTTTGAAACACAAAAAGAACAAGCTTTATTATTAGATGTCCGCACTGAGATTGAATTTAAAGCGTTACGACAAATTCCAAATTCAATCAATGTTTATATTTTTGATTTGCTCCAAGATCCATCGCGTTACTTATCAGACAAAAACCAATTAATTATTACATTATACAATGGTGGTAATCGCAGTAGTGAAGCAGCATTAGAACTACGACAATTAGGATATCATAATGCTTATGTTTTAAGAACTGGGATTTATGGTTATTACCGTTGAAAAGAACAAGAAACAAAAAAATAAAAAGTTTTAAGCATGATATTAATATCATAATTAAAACTTTTTTTAATAATTATAAATCCTCATAGAAATTATCAGTAATTTTAAACGAACTATTATTTCTTAACTTTTGTAAAATTGTTTTTTCTTCTGGCGATAATTTTGTTGGAATTGCTACAATCACATTAACAATTAAATCTCCTCGTTTTGTCGATGTTGGTGATTTGAAAAACCCATGATTTGGAATATTAAAAATACTATTTGTTTTTGTATTTGGTGGTAATTTCAAATGAACATCCCCATCAAAAGTTGGAACTTTAATTTCAGCTCCTAGTAAAGCATCTAAATAAGATACTGGTAAATTTAAATCAAGGTTATCATTAACCCGCTTAAAATATTTATTTGGTTTTACTGAAATTTCTAAAAAAATATCTCCCCGTGGACCATTATTTAGACCGTAGTTTCCTTTTTCACGAATTCGCAACCGTTGATTTTCATAAATTGATTTCGGTAACTCAATTTCTACTGTTTTTTTTCCACGATAATTCCCTTGACCTTTACATTTTGAACATTTATTAGTAATTACTTTTCCGCGCCCTTTACAATCATGACAAGGTTGTTGTGATTGAATCACACCAAAAATACTACGCTGTTCAAGGTTAACATAACCATAACCATCACAAGTTGTACAAGTATGAATGTCTTTTTTAGGGCCTTTTGCTCCAGTTCCATCACACATTTCACATTTTTTATCAATATTTAAATCTAGGTTTATTTTTTTCCCAAACATTTGTTCTTTTAACGTTAACGTAACACGTGCAGCAATATTTTCCCCTCTAATTGGTTGATTACTAAAACCACGGCGTTTTTTACCACCACCAAAAAAGTTTTCAAAAATATCACCAAAACTACCAAAACCACCAGAGAAAATATCTTCAAAATCTCCCGTACTACTAAAACCATGACTAAAGCCACCAAAACCACCAAAACCATTGGGGTCAGTTCCAGCATGACCAAACTGATCATAATTGCGACGTTTATTTGGATCAGATAAAACTTCATAAGCTTCATTAATTTCCTTAAACTTTGCTTCGGCATCTTTCTCTTTTGAAACATCAGGATGATATTTTTTTGCTAATTGTCGAAAAGCACGTTTAATTTCATCATCAGTGGCATTACGATTAACGCCCAATACTTCATAATAGTCTCGTTTTCCCATTACCATCTTCCTACTTTCTCTTTTAAAGAAAAGATAACTAAAAGAATTTTAGTCATCATTATTGTCTTATTTATCTTTTTTGTCATCATCATTCGTAACTTCTGGTTCAGATTGATCACCTTGTTGGTCATTTATAAATTTTGAAGCTTCAGCCATTGCTTGTTCTAATGCTGCTGTTTTTGCTTCTAAACCAGCATAATCTTCTTTTTCTAACAATTCTTTAATTTCTTTGGCCATTTCTTCAGAAGCTTTTAACTGTTCAGGATCCATTTTATCCTTTTTTCCTTCTAAAGCTTGTGTAATTGTTGAAAGATATGACTCTGCCTTATTACGCAATTCAATGTTTTTTAATTTTTGCTCATCTTTATCTTTATTTTGTTCTGCTTCATTAATCATTCGTTGAATTTCTTCTTCTGTTAAACCACCACCATTAGTAATGGTAACTGATTGTTCTTTACTTGTTTTTAAATCTTTTGCAGTAACTGATACAATTCCGTTTGCATCAATTGAAAACTTAACTTCAATTTGGGGAATTCCTTTTGGTGCTGGTTCAATCCCAGACAATTGGAATCGTCCTAATGATTTATTATCTGCTGCCATTTTACGTTCCCCTTGTAAAACATGAATATCAACAGCTGGTTGATTATCAGCAGCGGTTGAAAACACTTGTGATTTTGATGTTGGAATTGTGGCATTACGAGGAATTAAAACAGTTGAGACTCCTCCTAATGTTTCAATACCTAATGATAATGGTGTAACATCTAATAATAAGACATCTTTTACATCACCAGCTAAAACTCCCCCTTGAATTGCTGCACCAATTGCAACAACTTCATCAGGATTAATTGTGCGGTTTGGTTCTTTTCCTAATTCATGTTTAATAACTTCTTGTACCGCTGGAATTCTCGTACTTCCTCCCACTAGTAAAACTTGGTCTAAATCACTAGGTTTTAATTTTGCATCAGCTAATGCTTTACGAACTGGTTCAATTGTTCATTGAACAAGGCTTTTTGTCATTTCATCAAATTTTGCTCTTGTTAATGTTAGGTTTAAATGTAATGGATTTCCATCACGCGCAGTAATAAATGGTGCTGCAATTTCAGTTTGTAATTGTGAAGAAAGATTTTTTTTCGCTTTTTCTGCTTCTTCTTTCAATCGTTGCATTGCCATTTTATCTGTTTTTAAATCAATACCATTATCTTTTTTAAATTCATCAACCATTCATTGAATAATAACTTCATCAAAGTCATCTCCTCCTAAATGATTATCCCCAGCAGTTGCTAAAACCTCAAATGTTCCATCTGCTAAATCTAAGATTGAAACATCAAAAGTTCCTCCCCCTAAGTCAAATACTAAAACTTTTTGCTCTTTATTAACTTTATCAATTCCATAAGCTAATGCTGCCGCAGTTGGTTCATTAATAATTCTTTCAACTTCTAATCCAGCAATTTTTCCAGCATCTTTTGTTGCTTGTCGTTGTGCGTCATTAAAATAAGCTGGAACAGTAATAACTGCTTTTGAAACTTTTTGTCCTATTTTTTTCTCAGCATAGTTTTTTAAATAACGTAAAATTTCAGCAGAAATTTGTTCAGGACTATAATCTTTATTATTAACATGAACTTTTTCTGATGTCCCCATTTTACGTTTAATTGAACTAATTGTATTTGGGTTTGTTACTACTTGCCGTTTTGCCGCATCTCCCACAATAATTTCTTCATTTTTAAATGAAACAACTGATGGTGTTGTTCTTTGCCCTTCGGGATTTTCTAAAACTTTAAAATCTTTTCCTTCCATCACAGCAACACATGAATTTGTTGTTCCTAAATCAATACCAATAATTTTTGCCATATTATCATACCTTCCTCTTTTAAATTAATTATTTTGCAACTTGCACTGATGCATGACGTAAGACACGATCATGAATCATATATCCTTTTTGTAAAATTTTAACAATACATCCTGATGAAACATCAGTTGTTTCAATAATTTCAATTGCCGAATGGAAATTAAAATTAAAGTGTTCTCCTACTTTTGTCTCCATTGCGGTAATACCTTCTTCTTCAAAAACCGTTTTAAACATACGATAATTCATTTCAAACCCTGTTAAAAAATTTTTCACTTCTGGTGTTACATTAGTAACTTGCAAAGCACGTTCAAAGTTATCTAATGTTGGCAATAATTTTTCTGCCATCCCTGCTGCACGATAACGTTTAATATCAGCAACTTCTTCATGAATTCTTTTCTTTAAATTTTCACCATCAGCTAAAGCTAATAATTTTTCTTCTCGCAAGCGTAAATTGTCTTTTAATAATAAATCAATTTCATGTTCTAAATCTTCAATAATTGCCAAATTATTTGCTTCAGCTGTCGGTGCTGTTGCTGTTTTCCCTGATTCTGACGGTGAATCAGCAGGTTGATTATTTGCTAATTCTTTCCGTAATTGTTGAATTTTTTCTTTTAATTGGTTTGGCGAAGATTTATCATTTTTTTCATTACTCATTAATCTCACCCTCTCTTTCTTCTTTTTGATATGCTTCTTTAATCCGATAAGCTAATCATTCAAGAACTTCATAAAGCTTATCATATTCTAACCGCTTTGGCCCTACTAAAGCAATTCCTCCTTCTTGCATATCATCAACCTTATAAGTTGTTGTCAACAAAGCCATATCATCATTGTTAAACCCTGTTTCATTCCCAATTTGAATTGAAACAAGATTTTCGCTTGGGTTATTCTGTTGTTTTTTAAAATAATCAAACGGTGAAATTGTTTCAATTAAGCGAATAACTTGTTTAATTCGTTCTGAGTTATTATATTCCGGATTTTGGAGCATATATTGAATCCCATGAGTTGAATAACTTGGTTTAACAATACTTGTTAAAGCGTTAACAAATTGTTTTAAAATATATTCATAATGTTTTACTTGTTGTTCTAAAATTGGACGAATTACCTCAAATTTTGTTGGAATATCAGTTATTTTAGTATTTTCTAACCGTGTATTAAATAGTTCAACAGAAATTTTTAAATCGTTCATTGAACTATTTTTATCAATTGTAAACATTTTATTCTCAACATGCCCATTTGTTAAAACAAAGACAACAACTGCTTGTGTTTCAGAAATTGGCAATAATTCAATTTTTTTTAATAATTCTTCTTGAAAGTTTGGACCAACAACAACTGTTGTTAAATTTGTCATTTCACTTAAAATTTGGCCTGTTTGATCAAGAATATCATTAATTGACATATTTCGATTAACAAATAAGGCTTCAATCCGGTTTTTAATATCATCAATATTTTTCTCAACCATCAAGTTATCAACATAATAACGATAACCTTTTGTTGATGGAATTCTTCCCGATGAAGCATGTTCTTTTTCTAAAAAACCTTCTTTTTCTAAAATTGCACATTCATTACGAATTGTTGCAGAAGAAGAATCTATTAAGGACGAAGCTATAATAGCTTTACTTCCAACAGGCTGTGCTGTTTTTGTGTATTCTTCTACAATTACTTTTAAAATGTTTTCTTGTCGTTGGGTTAACACCAGCAACACCTCCATTCTACAATTCTTATAAATATTTGGCAATTAACACTAAATAGTGCTAACACTTAATATTATAAATTTATCATTTAAAGAATGCAAGTGCTAATTTAATTTTGTGCTATTCTTAATAACCATTTCGTTCTTAACTACATCAATTGTATAAAATTTACCCTCTTGAACTTCTTCTGAAATAATAGCATGAGCAATTAACGATTCAAGATTTCGTTGAATATATCGCTTAATTGGCCGTGCTCCAAATTCACGATCATATCCTTCGTTTAAAATTTTTTCTAATACTTTTTCAGAATAACTAATACGAATGTTTTTACTATTTTCAATTCGTTGTGTTAATTCAGCTAATTCTTTTTCAATAATTTCTTTAATAACATCTTTTGATAAAGCATTAAAGGTCACAACATTATCAATTCGATTTAAAAACTCTGGTTTAAATTTTCTAGCTAATTCTTTTTGAATTAATAAACCATCATCATCATTATTTTCATTTAATAAATATTCTGACCCAATATTAGAAGTCATAATAATAATTGTATTTTTAAAATCAACAGTTTTACCTAATGAATCAGTTAAACGACCATCTTCTAAAATTTGCAACAAAATATTTAAAATATCAGGATGTGCTTTTTCAATTTCATCAAATAAAACAATTGAATATGGGCTTCGACGAACAGCCTCGGTTAATTGTCCACCCTGTTCATGACCAACATAACCTGGTGGCGCCCCAATTAATTTACTTACTGAATGTTTTTCCATATATTCAGACATATCTAATCGTACCATTTGTTTTTCTGAGTTAAAAAGAACATATGCTAAACTACAGGCAACTTCTGTTTTCCCAACTCCTGTTGGTCCTAAAAATAAGAAACTACCAATTGGTTTATTTGGGTCTTTAATTCCACTTTGACTACGAATAATTGCATCAGCAACTACTTGAATTGCTTCGTTTTGACCGCGAACACGACGTCGTAAAATCTTACTTAAATTTAATAATTTTGCCTTTTCTGTTTCTACTAAACGGTCAACTGGAATACCAGTTCACTTTCCAACAATTGCAGCAATATCACGCTCAGTTACATCTTCTTTCAAAAGATGTGAACCTGAAGCTTGTTTTTTTTGTTCATGTAATTGTTTTTCTAGTTTTGGTAATAAAGCATATTGAATTTCACCAGCACGATTAAAATCACCACTTAATTGCGCTTGCTCTAACTCTTTTTTCAATTGTTCAACTTGTGATTTTAAGTTTTTTAATTTAGTAATACTTTCTTTTTCCGAATTTCATTGAATATCTAATTTTTGTTGTTTTGCTTTTAATGGTTTCAATTCATTTTCAATATCAACTAACCGTTCATTAGATGCCTTATCAGTTTCTTTTTGCAAAGCTGCTTTTTCAATTTTTAACTGAACAATTCGCCGATTTAAATTATCTAATTCGGTTGGAACTGATGCAATTTCTGTTTTAATTGTTGCAGAAGCTTCATCAATTAAGTCAATTGCTTTATCTGGCAAAAACCGGTCAGTAATGTACCGAGACGATAAGTTAACTGATGCAACTAAAGCATTATCATGAATTTTAACCCCATGAAAGGTTTCAAATCGTTCTTTTAAACCTCGTAAAATTGAAATACTTTCATCAATGGTTGATTCACTGACAACTACTTTTTGAAAGCGTCGCTCTAACGCAGCATCTTTTTCAATATATAAACGATGTTCATCTAAAGTCGTTGCACCAATACAATGCAAATCGCCACGCGCTAACATTGGTTTTAATAAATTACTAGCATCCATACTACCTTGTGTTTTACCAGCTCCCACAATTAAATGCAACTCATCAATAAATAAAATAATATCGCCATTTGATTCTTTAACTTTATTTAAAACTGCTTTTAAACGTTCTTCAAATTCACCTTGAAATTTCGCACCAGCAATTAATGCTCCCATATCTAATTCATATATTGTTTTATTTTTTAAATTACTAGGAATATCACCTTTAACAATTCGCTGTGCTAGTCCTTCAACAATCGCTGTTTTCCCAACACCAGGTTCACCAATTAAGACCGGATTATTTTTTGTTCTTCGTGATAAAATTCGAATTACTCGATTAATTTCATCTTCACGTCCAATAATTGGGTCTAATTTTCCAGCAAGAGCCTCTTTATTAAGATTTTTGGCAAATTTTTCAAGAACTTTTGGATCTTTACCTGGTTCATATTGTTGTGTTAAATCCATACTTTTGCCTCCTTTAATTTTTAGCACTCTATATGCTTGTTTGCTAATTTTACAATTATATATTATCATACTAATTAGCAAAGTCAATTAAATACTGCTAAATTTTTAAAAATAATATAAATATAAAAATATTAGATATAATAAGAGATACAGGGATTAGAAACATAATTATTTTTTAGAAAGGAGTCCCATGAAATTACAACATTTAAATAAAAAACGTTTAATTCTAATTGATTTAGATGGTACAACATTGATGAATGATGGCAAAACAATCCATCCAAAAACACAAGATGTGATCAAAGAAGCTGTTAAAGCTGGGCATAAAGTATGTATTACAACTGGTCGCCCTCATCGAGCAAGTATTCGCTTTTATCGTGAATTAGGGTTAGACACCTTATTAACAAACTTTGATGGTGGTCATATTCATGACCCATTAAAACGAGAGTTTAAACGTTTAGTTTTTCCAATTTCTTATGATGTTATTATGAGTATTATCAACCATCCTGATGTAAAAAATATTGTTGCAAATGTCTTAATTGAACATTATGATAAAGCAATTTGTTGAAAAAAAGATGAGGCAATTGAAAATTACTTTCATCTTGATGATGTGGCTGATGATGAATATTTTATTGCCAATCCTTATACTGCTTGAAAAGGTCCAGCTAGTAATATGGCCTTATATTTAAACAATGCTAATGAAAAAGATCAAATTTTACGAATTTTTGAAAATTTTAAAAACTCTGTCCAAGTTAACATTGGGCATTATAGTAGCGGTCAGGTGCAAATAATGATTAACATTACAAATAAACTTGTTTCAAAAGGATTTGCAGCTAATATTTTAGCACAATATTATAACGTTGATATTCGTGATGTTATTGCCTTTGGTGATGAAATGAATGACTTAGAACTATTGCAAAATGTTGGTTATGGAATCGCAATGAAAAATGGAAATGACAATTTAAAAACTAATGCTCGGGGAATTACACACTTAACTAATGATGAAGGCGGCGTTGGTGATTATTTACAAAAACTATTAAAAGGAGAAAATGTTTAAAAACATTTCTTTTTTTATCTTTAAAACAATTAAAAAATATTTTCATTTTTTTAATGCTAAAATACAATTACTAAATCAGAAAAATGATTTAGGCTGTTATATTAATTAAATTAAAATTGGAAGTATTGAATATTTAAGAATAATAAATATTTTCATAATAAAATTTTATAATAACACCTATATCATTTTTGTTTCTATGAAAATAATTTGTTATTTTTATTTTTTAAAAAATAATTTTGATTAATATAGCAAAAGAAAGGAGCAGAAAATTATATGAAAAAAATATTAAGTATCTTAACAATGTCAACAGCTATTTTAAATGGAATAAGCACAATTACTGCTATTAAACCTAATAATAATAATAATAATAATGAAATTTTAACAAACTTTATTAATACTGAAACTGAATATGCTAAGTTAATAAAAATTAATACATGTAGTATACCACACACATTTTGGAGATTGCAAAAAAAATAATAAAATATATAATTTAAAATATAAAAATATTATTTAAAATGATACATATATAAATAAAAATTTTAAAATTGACACACTAAAAAATAGTTTAAATAAAACTTTATAAATTTAAAATTATTTAGTTAAATTAGTTAAAAATTCAAATGGTGTCTGAAAATTTAAAGATTTATGTACTCTTTCAAAATTATAAAAATAATAGTAATCATTTAATTTATTTTGTAAACCAACTGCATCCAATATTTTTTCATCAAATACAAATAACTTAGTATAATTTTGATAAAATCTTTCAATTTTACCATTTGACTGAGGAGAACGAACAGGTGTTGTTTGATGTAAAATATTTTTATCTGTTAAAAATTGAGTAAAATTAGTTTCTTTAACAGTACTTTTTTGATTATTCCGATGACTATTAATAAATTCAAAACCGTTTTCAGTTCTAATTCGTGTTATTTTAATACCAAATATTTTTTTAAAATCACTGATTGCTCTTTTAACGGCATCAATAGAATTCTCAGTGCATAATTTATCATAAATATAACCGAATACTCCTCTGATTCTTTCATCAATAAAATCATAAACATAATATTTTTTATCAAATGGAAATTTACTTGGCATAAAATATTTTGCATCCATTTCTAATAATTCTAATTCTTTAACTTCATATCTTGAATGTTGTCTTTTAATTTCTTTAATTTTATTTTTTATTTTTAATCAACGCTTATCTTTTTTAAGTCAACGGAAAAATGTTTTTAAATTTTTAGGTGCTTTATTTTTTAATTCTTCGCCATGAATTCCTTTTTTAAATTATAATACAAAGATAAAACACCCCCAGCATGTTTATTACAATACTCAAAATATAAATCACAGATATTTTCACGAACATCATTACTATATTGATAATTAATATTATTAGGAGCTGTTGATTTTAATAATAAATCTTCAAAATTATTATTTGCATATGCAAGTAAAATTTTATTTGCTCAGTAATAAAAAGTTGAAAATTTATTTTTAAAATATTTTTTAATCAAGTCTTTTAATAACAACTTAGTTTCAAGAAAAAAATCCTTACATAAATTAATATATACAAATATTTTCTTTTTTATTCTTTTATAATATTTATTTTGATAGTTTTTACTTAAAAAATATTGCAATTTAGCTTGTAAATCACTTAAATTAAAATCATTAATAATATATTTCATTAATTTACCCCCATTTTTAAAAAAATATATAACATAACTATGTTAATTATAACATTTGAAAATTTAATTAACTTTTTATCATTTTTTATTCATAATTTGTGATTTATATTTTTTATAAAACCTCAGCTTTTGTAAAATTACCACTTCTTTACTACTAATATTCAAAAATACTTGTATTATATATATAATTTCTATGTATCTTGAAAAAAGTTTTAAGATGAGAGAAAAGGAAATTATATTAAATAAAAAAACTTTTAAGTTTATTAAGTGTATTAACTATTAGTGGAACTGCTGCACCAACAACAATTGCCGCTAGTCCTTATGAAAAAGAAAAAAAATTAAATAATAACATTGATTATTTACAAATAGATAATTCAGAAAATTTAATTAGAAATAAAAGACAAAATAGATTATTTAAAAATTATAATAATAAATTAACTATTGATAGAAATGATATAAATATAAATTATTTATTAATGAATTAATTAATTATTTAATAAATGAAAATATTATTGAAATCATATTTGAAAGTAACAACAATAATATACATCAAATAAGAAGAAATTATAGTAGTAATATTAATAATTATTTAATAATACCTGTTGAAATTATTGACGGTAATGTAACAAGAAATATAGAATTAGTTATAAGATTAAGTAATTTTTATTTAGTTGGATTTATTGTTGGTACTGGAACTTTTCAAGGAAATACTATTAGAAATTATTATTATTTTACAGAAAACAATAATATGGATTTAACACATATAGAAAATACTATTGCAGCTGATTTTAGTTTAAATTATAATGGAAATTATAATACCCTTATTAATACAAATAATTTTTCACTTAGTTGAGGTAATATTTTTGATGCATTTATTATTTTATCTAAAACAAATACAAGTAATCGAAATTGAAATAATTTATGACCACATTTAGCGCGTGTTATTGTAACTACATCTGAGTCAATAAGATTTAGAAGTATATTTAATTTAATTTCAAATGAAATTCAAACTTATAGTGGTGAATTATCTTGAAATAATGATATTAGTAATATTGTAACTAATTGACAAAGTAGAAGTAATAATATTATTGATGCAATTAATAATATTTAATCAAGATTTGGTAATAACAACGGGGTTATTAATGAATGATTTTATAATTTATTATCACAATTACCATTAAATACAATTGCTCAAGCTCTTGCAAATACAGATGTTAGAGTTATTCTTGAATTACTTTTACAACCAACATTAAATTGTAATAGAAAAACAAGAAGTATAAATAATAACATAAAAAATGAATATTGTGATGCAATTAAAGATAAAAATGAAGGTTATAATTTAGGTAACAGAAAAGTAACTGTAGTTAAAATATTAAATGAAAATACAAAAGTAGGAAAATTACAAGCTGGTGATATTTATATTGGAACTACAAGCGGTGTATTTCTTTGATTTAAAAGAGATAATCAAATTAATGTTCATAAATTTAATGGCTTGGATTCTAATATAGAAGATATGTGATTTGATGGACAGGGAAGTATTTTTGTTAAAACAAATAACTTAAAATATCATTTAAATTTACATGGATGAGATAATCAAGCAGTATGTACAAGTGCTGAAGCACTTGGAATTGTTGGAAAAAATACTGCAAAAGGCGCTATAACAGAAGCTCTTATCGGCGCGTCTGTGGGTACAGCTATTTTTCCAGTTATTGGTACTGGAATTGGTACGTTTATTGGTTCTGTTTTTGGATCGGGTGCAGGCGCTAGTTATTCTATTGTAGATAGAATAAGTCATGATAAATGTTATTAAATATTTTAAAAAATAAATATGAAAAAAAATATTAAGTCTTTTAAGTTCAAGCGTATTAATTGGAACAAGTACAACCAGTTTAGTTGCTTGTAATACATCACAATATACAGAAAAAGAATTATCAGATTTAAAAGAAAAAAATAATATAGAAACAAACGATGGTATTTTAGAATGAATAGCACCACAAGAAAAACCTTTTAAACAATTAGGTAATAAATATTATTTTGTAATATGACGTGGTGATGAAAATTTTGATTGACGTATTATTAAATTTAAAAATGATACAGATGTAGGTTTTTCACAAAAGACAATTGATAATTTAAAAGATCAATATTATTTAATTTTAAGCAGTTATTTAGGTGTACGTGCCGTTAATTTATATATACACCAACCGGGATTTACTGGTTTTACACATTTATGAGTTAAAAATGATAATTATTTTAAATTTGTTTATTGTTGAAATGATGATAAAGAACCAAATAAAGATGTTGAAAATAACTTTTTATATTTCTAATGTAATTAATGATAATTTTTCGTTATTTTTATTAAATAATTGTAAATTATTAATATTAATTTTTTCTTTTGTGGGTGAATAGGAAAATATTACACTATTTGATTGTTTTAGAAAATTAACAACTGCAATATTTGAATATGAATTTTCATCTTCAATACCATTTTTATACAAATATCATGTATTATCTTCAATTAATTGCAAGTATGTATTTCTATCTTTTCCGCTGTCTTTAGTTCCAATAGTAGTATTTTGAATTAATTCTAAGGTTAATATCTTTTCCTTCAATAATTTTTTCATTTGGTTTTTCAATAAAAATTGTAATATCATAATTTCCATAACCCCATATACCCGATATTTCAATTTGATTTAAAGTAAAAAGTTTTTCATCATAAGTTATTTTAATATTATCTTCAACTAAATTTTTAGTCATACGCATTCAAATTGCCTTAGAATAAAGTAATCTATATCATTGAGAAAAATAGTTTAAATATTCTTCTATTTTGTCATTAGAGATAATTAAATTTGTTAAATATTTGCCGTATTCACCATCTGATAGTTTAATTTCTGCCGGAATAAAAGAAGGAATATTATTTGTTTCTAATTCATTTGTTATTGATAATCAATTAAAATAATTTGTTTCTAATTGATAAATAGGGTTTTCTGAAATATCTTTGTTTTTAATAGTTACTTTAATTTCATCATTACCATTAATATTATTTTGTTGCTTTAAATTTCAGTCTATAATTTGCCCTGTTTTAGGTAAAATAAATGGTGTATTTGGTTCTTTATCATCATTTCAACAATAAACAAATTTAAAATAATTATCATTTTTAACTCATAAATGTGTAAAACCAGTAAATCCCGGTTGGTGTATATATAAATTAACGGCACGCACACCTAAATAACTGCTTAAAATTAAATAATATTGATCTTTTAAATTATCAATTGTCTTTTGTGAAAAACTTACATCTGTATCATTTTTAAATTTAATAATACGTCAATCAAAATTTTCATCACCACGTCATATTACAAAATAATATTTATTACCTAATTGTTTAAAAGGTTTTTCTTGTGGTGCTATTCATTCTAAAATACCATCGTTTGTTTCTATATTATTTTTTTCTTTTAAATCTGATAATTCTTTTTCTGTATATTGTGATGTATTACAAGCAACTAAACTGGTTGTACTTGTTCCAATTAATACGCTTGAACTTAAAAGACTTAATATTTTTTTCATATTTATTTTTTAAAATATTTAATAACATTTATCATGACTTATTCTATCTACAATAGAATAACTAGCGCCTGCACCCGATCCAAAAACAGAACCAATAAACGTACCAATTCCAGTACCAATAACTGGAAAAATAGCTGTACCCACAGACGCGCCGATAAGAGCTTCTGTTATAGCGCCTTTTGCAGTATTTTTTCCAACAATTCCAAGTGCTTCAGCACTTGTACATACTGCTTGATTATCTCATCCATGTAAATTTAAATGATATTTTAAGTTATTTGTTTTAACAAAAATACTTCCCTGTCCATCAAATCACATATCTTCTATATTAGAATCCAAGCCATTAAATTTATGAACATTAATTTGATTATCTCTTTTAAATCAAAGAAATACACCGCTTGTAGTTCCAATATAAATATCACCAGCTTGTAATTTTCCTACTTTTGTATTTTCATTTAATATTTTAACTACAGTTACTTTTCTGTTACCTAAATTATAACCTTCATTTTTATCTTTAATTGCATCACAATATTCATTTTTTATGTTATTATTTATACTTCTTGTTTTTCTATTACAATTTAATGTTGGTTGTAAAAGTAATTCAAGAATAACTCTAACATCTGTATTTGCAAGAGCTTGAGCAATTGTATTTAATGGTAATTGTGATAATAAATTATAAAATCATTCATTAATAACCCCGTTGTTATTACCAAATCTTGATTAAATATTATTAATTGCATCAATAATATTATTACTTCTACTTTGTCAATTAGTTACAATATTACTAATATCATTATTTCAAGATAATTCACCACTATAAGTTTGAATTTCATTTGAAATTAAATTAAATATACTTCTAAATCTTATTGACTCAGATGTAGTTACAATAACACGCGCTAAATGTAGTCATAAATTATTTCAATTTCGATTACTTGTATTTGTTTTAGATAAAATAATAAATGCATCAAAAATATTACCTCAACTAAGTGAAAAATTATTTGTATTAATAAGGGTATTATAATTTCCATTATAATTTAAACTAAAATCAGCTGCAATAGTATTTTCTATATGTGTTAAATCCATATTATTGTTTTCTGTAAAATAATAATAATTTCTAATAGTATTTCCTTGAAAAGTTCCAGTACCAACAATAAATCCAACTAAATAAAAATTACTTAATCTTATAACTAATTCTATATTTCTTGTTACATTACCGTCAATAATTTCAACAGGTATTATTAAATAATTATTAATATTACTACTATAATTTCTTCTTATTTGATATATATTATTGTTGTTACTTTCAAATATGATTTCAATAATATTTTCATTTATTAAATAATTAATTAATTCATTAATAAATAATTTATATTTATATCATTTCTATCAATAGTTAATTTATTATTATAATTTTTAAATAATCTATTTTGTCTTTTATTTCTAATTAAATTTTCTGAATTATCTATTTGTAAATAATCAATGTTATTATTTAATTTTTTTCTTTTTCATAAGGACTAGCGGCAATTGTTGTTGGTGCAGCAGTTCCACTAATAGTTAATACACTTAATAAACTTAAAAGTTTTTTTATTTAATATAATTTCCTTTCTTTCATCTTGAAACTTTTTTTCAAGATCTATTGACATTATATATACAAGCGCTTTTAAATATATTAGACTTCTTGCGATACTAACAAAAATAAAGATAATTACAAATTAAAAAATTTAAATTAAACTTTAAAATAATCATTTTTAAAAATTTTAATTAATTTTTAAGCATAAATAACCAGGTATCGCAAGAAGTCTATTTTAGAAAGGAGATGAATTATAATGGTTATTATTTTGATTATATTGTACTAAATCTGGGCTCGCGGTGATTTTCTATAGTTTTGTGAAAAATTATTTAAAATTTAAAAAAACTTTTGCCGCGCTTTTCAAAATACTTGGGAAAAATTCTAAGCATTAAGCGAAGAATTTTATAAAGGTTCCCAAATTTGTTTGAAAGAATCTCAAAAACTTTTTTAACTTATAAGTCATTTTATCACAAAAATTTAAGAAAATCAACCGCTCGCCCAAAAACTCAAAAAACTATACAATTAACTTTGTATATAAAAGAAAGGATTTTTTAAACTGGATAAAACAAAGCATCATTTTACTTTTAAAGAAAGAGTAATGTTAAAAGATTTATTAGAACTTGATTCTTTAAAAAGAAAAAATGGTCAACCCAATATATCTAAAATAGTAAAAATATTGCATAAAAATCGCAATACAATTAGACAAGAAATAAAAAGGTTAAAAGATAATGAATATGACGCTAAATTAGCACACGAAGATTATTTACAAAAACGACAAAAATGTTTTAAAAAATCATCATTATTGCTAAATATTTTAGAATGACTAGATGAAAAATATAACAAATTTCATGATTCACCAGAACAAATCTGTAAAAAATATGAAAAAGAGTTTGGTATTAAATTTCCAGTATGTTTTAAAACTTTATATAAATATATTCATTTGGGATTTTTAAATTTCAAAAAATATAATTTGTATTTTCATGGTAGAAAATATAAAACAAAAAATAGGATTGATAATCGCGGTAAAATAAGAAATTTTAGAACTATTGAAGAAGCAAAACATGATAAATATGAATTTGGTTGATTTCAAATGGACACTATGGTTGGTAAAAATAATAGTGTTTGTTTAGTTTTAATCGAAGAATTAACGCAATTTAAAATCATTGAACCATTAAAAGAAAAAACAACAAAAGAAGTTACAAACGCATTAAAACGAATTTTTTCTAACAGATTTTTTAAAGATAGACGCAAAGGAATAATAACAGATCAAGGCAAAGAATTTGCTGATTGAGAAAAAATTGAAAAAATAACAAATGCTAAAGTATATTTTTGTGATGCTGGAACTCCAACACAAAAAGCAAAAGTTGAAAGAGCAATTCGTGATTTTAGACATTGATTTTCCAAAGGAATTGATTTAAGTATTTATTCAAGAAATTATTATCAAGAAGTTGCTAATATAATAAACTCTAAACTTAAAAAATCTTTACATTGACTATCTTTAAAAGAAGTTTTTATACAAATGTTTAATTTTTAATATAATTACCTATAAAAATTTTAATCATTTTATTTTTCAGTGTGCCAAAATTCATAAATTTAAAACAAAACTACTAAATTTTTTAAAAATAAATTATATTGAACATTTATTTTATTGGTGTTATAATAAAAATAAGTAGAGTGCTACACTTCATAGTACAATTTACAAACAGTAAAAATTGGCACACTGAAAAATACTATTAAGTTTTAAAGTAATAGTTATATAAAATAAATTAATAAAAAATAAATAAATTAGTGTGCCTTAATTTTGTTTAAAATAACTTAAAATATAGTGTTATATTCTATTAAAATCCTTTAACCATATGACGGAAAAAGTTTAATATCTTAATAATAATAAATAATCCAAATGGAATTAAAATAATTCACGCATCACCTAAAAAAGTCATTAACTGCGGTAAAATACCATATACAGCATCTTTTACTTTACCCATTGCATTACCTAACCCAGTTCAAATAGAATCCATTCCAGTCCCAAAAGTAACTGCATCTGCTAAAAAATTTATTATTTTCTATCCTCCTTTTTTCAAGTTCTTTTTTTTCTTTTTTCTTACCTTGAATTTGTCTAACTTTTTGATAAATTGATAAACCAATTCACGCAAAAATACCTAACAAAATCAAAATACTAAATATTCATGTTAATCATACTGGCATGATATAACTCCTTTCATAAATTAAAAAATTGAAATTTGCAAACTCGCTCTGCTCGTTGTCGCTTCGCTCCACTTAAAAACATTATTGAATAAATTATCCGCTAATAAATTACGCGGAATAATTTATTCTTTTACTTTTTAATTTCAATATCTTTTGCAATCTTATTGACAGTATTAATAACAATATCTTTACCATACTTTTTCACTAGCGACCGCAAAATAAAATATTGCTTTGTTTGCATAATTTCAACTCCTTATTTAAAATATTAATAAAATTTGTTTCTAAAAATGTAAATACCACAAAAGTACAAAATGTTTGTGGTTTCTACAATAAAAATTAATACAGAAACAGTACAATTTATTGCTTTTGACGATAAAGGTAATAGTTTTATAGGCACTAAAAATGAACTTTATTATTTGCAGTATAAGAATACAAAAAAAAACAAAAGATTAATGGAATTAATGAATTGGTTAAAACTATTACTTTTCATAAAAATATTACTTACATTGGAACTGAGAAAGGCGCTTATATCTTAAAAAAATGGGAAACAACCGCTATTAAAATAAATAACATTAATAATATAAAAATTAATACAATTAATGTTCTTAACAAGAATGTTTATTTTGGAAGTGATGATGGTGTTTACATCTTAAAAAATCGGGAAACAACCGCCACTAAGATAAAAAATATTAATACTCAATATGTTAATGGAATAACAGTTAACAATCAAATTTATTTTAGCACTTTTGATGGAATTTATTTTTTAACTGATGACGAAACAACCGCCACTAAAATAAATGGACTTGACTATGTAAGTGTTCATTTATTAGAAATTGATAAAAATCATAATGTATACTTTGCAACGAATCAGGGTCTTTATGTTTTAAAAAATGGCGAAACAACTGCCACTAAAATAAATGGTATTGATGAAAATGTTTGAACAATTGAAATTATCAACAATGATATTTATTTTGGAACTGATTTTGGTGCTTATGTATTAAAAATGACGAAACAAATCCAGAACAAATAAATGAGGTAAGAGGAAAAATCTCATTAATAACAACTGCAAACAATACTCTTTATCTTGTTGGTGAAAATGATATGATTTATTATTTAAAAAATAACGAAGTAAATATTATTGAATTAGATTTAATAACAGGAAAAGGTATAAGAAAAATTTATTTTGATAAAATAAATAATAATATTTATATTCAACAATATTTTGATGATATTTACTTATTAATAAACAAAAACAAAATGATGAAAGATGAAATTTTTGAAAAATGATATAAATTTTTAGCACCCGATGTTTTAAAAGTTAAATTAAGTTTTTATCAAGTTGAAGAAATAATAAATAAATTTGAAAATAAAAATAAGTCAGAATTTATGGTTTAATTAAATGCAACTATTTGAAATATCCCAGAAGAAGATCATTCTTGTGCGGGAAGATCAATTACAAATGATAATATTCAAACTATTACTAATTTAATATATGAACACTATTCTAATTTTCATACAAAATATCAACAAATGAATGAAAACGATGAATTAGTTTTATCAACAACAACTAACAACTATTGAGACCAAAGTTCCTTATATATTATTAGAAACCTTTAGGATTTAACTAAATTATTTTATGATTTTTGTAAATTAAAAACCAACTCTTGCTAGAGTTGGCTTTTAATTTAAATAATAATAATTTCTAAAGTACGTACTATAAAATTCATTTAAAATTTCTCAATTAAGTCCTTTTTCTTCATCAGGTGTTAACATTCACTGGGCAAATCCTTCTGCAAATAATTCATCATTATCACTAGTTCGTCCATAACCAGATTGAATAAACGACCATGCTGCTAATTGTTGTTGAAACGGAGTATTTATTGCTAATTCCAACTTGATGTCCTAAATATTGAACTAATAAATCACCAGGATTAGTAATAAATGCACGAATATTTAGTTGCTCGCTACTAGATTCACAAATACATTTACCAGTATCAACATTAATATTATGATTAAAATAAATTCGATCAGAGGGCCAAACTGATGCATAATTTGCAATGGCATGTCCTATTTCATGAATAATTGTTGAAATATTATTTGCTGTTGAATAAAAACCAGTTTCATATTGTTTTTTGTTTACATGCTCTTGCAATGTTCGGCCACTAATAATCATACATTGGGCTAAATAATGGCCATTCTTTTTTAACTTTGTTACTGCAAAAGGGTTATTGCCATTACTTTTAATAATATCATTATTAAATTCAATACTATATCATAATTTTTGAAAAATTGGAAAACCATAAATATTAACAAATAAATTAGCAAAAGTAATTAAATTATTAATAAATAACTTTTGCCTATCAGAAGCAACAGCAGTAACCATTTCCGCAAATTGATAAGAATAAACTTGATTATTTGTTACTCCATGCACAACATTAGCAAATGTTTGAAAATGGTTAAATTTTTTCTTTTTGTTAAAATTGTTAATTGACATCTGGCTTGCTTGATAAGTCATATTATTTTCACAATGATGAATAAATGCAAAATCTTCATCAGTTAACGATATCTTTTTTTAAATTTACTATTAAAAGATTGTAATGTTCCTTTTACTAATTGGTTATTATTTAAATTAGATAAATTTATTTTTTCTTTACTATGATTACGGTATAGTAAACAATCACTATGTTTAGCATAGTCAATTTCATTATCGTCTTTTAAAACACATCAAAATAATCCTCCAATAGAAAAGATAATTATTACACTAGTTATTAAAATAATAATTATTGTAATATCTTCATTTTTTTTCATAACCTTTCTCCTTAAATAAAATTAATTTTGATAGGTATAAAAATATTTTTTCATTATTTAAAGTTAATAAAATATTACATCGCACTAGAGCATTATAACAAAATATTATCTAAATTAAAAATTACATTCATTTAATTCTAATTAAAAACATCCGTGGGGTACGGATGTTAAAATATTAATATTAACAAGATGATTATGGCTATTAGGATCTCTCTAATAACCAACTTGATAATAACATTACCTTATTAGAAACTATTTTTTAGTTTAATAAAATTTTATTAATTATTATCATCTTCAATTAAATCTTTTATTTTCTTTTTATCAATTTTAATTCAATTAGACGCTTGTTTTTTGTGATTTAATTGTAGTCAAATTTTATAATTTGGATCTTTTGGATTATTAGCCGCTTGTCTTAATTTTAACTTTTGTTCAAGGGTTAAATGTCTAAAATCAAAAGGTTTTTCTTTATTTAAAGTTTGGGGAGAATCAATTGATGTTTTAACTCTTTTAGCTATAGCTAAAATCTCAGCCATTGTTTTTTCTGCCATTTTCTATACCTCCATTTTGGACCTATTTACCTATACTTATATTATAACATTTTTTAAGTTTTCATTACCATTGTGAATTTTAGCATAGAAATTTAAAAATAAGATATTTTAAAAAATATCAAATTATTTTTAAAATTATAAATTTAATTTACAAATAATTTGATAAAAACAAAATTTACTTTTGATTTTATTATTTTTTATAAGATATTACTAATAGTTTAATTTTTAATTAAACTATTTTTTAGAAAGGAGGTACCATTTTAAATCTATGAAAAGATTATTTAGTATTTTAGGTGCAATTGGAATATTTAGTATATCAGCATCAAGTTTAACAGCTTGTAAAAAACCAGAGCAAACTCAAAATACTGCAAAAGACCTAAAAAAAGATAAAACAAATACAGATAACAAAAATTCAAAAAATGACAAAAATTAAATCCTTCACCAAGGAAAAATGTTACAATCCTTTAAAATAACAAACTTTTTAATAAGAAACGAAAAAACACTAATAATTAATAATTTATTTAAAAATTCTTTCAATTTTTTTGCACTAAGAAAGAATATACTTAAATTTATAAATAAAAACAATAATTTATATTATTGTTTTTTATTATTTTATAAAAATAATAATATTTTTCATTAAAACCTATCAAATGTTTCGGGATAAATATTATCATACATATTAAGACTCTGTAAGATTTGAATTGTTTTTTTAGTTAGTCTAATCTTTTCACTCTGCTTGTTTTCTTGGATATGACGTAATAGTTCTGCTTTAACAATTGGTTGAATACTAAAATATTGGATTCAAGCTAAAACTAATTGAGCAACAGTACAATTATATTTTTTAGCTTCGGCAACTAGAATTTGATTTTCCATTGTATTAGCAATTGGTGAATATTCTTGTACCAAAATGTTTTTATTTTGACAATATTGTCCACGATCTCATCTTTGGTTAAAAGGATTAAATTCAATTTGATTTAAATTTGGATAAATATTCGTTTCTTCAAACAAAATTTCAATCATATCCTTATCAAAATTACTTACACCAACAACATTAATTAACCCTTTCGCTTTGCATTGTAGCAATTCGGTATAGGCTTTGATAGTTTTGTAAAAATTTAAATTTGGGCAATGAATTAAAACAATATTTAAATAAGTAACATTGAATCGTTTTAACGACTCTAGCACAGCATTGGTATTATTCTCTGTCTCAATATCATCACAACAAATTTTTGTTTCAATAATAATATCTTCTCGCCTTTGGTTATTAGAATTTAAATATTTTTTAATTGCTCGTCCAACAATTTCTTCATTTTGATAAACTTTAGCAGTATCAATAATTTTATAACCATTTTGTAAAGCATTAATAATCGCCTCTTCTTTTTTAAAAAATAAAGTTCCAAATGCAATTTTCTCTAAGCGAAATGGCATTGTTCTAACCTCCTCTAAAATTATTTACTATATTGTTTTAATAACTCTTCAACATTATCTGTTATTGGATATTTTAATATAATTTGATGATAAATATTATTATAACCAATAAAAGAATGACTAGAGTGCACCCCAAAAAGTAAGTAAAATAAAAAAAGATTTTGCTAAATTTTTATAGGGGGTGCATTTTTATATGGCAAAAAAAGGACAAAAATATAACAAATATACATCAGAATTTAGAACAAAAATCATTGAGGAAATTAAACAAAAAAGTTGTTGAATAGTAGCAAAACAATATAATATAAATGCAAATACAGTAGAATCTTGATGAGCAAATCATAAAAAAGGAAAATTAAACAATCCTAAAGGACCTAAAATTTCTTTTGGCAAAAGAAATTTAGAATATTATAAAACAAGGTATGAATTATTAAAAAAGCTCCATGACTTTTACAATTAAGCAAACTAAGAATTGTCTCTTTTATTAAACAAAATTTTTGTGAATATTCAATAAAATTATTACTAGAAGTAACAGGGTTAAAACGTAGTTATTGAGATAAATATAAAAATTATGACAGTAGCAAAAAAGAAAAAAAGGCAATAAATGATATTGTAAAAGTCTATGAAGAAAATTTAAAACAATTTGGTTATCGAAGAATTACTAAATATTTAAAGGAAGATTATGGTATAAAATATAATTCAAAAAAAGTTTTAAGAATTATGCGTGATAATCAAATACAACCTGAATATGTAAAAAAAATGAGAAGAAAAATGAAATATAAACAGAATAAAGAAAAAAGCTTATTGCAATATCCTGATTTAATTAATCGTAAATTCAATGATATAAAAACAAGGTTTTCAGTACTATATACTGATGTAACATATTTAATTTGAAAAGGAGAAAGATATTATCAATCAACAATTATTGATGGATATACTAAAGAAATAGTTGATGTAAAGTGATCTAAATATAATGACAATAAATTAGTAATGGATAATTTAAATGATGCAATTAATAAAATAAAATTAATAAAAAAAGATCTGAATGGAATAATAATTCACTCAGATCACGGATATCAATATACATCCACTATTTATCACGATAAATGTTTATCTAACGGTATTACAATTTCAATGGGAAAAAATTACCACTGTGCAGATAATATTGTTATAGAAAGTTTTCATTCATTACTTAAGAAAGCTACAATCCATAATAAAATATATAATTCACATGAAGAATATATACAAGATGTTATAAAATGAAATACATGATATTCAAATCGTAAAGAAAAAGATATAATTAAAAAAAGTAAATACTTTTTTATTAGTACTTACTAAAATGGGTGCACTCTAGACAACATATTCTTTCTCAATAATTTGTAATGGTTTTAAAACTGTTCCACCTGTTAAACTAGCGGCAAAAAAAATTGCTTGTTTATCAGCAACTAAATCTTGTTCAGAAAAAATTGTGTTGTAACTAATTTTTTTGTTCTAAACCTTGCTGTTCAATTTTCATTCGTAATGCTGTTTCTTTTTCATTTGGTCAAATTTGCTCATACCGAATTAAACGTGCAAACATTTTATAATTAGTTGCAATTGCTAATGCACTCATTAGAACTCCTTCTGGTGCACCACCAATTCTATACAAAAAATCAGCCTTCTTTAAAACAACATCAATTGCTCCTAATACATCTCCTTCATTAATTAATTCAACCTTAATGCCTAATTGACGCATTGTTTTTATTATTTTTTGATGACGCGGTTTATTTAAAATAATACATGATAAATTTTGCTTAATTTTTAATAAAGTCAATAAAATTGCTTCAATTAATTGATTAAAATCAACTATTACAGCTAAGTCCTGTGATAAAAACAATTTTTCCATATACATTTCTAGGATTTGTAACATTGTATTATTTTTAACAACAGCAATACATGAAATTAAACCCGGTTCATTTTTACTAGCCGGTATTGTCCCTTCAATGGGGTCAACTGCAATATCAATCGTAATTGCTTGTTGATAAGAAAAAGTTTGCCCTTGATATAACATTGGTGTTGCATCAAGTTCACCTTCGCCAATTGCAATTTTTGCTTTAACATCATTACTTGTTAACAATTTATTAATAATATCAACTGCTTTTTGGTCTAACATATTTTTATCATTTTTGCCAACCAATTCATATGAAGCAATCACAGCTAACTGGACCGCACGTAAAAATAAAAGACTATTTGTTTCATTTGTTCATTCCTTTGCTTGCTATTAATATTTAATCATATAATTTCCAAAATAAAAATGTAAAATACCTTACATTTTTATTTTTTATTAACCTTAGTTTGTATTTTGTTTTGGAATCTTACCAAATAATTCATGAAAGACCCGCTTTCATCCAACTTTACTAGCATGAACTAAAAATTCATTGCTAGAAATAATAAAAGTACAAAAGACAATTGGAATAACATACACTCAATAATATCATGTTGGTTCTGAAATTTTATTTGGAACATTTACTGCAATAAAAATATATTGAAAAATTGGGGTTCAAAAAAACATTAATAATTGGGTTGAAGTTGTATAGGTGGGTCCAGACATTGCTAAACATGCATAATATAGCATTCGAGAACTACCCATAATAATTCCTCCAACAAGAACAATTAATGCATAATCATAATATTGAAAATTAGCAAAAATTTTATAACCATCTAAGAAACTTTGATAGGAAAAAACTGCAGCAATTGGTGTCCCTAATAATAACATTAATATCGCTGAAGAACTAGTTTTAATTGATACTGTTTCATGATTTGTAAATTTAATTTTTGAAGAACTCATTAAATGGGACATTCCTAATGCTTCCATTGCATAAAAGCCAGCGGTCACTAAAGCTAAACACATCCCTCCAATCGATGATCAAGCTAATCCTTCTTTAATTGCAAAATGAATTGACATTCCTAAAATTAAACATGTAGAAATTGCTAAAGCAGTTCAGGTATATTTACTTTGACGAGCACGAAAGAAAATAACACTTCCAATTGGCGTTAAAATAACATTTAAATTTAACAATAATCCTGGAACAGTTCCATCTGTACCACCTTGATGATTAATTGTTAATAAAACTGATAACTGAAAAAATACCATTGCAACCGGACCACCTAAAAAACCATATAATACTATTAGTCAAGTTTCTTTGTGACGAAGTAATTTTAAAAAATTAATAAATTTTTTTGGCTTATAAAAAATAAACATCACAAAAGTTGCCATTATTTCTTGAACTGTCACATAAAAAGTGGCATTAATTGGCGCTGCTAAATTACCATATGGTCCTTGTTCTGGAATAATATATAGCATTAATAGGACAATAGAATACCCAACTGCAGAAATTAATCCATACATAATTCCCAGAATAATGCGGCATTTTGTACGAATAGTATTTAATTCATTTTTTACATTTTTTTCTTTTTGTAATAACTGTTGATCTGTGGTAACCTGATCTGCCATATTTATACTTCCCTAATCCATTCTTTTTTACTATAATATTATTTTTATTTAAAAACTATTAGTTATATCTTACACTAAACATAAAAAAAGTTAAACTTTTTTAACTTTTTTTATATAAATTTAATAAGTAACATTAATATAATCAAATTATTATTGTAATTAATTTTCTCCAAATAAAAATGCATCTCTTTTAAAAAGTTCGTAAAATTTTTTAAGGATACTGACTTCTTTAAATGCATATTCTATTAATTATTTTAAATTATTTTTTAAATCAAATTTAAATCTTTTAATACTCTGGCACCTAATATATCACCAATGATAGCTAATATTATAAATTTTAAAATAAAATTATTTCTTACTGGTAACAATGGCGTTATGTCATCTTCAATTTCAATCTCTTCATGTTGACGAAAATATTCTTGACTGCAACTCATTGATTCATATTCTTGATTTGTTCTTGAAATTAACTCTTTTATAGTTTTAAATGGTTTTTTCATATTTTTATACATTTTTTCAAATACTTTTACTTTGGATTTCCTTATCACTAAAATATTGATTAATTTTATCTCGTAGTGAATCTGAAACACTCCATCTATTGCGAAAGTAATTATCAATTTCATTTTTTAAGCCTGCCTCAATCCTTTCTCTTTTATCAAAATTTTTATTAATTTCATTTTTTAATAATACCAACTCACCTTCAGAACTTTCAAAATATTTATCAATTTCACTTATTATTAAAGGAAGCATAGAATCTTCTAATTCATTTGAGCCTTTATCCTCTTGTGTTTCTGTCTCATCTAAATAATTATCAATTTTATTTAAAATTGAAGAAGTTCCACTTGTTGAAGGTCTTTGCTCTGCACCTAATGACTTATTTATTGTCATTGTTAACACTTTTGCTAATTTTTCATCTAAGTTTGACTGTGTCATCCCACTAGTTGAAGGAGTAGTCATATCAGGGTGCTCTGTTGTTTGTCTTTTTTTCCGAAATTCATCATGTATTTTCGCTATTATTTTAACTTGACTATTTTGGATTTTTCTTCCATTTTTTTCATTCAACAATATCATTATTGCTATCAACAATTTCATTATAATATTCAAAATAATCACGTTGTCAAAAACCACCTTTATATCCAATATATGAAGTTATTCGAATTGACTCATTATTTTTTAATTTTAAAGAACTATTATAATAATAACTAAAATTTTCTCATATTAAATCAGCAAAAGAATTTAACTCTTTTAAATTAAGTTTATATTTAGTATCATTATATGCAGAAGGAAAGACTGATAATAAATTTGTTAATTTACTAATAAAATCATATTTACCATTGGAAAAGAAAAGTGTATTTATTTTCTCTCAAATAATTTTGTTAATTTTAATTTTAATTTTTGTTCTTGTTGATCATTCAACAACATTATTTTTTCCAATACATTGGTCATTATCATATCTATATCTTTCTTAAACAGCTGTATTCAATTCCTGCTGGAAGGTAAGGTCGTCTTGATTATTTTTTAGTTCTGTTCTTTTACCAAGAATATCGTTATATTTTCAAGGATTTTGTTGATCTTAATAATAATATGTATATCCAGAATAAGAAGTAATTTTTACAGTTTGATAATCAAGGTCTAAATTAAGAAATAAGTCATAATAGTAAGGAAAATTTTCTCAAATTAAATAAGCAAAAGAATTTATATTATTGTCTGTAATTGAATTTCATCATGCACTATGATCTTTTCTATGAAAATTAGCAATTCCATTTTTCAATTTAATTATAAAATCTTCTTTTAAATTTAACATAAATAAAACAACTATTTCCATTCAAGTCTTAGCTGTTATTGTTAATTTTAATAAGTCCGATGACAAAAATTTATAATATTTTTCAAAAGCATTTTTTGAAAAGAATACTGGTTAGCAGTTAATAATTTTGGCATTACTTTTGGCACTAACCTTGCTAATTGTTTATCTAATTCTAATTCTACAATAGGACGTGCCGAAGATGAAACTATTTTAAATTTTTCTAGTGTTTTTCTTTCTGACCTGCTTAATTTTTGATCATTATATTTAGTTAAATTAATAATTTGGTTTGGTTTTAATTTTTCTAATTGTTTGTTAGTAGTTATATGTTCATATGAATTATTAGCAACTGTAAAAGACATCCCATTAATTCCAATTGCTGTTGCACTTATTAAACATAATATTTTTTTCATTTATGTTTTCCTTTCATTTTTTTAATATAAATTTAATATTTTCATAGTTAATTCTTTTGCCATAATATCATATACTAAGAAAAAACTAAACTTTAAAATGCTTAGTTTTTATTTTGATTTATTAACACACTGTAATTAAGTTAATAATTTGCTTTTAAATAATGTAATTAAGAAATTATAATTTCAAAGTAAAATTTTGTCTGCGTCTTGGTTCAACCCAAGAAGGTTGGATTAGCAGCAGTTGCTTTAGCTGTTAATTTAACATTAATAGTATTATTAACATATTCAAAATCTAAAAATAATTCGCCATATGCGATAGCATATGTATCTTTATCAGCTGTATATCAAATATTACCAATATTTTTTTTCGCTTACTAAAGGTATTCCCGATACTATTTTTTCAGAAGAGTCAAATGAAAATAAATTCACCCAACCATTGCTAGTTTGTGAGTCAAAACTAGTTCCTTCTGCTCATCCTTCATAACTATTTGATTAATCCTTTTATTTGAAATAATGAGTATTTATTTTTAGGGAATAATTCTTTAGTTCAAAAAAATACATTTTCACTAAAATTTATTCTTGCAAAACCATCAACTTTAGTTACAGGTGTTTTTAATTTAATTTTTTCACAAATAATATTTTTTTTACTTATATTATTTTTTCTTTTTATTAAATTTATTTTTTTTCTTTTTTTTCTTATTTTATAAAATAAATTAGTATTTAACAAAAAAAATCTAGGTAATAATAATTCTAAGTTCTTTTTCATAATTTATTGTCCTCTCTGAATTAAAAGATCAATTAAAAGATTAAGTTTTTAAATTTATCTATCTTTAACAATAAATTATTCTTAATATATTTTTTAATCATTTATTTCACTATTGGATATATTAGAAATAAAACACAATTACTTGGTAATTTATTTTCCCCAATCCCAGCAAAAGAATAATATAAACCACTATTTAAATTTTTTCCAAAAGTAAATAAAGTAGCTCAACTTTCGTTTTCAGAATATTTTCATTCTAAAACTGAGCCTTCTCGTTTATTAATATCAACTATTTTTTCTCCTTTTGCTCTCTCAAATAATGGATGTGATATTAAATTAAATAATTCAATGTCTTCTAAATCCGTTGCTGCCTCAGAACTTTTAAAATCATCCAATAAAATTTTTGTTACTCCTTTTAATCCATCTCTTTGATTTTTATCTAATAACTTTTTAAATAGTAAATTAGAAACTTTAAGTTCAACTGCCTGAGTTGTAATTTTTAAACTATTTATATATTTTCAAAAAGCAATAATAATTTTCCCTCAATTATTTAATTTTTTATCAATTGCTGCTTTTGATAATTGCAAAGTTATCATCAAATCTTCATCATCACTACCTTTAACATTTCCTGACAAACCCATACCATAAACATTAATATAAGTTAAATTAATTTTAAAAGTTCCTAAATCCAAATAATCTGCTTCATTAATATTTAAACCAGGACCAATTTTATTCTTATAAAAATTAACAAAATCACCTTCTGTAACATTTTCAATAGTCTTTGATCCTTCATCGCCTTTAAATCAATTAGCTAAAGTTAAATTATTAATATTTCGATTATCTTTCAAACTATCAAAGCCTTTATTTTTAGCAGATAAATCTCCCTTCATAATTTGTTTTATTAATTCAACAGCATTATAAGTTATTTCAATATTTTTAAACTCTTTTTTACTATTAATATATTCTTTAAATGAAAACTTTAATCTTTCATCTAAAGCTGTAGTTTTTTCCGAAAAATCTCATTGAACATTATCATATAAAGGCTTAAAAATATCATTTGTACTAAAATCAGCGTTTTCTAAGTTATTAAAATATTCTTGAATATTTTTAATTAAAAAAGTTGTTGCTTTGTCAGAAAGAACTTTTAATGCGGTTGTATTCTCACTAACATTATAGATTGTAGAAATTTCAAAACTTGAAAATAATGTTTTAAAATTAATACTTACCACAGCTTTAAAATCAATTCGAACAGCACTAAATGGTTCTGGATTAATATCAGCAGGAAATTTCTTTTTTATCGCTTTAACATTTACAAAATTAACATTAATAACACTACGCTCTTCATCAAAATTTAATGGCATACTATTAGGAAAATAATTTGAATATTCATTCTGTAAATTATAATTTACTGTTTCAAAAATCTTTGTAAAATCATTAATAAAATAATTTGCTAATTTCTTATCTTCAGCATTGTTTAAATTCAATTGATACATTGAATTATCATTATTAACTTTTGCATAAATTTTTGCTAAATTATTTTTGCCACTATCGACATACATCTTTTCTTTTATTTTCTCAGTAATTGCAGTAACTGCTTTATTCTGAATTTCAGATAATACTTCAAGATCACGCGCAGTTGTATCTTCTTTTTTCGTCTTAGTCTTTGTATGACATGCTGCAATATTTGACATACCAGTGCCGACTAAAGTTACAGCACCTAAAACACTTAATAATTTTTTCATGTTTTTTTCTCCTATTTCTTGCACTTTAATTTTTTTATTTTAGAATAAAATTAAAATAGTGCCGGAGGAGGATTATTTTGTTTAATAAATAGATAAATTCATTTTGTAGTAAAAAAATTAATAACTATATCATATAAGTATCTAAAAATATAAGCAGTAAACATTAGTAATTCCTTCTCTTTCTTTTGAATAACATTATTGATACTTATTTAATTAAGACTATATTTATAATTTTTCAAAATTAATCTATCGCCTTATTCTCTCCATTAAAAAGGGAGTGTTGCATATAAACGGATATTACTTAATTTATTTAAAAACAAGAAACTTTTTTCTTTTATAAAAACATAATAACACAAAAAAATAAAAATACAAAAAATAATTTCATATTTTAACATACTAAAAAATAGTTTAAAAAATAAAATTAAATTATTTTAAATTAACTAAAATTAAATCTCATAATTTTTAAATCCAAAATATTTTTAAATGTTGAAAATAAAAATGTTTTATTCCCATATCCCAAACAAGATTTTACAACTCTTGAAACATCACTTTCAGCAGATACGCCAATATTTCACTCTTTATTTTGATTTAAAATACCATTTTTTAAATTAATAAAATACCTTAATTTAATTCTTTCATTCTGTAATGATTTTAAAAAAGTTATAAATTCGTCGTATTTTCCTTGTAAAAATAATTCCTTTGCGTGTAAATAATTTTTAAAGGATTCTTTACTACTATATATAAACTTGATATCGTTAACATTAGTGGATGACTAAATAAAATTGCCATTTTGTCAAACAAAGAAAGTAAAAAAAAGTATTAAAATTATATAAATCCATAATAATATTTTTTGCTGATGTCAACTGATTAATAATAACCGTAATAAATTCGGTTCCAAATATAACGATTGCCGCTACTAAAAAAACTAATCTAATCATTATTTATTCACCCTTCGATATCCTTGTTCTCTTGTTTTTGCTTGCCTAGCTAAACTTAATAATTGTTGTTTATTACGATTAATTTTAAATTGTTTACGTTCTTCAACATGTTTTTGTATACCTTGTTTGGTATCTAAAACTCCACGAGCTGTTGAAGAATATAATTTTGATGTACTATTTTGAACAGTTGAACCTAATTCATTTTATTGTGTTGATGTACCATGAATAGCATAAATTGATAATTTAATAACCATAAAAAAGATCACAAAATAAGCAATCGTTTTTTTTGTCATTGGCAATTTAGTATTTCAAATCACATCAAAAATAAACAAAAATACATCAAAAATAAAACTAAAAATTTTGTCTCAATTACTACTTTCTGATAATAAATTAATTATCTTTACCACTTCTTTTTTCTTTTTTAGGTTTTAAATTCTTTTTCAAAATATCAATATCAAACAATTCTAAGCGTTGTTTATTATTTAATTTTGATATATCTTTTCAAAAGTAGAGTGCACCCAAAAAAGTAAGTAAAATAAAAAAAGATTTTGCTAAATTTTTATAGGGGGTGCATTTTTATATGGCAAAAAAAAGGACAAAAATATAACAAATATACATCAGAATTTAGAACAAAAATCATTGAGGAAATTAAACAAAAAAGTTGTTGAATAGTAGCAAAACAATATAATATAAATGCAAATACAGTAGAATCTTGATGAGCAAATCATAAAAAAGGAAAATTAAACAATCCTAAAGGACCTAAAATTTCTTTTGCCAAAAGAAATTTAGAATATTATAAAACAAGGTATGAATTATTAAAAAAGCTCCATGACTTTTACAATTAAGCAAACTAAGAATTGTCTCTTTTATTAAACAAAATTTTTGTGAATATTCAATAAAATTATTACTAGAAGTAACAGGGTTAAAACGTAGTTATTGAGATAAATATAAAAATTATGACAGTAGCAAAAAAGATAAAAAAGCAATAAATGATATTGTAAAAGTCTATGAAGAAAATTTAAAACAATTTGATTATCGAAGAATTACTAAATATTTAAAGGAAGATTATGGTATAAAATATAATTCAAAAAAAAGTTTTAAGAATTATGCGTGATAATCAAATACAACCTGAATATGTAAGAAAAATGAGAAGAAAAATGAAATATAAACAGAATAAAGAAAAAAGCTTATTGCAATATCCTGATTTAATTAATCGTAAATTCAATGATATAAAAACAAGGTTTTCAGTACTATATACTGATGTAACATATTTAATTTGAAAAGGAGAAAGATATTATCAATCAACAATTATTGATGGATATACTAAAGAAATAGTTGATGTAAAGTGATCTAAATATAATGACAATAAATTAGTAATGGATAATTTAAATGATGCAATTAATAAAATAAAATTAATAAAAAAAGATCTGAATGGAATAATAATTCACTCAGATCACGGATATCAATATACATCCACTATTTATCACAATAAATGTTTATCTAACGGTATTACAATTTCAATGGGAAAAAATTACCACTGTGCAGATAATATTGTTATAGAAAGTTTTTATTCATTACTTAAGAAAGCTACAATCCATAATAAAATATATAATTCACATGAAGAATATATACAAGATGTTATAAAATGAAATACATGATATTCAAATCGTAAAGAAAAAAATATAATTAAAAAAAAGTAAATACTTTTTATTAGTACTTACTAAAATGGGTGCACTCTAGAATATCTATTTTTTTATTACTTTTATTAAAGTAATATTCTTCGTCAGTTTTTGCATTTTTCATAATATTAGATACTGTCATTAAACTAATTTTTACATGCTCCATAGTATCTAAAATATCTTTATATCTTTTGTTTTCAGTAATAAATGATGATATTTTTTCTTTAACAGAATTATCTATTCTTTGTCATTTTTCAATACCTAAAAGTTTATCCAAAGGAAAAATATATTCTTCTTTACCTGTTTCTGAATTAATTTTATAATATCTTCTTCTTTTAAAAGTTATTTTTCCATTTAAAATTACCAATGTTCTTTCAATTTTATCTTTTACTTTATAATCTTTAAATTCTTTTAAAGTTTCATCAATTTTATAATTTTTAAAAATTCATTCATCATAATCTTCTGAACTTTGTTGAATAATTTCAATACTCTGTATATATAATAAATTAATAAAATTCTTAAAAAAATTGTTATCAACATTTATCATTTTCTTACCCTCTTTTCTTAATTTCACACATTAACACAAAAATAATAAAAATGCAAAAAACAATAGTAATTTTTATTTAGTATGTTATAATTTAAATGTATTTAATAAATTAATTAACTGAAAGTAAAGCAATTTACTTTTTTTTATTTTGATGTAAAATATAAATAATAAAAAAAAGAACCCTCTCAAGTTCTTCTGTACATGTTTTTCTCTACTTTTATTTAACCATATAAAGGAGTAAAAAATGAAAGAATTTAATCCAATTAAAGCAAGTTTGGCGACTTTTTATCGTAAAATTGAGCAATTTTGAGAAAATAAATCACCTAATAAACCATATACTTTGAATGATTTAACCAATGAATTCAACCTTTCTCGCCATTGAAGACAAGAAATTTATCGGAGCGAAAAGATAGTTCCTTTGCTTGAAAAACAAGTTGATAGAATTGAAAGTGAAATAATTAATTTTATGATGAAAACACCAGATGGTGCTAAATTATATTGACAACGAGCATTTAATTATAAATATTCACTGCAAGAAAAAGAACTTGAAAAAGAATTAAACTTAAATAACCAACAGCCAATAATTGTTAATTTACAAACGGATATTAGAGATATTAAAAAAGAAAGTGATAATAATGCTTAATCATTTTACTTATTTGTTAGAAACGCCTTATTGATTATTACAAAATAGTAGTATTGGTAATAAATATCCCTTTGCTAAAAAATATGAATTAGTTAATGAAATTAATCAAATTGGAACACGATATAGTGGTAAAACTATTTCAAATATTAAAATGCTTGGTGAATTATTAAAAATTAGTTTATTAATTAAAGAACCAATTTGTATCATTGCTAGTATGTATTGGAGTAAAGATTTAAAAGATAGTGTGTTTCAAAATATATGAAATATGTTAGATGAAAATCATATTACTTATACTATTAATTTATCAAATTTTACTTTTACTTTATCAAATGGGAGCAAAATATATTGTAAAGGTTTACATTCACCAAGTCGGAAAGAAAAATTAAAAGCCTTTGCTGATTTAAATAAATATAAATTAGTAATTGATTGAAGAGAAGAATGTGACCAATTTCAACAAAAAGATTTAAGTGATTTAGAGTTTGCTATTCGTGGTTATAAAAATAAAATAACAATTAATACATGTAATCCTGAGAGTTTAAAAAGATATATTGTTGGTTATTGTAATGAATTAATGCCTTTTGATGAAGAAATATTGCGTAATAAATATGAACAAATTAAATATATCGAAAAATGAAATATGAAAATTATTATTCATTATTCTAGTTGAAGATTAAATTATGAATTACCACAAGATAAAGTTAATGAACAATTAAGATTAGAACAATTAGATATTGAAAGAGCAAGAGTATGGAGTTGAGGTTTACCTGGTAATACTAGTGGTTCAATATTTGCAAGATATATTGATATTATGCAAGCAACAAATATTATACAACCAACTAAGTTATTAGGTGGTGTTGATATTGCTAATGCTACTAGTCCTAAGGGACATACTACTGCTGCTAGTTTTTGAATATATAATTCATTTGATAAAAAAGCCTATAAAGTAGCAGAATATACACACTCAAATGCTACACAACAATTTAAAACTGAATTAGAACAAGTTAAAGATATTTTAGAGTTTTATAACAATCAATTAAATCAATATTTTATTTTAATTCAACAAGGTATATCAATAAATGTTGATGATAGTGCTTATTCAACATTACAAAGTTTAAATCGAGAGAAATATAATTATACTTTTGGTCAATATATGACATTTAAACCAGCACAAAAGCAGAAATTTAAAATTAGACATCGTATAGAGACATTTACTATGTTAATAAATACTAATCAATTAAAATGATTATGAGAAAAATGTCCTGTAAGTAAAACTCAATATGAATTAATTCAATGAGAAGATAAGCCCGATGCCAGAGAAGAAAGAATGTTAGATTTATATGATGATACATTTGATAGTGATTTTTATGCTTTACACTTTGAATTAATACCAATGGTTAAACATAATAGTTCAGCAGATTATAAATTATGACAACAAAGGGAGTGATTAACTTAATGAAAAAAGATATTTATGTAATACATGATGAGCGTGTAATAAATGCAAAAAGACCATATGTGTCTGTTTGTGGACAAGTTAAAAAAAGACTTTGTCAAGAATTAAAAAAAGATAATATTGCAATATGTAAATTAAATTTATATAACGAATATATTAAGAAATATCAAAAAGTTAAAGTATGTGTACAAGTTTTAGCAAATGAACCAAATTTATTAACAGTAAATATAATTAATTATGCGCTTATCTTAAAATTAAAGGAGCAAAATAACAATGAATAATACTTTTCCTAGTTTACCAAACTTAAATGATATTAATAGTGTTTTAAAATTTTATAATTATGATTGAACTATTAATTTAGCAAATATTACTTCTCGCCATCAAATGCGATTAGTAAATGGTAAAGATATTTTATTTAAGTCTCATCGTAAAAACATTTTAGAAAAATTAAATTGATGATATGAAACTTATAAAATAAAAGAAAAATTAGATAAGAATGAATTAACAGCAAGTTTAATGGGTAAAACTATCTTTGGTTTATTAGAAACTAGTGATGGCAATATTGATTTATGAATTAACCCATTTAACTTTACATCTCGTGTAAGCAAAATAAATGAAATTGAACAAGGTGCTGATATTTGATTAAATTATTATCAATCAGATAGTGGTTTTATTTTAAATTTAATTTGTACCAAAGATAAAATAATTATTAAAGGTTGACCAAAAAATAATGAAATAGTTGTTGGGCAAAGTAAAACACAAATTAAAGATGATGTTAGATCTGTTTTAGTACAAGAATTTAAAAACAAATTAGGTATTGTCCCTTTCTGAGAAATGATTAATGAACCTAATCCATTATTTTTATCAACATCAACTACATTAAACCCATTACCTACAATGGCAAATTGTTATAAATTACAATTTGATTTAGAAGATAGTTTTAATATTAAATCAAAAGAAAGATGAGCAAATCGTACTCATTGATATGGAATATTAGATGATGATTTAATGACTGCTTATAACAAAGGTAATAAAAAAGTATTACAAGATGCTTTTGATGATATTTTCATTCAATCAGGTCAATCAGCCGTAGATGGTCAATTATCCCAATCTTTACAAGTAGTACAAGGTACACCAACCTTAGAAACATATACTGAAGACCAAAAAGCAATTATTGAACAAGTATATTTAGCATGTCATTTTTCTAGTCCTTTTGGTGATAAATCAGATAATGACCAAAATAAAACACAGTCATTATTAACTAAAACAAAAGACTTAGAAAAACAAGCATATTTACAAGCATATCGTAAGCAATATTATACAAAAGTGTTTGATACTGTTTTAAAATATTACGGTTTATGAGATGGTGTTGGTGAACGACCTTATGGTTTTGATTTTGTTAGTGCTAGTTTAGTTGACCAAATGCGACAAAATGAATTAATTACTGCTAGATTAGATAATGGCACAATGGAACCAATAAGAGCAATTACTGAATATGATAATATTGATGAATTAGAAGCAACCAAATATTTTGAAAAAATAGAAAAATGACAAGATAAAATGCAAGCCAAAGAAATAGACCATAATAATAAATTAATGGAATATGATGAAACTGGTAATAATCAAAATGCCTTACAAGGTAGAACATAAATTAAGGAGAATTAAAAAATGAGTAGAATTAACCCAGGGGTTATGGAAGAATTAAGAAGACAAGCCCATGATACTTTAATAGATATTAGAGAAAATATAAGAGATAATAGACATTGAATGGTATTTCCTTTTAATGTTTATAGTTCATATATACCTGATACTGAAACTGGTTGAAAACCTAATAATGCAAAACCTAGTGATTATGGTAGCTATTCACGAATATTTGATAATATGGAAAATACTATTGCACAATGACAAGGTAGTTTAAAAATAGTTCAAAAATATAAAGGTGAAGAAATTAATATTTTAACAATTGATGATTTTAATAAACAACCAATTAACTCAACTATATGAGCCAATAATGAAACACCTTTTGCGATAAAATTAAAAGATGAAAATAATAATGTTTATTGAAAATTAATTGATGGTGAAAACATTTATGATATTAATAGAATGTTAGAATACTTAAAACAATATAAATTAAGTTATTTTATTAATAATGATAATAAAGCCGATAATTTTTATACAAAAGAAGTTAAAGTTGGTAAATATTGAGATGCTTATATGATTGATGATAGAAGTTCAATTCAATTTGGTGATGCTAAATTTGAACAAGTATTTACTCAGCAATCAACAGAAAGACAATATACTTTATTAATTTTAGATGAAGATGCTGAAAAATTAAATATTAATGATTATTATAATTTTTATACTGTATTTAATGACCGTGGTTTAAATATTGGTGGTGGTGATATTAATTCTGCTCCCCAAGATAGACAATGATTATATCCATCAAATGTGATTAATTATTATTCACCATATGATGGTAGTTTTTTATGACAAGAAATTACCTTTTCAAGTATTAATGACAAAATTAGTAATAGTGGTTTATATCAGTACGACAATTTATTCAAACAAGTGCCCCAGGTGAAGGTTATTGTTTTCCTAAAATAACTTATGATGAAAAAACAAATACATCAATCATTGAATTAGATGAAGTTTTATTAAAAGACCCTGGTGTTAGAGCAATGGCAGTTAAATTTTATGGTAATCCTATCTTTTTTGATATGCCAGTTATTGGTCGGCCAATTATTAAAGGTAAATTTAATAAAAAAGTAATGAATTCAAGAGATTTATTAATGTATAACATGTATCCTTGTCCACCTGATAAAATAAATACTTATGCATCACCCGAAGTAAGTTGATATAATATTCAAGGTATTCAACCAACTATGATAACTGGTTATGAAGATTGAAAAAAAGATATGGAAAGTAGATATGACTTTTGAAAACAGAAAAATAGTGAAGGTATTGTTATAACTGACCCCGCTACTACATCAGCAACAAATTCTACTGTTGGTCGAAATATTCATAAAGAAGATAAAGATTCTAAGTTTTACTGGTCTAAAGATTGAAAAATAACCCCACCAAGCAAAATAAAAACAAACGGCGGTACAGTTGATAATATTATTAGTACTCAAGCATCATCATATTTTAGAAGAAAAGATGAATTTGGTAATACTGTTGGACAAGTTCAAATTGAATATAATAAAATGGGTGCATGTAATGTTTGAGATATTTTAAATATGAATAATTTTATTAATCGCCAAATTACCGTATTACCTTTAAACTATACGCAAAAATTGGTGTTTAATCCTTTTACTATTCCAGGTGGGGTTGGGAAATTCTTAAACTTTATTTCATTTGGTATTCCATGGGGTTGAGTAATTAATCAAAATGAAAAATCATGACCTAATTTTCAATGACTTAATGGCTTTATGAGTGCTAATATTTATAGTTTCTATAATGATGCATTTTGGTCTGAAAAATCAAAAGGTAAAGGTTATTTACCATTTGAAATATTTAGAGAACAAGGTAATGATAAAGTTGGCGCTATATTTGGTGCTAATGCTACTAGTTTAGGTTTTACAACCTTATTAACAGATAAAATACAAGGTACTGTTTTAACTAAAGATGGTAAACCAACAGAAAAATTAGTTTATTCAACTTATAATTTAAAACAATTAAATGAAAAAACAAATAGAGTTTATTTAATTAATGAACAAACAAAAACAATTGACGCTCAAACACCAGTTAGTGATAGTGAAAAAGATAATGATTGCGAATTTTTACAAATACCAGATGGAACAAATTGTAGTTATATAATTGATATGTTTTCAATTCAAGCATTATATAAAGGTAATTTTGAAATTATCTTTTATGCTGATAACCCATATACTAATAATGAAGAAGATTATTTACGCTTATCAGTATGGAGTTTTCGTGGTAAAACAAAAAGTGTATTAAATAATTATTTACGCGATATGACAACTAATTATAAAACTAGTTTCTTATTACCACATGATTATGAAATACCAACATTTAATTATCCTGAATATATATTGCCGCCAGTACCATATAACTATAAACCTTATACAAAAGATATTATTCTTGCTAATGCAAAATTGCCTATATTATTTAATGCAATTCAACCAGGACAATGTAAAAAAACAACAACACCATATAATATTGCACATAATAATTTTTTTGATGAAAATACAGAATATTTTGGATATTCTGAAATAGAACTTGACTTAAAACAAATTGACCCAACAATTCAAAGTATAAGTAAATTTCAAGATGCTTATAAAACTATTGAAATAAGTAATTTAGGTAATTTACAAGTTGAATGTGGACTACCAAATATAGAAAATTTTATTCCTAATAGAAATGTTGAAATTTTAGTTGGTAGAACAGGATGTTCAGATTATTTAGGTAATTTGGATGGTGTAAAAATAGAAAAACAAGGAATGGAACAAATTGATAAAGTTAATTTTGAAAATACAATTATTTTATATAATGATAATATAAGAATAAATGATATTCAAACAGTTGCTACTGGCTATACTAATGGATTAATAAATAAAGAATATAGAACTAAATATAAAACTAAGTTAGGTGAAGCGTTTATTTATTTATTGTTGCAAATAACAAAATTATATAATAATGATAACGATAAAATTAAAGAAACTAAACTTCAAGCATATTATACTAATGATATGAAATTAAAAATTAGAATATCAAAAAGTATGATTCCTAAATTATTAGGAGTTGAGGGATATGGAGATATTTGATATTGAGGTACAACCGAATATGAAACACCTATTTCAGGTGGAAATATAAAATTTAATATAAATAATCCAAATGTTTTGGGGATTAGAAATAGTAGCAATAATACTGTTAAAATTACAATTAAACCAAGATAAACAAAAAAGAGATTTAGTTAGAGTGCACCCCAAAAAGTAAGTAAAATAAAAAAAGATTTTGCTAAATTTTTATAGGGGGTGCATTTTTATATGGCAAAAAAAGGACAAAAATATAACAAATATACATCAGAATTTAGAACAAAAATCATTGAGGAAATTAAACAAAAAAGTTGTTGAATAGTAGCAAAACAATATAATATAAATGCAAATACAGTAGAATCTTGATGAGCAAATCATAAAAAAGGAAAATTAAACAATCCTAAAGGACCTAAAATTTCTTTTGGCAAAAGAAATTTAGAATATTATAAAACAAGGTATGAATTATTAAAAAAGCTCCATGACTTTTACAATTAAGCAAACTAAGAATTGTCTCTTTTATTAAACAAAATTTTTGTGAATATTCAATAAAATTATTACTAGAGGTAACAGGGTTAAAACGTAGTTATTGAGATAAATATAAAAATTATGACAGTAGCAAAAAAGATAAAAAAGCAATAAATGATATTGTAAAAGTCTATGAAGAAAATTTAAAACAATTTGGTTATCGAAGAATTACTAAATATTTAAAGGAAGATTATGGTATAAAATATAATTCAAAAAAAGTTTTAAGAATTATGCGTGATAATCAAATACAATCTGAATATGTAAGAAAAATGAGAAGAAAAATGAAATATAAACAGAATAAAGAAAAAAGCTTATTGCAATATCCTGATTTAATTAATCGTAAATTCAATGATATAAAAACAAGGTTTTCAGTACTATATACTGATGTAACATATTTAATTTGAAAAGGAGAAAGATATTATCAATCAACAATTATTGATGGATATACTAAAGAAATAGTTGATGTAAAGTGATCTAAAAATAATGACAATAAATTAGTAATGGATAATTTAAATGATGCAATTAATAAAATAAAATTAATAAAAAAAGATCTGAATGGAATAATAATTCACTCAGATCACGGATATCAATATACATCCACTATTTATCACGATAAATGTTTATCTAACGGTATTACAATTTCAATGGAAAAAAATTACCACTGTGCAGATAATATTGTTATAGAAAGTTTTCATTCATTACTTAAGAAAGCTACAATCCATAATAAAATATATAATTCACATGAAGAATATATACAAGATGTTATAAAATGAAATACATGATATTCAAATCGTAAAGAAAAAGATATAATTAAAAAAAGTAAATACTTTTTATTAGTACTTACTAAAATGGGTGCACTCTAAGTAATCTCTTTTTTTATTCTCCGTTAACTTTTACATTACCATCATTAACAACAATTAAGTCAGGTAAATTTTGTTCTTCACCATTTCAACGATAAACAAATTTAATATAATCATTATTTTTATTTTTTCAATAATGGAACTTAGTTTCTTTTCCTTGATAAGTTTCATATACATATAACAAATTCAAATCAACGTCTAATCTTAAATAAAAGTGGTTAGTACCATCATTAATTATTATTTCATCGTTGTGCACAATATTTTTAAATTTGTTTAAATGATATTTATTTTCACCTTTTCATACTACATAATATCATTTATTATTAACTGTATTAAATGGTTTTTCTTGTGGTTCTATTCATTCTAAATTGTTTTTAATAGTTTCATCAGTTGTATTTATTTGGTTTTCTTTTTTTAATTTTTCTAATTCTTCTGGTGTATATTCTTGTGGTGTATTACAAGCAACTAAACTTGTTGTACTTGTTGCTATTAAGGTGATTGTTCCTAAAAGGCTTAATATTTTTTTCATTTGATTATTTCCTCTTTTATTCTCAATTAAGTGAATCTATTGAAACAGTATAGTTAACATTTACATTATTAGTATAAACATTTTCATCAGCGGAAGTGATTTTTGCACTACTGTTAGTAATATTCTCAACGTTGATTTTTGTAATATCTAAGTCGGTATACATTTCTTTTAGTTTATTTTTAATTTGTTCTTTTGTTGGATTAGATAAATTTTCAGTTTTAAATTCACCTAAATTATTATTTTTAATAATTTTATTTAAATTAATATTAGATATAAAAGTAACGACTACTTCACCACTTAAAATATCTTTTCTTTTAAAATTTATTTTTGCATTTGTTGTTGTTATATCGCTAACTTCAAAATCATTTATATTATTTTCTAAATCTTTATTTAATTCTTTTATTTTATTTTTAATTTCTTGTTCTGTTGGTTTATTAACACCATTAATTCTAATTAATCCTAATTCAGTGTTTTTAAAAACTGATTTTACTGGCCGAGAATAATTAATAACTATTTCACCAGTATAAATACTTGTATCATTTGTTTTAACTTTGGCACTATTTAAACTAATATTTGTAATATTAATTTTTGAAATATCTAATTTAGGATTAAAAAGTTTTAAGGATTCTTGAACCATTTGTTTTATTGTTCATCCACTAATTGAAAAATCTATTTCTCCCAAATTAGTATTTGTAATAACTTTGTTTATTGGTACAGATTTATTAACTGTAAAATTAATTGTTTTTTTACCACTAAAACCAGTTATAGTGATTTCTGCACTATTTTCACTAATATTTATAACATTAATACTATTAATATTTACTTGGGGATTTAATTCATTTATTTTTTCTTTGATTTGTTGTTGAGATGGCGTGTCAGCTCCATTAGTATTAAATATAGTTTTAGGTTTATTATTTTTTGTTTCTCTTTTATTTTTTGTTATATTTAAACCTGTTCAATTTAATTCAGATAAATATTTAATATTATTTTTAAGGCAATCAGTAGCAATTACACCTGGTATTGCTGTTCCACTAATTGTTAATACACTTAATAAACTTAAAATTTTTTTCATTCTAATTAACCCTCTTTTCTAATATTTATTAACTTTTAAAATTATATATATATATATATATATAATCAAGGGTAAATTAGATAATAAAAAATAAAAAAAGAGATTTATATAGAGTGCACCCATTTTAGTAAGTACTAATAAAAAGTAAATACTTTTTATTAGTACTTACTAAAATGGGTGCACTCTATTAATAATCTCTTTTTTTGTCGGGTAGCTTGCCTGCTCTCTAAGAACACACCAGCAACTTTTTTTCTAGAAGTATTTACCGACTAGACTCTGACCAACATTTTTATTTGGATATCCATATAGAGTAAGCTGGACTAATCCACTGAGCCTATTACTTTTAAAATAGGGTCTACTTTACCTTTCGTTGCCTAAGATTACCTGCATTTAGAATACAGTTAGGTCATTCGGATACCCGAAACCGTAATTACTTAGGACTTACATATTAATTATATAAAAATATAAGTATTTGTAAATACCTTTATTACGCGTTTTAAGGGTTAAATTAGCAATTAAATATATTAAGTTTAAGAAGAGAGATATTTTGTTTTATATAAAGTATTGTTTTACTAAAATAATAGTGTAAAATAAAGGTAACGGTTTATCCCTTTAACAAAAAAGTAATTTACGGTTTATGCTTTCCGCCTTAAAAAGACTTATGCTGACTTGTTATTCGAACAAGAATAAAAAAAAGAGGTTTATAAAATGGCAATTACAAAAGAACAATTAATCGAACAAGGTTTAAGTGAAGAAATAGCAGATAATATATTAAGTGAATTTCATAATGAAACAAAACAAATTATTGAGGGTATTCAAAAGCGTAAAGATACTATTTCAAAAGAAGAGTATTTAAAAGTTGCTAATGAATTAGATGAATTAAAAGCTTTTAAAGATGTTCCATCTACTAAAATTGAAGATATTAAAACTAATTTAAATAAAGTTAGTGGTAGTTCTTTAACTGAAAAAATGCAAACTTTAAAAGAATTAAAACCTGATTTGTTTGTTGAAGAACAATTATCAGTTTCGCCAACTAATATTATTAAAGATATGATTGAAAATTCAGTTGAAAATAAAAATGATGAAATTGAAACTATTAAAGAAAAAGGAGCATATACTCCTGATGAAATTAAAAAATTAACTGATTATACACTTAAAAACCTTAGATAATAAGGGAGTGAAATTATGGCAACAATTAATTTGCCACAAGTACCTTTTACATTACAAGGTAATACAACAGGTCAAAAAGCCTATGTTGATATGGTTAATGCATTATTGCGTGGACCTTTATATAATGAATATGCAAGTATTATGCAGTATGCAACAGCAACAGCCGAACAAGTTGCTTGATTACCTAATGCAGGACAAGCATTATATAATTTAACTCATCGTGTGGTATGACAAGATGATTATTCATTACCAAATGGTGGGACAACTCAAACAATGGGATTAACAAGAATTCCAGTACCTATTGATAAAAGATTTAATTTAAAATTAATGAATGAGGCTTTTGACTTGGCATTAATAGAACAAAATATTAAAAATGGTGTTATTGCTGATGCTATTTCTAGTGTTGTACAAAATAAATTTGTTAATTTAGAATGTGAATTAATTCAGGCTATTTATGATTATTGTTTAGCAGATGGTCAATATGAAGTAATTCCATTTCGTAGTTATACAGCAGAAAATGCTGATGATGCAAATAAGGCATTCTTTACATTAAATGAAACTTTGATTGAATTAACAAATCAAATTAGTAATTTATATTTTGGTTTGCCAACCGATAAAATGTTTATGGTTTTAGGTCGCAAAGCCTATTTAGGATTAACACCTGCTTATCTAAAAGTAATTGGTTCACAAGCTCAATTAAAAGCAATGGTTAATGGTGAATTATATGAAAATACTGCAATAGGTATTCCTGTATCTAAAAGTTTTCATTTAGAAAAAACATATACAAAAGGACAAGTTAACCGTGATAAAGGTTATAATTTTACTAATGTAAATGGCTTAATTATTAATAAGCAAGTATGGGCATATCCAATTAATATGGATACTATTCAACAAGTTTTAGATAATGATACTGCTATCCCTAAATGAATTGGTAAAGTTCAATATGCGACACCAACTATTTTATATCCAAAAACATGTAAAATTATCTTAGAAAAAGCACCAACACAAGATGAAATTAATACTGCTAAAAGTAATCTTAATAAAACATTTAGAGTTCCTGTTGATTATGTAATTCCATCATCAAATAAAATTGATATTAGTGGGATTAATAAATTAGATAAGCCGACTATTCATGTTGACGATCCAACTCAAACAACAGCCGAACAATTAAAACCACAATTTAAAGCTGTCGTTTTAAAAGCAATTAAAGCCGTAGATAGTTCTTTAACTGAGAATGATTATGATTACTTTATTGAAGCTAAGGGTGAAGATTGACCAATTGATATTACAAATGATAAAACTGCTTCTGTTCAAATTGAAGGTAAAAACAATGCTACTGGTCAAACAAATCCAATTGATGTCGTAATTAAAAATTCTTAATAAACAATGAATTTAATAATATTACGAGTTTTAACTTTATTAACAGAAAATTTAGGTAATAAGTTAGTAATAAATAAATTTGTTAATTTAATTAATAAGGTTAATAAATTTGCTTCATATTATTCTAATCCTTTACAAAAAATTACAAATAAGATTGAAGATATTTATCAGTGGTTAAATCCATTTACTTATTTAGATTTAATTAAAAGAGGTCATAAAAAAGAAATACAACAAATATTAAGTCAATTAGAAAAAGATAATAACATTAAAAATAGAGAACAATTTAAAAATGAAAATTATTTAAATACTAATTGACAACCATTAAATAGTGGTTGACTTGATAGTGGTATGTTTAATATTACAAACAAATTAACTTTAACAGGTAATTTAACTATTTTAATATATACAAAAACAGCAAAACATCCTAAAATTTATGGACCTTATGTTTATCCTAGTGTTCCAGTTGAAATTTGAAAATTATTAAGTAATGCTGTATCTAATGCAGGGACTTTATTTTGACGTTATTGATTAAGAAAATGGTTACCTAGTCATTTAAGAAATTATATTAAAAAACGATTACCACAAGCATTAAAAGAAAAACATCCCAAAGGAACTACTAAATTAACATTACCAACAGTTCAAAAATTACAACAAATTAAAAAGTTTATTAATAATTTAAAGATTGGACATTTTAATTTTAATTTTGCTGGTGAAATTAATAATAAAAAATGGTATCGAGAACGCCGAAGTGATGTTAAAAATATTAAGAATTTATATAAAAAACCAGTTAAAAATATGTTTTACAAAACTAATCAAATTATTAAAACAATTAAGGAAGCAAAAACAAGAGTTAATAGTTATAAGCCAAGTAATTTAAAAAATAAATATCGTAATCAATTAAGGGGTGTTTTATATGGAAAATAATTTAAGTAATTTGTTATTTATAATAGTTGAAGATGTTAAAGAAAGTAAACTTTGACAACCTATTAATGATAGAAAGCAATCTGCTTATAATGATAATTTAATTTATAATGCTATTTTAAAAACTAGTTTATGAATGGATAAATTATCAGGTGGAACAATATCTGATAAAATAAATAAAAAAAATTTATTTCCATGAGTAAAAAAAGATAATACTGGTTTAATTGAATATGATAAATGATTAAGTTATATTCAATCTGCTTGTTTATTAGCAGTTATAAATTGATATTTGCCCAAAGGAGTTAATGATTTAACAGGTAGTGCATCATTTTCACAAGGTGGTGTAGCATATTCACAAACTAATGACCCTGAGGCAAATGAAAATATTACTCGTGATGTTAAAAATGCTTTAAAATTAGCCGGTGAAATAATTGATATTATATCTAGTAAAACAGTATCTAGGCCATATAATTATAGTTTAGATAATTATGCTCATCCTTGAGAACAAGAATATAAGCATATTAGTAAAAAAACTTTTTATCCAACATTATTATTTTGATTAAAAGAACGATTACAAACAGATAATTCAATAAATATTACTTATCCAACTATTAATGATTTTTCTAAAATTGATTATAACGAATATATTAAATTAATAGTTCCATTTGATAATGATACTATTTATGAAGAAAATGGTGTTTGAAAAACAAAACAAAGTGGTGAAATTCCATCGGATGTTATTAAAGATAGTGATTTAAATAAAGATTATATTGAAAAAGTTGATGGTAAATATATTGTAAAAACAGCAAAAGATTTATTAAGTAACTATTATGATGCAAATACGATTGATAATTTTTTAGTTAATAAACAAGATAAATTAGTAAGTGGCACAAATATTAAAACTATTAATGGTAATTCGTTATTAGGGAGTGGTGATATATTTATTAATGCTGGTAATGATTGAGAAGAAGTTAATACTAGTGATTTTAATCCTAATGATAAACAATATATTTTACCAATTACTCCTAATGGAATATATAAATATAAAGTTGAATTAGGATATTTAAAAGAAAATAAAACTATTTATAAAAGTTCATTAATTTTTAGTGAAAAAAACTTTGATAAAAATTATGATGTAGTAGTTGGAAAAACCTTTCAATTTTCAGGTTTACCTATTTTTACAATATCTATTAGTTTAAGAAAAGGTTATCAAAATGCTATTATTAATTTATTAAATCAAAATGGCATTAAATATGAAATGCAAACATTAAATATTGAAAGAAAAAAAGTAATTTAGAAAGGAGTTTTAATTAATGAAACAAGATAAAACAACTTGATTAAAGGGTGCCTTACCTTGAAATTGATTTAAAAAAGACCCTATTCCGACTTATAATTGAACTCATAAAGATATTAGAGAATGAGAAAGAAAATATAAAATTCGTAGTTGAGTAGTTAGTTTTTATACATTGATATTTTTAGCATTAAATTGTTGATTAGAATATGGGATGATTAATGCAATAAAAGATAATATTAATTGATATAATTATGGTCAATATTGAGGTAATGGAATTGCTATTTTATTAACACCTTTATTTACACACGGAATTCAAGGTATATTTGTTGCTAGTAGTAAACCAAAAGTTGATATGAAAATTGATATCCCACGATTAAAAATATCTAAAATGGGATTAGTATTTACAATATTACCTTTAATTACTTTAATAATTTCTTTAATTATTATTTGAATTGATAAATCAAAATGAAAAAAAGACCATTTAAGACATTGCTTAGATTGTCGGATTAATCCGCGTGTCGTTCAACCACGAATAGCTAAACAATGAAATAATTTAGATGGTATAACAGAAGAAGTATTTAAAAATATACAAGAAGAAAATAAACAAGAATTAAATATAAACAATAATAATTAAATTTTATTAAAATAGACTATATATAGGGGTGGTAAATATTTTGGGTGGTTATATAGACTATTTTATAAATTATTTTGTTCTGAAAGGATAGATGGCCACTGTTTGAGTAAGGATAAGAAAGGAATTAAATAAAATGAATGAAACATTAATAACTACTTTACTTGTTTTAGCAGGTGCTGGTGGAATGGGTAGTCTTGGTATTCTTGGATTATCTGCTAAAAAATTAAAAAATATAAAGCAGAAATTAGAGAATTAAGAACTGCGGTTATTGCCCACGAAAAACATTTACGAGGACCTGATTATGCAACAGAATTAGCATTAAAAACAGGTCAAATTAAAAATGTTAAAAAACAAGTTAAAGTAAATGACAAAAAACAAGCACAAAAAGATGCTATTAGAAAACTAACAAATAGTATTTAAAAAAATAACCTTAATTGGTTATTTTTTATTTTTCTTTATTGTGTGTTATATAAAAGTTGATAAGATATTCAATTCGTTGAGAATAAGTATCAAAATTTAATTCATTTCAAACTTTTTCTTCATTATCATTTAAGTAAACATTGACATTCCGAATTTTGCAAGAATAATATTTGCCTGTTTTTTGATTATATGAATGTTTCATAATATTAGCTCTGATAATTAGCAATAATAATTGCATCTCGTAAATGATTACTTATTTTCTCATTATTATATTTTCAACCTTTACCATATTGATAAGTTAAATTAATATCTTTTTCAAATTCTCATATACAACTATCATTATATTTACTCAAATTCTCCATATTTTTAACAACTGATTTAGTGTTTTTGGGTGATACTCAATTAATAAAATATTTATAAACAGATAATGCTCCCAATAATTTTAATAAATCATCTCTATCTTTACTTGCATTAGCACATGTATATAAACAATCTTCAATATTAATTTTTTCTTCATAATCAAACAATTTATCATTAATAAATTTATAATGTTTTATTCAATTTTTATTTGTAAATTCTAATTTATCAATTAATTTATTATCTTCATAAACAACAATAGCCGTAGTACCAGTTCCTGATGGGTCAATACCTATTTTTATCATTATCTTAAAAATCTTTCTTTAAATTTATGATAAAAATCTTCACTTTGTTTTCTAATTATAACTGGTGATAATTTTTCAATATTTAATTCTTCTTTTATTCAATTTTTACCTTTTGAAATAATATTTTGTTCTATTTTTGTGTTTGTAATAAAATCTTTAATATTATTAAAATGTTTTTCACTCATTCATTTTGGATTTGAATTGTTAATAATTTCTGTTTGTTCTTTTTCTTGGTTAGAATTAATTTTACTTACTTCACTATTATCAAGGTCTAATTCTTCAGTTGGTAAACCTAATAATTTACTTAAAACATATTTAACGCCATATGTTAATGCTGAACCAATGCTTTTAGCAGGATCAGTATTTTTTCCAGTAAAAGGTCAATAAGTTTTAATTTCTTCTGTTTCTTTACATAAAGTTAATTCCATTTCAAAATATGGTATATCATTAATTACTTTTAAAGTATCTTTTACATAACTTCAAATATATGTAATATGATGTTTTTTAAATTCTTTTTTAACTAATTCTAATACTTGGGCTTCACCAAAATAGTTATACATTACTCTACCATTCATTTGCATTTTTTGGTCTTTTTCTAAATATAATGATAAATCTTGTTGTATTTCACCAATACTTTCTATTAATGTTTTTTTAGTTCCTTGTGGCATTTTCTCATTCCTCTCTTTCTTGTCAAATTAAAATGGCATCTTTAATTTGTTCTACATCTTGTTTAATAATATTAACTTTTTCTTTAATTACTATTTTTAATTTTGGATTTATAATTATCATTAATATTTTTTTATTATCTATAAAAAGTCTTTTTCTAATAAATAATAAAGTTTTAATTGCCAAATATATCGTTCAATATCAATTTCTTCATTTGAACTTGTAATTTTTCAATCACATACAATTATTTCATTATTAATTGTTTTACCTATAAAATCAGTTGTTCCACAAAGAATAGGTGTATAGTATCTTTTTTCAGTTTCATAATTACTAAATTGAATATCTTTAAAAGTTTCTTGATATAGTTTTGTAAAATTCTTAAATAATTCACGATGTGATTTTATATCACAATCAATAAATTCAATTAATTCATCATCAAAATTATTTTTTATTCAATAATCAATCATATTATGTAAACATATTCCACGATTTTGTGCTAATTTTAAAATATTCTCATCAATTTGTGAAAAATCTTTTGGCACTAAAATATTAATAATTTGACTTACACTTGGTATTAAAATACTATACTTATGTAATTCATCATTATAAATATATAAAGGTTTAATCTCATTTAATTGCATCATTATCACCAAATAATTCTTTAATATCTTCAGAATTATAATTTATTTGTTCATCTACAATTATCTCTTGTGGTTTTTTGATAATAATATATCTTTTTTTAAATCATTATTTGTATGTAAAAATTCATAATTAGATACTTGAACTATTCATTGTATTTTATTATTTTTATCTTTAAAAGATTGTAAAATACCATTAATTGCAATTTTGCTACCTTTTTGGCAATATTTTTGTAAAACTATTGCTTGCTTATTTCAAACTTGACAAGGAATAAAATCAGTTTCTTTTTGTGTTGAATATGGTCGAGTTACTGCTAATTGAAATATTGCATACTCTTTATCATTTTGTGTTTTTTTAATTTCAATATCTTTAGTTGTTCTACCAATTCCAATAAATTTATTCATTATTAAATTTCCTCCAATTCCATTTCATTAATTAAATTATCAATATATTCATAAGCACTATCTTCTGAATGACATTCTTCTAATGCTAAATTAAATAAATCTTCTTCTGTATAAACATAACCATTTTCATCTTTTCACATACTAATTTACCTCATTCTTTGATATTAATATTTCTATTAATTTTCTTCCTTTTTGTTCTTTAACATCAAAATAAATTATTTCTTGATTTAATAAATATGCTTCTTCATTTTTAATTAAATTAATATCATCATTAATATTTTCTTTTTGTCCTGTTTTATTATCAAATATATTAATACAAAAATCATTGTACATATATATTGATACTAGATTTTTGATTTTCATATTTACCTCCTATTTTTAACTCGCCGGCACTCGCACCCAAGTGAAAGTGCCAAGCGAGAATTAGTTATATAAGTATTTATCTATTTATTTACTGCGCCATCCGCCTCACTGCAGGTGAGCGGTGGCGGTATGTTAATTGTTTGAATGTTTAATAATCGACAGTTGTTTTTTCTTTGTGGAGCCAGAGAGTTTTCTCTCTCTTCACCCGCACCATTTCAGGTCAAAGCGTTCAGTTTTTAAAATAAATCTACTTGCACCTTGAAGAGCCTAATGCTGACTTTGTGGTTTTTAAACCGCTGTCACTTCTAAGAAGTAATATCTATCGCAAATTTATTTAGTAAAGTCACTATCTCTATGGTTTATTGTCGTTTGATATTAACCTTGGACTTATCACGACTATCGCTTGTTAAAGCGTCTATTATTTCCGGACTGATTACCGCTGGGCTAGACCGCCTCATGTGGAATAAAAACACTTAGTTATTTAAAATAACCGTTCCACTCTGCATTAAGTTGTTTTATAAAATTTAAGTTTTAAAAACCCAGTTTCATAATCAAAGATAATTTTTGAATTTTCTAGTTTTTGATAAAATTGCTTTTGTGTTTTATCTTTTACTTTATTCAATAAATTTCTATGTTTTTCACAAGTTCATAAAACTTTATTTGATATAAATTCTTCAGTAATGAATGATATTGATTTATAGCAGTTATTAATATCGCAAATTTGTTGTTGCTTATTAATTTTTATTACTTACTCCTTCCTTTTTATTAAGTTTTTTTATTAGCAAATTAATTAACTGAAACAGAGAAAGGACAACACCTTAAATTAGGAGAAAAACAGGTACACTTTGTAAAGATTTCTAAGATATTTAATAAATGTGTAAACAACTTAAAGAGGGTATCAAAAAGTTGTTATAGTTTTTTGTTAATATTTAAGATACTGTCCTTTCTCTGAATCAATTAATAATTTTGGTTTTACAAATAAAAAAACCATTTTAGTAAATGGTTTAATTTATTATTCTTATTCAATTTCCGAGTTTTTTTCCAAAACCCCAATATTTTTTATACGGCCGAATTTTGATAAATCGATAAACCAATTCAAGCAAGAATTCCTAAAATAATAACAATACTAAATATTCATGTTAACCATACTGGTATAACTTAATTCCTCCTAGAAATTTAGCTTGCGCGGCACGCTCCGCGTGTTCGCTACGCTCAAAAATAAACAATATTGAATAAATTACCGCTAATAAATTACGCGGATAATTTATTCATTTTCTTTTACATTATTAGTTACTATCTTATTAACAGTATTAATAACATTATCTTTTCCATACTTAGTTACTAAGGACCGCAAAATAAAATAATGTTTTGTTTGCATAATTTCAACTCCTTAAATTAAATTTTCTATACATAAAAGAAAAAACAAGATTATATCTTGTTTTTAACTAACAACCCGTATCTTTGTAACGGTCCCAAAAAAAGCAAGGAAATTACCTATCTAAATAAAAAAAGAGTTTTAATTTAAAACTCTTTAATGCTTATTTAACCTGATAACTTAAACTTATCACCTTTTTATTTAAAGTTATTATCATAATAAAGTATTTTTTGGTCATCATTTATTAAGTAAAAAATAGTGAATTTATTTTTAAAATAAGTTAATTAACAAATTTCAATTTAATAAATAATCTTTTTAATACCAATTTTAAAGTAAACACTATTCTTAGACACCTTATTATTTGAAGATGAAGCAAAACAATAATATAAACCATTATTAAAAGTTAACCCAAAGGTAAATAAAACTGCTCATGGATCAGAATTTGAAACATCTCATATTAAAAATGAACTATCACCCTTATTATTTATCTTTTGTCCCACTGTTTTAGCAAAACGTGGGTGTACAATAAAATTAAATAATTTAAGATCTTTTAAATCTTTTGCTTCAGCTGATTGTTTAAAGTTAGTTACCAAAGTCTTAATTACTCCTTTTAAACCCTCTGTTTTATTTGTTTGGGAAAGAGTTTTAAATAAATTCTTTGGTACTGTAATTTCAAGCCCCTCTTTTCTAGCAAAAGGACCAGTATTAATATATTTTCAAAAAGCAATAATAATTTCTCCTCAATTGTTTAATTTTTGGTCAATTGCAGCACGTGATAAATTTAAAGTCATTATTACATCTTCACCTATATTATCATCTTCAATATTTTTTGCATAACCCGAAAGACCCATTCCATTAATATTTAAATATCCTAAATGAATTTTAAAATTTCCTAAGGTTAATGAATCATTATCATTAATATTTAAACCTTGGCCAACATTCGATTTATAGAAATTAACAAAGTCATTTGCTGTTACATTATTAATACTTTTTGGTTCATTAGGTTCTTTAAACCAATTTGACAATGTTATTTCTTGTGCATTTTTTACATCCGCCAAATTATCAAGTCCTTTATTTTTATGATTTAATTCTCCTATTGCTGCTTTTTCAAGCAAAGAGACATTATTATAACTTATATCCATATCTTTAAACTTTTCATCCTTATTAGTAAATCCTTTTAATGATTTTTTAAAAGCATCATCTAAAACTTTAATGTTTTCTGAAAAATCTCATTGTACCTCTTCATATAATGTTTTAAAAATATCATTTGTACTAAAATCAACATTTTTTAAATTATGAAAATATGTATTAAGTTTTTTTAATAAAGACTTTGTGGCTTTACTTGAGAGTTCTTTTAAAACCGATGGATTTTCTGTTACATTATAAACTACTGGTATTTCAAATTCTGAAAAGATTTTTTTATATTGAGTCTTTACAAATGCTTTTAAATTAACTCGCACTCCTTTAAAAGATTCAGTATTAATCTCAATCGGGAATTTATTTTTTAATCCCTCAACATTAATAAAATTAACTTCAACTGTACTTAAATCTTTTTCAAATATTAAAGGACTTTTATTTTCAAAATAATTTCCATATGTAATACCTAAATTATAATTTACCCTTTCAAAAATAGTATTAAAATCATTCATAAAGTAATCACCTAATGCTTTATCTTTTGAATTATTTAAATCTAATTTATAATAAATTTCCTCACTGTCTACTTTTTCATAGAGACCTGCTAAATTTTTCTTATTACTATCAACATACATTCTTGATTTAAAATAATTACTAATTTCATCACTTGCGCTTGTTTTAATCTTATTTATCATTTCAAGATCTGTTGCTAAAGTATTTTCTTCAAGTTCCTCAGTATTTTGATTATTGCAACTTGTTAAATTTGAACTAGTTGCACCGATTAGTGTCATCACACTAAAAATACTAAATAATTTTTTCATTTTATTAATTAACTCCTTCTAAAATTTTAATAGCATAATTAAAAATTAAACTATTGCTAATATCTTATAAAAGAAATAAAAAAAAAAAAACAGATTTAATATTTATCAAATTAATTGCAAAATGTTAAAAATGTTTTGCAATTAATTTGATAAAATTATTTTTTAATTAATTCAAGAGACATAAACACAAACTAAAACATTTTTAGTACAATAACTCTATACATTAAGGAGGAAAATATGCAAAAAAAGGTTATTGTCATATTTATTATGGGGGCGGAAAAGGTAAAACATAAATTTTAAATGGAATGACAATTCGTGCTCTAAGATATTAATGAAATGTTAAATATCTCCGTTTTTAAAAAAACCGGATTTCTGGTGAAATGTTATTTTTTCAAAATTTAGCTAATCCAAATCTAGAAATAATCAATTATTATTCATCAAGTACAAAATTTTTTTGAGAAATGAATGATCAAGAAAAAGCAATTTTACAGAAAGAAATGCAAATTGGTTTTAATGAATTAAAAAAATTAAGTCAAGACCCAACAGTTGACTTAATTATTGTTGATGAATTATTAGGGTGTATTTATAATGAATTAATTTCTGAAGCAGAATTAATTGAAGTTATTCAAAAAAAGCTCCAAATATTGAAATGGCTTTTTCTGGTCATCATATTACTAATAATTTAATTAATGCTGTTGACTTAGTTAGTCATGTTCAAGCAACAAAACATTATTTTTATCAAAAAGTTCCTGCTCGTAAAGGAATTGAATATTAAATTAACTTTTTTAAAAAGATAAATTAATTATTGCATTTCATTGCGTAATATTTGTTACGTTAATATCATCAATATTTAAATCATGATATTTTGTTTTTAATTTATCTTTTATATGATTTTCTGTTGGAACAGGAAACCCATTTGTATTAATTGTTCCTAAATCATTTTCAGTAATCATTGAGCTTAATAAAATAGGATGATTTACTGATCCAGCTATTAATTTTGAATTTCCATAAGTACAATATAATACATATAAAAAAGCTTAAAAGTAAAACAACCAGAAAAATTAAATTGAAATTTAGTATTCATCACTTTTTTGATTTTTTTTCATATTTTTTCCCTTCTATAAAATAAAACTTATATTTTAAAATGAAAAAATATTATTAAATTAAGTAAATAATTTGTACACATATTAATAAAGTAAAATTTAATTCTAAAACTAAAGTATTTTTTTAAATCCTATGTTTTCTTTAATCTTAAAATTACTAATAACTTATTTTTGTTATTATTTAAGATACATTTTTTATTAAATATAATAATTTATTAATATCATAAATTGTTGTTTTAATTTTATTTATTAGTTCAATATTTGTAAATAAATATTTTCTTTATTTTTTTCAGTATTTTAATTATTACAAGATATGATATATTTAAACAAACAGGTTCGTTCTATCAATGTTATTACACTTAAAATACTAAATAATTTTTTTCATTTTATTATTTAACTTCTCCTAAAATTTTAATAGTATAATTAAAAATTAAACTATCGCTAATATCTTATAAAAAAAATTGAAAAAATTAAAACAAATTTAGTCTTTATCAAATTAGTTGTAAAATTATAAAAATCTTTTGCAATTAATTTGATAAGAATATAATCAGTAAATTAAAACTTGAAAAAACATAGTTAAATAAAATAAATACTATATATCAATCAGAAGAAATCATATAACTTTTCTAAAATATCGTTATTGACACTACATATTTAATCAACATAAGGATAAAAAATATGTTCATAACAATGCAAAAGCAAATATAATTATGAAAATTTTTGGACTAAAAAGCAATAAATTGATAAAAAAAAAGATAATAAGAAATAATATTATCTTTTTTCCAATGTTATTTATGCTTTACAATATTTAAATTAATATTAAATTATTTTATACAATTTCCTGAATTGTCAGTATTTGTACACTGAGATTGAAACATTATAAAAATCATATGTTCAACAATCTTATTTTCCTCATTATAAATTGCAAATGCACCATCTTGTCAAATTCCGTTTTCAGATTTAAATTTAGTATCATTACCTTGATTCATATGAATGTCATGCATGCCTTTTATTCCATTATTAACATAGGACATTCCTCAAACCCCAATTTTGTATTTTGAATTATTTAATGCTGGAGTTACTATTTTGTTAAAAATAATTTCAAGTTTTGATAATTCATCATCTTTAACAAATGGTAAAATAGTTTTATAATTGCAATCAAAAAAATTACCACGTAAATAATCAATACAATAACCATCAATTCCTGTTTCTAAATCTACATGCATTTTATCTATAAGTTGAAAGCTGCTTTCAACAATTGAATGATTAATATTTTCCTTAATAAAATATTCAACATCATAAGGTGCTATCACTGACCGCACATTAATATTTACTTGATAATTTTCTTCATTTTGATCTGTAATTGTTAAATTATAATGTGGATTTCTAGAACTTCTAGTTCAGTTGTTGGTCAGATTCCCTTTTAAGAAACTATATTTTGAATTTTTTGTCATTTTAATCAGTCCTTTTTTATTTAGTAAGCAAAGTTGTATATGAATAAAATATTACTTATTCGATATAATTTTATACTTATTTTAAATTAATTTTTAATTTTCACATTCACTTAAAAATAAGTATTCAAAAAAGTACTAAGTAATTTAATGGTAGTTAAACAACCATTATTTTAAATACAATTTTATTTATTAATACAATTATTCTATACTATAAAAATCTATTAAATTAATTGTTGTTGTAAATTTACCTTTAGCATTTTTGTGACCAATTATAGTAATATCAAATGTTTTATTCTTAGAAGCATCATTAATAAAAACTTTTCTTAAATTAAACATGCGACTCTTATAAGGCTCAGCTTCAAAAACAATCGTAAAATCATTTTCACTTAAATTAGGATCAATTTTTTGAATTTGTTTTAAAAATTGTGTTCTAATTTTATTTTTTAAAAGTAATGCTGTAAAATAATCATTTGGATATTTTAGCAATCTATCTTCAGGACTTGGAATTTCAATTTTTGTAAAACTTGTAAAATCAACAATTTTATATACTGCCTTTGGAAATAAAATTTCTAACTTAATACTATTCTTAGCATTATTATATCCTACAATATTAATAACATAATTATTAACCGTCTTTGCTAAATTAATTGTTCGCGGTTGATTCTGATTAAAGTAATCATTGAAATTAAAAGAAAAATCATTTTCTGTTATTGTCGCATTTAATTGTTGTCTTATTGCTGTTAAAATTGCTGCTTGTAAATATGGTCTAATTTCTGATTCTTTTACTTTTTCAATATCACCAACTTTATTTTTTAAATCTAACAAATTAATTTCCTTGATATTTCTAAGGTCAGCTTGTTCCAATGTTTTTTCAAGTTCTTTAATTTTTGCTTTTAGTTGCAAAATATTATTTTGTAATTTTTTGATTTTTTTATGTTTATTTGTTGATTCTCTATGTTTATTTTTTGATTTAAAATATTAATTTTATCATTTAATAGGTGAATTGTTGTTTCAACATTATTGATATTATCTTCTTGCTCTTGATTTGTCGTTTCAGGAATTGCTTCTTCTAAATATTGCAGTTTTTTATTACCACTACAAGCAGTTAAACTTCCTCCGGGTGTACTAATTAATCCACATATTCCTAAAATATTTAATAATTTTTTTATTTTTCAGTATTTTTCCCTTTTCTAAAACTTAATAATTAAATTAATACTTAAAGTATTGATAATATTTTATAAAAAAATATTAAAAATGTAAATTGTACTATGAAGTGTAGCACTCTACTTAATTTTATTATAACACCAATAAAATAAATGTTCAATATAATTTATTTTAAAAAAATTTAGTAGTTTTGTTTTAAATTTATGAATTTTGGCACACTGAAAAATAAAATGATTAAAATTTTTTATAGGTAATTATATTAAAAATTAAACATTTGTATAAAAACTTCTTTTGAAGATAGTCAATGTAAAGATTTTTTAAGTTTAAAGTTTATTATATTAGCAACTTCTTGATAATAATTTCTTGAATAAATACTTAAATCAATTCCTTTGGAAAATCAATGTCTAAAATCGCGGATTGCTCTTTCAACTTTTGGTTTTTGTGTTGGAGTTCCAGCATCACAAAAATATACTTTAGCATTTGTTATTTTTTCAATTTTTTCTCAATCAGCAAATTCTTTGCCTTGATCTGTTATTATTCCTTTGCATCTATCTTTGAAAAATCTGTTAGAAAAAATTCGTTCTACTGCGTTTGCAACTTCTTTTGTTGTTTTTTCTTTTAATGCTTCAATAATTTTAAATTGGGTTAATTCTTCGATTAAAACTAAACAAACACTATTATTTTTACCAACCATAGTGTCCATTTGATATCAACCAAATTCATATTTATCATTTTTTGCTTTTTCAATAGTTCTAAAATTTCTTATTTTTTCACGGTTATCAATTCTATTTTTTGTTTTATATTTTCTACCATGAAAATACAAATTATCTTTCTTGAAATTTAAAAATCCCAAATGAATATATTTATATAAAGTTTTAAAACATACTGGAAATTTAATACCAAATTCTTTTTCATATTTTTTAGAAATTTGTTCTGGTGAATCATGAAATTTGTTATATTTTTCATCTAATCATTCTAAAATATTTAACAATAATGATGATTTTTTAAAACATTTTTGTCGATTTTGTAAATAATCTTCGTGTGCTAATTTAGCATCATATTCATTATCTTTTAACCTTTTTATTTCTCGTTTAATTGTATTGCGATTTTTATGCAATATTTTTGCTATTTTAGATATATTGGGTTGACCATTTTTTCTTTTTAATGAATCAAGTTCTAATAAATCTTTTAACATTAGAGTGCACCCATTTTAGTAAGTACTAATAAAAAAGTATTTACTATTTTTTTAATTATATCTTTTTCTTTACGATTTGAATATCATGTATTTCATTTTATAACATCTTGTATATATTCTTCATGTGAATTATATATTTTATTATGGATTGTAGCTTTCTTAAGTAATGAATGAAAACTTTCTATAACAATATTATCTGCACAGTGGTAATTTTTTCCCATTGAAATTGTAATACCGTTAGATAAACATTTATCGTGATAAATAGTGGATGTATATTGATATCCGTGATCTGAGTGAATTATTATTCCATTCAGATCTTTTTTTATTAATTTTATTTTATTAATTGCATCATTTAAATTATCCATTACTAATTTATTGTCATTATATTTAGATCACTTTACATCAACTATTTCTTTAGTATATCCATCAATAATTGTTGATTGATAATATCTTTCTCCTTTTCAAATTAAATATGTTACATCAGTATATAGTACTGAAAACCTTGTTTTTATATCATTGAATTTACGATTAATTAAATCAGGATATTGCAATAAGCTTTTTTCTTTATTCTGTTTATATTTCATTTTTCTTCTCATTTTTCTTACATATTCAGGTTGTATTTGATTATCACACATAATTCTTAAAACTTTTTTTGAATTATATTTTATACCATAATCTTCCTTTAAATATTTAGTAATTCTTCGATAACCAAATTGTTTTAAATTTTCTTCATAGACTTTTACAATATCATTTATTGCTTTTTTTCTTTTTTGCTACTGTCATAATTTTTATATTTATCTCAATAACTACGTTTTAACCCTGTTACTTCTAGTAATAATTTTATTGAATATTCACAAAAATTTTGTTTAATAAAAGAGACAATTCTTAGTTTGCTTAATTGTAAAAGTCATGGAGCTTTTTTAATAATTCATACCTTGTTTTATAATATTCTAAATTTCTTTTGCCAAAAGAAATTTTAGGTCCTTTAGGATTGTTTAATTTTCCTTTTTTATGATTTGCTCATCAAGATTCTACTGTATTTGCATTTATATTATATTGTTTTGCTACTATTCAACAACTTTTTTGTTTAATTTCCTCAATGATTTTTGTTCTAAATTCTGATGTATATTTGTTATATTTTTGTCCTTTTTTTGCCATATAAAAATGCACCCCCTATAAAAATTTAGCAAAATCTTTTTTTATTTTACTTACTTTTTTGGGTGCACTCTAATTTACTCTTTCTTTAAAAGTAAAATGATGTTTTGTTTTATTCTTATTCATTTTAAAAAATCCTTTCTTTTATATACAAAACTAATTATATAGTTTTTTGGGGGTTGGGCGAGCGGTTGATTTTCTTAAATTTTTGTGATAAAATGATTTATAAGTTAAAAAAGATTTTGAGGTTCTTTCAAACAAATTTGGGAACCTTTATAAAATTCTTCGCTTAACGCTTAGAATTTTTCCAAGTATTTTGAAAAGCGCGGCAAAAGTTTTTTTAAACTTTAAGGCATTTTTCGCAAAACTTATGGAAATCACCGCGAGCCCAGATTAGTAATAAAATATAATTACAATAACAATCATTCTAAACAATCTCCTTTTTAAAACATATTTAAAAATGCTTGACTTGCATATATATAATGTCAATAGATCTTGATAAAAAGTTTTCAAGATGTAAGAAAGGAAATTTATATAAAATGAAAAAACTGTTAAGTTTATTAAGTGTATTGACAGTTAGTGGGACTGCTATTCCAACAACAGTTGCCGCCAGTTCTTATCAAAAAGAAAATAAAAAATTATTAAATAATAATATTAAAAATTTAAAACGAGTTAAAAGAAGTGATGTTCCATCTTTACGAGATTTGATTACAACAATTAATATTGGTAAAATAGAAAAAGTTAATCAAAAAAATATTTTAAAAAAATTAAGTGAAATTAATCATCCAATTTTATCAAGAAAAAATTTTTTAGAAAATATTGATTTTGAAAATATAACCGCTAATTCAGCAATAATTCACGTTAGACAAAATATTTTAATACCCAATTCAATAAGATTTACAATTAATTTTGATTCTAATTTAATTAATTTTAATGATTTGTTAGGTATTACAAATGAAAATGGTATTTTAAATTTTGGAACAATTATAAATAATAGTCCAACAACAATCGCAAGTGAATTTATACAAAGATATGAATTAAATGATTTATTAACAGTTGATGATTTAATAATTACAAATTTAACAAGCAGCTCAGCATTAATAGAAAGTTTAAATATTAACTATTCACTTTATATAAATGTAATTTTTTTGTCAAGATATTTAAGTTTAAGAACATTTATTACTAATACTAATTTAGGTGATTTAGAAACAAATTCAAAGGAACATATAATTGATAGAATAGAACAATTAAATAATTTAAATTATCATCATGGTAAAAATATAAGATTAGAAATTAGAAACATTACAAGAAATTCAGCTGAAATTTTATTTAGTCAAGCAACTAATAGTAGTAGTTCATTACATACATTTCATTTTACTGAAAATCTTGATTATAATGATGTATTGAGGGTTTCTTTTTCTATAAAAAAATTAATTTTTCATCTGTTATTACTAATACTAATTTAGGTGATATACCAAATAATTCATTTCAAACAATTATTAGAGAAGTTATTAGAAGAAATCCAAATTCTGGATTAACAGTTAATGATTTAGTAGTTACAAGAGCAACTACAAATTCAGCAACAATTACAAGTCAAAATAATAATTATTTTGGAAATATCAATGTATCTTTTAATAGAAGTATAAAAAAATAAAAATTAATCAAATATATAAACTACATGATGATAATTTAAATAATGATAATACTATTGAAAAATGATATAAGTTTTTACAACCTGATCAATTAAAAATCAGTTTTAACAAAGAAACCTGAGAAAAAGAAATTAAACCACATATTGAAGCAATAATTAATGTTGTAAATAAATTTTCACTAAGTGATCATAGTTTATTTCAAAAATATAATGAAGAAAATAAAAATACTTTAATTGCTTCTTTAATTCGTCATTTTACAGAAATAAATGATAGTTTTCAATCAAGAAATTATTTATCTGTTACAACAAATACATTTGGTCTTACTTTTAATATTGAAAAAAACGAAACTAAAAATAAAATAATTAAAGATGAGATTTAAAATATGAAAAATATATTAAGTTTTTTAGGAACCATAACTTTAATTGGAACAAGTACAATAAGTTTAGTTGCTTGTAATAATAAAACTAAAATACATGAGTATACACACGAAGAATTGGAACATTTAAAAAAAGAAAACCAAATAGTATATACAACAAATGAAACTATTAAAAACAATTTAGAATGAATGGCACCACAAGAAAAACCATTTAATAATGTTGATAATAAATGATATTATATTGTATGACGAGGGGAAGAAAAAAAAGAAGAATAATTAATTTTAATTATAATTTTAATAATATAAAAAAAATAGATACAGACAATTCATTTATTCTTTATATTACAGCAATTAAAAAATTACAAATATGAAATGAAATAAATAAAAATTGAACCGAATGAAGTAATGAAAAAAATAAAATACAATATAAATATGTTTATCGTTGAAATTCAAATACACAAAAACCTAATTTAATTTTAGATAAAAACGGTAATATAAAAGTTAAATAAGAACAGACAAATATAAAAAACATTTTAATTAAAATGACTTTTTATATTTCCAATGTAATTAATGATAATATTTCATTATTTTTATTAAATAACTCTAAATTATTAATAATAATTTGTTCTTTTTTTGTAAAAATTGTAATATCATACTTTCCATAACCTCAAATGCCAAATACTTCAATTTGATTTAAATTAAATAGTTTTTCGTGTTTATAAAAAGTTATTTTAATACTATCTTCAACTAAATTTTTAGTCATACTTGTTCAAACTGTTTTAGAATAAAGTAATCTATATAATTGAGAAAAATAGTTTAAATATTCTTCTATTTTGCCGTTAGAAACAATCAAACTAGTTAAATATTTACCATATTCACCATCTGATAATTTAATTTCTGCAGGAATAAGAGAAGGAATATTGTTTGTTTCTAATTTATTTGTTATTGATAATCAATTAAAATAATTTGCTTCTAATTGATAAACAGGATTTTCTGAAATATTTTTGTTTTTAACATTTATTGTGGATTTAAAAAAATCAAAATATAATGATTTTAATTGCAATAAACAATCTTTAAATTCTCAATATTCAACTTCTTGTTCTGTTGGATTAGACATTAATTCAAAATAATACGGAGAAAATAATTTAATATCATCATTATAACCTTTATTAATTGCGTATTTGCTATATGTGTAATTTGAAAGCATATAGATAATTTGTTTAAATATTTTGACAACATTATCATTAATAAGGGTTGGATTATCTAATTTTCAATTTTTAAATAAACCATCAATTACATCTTCGGGTTTTTGTCCTTCAAATTTTTGGCGTAATTCAGCCGCTTTATTAGTAGGATTACCTTTTTCATCGTATTTTGCCCCTTGAAATTTTCGATCATAATTATAACGATAAGTTAAATAATTTAATAAAACTTTTTCTAAACCATTTTTATTTATTAAATCTAAAATATCTTTTCCTTGAATATAGTTTTTGGCTATACTTCATGGTAAAAAACTTTCAGTAAATCAATACTGAAATATTCTTACATTAAGGTTTGTTTCAATTGGCATTGATAATAAAGATACTAAACTAGCATTTTCAACTATTGATGATGGATAAGAATAAACACCATTTACATTGCCTCAGCATTTAATATTTCCAAATAACATAGATTTAGGGTATTTAATTTCAATCCCAGTAAATACTCTATCTTCGGGCAATGATTTTTGTAAAACTAAATGAATACTATTTTGGTTTTTTCACTTAAAATCAGTTATTTTAACTAAATGCATAGATTTAATAATATTAACACCATCGGGTGTATAAGGTCGTTTATATTCTTCGATAATATAGCATTCATTTTTATTTTCTTCACTAATTGGTTCATTAATAGAAACTATTTTTAAGTCTAATGCTTCTAAAAATTCTTTGTCTTGTTTTGAGATATTATTAATTAAAATATCTTTTTCATCAATCATTACATAACTTGTGCTATTATCTTGGACTGTGGTATTTTGTTGAATTTGTAATTTAAAATTAAAATCACTAATTTCATAACCAGTTATTTTAATATATTCATCTTTGTCAATAAAACCTATTTTAACGCTATTTTGAGAGTAGTTTAAGATTGGTTTTTGCTTTGTTTTAACAAGATTTTATTAATTTTATAAATATATAAGGTTCTTGCGCGGTCTTCACTAAATAATTGTTCTAAATCAGGGTCGCTATATTGTGATTGATTAGCAAAATCTAACGGAATACTATCAATTGAATAGTCAATTGGTTCATCATTTTCTGCTAATTGTGCTAACATTTTTTCAGATGGTTTTAACATTATTCTTGTTCTCCTTCTTTATTAGGCATATTGATAATAGTTTCGTTGTTTTTTAATTGTCTGTTTAAAGTAGCATTTACTGGTAAGCGAACATCAACAATTAACTCGTCAATATTTTTAATATTGAATGTTCTACTGTTTAAAATAGCATTATCATATTTAATTAACTTAATAATAAATTCAGTTAATTTAATTTCTCTAATATATATCATTTGTTCGTATGATGCGTTTGTTTGAATATTTACACCAGCAACTTCTGCCTGAGTTTGTTGTGCTCCCTTAGCAATGGCGGGAACATGATGTCGATTTATTTTATAGTAATTTGTTAATAATCAATCATATATTTTAGTTAATTGCTCACCTTTAAAATTACCAGCAATATAGTCTACTGGTTGAAAATTACTATCAGGGTCTCCTTCAACTAATAACAAGTCATTTTCAATAAATGAAGCTAGCATTTTACTAATTTCTTGGTCAACTACACCAGTCACGCCGTTAGTATTGATAGTAAATTTACCACTATTTAATAATGGATCTAACATTATCTTTTCAGCATTAATAATATTAGCAGTATTAGATTTTCAAACTTTATTAGTTTTATCATAAAAAATAGTATCATTATCAAAGGGAACATTTATTTCATTATTGTTATTTTTAACAATAGTTTTATTGTCAATCTTAGTTTTTTCTTTTTCTTTTAAAGCATCAACTTCTAATTGAGTATAATATGCTTCTAAATCAATCATTGTTAAATCAATACCTTCTTCTTGAAAAGTACGAAACATTTTCTTTAAAGTTGTTAAATTAGCCAATGATTTTGCATAGGTAAGCAATAGACCTTGTCAAGTAATCATAGGGTCATTTTGCGATGAATAATTAATATCACCAACACTCATATTTGCCGAAGTAAAAAATTCAATTGGAATGCGGTTAAATGTTCAATGCTCAATCGTAATAAACACCATATTAATACAAATTTTCTTTAATAATGGATCTTTAAATGTTTCAAACTTTAGTTTTGAAAATGGATAGTTTAAGTAAGAATTAATCATATTTTGGGCTCTTAAAGCAAATGTTTTAAATCATAATTCTACATCACCTTTAAAAAACTTATTATAACGAACTGGAACTTGTGTAATTTTACCTGTCATTGGAATAAAATTATTATAATTTTCCAAAGTAACATTTTGTCATAATTCATTTAACATTTAATCATCTCCTTATCATTTACTTTTTTTAGAATATATTTTCTTTAATATAAATTTTTTACTATTTAGTAATGTTTTTGTTTTAATTGTTTTGTTTAAATCTTGTTTTGTTCTGAGTTGTTTATATGCTTGAAATACTAGTCCATTACCTAACAAACTAGTAACCGCACTATCTTCTAGCGTATTTAACAATTTATCTTTATTAAAGTTATTTTTAAATTGTTCTTGCATTTTTAATATCTTAGCAATTGTCCGATATATTTTAAAACTATCTTTTACTACTTGCTAATAAACAAGTGGGGCAAAAGAAACTAAATTAAACAAACTTGTTTTTTTAAATCCTTAACCAATAAACCACTCACTGTTCATATAGAATTTAAACGGTTCAGGAGCCAAAACAAACTGTTCTGCTTTGATTAAAGTTGTCATAACGACAATAGGGACATATTTAGGATTTTTATAATATATTGTTAAAGCAACTTCACCCACAACTGATAAAGGAACAATTTTAACTGCTAAAAAAACATCAGAATTATAAGCAAAAGGTAATAATTGACCTTTTTTAATAGCCTTAGTTTCAAATTTAGATAATATTTTTTTAGTTTTATCAGTAATTTTACTAATTACTTTTTGTTTAATAGTAATTATTTGTTTTTCAATTGGGGCTAATAATTTTTTAGTTACTTTTTGAATATAAAAATTTGGGTTTAAATGATTTAAAATTTTATTTAATTTAATTGGTGTTTGATGAAAAATATTTAATAATTTATTATTATATATTTTACTGCCCCGCATTAAATTAGCATTTAATATTAGGTTTTTACCAACACCTTTTTTATGAAGATTAGTCATTATATTATATCACTCATTAGTATTAATTTTGCTTATTTTATCAATATTTAATCCATATTCAGACAATCATTTATTAGCATTTTTTTCATTTATGCGTGGTATTTTTTGAACTAATGTAGGACTTATTTTTTGAATATTTTTTTCAATTTTTAATAAATTATTAATTGTTTCTAATTTAGAAACTTTAAAACCCTTATAAAAATCATTTCGAGCTAATTTTCCAATTGTATATAATAAAGTTTCATTATTAGCTTGTTTTGTAAAATCAAATATTAATTTATCAGATAAAATCTTTTTACCTCTAACTTGTCTTACAACATCTTCTAAATTATTAGCAGTTATTACACCTAATTTTTCAAGTAGTTTAGTTTCTTTCGTTAATTTTAAAATTTTAGTTGTTTGAGCAGCACGCGTTAATTTTCCAATACCACCAATTGCTGGTAGCAAATTTAAGGCAGTACTTTTTACTGTCACTTCTGATGTTAATTTATCGTATATTTGATTTACGGCAAAATCGGTTGCTGTTTCTACTCCAAATGAGATAAATGCTGCGGCAAAATTAGATAATCCCGCACCAAGACCAACAGCCGAAGCAATACCACCAGTTAAAACTGATAAACCAAGAGCTAAAACTTGAATTCCTAAAAATTCTAATAACTGTAAACCAAAATTTTTTTCTTGTTGTTGGATTGACAATCTAGTTGGATTTTTTTAACAGCATAAATAAGGGCTGTTTTAGATGTTCCAATTGGCATATCTATCAAACGAAAAAGTACTATTTTTTAGTACTATTAAGAATTTTTAATTTTAACATCAATCGGATTTGTTTGACCAGTAGCGTTGTTTTTACCTTCAATTTGAACTTCAACAGTTTTATCATTTGTAATATTAATTGGTCAGTCTTCACTTTTAATTTCAATAAAGTAATCAAAATCACTTTCAGTTAAAGAACTATTTACTGCTTTTACTGCTTTTAAAACAACATCTTTAAATTGTGATTTTAACTGTTCGGCTGTTGCTTTTGTTGGGTCTGTAACATGAAAATTTGGTTTATCTATTTTATTAATTTTACTAATATCAATTTTTGAAACAATATGTTTAATAATTCCCTTAGGTTCAACTACTGCCCCACCTAAATATAAAACTCTTTCCATAATCAAAGTATTACCCATTCCAGTACCCAATGCAGCTGCACCAACTCTTAATGGAGTATGGTCTTTTTTGCGTAAGATAAGAGGATCATATTTTTTACTAAATTTAAAGGCAATTGCATTAACACCATCTGGTAATAGAGTAATTGTTCCTTCTGAACCATCTTTATTAATAATTGGTAATTTTTTAGGAACCATATAATATGTTGTTCCTTCAACAGTTTTCATTGCTCCGCTTGTTTTAATTACATTGTTTATTTGGTCATTTGCTCCAAGTTGTAACTGTAATTTATTACGAATTCTACGAATAAAATCAGCCAAACCCAAGACAACTGTTTCTGATGGGGTAAATCCATTTTCATATATTTTATCCATAATTTCATCGTGAATTTGTAAAGCATTAGTATCATCTGCTTTTTGGCCTTGAATGGTTGTAACTACTCCTTTATTAATAATTTCTAAAATTTTATTACGTTTATAAGCAACCTCAGTATCCATTGCTTGTTCAATATCAGCCGCCCAAAGATTAGGGTTAAAATCACTTTCTACAGGGTCTAATTTACGAGCAAAAGTTAAAATTGTATCTAATTCAACAATTCCATCATCAAATTCTACTTCTGAATAATTTAATAATCTATCATCAGTATTAAATACTTTCCCATCTTTACCAGAGCCTTCATTATATTTAATATTTTTCTTTCTTTTATATGCTAAACTAAATTTATTTGCATCTTTTCATGCAAATAATGCTTCTCAACTAAATTTTTGTTGATAAGTTTGTAAATATCATTGTTCAAATGTTTCTCGATCTCGTTTTGTTGCTTGATTAGCAATATCTCCGAAAATTCTTTGTGGGTTTTGTGCCATAATTTAATTCTTTTTTTCTATTTATTAAATACATTGTCTGTATCTAAAATATTGTTTTCTTTGTTTACTACTTTTGGTACGCCCCCAGTATTAACTGTTTGTACCTTAATTAATTCATCATAAACACTTTGCAATTGTGTTTTAATGATTTCAATATCATCAGTAATATCATAAGATTTTAATAAAACATTTTTAAATTCTTCATTATCAGTTAAAGAATTAATAAAGTCAATTACTTCAATTTGTTTTAATTGAATTTTTTGTTGTTCAATTTGTGAAGTTAATTCAGTATTTTTTGTTTGTAGTTCGTTGATTTGCTGATTACTATTTTCTAAATTAATTGCATTAAATTCTTCAACTTCAGCAGTATTTTCTAAAATAATTTCAGCAGTTTTAATATTAAAACTACCATCTTCATTTTTAATAGGTTCACTATTTTCATTAATAAGAACATATTTTACATTTTTTAATGCCATTGTTTTTCCTCCTATTTTTTAATATTTGTATTTGTTCTTTTTCTAATCGCTTTTTGTATAATTTCAAAACTGTCTACTCTAAAAGACAAAAAATAGCGTTTAGTTTTTATATTTAACTGATTAAATACTGAGCCTTTAATTTTTATCTCATCATCTTTTTTTAATTTCAAAAACTCAGTTAAAATAGATGGGTTATATATTGATAATGTTGAGTAATTTAATCCTTCTCACTGACATTTAGCCGAACAAGCATCAACTTCAACACCACCAGCAACCAGTGCCTTGATCTTAGTTTTAATCGGATTTTCATGTAATCTAACAGTTAATTCTAACTTATTAACTTTTTTATTTTTTATTTTAGGTTTATTAGTTATTGATTTTTTAGGTAAATTACTTTTTGTTTGTGCCATTTTTATCAACTCCTTTTGCTAAAAATACTGTAAATGTTTTCAAGCATCGTGTTCGTGCTCTGACATTTTAATATTTCCTTTATAAATATAATTTTTCTTAATGACTGATGATTGTAAAATATATTTTAAATTAAATAGATATTTGCATAAAACTTTTAAACCACCAATAAATTTAGGAGTAGATAATGGATTTTTTATTTTTAAACCCTTATGAAGTTGATAATCTTCAATTATTACAATAACTTTATTTAAATAAGAACAAATTTTATTTTTAAACTCATTTAATATTAAATACATATTATTTATTGCTTCTTCTTCATTTTTAGAATTAAAAGTAATATTATTAATTATTTTCTTTTGCAAAACATTATAAATAATCATACCAGTTTGTCCAATTCCAGCAGGGTCAATTGCAATAATATATTTTAATTTATTTGTTTTATTTTTTTTTTGTCAATTTGTAATATTTTTCATCCATCGGATGCTAAATCTAAAATATCGTTAATTTTATAATATTGCATATATGAAACAATAACATCTCACTTGTCTTTAAATAAAATTAAGTACATTTTGGCTCATTCTAAACATTGCAAATCATAATGCTTTTTATGATGTGAAATACGACAATTAATAGGTTGACAATTAACTCAATCAAATGATGTTGTTATTTCATTTCAAGTTTTATTAATATATTTACTTTTATATTCTGTCATTTATCTATACTCCTTAATTTTTTTTATTTGTTGCTCAAATTTCATCATTAATATCATTTACTGTTACCAGATAAGCTTGTATCATTAATTCTTGTAATTTATTTTTAATTTTTTTATTTCATTTTTTCATCAAATATTTTCCTTTCTGTAAAAAAAACATAATATTCCTTTATTGATTAATATTTTGATATTTAGTAAATAATTTATTTTAATATTTAATTACTTCGCCGCCCGCTCCACTTTGAAGGTGAGCGGGGGCGGATAGGATATTTTGATAGAGTTTACCCCCATACGGAAATAAACAAAAAAACAGTTTACCCAGTTATTAATTACGCTTCATCCATCCCTACACAACTTTATATAAAGAAAATAACCTTTTGGAGTTCCAACCCTCTTGTTTTTTAGTGTCCGATATTGTTTTTTTCGGTTTAACAACACTCTTTTTATGAAAACAAGCCAAAAAACACATGCTCTGACATTTCGCAAGTGATTAATCTTGCCGAGAATTAAAGAAATAAATAGAAGTAGTAAATCCAATCGCTTTCACACTTTCTTTAAGGCTTCGTGCCATAAATGAGTTATCCATCTTTAAGCATCAAAAAATATTAAGTTTTAAAGATTGAATTTTGGATTAATCGTTAGATAGTATCTTTTTTTTATCTCATTATCTTTTTTAATTCTTTGTTTATTAAATATATTTTTTAGTAATTATATTTAACAATTAACTAACAACTAAATAAAACAATTATTCAAAATTTTTTAAGAAAAGAAAGGATGGATTTTTCTGAAAAAACATATTTTATTAAGTGTAAAAGATACTATCTAACGATTAATCCAATAAATATAAGTATTTTTTACAAAATAAAAAGCACTTTATTCTTTTTCAATAAAGTGCTACATTTGCATTTACAATTTACAAAACAAAATAAAATTAATTTTTATCAAATTATTTGTAATTTAAACAAATATTTTTAAAAATAATTTGACAAAATATTTTTTATTTTTATTTTTAATATAATAAATTTTTTTATATAATATAACTAATATAACGTTATTTTAATAACTGAGTAAGATTATTAATTATTTCTGTTAATTTTGTAATCAAGCCATTATAAACATTAGCATCAGTATAATCAATTCCGATATCTTTTAAAATTGCTAATGGTTCTTTACGACCACCTTGTTTTAAAAAATTTAGTAAATATTCTGAATGGCCATTAATGACATCATTATAAAGTTTAAATGAAGCAACAATACAAGTTGCATATTTATAAACATAATATGGTGAATGAAAGAAATGTAAAATTCGTGGTCAACTATATGTCTTTTGTTGTAACTCATGTTTATCAAAAACAGTATAACCAAATTCATTAGCTTTTTGATCAAAAAGATTTGCTAATTTATCAGCATCTAATGGCTCATTATTTTCAACCATTTTATGCGCAGATCATTCAAAATCAGCAAAATGAATTTGGCAAAAGAAAGTTGCCATAATTTCATCAATTCGATTTTGTAATAAATAAATTTTTTCTTCTTTACTTTCAGCATATTTATATAAATAATCAAATAATAAGTGCTCATTAACTGTTGAAGCAACTTCTGCTAAAATAATTGGATAACTATTTAATGGATATTTATTATTTAAATCTGCTAATAATGTGTGAACAGAATGACCGGCTTCATGTGCTAATGTATTAACTGAACCAATTGTATCATCTCAATTCATTAAAATAATTGGTTCAACTCCTGAACCACCAGATGAATAAGCACCATTACGTTTATTAGTATCTTCAAAGTAATCAATGCGATGATCACTTCAAACTAACTCTAATTGGGTTAAATATTCATTTCCTAATGGTTGTAGGGATTCACGTATCATTTTTTTTGCATCTTCAACAGTATATTTCTTATCTAATGATGCAATGTTTTTAACTAACTTCAAGCTACGATCAGTTAGATAAAACTTTTTAAATTTAAAATGTTTTTTTAATAACTCATTATATTGAACAAATAAATGACTATTTTCACGACCATATTTAATTAAACTTGCATAAATTTCTTCAGATACAGCATCATTATTTAATGATGCTTGTAAAGTATTTTTATAACCACGTAAGCGAACAGATTCAACACTATGTTGAATGATTCCCTCATAAATTCGTGCAAAAGAATGTTTTTTATCAACTAAATGTTCAGAAAACAATTGTGCTGTTTTAATTCGAAATTCTTGTTCACCTAATGGATCAGATTTCTCCATAATTTCACTATATACAGTATTTGTTAATTCTGTTTTTGTTCCTTGATAATCAATAAAAGTTGGCTTTTTATCAGCATATGCTAATAAATCATACAATTCATAAGCTACACTTCGTGACCGTGTTACTAAAGCTAAAATTTCTTCATCACGTTCTGATAAAATATATTTTGCATTTTTAAAAAACTTACGATAACTATATTCATATGCACTTAATGCAGAATCTTCTTTAATTCATGTCATAATTGTTTTTTCACCAATTGCTTTTAATTCGGGAGCAACAAAAGCTAATTGACTTGAAATTTGATTTAAAGTATTTGAATAAGTTCCTGCTAATTCTTGATATGATAAATCAGTTGTATTAATATCACCCATATGTAAATATTGTCCCATTTTATTTGCAATTAAATCAATTTCTTCTTCTAAAAAAATATATTTTTTAAAAACAGCCATTTGATTTATTTTTCCTTTAAAGGTGATAATTTCTTCTAATTTTTTTACAATTTTTGCTAAATCTTTTTTCCATGCTTCATGATTGAAATATAAATGATTGAAATCTCATTTATATTGTGCTGGTGCTTCATTTCGTTTCATTCTTTTCTCCTCTTTCTTCTAAATTTACCTTTTTATATTATACCGGAAAACAAAATATTTTTATTGTTATTCTAGATAATGTTATAATATTGTGTATATAATTATCTATATAGAAAGAAGGAATTTTACAATGGTATTATTAAATGACAAAAAACAAGATTTAACACTAAAAGCAATTTTTAAGGGTGATAAAATCAACCCATTAGTTGTCCAAGAAAACGGTGCATCAACTTTAATTTCAGAAGAAAAAACAATTTATGCTTATTTCGAAAAAGCATTAACTTTTAAAAATGTTGAAGATTTTATCCAAAATTTTATGAAAACAATTAAATATAGTTTAAATATTGATGTTAACACTTTCAAAAAAGGTGCTGAAGCAAATACTCATATTTTTAAAGCACTAGCAGAAGGAACATTATATGCTTTAAATGATAATTATAATTTAAAAACAGATAAAAAAGAAAAATCAGTTTATACAATTAATTTAATCCATAACTGTGACAAGGCACCTACTATTTTTAAAGAAATTCAAATTAAAATGGAATTTGTTAATTTTGCTCGTATGTTACAAGATACACCACCAAATTTAATGTATCCAGAAGTTTTTGCTGAAAAAATTACAACAATGGCAAAAGGAATCCCAAATTTAAAAGTAACAGTTTTAGATAAAAAAGAAATTGAAAAAGAAAAAATGGGTTTACTTTTAGCTGTTAATGCGGGAAGCTATTTAGAACCCCGAGTTGTTATCTTAGAATATATAGGTGATAGTAATAAAAAAGAAAAAGTTGGCTTAATAGGAAAGGGAATTACCTTTGATAGTGGTGGATATAACTTAAAGCCATCAACAGCATTAACTGGAATGAAATTTGATATGTCAGGAGCAGCTATTGTTTGCTCAACAGTATTAGCTTTAGCAAAATCACAAGTTAAAACAAATATTGCTGCGGTGGCTTGTTTAACAGAAAATCGAATTGGAGGAAAAGCAACTTTAACTGAATCAGTTATTACATCAATGAACGGAAAAACTGTTCAAATTGATAATACTGATGCTGAAGGAAGATTAGTTCTAGCTGATGGTATTACTTATGCTATACGTAAATTAAATGTGGATAAATTAATTGAAGCCTCAACATTAACTGGTGCAATTCTAGTAGCTTTAGGAAAATGATTAACTGGTGCTTTTGCTAATAATGATGCATGATATGAACAATTTGCACAAGCAGCTTCTAAAGCTCATGAAGGAATTTGAAGAATGCCAATTTTAGAAGAACATACTGCTGTAATGCGTAAAACACCAATTGCTGATCTAACAAATGCTGAAAGTTCACGCTTTGCTGGCAGTTCAACTGCTGCTGCCTTTTTATGTGAATTTGTAGAAGAAAAACCATATATTCATTTAGACATCGCTGGGACAGCGGATACTAAAGATGGGCGTGGAACTGGAGTAATGATTAAAACATTATTTGAATTATTTAAAAAATAATTTTAAACATCTTGTAAAAGCAAGATGTTTTTTTATTTTGCATTAAAAATAGATTTACTAAAAGTAAATCTATAATCATCGCTTAAAAATTTTAATATATAAATCTTTGACTCCTTGACTCATTAAACAATATCCAATCACTAATGCAGCAAAGAAAGCAAAATACATTGCGGGTAATGGTACTAAACTTAGTTTTGGCCCTAATGATGTAAATGGTAAGGTCATTCCAATCAAAATGACGGCAATGCTGGATACCAATAATTGCCATAATGGCATTGATTGAAAGAATGGAATTTTTCTTGTTCGATACATTTGAACAATTAAGGTTTGGGTCACTAATCCTTCAACAAATCAACCTGTTTGAAATAAAGTAATTTGTTCAGCTGTGATGTGTTGTGGATTGGCAAGAACCCCAAAATAATAGCCCATAACAACAAAAGTTAAAATATCAAAAATTGAGGAGACAGGTCCATTAACAAAAACAAACGGTAAAATATCCTTTGTTGTTCAAGTTTGTGGTTTTGATAAAAAGTCTACATCAACCTTATCAAATGCTACTGCCAATTGGGATATATCATATAATAAATTTTGAAATAGAATTTGAATTGGCATCAATGGTTGAAATGGTAATCATGCTGAAGCAATTAAAATACTCAGAACATTTCCAAAGTTAGAGGCTATTGTAATCTTAATATATTTTAAAATATTTCCAAAAATTTGTCGTCCCTGAATAATTCCCTTTTTTATAACTAATAAGGGCTTTTCTAATAAAATAATATCTGATGCTTGTTTTGCAATATCAGTTGCATTATCAACAGATATTGCAACATCGCTTTGGCGTAAAACAGGTGCATCATTAATTCCATCACCCATGAAACCGACAACATGTTGATTTTGTTTTAAAGCTGTAATAATTTTTGCTTTTTGTAATGGATTTAATTTAACAAAAATATTATTTTGTTCAACAACATCACGGAGTTCAAGTTCACTTAATTTTTCAATATAATCGCCAGTTATAACACCACGAATTTTTAAATGAACTCGATCACAAATTGCTTTTGTGACTTGTTCATTATCACCCGTTAAAATTTTTAATTGTACTCCATTTTTTCGCAATAATTGAATCATTTTTGCTGCAGAAGGCTTTGGTTTATCAAGAAAAGAAACAAAACCATAAAAAATTAAATTTTTCTCTTCTTTTGTTAAATAATAAATATCGGCATCATGACCATAATTATATGCTAATGCAATAACTCTTAATCCTTCACTATTCATTCGTTCTGCTGTTGCAGAAATCATTCGTAAATGTTCTTCTGTTATCTTTTCAACTTTTCCTTTATATTCAATTCTTGTACAATTTTTAATAATTTCTTCAATTGCCCCTTTACAGATTAAAGTGTGATGCTTGTCTTTGCCTGAAACAACAACCGTTAATTTACGCCGATTAAAATCAAAGGGGATTTCATCAATTTTTTGATAATCATCCTTAAAACTAGATAAATGATGATTATCAATATAATGAATAATTGCTTTATCTAAAGGATTTTTTAATCCCGTTTGAAAATAACTATTTAAATATAAATATGTTAATAAACGATCATCTTTTTTATTATTTAATAACTGATAATCAACCAATTCAATTTTATCATTTGTTAAAGTTCCTGTTTTATCTGTACATAAAACATTAATTGCCCCTAAATTTTGAATTGCTTCTAATTTTTTAACAACTACTTTGGCTTTACTCATTCGACTGGCACCACGAGCAAGATTAGAAGTCACAATCATTGGTAACATTTCTGGAGTTAAACCAACAGCAACTGAAATAGCGAATAATAAAGCAGATAACCAATCATTTTTTGTAATTCCATTGATAATAAAAACAATGGGAACCATTACAAACATAAATGATAATAGTAATCAAGTCGTTCTTTTAATTCCACGATTAAAACTATTCTCTGGTGGTTTAACTTGTAATGTTTTTGAAATTGTCGCATAATATGTTTCTGTTCTCACACCAATAACAACTGCAATTGCACTACCTGAAACAACACTTGTTCCCGTATAACAAATATTTTCTAACTCTAGTAAACTTGCTTTATGACGGTTATAACTAGCATGTTTTTCAACAGGTAACGACTCACCGGTTAAACTGGATTGATTAATAAAAAGTTCATTACTTCATAATATTCGAACATCAGCAGGAACCATATCCCCACTTGATAAATAAATTAAATCACCTGGTACTAATTTATGAATTTCTAATTCTTTTGCTTCTCGAATTAAACCAGTATTATTTTTAACTGATATTTCAGAAATTTTTTTATCATCTTCTAATCGAATTACTGTAATTGTGTTACTAACTAAATCTGTTAGTTTTTTTGTCACGAAAAAACTGCGGATATCTTGAACATATGCAATTGTAATATTAATAATAATCATAATAGCAATAGTAATCACTCCAATAACTTCAAAACTATCGCCACCTAAAGTAAAATAACTAATTATATTATAGGTCGCAATTAAAGCCAAAACAATATTAAAAGTATTTAACAATACTTTTAAAAAATGTTTAAATCAATGAAATTTCATTTTTTCTTGTGAATTATCACCATATTTTTTACCCATTTCTTCTGCTTCATCATAAGTTAAACCAAAATTTTTAAGTTCAAAATGTTCTAAAATTTCGCTTTGAGAAAACTGGGAAATTTGTTTAATCTTATCAGTTTTTTAAAAACCAATTTCTTTTTTTCGCCCTGTAAATTGTAAATGCAAATGTAGCACTTTATTGAAAAAGAATAAAGTGCTTTTTATTTTGTAAAAAATACTTATATTTATTGGATTAATCGTTAGATAGTATCTTTTACACTTAATAAAATATGTTTTTTCAGAAAAATCCATCCTTTCTTTTCTTAAAAAATTTTAAATAATTGTTTTATTTAGTTGTTAGTTAATTGTTAAATATAATTACTAAAAAATATATTTTATAAACAAAGAATTAAAAAAGATAATGAGATAAAAAAATAAAGATACTATCTAACGATTAATCCAAAATTCAATCTTTAAAACTTAATATTTTTTGATGCTTAAAGATGGATAACTCATCTATGGCACGAAGCCTTAAAGAAAGTGTGAAAGCGATTGGATTTACTACTCCTATTTATTTCTTTAATTCTCGGCAAGATTAATCACTTGCGAAATGTCAGAGCATGTGTTTTTTGGCTTGTTTTCATAAAAAGAGTGTTGTTAAACCGAAAAAAAACAATATCGGACACTAAAAAACAAGAGGGTTGGAACTCCAAAAGGTTATTTTCTTTATATAAAGTTGTGTAGGGATGGATGAAGCGTAATTAATAACTGGGTAAACTGTTTTTTTGTTTATTTCCGTATGGGGGTAAACTCTATCAAAATATCCTATCCGCTCCCGCTCACCTTCAAAGTGAAGCGGGCGGCGAAGTAATTAAATATTAAAATAAATTATTTACTAAATATCAAAATATTAATCAATAAAGGAATATTATGTTTTTTTACAGAAAAAAAATATTTGATGAAAAAATGAAATAAAAAAAATAAAAATAAATTACAAGAATTAATGATACAAGCTTATCTGGTAACAGTAAATGATATTAATGATGAAATTTGAGCAACAAATAAAAAGAATTAAGGAGTATAGATAAATAACAGAATATAAAAGTAAATATATTAATAAAACTTGAAATGAAATAACAACATCATTTGATTGAGTTAATTGTCAACCTATTAATTGTCGTATTTTACATCATAAAAAGCATTATGATTTGCAATGTTTAGAATGAGCCAAAATGTACTTAAATTTATTTAAAGACAAGTGAGATGTTATTGTTTCATATATGCAATATTATAAAATTAACGATATTTTAGATTTAGCATCCGATGGATGAAAAATATTACAAATTGACAAAAAAAATAAAACAAATAAATTAAAATATATTATTGCAATTGACCCTGCTGGAATTGGACAAACTGGTATGATTATTTATAATGTTTTGCAAAAGAAAATAATTAATAATATTACTTTTAATTCCAAAAATAAAGAAGAAGCAATAAATAATATGTATTTAATATTAAATGAGTTTAAAAATAAAATTTGTTCTTATTTAAATAAAGTTATTGTAATAATTGAAGATTATCAACTTCATAAGGGTTTAAAAATAAAAAATCCATTATCTACTCCTAAATTTATTGATGGTTTAAAAGTTTTATGCAAATATCTATTTAATTTAAAATATATTTTACAATCACCAGTCATTAAGAAAAATTATATTTATAAAGGAAATATTAAAATGTCAGAGCACGAACACGATGTTTGAAAACATTTACAGTATTTTTAGCAAAAGGAGTTGAAAAAAATGGCACAAACAAAAAGTAATTTACCTAAAAAATCAATAACTAATAAACCTAAAATAAAAAAAGTTAATAAGTTAGAATTAACTGTTAGATTACATGAAAATCCGATTAAAACTAAGATTAAGGCACTGGTTGCTGGTGGTGTTGAAGTTGATGCTTGTTCGGCTAAATGTCAGTGAGAAGGATTAAATTACTCAACATTATCAATATATAACCCATCTATTTTAACTGAGTTTTTGAAATTAAAAAAAGATGATGAGATAAAAATTAAAGGCTCAGTATTTAATCAGTTAAATATAAAAACTAAACGCTATTTTTTATCTTTTAGAGTAGACAGTTTTGAAATTATACAAAAAGCGATTAGAAAAAGAACAAATACAAATATTAAAAAATAGGAGGAAAAACAATGGCATTAAAAAATGTAAAATATGTTCTTATTAATGAAAATAGTGAACCTATTAAAAATGAAGATGGTAGTTTAGATATTAAAACTGCTGAAATTATTTTAGAAAATACTGCTGAAGTTGAAGAATTTAATGCAATTAATTTAGAAAATAGTAATCAGCAAATCAACGAACTACAAGCAAAAAATACTGAATTAACTTCACAAATTGAACAACAAACAATTCAATTAAAACAAATTGAAGTAATTGACTTTATTAATTCTTTAACTGATAATGAAGAATTTAAAAATGTTTTATTAAAGTCTTATGATATTACTGATGATATTGAAATCATTAAAACACAATTGCAAAGTGTTTATGATGAATTAATTAAGGTACAAACAGTTAATACTGGTGGCGTACCAAAAGTAGAAAACAAAGAAAACAATATTTTAGATACAGACAATGTATTTAATAAATAGAAAGAAGGAAGTAAATTATGGCACAAAACCCACAAAGAATTTTCGGAGATATTGCTAATCAAGCAACAAAACGAGATCGAGAAACATTTGAACAATGATATTTACAAACTTATCAACAAAAATTTAGTTGAGAAGCATTATTTGCATGAAAAGATGCAAGTAAATTTAGTTTAGCATATAAAAGAAAGAAAAATATTAAATATAATGAAGGTTCTGGTAAAGATGGGAAAGTATTTGATACTGATGATAAATTATTAAATTATTCAGAAGTAGAATTTGATGATGGAATTGTTGAATTAGATACAATTTTAACTTTTGCTCGTAAATTAGACCCTGTAGAAAGTGATTTTAACCCTAATCTTTGGGCTGCTGATATTGAACAAGCAATGGATACTGAGGTTGTTTATAAACGTAATAAAATTTTAGAAATTATTAATAAAGGAGTAGTTACAACCATTCAAGGCCAAAAAGCAGATGATACTAATGCTTTACAAATTCACGATGAAATTATGGATAAAATATATGAAAATGGATTTACCCCATCAGAAACAGTTGTCTTGGGTTCGGCTGATTTTATTCGTGGAATTCGTAATAAATTACAGTTACAACTTGGAGCAAATGACCAAATAAACAATGTAATTGAAACAAGCGGAGCAATGAAAACTGTTGAAGGAACAACATATTATATGGTTCCTAAAAATTACCAATTATTAATAAAGATGGTTCAGAAGGAACAATTACTCTATTACCAGATGGTGTTAATGCAATTGCCTTTAAATTTAGTAAAAAATATGACCCTCTTATCTTACGCAAAAAAGACCATACTCCATTAAGAGTTGGTGCAGCTGCATTGGGTACTGGTATGGGTAATACTTTGATTATGGAAAGAGTTTTATATTTAGGTGGGGCAGTAGTTGAACCTAAGGGAATTATTAAACATATTGTTTCAAAAATTGATATTAGTAAAATTAATAAAATAGATAAACCAAATATTCATGTTACAGACCCAACAAAAGCAACAGCCGAACAGTTAAAATCACAATTTAAAGATGTTGTTTTAAAAGCAGTAAAAGCAGTAAATAGTTCTTTAACTGAAAGTGATTTTGATTACTTTATTGAAAGTAAAGGTGAAGACTGACCAATTAATATTACAAATGATAAAACTGTTGAAGTTCAAATTGAAGGTAAAAACAACGCTACTGGTCAAACAAATCCGATTGATGTTAAAATTAAAAATTCTTAATAGTACTAAAAAATAGTACTTTTTCGTTTGATAGATATGCCAATTAGAACATCTAAAACAGCTCTTATTTATGCTGTTAAAAAAATCCAACTAGATTGTCAATCCAACAACAAGAAAAAAATTTTGGTTTACAGTTATTAGAATTTTTAGGAATTCAAGTTTTAGCACTTGGTTTATCAGTTTTAACTGGTGGTATTGCTTCGGCTGTTGGACTTGGTGCGGGATTATTTAATTTTGCCGCAGCATTTATCTCATTTGGAGTAGAAACAGCAACCGATTTTGCCGTAAATCAAATATACGATAAATTAACATCAGAAGTGACAGTAAAAAGTACTGCCTTAAATTTGCTACCAGCAATTGGTGGTATTGAAAAATTAACGCGTGCTGCTCGAACAACTAAAATTTTAAAATTAGCGAAAGAAACTAAACTACTTGAAATTGGCTGTATGTATTATTTAAGGGTTTTAATTAATATCTTAGAAATTGTGGAATAAAAATACCACTTACTTATCTAAATTATATTACTTTTAATTTTATTGTCAACAATATTTTAACATTTTTTAAATTTTTCCACGACAAAAATACATGTTTATTAAAGTTATTTAATTTATTAGATAAAATTAATAAAAATATAAGTTTGGTTGTAAATTATTATTTACAAAATTATTAACTGAATAATTAATTCTTTTTTCTTCTAATGGTTCATTAGTATTAAATAAATTAATTTTATTTTTAAAATTCATCATACTAGTATTTAATTTATTTTTAAGAGTTTTTTCATGATAAGTTGCTTTTTTAATCAAAACACCTTTACAGTAATGTGATATATCACCCTCAATATGACAACCAATATTATTTCATAATGTTTGATTTCTGACACCTTCTTCATTATTTTTAATTAATTTAATTGTCTCTTTTAAGAATTTCATTTTTGATTCTTTTATAAAAGAAGCACTGTTTTTTAAACATTCTAATAATTCTTCATATTTAGCATTAAAAAAATAATCGATTGCTTTATGGTACGTTTCTCTGTTTTCTTTGTTTTTACTTTGATAAGGATATAATTTTTTAAATCTACTTGTAAGGTGGAATTTATCTATCGTGTAATGTACTTTATTTTTAGGAAAATATTCTTGAATAAATTTTACAATATTTTTAATTCAAGGTGCGCCATCGCCTAATACCATAAATTCAATATTGTCATTAATATCATAATAACTGGTAATTAATGTAAATAATTTATTAACAAAATTAGTTAATTTACTATTTTTTTTAATATATTCTGGAATATTATCAAGTTCTATAACACCTAATTTATTTGCAATTATAGGTCTTTTTTTCGTTGATTTTGCCTTATCAAAACCAGTATGAACAGTTGAAAATATACTATGTTTTTTTATTTTTTCTTTTCCTTTTTTCTTTTCATTTCACATTTTTAAATAAGTTCCATCAATTTGAATATATAAAGTATGAGGTATCTTTACTTTTTTATCAGTTTTATTAAGATAATATTCTTTACCAGTTTTTGCATTTTTCATAATATTTGAAATTGTTTTTATACAAATTTTTACATGTTCCATAGTATCTAAAATATCTTGATATGTTTTTTTCTTGCCAATAAATGATAATATTTTTTCTTTAACAGAATTATTTATTCTTTGTCATTTTTCAATTCCTAAAAGTTTATCCAAAGGAAAAATATATTCTTCTTTACCTGTTTCTGGATTAATTTTATAATATTTTCTTCTTTTAAAAGTTATTTTCCCATTTAAAATAGTTAATGTTCTTGGTTTTATTTCTTTTACTTTATAATCTTTAAATTCTTTTAAAGTTTCATCAATTTTATAATTTTTAAAAATTCATTCATCAAAATTTTCTAAATTTTGTTGAATAATTTCAATACTTTGTATATATAACAAATTATTAAAATTCTTAAAAAAGTTGTTATCAATATTTATCATTTTTTTACCCTCTTTCCTTCGTTCTACACATTAACACAAAAATAAAAAAATGCAAAAAAAAGATATTATTTTTTATTTATTGTGTTATAATTTAATTGTTAATTATTAGCAAATTAATTTAACTGAAAAAAGTAAAGTAATTTACTTTTTTTATTTTGATGTAAAATATAGATAATAAAAAAAGAACCGTGTCAAGTTCTTCTGTACATGTTTTTCTCTACTTATATTTAACCATATAAAGGAGTAAAAAATGAAAGAATTTAATCCAAAAACAGCAAGTTTACGAACATTCTATCGTAAAATAGATGAATTTTGGCAAAATAAATCACCTAATAAACCATATACTTTGAACGATTTAACCAATGAATTCAATCTTTCTCGCAAGTGAAGATATGATACTTATGCGAGCGAGAAGATAGTTCCTTTACTTGAAAAACAAGTTGATAAAATTGAAAGTGAAATAATTAATTTTATGATGAAATCACCAAATGGTGCTAAATTATATTGACAACGAGCATTTAATTATAAATATTCAATACAAGAAAAACAGTTAGAACAAGAATTAAACTTAAATAATCAACAACCAATAATAGTTAATTTACAAACGGATATTAGAGATATTAAAAAAGAAAGTGATAATAATGCTTAATCATTTTACTTATTTGTTAGAAACTTCTTATTGGTTATTACAAAATAGTAGTATTGGTAATAAATATCCCTTTGCTAAAAAGTTTGAGTTAGTGAATGAAATTAATCAAATTGGAACACGATATAGTGGTAAGACTATTTCAAATATAAAAATGTTTGGTGAATTATTAAAAATTAGTTTATTAATTAAAGAACCAATTTGTATTATTGCTAGTATGTATTGGAGTAAAGATTTAAAAGATAGTGTATTTCAAAATATATGAAATATGTTAGATGAAAATAATATACCTTATACTATTAATTTATCAAATTTTACTTTTACTTTATCAAATGGTAGCAAAATATATTGTAAAGGTTTACATTCACCAAGTCGGAAAGAAAAATTAAAAGCTTTTGCTGATTTGAATAAATATAAATTAGTAATTGACTGAAGAGAAGAATGTGACCAATTTCAACAAAAAGATTTAAGTGATTTAGAATTTGCTATTCGTGGTTATCAAAATAAAATAACAATTAATACATGTAATCCTGAAAGTTTAAAAAGATATATTGTTGGTTATTGTAATGAATTAATGCCTTTTGATGAAGAAATAATGCGTAGTAAATATGAGCAAATTAAGTATATTGAAAAATGAAATATGAAAATTATTATTCATTATTCTAGTTGAAGATTAAATTATGAATTACCACAAGATAAAGTTAATGAACAATTAAGATTAGAACAGTTAGATATTGAAAGAGCAAGAGTATGGAGTTGAGGTTTACCAGGCAATACTAGTGGGTCAATATTTGCAAGATATATTGATATTATGCATGCAACAGATATTATTCAACCAACTAAATTATTAGGTGGAGTTGATTTAGCAAACTCTACTAGTCCTAAGGGACATACAACAGCAGCGAGTTTTTGAATATATAATTCATTTGATAAAAAAGCATATAAAGTAGCAGAATATACACACTCAAATGCTACACAACAATTTAAAGGACCATTAGAACAAGTAAAAGATATTTTAGAGTTTTACAACAATCAATTAAATCAATATTTTAATTTAATACAGCAAGGTATATCAATCAATGTTGATGATAGTGCTTATGCAACATTAGAAAGTTTAAACCGAGAAAAATATAATTATTCTTTTGGTCAATATATGCATTTTAAACCAGCACAAAAGCAGAAATTTAAAATAAAGCATCGTATTGAAGCATTCACAATGTTAATAAATACTAATCAATTAAAATGATTATGAGAAAAATGTCCTGTAAGTAAAACTCAATATGAATTAATTCAATGAGAAGATAAACCAGATGCCAGAGAAGAACGAATGTTGGACTTATACGATGATACATTTGATAGTGATTTTTATGCTTTACACTTTGAATTAGTACCAATGGTTAAACATAATAGTTCAGCAGATTATAAATTATGACAACAAAGGGAGTGATTAACTTAATGAAAAAAGATATTTATGTAATACATGATGAGCGTGTAATAAATGCAAAAAGACCTTATATGTCTGTTTGTGGACAAGTTAAAAAAAGACTTTGTCAAGAATTAAAAAAAGATAATATTGCAATATGTAAATTAAATTTATATAACGAATATATTAAAAGATATCAAAAAGTTAAAGTATGTGTTCAAGTTTTATCAAATGAACCAAATTTATTAACTGTAAATATAATTAATTATGCACTTATTTTAAAATTAAAGGAGCAAAATAACAATGAATAATACTTTCCCTAGTTTACCAAACTTAAATGATATTAATAGTGTTTTAAAATTTTATAATTATGATTGAACTATTAATTTAGCAAATATTATCGCTCGTCATCAAATGCGATTAATAAATGGTAAAGATATTTTATTTAGGTCGCATCGTAAAGATATTTTAGAAAAATTAAATTGATGATATGAAACTTATAAAATAAAAGAAAAATTAGATAAAAATGAATTAACAGCAAGTTTAATGGGTAAAACTATCTTTGGTTTATTAGAAACTAGTGATGGAAATATTGATTTATGAATTAACCCTTTTAACTTTACATCACGCGTAAGTAAAATAAACGAAATTGAACAAGGTGCCGATATTTGATTAAATTATCATCAATCAGATAGTGGTTTTATTTTAAATTTAATTTGTACCAAAGATAAAATAGTTATTAAAGGTTGACCTAAAAATAATGAAGTAGTTGTTGGGCAAAGTAAAACACAAATTAAAGATGATGTTAAACCTGTTTTAGTACAAGAATTTAAAAATAAATTAGGTATAGTACCTTTTTGAGAAATGATAAATGAACCTAATCCTTTATTTTTATCAACATCAACTACATTAAACCCATGACCTACAATGGCAAATTGTTATAAATTACAATTTGATTTAGAAGATAGTTTTAATATTAAATCAAAAGAAAGATATGCAAATCATACACATTGATATGGAATACTAAGTGATGATTTAATGACTGCTTATAACAAAGGTAATAAAAAAGTACTGCAAGATGTATTCGATGATATTTTTGTTCAATCAAGTTCATCAACAGTAGATGGTCAATTATCTCAATCTTTACAAGTAGTACAAGGGACACCAACCTTAGAAACATATACACAAGACCAAAAAGCAATTATTGAACAAGTATATATAGCATGTAATTTTTCTAGTCCTTTTGGTGATGCCTCAGATAGTGAAGAAAATAAAACCCAATCATTAATAAAAAAAAACAAAAGACTTAGAAAAACAAGCATATTTACAAGCATATCGTAAACAATATTATACTAAGATGTTTGATACTGTTTTAAAATATTATGGTTTATGAGATGGTGTTGGTGAACGACCTTATGGTTTTGATTTTGTTAGTGCTAGTTTAGTTGACCAAATGCGACAAAATGAATTAATTACTGCTAGATTAGATAATGGCACAATGGAACCAATAAGAGCAATTACTGAATATGATAATATTGATGAATTAGAAGCAACCAAATATTTTGAAAAAATAGAAAAATGACAAGATAAAATGCAAGCCAAAGAAATAGACCATAATAATAAATTAATGGAATATGATGAAACTGGTAATAATCAAAATGCCTTACAAGGTAGAACAGAAATTAAGGAGAATTAAAAAATGAGTAGAATTAACCCAGGGGTTATGGAAGAATTAAGAAGACAAGCCCATGATACTTTAATAGATATTAGAGAAAATATAAGAGATAATAGACATTGAATGGTATTTCCTTTTAATGTTTATAGTTCATATATACCTGATACTGAAACTGGTTGAAAACCTAATAATGCAAAACCTAGTGATTATGGTAGCTATTCACGAATATTTGATAACATGGAAAGTACTATTGCACAATGACAAGGTAGTTTAAAAATAGTTCAAAAATATAAAGGTGAAGAAATTAATATTTTAACAATTGATGATTTTAATAAACAACCAATTAACTCAACTATATGAGCCAATAATGAAACACCTTTTGCGATAAAATTAAAAGATGAAAATAATAATGTTTATTGAAAATTAATTGATGGTGAAAACATTTATGATATTAATAGAATGTTAGAATACTTAAAACAATATAAATTAAGTTATTTTATTAATAATGATAATAAAGCCGATAATTTTTATACAAAAGAAGTTAAAGTTGGTAAATATTGAGATGCTTATATGATTGATGATAGAAGTTCAATTCAATTTGGTGATGCTAAATTTGAACAAGTATTTACTCAGCAATCAACAGAAAGACAATATACTTTATTAATTTTAGATGAAGATGCTGAAAAATTAAATATTAATGATTATTATAATTTTTATACTGTATTTAATGACCGTGGTTTAAATATTGGTGGTGGTGATATTAATTCTGCTCCCCAAGATAGACAATGATTATATCCATCAAATGTGATTAATTATTATTCACCATATGATGGTAGTTTTTTATGACAAGAAATTACCTTTTCAAGTATTAATGACAAAATTAGTAATAGTGGTTTATCAGTACGACAATTTATTCAAACAAGTGCCCCAGGTGAAGGCTATTGTTTTCCTAAAATAACTTATGATGAAAAACTAAATAAAGGTATTGTTGAATTAGATGAAATTTTATTAAAAGACCCAGGTGTTAGAGCAATGGCAGTTAAATTTTATGGTAATCCTATCTTTTTTGATATGCCTGTTATTGGGCGACCAATTATTAAAGGTGAATTTAATAAAAAAGTAATGAATTCAAGAGATTTATTAATGTATAACATGTTTCCTGCACCACCTGATAAAATAAATACTTATGCTTCACCCGAAGTAAGTTGATATAACATTCAAGGAATACAACCAACTATTATTACTGGATATAAAGATTGAAAAGAACATATTCAATCAATGTCTGATTTTTGAATTGAAAAAAATAATGAGGGTATGATAATAACAGATAAAGCAAGTTCAACAGCAACTAATCCAACTGTTGGAACAACTATTAAGGAAGAAAATTCAAATTCTAAGCCTTATTGGTCTAAAAATTGAATGATTACTCCACCAGATAAAGTAAAAGTAAATAGTGGAACTATTAATAACATTATTAGTACCCAAGCATCATCATATTTTAGAAGAAAAGATGAATTTGGTAATACTGTTGGTCAAGTTCAAATTGAATATAATAAAATGGGTGCATGTAATGTTTGAGATATCTTAAATATGAATAATTTTATTAATCGTCAAATTACAGTATTACCTTTAAACTATACGCAAAAATTAGTATTTAATCCTTTTACGATACCTGCTATTGGAAAGTTTTTAAACTTTGTTTCGTTTGGTATTCCTTGGGACTGAATTGGTAATTTAACAATTACACAAGATGATAAATGACCTAATTTTCCATGACTTAATGGTTTTATGAGTGCTAATGTTTATAGTTTTTATAATGATGCCTTTTGAGGTGATAAGGCTGCTGGTAAAGGTTATTTACCATTTGAAATATTTAGAGAACAAGGAAATGATAAAATTGGTGCTATGATTGGTGCTAATGCTACTAGTTTTAGTTTTACTACTTTATTAACTGATAAAATACAAGGCAATGTTTTTGAAAAAGATGGTAAACCAACAGAACGAATAATTTATTCAACTTATAATTTAAAACAATTAAATCCTAAAACTAATCGCATATATTTAATTAATGAATTAGTAAGAGCAGTTGATGCTCAAACACCAGTTAGTGATAGTGAAAAAGATAATGATTGCGAATTCTTACAAACACCAGATGGTACAAATTGTAGTTATATAATTGATATGTTTTCAATTCAAGCCTTATATAAAGGTAATTTTGAAATTATCTTTTATGCTGATAACCCATATACTAATAATGAAGAAGATTATTTACGCTTATCTGTATGGAGTTTCAGAGGTAAAACAAAAAGTGTTTTAAATAATTATTTACGAGATATGACAACGAATTATAAAACTAGTTTCTTATTACCCCATGACTATGAAATACCAACATTTAATTACCCACAATATGTATTACCACCAGTACCATATAACTATAAACCTTATACAAAAGATATTATGCCTTCTGGTGTAGTACTACCATTAATAACTAAAATTATTGCACCTGCACAATGTAAACAAGATTCATTTAATAATTTATTTTCTGATGAATTTTATGATGTTTATTATGAAATAGAAATTGATTTAAAACAAATTGACCCAACAATTCAAAGTATCAGTAAATTTCAAGATGCATATAAAACGATTGAAATAAGTAATTTAGGTAATTTACAAGTTGAATGTGGACAACCCGATATAGAGAATTTTATTCCTGATAGAAATATTAATATTTTAGGTGGTATAGGTATTTGTAGTGATGATTTGGGGTCATTATCCAATATAACTTTACAAGAAAGTGGCCGTTCACAAATTGATAAAGTTAATTTTGATAATACAATAACTTTATATACTGATAATATAACTAATGAAATTCAAACATTTATTACTGCGTATACTAATGGTTTACCAAGTGGAAATTATCAAAATATATATTCAACAAACAAGCCTTTGGGAGAAAATATATTCTTTAATTTTTTACTTCAAATAACAAAATTATCTAATACTGATAAGGATGAAATTAAAAAAACAAAACTACAAGCATATTATACTAATGATTTAAAATTAAAAATTAGAATATCAAAAACCATACTTGCCAAATTAGCAGGTACTTCAAAAACCTATTGAGATTATTGGGGTAATAATAAAAATATAACAATAGATGTTTCTAATCCAAATGTTTTGGGAATTAAAAATAAAAGTGATAATCCAGTTAAAATTACAATAAAACCAAGATAAAAATAAAAGAGATTTAATATAGAGTGCACCCATTTTAGTAAGTACTAATAAAAAAAGTATTTACTATTTTTTTAATTATATCTTTTTCTTTACGATTTGAATATCATGTATTTCATTTTATAACATCTTGTATATATTCTTCATGTGAATTATATATTTTACAGTGGTAATTTTTTCCCATTGAAATTGTAATACCGTTAGATAAACATTTATCGTGATAAATAGTAGATGTATATTGATATCCGTGATCTGAGTGAATTATTATTCCATTCAGATCTTTTTTTATTAATTTTATTTTATTAATTGCATCATTTAAATTATCCATTACTAATTTATTGTCATTATATTTAGATCACTTTACATCAACTATTTCTTTAGTATATCCATCAATAATTGTTGATTGATAATATCTTTCTCCTTTTCAAATTAAATATGTTACATCAGTATATAGTACTGAAAACCTTGTTTTTATATCATTGAATTTACGATTAATTAAATCAGGATATTGCAATAAGCTTTTTTCTTTATTCTGTTTATATTTCATTTTTCTTCTCATTTTTCTTACATATTCAGGTTGTATTTGATTATCACGCATAATTCTTAAAACTTTTTTTGAATTATATTTTATACCATAATCTTCCTTTAAATATTTAGTAATTCTTCGATAACCAAATTGTTTTAAATTTTCTTCATAGACTTTTACAATATCATTTATTGCTTTTTTATCTTTTTTGCTACTTTCATAATTTTTATATTTATCTCAATAACTACGTTTTAACCCTGTTACTTCTAGTAATAATTTTATTGAATATTCACAAAAATTTTGTTTAATAAAAAAGACAATTCTTAGTTTGCTTAATTGCAAAAGTCATGGAGCTTTTTTAATAATTCATACCTTGTTTTATAATATTCTAATTTTCTTTTGCCAAAAGAAATTTTAGGTCCTTTAGGATTGTTTAATTTTCCTTTTTTATGATTTGCTCATCAAGATTCTACTGTATTTGCATTTATATTATATTGTTTTGCTACTATTCAACAACTTTTTTGTTTAATTTCCTCAATGATTTTTGTTCTAAATTCTGATGTATATTTGTTATATTTTTGTCCTTTTTTTGCCATATAAAAATGCACCCCCTATAAAAATTTAGCAAAATCTTTTTTTATTTTACTTACTTTTTGGGGTGCACTCTAAAAAATCTCTTTTTCTATTCTCCGTTAACTTTTACATTACCATCATTATCAATTATTAAGTCGGGTAATTTTTGTTCTTCACCATTTCAACGATAGATTGATTTAAAGTAAGTTTCATCGTCTTTATTTCAACTACTATATTCTTTATTTGCAATTGTATGTAAATCATTACTTACTCTGTGTAATTCTGCATTACTATATGATTTATCTATTAAACTATTGGTTCTGTCTAAACCAACATCTTTATATTTTTTTAATGTTCATTTATCTAATTTTAGGCCTTTTCATATAATAAAATAATATTTATTATTGCCAATTTCTTTAAATGGTTTTTCTTTGGGCACTATTCATTCTAAAATACCATCTTTTGTAGTTATTTTATTCTTTTCTTTTTCTTTTGCTAATTCTTCGGGTGTATATTCTTGTTGTGTATTACAAGCAACTAAACTTGTGGTACTTGTTCCTACTAATGATATTGTACTAATGATACTTAATAATTTTTTCATATTTTAATTCCACTATACTATAGCTGCTATTAATTCTGGTTCTGCCATTTCTCAAATTGATGAAAAAATACTAATAGCTTTTTCACAAAATAATTGAAAAACATCTTCATGTATTAATACGCTACCGTTTTCTATTTGATTAAATAAAATATTAAAAATTTGTTCCCCTGTCATTGAAATTTCTGTAGTTTGATCTATAATAAATTCAGCTTCACTGTCTCTTCATGGATCTCTAACATAATAAGTATCTTCAAGTATATTTTCTTTATTTGGTTTGATTCCAACAATTAATGCAGCATGAGGGTTGCTATTATATGCTTCTTCTTCTTCATCATATTCTTCATCAAATAAACCACCAAATATAACAGGAGTTTGTCTAGAAAGAGATTCCCATATTAAATGTCTTATCCACATTCTTTTTTCTATATCATTTAATCTATTTCAAAATAATTGTTTTAAATCAATTTTATTTAAATTAAATCCCAAACTTTTCTCAATTATCGGGTTTATTTTTAACATTTCAATTACATTTGATAATGAAATACCATCATTTTCATTTTTTTGAAAAAAACTTGCAATTTCTTCTTGTTCCGTTTCTTTAAGATCTTTATTATTAAGAATATTATTATCAAATATATTTTTTAAAATTGCCATAACACACCATGAATCAGTTATTTGAAATTGCATTGGTTTTTTCATGCTAGTTTTTCTTAAATCAATTAACACATCTTCTAATATTGGATATGTTATTTCTTGTCTTTTAACTCTATTTAAATTTTTTAAATTATTTGTTTGTAAATAACTAATTTCATTATTTTCTAATTTAGTTTCTTCTTTTTGATAAGGACTAGCGGCAATTGTTGTTGGTACAGCAGTTCCACTAATTGTTAATACACTTAATAAACTAAGTAATTTTTTCATACTTGTTTTTCTCCTTTTTTTATCTTGAAACCTTTTATCAAGATTTACCAGTATTATATATATATATATATATATATACAAGCAAAATTAGCGCTTATTTTAATAAATTTATCTTTTAAAATACTCTTAATTACGCGTTTTAAGGGCTAAATTAGCAGTAAAATATATTAAGTTATATTTTCTTCTTCTCTATATTAATAGTTGTATTATTAAAATAATAGTGTAAAATAATATTAATGGTTTATCCTTTTAACAAAAAAGTAATTTACGGTTTATGCTTTCCGCCTTAAAAAGACTTATGCTGACTTGTTATTCGAACAAGAATAAAAAAAGAGAGGTTTAGAGTGCACCCCAAAAAGTAAGTAAAATAAAAAAAGATTTTGCTAAATTTTTATAGGGGGTGCATTTTTATATGGCAAAAAAAGGACAAAAATATAACAAATATACATCAGAATTTAGAACAAAAATCATTGAGGAAATTAAACAAAAAAGTTGTTGAATAGTAGCAAAACAATATAATATAAATGCAAATACAGTAGAATCTTGATGAGCAAATCATAAAAAAGGAAAATTAAACAATCCTAAAGGACCTAAAATTTCTTTTGCCAAAAGAAATTTAGAATATTATAAAACAAGGTATGAATTATTAAAAAAGCTCCATGACTTTTACAATTAAGCAAACTAAGAATTGTCTCTTTTATTAAACAAAATTTTTGTGAATATTCAATAAAATTATTACTAGAAGTAACAGGGTTAAAACGTAGTTATTGAGATAAATATAAAAATTATGACAGTAGCAAAAAAGATAAAAAAGCAATAAATGATATTGTAAAAGTCTATGAAGAAAATTTAAAACAATTTGGTTATCGAAGAATTACTAAATATTTAAAGGAAGATTATGGTATAAAATATAATTCAAAAAAAGTTTTAAGAATTATGCGTGATAATCAAATACAACCTGAATATGTAAGAAAAATGAGAAGAAAAATGAAATATAAACAGAATAAAGAAAAAAGCTTATTGCAATATCCTGATTTAATTAATTGTAAATTCAATGATATAAAAACAAGGTTTTCAGTACTATATACTGATGTAACATATTTAATTTGAAAAGGAGAAAGATATTATCAATCAACAATTATTGATGGATATACTAAAGAAATAGTTGATGTAAAGTGATCTAAATATAATGACAATAAATTAGTAATGGATAATTTAAATGATGCAATTAATAAAATAAAATTAATAAAAAAAGATCTGAATGGAATAATAATTCACTCAGATCACGGATATCAATATACATCCACTATTTATCACGATAAATGTTTATCTAACGGTATTACAATTTCAATGGGAAAAAATTACCACTGTGTAGATAATATTGTTATAGAAAGTTTTCATTCATTACTTAAGAAAGCTACAATCCATAATAAAATATATAATTCACATGAAGAATATATACAAGATGTTATAAAATGAAATACATGATATTCAAATCGTAAAGAAAAAGATATAATTAAAAAAATAGTAAATACTTTTTTTATTAGTACTTACTAAAATGGGTGCACTCTAGTTTATAAAATGGCACTTACAAAAGAACAATTAATCGAACAAGGTTTAAGTGAAGAAATTGTAGATAATATTTTAAATGAATTTCATAATGAAACAAAACAAATTATTGAAGGTATACAAAAACGAAAAGATACTATTTCAAAAGAAGATTATTTAAAAGTTGCTAATGAATTAGATGAATTAAAAGCATTTAAAGATGTTCCATCTACTAAAATTGAAGATATTAAAACTAATTTAGAAAAAGTTAGTGGTAGTTCTTTATCTGAAAAAATGCAAACTTTAAAAGAATTAAAACCTGATTTGTTTGTACAAGAACAACCAGCAGTTTCACCAACTAATTTTATTAAAGATATGATTGAAAAGTCTACTGAAAATAAGAATGATGAAATTGAAACTATTAAAGAAAAAGGAGCATATACTCCTGATGAAATTAAAAAAATAACTGATTATACACTTAAAAACCTTAGATAATAAGGGAGTGAAATATTATGGCAACAATTAATTTGCCACAAGTACCTTTTATATTACAAGGTAATACAACAGACCAAAAAGCGTATGTTGATATGGTTAATGCTTTATTGCGTGGACCTTTATATAATGAATATGCAAGTATTATGCAGTATGCTACTGCAACCGCAGAACAAGTTGCTTGATTACCAAATGCTGGTCAAGCACTATATAATTTAACTCATCGTGTGGTATGACAAGATGATTATTCATTACCAAATGGTGGGACAACTCAAACAATGGGATTAACAAGAATTCCAGTTCCTATTGATAAAAGATTTAATTTAAAATTAATGAATGAAGCTTTTGACTTAGCATTAATAGAACAAAATATTAAAAATGGCGTTATTGCTGATGCTATTTCTAGTGTTGTACAGAATAAATTTGTTAATTTAGAATGTGAATTAATTCAGGCTATTTATGATTATTGTTTAGCAGATGGTCAATATGAAGTAATTCCATTTCGTAGTTATACAGCTGAAAATGCTGATGATGCAAATAGAGCATTCTTTACATTAAATGAAACTTTGATTGAATTAACAAATCAAATTAGTAATTTATATTTTGGTTTGCCAACTGATAAAATGTTTATGGTTTTAGGTCGTAGGGCGTATTTAGGATTAACACCTGCTTATTTAAAAGTAATTGGTTCACAAGCTCAATTAAAAGCAATGGTTAATGGTGAATTATATGAAAATACTGCAATGGGTATTCCTGTATCAAAAAGTTTTCATTTAGAAAAAACATATACAAAAGGACAAGTTAACCGTGATAAAGGTTATAATTTTACTAATGTAAATGGTTTATTTTTAAATAAACAAGTATGAGCATATCCAATTAATATGGATACTATTCAACAAGTTTTAGATAATGATACTGCTAACCCTAAATGAATTGGTAAAGTTCAATATGCAACACCAACTATTTTATATCCAAAAACATGTAAAATTATTTTGGAAAAACAACCAAGCCAAGATGAAATTACTGCCGCTAAAAGTAATCTAAATAAAACTTTTAGAGTTCCAGTTGATTATCTAATTTCAGCAACAAAACCAGAATCAAAACCAAATAATCAAGGTTAATATAAAATGAATTTACTAATATTACGCGTTTTAACTTTATTAGTATCTAATTTAGAAAATAAACCTTTAATAAGTAAATTTGTAAATTTAATTAATAGAGTTAATCAAGTTAAAAATAAAATATTAAAGCCAATTAATTATATTAGTGATAAATATAATAAAATTACAAATAAAGTTGAAGATATTTATCAGTGATTAAATCCATTTACTTATTTAGATTTAATTAAAAAAGGTCATAAAAAAGAAATACAACAAATATTAAGTCAATTAGAAAAAGATAATAATATTAAAAATAGAGAACAATTTAAAAATGAAAATTATTTAAATACTAATTGACAACCTTTAAATAGTAGTTGGCTTGATAGTGGTATGTTTAATATTACAAATAAGTTAACTTTAACAGGTAATTTAACTATTTTAATATATACAAAAACAGCAAAACATCCGAAATTTTATGGTCCATATGTTTATCCTAGTGTTCCAGTTGAAATTTGAAAATTATTAAGTAATGCTGTATCTAATGCAGGAACTTTATTTTGGCGTTATTGATTAAGAAAATGATTACCTAGTCATTTAAGAAATTATATTAAAAAACGATTACCACAAGCATTAAAAGAAAAATATCCCAAAGGAACTACTAAATTAACATTACCAACAGTTCAAAAATTACAACAAATTAAAAAGTTTATTAATAATTTTAAAATTGGACATTTTAATTTTAATTTTGCTGGTGAAATTAATAATAAAAAATGATATTGTGAACGCCGAAGTGATGTTAAAAATATTAAGAATTTATATAAAACACCAGTTAAAAATATGTTTTACAAAACTAATCAAACTATTAAAACAATTAAGAAAACAAAAACAAGAGTTAATAGTTATAAGCCAAGTAATTTTTAAAAAAAATATCGTAATCAATTAAGAGGTGTTTTATATGGAAAATAATTTAAGTAATTTGTTATTTATAACAGTTGAAGATGTTAAAGAAAGTAAACTTCGACAGCCTATTAATGATAGAAAACAATCTGCTTATAATGATAATTTAATTTATAATGCTATTTTAAAAACTAGTTTATGAATGGATAGATTATCAGGTGGGACAATTTCCAATAAAATAAATAAAAAAGATTTATTTCCATGAGTAAAAAAAGATAATACTGGTTTAATTGAAAATGATAAATGATTAAGTTATATTCAATCTGCTTGTTTATTAGCAGTTATAAATTGATATTTACCAAAAGGAGTTAATGATTTAACTGGTAGTGCTTCATTTTCACAAGGTGGTGTTGCTTATTCACAAACTAATGATCCTGAGGCAAATGAAAATATTACTCGTGATGTTAAAAATGCTTTAAAATTAGCCGGTGAAATAATTGATATTATATCTAGTAAAACAGTATCTAGACCTTATAATTATAGTTTAGATAATTATGCTCATCCATGAGAAGAAGAATATAAACATATTAGTAAAAAAACTTTTTATTTAACATTATTATTTTGATTAAAAGATAGAATTGTTAAAGATAATAGTATTAATATTAGTTATCCTACAAAAAATGATTTTAGTAAAATTGATTATAATGAATATATTAAATTAGTCGTTCCGTTTGATAATGATACTATTTATGAAGAAAATGGTGTTTGAAAAGCAAAACAAAGTAATGAAATTCCATCGGATGTTATTAAAGATAGTTATTTAAATAAAAATTATATTGAAAAAGTTGATGATAAATATATTGTAAAAACATCACAAGATATTAATACTAAACAAGATAAATTAGTAAGCGGTACAAATATTAAAACTATTAATGGTTCTTTATTATTAGGCAGTGGTGATATATCTATTAGTGGTGGCAATGATTGAGAATTAATTAATTATCCAGAAGCAAACGAAAAATTAACATTTAAAATTCCAGATTATGATTTAACAAAATATTACTATAAAATATCAATTTCAATAACAGATTATGCATCTGCTAATAAATTTGTACCACATTATTTTGAAACAATATCACAAAAATCAATTTTTTCATTTTTAGCAGCTAATTCTTATGAAAGCATAATAATTAAGCAAGATGGATCAATTAAAAATGAAACAAATAATATTGTTATTAAAGATTTAACAATTAAAAGAAAATTAATAAATAATAGCGAATTAATGTCAAATGAACCACATTCTATTTATAATCGTGATATGGATATTGATTTACCCAAGTATCAAGAAGAAACATCGGACTCTTATGATATAGTGATAAGAAAAATAAATAGTGCAACAACTATTAATGAATTAAATTTATTTGAAAAACATCCAATATGAAGAATTATTTCAAATAATAGAAATGATATTAAAGAATTATTCAATAAAAAATGATTAGAATTAAATAAAAATGAATAAAAAATTAAATGAGGTAAATAATTATGAAACAAGATAAAACAACTTGATTAAAGGGTGCCTTACCTTGAAATTGATTTAAAAAAGACCCTATTCCGACTTATAATTGAACTCATAAAGATATTAGAGAATGAGAAAGAAAATATAAAATTCGTAGTTGAGTAGTTAGTTTTTATACATTGATATTTTTAGCATTAAATTGTTGATTAGAGTATGGGATGATTAATGGCATTAAAGACCAAATTAATTGGTATAATTATGGACAATATTGAGGTAATGGAATTGCTATTTTGATAACACCTTTATTTACACACGGAATTCAAGGTATATTTGTTGCTAGTAGTAAACCAAAAGTAGATATGAAAATTGATATACCAAGATTAAAAATATCTAAAATGGGATTAGTATTTACAATATTACCTTTAATTACTTTAATAATTTCTTTAATTATTATTTGAATTGATAAATCAAAATGAAAAAAAGACCATTTAAGACATTGTTTTGACTGCCGTATTAATCCGCGTGTCGTTCAACCACGAATAGCTAAACAATGAAATAATTTAGATGGCATAACAGAAGAAAAATTAAAAAATATACAAAATGAAAATATTAAAAAACAAAAACAAGAAGAAAATAAACAAGAATTAAATATAAACAAATAATTAAATTTTATTAAAATAGACTATATTTATAGGGGTGGTTGATATTTTTGGGTGGTTATATAGTTTAATTTATAAATTATTTTGTTCTGAAAGGATGGATGGCCACTGTTTGAGTAAGGATGAGAAAGGAAGTAAAAAAATGTTAAATGATACATTAATGATTGCTTTACTTGTATTAGCGGGTGCTGGTGGAATGGGTAGTCTTGGTATTCTTGGATTATCTGCTAAGAAAATTAAAAAATATAAAGCAGAAATTAGAGAATTAAGAACAGCTGTTATTGCACACGAAAAACATTTACGAGGACCTGAATATGCAACAGAATTAGCACTTAAAACAGGTCAAATTAAAAATGTTAAAAAACAAGTTAAAGTAAACAACAAAAAACAAGAACAAAAAGATGCTATTAGACAACTAACAAATAGTATTTAAAAAAATAACCTTAATTGGTTATTTTTTATTTTTCTTTATTGTGTTTTATATAAAAATTAATAAGATGTTCTATTCGTTGTGAATAAGTATCAAAATTTAATTTATTTCAAACTTTTTCTTCATTTTCATTTAAGTAAACATTTATATTACGAATTTTACAAGAATAATATTTTCTTGTTTTTTGATTGTATGATTGTTTCATAATATATTACCTCTCATAATGAGCAATAATAATTGCATCGCGTAAATGATTACTTATTTTATTATTATTATAAAATCAACCCTTACCATATTGATAAATTAAATTAGTATCTTTATCAAATTTTCATAAATAACTATCATTATATTTACTTAAATTTTCCATATTTTTAACCACTGATTTAGTATAACGGGGTGATATTCAATTAACATTATTTAATTCGTGTGTATCATATTTAATTACTCCAATTATTTTTAATAAATCATCACGGTCTTTTGAACCATTAGCATTTGTATATAAGCAATTTTCAATGTTTACAAGACAAACACTATTGCAGTGTTTAAATAATATATCTTTAATAAAATCAACTTGTTTTATTCATAAATAATTAGTAAATTCTAATTTTTCCTTTAATTTATTATCTTCATAAACAACAATAGCGGTAGTACCAGTTCCTGATGGGTCAATACCTATTTTTATCATTATCTTAAAAATCTTTCTTTAAATTGATAATAAAAATCTTCGCTTTGTTTTCTAATCAGAACTGGTGATAATTTTTCAACATTTAATTCTTCTTTTAATCAATTTTTACCTTTTGAAATAATATCTTGTTCTATTTTTGTATTTGTAATAAAATTTTTAATATTATTGAAATGCTGTTCACTCATTCAATTTGGATTTGAGTTGTTAATAATTTCTGTTTGTTCTTTTTCTTGTTTAGAATTAATTTTACTTATTTCACTATTATCGGGGTCTAATTCTTCGGTTGGTAAACCTAATAGTTTGCTTAAAACATATTTAACTCCATAAGTTAATGCTGACCCAATACTTTTAGCGGGGTCAGTATTTTTCCCTGTAAAAGGTCAATAAGTTTTAATTTCTTCTGTTTCTTTACATAAAGTTAATTCCATTTCAAAATATGGTATATCATTAATTACTTTTAAAGTATCTTTCACATAACTCCAAATATATGTAATATGATGCTTTTTAAATTCTTTTTTAACTAATTCTAATACTTGTGCTTCACCAAAATAGTTATAAATTGTTCTACCATTCATTTGCATTGTTTGGTTTTTTTCTAAATATAATGATAAATCGTGTTGTATTTCACCAATACTTGCTATTAATGTTTTTTTAGTTTCTTGTGGCATTTTCTCATTCCTCTCTTTCTTGTCATATTAAAATTGCTTCTTTAATTTGTTCTAAATTTTGTTTAGTAATATCAACTTTTTCTTTAATTACTATTTTTAATTTTGGATTTATAATTATCATTAATATTTTTTTATTATCTATACAAAAGTCTTTTTCTAATAAATAATAAAGTTTTAATTGCCAAATATAGCGTTCAATATCTGTTTTCTCATTAGAACTAGTAATTTTTCAATCACATATTATATATTCATTATCAGTTGTTATTCCAATAAAATCAGTTGTCCCACACATTAAAGGACTATAAAGTGTTTTTTCAGTTTCATAATATTTAAATTTAATATCTTTTAAAGTTTCTTGATATAGTTTTGTAAAATTTTTAAATAATTCACGATGTGATTTTATTTCACAATCAATAAATTCAATTAATTCATCATCAAAATTATTTTTTATTCAAACATCAATCATATTATGTAAACATATTCCACGATTTTGTGCTAATTTTAAAATATTCTCATCAATTTGTGAAAAATCTTTTGGCACTAAAATATTAACAATTTTACTTACACTAGGTATTAAAATACTATACTTATGTAATTCATCATTAAAAATATATAAAGGTTTTAAATCTAATCTCATAAAATTGTTTCATCATTACCAATATTTTGATTATCATTATTAAATAATTCTTTTGTCTCAGATGAATTAAATTCTATTTTTTCTTGTGGTTTATCAGATTTTTTTAAATCATTATTTGTATGTAAAAATTCATAATTAGATACTTGAACTATTCATTCAGTTTTATTATCTTTATTTTTAAAAGATTTTAAAACACCAGTAATTGCTATTTGACTACCTTTTTGACAATATTTTTGTAAAGTAATTGCTTGTTTATTTCAAACTTGACAAGGAATAAAATCAGTTTCTTTTTGTTTTGAATATGGGCGAGTAATTGCTAAATTAAAAATAGTATATTCTTTTCCATTACTTGTTTTCTTAATTTCAATATCTTTTGTTGTTATACCAATTCCAATAAATTTATTCATTATTAAATTTCCTCCAAATTCTTTTCCATAATTAAAGTATCAATATATTCATAAGCACTTTCTTCTGAATGACATTCTTCTAATGCTTCATTAAATAAATCTTCTTCGGTATAAACTTTGCCATTTTCATCTTTTCACATATTATTCACATCCTTGTCATTTAATATTTTCATTTTCTAAATCAATAATAGTTGTTAATCATTCTTGTTGATTTTCAACATTAGCAGTAGTTTTTGCTTCTTCTAATGTATAAAAACAGCTCGTTTTAAAATCACTATATTTACTTTTCATTACCAATAAGTATCTTTTATTCATAATTTAATTCCTCCTAATTCTTTTTAGTATTTAATGCTCAATGTTCATCTGCAATATCTTCAAATGATACTGAATAACTTTTAAGCATTAATTCACTTAATTTATTTTCTTGATTGCATTCTTTATGAAAACAATAACCTCAATATCTTTTTTTAATACAAGTTTTATTTAACTTTTTCATATATACCTCCTAAATTATTCCTTTGATTTTTTGGTCAATTTGCAATATTTTTCAACCATCAGAAGCTAAATCTAAAATATCGTTAATTTTGTAATATTGCATATAAGAAGCAATAACATCTCATTTATCTTTAAATAAATTTAAGTACATTTTGGCTCATTCTAAACATTGCAAATCATAATGTTTTTTATGATGTGAAATACGACAATTAATAGGTTGACAATTAACTCAATAAAATGATGTTGTTATTTCATTTCAAGTTTTATTAATATATTTACTTTTATATTCTGTCATTATAATTCCTCCTAGTTTTAACTTGCTGGCACTCACTCCCAAGTGAAAGTGCCAAGCGAGAATTAGTTATATAAGTATTTATCTATTTACTTACTACGCCATCCGCCTCACTGGGGGTGAGCGGTGGCGATATGTTAATTGTTTGAATGTTTAATAATCCACAGTTGTTTTTTAATATTGACGCCAGACATATATATGTCTTCCTTTATCCGTGCCCATTTGTGCTTTTGCTCTGGGATTTGACGTTCAGTTTTTAAATTAAAAATTCACTCGCATTTTAAAGGACCAAATGCTATAAAACTCCAACCAACCACACTTTTCGCAAATTTAATTGTAAAGTCACTATCTCTATTTTTATTGTCGTTTGATATTAACCTTGGACTTATCACGACTATCGCTTAGTTCTAATGAACCAGCGCCGATTTACATTTTTCCTCATACACTATTTCAGTACTTGCCTCGGCCGGCGGTGGAATAAAAACACTTAGTTATTTAAAATAACCGTTCCGCTCTGCATTAAGTTGTTTTATAAAATTTAAGTTTTAATAAACCAGTTTCATAATCAAAGATAATTTTTGAATTTTCTAAGCGTTAATAAAACCGCTTTTGTGTTTTATCTTTTACTTTATTCAATAAATCTTTATGTTTTTCACAAGTTCATAAAACTTTATTTGATAAAAATTCTTCGATAATGAATGATATTGCTTTATAGCAATTATCAACATCACATATTGTTTGTTGCTTATTAATTTTCATTACCTACTCCTTCCTTTATTAAGTTTTTTTATTAGCAAATTAATTAACTGAAACAGAGAAAGGACAACACCTTAAAATTGGAGAAAAAACAGGTACACTTTATAAAGATTTCTAAGATATTTAATAAATGTGTAAACAACTTAAAGAGGGTATCAAAAAGTTGTAATAAAAGTTTCTATTTTAAGAATTTAAGATGCTGTCCTTTCTCTGAATCAATTAATAATTTTGGTTTAACAAATAAAAAAACCATTTTAGTAAATGGTTTAATTTATTATTTCTATTCAATTTCTATGTATTTGTTAAAACCCTTCTTTTTTCCATGCGACCGAAAAATTAGGTGTAATAACTGCTAATAATTTAGAAGATGTTGTAAGACAAGTTAGAGGTAAAAAGATTTTATCTGATAAATTAATATTTGATTTTACAAAACAAGCTAATAATGAAACTTTATTATATACAATTGGAAAATTAGCCCGAAATGATTTTTATAAGGGTTTTAAAGTTTCTAAATTAGAAACAATTAATAATTTATTAAAAATTGAAAAAAATATTCAAAAAATAAGTCCTACATTAGTTCAAAAAATACCACGCATAAATGAAATAAATGCTAATAAATGATTGTCTGAATATGGATTAAATATTGATAAAATAAGCAAAATTAATACTAATGAGTGATATAACATAATGACTAATCTTCATAAAAAAGGTGTTGGTAAAAACCTAATATTAAATGCTAATTTAATGCGGGGCAGTAAAATATATAATAATAAATTATTAAATATTTTTCATCAAACACCAATTAAATTAAATAAAATTTTAAATCATTTAAACCCAAATTTTTATATTCAAAAAGTAACTAAAAAATTATTAGCCCCAATTGAAAAACAAATAATTACTATTAAACAAAAAGTAATTAGTAAAATTACTGATAAAACTAAAAAAATATTATCTAAATTTGAAACTAAGACTATTAAAAAAGGTCAATTATTACCTTTTGCTTATGGTTCTGATGTTTTTTTAGCAGTTAAAATTGTTCCATTATCAGTTGCGGGCGAAGTTGCTTTAACAATATATTATAAAAATCCTAAATATGCCCCTATTGTCGTTATGACAACTTTAATCAAAGCAGAACAGTTTGTTTTAGCTCCTGAACCGTTTAAATTCTATATGAACAGTGAGTGGTTTATTGGTTGGGGATTTAAAAAAACAAGTTTGTTTAATTTAGTTTCTTTTGCCCCACTTGTTTATCAGCAAGTAGTAAAAGATAGTTTTAAAATATATCGGACAATTGCTAAGATATTAAAAATGCAAGAACAATTTAAAAATAACTTTAATAAAGATAAATTGTTAAATACGCTAGAAGATAGTGCGGTTACTAGTTTGTTAGGTAATGGACTAGTATTTCAAGCATATAAACAACTCAGAACAAAACAAGATTTAAACAAAACAATTAAAACAAAAACATTACTAAATAGTAAAAAATTTATATTAAAGAAAATATATTCTAAAAAAAGTAAATGATAAGGAGATGATTAAATGTTAAATGAATTATGACAAAATGTTACTTTGGAAAATTATAATAATTTTATTCCAATGACAGGTAAAATTACACAAGTTCCAGTTCGTTATAATAAGTTTTTTAAAGGTGATGTAGAATTATGATTTAAAACATTTGCTTTAAGAGCCCAAAATATGATTAATTCTTACTTAAACTATCCATTTTCAAAACTAAAGTTTGAAACATTTAAAGATCCATTATTAAAGAAAATTTGTATTAATATGGTGTTTATTACGATTGAGCATTGAAAATTTAACCGCATTCCAATTGAATTTTTTACTTCGACAAATATGAGTGTTGGTGATATTAATTATTTATCGCAAAATGACCCTATGATTACTTGACAAGGTCTATTGCCTACCTATGCAAAATCATTGGCTAATTTAACAACTTTAAAGAAACTGTTTCGTACTTTTCAAGAAGAAGGTATTGATTTAACAATGATTGATTTAGAAGCATATTATACTCAATTAGAAGTTGATGCTTTATTAGATAAACTTGTTATAGAAAAAATTAAAGATGAAAAACTTGCAAAAATAAAAGAAGAAATTTTAGATGAATTAAAAAAATCAATTGTTATACCAAAAGTTCCAGATTGAGAAATTGTTGATACTAGTGATTTTATAGTTGGTCAAACTGGATATAATATTCCTAATTTTGATAAAGAAAATTATATTTATAGAATTTGAGCCTCAGGAAAAAATATCAAAGGAGATTTAAAAAGTCAAGGGATGTTGCAAACAAGGCATAGTTTTAGACAAACAATAGGTGTTATATATGATCAAATAGGTGTTAATAGTGCATGTTTAGCATTATCTATTAATCCTAATGGATTGATTAATATTGGAGTTAATGGTCCAGCAACATTTAGACCTTTGGGATTTGTGTTTATTGAAAGAAAAAAGGTAAATTAGAAAGTAGATGTTATTATGCCAAAAGTAGAAATTAAAGATGTAATTATGTTTTTGAAAATATTTGGAGTTTCATCATTGTTTTTTATTGCAGGAATTATTATTTGTTTTATAGGAGAAAAAACATTAGGTATTTCTTGACCAGCATATGTTATTGTTTCAGCAATGCTTATCGGAGCTGGAATTATAGTTTTGATTATTGAAACAATTAGATTTATCAAAACACATAACAAACAACAAAAACAAGATAGTATTGAAGATGTTATTAAAAAAGAAGATACAAAATAAAAAGGTGTTATAAATAGGATTATTACCAGCAAAAAAGAAATTAAAAAAAGAATATGATATTGATAGTTATTATCTTAATTTAGCATCAACGATTACTAATCGTAAAAATGTTACTGTTCAAAAACATAATGAGATTTTAGAAAAAAGAATTTGTGAAGATAATGCTAATTTTTTAAATCCGCGAAATTTATAAATTAGCATTTATAATCCACTTACTAATCAACAATTAGATACTAAATTAATTAATAGCTTTTTAAAAATGCAGGACTTTACCAATAAGAATTGATATAACGAATATAAAATTAATAAGAATGGTAAAGGTGCATACTTTATTTTTGCTAATAATTCAAAACTTAATTTTATTACTATTGATTTTTACAATGACCAATATGATGAATTAGGTAATTTAGTATCTTGTACTTTTGATTATGACTCTTATATTAAAAATGATCAGAGTATTTTTATTACTGAAAAATTAGAGATTGATGCTGTAATTAAACAAGTTAAAGTTATTAGAAAGTTAAAAACACGATTATATAGTACTATTACCGACTTATATATTGATGATGCTAAATGAAATAACTATACAACTTTACAAAAAGAAGAAATATTACCACTTAATTTTATTCCAATTGAAATTATTCCTAATAACCCTAATTTTGAGCCTTCTGCTCGTTATGGTAAACAATTTGCTAGTATTTTAGATATTATTGCTGAAAAGATAATGTTAGACCCATTGTTAAATAGTGGTAAATTTATTATTAATACTAATGGTGTTACTGGTGTTGTTGACCAAGAAATTAGTAAAATGTTGGCTTCATTTATTGAAAATGACTTGTTATTAGTTGAAGGAGACCCTGATAGTAATTTTCAACCAGTAGACTATATTGCTGGTAATTTAAAAGGTGAGCAATTAACCAAAATATATGATTGATTATTAACTAATTACTATAAAATAAATCGCCATCATGTTCCCGCAATCGCTAAGGGAGCACAACAAACGCAAGCCGAAGTTGCTGGTGTAAATATTCAAACAAACGCATCATACGAACAAATGATATATATTAGAGAAATTAAATTAACTGAATTTATTATTAAGTTAATTAAATATGATAATGCGATTTTAAACAGTAGAACATTCAATATTAAAAATATTGACGAGTTAATTGTTGATGTTCGCTTACCAGTAAATGCTACTTTAAACAGACAATTAAAAAATAACGAAACTATTATCAATATGTCTAATGAAAAAGGAGAACAAGAATAATGTTAAAACCATCAGAAAAAACGCTAGCACAATTAGCAGAAAATGATGAACCAATTGACTATTCAATTGATAGTATCCCCTAGATTTTGCTAATCAATCGCAGTACAGTGACCCTGATTTAGAACAATTATTTACAGAAGACCGTGCAAGAATCTTATATATTTATAAAATTAATAATCTTGTTAAGACAAAACAAAAACCAACCTTAAACTACTCTCAAAATAGTGTTAAAATAGGTTTTATTGATAAAGATGAATATATTAAAATAACTAATTATGAAATTAGTGACTTTAATTTTAAATTACAAATTCAACAAAACACCACAGTCCAAGATAATAGCACAAGTTATGTAATGATTGATGAAAAAGATATTTTAATTAATGATATTTCAAAAAAAGACAAAGAATTTTTAGAATCTTATGACTTAAAAATAGTATCTATTAATGAACCAATTAGTGAAGACAATAAAAATGAATGTTATATTATCGAAGAATATAAAAGACCTTATTCACCTGATGGTGTTGATATTATTAAATCTACTCATTTAGTTAAAATAACTGACTTTAAATGAAAAAACCAAAATAGTATTCATTTAGTTTTACAAAAATCATTGCCCGAAGATACAGTATTTACTGGAATTGAAATTAAATATCCTAAATCAATGTTATTTGGCAATATTAAGTGTTGAGGCAATGTCAATGGTGTTTATTCTTATCCATCATCAAATATTGAAAATGCTAGTTTAGTACCATTGTTATCAATGCCAATTGAAACAAACCCCAATTTAAGAGTATTTCAGTATTGATTTACTGAAAGTTTTTTACCATGAAATATTGCAAAAAATTATATTCAAGGAAAAGATATATTAGGTTTATTAGATATTAAAGAATTAAATATTGTTTTATTAAATTATTTAACTTATCGCTATAACTATGATAGAAAATTTCAAGGAGCAAAATATGATGAAAAAGGTAACCCTACAAATAAATCAGCTATATTACGCCAAAAATTCGAAGGACAAAAACCCGAAGATGTTATTGATGGTTTATTTGAGAACTGAAAACTAGATAATCCTACATCGCTTAATGACAGTGCTGTTAAAAAATTTAAACAAATTATCTATATGTTATCAAATTATACATATAGTAAATATGCAATTAATAAAGGCTATAATGATGATGATAAATTATTTGTCCCTTATTATTTTGAATTAATATCTAATCCAAGAGAGGTAGAAACTGGATATTGAGAATTTGAACATTGTAAAGTTAAATTAAATTCATCATATTTTAATTTTAGTGGTGGCTCTACTCCACCAACATCAATAAATTATTGAGAAGAAGTTCATCCTGATGACCAACCATTTAATACAGTTGATAATAAATATTATTTTGTAGTGTGGCGTGGTGAAAAAACTGATGATTGAAGAATTATTAAATTTAAACACTCTGATTTTCAAGAAAAGATTTTAGATAGTTATAAAAGATTTAAACTTAAATTAAAAATAGGTCTACATCCTTACCCAGATTTAGTTATTGATGTAAATATTTTTAATCATGAGTGATGAGAATTTAATATCAATATTTATTTTAAATCTGTTTATCGATGAAATAATGATAGTGAACCAAACACACCATTTATTTCACCTAAAACTGGACAAATTACAGATTGAAATTTAAAGCAACAAGTTAATATTAATAACAACAAAAATAATGAAATTAAAGTAAATGTTAAAAATAATGATATTTCAGAAAACCCCATTTATCAATTAGAAGCAAATTATTTTAATTGACTATCAATAACAAATGAATTAGAAACAAATAACATTCCTTCTCTTATTCCTGCTGAAATTAAATTATCAGATGGAGAATATGGCAAATATTTAACTAATTTAATTGCTTCTAACTACAAAATAGAAGAATATTTAAACTATTTTTTCACAACGATATAGATTAATTTATTCTAAGGCGGTTTGGACAAGTATGACTAAAAATTTAGTTGAAAATAGTATTAAAATAACTTATGATGTTAAACTATTTATTTTAAATCAAATTGAAATATCTGGGATATGGGGTTATGGAAATTATGATATTACAATTTTTACTGAAAAAGAACAAATTAATATTAATAAGTTAAAATTATTTAATAAGAACAATGAAAAATTGTCATTTATTACATTAGAAATATAAAAAGTCATTTTAATAAATGACTTTTTAACTAACTTGGATTACACCACCTTTATTAGCTATTAAATTAGGTTCTTGTGAATATGAATTTCATCGATAAACAGATTTAAAATAAATATTGATATTAAATTCTCATCACTCATGATTAAAAATATTTACATCAATAACTAAATCTGGGTAAGGATGTAGACCTATTTTTAGTTTAAGTTTAAATCTTTTATAACTATCTAAAATCTTTTCTTGAAAATCAGAGTGTTTAAATTTAATAATTCTTCAATCATCAGTTTTTTCACCACGCCACACTACAAAATAATATTTATTATCAACTGTATTAAATGGTTTTTCTTGTGGTGCTATTCATTCTAAAATACCGTCTTTTGTATTTATATTATTTTTTTCTTTTAAATCTGTTAATTCTTTTTCAGTATAAGTATATTGTGATGTGTTACAAGCAACTAAACTTGTTGTACTTGTTTCAATTAAAGTTATTATTCCTAAAAGATTTAATATTTTTTTTATACTATGTTTATAATTAATTTTTTATAACCCTACGCCCATTGTGTTATCTTTAAATGTTTCATTTTGTTCATATGAATTTAATGGAATAGCTTCTCCAATTTCAGTCTGATGCATAATTATTTCTTTTTGACTTTTAATATCATAAGAAAATTTTATGCTATTATCATTATTTATTATAATTTTTGAAGGTAAAATATTATTTTCTAGTAAGCTAGACATAGCATCTTTTATTGAAATAGAAACTGTTGTTCTATTATTGTTTTTATCAAGGAAATCGGCACTAACCATACCTTGAACTTTTTGATAATAACTTAAAATAAGTACTATATTATTCTTTCATGCATTAACAGAAATTGAAATTTTACTATGTGGTGGTATTTTTACTGGTTGAGAAGGGACATTTATTGTCATAGTTTCAGTAGTTGTTTTAATTTCTGTATTAGAAGAATTTGTAACTTCTCCTATAGTATAATTTTTTGATCCCCCTCATGTTTTACCCGCTACAACTTCAACCGAAACTTCAAGTTTTGCACCAAAAACAAGTGGAACACCAGCATTACTACTAGTTTTTACTGTAACTTTACCATTTACATTTCAATTTCAATTTTCAGTATTTGATGTTAATTCTGATTTAGAAAATCCATTCATTTTTTGAAATGTATTTGTTTCTGTTAATTGTTTAGAACAAGAAACTGTATTTTGTGTTTGTTCGATACTACTATTATTTATAAATGTTGAGTCAGAATCTTTACAAAAATCATTAATATCTTGTTCTAAGTTAGATGATTTATTTTTTTGTGTTTGTTTTAAAGTAACATCAGATAATGTTAAATTTTTTAAATTAATATTGTAAATTTTTTTAATTTTATAACTAGGATTTTGTTTTTTATAGTATAAATATAATCCTCTTTTTATTTGTTCTTGAATATTAATGATTTCAGATTCAATTAATTCTAAAGGATCATACTCATAAACATTATTATCATCTGAACCAAAATATAGCTTGTTATTTAACACAACTCCTGAATCTTTAATGTCTCCACCTGTAGTAATAACAACCTGTGAAATTTCAGTAATATTTTGTTTATTATTTTGTCTTTTATTTCTAATTATCAAATTTTCTAAATTATTTTCTTTTTGTTGATAAGAACTAGCGGCAACCGTTGTTGGTACAGCAGTTCCACTAATTGTTAATACACTTAATAAACTTAAAAGTTTTTTCAATTTATATAATTTCCTTTCTTTCATCTTGAAACTTTTTACCAAGATCTATTGACATTATATATATATATATATATATGCAAGTCAAGCATTTTTAAATATGTTTTAGAAAGGAGATTGTTTAGAATGATTGTTATTGTAATTATATTTTATTACTAATCTGGGCTCGCGGTGATTTTCATAATTTTATGAAAAATGCCTTAAAGTTTAAAAAAACTTTTGCCGCGCTTTTCAAAATACTTGGGAAAAATTCTAAGCGTTAAGCGAAGAATTTTATAAAGGTTCCCAAATTTGTTTGAAAGAACCTCAAAATCTTTTTTAACTTGTCAGTTATTTTATCACAAAAATTTAAGAAAATCAACCGCTCGCCCAAAACCTCAAAAAACTATATAATTAGCTTTGTATATAAAAGAAAGGGTTTTTTAAAATGGATAAAACAAAGCATCATTTTACTTTTAAAGAAAGAGTAATGTAGAGTGCACCCAAAAAAGTAAGTAAAATAAAAAAAGATTTTGCTAAATTTTTATAGGGGGTGCATTTTTATATGGCAAAAAAAGGTCAAAAATATAACAAATATACATCAGAATTTAGAACAAAAATCATTGAGGAAATTAAACAAAAAAGTTGTTGAATAGTAGCAAAACAATATAATATAAATGCAAATACAGTAGAATCTTGATGAGAAAATCATAAAAAAGGAAAATTAAACAATCCTAAAGGACCTAAAATTTCTTTTGGCAAAAGAAATTTAGAATATTATAAAACAAGGTATGAATTATTAAAAAAGCTCCATGACTTTTACAATTAAGCAAACTAAGAATTGTCTCTTTTATTAAACAAAATTTTTGTGAATATTCAATAAAATTATTACTAGAAGTAACAGGGTTAAAACGTAGTTATTGAAATAAATATAAAAATTATGACAGTAGCAAAAAAGATAAAAAAGCAATAAATGATATTGTAAAAGTCTATGAAGAAAATTTAAAACAATTTGGTTATCGAAGAATTACTAAATATTTAAAGGAAGATTATGGTATAAAATATAATTCAAAAAAAGTTTTAAGAATTATGCGTGATAATCAAATACAACCTGAATATGTAAGAAAAATGAGAAGAAAAATGAAATATAAACAGAATAAAGAAAAAAGCTTATTGCAATATCCTGATTTAATTAATCGTAAATTCAATGATATAAAAACAAGGTTTTCAGTACTATATACTGATGTAACATATTTAATTTGAAAAGGAGAAAGATATTATCAATCAACAATTATTGATGGATATACTAAAGAAATAGTTGATGTAAAGTGATCTAAATATAATGACAATAAATTAGTAATGGATAATTTAAATGATGCAATTAATAAAATAAAATTAATAAAAAAAGATCTGAATGGAATAATAATTCACTCAGATCACGGATATCAATATACATCCACTATTTATCACGATAAATGTTTATCTAACAATATTACAATTTCAATGGGAAAAAATTACCACTGTGCAGATAATATTGTTATAGAAAGTTTTCATTCATTACTTAAGAAAGCTACAATCCATAATAAAATATATAATTCACATGAAGAATATATACAAGATGTTATAAAATGAAATACATGATATTCAAATCGTAAAGAAAAAGATATAATTAAAAAATAGTAAATACTTTTTTATTAGTACTTACTAAAATGGGTGTACTCTATTAAAAATCTCTTTTTATATTACCATCTTCATCAATATTTAAATTAGGTAATTTCTGTTCTTCACCATTTCAACGATAAACTGATTTAAAATAAGTGCCATTATCTTCTAATCAATAGTAATAAAAAGCTGGTTTAAAAACAACTAAATCATATGGAAAAATTGATATACTTTCACTTACCCCCCTTTTTCCTATTTTTAAACTTATATTATTTTCAATATATTTAGTATTATGTAAGTAATCAGAATGCTTAAATTTAACAATTTTTCAATTATCTCTTTTATCACCACGCCATACTACATAATAATATTTATTATCTACATTATTAAATGGTTTTTCTTGTGGTGTTATTCATTCTAGGTTATCTCTGATTTTTTGGTTTTTAGTATCTTTTTTTTTTTTTTTCTTTAAGTTCTTTTAATTTTTCTGGTGAATATTTATCTTGTGTTGTATTACAAACAACTAAACTTGTTGTACTTGTTCCTACTAATGAAATTGCTCCTAATAAACTTAATAATCTTTTCTTTTTTTTACTTCTTTCTATTTAAATAAATTGTGCAGCAGGCAATTTAAAATTAGGTATTTCTAAATCAAAAACAGGATAGAAAAATCAATAATAAAATTTTCCACTAATAGAAAAATTATTAATTATTTTTTCAGATGATAAATCAACAGGAAAGTTCATATTTTTTATTTTTACCATTTCGTATTTTAAAAGATATTTACTGTTATTATTAAAATTAGGATTTAATCTATCATATTCTTCATAAATTTTTGGTAATAATGCTGTAATTAATTCTTCTTCTGTAACATTTTTAACATCTTTAGCAATTATTTTTTCTGGTGTATTAATTTTTTCTACTTTAAAATTTAATGAAACACCATCAGAACTGGCATTAGGACTAGGACTACTTACAAAAGGTTCATTATTGCTAGTATTTGTTTCAACTTTAAAATGAATTGTTTTTTGGCCACTAAAATTGACTATAGTAATTACTGCACTATTTTCAGTAATATTTGTAACATTGATGTTTTTTGTATCTAACTGTGGATTTAACTCTATTATTGCTTCTTTAATTTGTTGTTCTGTTGGCTTGTTTAATCCATTATTAGTTTTAAATATATGTTGAGATTTATTATTTATTGCATTTCTTCTTACTCTATTTATTTTTTCTATACCTAAATTTCCTCAATTTAATTTATTAATATCATTTTCATCATCTTTTTTTATTTTTTTTTCATTATTTTTATTAGTACAAGAACAAGAACTTTCAATCAAAGGTGCACCCCCACTAATTGTTAACAAACTTAATAAACTTACTAATTTTTTCATACTTGTATTTCTCCTTTTCATATCTTGAAACTTTTTTTCAAGATTTACTTGCATTATATATATATATATATATATAATCAAGGCTAAATTAGTTAATAAAAATAAAAAAGTGCCAATAATAAACACTTTTGTTGATATTTTGATAAATAATTATTCATAGAAAAGATTACTACAAATATTTTACAAGATGGATAAGTAATTTATTTAATTTAATAAATTACTTAGATGAATTATACAATAAAAAAGAGATAATTTAGAGTGCACCCATTTTAGTAAGTACTAATAAAAAAGTATTTACTATTTTTTTTAATTATATCTTTTTCTTTACGATTTGAATATCATGTATTTCATTTTATAACATCTTGTATATATTCTTCATGTGAATTATATATTTTATTATGGATTGTAGCTTTCTTAAGTAATGAATGAAAACTTTCTATAACAATATTATCTGCACAGTGGTAATTTTTTCCCATTGAAATTGTAATACCGTTAGATAAACATTTATCGTGATAAATAGTGGATGTATATTGATATCCGTGATCTGAGTGAATTATTATTCCATTCAGATCTTTTTTTATTAATTTTATTTTATTAATTGCATCATTTAAATTATCCATTACTAATTTATTGTCATTATATTTAAATCACTTTACATTAACTATTTCTTTAGTATATCCATCAATAATTGTTGATTGATAATATCTTTCTCCTTTTCAAATTAAATATGTTACATCAGTATATAGTACTGAAAACCTTGTTTTTATATCATTGAATTTACGATTAATTAAATCAGGATATTGCAATAAGCTTTTTTCTTTATTCTGTTTATATTTCATTTTTCTTCTCATTTTTCTTACATATTCAGGTTGTATTTGATTATCACGCATAATTCTTAAAACTTTTTTTGAATTATATTTTATACCATAATCTTCCTTTAAATATTTAGTAATTCTTCGATAACCAAATTGTTTTAAATTTTCTTCATAGACTTTTACAATATCATTTATTGCTTTTTTATCTTTTTTGCTACTGTCATAATTTTTATATTTATTTCAATAACTACGTTTTAACCCTGTTACTTCTAGTAATAATTTTATTGAATATTCACAAAAATTTTGTTTAATAAAAGAGACAATTCTTAGTTTGCTTAATTGTAAAAGTCATGGAGCTTTTTTAATAATTCATACCTTGTTTTATAATATTCTAAATTTCTTTTGCCAAAAGAAATTTTAGGTCCTTTAGGATTGTTTAATTTTCCTTTTTTATGATTTTCTCATCAAGATTCTACTGTATTTGCATTTATATTATATTGTTTTGCTACTATTCAACAACTTTTTTGTTTAATTTCCTCAATGATTTTTGTTCTAAATTCTGATGTATATTTGTTATATTTTTGACCTTTTTTTGCCATATAAAAATGCACCCCCTATAAAAATTTAGCAAAATCTTTTTTTATTTTACTTACTTTTTTGGGTGCACTCTAAATTTAACCTCTTTTTAGATGAGCAAGCGACTACGCTCTTACCAATAAGCGGACAAGTCCATGTGGCTCATCTTTGTCGGACAGCTTACCTGTTCTCTAAGAACATACCAGCAATTTTGTTTCTAGAAGTATTTACCGACTAGACTCTGACCGACAATTTATTTGGATATCCATATATAGAAGTAGGCTGTAAACCACTGAACCTATTACTTTTAAAATAGGTACCAACTCTATGTAAATTAATTATATATAAATGTAATTATTTGTAAATACCTTTATTACGCGTTTTAAGATCTAAATTAGTAATAAAATATATTAAGTTATATTTTTTTATATTAATAGTTGTATTACTAAAATAATAGTGTAGAATAAAGTTAACGGTTTATCCTTTTAACAAAAAAGTAATTTACGGTTTATGCTTTCCACCTTAAAAAGACTTAATGTAGAGTGCACCCCAAAAAGTAAGTAAAATAAAAAAAGATTTTGCTAAATTTTTATAGGGGTGCATTTTTATATGGCAAAAAAGGTCAAAAATATAACAAATATACATCAGAATTTAGAACAAAAATCATTGAGGAAATTAAACAAAAAAGTTGTTGAATAGTAGCAAAACAATATAATATAAATGCAAATACAGTAGAATCTTGATGAGCAAATCATAAAAAAGGAAAATTAAACAATCCTAAAGGACCTAAAATTTCTTTTGCCAAAAGAAATTTAGAATATTATAAAACAAGGTATGAATTATTAAAAAAGCTCCATGACTTTTACAATTAAGCAAACTAAGAATTGTCTCTTTTATTAAACAAAATTTTTGTGAATATTCAATAAAATTATTACTAGAAGTAACAGGGTTAAAACGTAGTTATTGAAATAAATATAAAAATTATGACAGTAGCAAAAAAGATAAAAAAGCAATAAATGATATTGTAAAAGTCTATGAAGAAAATTTAAAACAATTTGGTTATCGAAGAATTACTAAATATTTAAAGGAAGATTATGGTATAAAATATAATTCAAAAAAAGTTTTAAGAATTATGCGTGATAATCAAATACAACCTGAATATGTAAGAAAAATGAGAAGAAAAATGAAATATAAACAGAATAAAGAAAAAAGCTTATTGCAATATCCTGATTTAATTAATCGTAAATTCAATGATATAAAAACAAGGTTTTCAGTACTATATACTGATGTAACATATTTAATTTGAAAAGGAGAAAGATATTATCAATCAACAATTATTGATGGATATACTAAAGAAATAGTTGATGTAAAGTGATTTAAATATAATGACAATAAATTAGTAATGGATAATTTAAATGATGCAATTAATAAAATAAAATTAATAAAAAAAGATCTGAATGGAATAATAATTCACTCAGATCACGGATATCAATATACATTCACTATTTATCACGATAAATGTTTATCTAACGGTATTACAATTTCAATGGGAAAAAATTACCACTGTGCAGATAATATTGTTATAGAAAGTTTTCATTCATTACTTAAGAAAGCTACAATCCATAATAAAATATATAATTCACATGAAGAATATATACAAGATGTTATAAAATGAAATACATGATATTCAAATCGTAAAGAAAAAGATATAATTAAAAAAATAGTAAATACTTTTTTTATTAGTACTTACTAAAATGGGTGCACTCTAGAAAAAGTCTTTTTTTATTTATTTTACTTTTTTATATTTTTTTGTAGAATGGTGATGACAAAAAGAGGTAAAAAAGATGCAAAAAAAGGTAAAAAAGACGGCAAAAGAATGATGAAATAGTGTAAAAGAGCGTCAGATTAAAGATAAATTAACAAAATTTGATGAATATTGTAAAGAAAATAATATCAAACTTGCCACAAAAGAAACCTTATTAATCTTTTGTAATTTAGAAGAAGATGAATATAATGCCTTAAAAGATACTAATTTATTAGCATTTAATGAACTTAAAATGAAAATAAGAATATTAGAAAATAATATAAAATTACATCTCTTAAACGAAACTAAGGGGGTGTATCGGTATATGCACAGTATTATGGCCGTGAAAATGAAACTGAAATAAATTATGCTCCTCCAGTAATTAACATAACAGATAGGAGAAAAATATAATGGCAATGTTATATGAATATAGTTATCTTAATGAAATAGTAGTTAGTTTACTAAATAATACTGAATATATTGCTGATGAGATTAATTTAGCAGGTAGTCGTAAAGCAGGTAAAACATATTCTATTGATGAATTAATAGCATTATTAAGTTGTGTAGTATTAGCACATAAAGATAAAAAAATAGCAATATATGGTTTTAGATTAAATAGTGCAGATACTGCTGAAATGCAACAAGATATTCAAGATGCCTTAGATAAAGTTGGTTTAATACTTAACAATACTAAAAAATGGCGTGGTGGACATTATCAATATAATGCTAGATTTAATAAACCCACTTGATTATTCCCTAATGGTAGTTTTATTAAATTACAAGGAGCAAGAAAAAGTAATTCATCGCAAGTATTAGGGAAAGGAACAGCAAGAGCAAATGGTGCTGATTTATGTATTATTTGATTAGAAGAAGCTAATGAATTTAGTAAATCAGAAAAAGAAGCAATTATGCAAGCAGTTCGTGATTATAAAAAATTAATATTAATTACAAGTACTAACCCTGATAGTATTTATCAAGATCATATAGATTATTTAAATAAATTATTACTTTTTAATCGTAAAGAATTAGAAAGTAATGGTGAACAAATATCTAAATTAATAGTTCCAGTATTAGATCCTAAAACAGGTCATAAAGCATATAATAAAAAAGTAATTAATCATTATACTAATTATTTAATTAATAAAGATAATTTAAATTATGATGAATTAATGAAATTATATGAATTAAAAGCAGAATGACCTAAAAAATATGAGGTTTGAGGAATTGGAATGCCTGGAGCATTAGATGGTAGTATTTTTGCTAATTATTTATTTAGTAAATTATACGATTTTGAACCAGTTAATTTTAGAGCAGGTTTAGATTTAGGTTATGCAGATAGTCCATTGGGACATGCAACTCATGCTATTTTAATGGGATTAGATAGAGAATATAAAAAAATGACACCATTAATGGAATATAAACATAGTAATGCTGAAATGATACATAAAGATACAACTAATATTTTATTTGAAATAGTACACTTTTTTATAACTGCTTCTATAAAATGAGATTATTTACAAGATGGTTTAGATGTAAATGTTGACTATGGAAATGGTGGTTTAGTTTCTATTGATACATTAAATAATATTAGGCGACAATATTTTCCTGAGGCTAATTGATTAAGATTTAAACCAGTAGTAAAAGATGTTTGATATAGAACTGATAGAATTGATGCTATAATCATCCTGCTAAATAAGAATTATTTACAAATTAGTCAACGATTAACACCAGAGTTATTTAAGGATATGTTAAAAATGGAATGAAGAAAACCACCTGCAAATAAATCTACTTATAAATTAGAAGATAATAAATTATTTGATGATGGTTTTGATGCTATGACTTATGCTGTTATGGATATTATGGAATATTTTATAAAAACATTAGATAATCCATTTTTAATAAGTAAACAATTCGGAAAGCGAGGTTAAAATTATGGCATTTTGAAATAAAAATGTAGTATACCACAGACATTTTGGAGATTGCAAGAAATAAATATATAAATAAAATTATAACATTGACAAACTAAAAAAAAGTTTAAATAAAACTTTATAAATTTAAAATTATTTAGTTAAATTAGTTAAAAATTCAAATGGTGTCTGAAAATTTAAAGATTTATGCACTCTTTCAAAATTATAAAAGTAATAATAATCATTTAATTTATTTTGTAAACTAGCTGCATCCAATATTTTTTCATCAAATACAAATAACTTAGTATAATTTTGATAAAATCTTTCAATTTTACCGTTTGACTGCGGAGAACGAACAGGTGTTGTTTGATGTAAAATATTTTTATCTGTTAAAAATTAAGTAAAAGTAGTTTCTTTAACAGTACTTTTTTGATTATTCCGATGACTATTAATAAATTCAGAACCATTATCAGTTCTAATTCGTGTTATTTTAATACCAAATATTTTTTTAAAATCACTGATTGCTCTTTTAACAGCATCAATAGCATTCTCGGTGCATAATTTATCATAAATATAACCGAATACTCCTCTAATTCTTTCATCAATAAAATCATAAACATAATACTTTTTATCAACTGGAAATTTACTTGGCATAAAATATTTCGCATCCATTTGTAATAATCCTAATTCTTTAACTTCATATCTTGGATGTTGTCTTTTAATTTCTTTAATTTTATTTTTTATTTTTAATCAACGCTTATCTTTTTTAAGTCAACGAAAAAATGTTTTTAAATTTTTAGGTGCTTTATTTTTTAATTCTTCGCCATGAATTTCTTTTTTTAAATTATAAAACAATGATAAAACACCCCCAGCGTGTTTATCACAATATTCAAAATATAAATCACAAATATTCTCGCGAACATCATTACTATATTGATAATTAATATTATTAGGAACTGTTGATTTTAATAATAAATCTTCAAAATTATTATTTGCATATGCAACTAAAATTTTATTCGATCAATAATAAAAAGTTGAAAATTTATTTTTAAAATATTTTTTAATCAAGTCTTTTAATAACAATTTAGTTTTAAGAAAAAACTCCTTACATAAATTAATATATGCAAATATTTTCTTTTTTTATTCTTTTATAATATTTATTTTGATGGTTTTTACTTAAAAAATCTTGCAATTTTGCTTGTAAATCGCCTAAATTAGAGTTATTAATAATATATTTCATTAATTCACCTCATTTTTTAAAAATAATATAGTATAGTTATATCATTTAAAATAATTTTTATAAAACTTCAAACTTTTTTAAACAATCATAACCATAATAAGTAAGTATCGTTTCTAAAACATATTTAAAAATACTTATATATATAATGTCAATAGAATTTGATAAAAAAGGAGAAACAAATATGAAAAAAATACTTAGTATTTTAGGAGCAATTGGATTAACAGCAACAAATACAACGAGTTTAGTTGCTTGTGATAAACCTAAACCAAATAATAATGAAAACGGCGGAGGTAATAAACCAGAACCCACACCAGAACCACAACAACCACCAGAAAATAGTAATTGAAAATTAGTTACTGATATAAAAAATGAATTCAAAGAAAAAAATAATAAATGATATTTCTTTTGTATTGAACGAACTGATTTCACATTAAAGAAATATTATTCTACTTCATTATGAGAAAATAACGGTATTAATATAGAATATAATAATGCAAAAAATATTAAAATAGGATTTGAAACTATTAAAATTATTGATATTAAATCAATCTATCGTTGAGATGGTAAAGGTGAACCACAAACACCCCAAATTGATACAAATACAGGTAAAATTACAGATTGAAAAGAATAAAAGGACTTATAGTCCTTTTTTATATTAATCGCACAAATTTCATAAATATAATTAATAAGAATAAATTAGTTATTGTACTATATAATGCAGGACTAAATTTTCATACTTCGAATGTTTAACTAAAAAAACTATAAATTGTTTGAAAAATCTTCCCAACACCACTCGCTAATTCGTTTACTTGTTTTATACCTGGAATATTATTCACAATTCAAATTGCCGCATTACGAATATGACACGCCAAATTATATCAACTACAACTTTCATATTGTGCTTGTCATCACTGACTATCAGGGAATAATCCACCGTTATTTATTTCTTGTCAGTTATAAATTCCAAAATTAAAATCATAATAACGATACATGTCATTTTCTTTTTGGGCTTGTAATTCAAAAACATTATAACCGATTTTTTGTTTTTCCATTTTTTTATATTTTAAACCATATTTTTTTTAAAGCACCTTCAAAAACATAACCTTCATTTTGATTAATATTATAATTATTTGCAACTGAAAAATTATAATTAAATACATCTCCATAATTTGTATTATAAAACCGATTTTTATAAGCAGAATACATCTTAAAATCTAATGATTTATATTTATCTGAAAAATAAAAATAACGCGGATAAATTTTAAAACCATTATTGGATAATAAACCATATTTTTTATTATATCCTTGTGTATAAGTATTATTTTCTAAATCAAAAATTGTTCGTAAATAATCCTTATAAAAATTTTGTGAAACTGTAAACATACTATTTAATAATTTTTCAAATTGATTTTTATTAGTATTTTTTTCATCAATTAAAACATCTCTAAAATTAACTAATTTTAAACCAAAAAAATTAATTAAAACAGTATCATATTGTAAATTATCAATATAACCACTTTCTATAAAATTACTCCGATTTTGAAACACAGGTACCAAAGCATATGCAAAAAAGGCTTTTAAAAATTTATTAATGTCAATTTGTCCTTTCATCTGTTCAAAAACTTCTTTACCAGTATTAGGACTATTACCCTGATAATAATTATAAGTTTCAGCACTAAAATTAAAGATATTTTCTTTATCTTTTATAAAAGAAAATAAAAACCCTAAATCATCAGTATACCGATAACTATTATAATCATAACCATTCCAATATTGTTTAAGATGTATTAATTCTAAACTACCAGCAATAATATTATTATCTTTATCAATTGTTAAAACCATCCGATAAATTGATTTTTTAGTTAAAATAGTACCAGTACTAGACTTGTCCAAATTATTAATAATTTCAAAATCAAAAATTATTCGTTGTGTTCCAACAATAGAACTCTCATAATTAGGATTACCACCTTGCTGAACTCTAATATTTTCTTTAATAATAACATCTAAGTACTTATTTAAAAAATCTTTAACTTTATTTTGATTTTTAACACTTCAATCTGTAATTTTACCTGTATTTGTATCAATTTGGGGTGTTTGTGGTTCACCATTACCATCTCAACGATAGATTGATTTAATATCAATAATTTTAATAGTTTCAAATCCTATTTTAATATTTTTTGCATTATTATATTCTATATTAATACCGTTATTTTCTCATAATGAAGTAGAATAATATTTCTTTAATGTGAAATCAGTTCGTTCAATACAAAAGAAATATCATTTATTATTTTTTTCTTTAAATTCGTTTTTAATATCTTTAACTAATTTTCAATTATCTTCAATTAAATTAACCGATTGTAAATTATTTATATTTGTTTTTAATTTATTTAACATTTGCGTTAAATTATATTTATTTGTAAAAGAATAAATAAAATTGGTCAATTCTTTTAAAAATTGTTTTTTATCAACATCATAAAATTTGTTAATGTTATATTGTCTAGCATAATTATCTCAATTTTTATATAAATCCATAAATTTATCACTAGGTTTATCGTAAGAAACACCAGTTGAATAACTATCCTTTAAAAAATCTAAGTATCATTTATCATTATAAGTTAATAATTTTGATGTTTTTAAAGTCGGATTAATAAAGTAATTGGTATCGCTTCAATTTTCAAAAAAGTACTGCGTAAAAACATCGTATTAATAAAATCAGTTTCATTTATACCAGTTTCTACACTTCGCTTTGTTCTTGCTTTTTCTGCTGTTTGTTATGATTGATGGTTTTGTTGTAATGTCATCGCCCCTAATGAGAAAAAAGAAATCAATAAAATTGGTATAAACGAAAATAATACTAAAAACTTACGCATTATTTTTTACCAACTTATTTTTACGATGTTCTTTTATTAATTTAATAATTTCATTAAATAAATAACCATAAAAATAATGGATTATTAAAATATCTCATAATATATCAAATCATAAACCATAAAATATATAACCATTTATACCAACATATTTCTCTTTTAATTCATCAATCGTTGAAACTGTATCTAAAATACATACAAACGCTAATAAACAACTAATAATAAAATATAAAATTAAATCAACCCAAGAAATAAATAAACCATTTTGTTTCTTTTCTTTTTTATTTTCTACATTACTTTTCATAAATTTACTCCTAAATTATACAATGTTTTTGAAATAATAAAACCAATAATATATAAACTTGATATTGTTAACATTAACGGATGACTAAATAAAATCGCCATTTTACCAAAAATAGATAACAACCAAGTATCAGAATTATATAAATCCATAATAATATTTTTTGCTGATGTCAACTGATTAATAATAACTGTAATAAAACCAGTTCCAAATATAGCGATTGCCGCTACCAATAAAACTAACTTAATCATATAAAATCAACTCCTTACTTATTTTTTTATTCTTTTAGTGGTATGAATTCTTTTAAAACCTAATTCTCTTGTTTTTGCTTGTCTTGCTAAACTTGATAATTGTTGTTTATTGCGACTAACTTTAAATTGTTTTCGTTCTTTAATATGTTTTTGTAAACCTTGTTTAGTACTAGAAACACTCCGAACAGTAGCACCATATAGTTTAGAACTATTAATAACACCGCTTTTAACTGTTGAACCTAAATCGTTATAATTAGTTGATGTTCCGTGAATTGCATAAATTGATAGCTTAATAACCATAAAAAAGATTAAAAAATAAGCAATCGTTATATTTGTCATTGGTAATTTAGTATTTCAAATCACATCAAAAACAAATAAAAAAGTATCAAAAATAAAACTAAAAATCTTATTTCAATTATCATTATTAACGCTTTCACTTAATAAATTACTCATTTTTTATCTTTCCTTTCTTCATTTTTATAAAAAACTCAATTATATAAATTAAAAAATTAAATAAAACATTTCATATTAATAAATAACCAATACAAATTAAATTTCCAATAAAACCTAAATTTTTTATCAAAAATTTTAATTCATTTATATTTATAAAGTATAATAAAAATAATCCTAATAAATTTATTAAAATATAAATAATTATTTTTCATCAATTTAATTTTAAAAATTTAAATTTATTTTTCATATTAAAAACCTTTCTATACGAATTGGAGAAAATCTATTTTGCAAAAATTAATACATATATTTGACATTATTTGAATAGAAATTATTGTTGCATGAATTATTAATGCAATAGTAATAAATTGAGTACCTAATGAAAACAATAAAATAGAATCATTAATACATTTTATTTTACAAATTTTAAATTGAGGAATACAATTCCAAGATTTAAAAGCAGCAATAATAATTAAACATCAAATAATACTTTTAATTATTCAAATTTTATATGTAATTATATGAGCATTAATAAGAATATATAATTGAAATAAATAATTTAATTATTTTTTATTATGTTTTTTTGCTTTTAAATTTTCTTTCAAAATATCAATATCAAACAATTCTAAGCGTTGTTTATTATTTAATTTTGATATATCTTTTCAAAAATATTCTTTTTTATTAACAACTTCATCATTTTTTAAATCACGGACAAATGATAATCAATGACTATCATATTTATTAGCAAATTCAAGCGGAATAATTATCTTAAAAAACCGAATTCCTAATCCAACATCCGACTTATGTTTTGCTCTTTTACCTTCTGCTGTTCGTTCTACTGATTTTGTTTTTCAAATTTCATAATCTGTAATATCTTGGAAAATACCAATTCGCATAACAAAACTACGATTAAAAATATTACCTAATTTTGACTTAACGGGTTTTTTCAATGAAATAGGAATAATAATACCACTTGCTAAATGACGAATATTATTTCACATCATACCTTCACGCTGTACAGTAAAAATCGATCTATTTTTAAAATGTCTTGCTAAAACAATTCACACACTTTTACCACCATGAACTTTTTTAACTTCGTGGGGACTAGTTCCATCAATATATAAAAAACTCTCATCAAACAAAATTAAACTATCATCAGGTGGGACTAATTTAGTTCTATCAGTAAAATCTAAATTATTAAAAGTTAAAAGTTTTATTGCATCATCTTCGATTGGATAATTACTATAAATTTTATTCGTTAAAAGTTTCATAACTTGTGATAGAAAAGTTAAAAGCAATGTTTTACCAGTTCCTAATTTACCAATAATTACAAATAATGGATTATCTCAAATAAAGTAAACTAAACGAAAGACATTTAACTGATAAAAAACATTTTTTCAAACTCATCACACAAAATAAACACATTGTAAAACAAATAATAATCAAAATACTAAACCAGTATAATTTAATGAAATTATTCAAAGTAACAAATCAATTAAACTAAAAAAACCATTGAACCACTAATATAACAAAAATTTATTAGAAAAAATACAAACTTTTTCATTACTTAAAATACCCAACTATTTTAAAAATCATTCACAACAAAAATCAAGTTAAAAACAAAATTACAATTCAAACACCAACCATCAAAGTTAAATATTCATTTTGAGTTAAATTTCAAGTTGTTATTTTTTCAACATTTGTTTTATCTATAAACAAAAAGACATGAATAAAAACTCTTTTAATTTTTCTCAATCATTTTGCATTTTTAAAAACTCCACATTTTTTGAATAAGTTTAAAAAACATTCCAAAAAATAAAACAATAAATAATACAAATGATATAACATATAAAAATTCAGGGGCATTTGAACCAATAATATAACTAACAAATTGAACTCAATAATTATATAAACTCATTATAAAAAACCTCTATCATATTTATATTCATTTTCATAATCAAAACTAAACATACTAAATTCCACGGGTTTTTTGTAACATTCCTCATCTAAAATTTCTAAAAACTGATAAGATAAGAATTTTTTACATTTTTTATAACATTTTTTACATAAAAATGCAATCTCATATTCGCCACCAAACTTTATAAAATAAACTTTTGCTTTTATAAATTTGTTAGAACAACCAAATAATTTAAAATAATGTTCATTTGAATTATAAATAATATAACCATTATCACATAATTTATAACCTTTATTTTTTTCGTACTTTATTCTATCTTCTCTTTGTTCTTCTTTTATTGATTTAACTTCCATTTTATAATTCCTCCAAATCACGAATTAATTGTTCTACTTTTTCATCATTTCAATTTATTAAATTATTGTTGTTATTTGTTTTTACTTTTTGAGGTTCACCAGGGAATAATGATTTTTTCATTTGTATAAAATAATTTTGTTTATATTGATTATAGAAATTAATTATTTGTGTTCCAGTTGAATATTTCCAAACATGTCGTTTTAAATTTTCATCATATTTTACAATAGAATAAGAATTATCATAAATTAAACCGATTGCTACTTGTTTAGAATGTTTTTGACTAGGATAAATAAACTTATTACTCAATCAAAAACCAATGTGGCGATTATGATTAGGTAAATTTATAAAACTTGCTTTATCTGTTTCAAAAGGGATAAGTTCCTTGCTAATAAAATAATTTTCTATATTTTGATTTTTCTTAACAAAACTACTCAATTTTTTCAACTCCTTCATAACAATTTAAACAATAAAATTCATAAAATCGTAATCTTTTCATATCATTAAAACAAGTTTTACATTTATATTCAAAATAATTAATCATTACTTATCATCTCCTAACTAAATGTTTGTTTAATAAACAATGTTATATTTAATGTTTATATATTGTTTATTTATTGATAAAAACATTGATTATTAACAATGTTATACATAATGCTAATATATTGTTTATTTAATGTTTAATAAACAATGTTATTAACAATGTTAAATATATAAAATAGTAAAAATTAGCACACTGAAAAATACTATTAAGTTTTAAAGTAATAGTTATATAAAATAAATTAATAAAAAATAAATAAACTAGTGTGCCTTAGTTTTGTTTAAAATAACTTAGAATATAATGTTATATTCTATTAAAATCCTTTAACCATATGACGGAAAAAGTTTAATATTTTAATGATAATAAATAATCCAAATGGAATTAAAATAATTCACGCATCACCTAAAAAGGTCATTAATTGCGGTAAAATACCATATACGGCATCTTTTACTTTACCCATTGCATTACCTAACCCAGTTCAAATGGAATTCATTCCAGTCCCAAAAGTAACTGCATCTGCTAAAAAATTCATTATTTTCTATCCTCCTTTTTTTCAAATTCTTTTTTTTCTTTTTTCTTTCCTTGAATTTGTCGAATTTTTTGATAAATTGATAAACCAATTCACGCAAAAATACCTAACAAAATCAAAATACTAAATATCCATGTTAATCATACTGGCATTATATAACTCCTTTCAATAAATTAAAAAATTGAAATTTGTAAACTCGCTCCGCTCGTTGTCGCTTTGCTCCACTTAAAAAACATTATTGAATAAATTATCCGCTAATAAATTACGCGGAATAATTTATTCTTTTACTTTTTAATTTCAATATCTTTTGCAATCTTATTGACAGTATTAATAACAATATCTTTACCACACTTTTTCACTAACGACCGCAAAATAAAATATTGCTTTGTTTGCATAATTTCAACTCCTTATTTAAAATATTAATAAAATTTGTTTCTAAAAATGTAAATACCACAAAAGTACAAAATGTGTGTGGTTTCTACAATTTTGAAATAAAAATAACTATGTAATTGATTTAGATAAAAGAATTATAAAGAATATATATTATTTAAGTGAGATAGATTTATGAGTGGATTTACTCATTTATGATGAGCATTAATTTATAATACATTTTTTGCATTAGGTTGAACCTGAGCATTTAAAAGTGGTCAATTTAATGGTTTTAGTTGAGATAGTATTATGTCATCAAGTAATATTATTGGTTTAGGATTTGGCCATATTACTTTATTAGGTATTCAAGGTATTTTAATGTGAATTGGTCGTAAACCTAAAATAGATAAAAATATTAAATCACAAGGTAATCATTTAATTCGTAAAAGAAAATTAGGTATTATATTTATTATTTTAGGTTTAATGCCTTTAATTATTTGATCTATTGGTAGATTAATTATTATGTTTTTGTGTAAAGCATATTTAAAAGCAAATGGTAGTTATGAAAGAACTGAAAATAAATTTATTAAAGATTTAGAAATTAAAAAAGTAGATAAAGATACAGCAATAGAAACTGTTTCACAGTTTGCAGAAAAAATATTGAAAGGAAAAGATTAATTATGGCAAAGAAACAAATTAAAAGAAATATTGAAAAAATGCGAATAGATAAAAATATTTGTTGAATGATAATTGATGGCAAAGAGTGTTTTAAAAAAGTAAGTAAAAATTGAAATGGTATTGGTGTTCCTGTGTGTGAAGAACATACTAAAATATTCCAAGAATTAATGAAAGAAACTTATGATTATGGCGTTAATAATCAAAAAGAATATTTAGATCAATATGAAAAAGGTTTTAAAAAAGGTATTGAAGAAACTAGAACTGAAATTAAGAAAAAATATCCACAAGTTTACAAAAATTAAAATGATGGTAAGATGGTGACGATAGTTTTTGAAATTTTCTATAAAAAATAATGGAGGGATTAAAGTTATGTCAAACTTTAAATATGAATATAAAGAAAATATGACACAAGATGAAATTAATGCTTTATTAGAACAAAAAGAAAAACAAGTATTATCTAGTGTCTTACCAAGCGCAGAAACTCGTATTAAATCAGAAACTGAAAAAGAATATTTAGAACAAATTAATAATTATCAGTCAAAAATAAAAGAATATGAGTTATCACAAATACCACAAGAAAATCGTAAATTAGTTGAAGAACTATTAAATAGTGGTAAAGATATGGAATATATTAAAACTAATTTAAGGTCGCATGGAAAAAAGAAGGGTTTTAACAAATACATAGAAATTGAATAGAAATAATAAATTAAACCATTTACTAAAATGGTTTTTTTATTTGTTAAACCAAAATTATTAATTGATTCAGAGAAAGGACAGCATCTTAAATTCTTAAAATAGAAACTTTTATTACAACTTTTTGATACCCTCTTTAAGTTGTTTACACATTTATTAAATATCTTAGAAATCTTTATAAAGTGTACCTGTTTTTTCTCCAATTTTAAGGTGTTGTCCTTTCTCTGTTTCAGTTAATTAATTTGCTAATAAAAAAACTTAATAAAGGAAGGAGTAGGTAATGAAAATTAATAAGCAACAAACAATATGTGATGTTGATAATTGCTATAAAGCAATATCATTCATTATCGAAGAATTTTTATCAAATAAAGTTTTATGAACTTGTGAAAAACATAAAGATTTATTGAATAAAGTAAAAGATAAAACACAAAAGCGGTTTTATAAACGCTTAGAAAATTCAAAAATTATCTTTGATTATGAAACTGGTTTATTAAAACTTAAATTTTATAAAACAACTTAATGCAGAGCGGAACGGTTATTTTAAATAACTAAGTGTTTTTATTCCACCGCCGGCCGAGGCAAGTACTGAAATAGTGTATGAGGAAAAATGTAAATCGGCGCTGGTTCATTAGAACTAAGCGATAGTCGTAATAAGTCCAAGGTTAATATCAAACGACAATAAAAATAGAGATAGTGACTTTACAATTAAATTTGCGAAAAGTGTGGTTGGTTGGAGTTTTATAGCATTTAATCCTTTAAAATGCGAGTGAATTTTTAATTTAAAAACTGAACGTCAAATCCCAGAGCAAAAGCACAAATGGGCACGGATAAAGGAAGACATATATATGTCTGGCGTCAATATTAAAAAACAACTGTGGATTATTAAACATTCAAACAATTAACATATCGCCACCGCTCACCCCAGTGAGGCGGATGGCGTAGTAAGTAAATAGATAAATACTTATATAACTAATTCTCGCTTGGCACTTTCACTTGGGAGTGAGTGCCAGCGAGTTAAAACTAGGAGGAAAAAATAAATGACAGAATATAAAAGTAAATATATTAATAAAACTTGAAATGAAATAACAACATCATTTTATTGAGTTAATTGTCAACCTATTAATTGTCGTATTTCACATCATAAAAAACATTATGATTTGCAATGTTTAGAATGAGCCAAAATGTACTTAAATTTATTTAAAGATAAATGAGATGTTATTGCTTCTTATATGCAATATTACAAAATTAACGATATTTTAGATTTAGCTTCTGATGGTTGAAAAATATTGCAAATTGACCCAAAAATCATAGGAATAATTTAGGAGGTATATATGAAAAAGTTAAATAAAACTTGTATTAAAAAAAGATATTGAGGTTATTGTTTTCATAAAGAATGCAATCAAGAAAATAAATTAAGTGAATTAATGCTTAAAAGTTATTCAGTATCATTTGAAGATATTGCAGATGAACATTGAGCATTAAATACTAAAAAGAATTAGGAGGAATTAAATTATGAATAAAAGATACTTATTGGTAATGAAAAGTAAATATAGTGATTTTAAAACGAGCTGTTTTTATACATTAGAAGAAGCAAAAACTACTGCTAATGTTGAAAATCAACAAGAATGATTAACAACTATTATTGATTTAGAAAATGAAAATATTAAATGACAAGGATGTGAATAATATGTGAAAAGATGAAAATGGCAAAGTTTATACCGAAGAAGATTTATTTAATGAAGCATTAGAAGAATGTCATTCAGAAGAAAGTGCTTATGAATATATTGATACTTTAATTATGGAAAAGAATTTGGAGGAAATTTAATAATGAATAAATTTATTGGAATTGGTATAACAACAAAAGATATTGAAATTAAGAAAACAAGTAATGGAAAAGAATATACTATTTTTAATTTAGCAATTACTCGCCCATATTCAAAACAAAAAGAAACTGATTTTATTCCTTGTCAAGTTTGAAATAAACAAGCAATTACTTTACAAAAATATTGTCAAAAAGGTAGTCAAATAGCAATTACTGGTGTTTTAAAATCTTTTAAAAATAAAGATAATAAAACTGAATGAATAGTTCAAGTATCTAATTATGAATTTTTACATACAAATAATGATTTAAAAAAATCTGATAAACCACAAGAAAAAATAGAATTTAATTCATCTGAGACAAAAGAATTATTTAATAATGATAATCAAAATATTGGTAATGATGAAACAATTTTATGAGATTAGATTTAAAACCTTTATATATTTTTAATGATGAATTACATAAGTATAGTATTTTAATACCTAGTGTAAGTAAAATTGTTAATATTTTAGTGCCAAAAGATTTTTCACAAATTGATGAGAATATTTTAAAATTAGCACAAAATCGTGGAATATGTTTACATAATATGATTGATGTTTGAATAAAAAATAATTTTGATGATGAATTAATTGAATTTATTGATTGTGAAATAAAATCACATCGTGAATTATTTAAAAATTTTACAAAACTATATCAAGAAACTTTTAAAGATATTAAATTTAAATATTATGAAACTGAAAAAACACTTTATAGTCCTTTAATGTGTGGGACAACTGATTTTATTGGAATAACAACTGATAATGAATATATAATATGTGATTGAAAAATTACTAGTTCTAATGAGAAAACAGATATTGAACGCTATATTTGGCAATTAAAACTTTATTATTTATTAGAAAAAGACTTTTGTATAGATAATAAAAAAATATTAATGATAATTATAAATCCAAAATTAAAAATAGTAATTAAAGAAAAAGTTGATATTACTAAACAAAATTTAGAACAAATTAAAGAAGCAATTTTAATATGACAAGAAAGAGAGGAATGAGAAAATGCCACAAGAAACTAAAAAAACATTAATAGTAAGTATTGGTGAAATACAACACGATTTATCATTATATTTAGAAAAAAACCAAACAATGCAAATGAATGGTAGAACAATTTATAACTATTTTGGTGAAGCACAAGTATTAGAATTAGTTAAAAAAGAATTTAAAAAGCATCATATTACATATATTTGGAGTTATGTGAAAGATACTTTAAAAGTAATTAATGATATACCATATTTTGAAATGGAATTAACTTTATGTAAAGAAACAGAAGAAATTAAAACTTATTGACCTTTTACAGGGAAAAATACTGACCCCGCTAAAAGTATTGGGTCAGCATTAACTTATGGAGTTAAATATGTTTTAAGCAAACTATTAGGTTTACCAACCGAAGAATTAGACCCCGATAATAGTGAAATAAGTAAAATTAATTCTAAACAAGAAAAAGAACAAACAGAAATTATTAACAACTCAAATCCAAATTGAATGAGTGAACAGCATTTCAATAATATTAAAAATTTTATTACAAATACAAAAATAGAACAAGATATTATTTCAAAAGGTAAAAATTGATTAAAAGAAGAATTAAATGTTGAAAAATTATCACCAGTTCTGATTAGAAAACAAAGCGAAGATTTTTATTATCAATTTAAAGAAAGATTTTTAAGATAATGATAAAAATAGGTATTGACCCATCAGGAACTGGTACTACCGCTATTGTTGTTTATGAAGATAATAAATTAAAGGAAAAATTAGAATTTACTAATTATTTATGAATAAAACAAGTTGATTTTATTAAAGATATATTATTTAAACACTGCAATAGTGTTTGTCTTGTAAACATTGAAAATTGCTTATATACAAATGCTAATGGTTCAAAAGACCGTGATGATTTATTAAAAATAATTGGAGTAATTAAATATGATACACACGAATTAAATAATGTTAATTGAATATCACCCCGTTATACTAAATCAGTGGTTAAAAATATGGAAAATTTAAGTAAATATAATGATAGTTATTTATGAAAATTTGATAAAGATACTAATTTAACTTATCAATATGGTAAGGGTTGATTTTATAATAATGATAAAATAAGTAATCATTTACGCGATGCAATTATTATTGCTCATTATGAGAGGTAATATATTATGAAACAATCATACAATCAAAAAACAAGAAAATATTATTCTTGTAAAATTCGTAATATAAATGTTTACTTAAATGAAAATGAAGAAAAAGTTTGAAATAAATTAAATTTTGATACTTATTCACAACGAATAGAACATCTTATTAATTTTTATATAAAACACAATAAAGAAAAATAAAAAATAACCAATTAAGGTTATTTTTTTAAATACTATTTGTTAGTTGTCTAATAGCATCTTTTTGTTCTTGTTTTTTGTTGTTTACCTTAACTTGTTTTTTAACATTTTTAATTTGACCTGTTTTAAGTGCTAATTCTGTTGCATATTCAGGTCCTCGTAAATGTTTTTCGTGTGCAATAACAGCTGTTCTTAATTCTCTAATTTCTGCTTTATATTTTTTAATTTTCTTAGCAGATAATCCAAGAATACCAAGACTACCCATTCCACCAGCACCCGCTAATACAAGTAAAGCAATCATTAATGTATCATTTAACATTTTTTTTACTTCCTTTCTCATCCTTACTCAAACAGTGGCCATCCATCCTTTCAGAACAAAATAATTTATAAATTAAACTATATAACCACCCAAAAATATCAACCACCCCTATAAATATAGTCTATTTTAATAAAATTTAATTATTTGTTTATATTTAATTCTTGTTTATTTTCTTCTTGTTTTTGTTTTTTAATATTTTCATTTTGTATATTTTTTAATTTTTCTTCTGTTATGCCATCTAAATTATTTCATTGTTTAGCTATTCGTGGTTGAACGACACGCGGATTAATACGGCAGTCAAAACAATGTCTTAAATGGTCTTTTTTTCATTTTGATTTATCAATTCAAATAATAATTAAAGAAATTATTAAAGTAATTAAAGGTAATATTGTAAATACTAATCCCATTTTAGATATTTTTAATCTTGGTATATCAATTTTCATATCTACTTTTAGTTTACTACTAGCAACAAATATACCTTGAATTCCGTGTGTAAATAAAGGTGTTATCAAAATAGCAATTCCATTACCTCAATATTGTCCATAATTATACCAATTAATTTGGTCTTTAATGCCATTAATCATCCCATACTCTAATCAACAATTTAATGCTAAAAATATCAATGTATAAAAACTAACTACTCAACTACGAATTTTATATTTTCTTTCTCATTCTCTAATATCTTTATGAGTTCAATTATAAGTCGGAATAGGGTCTTTTTTAAATCAATTTCAAGGTAAGGCACCCTTTAATCAAGTTGTTTTATCTTGTTTCATAATTATTTACCTCATTTAATTTTTTATTCATTTTTATTTAATTCTAATCATTTTTTATTGAATAATTCTTTAATATCATTTCTATTATTTGAAATAATTCTTCATATTGGATGTTTTTCAAATAAATTTAATTCATTAATAGTTGTTGCACTATTTATTTTTCTTATCACTATATCATAAGAGTCCGATGTTTCTTCTTGATACTTAAGTAAATCAATATCCATATCACGATTATAAATAGAATGTGGTTCATTTGACATTAATTCGCTATTATTTATTAATTTTCTTTTAATTGTTAAATCTTTAATAACAATATTATTTGTTTCATTTTTAATTGATCCATCTTGCTTAATTATTATGCTTTCATAAGAATTAGCTGCTAAAAATGAAAAAATTGATTTTTGTGATATTGTTTCAAAATAATGTGTTACAAATTTATTAGCAGATGCATAATCTGTTATTGAAATTGATATTTTATAGTAATATTTTGTTAAATCATAATCTGGAATTTTAAATGTTAATTTTTCGTTTGCTTCTGGATAATTAATTAATTCTCAATCATTGCCACCACTAATAGATATATCACCACTGCCTAATAATGAAGAACCATTAATAGTTTTAATATTTGTACCGCTTACTAATTTATCTTGTTTAGTATTAATATCTTGTGATGTTTTTACAATATATTTATCATCAACTTTTTCAATATAATTTTTATTTAAATAACTATCTTTAATAACATCCGATGGAATTTCATTACTTTGTTTTGCTTTTCAAACACCATTTTCTTCATAAATAGTATCATTATCAAACGGAACGACTAATTTAATATATTCATTATAATCAATTTTACTAAAATCATTTTTTGTAGGATAACTAATATTAATACTATTATCTTTAACAATTCTATCTTTTAATCAAAATAATAATGTTGGATAAAAAGTTTTTTTACTAATATGTTTATATTCTTCTTCTCATGGATGAGCATAATTATCTAAACTATAATTATAAGGTCTAGATACTGTTTTACTAGATATAATATCAATTATTTCACCGGCTAATTTTAAAGCATTTTTAACATCACGAGTAATATTTTCATTTGCCTCAGGATCATTAGTTTGTGAATAAGCAACACCACCTTGTGAAAATGAAGCACTACCAGTTAAATCATTAACTCCTTTTGGTAAATATCAATTTATAACTGCTAATAAACAAGCAGATTGAATATAACTTAATCATTTATCATTTTCAATTAAACCAGTATTATCTTTTTTTACTCATGGAAATAAATCTTTTTTATTTATTTTATTGGAAATTGTCCCACCTGATAATCTATCCATTCATAAACTAGTTTTTAAAATAGCATTATAAATTAAATTATCATTATAAGCAGATTGTTTTCTATCATTAATAGGCTGTCAAAGTTTACTTTCTTTAACATCTTCAACTGTTATAAATAACAAATTACTTAAATTATTTTCCATATAAAACACCTCTTAATTGATTACGATATTTTTTTTAAAAATTACTTGGCTTATAACTATTAACTCTTGTTTTTGTTTTCTTAATTGTTTTAATAGTTTGATTAGTTTTGTAAAACATATTTTTAACTGGTGTTTTATATAAATTCTTAATATTTTTAACATCACTTCGGCGTTCACAATATCATTTTTTATTATTAATTTCACCAGCAAAATTAAAATTAAAATGTCCAATTTTAAAATTATTAATAAACTTTTTAATTTGTTGTAATTTTTGAACTGTTGGTAATGTTAATTTAGTAGTTCCTTTGGGATATTTTTCTTTTAATGCTTGTGGTAATCGTTTTTTAATATAATTTCTTAAATGACTAGGTAATCATTTTCTTAATCAATAACGCCAAAATAAAGTTCCTGCATTAGATACAGCATTACTTAATAATTTTCAAATTTCAACTGGAACACTAGGATAAACATATGGACCATAAAATTTCGGATGTTTTGCTGTTTTTGTATATATTAAAATAGTTAAATTACCTGTTAAAGTTAACTTATTTGTAATATTAAACATACCACTATCAAGCCAACTACTATTTAAAGGTTGTCAATTAGTATTTAAATAATTTTCATTTTTAAATTGTTCTCTATTTTTAATATTATTATCTTTTTCTAATTGACTTAATATTTGTTGTATTTCTTTTTTATGACCTTTTTTAATTAAATCTAAATAAGTAAATGGATTTAATCACTGATAAATATCTTCAACTTTATTTGTAATTTTATTATATTTATCACTAATATAATTAATTGGCTTTAATATTTTATTTTTAACTTGATTAACTCTATTAATTAAATTTACAAATTTACTTATTAAAGGTTTATTTTCTAAATTAGATACTAATAAAGTTAAAACGCGTAATATTAGTAAATTCATTTTATATTAACCTTGATTATTTGGTTTTGATTCTGGTTTTGTTGCTGAAATTAGATAATCAACTGGAACTCTAAAAGTTTTATTTAGATTACTTTTAGCGGCAGTAATTTCATCTTGGCTTGGTTGTTTTTCCAAAATAATTTTACATGTTTTTGGATATAAAATAGTTGGTGTTGCATATTGAACTTTACCAATTCATTTAGGGTTAGCAGTATCATTATCTAAAACTTGTTGAATAGTATCCATATTAATTGGATATGCTCATACTTGTTTATTTAAAAATAAACCATTTACATTAGTAAAATTATAACCTTTATCACGGTTAACTTGTCCTTTTGTATATGTTTTTTCTAAATGAAAACTTTTTGATACAGGAATACCCATTGCAGTATTTTCATATAATTCACCATTAACCATTGCTTTTAATTGAGCTTGTGAACCAATTACTTTTAAATAAGCAGGTGTTAATCCTAAATACGCCCTACGACCTAAAACCATAAACATTTTATCAGTTGGCAAACCAAAATATAAATTACTAATTTGATTTGTTAATTCAATCAAAGTTTCATTTAATGTAAAGAATGCTCTATTTGCATCATCAGCATTTTCAGCTGTATAACTACAAAATGGAATTACTTCATATTGACCATCTGCTAAACAATAATCATAAATAGCCTGAATTAATTCACATTCTAAATTAACAAATTTATTCTGTACAACACTAGAAATAGCATCAGCAATAACGCCATTTTTAATATTTTGTTCTATTAATGCTAAGTCAAAAGCTTCATTCATTAATTTTAAATTAAATCTTTTATCAATAGGAACTGGAATTCTTGTTAATCCCATTGTTTGAGTTGTCCCACCATTTGGTAATGAATAATCATCTTGTCATACCACACGATGAGTTAAATTATATAGTGCTTGACCAGCATTTGGTAATCAAGCAACTTGTTCTGCGGTTGCAGTAGCATACTGCATAATACTTGCATATTCATTATATAAAGGTCCACGCAATAAAGCATTAACCATATCAACATACGCTTTTTGGTCTGTTGTATTACCTTGTAATATAAAAGGTACTTGTGGCAAATTAATTGTTGCCATAATATTTCACTCCCTTATTATCTAAGGTTTTTAAGTGTATAATCAGTTATTTTTTTAATTTCATCAGGAGTATATGCTCCTTTTTCTTTAATAGTTTCAATTTCATCATTCTTATTTTCAGTAGACTTTTCAATCATATCTTTAATAAAATTAGTTGGTGAAACTGCTGGTTGTTCTTGTACAAACAAATCAGGTTTTAATTCTTTTAAAGTTTGCATTTTTTTCAGATAAAGAACTACCACTAACTTTTTCTAAATTAGTTTTAATATCTTCAATTTTAGTAGATGGAACATCTTTAAATGCTTTTAATTCATCTAATTCATTAGCAACTTTTAAATAATCTTCTTTTGAAATAGTATCTTTTCGTTTTTGTATACCTTCAATAATTTGTTTTGTTTCATTATGAAATTCATTTAAAATATTATCTACAATTTCTTCACTTAAACCTTGTTCGATTAATTGTTCTTTTGTAAGTGCCATTTTATAAACCTCTCTTTTTTTATTCTTGTTCGAATAACAAGTCAGCATAAGTCTTTTTAAGGCGGAAAGCATAAACCGTAAATTACTTTTTTGTTAAAAGGATAAACCATTAATATTATTTTACACTATTATTTTAATAATACAACTATTAATATAGAGAAGAAGAAAATATAACTTAATATATTTTACTGCTAATTTAGCCCTTAAAACGCGTAATTAAGAGTATTTTAAAAGATAAATTTATTAAAATAAGCGCTAATTTTGCTTGTATATATATATATATATATATATAATGCAGGTAGATCTTGAGTAATGTTTCAAGACTAAAAAAAGGAGAAAAACAAGTATGAAAAAATTACTTAGTTTATTAAGTGTATTAACAATTAGTGGCACTGCTGTATCAACAACAATTGCCGCTAGTCCTTATCAAAAAGAAGAAACTAAATTAGAAAATAATGAAATTAGTTATTTACAAACAAATAATTTAAAAAATTTAAATAGAGTTAAAAGACAAGAAATAACATATCCAATATTAGAAGATGTGTTAATTGATTTAAGAAAAACTAGCATGAAAAAACCAATGCAATTTCAAATAGCTAATTTATGATGTGTTATTGCAATTTTAAAAAATATATTTGATAATAATATTCTTAATAATAAAGATCTTAAAGAAATGGAACAAGAAGAAATTACAAGTTTTTTTTCAGACAGCATAAATGATGAAGGTGTTTCGTTATCAGATGTAATTGAATTATTTAACACAAATCCGATAATTAAGGAAAGTTTGGGATATAATTTAAAGGAAATTGATTTAACTCGATTATTTTGAAATAGATTAAATGATATAGAAAAAAGAATGTGGATAAGACATTTAATATGGGAATCTCTTTCTAGACAAGTCCCTGTTATTTTTGGTGGTTTTTTTGATTTAGAATATTATGGCCAAATATTTAATAACGCTTCTCATTCTGCATTAATTGTTGGAATCAAGCCAAATAAAGAAAATATACTTGAAGATACTTATTATGTTAGAGATCCATGAAGAGACAGTGAAGGTGAATTTATTCTAGATCAAACTACAGAAATTTCAATGACGGGGGAACAAATTTTTAATATTTTATTTAATCAAATAGAAAACGGTAGCGTATTAATACATGAAGATGTTTTTCAATTATTTTGTGAAAAAGCTATTAGTATTTTTTCATCAATTTGAGAAATAACAGAACCAGAATTAATGGCAGCTATAGGCTATAGTATAATATAATTAAAATATGAAAAAAATATTAAGTCTTTTGGGAACAATTACTTTAATTGGAACAAGTACAACAAGTTTAGTTGCCTGTAATACACCACAAGAATATACACCAGAAGAATTAGAAAAATTAAAAAAAGAAAACCAAATAAATACAACTAATGAAACTATTAAAAACAATTTAGAATGAATAGCATCACAAGAAAAACCATTTAATAATGTTGATAATAAATGATATTATGTAGTATGGCGTGGTAATAAAAATAATGATTGAAGAATTATTAAATTTTTAAATTATACAGATAATGAAAAAAAAATAGATAATTATGCTAAATATAGTCTTATTTTTAAACCATCACGATTTCGTTATTATACTTTATTAATTAAATACGGAATTATTAATACAAATAATACTTTATATGCTGATGATGGTTCATATTTTAAATCAGTTTATCGTTGAAATTTAACCGATAATGTACCTGCCTTAATTATTGATGATAAAGGTAATGTAAAAGTTAATGGAGAATAGAAAAAGAGATTTTTAGAGTGCACCCCAAAAAGTAAGTAAAATAAAAAAAGATTTTGCTAAATTTTTATAGGGGGTGCATTTTTATATGGCAAAAAAAGGACAAAAATATAACAAATATACATCAGAATTTAGAACAAAAATCATTGAGGAAATTAAACAAAAAAGTTGTTGAATAGTAGCAAAACAATATAATATAAATGCAAATACAGTAGAATCTTGATGAGCAAATCATAAAAAAGGAAAATTAAACAATCCTAAAGGACCTAAAATTTCTTTTGCCAAAAGAAATTTAGAATATTATATAACAAGGTATGAATTATTAAAAAAGCTCCATGACTTTTACAATTAAGCAAACTAAGAATTGTCTCTTTTATTAAACAAAATTTTTGTGAATATTCAATAAAATTATTACTAGAAGTAACAGGGTTAAAACGTAGTTATTGAGATAAATATAAAAAAGCAATAAATGATATTGTAAAAGTCTATGAAGAAAATTTAAAACAATTTGGTTATCGAGGAATTACTAAATATTTAAAGGAAGATTATGGTATAAAATATAATTCAAAAAAAGTTTTAAGAATTATGCGTGATAATCAAATACAATCTGAATATGTAAGAAAAATGAGAAGAAAAATGAAATATAAACAGAATAAAGAAAAAAGCTTATTGCAATATCCTGATTTAATTAATCGTAAATTCAATGATATAAAAACAAGGTTTTCAGTACTATATACTGATGTAACATATTTAATTTGAAAAGGAGAAAGATATTATCAATCAACAATTATTGATGGATATACTAAAGAAATAGTTGATGTAAAGTGATCTAAATATAATGACAATAAATTAGTAATGGATAATTTAAATGATGCAATTAATAAAATAAAATTAATAAAAAAAGATCTGAATGGAATAATAATTCACTCAGATCACGGATATCAATATACATCCACTATTTATCACGATAAATGTTTATCTAACGGTATTACAATTTCAATGGGAAAAAATTACCACTGTGCAGATAATATTGTTATAGAAAGTTTTCATTCATTACTTAAGAAAGCTACAATCCATAATAAAATATATAATTCACATAAAGAATATATACAAGATGTTATAAAATGAAATACATGATATTCAAATCGTAAAGAAAAAGATATAATTAAAAAAATAGTAAATACTTTTTTTATTAGTACTTACTAAAATGGGTGCACTCTATTTACATCTCTTTTTATTTTTATATTGGTTTTATTGTAATTTTAACTGGATTATCACTTTTATTTCTAATACCTAAAACATTAGGGTTATTAACATCTAATACAATATCTTTATCATTACCAAAACTTAAATAACTATCTGCCCCTAAAATTAATTCTGCATAAATTAATTTTGTAAATCTAATTTTTAATTTCATATCATTAGTATAATATGCTTGTAATTCTGTTTTTTTAATTTCATCTTTATCACTATTAAATAATTTTGTTGATTTAAGTGTAAAAGAAACTCTAATAGTTAATTCATTTTTTGATATATATTTGTTAAAATAATCATCATAACTTGGTAATCCATTAGTATATGCAGTAGAAAATGTTTGAATATCATTTACTCTGATATTATCAGTATATAAAGTTATTGTATTATCAAAATTAACTTTATCGGTTTGTGAATGACCACTTTCTAGTAATTTTATACTAGACAATGGATTTTTATTAGTACATCCAGAAACTCCACCAAAAGTAATATTAATATTTCTATTAGGAATAAAATTTCCTATATTTGGTGGCCCACATTCAACTTGTAAATTATCTAGATTACTTATTTCAATCGTTTTATAAGAATCTTGGAATTTACTGATACTTTGAATTGTTGGATCGATTTGTTTTAAATCTATTTCAGTTTCATAATAAGCAGAATTAAATTCATTATAGAACAAATTAACATCAGAGTATAATGTAGTGTTAACTTTTCTACATTGTGCTGGTGCTGTAATTTTAGTTTTTAATGGTTGAATTGCATTAGCATCTCAGATATCTTTTGTATATTCTGAATAGTTATATGAAACTGGCGGTAATACATACTGTGGGTAATTAAATGTTGGTATTTCATAATCATGAGGTAATAAGAAACTAGTTTTATAGTTAGTTGTCATATCGCGTAAATAATTATTTAATACGCTTTTTGTTTTTCCACGAAAACTTCATACTGATAATTTTAAATAATCTTCTTCATTATTTGTATATGGGTTATCAGCATAAAATATAATTTCAAAATTACCTTTATATAAAGCTTGAATAGAAAACATATCAATTATATAACTACAATTTGTCCCATCAGGTGTTTGTAAAAATTCGCAATCATTATCTTTTTCACTATCACTAACTGGTGTTTGAGCATCAACTGCTCTTACTAATTCATTAATTAAATAAATACGATTAGTTTTAGGGTTTAATTGTTTTAAATTATAAGTTGAATAAGTTATTCGTTCTGTTGGTTTACCATCTTTTTCAAAAACATTGCCTTGTATTTTATCAGTTAATAAAGTAGTAAAACTAAAACTAGTAGCATTAGCACCAATCATAGCACCAATTTTATCATTTCCTTGTTCTCTAAATATTTCAAATGGTAAATAACCTTTACCAGCAGCCTTATCACCTCAAAAGGCATCATTATAAAAACTATAAACATTAGCACTCATAAAACCATTAAGTCATGGAAAATTAGGTCATTTATCATCTTGTGTAATTGTTAAATTACCAATTCAGTCCCAAGGAATACCAAACGAAACAAAGTTTAAAAACTTTCCAATAGCAGGTATCGTAAAAGGATTAAATACTAATTTTTGCGTATAGTTTAAAGGTAATACTGTAATTTGACGATTAATAAAATTATTCATATTTAAGATATCTCAAACATTACATGCACCCATTTTATTATATTCAATTTGAACTTGACCAACAGTATTACCAAATTCATCTTTTCTTCTAAAATATGATGATGCGTGGGTACTAATAATGTTATTAATAGTTCCACTATTTACTTTTACTTTATCTGGTGGAGTAATCATTCAATTTTTAGACCAATAAGGCTTAGAATTTGAATTTTCTTCCTTAATAGTTGTTCCAACAGTTGGATTAGTTGCTGTTGAACTTGCTTTATCTGTTATTATCATACCCTCATTATTTTTTTCAATTCAAAAATCAGACATTGATTGAATATGTTCTTTTCAATCTTTATATCCAGTAATAATAGTTGGTTGTATTCCTTGAATGTTATATCAACTTACTTCGGGTGAAGCATAAGTATTTATTTTATCAGGTGGTGCAGGAAACATGTTATACATTAATAAATCTCTTGAATTCATTACTTTTTTATTAAATTCACCTTTAATAATTGGTCGCCCAATAACAGGCATATCAAAAAAGATAGGATTACCATAAAATTTAACTGCCATTGCTCTAACACCTGGGTCTTTTAATAAAATTTCATCTAATTCAACAATACCTTTATTTAGTTTTTCATCATAAGTTATTTTAGGAAAACAATAGCCTTCACCTGGGGCACTTGTTTGAATAAATTGTCGTACTGATAAACCACTATTACTAATTTTGTCATTAATACTTGAAAAGGTAATTTCTTGTCATAAAAAACTACCATCATATGGTGAATAATAATTAATCACATTTGATGGATATAATCATTGTCTATCTTGGGGAGCAGAATTAATGTCACCACCACCAATATTTAAACCACGGTCATTAAATACAGTATAAAAATTATAATAATCATTAATATTTAATTTTTCAGCATCTTCATCTAAAATTAATAAAGTATATTGTCTTTCTGTTGATTGCTGAGTAAATACTTGTTCAAATTTAGCATCACCAAATTGAATTGAACTTCTATCATCAATCATATAAGCATCTCAATATTTACCAACTTTAACTTCTTTTGTATAAAAATTATCGGCTTTATTATCATTATTAATAAAATAACTTAATTTATATTGTTTTAAGTATTCTAACATTCTATTAATATCATAAATGTTTTCACCATCAATTAATTTTCAATAAACATTATTATTTTCATCTTTTAATTTTATCGCAAAAGGTGTTTCATTATTGGCTCATATAGTTGAGTTAATTGGTTGTTTATTAAAATCATCAATTGTTAAAATATTAATTTCTTCACCTTTATATTTTTGAACTATTTTTAAACTACCTTGTCATTGTGCAATAGTACTTTCCATATTATCAAATATTCGTGAATAGCTACCATAATCACTAGGTTTTGCATTATTAGGTTTTCAACCAGTTTCAGTATCAGGTATATATGAACTATAAACATTAAAAGGAAATACCATTCAATGTCTATTATCTCTTATATTTTCTCTAATATCTATTAAAGTATCATGGGCTTGTCTTCTTAATTCTTCCATAACCCCTGGGTTAATTCTACTCATTTTTTAATTCTCCTTAATTTCTGTTCTACCTTGTAAGGCATTTTGATTATTACCAGTTTCATCATATTCCATTAATTTATTATTATGGTCTATTTCTTTGGCTTGCATTTTATCTTGTCATTTTTCTATTTTTTCAAAATATTTGGTTGCTTCTAATTCATCAATATTATCATATTCAGTAATTGCTCTTATTGGTTCCATTGTGCCATTATCTAATCTAGCAGTAATTAATTCATTTTGTCGCATTTGGTCAACTAAACTAGCACTAACAAAATCAAAACCATAAGGTCGTTCACCAACACCATCTCATAAACCATAATATTTTAAAACAGTATCAAACATCTTAGTATAATATTGTTTACGATATGCTTGTAAATATGCTTGTTTTTCTAAGTCTTTTGTTTTTTTTATTAATGATTGGGTTTTATTTTCTTCACTATCTGAGGCATCACCAAAAGGACTAGAAAAATTACATGCTATATATACTTGTTCAATAATTGCTTTTTGGTCTTGTGTATATGTTTCTAAGGTTGGTGTCCCTTGTACTACTTGTAAAGATTGAGATAATTGACCATCTACTGTTGATGAACTTGATTGAACAAAAATATCATCGAATACATCTTGCAGTACTTTTTTATTACCTTTGTTATAAGCAGTCATTAAATCATCACTTAGTATTCCATATCAATGTGTACGATTTGCATATCTTTCTTTTGATTTAATATTAAAACTATCTTCTAAATCAAATTGTAATTTATAACAATTTGTCATTGTAGGTCATGGGTTTAATGTAGTTGATGTTGATAAAAATAAAGGATTAGGTTCATTTATCATTTCTCAAAAAGGTACTATACCTAATTTATTTTTAAATTCTTGTACTAAAACAGGTTTAACATCATCTTTAATTTGTGTTTTACTTTGCCCAACAACTACTTCATTATTTTTAGGTCAACCTTTAATAACTATTTTATCTTTGGTACAAATTAAATTTAAAATAAAACCACTATCTGATTGATGATAATTTAATCAAATATCGGCACCTTGTTCAATTTCGTTTATTTTACTTACGCGTGATGTAAAGTTAAAAGGGTTAATTCATAAATCAATATTTCCATCACTAGTTTCTAATAAACCAAAGATAGTTTTACCCATTAAACTTGCTGTTAATTCATTTTTATCTAATTTTTCTTTTATTTTATAAGTTTCATATCATCAATTTAATTTTTCTAAAATATCTTTACGATGCGACTTAAATAAAATATCTTTACCATTTATTAATCGCATTTGATGACGAGCGATAATATTTGCTAAATTAATAGTTCAATCATAATTATAAAATTTTAAAACACTATTAATATCATTTAAGTTTGGTAAACTAGGGAAAGTATTATTCATTGTTATTTTGCTCCTTTAATTTTAAAATAAGTGCATAATTAATTATATTTACAGTTAATAAATTTGGTTCATTTGATAAAACTTGAACACATACTTTAACTTTTTGATATCTTTTAATATATTCGTTATATAAATTTAATTTACATATTGCAATATAGAGTGCACCCATTTTAGTAAGTACTAATAAAAAGTATTTACTTTTTTTTAATTATATCTTTTTCTTTACGATTTGAATATCATGTATTTCATTTTATAACATCTTGTATATATTCTTCATGTGAATTATATATTTTATTATGGATTGTAGCTTTCTTAAATAATGAATGAAAACTTTCTATAACAATATTATCTGCACAGTGGTAATTTTTTCCCATTGAAATTGTAATACCGTTAGATAAACATTTATCGTGATAAATAGTGGATGTATATTGATATCCGTGATCTGAGTGAATTATTATTCCATTCAGATCTTTTTTTATTAATTTTATTTTATTAATTGCATCATTTAAATTATCCATTACTAATTTATTGTCATTATATTTAGATCACTTTACATCAACTATTTCTTTAGTATATCCATCAATAATTGTTGATTGATAATATCTTTCTCCTTTTCAAATTAAATATGTTACATCAGTATATAGTACTGAAAACCTTGTTTTTATATCATTGAATTTACGATTAATTAAATCAGGATATTGCAATAAGCTTTTTTCTTTATTCTGTTTATATTTCATTTTTCTTCTCATTTTTCTTACATATTCAGATTGTATTTGATTATCACGCATAATTCTTAAAACTTTTTTTGAATTATATTTTATACCATAATCTTCCTTTAAATATTTAGTAATTCTTCGATAACCAAATTGTTTTAAATTTTCTTCATAGACTTTTACAATATCATTTATTGCTTTTTTATCTTTTTTGCTACTGTCATAATTTTTATATTTATCTCAATAACTACGTTTTAACCCTGTTACTTCTAGTAATAATTTTATTGAATATTCACAAAAATTTTGTTTAATAAAAGAGACAATTCTTAGTTTGCTTAATTGTAAAAGTCATGGAGCTTTTTTAATAATTCATACCTTGTTATATAATATTCTAAATTTCTTTTGCCAAAAGAAATTTTAGGTCCTTTAGGATTGTTTAATTTTCCTTTTTTATGATTTGCTCATCAAGATTCTACTGTATTTGCATTTATATTATATTGTTTTGCTACTATTCAACAACTTTTTTGTTTAATTTCCTCAATGATTTTTGTTCTAAATTCTGATGTATATTTGTTATATTTTTGTCCTTTTTTTGCCATATAAAAATGCACCCCCTATAAAAATTTAGCAAAATCTTTTTTTATTTTACTTACTTTTTGGGGTGCACTCTAATATTATCTTTTTTTAATTCTTGACAAAGTCTTTTTTTAACTTGTCCACAAACAGACATATAAGGTCTTTTTGCATTTATTACACGCTCATCATGTATTACATAAATATCTTTTTTCATTAAGTTAATCACTCCCTTTGTTGTCATAATTTATAATCTGCTGTACTATTATGTTTAACCATTGGTACTAATTCAAAGTGTAAAGCATAAAAATCACTATCAAATGTATCATCGTATAAGTCCAACATTCGTTCTTCTCTGGCATCTGGTTTATCTTCTCATTGAATTAATTCATATTGAGTTTTACTTACAGGACATTTTTCTCATAATCATTTTAATTGATTAGTATTTATTAACATTGTGAATGCTTCAATACGATGCTTTATTTTAAATTTCTGCTTTTGTGCTGGTTTAAAATGCATATATTGACCAAAAGAATAATTATATTTTTCTCGGTTTAAACTTTCTAATGTTGCATAAGCACTATCATCAACATTGATTGATATACCTTGCTGTATTAAATTAAAATATTGATTTAATTGATTGTTGTAAAACTCTAAAATATCTTTTACTTGTTCTAATGGTCCTTTAAATTATTGTGTAGCATTTGAGTGTGTATATTCTGCTACTTTATATGCTTTTTTATCAAATGAATTATATATTCAAAAACTCGCTGCTGTTGTATGTCCCTTAGGACTAGTAGAGTTTGCTAAATCAACTCCACCTAATAATTTAGTTGGTTGAATAATATCTGTTGCTTGCATAATATCAATATATCTTGCAAATATTGACCCACTAGTATTGCCTGGTAAACCTCAACTCCATACTCTTGCTCTTTCAATATCTAACTGTTCTAATCTTAATTGTTCATTAACTTTATCTTGTGGTAATTCATAATTTAATCTTCAACTAGAATAATGAATAATAATTTTCATATTTCATTTTTCAATATACTTAATTTGCTCATATTTACTACGCATTATTTTTTCATCAAAAGGCATTAATTCATTACAATAACCAACAATATATCTTTTTAAACTTTCAGGATTACATGTATTAATTGTTATTTTATTTTGATAACCACGAATAGCAAATTCTAAATCACTTAAATCTTTTTGTTGAAATTGATCACATTCTTCTCTTCAATCAATAACTAATTTATATTTATTTAAATCAGCAAAGGCTTTTAATTTTTCTTTTCGACTTGGTGAATGTAAACCTTTACAATATATTTTGCTACCATTTGATAAAGTAAAAGTAAAATTTGATAAATTAATAGTATAAGGAATATGATTTTCATCTAACATATTTCATATATTTTGAAATACACTATCTTTTAAATCTTTACTCCAATACATACTAGCAATAATACAAATTGGTTCTTTAATTAATAAACTAATTTTTAATAATTCACCAAACATTTTAATATTTGATATAGTTTTACCACTATATCGTGTTCCAATTTGATTAATTTCATTCACTAACTCAAACTTTTTAGCAAAGGGATATTTATTACCAATACTACTATTTTGTAATAACCAATAAGAAGCTTCTAACAAATAAGTAAAATGATTAAGCATTATTATCACTTTCTTTTTTAATATCTCTAATATCCGTTTGTAAATTAACTATTATTGGTTGTTGATTATTTAAGTTTAATTCTTGTTCTAACTGTTTTTCTTGTATTGAATATTTATAATTAAATGCTCGTTGTCAATATAATTTAGCACCATTTGGTGATTTCATCATAAAATTAATTATTTCACTTTCAATTCTATCAACTTGTTTTTCAAGTAAAGGAACTATCTTCTCGCTCGCATAAGTATCATATCTTCACTTGCGAGAAAGATTGAATTCATTGGTTAAATCGTTCAAAGTATATGGTTTATTAGGTGATTTATTTTGCCAAAATTCATCTATTTTACGATAGAATGTTCGTAAACTTGCTGTTTTTGGATTAAATTCTTTCATTTTTTACTCCTTTATATGGTTAAATATAAGTAGAGAAAAACATGTACAGAAGAACTTGACACGGTTCTTTTTTTATTATCTATATTTTACATCAAAATAAAAAAAGTAAATTACTTTACTTTTTTCAGTTAAATTAATTTGCTAATAATTAACAATTAAATTATAACACAATAAATAAAAAATAATATCTTTTTTTTTTTTTTTTGCATTTTTATTATTTTTGTGTTAATGTGTAGAACTAAGGAAAGAGGGTAAAAAAATGATAAATATTGATAACAACTTTTTTAAGAATTTTAATAATTTGTTATATATACAAAGTATTGAAATTATTCAACAAAATTTAGAAAATTCTGATGAATGAATTTTTAAAAATTATAAAATTGATGAAACTTTAAAAGAATTTAAAGATTATAAAGTAAAAGAAATAAAACCAAGAACATTAACTATTTTAAATGGGAAAATAACTTTTAAAAGAAGAAAATATTATAAAATTAATCCAGAAACAGGTAAAGAAGAATATATTTTTCCTTTGGATAAACTTTTAGGAATTAAAAAATGACAAAGAATAAATAATTCTGTTAAAGAAAAAATATTATCATTTATTGGCAAGAAAAAAACATATCAAGATATTTTAGATACTATGGAACATGTAAAAATTTGTATAAAAACAATTTCAAATATTATGAAAAATGCAAAAACTGATAAAGAATATTATCTTAATAAAACTGATAAAAAAGTAAAGATACCTCATACTTTATATATTCAAATTGATGGAACTTATTTAAAAATGTGAAATGAAAAGAAAAAAGGAAAAGAAAAAATAAAAAAACATAGTATATTTTCAACTGCTCATACTGGTTTTGATAAGGTAAAATCAACGAAAAAAAGACCTATAATTGCAAATAAATTAGGTGTTATAGAACTTGATAATATTCCAGAATATATTAAAAAAAATAGTAAATTAACTAATTTTGTTAATAAATTATTTACATTAATTACCAGTTATTATGATATTAATGACAATATTGAATTTATGGTATTAGGCGATGGCGCACCTTGAATTAAAAATATTGTAAAATTTATTCAAGAATATTTTCCTAAAAATAAAGTACATTACACGATAGATAAATTCCACCTTACAAGTAGATTTAAAAAATTATATCCTTATCAAAGTAAAAACAAAGAAAACAGAGAAACGTACCATAAAGCAATCGATTATTTTTTTAATGCTAAATATGAAGAATTATTAGAATGTTTAAAAAACAGTGCTTCTTTTATAAAAGAATCAAAAATGAAATTCTTAAAAGAGACAATTAAATTAATTAAAAATAATGAAGAAGGTGTCAGAAATCAAACATTATGAAATAATATTGGTTGTCATATTGAGGGTGATATATCACATTACTGTAAAGGTGTTTTGGTTAAAAAAGCAACTTATCATGAAAAAACTCTTAAAAATAAATTAAATACTAGTATGATGAATTTTAAAAATAAAATTAATTTATTTAATACTAATGAACCATTAGAAGAAAAAAGAATTAATTATTCAGTTAATAATTTTGTAAATAATAATTTACAACCAAACTTATATTTTTATTAATTTTATCTAATAAATTAAATAACTTTAATAAACATGTATTTTTGTCGTAGAAAAATTTAAAAAATGTTAAAATATTGTTGACAATAAAATTAAAAGTAATATAATTTAGATAAGTAAGTGGTATTTTTATTCCACAATTTCTAAGATATTAATTAAAACCCTTAAATAATACATACAGCCAATTTTAAAGATTTAGTTGAGAAAAAACCAACATTAGATATGAAAAACCTAATAAATGGTGGTATTCAAATTAAAGATGAAAATATGTTTATTGAAGAATTATCACAAAAAATAAAAGATAATTTACAAGATAATCATAATATTCCTATTAATGAAAGAATTAAAAACTTAGTTCAAAAAGAATATCAGAAAGGAAAATAAAATATGGCATCAATTATAGGATTACATGAGGGATTTGTTATTGGTAATGGTGTAGCAAATTTAACAAAAGAAGGACATTTATTATTATCAGCACAAGAAATGCGAGTAAAAGATATTTTATCAAATCCTGATTATTATACTTTTCATCGTTTAACAGCAACAGCACAATCAAGTCCTAATATGGAAAGTTCAGATTATGCGGTTGCAATTTATACAATACCTAAACGATTATTTTATGGTGATTCAGAATGAAACCACGAAAAAGGAAATCCAAAACAAAATCAAAATGCTAAGCGTGGTCGTTTAGTAATTGATCATACTATTGGTTTAAAAACACAATGAAGAAGATTTGATTTATCTCGTTTAAAAAATACTGACCCATCATTACGCGGTGAATTAGTAGCAAAATTAACTGGTTCAATTACAAAAAATATGATGTTTAATTTAGAATTATACTTTTTAAAAGGTGTAATTGATAATTATATTGCTAGATCTAAATTTAATAAAGATTATGCTTTTGTTTATGATACAACTAAAATTAAAACTCAACAAGATGCATTAGATTTAATGTATAAATTAGGACATCGTATGACAGATGAAACACGAAAAATTAATGCATCTCAAATTGGTACAAATACTAGTGATTGAGAAATGATTTGAGAACCACATTCATATTTAGATTTAACACGATCATATACTCAATTAATCGGTGAAAATATTTCAGCAAATACAATGGTGACTGGTACTTTATTCCAAGATAAAGTTTTAGGTTATATGGTTTCTAAATCATTATGACTTGGTCAAAATATTAAACCTTTGCATGGTAAAACATCAGATGGACAATTAGAGGTTAATTTACAAGGAATGAATAGAACTCGTGGCTTTGATTTATCTATTAATAATAAAATAGAAGCATTGGTTATTCAAAGAGATAATGCCGCAATGATTACTATTTTTACTGAAAATATTAGTTATGTAGATAATGATACACAAGAACCTGCATTTACTAGTCGGGTATTATTTTCATTACCTGCTTTAACAAGACCAGAATTAGGTTTCTTAATTGTTAAAGAAATGTTTACAGAACAAGAACAAATGGATGCTATTGCTCGCTTATGAGATAATACAAATCCAACTGGTAATTCATGACAAAAATATAATGAATTTACTGGTGAATGAGAAAATGAATTAACTTATCAATTATTAGATTATGATCCAAATTATAAAGATTTTTATAATCCTGAATTTAAAACTACAATGCAAAATACTATTAACAATATTAATAATTTAACAGAAGATCAAACAGCATTAAATATGGATGTTAAGAAAAAATATTATGAATTCTTTGGAATTACTCCATCTACCCTTGACAAAGCAGAGATTAAAAAATTATTTGATAAAGTATTAGATAAAAATTTAACTACGCCACAGAAACAAAGAGTTTTAGCATTTATGCATTCTATTATGGTATTAAGTGATGGTAAAAATGATTATCCAATTCAAACAAATTCAGCAGGTATTTATTTACCAGTTAATGAAATTGTAAGTGGTAATATTTATTTACATATTAATGCAGGTATTATTGATAATCAAAATATTAATGATAAAAAAATATTAATTAAAGGCAATTCTAAAATAAATATTAACGGGATTAATGAATTAGATAAACCAACTATTAATGTTGCAGTTCCAACACAAGCAACATCCGAACAATTAAAACCACAATTTAAAGATGTTGTTTTAAAAGCAGTAAAAGCAGTAGATAGTTCTTTAACGGAAAGTGATTTTGATTACTTTATTGAAAGTAAAAGTGAGGATTGACCAATTAATATTACAAATGATAAAACTGTTGAAGTTCAAATTCAAGGTAAAAATAACGCTACTGGTCAAACAAACCCTATTGATGTAGTAATTAAAAATTCATAGTATATAAAAAATAGGAATTAACCTATTTTTTTATTTTTTATAGTATTTATTGGATGTTTAATTACATTAATACCTTTTTTAAGTTCTTTATAAAGATTAATTGTTTTTGGTTTTGATATTATTTTAGTATGTAATTTTTGATAACCCACTTTTAAATTAGTTGCATATTCTCGCTGTTGATTTAATCAATTTTTATTATCAATATACTGCTTATAATGATTTAATTTAGCATCTTTTGTATTGTAAAAATTATTACTATAACGATTTATTTCTTTATTTAATTTTAATAGGTTTTTATTAATACGACTTGCTCTTAATTTAACATCTCCGCCGTCTTTATTTTGTTGTGTATATATTTGTCAATTAACATATTCTCTTAATTCACTGCGTAATCATACATGTAATCACATATTCCAAAATACAGACCCTGCCCCAGTTCCATTTTTACCAGTTGCTGATTTCATTGCTTGTCATACTTGAATATGTACTTTTGGATATGTATAAGATCCATATCTCTTCTTTGTTTATCATTATCTGATTGAATTAAAATAGTTAAATTACCTATTAATTTTTGTTTATTAGTTATTTGAAACAAACCTTTTTTACATCAACTACTAGATAATATAGTTCAATTACTTTCTGTTGGAGTTAATGATTTTACAATTTCTTTATATTTATTTTTATCTAAAAAACTAATATCTTTAAATAATTGTATTTCTAAATTTTTAGGTATTTTTGCTAATAAATCACTTAATATATTTGGGTTTAAATAATATTGAATTTGTGCTAATTGATGTTTAATATCTTTAATACTTTGTAAAATTGCTTTTATTTTAGAATTACCATATTTTTCTAATAATTTTATAATTCTTAATGCTATTTTTATATTTTCTAAAATACTAGTAATTAATGTTAATAACTTTCACATTTTTTGACACTCTCCTTATGGTGATTATATAATGGGTGATGACAAAAAGAGGTGTAAAAATGGATAATAAACAAGAAATAAATTTTAATGAATTAATTAATAAGCCTGAATATTTAAGTTATTTAGAAACGGGAAAATATAAAATATTGCAAGAACAAAAATACTATATTGATATTCCTTGAATTATTGCTAATAGAAAAGCCGCTCCGTTAACTATTGGACAAGGTTTAATGTTTAATTGTGATAATGATGATACACAAGATTGAATAGAAGAATGATACGAAAAAAACTATGTTTATTCTAAGTTATATCAAAATGAATTAGCAAATAGTTTATATGGTCGTAGTGTAATGTATTTATTAAAAACAGAAACTGGCGATTTAACTATTGATGTTGCTTCAATTAGTTCAAATGTTCGTATTGCTAAATATTCAGAAATAGAACAATATGCGAAAATGTGAATATTACCTGCTCAATCTGATTATATGTGATATCAAAGAGTACAATTTTATCCTAGAAAAGCAAAAATAACTTACTATACAGCAAAAGATTTAGAAATTGGAATTTGACAAACTTACGGTGAATTAGAAAGTAAACTAAAACCAGTTTCTACAATGGAATATGACACTGGAATAGATATTTTACCTATTGTTGAATTTATTAATTTACCTAAATTAGTTTATGGAACAAAAACAACAGTAGATACTACCCCTGATTGTTTACCTGTATTTAATTTAATTAAAGATGTGTAAGACAATATTTATTATAAAAGAATCGAAAGAATTATTAACCGTACTCATTTTATAGGACAAAAAGATACTACTCATTCACTTATTGATAATGGTAAAGGTTCAGAAGAATTAGTAAGTGCTGATGCTATTATTACTAGCACAGTACAAGGTTATGCTAATTTAACTGGTAATAGTGGAATGGGTTTAATTCATGCTCAACAAAATTATACTGAAATAACTATTGATAGTGATTATTCAATGAAAATGATATTTAATGGTGCAGGTTATGAATATGATAATTTTTCAGGAAATAATTATACAAATAAAACAGAGTCTTTAATGAATAATAAATTAGATATTGAAACTACTTTACAAAAAAGGTCTTTACGAATTCCTAAATTATATAGATTATTTGATTATATATTTAGACATTATAAAAAATGAGATAACTTAAATGATAACAATCCAAATAATAATAATATTAGACCTTATACATTAGAATTTATTGATATATCAATGGTTAATGAAATTACACAATCAGAGGTAATTGATAAAAGATTAAATAATGGAACTATTATTCATATTGACGCAATTCATAAACAAGATAAGGTGACAAATAAAAAAGCACGAATGATGTTTGAAAAAATTAAAACAGAACAAAAAGCACAATTAGAACAAGAAATGAGTTATATTGATGAAGAAGAAAAACAAACAAGAGAAGAAGATATTAAAGGAGATATACAATAATGCAAGTACCAAATATTAATAGTATTTTTAAAAACTTAAATGAAAGAATAATGGATAATAGTGTTAGATCTGATTTAACTAAATTAGATATTGATATTAAAAATAATTATTTTTTTTCCATTTATTATTAAAACTGGTTTAGTAAATATTACTGATAAAGGTTTTCAACCTAATAATGGAGTACCACAAAACTTTACACAAATGTCACAAATATTTACTGGGAAAAAGGGAATTATAGCACAATGAAAAAATGCAATTAAAATTAGATCTAGACATATCCCTGATATTTGAAATTATGATTTTTTCCAAAAAGAAAAAGATTGATTTACTTATTTTATTGATGATTTTAAAAATAGTTTAACAGATAAAATTAGTTATTTATATATTACTAGTACCGAAAAAACTTATTTATGAGATGAAACAAAACAAGTTTTTATTAATTCAGAAGAACCTGAAAATAATTACCCAGTTAATGATATTTGAGAAAAAATTAATAATGAAAATGGTTTTAATGTTTATGTTATTAATTTACAAAAAATTAATAAAGCATTAGATAATTTTGCTATTAAAAGAAAATTTTAAGGTGATGCTTATAAATGTCATATTTTTAATATTAATGATACTGTTGAATTTTCTAAATTAGGTGGTGAAGAATATTTTGGCAAATATAACGCTTGATATCTTGATCGTACAATTACGATTGAAACCACTTATAATTTTCAAAGAAAAGATTTTTTAAGATTTTATTTAGTTCCTTTACAATCTGATAAAGAAGATGTTGATGATAATTTATTAATGTTTATCTCAAATGCTCAACCAAAATATAATGATTTAAATGAATTAGTATATTGAGTTATTACTTTTAGTTATGTTAAAGATTATATTAATACTACTGGGCAAACTATTCAGCAATTTGTACAATTTTCAGCAGCAGGTGAAGGTTATGTAATACCTAAAATAATATGAGATGAATTAGGTATTCCAAAAGATTATGAAATTAATGAAAAATTTGTTGGGGATAATGGAATTAAAAGTATTCAATTAACTTTATTAGGTAATAATGGTTTTACTGCTCCTGTTATATTTGGTCGACCTATTGAAAATTTAGGGAAATGAAATGAAAAAGTATATCCTCAGCGTAGATTATTTATTGACAATTTAAAAATGCCAGTAGCAGATAGTTTAACAAAATCATCTAAACCATTAACTACTTATTTACTAACAAATGGTATTCCTGCTATTAATGGTCAATATGATAATTGATTAAAAAAACAAGGTCAATCTAACCAAGAAATTAAAAAAAATTATGAGGGTTATTTGAATACAGATAAAAAATTAACACAAGCAACTAATCCAAATAATTTAACAGTTAAAGATGTTGCTTTAAATTATAAAGGTAATAAAATTATTAAAGACTTTGATGTACGAGCAAATGGTTATTTTAAATTTAATGTTGATATTGGTCATAATATAATTAATCCAAGTAAAAATCGTGGGCAATTAAAAGACATGTTAAATTTATTTAGTGTTATGGTTAATCATATTATTAGTTTACCAATAGATATAACAGAAAGTATTGCATGAACTCAAAGAGATATTCCTATTGTTGGTAAATTTTTAAATGCAATAAGTTTAGGTATTCCGATTTATTGAAAAACTATTGATAATAATACTAATAATTTATATCCAAATATTAAGACAGGAATTCCTTTATTTATTGGTAAAGCAAATTATACTTTTTATGATGAAAGTTATTGACCTATTGTTGAAGATAGTACGCGTCCACAAGCAAAAAAACAAGGTAATATTCCCTTAGATGCATTTAGATATAATACACAAGATGAGGTTAATGATATAATCGGTGCTAGTGCAAGTAATACAAGTTGAGCATTTACTTTAACAGATAAAATAACAGCATCAATGTGATCTAAAAAATCAAAAACAGAATATGGAAAAAATTATAGAATTAGTAGTGTAATGATACCTCAATCATTTAAGGATGAAGATAGTATTTATTTAATTAATGAAGAAAGTGTATCATTACCAACAATGACAAATGAAAATTTACTAACTGATGTTGTTGGTAGTGGTCGTTATATAATTGATGCAGTTGGTTTTTATAATTTAGGTAAAACTGCATGTCGTATTTATATGTTTTCTGATGATATTGATTTATATGATCCATATTCAATTATGAGTTATTTTGTTAGTTTACAAACTACATCTTTATATAATAATTCAGTTCGAGATTGATTAACTCTTTATTCAATTAGTTTTTTAGATCAATATATTGACGATGATATCGTACACGATTGACCTGTTAAATTACCTGACCCACCACCAAGTATTAATTTCTATCCAGTACAAATTAATTTAAGTAAAGCAGATAGTAAATTAGATGCTTATGCCGAAGATAATGGCCAAGGTGGTACAAAAGACCAAAAACAACACAATCAAGACATCTTATTATTTGATTTTGAAACTTTTGGAGCAACTGAATGAAAACAAGTTCAAGATAATTATGATATTTTTAGTTTTGAAAATTTAGGAAGCATAGTTTTTGAAGCAAATAGTATTGATCCTGAATTTAATTGGTCAAAAAGACTAGAAACAAAAACTAATGTTAAAATAGAAAATATTAATGAAAGTGGATATACTGTTTTTAATAATTTAGAAGAATATCAATATCCATTTAGTCAAAGTGATGATGGTTATCATTTTAGAACACAAATTGTCTTTTATAATGAGGGTGTTAAGTTAAAAATGAGTGTTAATTATGAATTATTTATAAAAGGAAAATTAGCATTTCCAGCGAATAGAAAAATAAATGCTCACTTTTTAATAAAAACTACTTCATTCGTTAATATTAATTTAAAACAAAAATAGGGCTTTGTCCCTATTTTTTATAATTACTTTATTTAAACAATAATATTCCCGTTATCATCTATTTTTGGTGTGTCATTATTTGTAGGTTCATTATCACCCAATCATTGATAAACATTTTTAAAATATTTACCATTATCTTGTCCTCATGTATTAGGGAATTTTTTATCATCTTTTTTAATAAAAATAACTAAACCTGAATAATTTTTGCTTCCTTTTGCTAAATCAATTTCATAATCATTTGAATTATATATACTTTTAGTTTTATTATTATTTTGAAATTTAATAATATTTCACGCAGTGTTATCTCCTTTTACAACAACAAAATATCATTTATTATCATCGTTATGAAATGGTTTATTTGAAGAAAAAATTTCTTTTAAATTACCAATAATTTTATTTTCACATTTTGGCTCTTCACAACTTACTATTCCTAAGGTGCTTGTTCCAGTAATTACTAAACTACCTAAAATACTTAAAATCTTTTTCATATTATTATTTCCCTACTTTCACTAATAAAATATTATTTAAAATAAGACTATTATCACTACCTGTTATGTATCATTTTTTACTATTATTATCTTGAAAAAAATTAATAGTAATTGGATAAATTTGCCCACGATCACTTTGTTCACGGTATGTATATGTACTACCAATGTAATTTATTGGTATAATTTCGTTATGAAAAAAATATTTATTATTTCCATATAATTCAAATCTTATATTGTATTCATAATTACTATTAAAGTTTTTAATATAAAATTTATTCTCTTTTTCTTTAATAATACTTATTTCATCATCTAAATTATTTTTATTACAAGCAACTAAACTTGTTGTACTTGTCCCTACTAATGATATTGATCCAATAATACTTAAAATCTTTTTCATTTATACTAACTCTCTTTTTCTGATATTTATTAACTGGTCACATTATATATATAAGGGTAAATTGGATAATAAAAACTAAAAAAGTGCTAATAATAAGCACTTTTGTTGATATTTTGATAAATAATTATTCATAGAAAAGATTACTACAAATATTTTAAAAGAAGGATAAGTAATTTATTAAATTAAGTAAATTACTTAGTTAAATTATACAATAAAAATAAAAAATGCTATAATTAAATAGCAAGTGATGTTGCGAGTTATTCTAGGTTCTACTTGCAAACTTAAATAAAGAAAAGAAACCTTGCCAGTCAGTAGTCTGTGCAATACTATAAATAAAAAAATGAGGAAATTGTTATTTTTCCTCTTTTTTTGTTTCTTCTTCATATTTTTTTAGAAAATTAATTGCCTTTTGAATATCAGCCGTTTCAATTTCTATTTTAATTTTTGTTATATCATTACCATAATAATTTTTTACAATACTCACTTTTTTCCCCTTTCCTTAATCGTCATCATCTTAAAATGTTTTTTAAATAAGTGGTGGACAAATTTTATGGTGATGTTAAGATGGTGTCGTAAAATTAAGAAAGGAAGATAAAATATGAGTTATGAAATCTTAGTTGGTATTGGCGTTGGTGCTTGTTTTGTAGGTATTTTAGGTTATAAAGGATTATATTGATAGTTATTATCTTAATTTAGCATCAACGATTACTAATCGTAAAAATGTTACTGTTCAAAAACATAATGAAATTTTAGAAAAAAGAATTTTTGAAGATAATGCTAATTTTTTAAATCCACGTGATTTAGAAATTAGCATTTATAATCCAATTAATAATAAACAGATAGATACTAAATTAATTAATAACTTTTTAAAAATGCAAGACTTTACTAATAAGAATTGATATAACGAATATAAAATTAATAAGAATGGTACAGGTGCATATTTTATTTTTGCTAATAATTCAAAACTTAATTTTATTACCATTGATTTTTATAATGACCAGTATGATGAATTAGGTAATCTAGTATCGTGTACTTTTGATTATGACTCTTATATTAAAAATGACCAGAGTGTTTTTATTACTGAAAAATTAGAAATTAATTATGTAACTAAACAAGTAAAAGTTATTAGAAAGTTAAAAACACGATTATACAGCACTATTACCGACTTATATATTGATGATGCTAAATGAAATAACTATACAACATTGCAAAGAGAAGAAATATTACCAATTGATTTTATACCAATTGAAATTATTCCTAATAACCCTAATTTCGAACCTTCTGCTCGTTATGGTAAACAATTTGCTAGTATTTTAGATATTATTGCTGAAAAGATAATGTTGGACCCATTATTAAATAGTGGTAAATTTACTATTAATACTAACGGCGTGACTGGTGTTGTTGACCAAGAAATTAGTAAAATGTTGGCTTCATTTATTGAAAATGACTTGTTATTAGTTGAAGGAGACCCTGATAGTAATTTTCAACCAGTAGACTATATCGCTGGTAATTTTAAAGGTGAACAATTAACTAAAATATATGATTGATTATTAACTAATTACTATAAAATAAATCGTCATCATGTTCCCACAATTGCTAAGGGAGCCCAACAAACTCAGGCAGAAGTTGCTGGTGTAAATATTCAAACAAATGCATCATACGAACAAATGATATACATTAGAGAGATTAAATTAACTGAATTTATTATTAAGTTAATTAAATATGATAATGCTGTTTTAAATAGTAGAACATTCAATATTAAAAATATTGATGAGTTAATTGTTGATGTTCGCTTACCAGTAAATGCTACTTTAAACAGACAATTAAAAAACAACGAAACTATTATCAATATTCCTAATGAAGAAGGAGAACAAGAATAATGTTAAAACCATCTGAAAAAATGTTAGCAAAATTAGCAGAAAATGATGAACTAATTGATTATTCAATTGATAGTATTCCGTTAGATTTTGCTATTCAATCACAGTATAGCGACCCCGATTTAGAACAATTATTTAGTGAAGACCGTGCTAGAACCCTTTATATTTATAAAATTAATAATCTTGTTAAGACAAAGCAAAAACCAATCTTAAACTACTCTCAAAATAGCGTTTAAATAAGTTTTATTGACAAAGATGAATATATTAAAATAACTGGTTATGAAATTAGTGATTTTAATTTTAAATTACAAATTCAACAAAATACCACAGTCCAAGATAATAGCACAAGTTATGTAATGATTGATGAAAAAGATATTTTAATTAATGATATTTCAAAACAAGACAAAAAATTTTTAGAATCCTATGACTTAAAAATAGTATCTATTAATGAACCAATTACCGAAGACAACAAAAATGAATGTTATATCATTGAAGAATACAAACGCCCTTATTCACCTGATGGTGTTGATATTATTAAATCTACTCATTTAGTTAAAATAACTGACTTTAAATGAAAAAATCAAAATAGTATTCATTTAGTATTACATAAATCATTACCCGAAGATACTGTCTTTACTGGAATTGAAATTAAATATCCTAAATCAATGTTATTTGGAAATATTAAATGCTGAGGCAATGTGAATGGTGTTTATTCTTATCCACAATCAATTATTCAAAATGCTAACTTAGTACCCTTACTATCAATGCCAATTGAAACAAAACCTAATGTACGAATATTTCAATATTGATTAGGATATAGTTTTTTATCATGAGTAATTGCATTAAATTATATTGAGGAAAAGGATTGTTTAATTTTAACTAGTATAGATGATTTACCATATAATAAACAAAAAAAGTATTTAATAATGTTAGAATTGCTAGTGGAAAAATAAATTTTGCTGGAACTAGTGCAACATTTCCTTCAGAAGCCCCAAAACCAAACTGACCAGAAGGTAATCAAATAACTATAAAAGATAATGATTATGTTCAAGTAGCAAATTATTCATTAGGTACTGGTATTGGTACTCGTGATGTTGCAAAATGAGTATCAACAATTGGAAATAATAATGATAATAATTATGGTAATGTTGTTTTAGAATTTAAACAAGCACCTGTAAAAGGTAATTTAGCAGATGTATTGAAAAAAATGCTAACTTATAGATATAATTATGATAGAAAATTTGAAGGTGCTAAATATGATGAAAAAGGAAATCCTATAAATAAAATTGCTGAATTACGCCAAAAATTTGAAGGACAAAAACCAGAAAATGTTATTGATGGTTTATTTGAAGAATGAAAATTTAGAAACCCATCTTATCTTAATGATAGGGCAGTAAAAAGATTTAAACAAATTGTATACATGTTGTCAAATTATGTATATAGTAATATGGCAGTAAATAAAGGTTATAATGATGATATTAAATTAATTGCTCCGTATTATTTTGAACTAGTTTCAATACCAAATGAATCAGAAAAAGATTACTGAATATTTGAAGATTGCAGAGTTAAATTAAAATCATCATATTTTAATTTTTCTGATTTAAAAAATATTAATATAGAAAATATAAAATTAAATAATTTAAAAAATATAAATAATAATATTTCAGAAAATAAAGTTTATCAATTAGAAACAAATTTTTTTAATTGATTATCAATAACAAACGAATTAGAAACAAATAATATTCCTTCACTTATTCCGGCAGAAATTAAACTATCAGATGGAGAATATGGCAAATACTTAACTAATTTAATTATTTCTAATAATAAATTAGAAATATGTTTAGAAAAATTATTTGATTTTCATAAAGAAAGCATTATATATTCAAAATCAGAATGATTAAATTTAATTAATAATTTTGTTGAAAATAATATTAAAATACTTTTTTCACAAAATATTAATTTTTTAAGCAAAATTGAAATATCAGGAATATGAGGTTATGGAGATTATGATATTACAATTTTTACTGAAAAAGAACAAATTAATATTAATAATTTAGAATTATTTAATAAAAACAATGAAAAATTATCATTAGTTACAATAGAAATGTAAAAAAGTCATTTATTAAAATGACTTTTTTAATTTATGAAATAATCATCAGGATATTTTCTATCTCATTCTTTTGAATAAACATCTGAATTTCATGTATCTATATTAAAACTATATAAATTCATTTTTTTTCAAATTTATTGAAAAATCCTCCTAAGGCAATAGAATATAATTTATCAGGGTAACTTCCTTCAACAATTGGATTGTTTGTACAATAAAGTTTTATTGTATATTTTTGTAAATTTTTATTATCTTTTGTTTTGTATCTTATTTTCATTTTTCCAATTTTTTCACCTTTATTACAAACTATTGTAGTATTATCTCTTTCAAAAAAAGTTCTATATTTTTTGTCTTTTTCATGAGTAATTGCAGTAAGTGTAGCTAATACAATCATGCATAAAATGAAAATGGTAAATAATATTATATATATTGATATTATTTTATGTTTTTTAACTAATTTCAACAACTTCATAATAATTATCCTTTCAATATTATTTAAAGTTTTTAATCAATCTGGGCTCGCGGTGATTTTCATAATTTTATGAAAAATTACTTAAAGTTTAAAAAACTTTTGCCGCGCTTTTCAAAATACTTGGGAAAAATTCTAAGCGTTAAGCGAAGAATTTTATAAAGGTTCCCAAATTTGTTTGAAAGAACCTTAAAACTTTTTTTAACTTGTCAGTCATTTTATCACAAAAATTTAAGAAAATCAACCGCTCGTCCAATTCCTGCAAATGATTTTTATAGTCTTAATGATATAATTAAAGCATTTAAAGAAAGGAAGTATATTTAATTTTATGTATAAAAAAGGAAATAAAGTTAATGTTAAAATAACAAACATTATACCTTATGGTGCTTTTTGTAGAGCAGAAAAGGCTGATGGTTTAATTCATATTAGTGATATTTCAGATTACTTTGTTAGAGATATTAGAGGTTTTTTGATGTTGGTGATGAAATTGAAGTTGAGATACTAGATTTTAATTTAGTTAGAAAACATCTTAAATTAAGTTATAAAAATTGTCATCTTGAACTATTGAAAAATGATGATGGTAATAAAATACAAGAAAAATCACCTAGTTTAGAAAAATCATTAAATACTAATTATTTAATAAATAAAAAGTAAATAAAATTTATAAATTTTAGAAGGTTTTTAAAACCTTTTTTATATTCCCATTTTAAAACGATATGGATAAGAATCATAAAACAAAGCATCATATGGGTCATGGTACATTTTACTATCGGGTGTGTTTGTTTTGGTATCATTAAATCTTAGTTCACTAATGCACTTATCTAAAAATGGGAAGTTATCTAATATGCCATATATTTTACCTTGAACAAACATTTTTCTTATTCAGGTTACGCGATTGATTATACCTGCTTCTTTATTAAGAGATGTCTGATGTTTTTTTGCTTTAAACATCTTAATTTTATAGCCTAAATAAGGGAAAATATCTTCTTGTAATTTTTGCATAAAGTCGTGTGCATTAATATCATAATGAAATGTAGCATATTCAAAACCATCAAATTTATCAAATGTATTAATTATTCATTGCCCGTAATGTTCAACTATTTCATTTAAATTCATTGCGTTTTTTGGTGTAACAACATTTTCTTCAATTAAATATTTATCATATTCATTATTTTCATTAATTTTATAACCACTAAATAAAAACACCGTGTGGTCTTCGCTACCATTAGCATAATCCACACCAATTGAATAACTATCAAATTGATACTGTTTTGTATTGGAATTATAAAAATCTTGTAAATTATACTCTTTAATATATTTACGATAATTTCGTAAAACATAAATACTGGGGTCATTATCGTTATATTCAAATCCGTAGTATTCAAGTTCAAATAAATCAGGTTGCTCTTGTTTGTTTGTTAAAACAAGTTTTTAGTAATATCAGGTATTTTATTTCAAACAGCACCCATTGTTAATCGTAAATTAAAAATACCCAAACCATTAAATGCTTGTTTGTTTTCTGAATATACTTGATTGTGTTCTTTTAAAATATTTTTAATTCTTTCATTTAAGGGTAAATATGGGGTTACAAATTTTTCATAAAAGACATGGTATTTATCAAAAGGATTAAAAGTAAATTGATTAGAATATGTTTTATGAAAATATGTTATTACTGTTATGTATTGTTTTGCTATGTTGTCTCATTCTTAAAATGTCCAAGATAATTCTTTTACTGGAATAGGATTATCTAAATTATATTGTTCATTATCATTTTCATCAGTATATTTTTCATAAGATACTTTTAAGCTTTTTGATCTAAACATGGAAATTCGCAAATTATTATAACGTTTATCTAATTCTTTATCAGTTAAAATTTCTTTTTCTTCAGCATGTATCATTTCATCTGTTCACGCTGATATAATACCACTACCTTTACCAACTTTTCCTATAATTTTATTACCATTAGCATAACCTGCAAAAGCAATTCTCACACCACTAGGAAAAACAATTTCGCCACCTTCTTTAACATTTTTAGGTCAAACAATGCCATTTTCATTGTCGGGTCCTATATCAATCCTATATTTATCGTATAAATAATTACATACATTAATTGTATCGCCAAATGTAGTATCTTCATGGGTATTGGCATATCTTCGTAAAATGTTAGATGAAGCATCAGTAAAATTACAAGTAAAAAATAATTTTTCTGCTATGTGATTTCATGTCTTATTAGTACCACGCCCCGCTGAAACAAACTTAAAAAAAGTTGGTGAAGTAAAATATCGGGCATAACTATCACCAACAAAGTCTTTAAATACTTCTCAATCAAAACCAAAATTATAGTCACTAAAATTCAAATCATATTTTTTATTTAAATATTTATAACTAGTAATCCGTTTTTTGTTATTAATTTTGGTAAAATCCTGCATTTTTAAATAGCCTCTTTTTTTGATAAGATTATGTGAAGTATTGAGTATCATATTTTAAAATAATTTGTTTATATGAAAGGAAATTATAAAATGGAATTAAAACAAAATTTATTAGAAGATTATAAAAAAGATAAAATAATAGAAACAAACAATGAAACTAAAAATTTCTTGATTGAAAGAGATAATGAGATATTTAAATTATATCAACACGGACAAATATTACAAGGATATAAGGTGATATCAAAATTGCCAAAAACAATTAAAACAGAATATGGAGATATTCCTATTAAAAGAAGATTATATGTTAAATATGATGAAGAAAAAAAAGAAAATATAAATCGTTATCCTTTAGATGAAGAATTAGGTTTAAAAAAAAATACAAAAGAATTGAAATAAATTTAAAAAATAAATATATGTCTTTTATAGGTGATGGAAAAAGATATAAAGATATTTTACATACAACAGAGAATGCAAATATTAGTGAAAGAACAATATCTAATATTTTTAAAAATGCCGATTTAGAAGAAACCGATTACATTAGTAATAAAAATAACAATAAAATTAAAATTCCAAATAATGTTTTATATATTCAAATTGACGGAGCTTTTGAACCAATGCGAGAAAAAAATTGAAAATAAAATATTTCTTGCGACTATGCATGTCGGTGTTGATCAAGAAAAGTCAACAAAAACCAGAATAAAAATGAAAAAGAAAAAAGGCGTTTTTCAAATGATGAATAAAAATCATAAGAATAAAAATAATAAATCTAATATTGATAATTTTATTGATAAAATTTTTAAATCAATGTATAGTTATGATATTAATCAAAATACTAAAATATTAATATTAAGTGATGGTGAAAAACAAATTAAAAAAATTTATAGAGCAGTAAAAGCAAAATATAAAAATAACACTGTATCATATAGTTTAGATAAATTTCATTTATCAAATAAATTTAAACAATTATTCCCAAATCGAAATAGAATCAAAATTCATAGAATAAAATATAAATTAGCAAAAATATATTTCTTTACTGGAAATTATAAATTATTATTAGATTTTTTAATATGTCATTTACCATATGTTAATGGTAATAAAAAAATATTTTTATTAGAAACCATTGAATTAATTAAAAGTAATGAAGAAGGTATTGTAAATCAATCATTAGAATACAATATTGGTTGTCATGTTGAGGGTGATGTATCGCATTATATTAAGGCTGTTAAAGGGCGTGGCGCAAAAATATATTGTAAAGAAATATTTATCAATATGTTAATTGCTTCTATGTTAAGACTTAATAATCAAATTAATGATGAGAAAGTTGATAAAACTAATAAAAATAATAAAGAAAAAATTGAATTTAATATATTTAATTTAAATCAATTTCAAAATCAATTTTTATCTTTATAAAAAAATAAAAACCTTTTAAAATTAGCAATAACTTTAAAAAGTATTTTTTAGTGTGTCAAAATTCATAAATTTATAAATTATTTTTTCAACTAAAAATTATATTTTTAAAAAAAGTTGAATTTTTTATAAATTTTGTTATCATTCAATTATAAACGAAACTTAATTTGTTTCTAATTACTTAATTTTATTAAAAACCTAAGAATAATGAATACTACCCAATTATTGCATTTATCTTATTTGGTATTTTTTCATATTATGAACAACATGATTTTAAATATTTTATTAAAAGAATCAATTACTTTAGTTTAATATTGCCAATTTTATATATTATATTTTCATGAACCAGACTAGTGATATATGTTGAATGTCATGGTTATGCTCCAACAGATGGAAGAATAATGTGATGAAATAGCTGCAAAATTTTAAACCCCTATTTTCATCCAGTTTTAGCACCATTATTAGTACTCTTTTCAGGCATTGGAATTTATGGCGTTTCAACTTTAGTTAGTTATCTAGTATTATTTTCGTTAAGAACTAAAAAGAAACAAAAAAAGAAAAAAAGATTAACAATTGTTAATCTTTTTTTCTTTTTTATAATTCAATTAAAACTTTAATTCCTGGTCCCATTGTTGTTGTGATAGCAATATTTTTAATATATGCTCTCTTAACAGCCGCTGGTTTTGCCTTACGAATTGTTTCATAAATTACATCATAATTAGCTTTTAAATCTTCAACTTTAAATGATGCTTTTCCAATAATTGAATGAATGTTTCCATTTTTATCAACACGATATTCAACTTTTCCTTTTTTAACATCGCCAATTGCTTTAACAACATCTAGAGTAACTGTTCCTGTTTTAGGGTTCGGCATTAATCCTTTTGGCCCTAATAATTTTCCAATTTTTCCTAATTCTGCCATAATATCTGGTGTTGCGATAATAACATCATAATCAAATCAGTTTTCTTTTTGAATTTTTTCAATTAAATCTTTACCACCAACAAAATCAGCACCTGCTGCTAAAGCAGCAGCTTCCTTGCTTTTTGTTAAAACTAAGATTCGTTGTATTTTTCCTGTTCCTTTTGGTAACACAACAGCTCCACGAATTTGTTGGTCAGCATGACGTGGATCAACGTTTAAATTAAAGGCAACTTCAACGGTTGAGTCAAATTTTGTTGTTGCAGTTTGTTTTGCTAATTCAATTGCTTCTGCAATTGGGTATACTTTATTTTTATCAACTAATTCAGCAACTTTATTATATTTTTTACCAAATTTTGCCATTCTTAGTTTTTCTTCTTCTTACTTGGCATACCTTCAACAACAATCCCCATATTACGAGCAGTTCCTTCAATAATATGCATTGCTGCTTCAACATCATTTGCGTTTAAATCAACAAGTTTATATTCCGCAATTTTGCGAACTTCATCAGCTGAAATTGTTGCTACCTTTTCATTTTTTGCCTTTGCTGATCCCTTTTGGATTTTTGCTGCTTTTTTTAATAAAATCGCTGCTGGTGTTGTTTTTAATTCAAATTTAAATGTCTTATCATCAAAAGCAGTAATAACAACTGGAACAACATCACCCATTCGTTCTTTTGTTGCATCATTAAACTGTGTACAAAATTGAGGCATATTAATTCCTAATGAAGCTAATTCTGGCCCTGGTTTTGCTTGTCCTGCTTGAAATTCTAATTTTGCTATTCTTGTAATTCTTGCCACGAGCAATTTCCTCCTTTTAATTAAATTCTCGCTGTGGTCCAAACGTAATGTTACCATTACTACCACATTAAAGCATATTCTAAATAATAGAATAAATGCCTAATTAATTATAACAATAAAAAAAAAAAAAAAAAACTTTATTTTATTCAAGGGGTGAGTAAATTAAATACGGGTTTTTTCTTTTAAGGATTAATTATTGTTCCTAAATGAAACAACCCCTCTTTATTTGTTAAATTTATATTAACACATTATTTTAATAAGACGACCAAAAAGTAATAAATTTTTAAATTTACCTTATTTTAATTATTTAAAAGTATAAAAATTCTTAATATTTGCTATTACATCAATTTTATTTATTTTTGCTAATTTTAAGTATAGTAAATTTTTATATGTTTTATATGCGTAGGCTTTTGCCCCATACCCCAAAGTTGATTTAAGAAATCAAGATATATCACTCTCAGCTGAAACACCAATGTTATATTCTAATTTTTGGTTTTTAATGCCTTTACTATGATTTTTAATATATCTAACTAATTCAGTTTTGTGATAAGAATTAGCAATTTTTAATAATTTATCATACTTACCATTAATAAACAAATTATAACATTCATTATAAATATTTGTTTTTGTTTCGGTTTTTCTTCCTTTTAAAAAAGCTCTTTTTAATTCTTTCGAAAAATGAAATCGATCTAAAACATACTTAGTTCCTAAAAAAGAAGCTGTTTGTATAATTCAACCGTCACCATCACCACCAACAATAATTTTAAATTTTTCAGGTAAAATATAATATCTTTCTAATTCCATTAATATTCTTTGAACATAATCTTCGGTATTAATTTCACCTGTTTTTTGTTCTTTTAATATAACAAAACCTCTTTTATTTGCTAATACTTTTCTGTTATATTTACATTTTTTAAAATTAAAACCAGTATTAAATATGTTGTAATCCGACATCTAAAATATTTAATTTGTTTTTCTTCTTTTAATGAAACAAAACCTTCGTCCATAAAAATATAAAGACATGAATTTTCTTCTAACTTAATCTTTTCAAATTCATTAAATAAATGACTACTAAAATACTCAATATCATATTTTCTAATAACATTTGAAATTGTCATTCTAGTTAAGTTTATGTTTGGAAAACAATGTAAAATATCTTTTTGTCTTTTTCCCTCAGATAATTCTAATATTTTTAATTCTAAATTTAAAGTTAATGTTTGATATTTTAAAACTCCTATTTTTTCATCTACAAATGCTTTTTTTCTCATGAATTAGTTTCTTTATTTTATCTACGATAAATTCTTCGTAGATAAATTAATTCTCCTCATTCATCAACTATTTTTCTAGATCGTTTTTCTTTTACGAATCATCCATCTTTCTTATATTCTTTTTTAGAAAATATTTCATCATCAAGGTTTTTAATATGTTTTATAAATAAAGTTTTACTTTCTTCATATTTATTAGCAAAAAAAGAGTCAATAAAATTATCTTGTTCTTTATTTTATATGTAAAACTAAATTTACTTGCATCTTTTCAAGCAAATAAAGCTTCTCAACTTAATTTTTGTTGATAAGTTTGTAAATATCATTGGTCAAATGATTCACAATCTTTTTGTGTTGCTTGATTAACAATATCGCCGAATATTCTTTGTGGATTTTGTGCCATAATTTACTTCCTTCTTTCTATTTATTAAATACATTGTCAGTATCAATAATTTTATTTTCATCTGTTTTATTTGTTGGTACTCCACCAGTATTTACTGGTTTTAATTTCATTAAATCTTGATAATCAGATTTTAACTTAGCTTTAATTACAGCAACATCATCTTTAATATCATAATTTGTATTGCTTAAAACTTTTCTAATTTCTTCATCAAAAGTTAATGAATCAATAAAATTTCAAATATCAATTCTTTTTAACTCTTCGGCTTGTTTTTCAGAAAGTGTAACTAATTCGCTAATTCTTTGTTCTTGTTCTGATTTTAGTTTTATAAGTTCTGCATTATGTGCATCTAATTCTTCTTGATTTGCAAAAACAAATTCTGCATTTTAAATAGCTAAACTACCATCATCATTTAAAATAGCTTGATTATTGTCATCAACTAAAACATATTTTACTGCCATTTTTTAAATTCCTCCTTTTTTCATTGATGATTGTATAATGCAAAAATAAAAAATGCAGAACACAATCCGCATTTTTTATAAAAACTCCTGATTTAAAGAAGTTGTTTCATTTAGGGTGTAACATTACTGCTACTGTTAAATTATATATTATAAATTTATTTTTGATTATTTTTGGAACGAGTTCTCGGTACTTTTTTAATAATTTCAAATTTTTCAACTCTAATACAATGAAAATATTTTTTTGTTACTTTATTTAAAGTATTTCAAATACTACCAGTTACTCTAATTTCGTCATCTTTTCTTAATTTTAAAAAAGTTAATAATAAATTCGGTTCATATATTGATAAAGTAGTATAATTCATTCCGGATCAACTACATCCTGCAAAACCCGCATCAATTTCTACACCACCAGCTGTTTTGGATACAATCTTAGTTTTTATAGGATCAGAATAAATTTTAACGTCAATTATTATTTTATTTATTCATTCTCGTTTTTTCTCTACAATTTCTTTTTTTGTCACATTCTTTTTAATCGTAGAGCTAACAGCATTTTTTGTAATAGTTGTTTTCTTTTCAGTCACTGGTTTATTTTTTTATTAACTAAATTGCTTTGAACTCTTGGCATTTTTATTTGACTCCTTTTTTAGAAAATATTGTAAATGTTTTCAAGCATCTAATTCATGTTCTGACATTTTTATATTTCCTTTATAATTTAATTTTATTGTACCTCTAACATTTGGTTCTTGAATTCTTTTCAAATATTTTCTAATTTAGAAATAATTTCATTATCCTTATATTTTTTTCTAATGCTTTTAACCAAAAAAATGTTTTGATTCCACTTTTATTCCTCCTTATAACAATAAATTTTAATATTTTGTGTATGAAACTGTTTTTTTGTACGATAAACAACTTGATAAACATACTTTTTTTTAATTTCAAAAAGCGGATTATCTGGACTAACCTGATAATAATTAATTACTACATCTTCTACTGATTCATAAATACCAACTAAATCATCATTTATGTCATATATTGCATATACTAAATTTTTAGCTAATCCCATAAAATATCATTCTCATTAAAATTTATTGGTTCAGTATTATTTTTATTAGACTCTTTTTCTAGGTCATTTATTTGCCGTGAATATGCCGACTGATTACCTCTTGCTTGTTTCTCAATAAGTTTTTTTAATTCAGAACCTAAAATATGACAAGTAATAATTTTTTTATTATTTTTAAAAATAAACTCTTCATACAATTGATTTTAATAAATACCTAATCTTACCTGATTAGGAAATTTACCCGGTCAAATTAATTTTTTTGGCTGTAATCAGCTCGCACCATAAGTTTTTGGCGAAACGCAGTTTTTACAATTAAAAGTATCAAATTTTACATCTCGTATATAATTTTTATTCATATAAACATATGCAAGTTTTTGACTATATTCAATTTTAAAAACCTCCAGTCTGTTGTTAATAAAGTGTTTTTAAACATGTTATTGAACACATTATTTAACTTGTTTATTAACTTGTTAATTAACATGTTGGTGTTAGTAGAAAAAAGCATACTAAAAAAACATTTGTTAACTTTTTTGTTAATTTAATAAATTTAATTAAAAGTTTAATAAACAAGCTTGTTTTTAACAAATAAAAACGGATTTTCCCTTTTTAAAAAAACCCGTATCTTTTTTTACTCGCCCTTATTCAGGAATACTACATGTTGAAGGAATTGTACTAGTAATTCCAGCTGAAATAGCGTTAAGAAAGGCAATAGTGGCGGCAAGAGGGGAAAATAATAACGAAAGACCTGCTGAAATTCCTAAAACACTAGCAGTTTAAAACCCATAATTACTACAATCTGTTAACACATTAAAATTGTTATTAGAATGCGAACGATTACGTATTAAATCTAAATTATCTTGATATTTTTTTATTTGTTGTTTTAATTGATTAATTTCTTGCTCAATATCTGATTTTCAATAATAAATTTTTTTAACTGCAATTGAATTTTAATTATGTTAATAATATTAGTAAACTCTCGTAAATAAGTTTTTAAAGTTTCGATAGTATTAAACACTCAAAGAATTTCAGCATTATAATCAAGCTTAGAAATAACTGTATCAATTAAGAATTTAACATTATCTGAAAATTGTCTAAAATCATTTACTCAATTTTGTATTTCTTGATTTTCTAAAATTGTCTTTATTTTTTGAGATAAATTATCTTCGGTATTAAAAATTACTTTTGCTGTTAAAGCATCCTCATTTTGTCTAGTCGTAAAGCTTTTAAAACTAACAAATGCTCAATAATGTTCATTTGAATAATCATAGTTATTTATTGGAATTTTTATCTTTAAAGTAAAATTAGCATATCTTGGATATTTTTTTGGTAAGTTTTCAAAAATAGATTGTTTATTATTGTGCCTAATAACACCAAGATTAACATTATTTATCATTGCTATATAATTCTTCATTTCTTCTTCTAACTTAATTTGTCTTCTTCTATCTCGTTCTTGTTGTATTCTGTCACGTTCTTCTCGAATGTCATATTGTATAGCACCTATCAAGGGCATTACCGCTCCATTAAGAAAAATAAAAGTTAATAAACTAAATATTTTTTTCATATTTTATTTTCTCCTTACTCATTATTTAATTCAAATAATATTATGTGACTATTAAACTAATAGGTTTTCTTATCTTGATAATTGTTATTATATTATATAGTGTTTACATAACATTTAATGTAATTTATACATAATTTGGTCTTTCATATATTATTACTTAATTGTTAATATACTATAAATTCCAAACATTTTGTTATCTAATTTATAAATTTAAATTAAATAACAAAAAAAATAAGAAAGTTGTTTAATTTCTTTATTTTTTAAATTATTAAATATCTTCTTTATAAATATTTATGTCATTTAAAAAATATGAAAACTTTTTACTGTAAACAATAATGCTTTTGAATTATATTAAATTATATATAAAAAATTATAAAAAGAGGAAAAATGACAACTAATAACATAACTTCATATAAATACAATAATGAAAAAGAAAGAACTAATTCTAAAATAGAAAATAATAGTGCTTGTTTGTCAGATTTATGTAAAATTGGAGCAATTTTGGACATAATAAGTGTTGGAGCTTTGATAATTGTTAACTTCTTAAAGTTAATTTTAAAATATAGTAGCGGTGAGTTTTATTTATGCCAACGAAAACAATAGATAAAAACAATTATTAATTAAAAAATATTGTTAATTTTAAATAAATATGATAAGGTAAATATTGTAAATGATTTTGAAAATGTAATATTTTTAAAATAAATGGCTTAATTAATAATTAAATCTAATAAGGAAATTTTAATATGGAATTTACATCAGAAATGAAAAACCATCTAAAAAAATATATAAATCATTTTAAAAGGTCTTAATTCTTTTTTTTACAACACTTGGCTTTAATAAAAAAGAATCTGAAAAAATGGCAAGTTTTACTTGCAAAAATGTAACAAAAAATTGAAAACAAATGGGAATTAATGAAAATGTAATAAATGAATGAAGTTCAATTACTACAGATGCTTCAAGAGAAGGGAAAAAACATCAAATTTCTTTGCCCCAAACAGGACAAGCAGAATTACAAAAGATGATTGATAAAAATGGTAGACTTGTGCCAATCCAATTACACATATCAACAAATAACATTAACAGTCCTGCGACAAAAATTAATCCAATTCCTAAACCACAAAGAATAAAAGATATTCAAAAAATTTATACAGAATTTAATCAAACCGAACAAAATCAAGAACTTGAACAAGAAAAATAGAACAATGATTTTGTTCTTTTTGTTTTATTACTATAAAGTTTATTTATAAATAAAAAAATGATATTAAAATAATTTTAATATCATTTCTTAATAGCATTAAATTTTTACTCGTGAACAAAAATCCATCCTAATGCTCCAACTCCAATAAAAAGATTAGGAATGGCCCCTAAATACGTTCAGGGTGATTGATAATCTGCTTTTACAAAAAATCCAACTAAGAAAATTACTGCTAAACCAGTAATGGCAAGTGCTCATAATAATGATCAAAAGCCTGGTTTAACTGATAGCGGAACTAAAATATACAAAATTCCTAAAAGCAATAAAACTGGTCAACTTGTGTCTCATCCGTAAATTGAAGTTTTTGTTGGAACGCCAGCAGCGAATAAAATGCCAATAATAATAATTCAAGCTGCGCCAATAAACATTAAAATTTTTGGTCATGTTAATGTCTTAATAATTTCATCTCCTTCCAAGATAATTATAAATAATTATACAATAAAATTATGAAATTATTTTGGCATTTTTATAACCTTTATTATTAAAAGAATTTCAATTTCGCGATGTTAAATATGTCAAAACATCAGTCACACGAAAAGTATTATTAATTGCAGGAATTAGTTGTGGTGAAATATATTGGGTCTTATTTTCACCAATGATTTTAAAATAAAAACCTCAGTGGGGTAATCGGTATTTTATTTTATTAAAACTATTATTTATTCAATCTTCTTGATAATTTAGATCTATTCGAAATACACTTTGAGCCTTAGTTTTTGACACTCTAATTGAGCCTTTACTAACAAGGCTTAATGGAATATTCATTCCCACTTGAATTTTATTTTCAGTGCTACTTCAAACTCCATATATTGCCTTCTGGATTTCCGTCTGCAATAAAACATCCCAACGGTTAGAATTTCATCAAACAAATTGTTTTCCATCCACTTCTTGCACTGGATGAGAATCACGAATTGTTCCTCATTGTTCAAACTCTTTTTGAAATCGGTCATTTAGTTGCTTCATATTTTTATTATTTTTAAGATCTTTTCATTTATCTTGTGCCATTATTGTATAACAATTAACAGGGGTATTTTGCGTCAAAAAGGAATTAGAAATATAAACATTATCATCATAAGTTTTTGCAAATGTTATTGGCTCATAAAGATGTGTTACATCTTGCATATAAGCAGTATCACCAAACTGTAATTTTTGCATTACTTCATCAAGACTTACAACATTTTTAAAATAAAGATAAATATGTGCTTCTTGATTAAGATCTAACCAATCTTTTTGTTGGAAGGTACTTGATGTAGTTGGTAAATAATAATTATTATAACCAACTGAAAATTCTTCATTTTCCTCTGTCTTCATTTGATAAATTCAATTTGGATCACAATAGGAAAGCGATTGATCAACATTTTTACAAGAAATTGTTGTTAATGTTGGTGAAAAAAATATAGAACTTAGGAATAGTAATAATATTTTTTTCATTTTCTTATTTTTTTCTAGCAAATTAACAATGAACAATTTAATTCTAGTTGCAGTAAATTAAAAAACATTCCCCAACATGTTTTTTATATAACAATCACTAAATTATTTATTTACAAAATAATTACATGACTCACACCCAGGAGTTATATAATAAGACTAATTAAATTTAGAAAGGTCTACTGGTTTAATTTCATCCTACTAACCGCCTTCCCAAAAGTTTTCCTTTCAGTGGCTAATGTGGCTTTCGTCAATATCACAGTTGCTGGGACAGCTCAAGATTCGCACTCAATTCCCTAACTCTAAATAACTATTTATTAAATTGTCTAAAATTATCATACCACATTTTTTAGTTATCTTTATAATAATTAATAACAAAAATAAAAATAAAAAAAGTAAAACTTCAACTTAAACTAACTAGCAAAGGTAGTCAAATATTATGTAAATCAGAAAAATATGTTAAATTAGGATATAAATTAGAGTCTAAAATTCACGCAGGAACATTTCAAAAACAAGCACTACCCATAATTGATGATGGATAACTTAACGGCAACAAGTAACCAATAATATTTAAAAATTTGTCACTACGCACAACACCAATTGGAAAAAATAATCCCGATAAAAAAGCAAATAATAAAAAAATAAAATTGCTACCACTAAAATAACCTTTAAATCATTTAAAAAAGCGCAATTAAAATACCAATTAAAGATGTTAAAAAAGAACTTAATATAATTGCTCAAAATAATGCAAGTCAATTAATTTATTCAATATAAATTCCTTCACCATAACTAAAAAAAGCAATTAAAAATAACCAAAGTGAACCAATTAAACTAATAATTAAATTAATTGCAGCAATTAAAACTAAAATTAATTGATAAATTGAAGCTTTTAATAAATGCAATTGGCGTGCAAAAGTAGTTTTTCGAAATTCATAAAAAGCAATTGCTAAATCAAGAATACCACTAAGAACCCCCACTAATAAAATTGACCCTGGTAACGATAAATAACTAGCATTACTATTAAACATATTAGTCACACGAATGCTAATAAAATATAAAATAACTGGTAAAACAAATGTTACTAAATAAGTATGTCATGATGTAAATCAATATTTACTAACAACACGTAATAATGGTAAGTTCATTCTGACTCCTTAATTTTTATGCACTAATAATAATTTCTATTTTAACATCGTGTTCTTCAACTGGCAAAGGGGTTGGCACTAACTGTTCAATAAATGCTAACCCAATCACAAGATGATAATAATTTTTTAAAAACCGATCATAATAGCCTTTCCCATATCCTAATCGAAAATTGTTTTGATCAAAAGCAACGATTGGAACAACAAGAACATCAATTTTTTCTGCATCAATTATTGGCAATGAATTTAATGGTTCATAAAGACCAAAACGTGAATTAAATTCTAAATCAGTTGTTAAATTGGTAATATGATAAAATTTTAAATTATTACCATCCATTCGTGGTAATAAAACATTAATTTTTAATGCAAATAATTGTTTAATAATAAAAATAGTATTAACTTCATTTTTGATTGAATAATAAAGAGCAATTGTTTTACTATTTTGTACACCCGGATGTTGAAAAAAAGTATTAAAAATCTGAGTTTCTTTTTGCTGTCGTAACTCAGATGAAATCTTGCTTCTTACAAGCAATTTTTCTTGTCGAATTTCTTGTTTAGCAAGAATTATCATTAACCAACACTACCTTCCATATCCATTTTAATTAACTGATTTAATTCAACTGCATATTCCATTGGTAATTCTCTTGTAAATGGTTCTAAAAATCCCATAATAATCATTTCCAAAGCTTCTTGTTCTGATAAACCGCGACTTTGTAAATAAAATAATTGTTCCTCAGAAACTTTACTTACTGTTTCTTCATGCTCAATTTGTGATTCATTATTATAAACTTTATTCTGAGGAATTGTATCGGAATGTGATTTTCCATCTAGAATTAGAGTATCACATTCAACCCCAGCTTTTGAATACTGTGCTTTTGGTCCAATATGAACTAACCCACGATAGTTTGCTGTCCCACCATTAAAAGTCATTGATTTAGAAATAATTTTAGAAGAAGTATTTTTTCCCAAATGAATCATTTTTGAACCAGCATCTTGAATAACATTTTCCTTTGCTACCGCAATTGAAATACATTGTCCTTTACTATTATTTCCTTTTAAAATAACACTCGGATACTTCATATTAATTTTTGATCCAATATTACCATCAATTCATTCCATTTGACCATTTTCATCAACAATGCTACGCTTTGTTACTAAATTTAAAACATTATCACTCCAGTTTTGAACAGTTGTATAACGCATTTTTGCATTTTTTCCCACAAAAATTTCAACAATAGCAGCATGTAAAGAGAATCACGAGAATAAATTAGTGCTGTGCATCCTTCAATATAGTGTAATTCTGCATCATCATCAACAATAATTAATGTGCGTTCAAACTGACCACTATTCTGATAATTAATCCGGAAATAAGCCTGCAATGGTTTTTCTAATTTAACTCCCTTTGGAACAAAAATAAATGATCCACCTGATCAAACAGCTCCATTTAAAGCAGCATATTTATTATCTGTATTTGGTACTAATGTTCCAAAATATTTTTTAAATAACGCTGGATGTTGACGTAATGCGGTATCACAATCTAAAAAAATAATTCCTTTTTTTTCAACTTCTTTTAACATACTTCCATAAACTGGCTTACTATTATATTGAGCTTTAATTCCAGCTAAATATTCACGTTCGGCTTCTGGTAAACCTAACCGGTCAAAGGTTTTTTTAATTTTTTCAGGAACCTCATCTCATTTTGTTACAATATGTTCTGTTGGTTTAATATAATAAATATACTCATTAAAATCCATAAATTCTAAGTTTGGCCCTCAACTTGGATTTTTTATTTTTAAAAAATTATGATATGACTGTAACCGATATTCTCGCATTCAATCTGGTTCATTTTTATGATCTGAAATTTCATTAATAATTGTTTCATTAAGACCTTTCCCAGTATTATAGTAAGAAATATCTCCATCATTTAAACCATATTTATAACTAGAAATTTCTTTAATTTCTTTTTCTTGCTTTAATTTTGGCATTAATAAGACCTCCTTTGGCATTAATCATTATCTGTTTTTAATAAATCTAATAATAATGTTTGAAAACCAGTAACACCAATTGTTGCACATTTAATTCGATTAGGTTGTTTTGCAATATTAATAAAAGCAATTAAATCGTTTAACTTGTTCTCATCATATTGTTTGTCAAAAACCATTGCTAAATAATTTTCAATAATTGCTAAACCATCCTTCATTGTTTTTCCTTCTAGTTCTTGCGCCATAATGTCACTTGATGCTGTTGAAATTGCACAACCAACACCGTCAAACCGAACACTTATAATTTTATTCCCTTCAATCATTAATTCTAAATAAATATCATCAATACATGATTCAGAAGCTTGATGAATTGAATAAACTGTTGGTTTCTTTGTTAAACCTTTGTATTGTGGTTCTGAATAATGGTCCATAATAATTTGTCGTAAAAACATTGGGTCATTTTTATTAAATTCCATTTAAACCAACCTTCCTAAAAAATCTTTCTCATTTGCAAGTGCCGATACTAACAAATCAATATCTTCATAACTATTATAAATTGAAAAACCAGCTCTAATTGTATTTTTCTCTGGAATAACAGTACCAATTAACCGCGCACAATGATCACCACTCCGAACAGTAATCTTATTGCGGCTTCCTAAATGCATTGTAACATCCTGACAAAAAACATTTTTAATATTAAAAACTAATGTTGGTCCCTTGCTATCAGGATTATAAATTATTGCTTTATCTTTTAATTTTTTATTAAACTGTTGAATTGCATATTGTTTTAACTGATGATTATATTTAATAATTTCTGTTAAAGTAAGGCTATTAACAAAATCAATTGCTGCTCCAAAACCAAAAATATCAGCAATATTAGCTGAACCCGCTTCTAACCGGTCTGGTAATTTTTTTAAACTATAATCTAAACCATTACTATCAATTCGAGTATTCATACCACCGCCAACAATTAACGGCTGTAATTGTAGCAATAATTCTTCTTTTCCTCATAAAATCCCAATTCCAGTTGGACCAAAAATTTTATGGGCTGAAAAAGTAATAAAATCAGCATTTCACTTTTGAACATCAGTCGGCATATGAATAACACCCTGTGCACAATCAATCACAACAATTATTTCCGGATTAATTTTTTTAATCATTGTAACAATTGATGTTGGATCATTTTCATACCCTAAAATATTTGGCACATTAGCAAAAGAAACAATCTTTGTTTTGGCAGTAATAACTGTTGCTAATTGTTTTAAATCAATTTGAAAATTTATTTCTGGTAAAAACTTAACAACTGCTTTTTTTTCTTGTGCCATCCGATATCATGGTAAAATATTTGCACCATGTTCTTGTTTTGTAATTAGAACCTCATCACCCGCTGTAATCTTTGAACTTAAACCATATGCAATTTGGTTTAATCCATAAGTTGCTCCAGGGACAAAAATAACTTCTGAAACCTTTTTAGCATTAATAAAATGCTGAAGTTTCTGACGAACAAGTTCATATTGAACATTTGTTTTATATCCTAAATCACTATCAGTATTATGCGGATTAGTTCCATAATTTGTATAATAATCATTAATAGCATCAATAACAACTTGTGGTTTTAAGCTAGTAGCAGCACTATCAAGAAAAATTTGCTCAGAATTATTTTTTAAAAAAGGGAATTGTTTTTTAATTTCTCTATAATCAATCATCGTTTTTCTCCAATTTCTGTATCAATCAATTTCATCAATAATATTTTTTTGTAATTCCTCATCCTCAATTGCATCAATCACATTTTTAAAATAACCCATACAAATTAATTTTCGAGCCTGCGTTATTGTCAAACCTTTTGTTTGTAAATAAAAGATTTGCTCTGGGTCTAGCATCCCAACCACATTAGCATGACTTGCTTTAATATTATTTTTATCAATTAACAAAATCGGATCAGAAATTGCTTTTGAAGTTTTATCAAAAACTAGTAATCGTAATTCATGATGAGCTTCTGATTTACCCATTGTTTTTTTAATATGGCTAGTACATTTAACAGTTTGTAATGAATTATCTTTTGCAATTGAGTAAGTTTTAATTTCACTTTCGGTTGCTGGGGCTAAATGATGAGCATAAATAATCGCATTTTTATGATATTCATGTGTTGACAGACTTGCCAAATAATATTTAATAGCACTACGTTTACCTCGCAAATTGAAGGTAATGTTCTCAGTAATACTACTATTAACAATATTTAAGTGATAAATATTAACTTGTGCTTTTTCTAATAAGTTATAAAAAAGATTAGCTATTTGTTCACATTCACTATTTTTGTAAATATTAATAATATTAATTTGACTATTAGCAGGAATATTGTAGTTAATTGTTACTTCTGAAGTTAAATTTAAAAAAACAAAAAAGTTTCATTAACAAGATTAGTAGCAAAATTAATATTAATAACTTCACCAGCTTTATTATTCGTAAATGTTAATTTGGGTATTGTTGCATCAATAGTAAAATTGTCACCAATAAGTTTTTGTTCATTCATTAAAACTTGCATTTTTACTTACCTTTTTGAGCAGCACACCCAATTCCCGCTAAAGGTTTAACACTCCTTTGTTTATTTTCTACTGTTAAATCTAATTCTTGTAATAATCATTCGTATCCCTCTTCGTTAATTTTTTTAACTAAATTATAATCTCCACTTTTAACAATTTTACCCTTAACAATAACATGAGCATGTATTGGTTGCACTAAATTAAAAAAGCGATCATAATGGGACACAATAATTGCAGCAAAATGCTTATTTCGCATTTTATTTAACTCAGTACTAACAACATTTAAAGCATCAACATCTAAACCTGAATCAATTTCATCAATTAAAGCTAAAGATGGGCTCAATAAATTTAATTGTAAAATCTCATTTTTTTCTTTTCTCCCCCTGAAAAATCAGTATTTAAATAACGACGAATCATACTATCATCAATTTTTAAATTTTTAATATTACGGTTAATATCTTGGTATAATTCTGGTAATTTAATTGGTGAATCATGATGAGCATTAATAATTGCTTTTAAAAAATCTAAATTTAAAACTCCAGAAATTTCAACTGGTGATTGCATTGCAAAAAATTTAGTTGATCAAGATTATCAACCGTTTTGTTTAAAATACTTTCCCCATCAATTAAAATATCCCCACTTTCAACAGTATAACTAGGATGCCCCATAATTGTTAATAATAAAGTTGATTTTCCATTTCCATTAGGCCCCATTAAAGCATGAATTTCATTAACAGTTAAATTTAAACAATTTAAAATAATATCATTATCAGCAAAAACAAATAAATCTTTGATTTCATTTTTTTCACTTTAGCCCCTCCTTTGAAATATGTATTATATTAGTCCCGAAGTGAAATTATCTTTATTTTTTAATTAATAAAGTCTACTTTTATTGTACAATAAAAGTAGACTTTATTATATTTTTTTAATATAATAAAGTTAGTATTTTTTATCAAAAAGTACAAAAATAAAAAGTCAAGAGGAAGGATGAACTAAAATGAAAAAACTTTTATCATCACTAAGCAGTATGATATTAGTGGGCGCAACCGCATTTGGAACGGCGGCTTGTAGTACTAAAGAAAAAAATAATCAACATAAAAATGAAAATGGTGATAGCATCTGAGCATGAATTCCAGGAATTTTTGGTGGTAAAAAAATCACTTCTCCCGATATTTGAAGTGTCTTAGAAAATCCATTTGTAGATGCCGGAAATGGAAAATGAACAAATGATCCAACCCAATGAGATGGCACAACAAGAATCAAAATGTCAATTCAATTAATGCAAATTTTAAGCGTTGCAATTTTAGCGAACCCTGATAAATTTTTTGTATCAAAAGAAACTACAATCGGTGATATTGCTGATTATAAAAATTTAAAAGACATTTTAAAAACACAATGACAATTACTAATCACAAATACAAATAATACTGTTGAGAAAAAGAAACAAAGTTTTAAAGACAGTGATAAAAAAAAATGAGAAAAAAAATATCATGATTTTTTAGATTCAAACTATAAAGATATCAGCGGTGCTAGTGGCAACAAAAAATATGAAATTGAAGAACAAAATTATAAAGCTGCCATTATGACAGCTGGTGCTAATGACGGAATTAGTGCAACACAAATGTTAACTAATGTTTTATTAAATAACAATATGCGTGTATACAAACAAAATAACACTGAAAGCGCAGTTAGAATTTTAAGAGATTTTGCTAGTTTCCTTAAAAACGGAAATAAAGCAGACGATTGAAATACTGACAATCAAAATTTACGTACTCAATTGGCATTAGCTTTTAGTTGAAATAAAGATGAAAAAGAATTTATTGATAATCTATCAAACTTAACAATCACTGAAATTAATACTCGTATTAATACAATTGCAACAGATTTAGGAACTTTTAATTATAAAATTACGGAATATATGAGTAATCATCCACCAGTTGCAACACCTGTTTTTGAAAATTCATCTAAATCATCAGTTGGTACTCCTGAATTAAATGAAACATATGATGTTGGGCAACTATCATTATTTCAAAAATATATAATTGAAAAATGATTCCAAAATGAAAAACCTTTAGCAATTTCAAAAATAACATATGCTTTTAAATCCGGAGCAACACCAACTGATACTGGTTTTACAGCAGATAGTTTTGATGAAACAACAAAAACACAAATTAATAAAGATTTAGGAACTTTATCCTTAGCTAAGAGTTGAGAAGACTTTACTACTAACAGTGAAGGTACAGTTACTCCATCATCAGATTTATTAACTTTAAGTACACAAGCTGATGCTGTTAAATCAAATATTTTAAAATCAAGTGTATATAATAGCATTAATGCACCTGGTGAAACTGCGCCTGGTGATATAAATGGTGCGGTAAGTAAAATTAATCGTAAAAATCCAACCGATCCAATTAGTGCTGCCTGAAAAATTGGTACTACTAATGATATTGTTATTAGTTTCTTTGATACAAATGGTTTAAACTTAGTTCATATTGATGGCCACGAATATCTAAAGGATGCTGACCCAACATCATACGACACTTATGATAGCAATTGACAATTTAAAAGTTTAAATTATTCAAGTAATTATTATAGTTCATTAACAGATAAATCAGAAATCATGATAGTTGACAAAACAAAACAAAAGATGAATACACAATTTAGTAATGCTCAATACTTATTATATTTAGTAAATCGTAGTTTAGTAAATAGCAATAATAACAGTAAACTAAAATTTAATGTTTTAAATGAAGTTAAAAAATATGCTACATTAAGTTCTGGTTCAACTGATGATAAAACATGATGATTTTGAATTTATGACTTTTTCAATAATTTTAATAATAAAATCTTAACAAATGGTGCTGGTCCTCAAGAATGATTGAAAAACTTTCTTACTTTTAAAGATTCAGAAAAACATGAGACAAATCATGATTGATTTATTTCAATTATTAATGCAATGTCAACTAATTTTTCAGGAGGTGCTGTTCAACGTTTATACAGTAGTTTTGAAGCAGAAAATAAAACAATTGAAGGATATAAAATGGGAGGACCCGCTGCTAAGATTGATCCAAAAACTATTGTTGAAAAAATTAGTAACGCAAAAGTATGACATGAAGAAATTGGTTTAAATTACACAAAATCAACTATTTTGGCAGAAACTCCATTATGAGTGTATCAATTCCCTCCTGAAATAACAGATCCAATAAAATATTTTTTTAAAATAGGAGGTAGACGATAATGAAAAAACTACTAAGTATTTTAGGAGCAATGTCTATTCTTTCTTCTACTGGCACAAGTCTTTATGCATGTGTAAAAAAAGATTTTGAAAGATTTATCGACCTCGCAATTGCTGATGAAGTTAAACGTTGAATTATTGTACAAATTAATTCAAAAAATGAATCAAATGTTGTCAAATATTCATTTAATGACATTTTCACTAAAGCAGCCCTAAAAGAAATGGCTGTAAGATTATTAGATATTAATATTTCAAAATTTTTCTATGCTTCAGAAGAAGCAACAAGAGCACGTTATACCGGAGTAACAATTGATGTTAACCAACCTGATTCATTATTAATAAAACAATTTATTAACTTTATTGAGCAAGTTGCACTTGATAATTTAAGTACAAAATACTTTACTGGAATTTCTAATTCAACACCTTTAGAAACAACAATTGCAGGACAAGGATATGCACCTGATTATCAATCAGAAGGTTGATATGTTGGCGGTACTCAATCATATTTCTGAAAAGGAACAGATAAACCAAATTATATGAAATCAAGAAAAGAGCAAGGAGAAGCTAATTTCGAAATTAAAAGTAAAAGTGCTGGAGCTAATTATACTGACTTTAATGTAATGTCAGAAAATGAAAAAAAAGTTGCATTAAAAGTTCGGTTTAAAGATTATTATACACATGTTGAAGTACCAGCAGTTATTGATAAAATTATTACTGCAACATACTTACACCAAAACGAGATTAAGCGCTATGGTAGCGGAGATAATAGTTCAATTTATCTAAATCGAAATAGTGCATTATTTAATGCTATTCAATCATGAGATACCATTAGTGGAGCACGATGAAAATCATATGTTAAAATGGTGTGAGAATTAAAACTAGATAAAGAAGAATTAGACAAATTATTTAATAATAAAGATGGGGATAAAGGGCCATTAGCAAATGTTGAACAATTAAATTCTGATTTAACTAATAATCAGAATATTTTAATAAAAAAACTTAAAGACATGTTTAATAAGAAAAACCAAAGTAAAATCTTTAATAATATGATTAAAGATGGAATTGATCCAATTTTTGGGATTAGTGGTTTTAAAGGATTTGTTGGAATTGATAAAAATAAAAACCCAAATGATATTTTTACAACTTTAAACAATGCTGATGCATATAAACAAAAAATTATTGACACAGAAACACCAGGTATTATAAAATCAGGTGAAGGAACAGACCCTTCAAGTTACCAATTCTTAGATACAAATAAAAGATACGGGTCAGTTGTCTTAGTATTACCAATTTATGCTGTTGATTTAATGAAAAATATGAATATTAATTATAAAAATGATAATAAAAACAATAAAGAATTATCATTAACTTGATACGGGTCAGGAGGAACACCAACTGATTTAGATCAAGCTTGATTAGCACAACAAGGTGGTATTAAGCGTTCATTATCATGATTATATAATGAAAAAGGTTATTTAGGAACATACAATGAAAATGGTGAAGCTCTTTATAATGAAGATGGAACACCAGTTGACATTACAAAAAATAAAAATATTAAAGGTCAAATCCTAAAATGAATTGAATATACTTTTGCACAACAACAAAATTTACAAACAGCAGCAAAAACAAGATTATATTCCTTAGCCTTTGCCAATAATCCAGAAAATGTTTATTCACAAACTTTGTATGATGCAATCGGATCATATATTCTTAAAGAAGATTAAAAAAATCTTCTTTTTTTATATTAAAAATAACTTAATTAATCAACGATAGTAGTTATTTGCTATAATTAATTACATAAGGAGCTGAAATTAATATGAATGAAAACAATTGTATTTTTTGTGAAATTATTGCCCAAAAAATACCAAGTAAAAAAATTTATGAAAATAACTTAGTTTATGCTTTTTTAGATGCATTCCCCAATAGTGATGGTCATACCTTAGTTATTCCCAAAAAGCACTTTGAATATTATAGTGTTACTGATGATGAGTACTTAACAGAAGTTGCTAAAATTGGAAAAATAATTGCTGAAAAAATGTATCAAACATTAAAACCTGTTGGAATTAATTATGTTAGCAATGAAAAAAGTGAGGCTTTTCAAAAGGTTTTTCATTATCATCTTCATATTATTCCAAAATATCAAAAAGATGAAGGATATAACTTTAAGATTAATGTTGATAAAGAAAAACTACGTGATTTGGCAGAAATTCAACAAATGTTAATCTTTAAAAAAAAGTATTTTGCTTATAAATACTTTTTTATTTTTTACTATCTAAAAAATCATAAATAGCTTGATAATTTGGTTCATTTCCAATTGGATTAACAATTTCAAGATATTCTACAATATTATCTTGGTTTAAGATAAGAACTGCTCGTGGCAAAACTTGCAAAGCAGTAAAAACTAATCCTGTCTTTGTCCCAAAATCACGATAATTATAATCTGACACTAAAAAATGTGCTTCATCTCTAAAAGATTCACAACATCTTTCTTGCGCAAATGGTAAATCACGTGAGACTGTGATTAATCGTGCATTAGTATAATCTTTCATATTTTTGTTAAATTTAACAGTTTGAGTATAACAAACACTTGTATCAATACTTGGAATTACCGATATAACTTTATATTGTGTTTTAACATCACTAAGGAGAAAATCACTCATATCAGCATTAGTTCCTTTAAATTCTAACTTATCACCAACTTTAATAATATCTTGGGTAAAATGTGAAAATACAGCAACAACTAATTTAAATGCTCCCATTTTTATAGCCTTTTTTTTTTTTTTTATTTTTTCTTCATTATTAATGAGATGAGCTCCATCTCCATTAATAATCATACTATTATTTTTAGTTACAGTAAATTCTGCTTCAATAATATTTTGTTCAAAATAATCATTATTCTGATAAACATTGCTTAGTTTAATCACACGCTGATTTGCAGAGCCAATTAATCGTCGTTTTTTATCTAACTTTTCAATAATAAATGGTCCATCAATTAATATATCAATTTTAGATAAAATTGCTGGATGCTTTTCTTGCAATAGTTCATATAAAAAACCAGAAAAAACAATTACTGTTAAATTATTTGTTTGACATAAAGTGACTAGTTCTAAGAGCGCTCGTGGTTGAATAAATGGTTCTCCCCCTAAAAAATGGTAATCCCCTCAATTTGAAAGCGCTCTTTAGCGTCTATAATCGCCTTAAAAAGGTCACTGACTTTCATTACATTCCGATTAATGAGAGGAATCATTTCCTGATTACTACATCCTTTGCAATTAATAATACAACCTTGCATTCATAATGCGAATCGTTTTCCAGGTCCTTCAATGGTTGAAAAAGAAACAAAACAATTAAAATTAATTAAATTACTCATTTTTTATTTAAAACAATATTCAATTTGATGACCATTTGCTTGTGCTGTGCTAATATTGTTTTTCCAGCTTTAAATTTAGTTTGATTTGCAAAAATAAATGAACTCAGTCCATCAACGACATGCTTTTCAATACTATTTAACAAATCACGATCACCTTTTTTATCATCAGCATCCTGAATAATAATTGGTAAAATTTGTGGTAACTCCATAAATTCTAATTTAATCTTATATTTTTCTCAAACAGCTGTTTGAATGGGCTGTAATTTTTGTGTAATTAATTTTGCTTTAAAATTAATATTTTTAATAAAATTAAACGGAATAATATTATTTCTAATTCGCCCTAATAATTCTGGTCGTTTTAATTCAGTTCGAAAATGATCAGATACTTTTTGAATAAATTGCTTTTCAATTTCTAAAAATGATAAATTATCATCAACTTCACTTGCACCAATATTTGAAGTAAAAATAATAAACGAATCAGAAAAAGTAACAGTTTGACCTTTATTATCAGTTAAACGACCATCTTCTAAAATTTGTAAGAATTTATCTAAAATTCGCGGGTGGGCTTTTTCAATTTCATCAAATAAAAGTACACTAAATGGCCTTTCTTTAATTGCATTTGTTAATTGTCCCCCTTCTTCATAACCAACATAACCAGGTGGTGCACCAATTAATTTTTGATCACTTGCTTCTCTTGGTTATATTCCGACATATCAAACCGAATACAATTTTTTTCATCACCAAATAAAAATTTGGCCAATGCTTTTGCTAATTCAGTTTTTCCTACTCCAGTTGGTCCAACAAAAAACAATGTACCTTTTGGTTTTGTTCGTTTTGATGAATATTGAACACCTGATAATCCAGTAAAAGCTTTATAAACAAAATTCTTCACTTTTTCAATGGCATGATCTTGCCTAATAACTCGGTTTTTTAATTCTTTTTCAATAGTTGCTAATTTTTCATAATTCATTTCTTTTCATGGCGAAACTTTATCACCGTATTGATAAGAATTTAATAATTTTTCAAATGGTAAGCGTTCTGAAATATTGTTTGAAAACTTAATTAATTGATAAACTTCTTTCAAAGTTCATTCTTCCATCGTATCATAAATATCTTGTAATTTTAAAATATCAGTATTTAAATCTTCGGTAATTTTAAAAAAATTCTTATTAGTTAAAATGAACTTTTCTTGTTCTTCACGATTTGGTTTTGTTAAAGTAATTGTTGTTACATCTGGATTATGCAAATAAAATGACGTTGGTAATTTTCCAACACACACTATTAGTGATAAAAATAATAGCTGTATCAAAATCAATTATTTCTGATTGATCAAATTTTTTATCTCGAAAAGCTTTACTTAATGAAATTAAATTAACACGCTCTTCTTCACTTAAGGTCTGTTCATTAGAAAATAAATAATCAGAAAAGTCAGCAATAAAAGCAACTTTTTTAGAACTTGCAACTAACATATTACGACGAACAATGGTAAAAAATTCTGCTAAAGTTGGAAATTGTCCTGTTGGACCATTCTTTTCTTCATTTGCATTTTTAATTACTTCTTGTCCAAAATCATATGCTTCACCTTCTTTACTCTTTTGTTGTGTTTCTACTGTTAATGTTAAATTTTTCAGATTTCCTCCGCTTAGACCATCAATCCGGTCTCACATAAAAATATTATTAAAACCTTTTTCTCTTAATAATCCAAATAATCGATCTTTTAAACCAACATAACCACTATTTGTTTGATAAATATCATTAACATTGCCTTTTAGAATAACACATCGTTTAATTCCAATTTGATTTTTTAACTTATCTAAATTACTTTTTACACTCATTTATAGTCACCTCTAACTATTTCTTTAATTATAATGTTTTTTAACCTAAAAATGTTAATTATTTCTTTTTTGATTTACTATCAATTTAAATCTTTGCTTGATTTATAATTTTATCAGGATTTAAATAAGATTTTTTCATTTCTTTTGATAAAGAAACATCATACATTGATAAATCGTTAATAAACGGTTGCTCATCTATATCATGTGCATGACCTTCATAACCTTCGAATTTATATGTAAAGCGCCCATCTAAATATACTTTAAAAATTGCCTCTTCTCCGGTTACTTTTTTTGCGTAAACAATAACTAAACTATCTTCTTTTTTTTCGTAATACGAATATTATTACTATCAACAATAAAAGCACGTTTTTGAATTGCTTGTAAAATTGATATAATAGCATGTTTCCGCGCTGATTCATCTAACTGTTTATTAATAATTTGATTTTGTAATGCTAAAGCTTTTGCGTTTAAAAAAATAGTATCAGCTGCTGGCATTTGGGCAAATTCTTCTAATGCTGAAGCTAATTCTGTATTAACAAATTTATTATCATTAATTTGTTTTTTAAAACTACTAAGATATTGTTTTTTCAAAAAATCAGTTGAAGTATGATAATTTTTAACTTCTGTTTGAACAAGGTCAGAAATAGCCTCTGGGTTTAAATTACTGAAATGATTCTTATTTGTTTTAAAAAAATTCATAATAAAAGCTTTTGATTCATTATCATCAAACATTGCTATTAATTCATGTTCTAATTGTTGATAATTTAAATTAACTCGGTTTTTTAAATTAGATAACCGTTGTTTTGTTTCATCTTCAATTACTTTTATTTTCAAAACTTCAATTTTTTGTTGAATTTCTGCTAAACGAAGGGTTTTTTGTTCCAAGAAAAAATTAACTCTTTTTGCCAATTCTAATTCAACATGTTCAACTTTACTAAATTCTTTAACTAACGGGTTATCCTTTAAATCAGTTAAAATTTGATCTAACTCAACTAAATATTGTTCAATTTGTTGACAATTTAACCCACTAGCATCAATTTCTTGTAATTGTTGTAATAATAATTTTAAATTATCTTTAACAAAGTTAATATTTAAATTTAATTGTTCAATCTTTTTTTGGTAATTATACATTACTTGTTCAACACTCATACTCATTTATATTAACACCTCTTCTAATTCAAGTTTTATTTTTTAAAAAGCATCTCGATTTTTATTATCATTGTGCTCATTTCTTGCTTTCTCACAATATAAATATAATGTTAATTTTTGATAATGTTGTATAATTTGTGGTCGCATGTAAAAAAGAAGGGTTTTAAGAAAATAGATAGAAATTGAATAAAAATAATAAACCATTTACTAAAATGGTTTTTTTATTTGTAAAACCAAAATTATTAATTGATTCAGAGAAAGGACAGCATCTTAAATTCTTAAAATAGAAACCTTTTATTACAACTTTTTGATACCCTATTTAAGTTGTTTACACATTTATTAAATATCTTAGAAATCTTTACAAAGTGTACCTGTTTTTCTCCTAATTTAAGGTGTTGTCCTTTCTCTGTTCCCATTATATTAATCTAATATTGGCACACTGATTAATTAAAATATGTTAATTTAATATTTTATTAAATAACTAATTGTTCTTTGAAAACTTAATAGTATTTTTCGGTGTGCCATTTTTACTATTTTGCATATTTTCAATGTGCAAAAATTTATTTTTACTATATATTTAATATATTTATTTAAAAAACAGATAGAAAGAGAGATAAAAAAGAAAATATTAATATTTCTCTCACTCTCTCATAAATAATTAGTTAATAACAAAATTAATATATTTGTTAATAAATAAATTATAGTAAAAGTAAGTAAAAAAGTATTAATAATATATTTATTTCAATCTCTATCATAAACAAACAATATAAATATATTAAATTAAATATTTTTGATAAACATATCTTAAAATTATATATAAAAAATAATGCTAAAAAAATATTTAATAATTTTAAATTAATAAAATACAAAAAATAGGATGATAATTTAATGAAAGAATTTAATACTAATTTAGGTAAGTTAATAAATGGTGATGCTTTATCTTTTGTCAAAACATTAGAAAATGATAGCATTGATTTAATATTAACTGATCCACCTTATTTATATGATTTACCAATAAGAAAAAAAGAACAAATAAATTCTAGCGAAATATCAAAAAGTATAAATAAATATATTAATGCTATTTATGATAATAATTTACATAATTCATTTGATATAAATACTTATTTATATGAATTTTATAGAATTTCAAAAAATAAATTTATGTTAATTTGAGTGAATAAAAGACAAATTAAAGATTATCTAGATTGAGTTTATAAAAATAATATGAGTTTTGATTTTTATTTTTGAGAAAAAATAAATCCAATGCCAACTAATAATTTTATTTTTCAAGATAAAGAATATTGTATGATTATTTATTCTAAAAAATATCCAATACCAAACTATATAAAAAACTATGAAAATAAAAAAACAATATTTAAAAACCCAATAGGTTCATCTTATAAAAAAACAGAACACCCAACAGAAAAACCATTAAATATATTCGGCGATTTGATTAAAAAACATAGTAAAGAAAATAATTTAATTTTAGATCCTTTTATGGGAAGTGGTACAACCGCTTATGCTTGTAAACAATTAAACCGAAAATGACTAGGTTGTGAAATAAATAATAATTATTTTGCAATAATACAAAAGCGATTAAAGAAAATACAACTTAAATTAAATTTTTAAAAAATGAATAACTTTCAATTAATCAAAAACATAAATTATGTCCCAGTTTTAATTGCGATGATGGTTGTATTATCACAAGTAATGCGAATACAAATTATTCCAAGAACATCAATTTCATTATTTTTAATCCCCATTTTTATAAGCGGATTTATTTTAAATTGATATTGGTGTTTGTTAATTGAATTTATGGGACATTTTCTATCAGATTTAACATTGTGAGGTTTTACTTTGGGATCATTATGTTGAAATATTGGTACTGGTTTATTGGCCATTTTAATTAAACTAATTAATTGAATAAAAATAAATCATATTATTAAAATTATTCTCATTTTATTAGCAAACATAATTATTTATCTTCCGATTGATTTTATTCTTTTTTTGATTAAATCTTGGAGTTTTAAGTATAAAACAAATAATTATCGGAATATTAATTACAAATATAATATGTTTACCAATTTTATATTTTATAACATTAAAAATAATCAAACTATTTAATATTAAATAACGAAAGGAAGAAATAAAAAATATGGAATTAATAACTATAAAAGAATTAATAACTAAAAATGATATTGAAGATGAAAAAAAACTAAGGAATTCACTTAATGATTCTTTAAATTATTTGAAAGATTTTATATCAAAAATAACTGATAAAAATAATATTGATTATTTTAATTCTTTACAAAATAAAATTATTAATTACACAATTAAAAAAAGATGCAGATAATGGTAGCGAATTAAAGTCTATTTTAAAAATGGAAGAAAAAAAATACTTAAATCCACTTTCTTCATCAAAAACTATTTTAAATCAAGTAAGAAGAATTTTATTATTATTTGAAAAAGAAATTAGCAATAAATTTAAAGATTTAACAGATGAAATTTTACAAAAACAAGTTTATTGGTATGAAAAACAGCAACAACTAATTTTAGAAAATAAGAATTTAACTAATAATGTTGGAATTATTGATCAATTAATTAGTGAAAACGAATTAAAAATTAGAGGATTAAAGCAAAAAAAGAATATGATATTAAAATAATTGACATTAACAAAGTTTCTAATAAATTTATCAAAAAAGAACTTGATACAGACTATGTTTTAAATTGAATAAAAAATCAACAAATTGAAAATCCTAAAATTGATGGATTAGAAATTAATTATAAAACAAAGTTTCATTATTAAATTATTTATGAAATTTATTGATAAAAATATTAATTTAAAGTATGAAGCTGAATTTTGAAAAGATGAACATAGATATAAATTTAATAATAAATTTTTACCAAGTGTTACATCAATAGTTAGTAACTATTTTAATATAAATTATTCTAATATTAAAGGTTCTACATATTTTAATAAAGCAATAATTAGGGGAATATTATTCATGAATTTGCATCAAGAATATTATACGATTGTATTAAAAATGAAAACTTACGAAACAATATTAATCAAATATTAGAATTATTAAATGTTGAATATAATGAAATTAAAGAATTATTTCCATTAATAAAAAAGTTTAATGATTTTATTAAAAAAATTGAAAAAGAATTTAAAAAAATTATAGCAATAATAGAACAACCAATTTCAGATGGATTAATTTGTGGTACACCCGATTTGGTTTATATGGAAAATAATAATGCAGTTGTTGTTGATTTTAAAACTTGAAAAAATGTTGAACTTAAAAAATAAAATGGCACAATTACAAATTACAGGATATGCTCATTTATTAAAAGCCAATGGTATCAATGTTGCTGATAAAGGTGAAATTTGAATTATAAATGAAAATGGAATTGAAAGAATTAATTTTAAAATAACAACTAAATTAAATTTAGAATTACAAGATGCAAAAGCACAATTTTTTAAAAATAGTGCAAATTTTAAAGAGGAGATTTAAAATGGAAATTAAAAATTATTTAGAACAACCAAACACAAAAAATTGATTAAATACAAAATTTAAAAATGAAAAAGAAAAAGATATTTTTGTTAAAAATGTTCTTTCAATTTGAAATAAAAACAAATTATTTAGTAAATGTGAATTAAATAGTATTTTATCAGCGTGTTATTAAGGCATGTTATTAAATTTACCAATAGATCAAAATTTAGGTTTTATTTTTGTTTTACCTTACTACAATGAAAAAGAAAATAAGTATTTGGCACAACTTCAAATCGGCTATAAAGGATATATTCAACTTGCTATTAGAACTGGACAATATTTAACTATTAATGCTATTGAAGTTAAAGATGGTGAATTAAAAAATTATAATTTTTTAAAGGAAGAATATAATTTTAATTGAATAGAAGATAAAAATCAAAGAATTAAAAAAGAAACTATTGATATGTCGCATATTTTAAACTATTAAATGGTTTTGAAAAAACTTTATTTTGAACAAAAGAACAATGCGAAAGTCATTTTAGTAAATATTCACAAACTTATAAAAAATATGGAAAATTTATGGTTAGTGGTTTTGGTGATATGGCTTTTAAAACTGTTTTATCTACCTTATTAAAAAAAAGAGGAATTATGAATATTGAAATGCAAGAAGCATATAAATATGATCAAACAGTTATTAATGATGAAAACAATATAAATTATATTGATAATCAACAACTTATTAATATTGAATCAAACAACAATATTAATAATGAAAATGAAAATGAAAAAAATAACAATTTTGATGAAAATGTTTTAATTAATGATGATTTAACATTAGAATAATAATTTTTAATGAATAATAAATATAAAACTCGTCCAATTCGTAATAAATTTTATCATACTACTGAATGAAAAAAAGTAAGGGATTATTACTTCACTTTAAAAATGGGTATGTGTGAAAGATGCAAAAAAGATAAGGGTTATTTAAATAAAGGAATAATAGTTCATCATAAAAAATATATAAAAGATCAATATTTTATTAATTGAAATAAAGAAATATTATTATCAATAAATAATTTAGAGTTATTATGTTTAGAATGTCACAACAAAGAACATATGCATGAAAAAGCATTTAATGATAACGCTGAAATTAATTTAGAAACTGGTGAATACATAATAAATAAAAAATAATTCTAAAAGTAAATATAAAAAAATAAAATTAATAAAGTTTTTTAACTTTGTTAATTAATGGAGGATGTATGAAAAAGAAAAAATTAAATGAATACATAATTAATAAATTAAATCAATTAATGCTACGAGCTTATCCAGTATCAAAAAATGATATTACTGATGAATATTGAGCAATAAACAAAAAGAATTAGGAGGAAATATCATATGTCATATTGTATTAGTGATTACTTAAATGAAAAATGAATTAATAATAAAGCCTTAAAAATTACAAATAAAGATATTATTTATGCAGAAATTAACTGTGATGATGTAAATTGAGAGTTAAATTTATATCTTAAATTTGGGAATGAAGTACGACATGTAGGTAATTTATCATTACCAGTGGACTTTGACTTAAATTTAAAATGATATGAAATTCATGAAATTAAAAGTTTAATTTCTGATTATTTAGAAGATGAAGAAGCAGATTATGAGGTGATAAATTATAAATAAAAGATATTTATTAGTTACAAAGGATAAATATAGCATAAATACTTTATATTTTTATACATTTGAAGAAGCAAGAATTTATTCTGAAAATTTAAATTATTGTAAAGCAACAATTATTGATTTAGAAGATAAAAATATTAAATGACAAGGATGTGAATAATATGTGAAAAGACGAAAATGGTTATGTTTATACAGAAGAAGACTTATTTAATATAGCATTAGAAGAATGTCATTCAGAAGAAAGTGCTTATGAATATATTGATACTTTAATTATGGAAAAGAATTTGGAAGAAATTTAATAATGACTATAACAGAATTAATTAAATTTGACAAACTACAAGAAGAAAACGAAATATTTAAAAAAGAACTTGATGAAAAAGATAAAGAAATTATGAAATTAAAACAATAACAATTATATAAAGAAGATTTTGAAATTGAATATTATGATAATTGTGAATGCACATCAATATGTGCGTGTGGTAATGCATTGGTGTCATTAATAGATAATTCAAAATGAGAATTATTAGATAGTAAGGATGTAAAATAATGATTTGTAATGTTTGTAAAAATTATGGTTATTCTGGCAAATCTTTTATAATTAATGATAATGGCAAATTAGCATGAAATTTAAAATATAAAAAAGAAATAATATTATGCGAAGAACATTGATTAATTACCCATGAATTAGAAAATAAAATTTTAAAAATATGAAATTGAAATAAAAATAATGTTTAAAAATAAAGTTAACACCAATTAAAGAAAAAAATAATTTGTCAAATATAAAATATTAGAAAAAAGAAAGGTGGTTTTTATCATAAAAAAAGATTATTCAAAACCCAAAGCACGGTTTAATGGCAATATAATTATTGACTGTATTATATGTAAGCAAGAGTTTATAATTTCAAATTCAGAATGATTAACGCTTAATAAATTTTATAAATGCCAAAAATGTAAAAAATAAAGAGAGTTGTTAAATATGATAAAAAAATTTATTTAAATCAAAATTTAATTTCGCAAGAAAAAAATAATATTATTCACATTTTAATAAAGGCGTCCTGTACGATGAACCGGCAAAAAACAACTCTTGTGAGATTGTTTTTTTTATTTTTATATTAAAAAACATAAATTTATTTGCATTATTCATCGGATAGTATCTTTAAATTTAGAACTTTTATCATAAAAAAACAGATTAAATTCTGTTTTCCCTACACAAAATAAACAATATTTTTATAAATCCTTTCAATAAAGGTATTATCCAATGAATAATGCGGCACTTAAAATTTAATATTTTGATGCTTAAAGATGAATAACTCATCTATGGCACGAAGCCTTAAAGAAAGTGTGAAAGCGATTGGATTTACTACTCCTATTTATTTCTTTAATTCTCGGCAAGATTAATCACTTGCGAAATGTCAGAGCGCGTGTTTTTTGCTTGTTTTCATAAAAAGAGTGCTGTTAAACCGAAAAAACAATATCGGACACTAAAAAAACAAGAGGGTTGGAACTCCAAAAGGTTATTTTCTTTATATAAAGTTGTCTAGGGATGGATGAAGCGTAATTAATAACTGGGTAAACTGTTTCTTTGTTTATTTCCGTATGGGGGTAAACTCTATCAAAATATCTTATCCCGCCCCCGCTCACCTTCAAAGTGAAGCGGGGGCGAAGTAATTAAATACTAAAATAAATTATTTACTAAATATCAAAATATTAACCAATAAAGGAATATTATGTTTTTTTACAGAAAGGAAAATATTTGATGAAAAAATGAAATAAAAAAATTAAAAATAAATTACAAGAATTAATGATACGAGCTTATCTAGTAACGGTAAATGATATTAATGATGAAATTTGAGCAACAAATAAAAATAATTAAGGAGTATAGATAAATGACAGAATATAAAAGTTTGTATATTAATAAAACTTGAAATGAAATAACAACGTCATTTGATTGAGTTAATTGTCAGCCTGTTAATTGTCGTATTTCACATCATAAAAAGCATTATGATTTGCAATGTTTAGAATGAGCCAAAATGTACTTAATTTTATTTGAAAACAATTGAGATGTAATTGCTTCTTATATGCAACATTACAAAATTAACGATATTTTAGATTTAGCATCCGATGGATGAAAAATATTACAAATTGACAAAAAAAATAAAACAAATAAATTAAAATATATTATTGCAATTGACCCTGCTGGAATTGGACAAACTGGTATGATTATTTATAATGTTTTGCAAAAGAAAATAATTAATAATATTACTTTTAATTCTAAAAATGAAGAAGAAGCAATAAATAATATGTATTTAATATTAAATGAGTTTAAAAATAAAATTTGTTCTTATTTAAATAAAGTTATTGTAATAATTGAAGATTATCAACTTAATAAAGGTTTAAAAATAAAAAATCCATTAGCTACTCCTAAATTTATTGGTGGTTTAAAAGTTTTATGTAAATATCTATTTAATTTAAATTATGTTTTACAATCGCCAGTTGTTAAGAAAAATTATATTTATAAAGGAAATATTAAAATGACAGAGCACGAACACGATGCTTGAAAACATTTACAATATTTTATAACAGAAGGAGTTGATAAAAATGGCACAAACAAAAAGTAATTTACTTAAAAAATTAATAACTAATAAATCTAAAATAAAAAATAAAAAAGTTAATAAGTTAGAATTAACTGTTAGATTACATGAAAACCCAATTAAAACTAAAATTAAGGCACTGGTTGCTGGTGGTGTTGAAGTTGATGCTTGTTCTGCGAAATGTCAGTGAGAAGGATTAAATTACTCAACATTATCAATTTATAATCCGTCAGTTGTATCTGCTTTTTTGAAATTAAAAAAAGATGATGAGATAAAAATTAAAGGCTCAGTATTTAATCAGTTAAATATAAAAACTAAACGCTATTTTTTTTCTTTTCGAGTCGATAGTTTCGAAATTATACAAAAAGCGATTAGAAAAAGAACAAATACAAATATTAAAAAATAGGAGGAAAAACAATGGCATTAAAAAATGTAAAATTTGTTCTTATTGATAAAAATAATGAACCTATTAAAAATGAAGATGGTAGTTTAGATATTAAAACTGCTGAAATTATTTTAGAAAATACTGTTGAAGTTGAAGAATTTAATGCAAGTAATTTAGAAAATAGTGATCAACAAATCAACGAACTACAAACAAAAAATACTGAATTAACTTCACAAATTGAAGAACAAACAATTCAATTAAAACAAATTGAAGTAATTGATTTTATTAATTCTTTAACTGATAATGAAGATTTTAAAAATGTTTTATTAAAATCTTATGATATTACTGATGATATTGAAATCATTAAAGCACAATTGCAGAGTGTTTATGATGAATTAATTAAGGTACAAACAGTTAATACTGGTGGCGTACCAAAATCAGAAAATAAAGAAAACAATATTTTAGATACAGACAATGTATTTAATAAATAAGAAAGAAGGTATAAAATTATGGCACAAAATCCACAAAGAATATTCGGCGATATTGTTAATCAAGCAACACAAAAAGATTGTGAATCATTTGACCAATGATATTTACAAACTTATCAACAAAAATTTAGCTGAGAGGCATTATTTGCGTGAAAAGAAGCAAATAAGTTTGGTTTAACATATAAAAGAAAGAAAAATATTAAATATAATGAAGGTATAGGAAAAGATAAAAAAGTATTTAATACTGATGACAGTCTTTTAAACTATACTGAAGTAAAGTTTGAAGATGGAACAGTTGAATTAGATACAATTTTAACTTTTGCTCGTAAATTAGACCCAGTAGAAAGTGATTTTAATCCCAATCTTTGGGCGGCTGATATTGAGCAAGCAATGGATACTGAAGTTGCTTATAAACGCAATAAAATTTTAGAAATTATTAATAAAGGAACTGTTACAACTATTCAAGGCCAAAAATCAGATGATACAAATGCTTTACAAATCCACGATGAAATTATGGATAAAATATATGAAAATGGCTTTACCCCATCAGAAACAGTTGTCTTGGGTTCGGCTGATTTTATTCGTGGAATTCGTAATAAATTACAGTTACAACTTGGCGCAAATGACCAAATAAATAGCGTAATTGAAACAAGTGGAGCAATGAAAACTGTTGAAGGAACAACATATTATATGGTTCCTAAAAAATTACCAATTATTAATAAAGATGGTTCAGAAGGAACAATTGAATTATTACCAAACGGAGTTAATGCAATTGCCTTTAAATTTAGTAAAAAATATGATCCTCTTATTTTACGCAAAAAAGACCATACTCCGCTAAGGGTTGGTGCTGCTGCGTTAGGTACTGGAATGGGTAATACTTTAATTATGGAAAGAGTTTTATGTTTAGGTGGAGCAGTAGTTGAACCTAAAGGAATTATTAAACATATTGTTACAAAAATTGATATTAGTAAAATTAATAAATTAGATAAACCAACTATTCATGTTGTAAATCCAACACAAACAACAGCAGAACAGTTAAAACCACAATTTAAAGATGTTGTTTTAAAAGCAGTTAAAGCCGTAAATAGTTCTTTAACTGAAAGTGATTTTGATTACTTTATTGAAAGTAAAGGTGAAGATTGACCAATTAATATTACAAATGATAAAACTGTTTCTGTTCAAATTGAAAGTAAAAACAACGCTACTGGTCAAACATCTCCGATTGATGTTAAAATTAAAAATTCTTAATAGTACTAAAAAATAGTACTTTTTCGTTTGATAGATATGCCAATTAGAACATCTAAAACAGCTCTTATTTATGCTGTTAAAAAAAATCCAACTAGGTTGTCAATCCAACAACAAGAAAAAAATTTTGGTTTACAGTTATTAGAATTTTTAGGAATTCAAGTTTTAGCTCTTGGTTTATCAGTTTTAACTGGTGGTATTGCTTCGGCTGTTGGTCTTGGTACGGGATTATCTAATTTTGCCGCAGCATTTATCTCGTTTGGAGTAGAAACAGCAACCGATTTTGCCGTAAATCAAATATATGATAAATTAACATCAGAAGTAACAGCAAAAAGTACCGCCTTAAATTTGTTACCAGCAATTGGCGGTGTTGGTAAATTAACGCGTGCTGCTCGAACAACTAGAATTTTAAAATTAGCAAAAGAAACTAAATTACTTGAAAAATTAGGTGTAATAACTGCTAATAATTTAGAAGATGTTGTAAGACAAGTTACAGGCAAAAAGATTTTATCTGATAAATTAATATTTGATTTTTAAAAGCAGGCTAATAATGAAACTTTATTATATACATTTGGTAAATTGGCCCGAAATGATTTTTATAAAGGTTTTAAAGTTTCTAATTTATAAACAATTAATAATTTATTAAAAATTGAGAAAAATATTCAAAAAATAAGCCCTACATTAGTTCAAAAAATACCGCGCGTAAATGAAAAAAATGCTAATAAATTGTTATATGAATATGGATTAAATATTGATAAAATAAGCAAAATTAATACTAATGAGTGATATAACATTATGACTAATCTTCATAAAAAAGGTGTTGGTAAAAATCTACTATTAAATGCTAATTTAATGCGGAGCAGTAAAATATATAATAATAAATTATTAAATATTTTTCACCAAACACCAATTAAATTAAATAAAATTTTAAATCATTTAAACCCAAATTTTTATATTCAAAAAGTAACTAAAAAATTATTAGTCCCAATTGAAAAACAAATAATTACAATTAAACAAAAAGTAATTAATAAAATTACTGATAAAACTAAAAAAATATTCTCTAAATTTGAAACTAAAGCTATTAAAAAAGGCCAATTATTACCCTTTGCTTATGGTTCTGATGTTTTTTTAGCAGTAAAAATTGTTCCATTATCAGTTGCGGGCGAAGTTGCTTTAACAATATATTATAAAAATCCTAAATATGTCCCTATTGTCGTTATGACAACTTTAATCAAAGCAGAACAGTTTGTTTTGGCTCCTGAACCGTTTAAATTCTATATGAACAGTGAGTGGTTTATTGGTTGGGGATTTAAAAAAACAAGTTTGTTTAATTTAGTTTCTTTTGCCCCACTTGTTTATCAGCAAGTAGTAAAAGATAGTTTTAAAATATATCGGATAATTGCTAAGATATTAAAAATGCAAGAACAATTTAAAAATAACTTTAATAAAGATAAATTGTTAAATACGCTAGAAGATAGTGTGGTTACTAGTTTGTTAGGTAATGAACTAGTATTTCAAGCATATAAACAACTCAGAACAAAACAAGATTTAAACAAAACAATTAAAACAAAAACATTACTAAATAGTAAAAAATTTATATTAAAGAAAATATATTTTAAAAAAAGTAAATGATAAGGAGATGATTAAATGTTAAATGAATTATGACAAAATGTTACTTTGGAAAATTATAATAATTTTATTCCAATGACAGGTAAAATTACACAAGTTCCAGTTCGTTATAATAAGTTCTTTAAAGGTGATGTAGAATTATGATTTAAAACATTTGCTTTAAGAGCCCAAAATATGATTAATTCTTACTTAAACTATCCATTTTCAAAACTAAAGTTTGAAACATTTAAAGATCCATTATTAAAGAAAATTTGTATTAATATGGTGTTTATTACGATTGAGCATTGAACATTTAACCGCATTCCAATTGAGTTTTTTGCTTCGGCAAATATGAGTGTTGGTGATATTAATTATTCATCGCAAAATGACCCTATGATTACTTGACAAGGTCTATTGCCTACCTATGCAAAATCATTGGCTAATTTAACAACTTTAAAGAAAATGTTTCGTACTTTTCAAGAAGAAGGTATTGATTTAACAATGATTGATTTAGAAGCATATTATACTCAATTAGAAGTTGATGCTTTATTAGATAAACTTGTTATAGAAAAAATTAAAGATGAAAAACTTGCAAAAATAAAAGAAGAAATTTTAGATGAATTAAAAAAATCAATTGTTATACCAAAAGTTCCAGATTGAGAAATTGTTGATACTAGTGATTTTAAAGTTGGACAAAAAGGATATACTATTCCTAATTTTGATAAAGAAAATTATATTTATAGAATTTGAGCCTCAGGAAAAAATATCAAAGGAGATTTAAAAAGTCAAGGGATGTTGCAAACAAGGCATAGTTTTAGACAAACAATAGGTGTTATATATGATCAAATAGGTGTTAATAGTGCATGTTTAGCATTATCTATTAATCCTGATGGATTGATTAATATTGGAGTTAATGGTCCAGCAACATTTAGACCTTTGGGATTTGTGTTTATTGAAAGAAAAAAGGTAAATTAGAAAGGAGATGTTATTATGCCAAAAGTAAATATTAAAGATGTAATTATGTTTTTGAAAATCTTTGGAGTTTCATCATTGTTTTTTATCGCAGGAATTATTATTTGTTTTATAGGAGAAAAAACATTAGGTATTTCTTGACCGGCATATGTTATTGTTTCAGCAATGCTTATCGGAGCTGGAATTATAGTTTTGATTATTGAAACAATTAGATTTATCAAAACACATAACAAAAAACAAAAAGAAGATAGTATTGAAGATGTTATTAAAAAAGAAGAAACAAAATAAAGGGGAAGTTATAAATGGGATTGTTACCAGCAAAAAAGAAAATAAAAAAAGATTATGATATTGATAGTTATTATCTTAATTTAGCATCAACTATTACTAATCGTAAAAATGTTACTGTTCAAAAACATAATGAGATTTTAAAAAAAAGAATTTGTGAAGATAATGCTAATTTTTTAAATCCACGAGATTTAGAAATTAGCATTTATAATCCACTTACTAATCAACAATTAGATACTAAATTAATTAATAACTTTTTAAAGATGCAAGACTTTACTAATAAAAATTGATATAACGAATATAAAATTAATAAGAATGGTAGGGGTGCATACTTTATTTTTGTTAATAATTCAAAACTTAATTTTATTACTATTGATTTTTACAATGACCAATATGATGAATTAGGTAATTTAGTATCTTGTACTTTTGATTATGACTCTTATATTAAAAATGACCAGAGTATTTTTATTACTGAAAAATTAGAGATTGATGCTGTAACTAAACAAGTTAAAGTTATTAGAAAGTTAAAAACACGATTATATAGTACTATTACCGACTTATATATTGATGATGCTAAATGAAATAACTATACAACTTTACAAAGAGAAGAAATATTACCACTTAATTTTATTCCAATTCAAATTATTCCTAATAACCCTAATTTTTAGCCTTCTGCTCGTTATGGTAAACAAGTTGCTAGTATTTTAGGATATTATTGCTGAAAAGATAATGTTAGATCCATTATTAAATAGTGGTAAATTTACTATTAATACTAACGGCGTGACTGGTGTAGTTGACCAAGAAATTAGTAAAATGCTAGCTTCATTTATTGAAAATGACTTGTTATTAGTTGAAGGAGACCCTGATAGTAATTTTCAACCAGTAGATTATATTGCGGGTAATTTTAAAGGTGAACAATTAACCAAAATATATGATTGATTATTAACTAATTACTATAAAATAAATCGCCATCATGTTCCCGCAATCGCCAAGGGAGCCCAACAAACACAAGCAGAAGTTGCGGGAGTAAATATTCAAACAAACGCATCATATGAACAAATGATATATATTAGAGAAATTAAATTAACTGAATTCATTATTAAGTTAATTAAATATGATAATGCGATTTTAAACAGTAGAACATTCAATATTAAAAATATTGATGAGTTAATTGTTGATGTTCGCTTACCAGTAAATGCTACTTTAAACAGACAATTAAAAAACAACGAAACTATTATCAATATGCCTAATGAAGAAGGAGAACAAGAATAATGTTAAAACCATCTGAAAAAATGTTAGCACAATTAGCGGAAAATGATGAACCAATTGACTATTCAATCGATAGTATTCCGTTAGATTTTGCTGCTCAATCGCAGTACAGCAACCCTGACTTAGAACAATTATTTACTGAAGACCGTGCAAGAACCTTATATATTTATAAAATTAATAATATTGTTAAGACAAAGCAAAAACCAATCTTAAATTACTCTCAAAATAGCGTTAAAATAGGTTTTATTGACAAAGATGAATATATTAAAATAACTGGTTATGAAATTAGTGATTTTAACTTTAAATTACAAATTCAACAAAATACCACAGTCCAAGATAATAGCACAAGTTATGTTATGATTGATGAAAAAGATATTTTAATTAATGATATTTCAAAACAAGACAAAGAATTTTTAGAATCCTATGACTTAAAAATAGTATCTATTAATGAGCCAATTAGTGAAGATAACAAAAATGAATGTTATATCATTGAAGAATACAAAGGCCCTTATTCACCCGATGGTGTTAATATTATTAAATCTATGCATTTAGTTAAAATAACTGATTTTAAATGAAAAAACCAAAATAGTATTCATTTAGTATTACAAAAATCATTACCCGAAGACACAGTATTTACTGGGATTGAAATTAAATACCCTAAATCAATGTTATTTGGAAATATTAAGTGTTGAGGCAATGTTAATGGTGTTTATTCTTATCCATCATCAATAGTTGAAAACGCTAGTTTAGTACCTTTACTATCAATGCCAATTGAAACAAACCCTAATGTAAGAATATTTCAGTATTGATTTACTGAAAGTTTTTTACCATGAAGTATAGCCAAAAACTATATTCAAGGAAAAGATATTTTAGATTTGGTAAATAAAAATGGTTTAGAAAAAGTTTTATTAAATTATTTAACATATCGTTATAATTATGACCGTAAATTTCAAGGAGCAAAATACGATGAAAAGGTAATCCTACCAATAAAGCGGCTGAACTGCGCCAAAAATTTGAAGGACAAAAACCAGAAGATGTAATTGATGGTTTATTTGAAAATTGAAAATTAGATAATTCCACATTTCTTAATGAAAATGTTGTCAAAAGATTTAAACAAATTATTTATATGTTATCAAATTATACATATAGCAAGTATGCAATTAATAAAGGCTATAATGATGATATTAAATTAATTGCTCCTTATTATTTTAAACTAATTTCAAAACCAAATAGATTAGAAGAAGGATATTTTTATTTTTCAGATTGTCAAGTACAAATATATTCATTATATTTTGATTTTATTGGTTCTAATCCACCAATTACAGTAAATTATTGAAAAGAAATTAAAGCACAAGAAAAACCATTTAATCAAGTGGATAATAAATGATATTTTGCTATATGGAAACCTAATAATTCTATTTATTGAAAAATATCAAAATTTAAACACGATACAAATAAAGGAAAAAAATGAGGATTGAGATCCATTAAAACCATATTATATTGATCTCTTTTTATGGGTTTTTGAAACAAAAGAACAAGATTTATTAATAGATGATCAATCAGAAGGTAAAATAGAACGAATTTTTTGAAATGAAGATAAGGGACGAAATTTTAAAGCAGTTTATCGTTGAAATGGTGGTGGTGAACCTCTTAAACCTTTAATTGATTCAAGTACTGGAAAAATTATTGATTGAAATTTAAAACAACAAATAAATGTTAATAATAACAAAGATAATGAAATTAAAGTAAGTGTTAAAAACAAAGATATTTCAGAAAATCCTATTTATCGATTAGAAGCAAATTTTTTTAATTGATTATCAATAACAAACGAATTAGAAACAAATAATATTCCTTCACTTATTCCGGCAGAAATTAAACTATCAGATGGAGAATATGGTAAATATTTAACTAATTTAATTGTTTCTAATGACAAAATAGAAAACTATTTAAATTATTTTTCTGAATGATATAAATTACTTTATTCTAAAATAGATTGAATTAGTACAATCGAAGATTTAATTGATTATAGTATTAAAATAACTTTTGATAAAAAACTATTTAATTTAAATCAAATTGAAATATCAGGTATATGAGGTTATGGTAATTATGAAATTACAATTTTTACTGAAAAAGAACAAATTAATATTAATAATTTACAACTATTTAATAAAAATAATGAAAAATTATCATTAATTATATTAGAAATATAAAAAGTCATTTATTAAAATGACTTTTTATTATTCATTAACTTTTACATTACCGGTTTTATCAATAATTAAATTAGGTACATTAGTATCTTCTAAATTTCAACGATAAACTGCTTTAAAATTTCGTCCCTTATCTTCATTTCAAAAAATTCGTTCTATTTTACCTTCTGATTGATCATCTATTAATAAATCTTGTTCTTTTGTTTCAAAAACCCATAAAAAGAGATCAATATAATATGGTTTTAATGGATCTCAATCCTCATTTTTTTCCTTTATTTGTATCGTGTTTAAATTTTGATATTTTTCAATAAATAGAATTATTAGGTTTCCATATAGCAAAATATCATTTATTATCCACTTGATTAAATGGTTTTTCTTGATATGCTATTCATTCTAAAATACCATTTTTTGTTTTTATATTATTTTTTTCTTTTAGTTTATTTAATTGTTCCTCGATATATTGTGGTGTATTACAGGCAACTAAACTGACTGTACTTGTTCCTATTAAAGTGATTGTTCCCAAAAGACTTAATTTCTTTTTCATATCGTGTTTATAATTAATTCTTTACTACCACTATATCTGTTTTTTTATTTTTAAATGTTACATTTTTTTCTTCCGAATTTAAGGGAATAGCTTCCCCAATCTCAGTCTGATGCATAATTATTTCTTTTTTACTTTTAATATCATAGTAAAAATTTATACTATTATCATTATTTATTTTTATTTTTGAGGGTAAAATTTCATTTTCAAATAAACTAAGCATAGCATCTTTAATTGAAATATTAACTATTATTTCATTATTATTTTTATCAATTAATTTGGCACTAACCATACCTTCAATTTTTTGATAATAATTTAAAATAAGCTCTATATTATTTTGTAAAGAAGTAACATAAACTGAAATTTTACTATGTGGTGGCACCTTTACTGGTTGAGATGGAACAGTTATTGTTGTAGTGTTTGTGGTTGTTTTAATTTCTGTTTCAGAAGAATTTGAAGTATCTGTTATAGTATAAGTTTTTGACTTCCCTCATGTATAACCACCACCAGCTTCAACTGCAACTTCAAGTTTTGCACCAAAAACAACAGGGACACCAGCATTACTACTAGCTTTTGCTGTAACTTTAGTATTTACATTTGTACTTCAATTATCAGTATTTGATGTTGTTTCTGATTTAGAAAATCCATTCATTTTTTGAAATGTATTTGTTTCTGTTAATTGTTTAGAACAAGAAACTGTATTTTGAATTTGTTCAATACTACTATTATTTATAAATGTTGAGTTAGAATCTTTACAAATATCATTAAGATCTTGTTCTAAATTATATGATTTATTTTTTTGTGTTTCTTTTAAAACAAGTTCAGATTCTGTTAAATTTTTTAAATTAATATTTAAAATCTGTTTAATTTCAGAATTAGGATTTTGTTTTTTATGATATAAATATAACCCTCTTTTTACTTGATCTCTCATATTAATAATTTTAGATTCAATTAATTGCAATGTATCATATTCATAAACTTTATTATCTTTTGAACCAAAGTATAATTTGTTATTTAAAGCTACCCCAGAAGATCAAATACCACCATTTGTTGTAATTACAACTTTTTGTTGTCCAGTTTCAGAATTATATTCATAAACTTTATTTTCTTCTGAACCAAAGTATAATTTATTATTTAAAGCTACTCCAGAAGATAAAATACTTCCATTTGTTGTAATTACAACTTTTTGTTGTTCAGTTTCAGGATTATATTCATATACTTTTTTATCATATGAACCAAAATATACTTTATTGTTAAAAACAACTCCAGAAGATCAAATACCACCATTTGTTGTAATTACAACTTTTTGTTGTCCAGTTTCAGAATTATATTCATAAACATTATGATCAAAAGAACCAAAGTATAATTTATTATTTAAAACTACACCAGAAGAAATGGCATTAATATTTGCTGTAATTACAATTTTTTGTTTTTCAGTTGTATGATCATATTCATAAACACTTCCATCATAAGAACTAAAATACAATTTATTATTTAAAGCTACACCGGAAGAAAAAACACTCCCATTTGTTGTAATTACAACTTTTTGTTGTCCAGTTTCAGGATTATATTCATAAACATTATGATCAAAAGAACCAAAGTATAATTTATTATTTAAAACTACACCGGAAGAAAAAACACTCCCATTTGTTGTAATTACAACTTTTTGTTGTCCAGTTTCAGGATTATATTCATAAACATTATGATCAAAAGAACCAAAGTATAATTTATTATTTAAAACTACACCGGAAGAAATAATACTTTTATTTGTTATAATAACAATTTCTGAAATTCCAACAATATTATTTTTTTTATTATCTTGTCTTTTTACTCTATTTAATTTTTCTAAATTATTTTTTTGTGAATAATTAACTTTACTAATTTCTAATTTAGTTTCTTCTTTTTGATAGGGGCTAGCAGCAATTGTTGTTGGTACAGCGGTTCCACCAATAGTTAATAGACTTAATAAACTTAAAAGTTTTTTCATTTTATTATTTCCTTTCTTTTATCTTGAAAATTTTTATCAAGATCTATTGACATTATATATATACAAGCACTTTTTAAACATATTTGAGAAAGGAAGTTATTTAAATGATTATTATTGTGATTATATTGTACTAATCTGGGCTCGCGGTGATTTTCATAAGTTTGTGAAAAATTACTTAAAGTTTAAAAAAACTTTTGCCGCGCTTTTCAAAATACTTGGGAAAAATTCTAAGCGTTAAGCGAAGAATTTTATAAAGGTTCCCAAATTTGTTTGAAAGAACCTCAAAATCTTTTTTAACTTGTAAGTCATTTTATCACAAAAATTTAAGAAAATCAACCGCTCGCCCAAAACCTAAAAAAATCTGCTATTACAGATTTAATAAAAATATAGATAAAAATTAATTGAAATATTCTCTAATTTTATTTCAATAATATTATAATACATTTTATATACCCATTTTAAAGCGATACGGAAAAGAACCATAAAACAAAGCATCATATGGATCGTGGTACATTTTACTGTCGGGTGTGTTTGTTTTGGTATCGCTAAATCTTAATTCACTAATACACTTATCTAAAAATGGGAAGTTATATAATATACCATATATTTTGCCTTGAACAAACATTTTTCTTATTCATGTTACACGATTAATTATTCCCGCTTCTTTATTAAGGGATGTCTGATGTTTTTTGGCTTTAAACATCTTAATTTTATAACCTAAATAAGGGTAAATATCTTCTTGTAATTTTTGCATAAAGTCATGAGCATTAATATCATAATGAAATGTAGCATATTCAAAACCATCAAATTTATCAAAACAGTTAATTATTCATTGTCCGTAATGTTCAACTATTTCATTTAAATTCATTGCGTTTTTTGGGGTAACAACATTTTCTTTAATTAAATATTTATCATATTCATTATTTTCATTAATTTTATAACCACTAAATAAAAATACTATATGGTCTTCACTACCATTAGCATAATCAACACCAATTGAATAACTATCAAATTGATATTGTTTTGTATTTGTATTATAAAAATCTTGTAAATTATACTCTTTAATATATTTACGATAATTTCGTAAAACATAAATACTGGGGTCATTATCGTTATATTCAAAACCGTAATATTCAAGTTCAAATAAATCGGGTCGTTCTTCTTTATTTGCTAAAACAATTTTTTTGGTAATATCAGGTATTTTATTTCAAACAGCCCCCATAGTTAAACGCAAATTAAAAATACCCAAACCATTAAATGCTTGTTTGTTTTCTGAATATACCTGATTGTGTTCTTTTAAAATATTTTTAATTCTTTCATTTAAAGGTAAATATGGCGTTACAAATTTTTCATAAAAGATATGGTATTTATCAAAAGGATTAAAGGTAAATTGATTAGAATATGTTTTATAAAAATATGTTGTAACTGTTATATATTGTTTTGCTATGTTGTCTCATTCTTGAAATGTCCAAGATAATTCTTTTACTGGAATAGGATTATCTAAATTATATTGTTCATTATCATTTTCATCTGTGTATTTTTCGTAAGACACTTTTAAACTTTTAGAACGAAACATTGAAACTCTTAAATTATTATATCTTTTATCTAGTTCTTTATCAGTTAAGATTTCTTTTTCTTCAGCATGTATCATTTCGTCAGTTCATGCTGATATAATACCACTACCTTTACCAACTTTCCCCATAATTTTATTACCATTAGCATAACCCGCAAAAGCAATGCGAACACCACTAGGAAAAACAATTTCGCCACCTTCTTTAACATTTTTAGGTCAAACAATACCATTTTCATTGTCATACCCTATATCAATCCCATATTTATCATATAGATAGTTGCAGACATTAATTGTATCGCCAAATGTAGTATCTTCGTGGGTATTGGCATATCTTCGTAAAATATTAGATGAAGCATCGGTAAAATTACAAGCAAAAAATAATTTTTCTGCTAGGTGATTTCATGTCTTATTAGTACCACGCCCCGCTGAGACAAACTTAAAAAAACATGGCGAAGTAAAATATCGGGCATAACTATCACCAACAAAATCTTTAAATACTTCTCAATCAAAACCAAAATTATAGTCACTAAAATTTAAATCATATTTTTTATTTAAATGTTCATAACTAGTAATTCGTTTTTTATTATTAATTTTACTAAATTCTTGCATATTTATTGACCTCTTTATTTTATATATAATACATTATAAGAAAAAATGAAAGGAATTTGTATAAAAATGAGAAAATTTAAACATTTAACATTTGATGAACGAGATTTATTTAAAGATTTATTATTATCTGATACTTGTAAAAAGAAAAATGGCACAATTAATTTATCTGAAATATCACGACAAACGGGTCGTGGAGTTAATACTGTTAAAAGAGAAATCAAGCGATTTAAAAATATACAATATTATAATCCATATCAATCACAAAAAGATTATAAACAAAAACGTAAAAAATGCATTAAAAAACTACCTAAATTTACAAAAGAGCAGTTAGATTTTATTAAAATAAGATTTAATAAATACCACGATACACCCGAACAATTAATTTATCGTTATTTCTTGGAATTTGGTGTTAAATTTCCTGTTTGTGTTAAAACATTGTATAAATGAATTCGCTTAGGTGAATTTGGATTAAAAAAAAAGAAAATTTACCCCATCGTGGTAAAAAATACAAAACAAAAGGAAAAACTGATAATCGTGGTAAATTAACTAACTTTAAATCAATTTGAGATATTGAAAATAAAGTTTCTAATGTTGGATGATTTGAAATGGATACTGTTGTAGGAAAAGACCATCAATCTAGTAATTTAGTTTTAGTAGAACAATCAAGTAAAAATTATTTTGTAATGAAATTAAAAAATAATACTGCTAATGAAGTTTTAGAAAAATTTAAAGATATTGTTAAAAATAATAATTTAATTGGGAAAATTAAAGGAATAATAACTGATAGAGGAAAAGAATTTAGTAAATGAAGAGAAATGAAAATATTTACTGAAACACAAGTTTATTTTTGTGACCCCGGTAAACCACAACAAAAACCATTAATTGAGCATATGAACGGTGAATTTAGATATTGACTTTCTAAGGGAATTGATTTTAATAATATTAGTCAAAAAATGATAGATTGAGTAGTTAATGTTATAAATGATAAACTCCGACCATGTTTAAATTGATTAAGTGCAAAGACAATGTTTTTACAAAATTTTAAATAAATTTATTAGTTAAAATTTAATAAATTATTTTTAGTGCGCTTAAATATGAATAAAATAAGATAAAATTACAAAAATTTAATTTTTTCTGAAAAAGTTGTTGCAATTTATTAAAAATATTTTATTATTAACTTAACAAGATATAAATTTGCCGTTTATATATACACAGCGCCAAATAAGAAAAAAGATTGTGTTGTTTGAAATAAAAATTACTTAGGTTTATCAAGTTATCAAAATTATTTTAGTTTAAAAATTGATGAAAATAAAAAATATATAGTACATAGTAGCGTTACTAATAAAAGTGGTAATATTGTGGGAAAAAATTTAATTTTATCTTTTGAAAAATTAAAGCAAGAAAACAAAAAGCATTTTAATTTGCAAAGCAAAAATGATGCTAATAATGATTTATTAAATGAATATAACAATCATTATGAAAATACTAAAATCCAACAAAAAGAATTAACATCAGAAGAATTAAAAAAATTACTAGAAGATTTAGAAAATATTGATAATCCTAATTATTGAGATAATGGTTTTTATTTAGGATACAACAAATATGAAAAAAAATAATTTAATAAATATACAAACATTATTTTAAATTTAGAAAAAAAGAATGTCAATAACTATATTAAAATTACTTTACTTTTTATTTTAATGACGGTATTATGTCATCGATTTAATATCAAATAATTAAGTGATTATATAAATTAAATTATATTTTACCCCCTATTGTACCTTATTTTAAAGGTATTTTGGGCTACCGAGGGCTGGGGGCACGTGCACACAAAAAGCAAAAATTTTATGGTGTGATGAAATAAATTATGTAAAATAATAAAAAAACATTTAAAAATAAGGGGTTTTATTAATGGAAAGCAAAAAAAACAATAAAAAATTGGTAAAAAATAGCTTAAAAATGAATAAAAATAACCCGAAAATGAATAAAAATAAAGCAATTTTAAGCAAAAATGAACTAAATTTAAAAGGTGAAAAAGAAATAAATAATCTTTTTAAAGATTATAAAAAAATATTAATTAATAATAATGTTGATTTAGATAAGTCAAAAATTAATTTCCTTAAAACATTTTGTAAAATTGAATGATTAATTTATGATATGAATAAAAAAATTCGTCAATTAGATAATTATTATATTGATGTTGAAAATATTCGCGGGAATAAAAGACAAGAAAAAAATCCAATTTTGCCAGAATATAATGCAATGTTAAAAAATTATAAAAGTCACTATATAATTATTGAAAAATGAATAAAAGAAAGTAATGAAAAAATTGAAGTATCGCCTATATTACAAACAAACAATAATCTATTAGATGAAATTCTACAATTAGAAGAAAAATAATTTATGATTGAAAAAACGATAAATAATAAAACTAATTTAGAATTATATAATGAATGAATTAAAAAAAAAAAAAAAACGAAGATATTGTTTGTTTGAAAATTAAAAAAATAGTATCTAATTTAGTTAATGAATTAAAAAATAGTAAAAGGTTTTATTTTAATAAAAAACAAGCAAGTGGTGCAATAATTTTTATAGAAAGATTTTGTCATCTTTCAACTGGTGAATATGCAGGACAAAATTTTAAATTAGAATTATGACAAAAAGCATTTATAGAAGCATTATTTGGTTTTTACGAAAAAGAAACTAATATTCGTAGATTTAAAGAAGCATTATTGGTTGTTGGTAGAGGGAATGGTAAATCAACCCTAGCATCTGCTATTGCTTTAAAATGTTTGTTATTAGATAACGAAAAAATAGCAAGTATATATACAGTTGCAACAAAAAAAAGAACAAGCAAAAATTATTTTTGATGAAGTTAAAAGTATGATTAGACAAGAAGAATGATTAAATAGTAAATTAAAAATAACAAGGGATAAAATAGAATTTTTAAGAGATTGATCACATTTTCAACCATTAGCATCAGAAGATAAAACATTAGATGGTTTAAATCCATATGTAGTAATTTTAGATGAATTTGCGGCTATGAAAAAAGAGACTTATATGATGTTATTAAATCAGCAACATTAAAAAGAAAAAATACATTAATGCTTTTAATTACAACAAGTGGAAGTACTCGTGAGAGTATTTATGATGAGAGATATGAATATGCTGAAAAAGTATTAAATAATATTTATCAAAACGATAATTTTTTACCTTGAATATATGAATTAGATAATTTTAATGAATAAAAAAAATTTAAAAATCTATATAAAGCAAATCCAAATCTTGGTATTTCTAAAAATATTGAAAAGTTAAAAAAAGAATTGGAAACAGCAATTAACCAACCATTACAACAACCTAGTTTTTTAACTCGTCATTGTAATATTGCTTTTTTGCAAGAAACTTCATTATTTAATTTTGGATCTTTACAAGAAAAAAATAATAAAAATGTTAATTTAGAAGATTATTTAAAAAATAAATATTGTACTGTTGGTATTGATTTATCACAAACAATGGACTTAACTGCTGTTGTATTTTTAATACCCAAAAAAACTGGTGAGTTTTTTATTTTGCCACATTTTTTATTCCCCGAGAAAGAGCATATGAAAATGAAAAAGAAGACAAAGTTTTATATTCTGTTTGAGAAAAACAAGGATACATAACTTTTACACTTGGATCCGCTGTAAAATAGAGTGCACCCAAAAAAGTAAGTAAAATAAAAAAAGATTTTGCTAAATTTTTATAGGGGGTGCATTTTTATATGGCAAAAAAAGGACAAAAATATAACAAATATACATCAGAATTTAAAACAAAAATCATTGAGGAAATTAAACAAAAAAGTTGTTGAATAGTAGCAAAACAATATAATATAAATGCAAATACAGTAGAATCTTGATGAGCAAATCATAAAAAAGGAAAATTAAACAATCCTAAAGGACCTAAAATTTCTTTTGCCAAAAGAAATTTAGAATATTATAAAACAAGGTATGAATTATTAAAAAAGCTCCATGACTTTTACAATTAAGCAAACTAAGAATTGTCTCTTTTATTAAACAAAATTTTTGTGAATATTCAATAAAATTATTACTAGAAGTAACAGGGTTAAAACGTAGTTAGTAAGATAAATATAAAAATTATGACAGTAGCAAAAAAGATAAAAAAGCAATAAATGATATTGTAAAAGTCTATGAAGAAAATTTAAAACAATTTGGTTATCGAAGAATTATTAAATATTTAAAGGAAGATTATGGTATAAAATATAATTCAAAAAAAGTTTTAAGAATTATGCGTGATAATCAAATACAACCTGAATATGTAAGAAAAATGAGAAGAAAAATGAAATATAAACAGAATAAAGAAAAAAGCTTATTGCAATATCCTGATTTAATTAATCGTAAATTCAATGATATAAAAACAAGGTTTTCAGTACTATATACTGATGTAACATATTTAATTTGAAAAGGAGAAAGATATTATCAATCAACAATTATTGATGGATATACTAAAGAAATAGTTGATGTAAAGTGATCTAAATATAATGACAATAAATTAGTAATGGATAATTTAAATGATGCAATTAATAAAATAAAATTAATAAAAAAAGATCTGAATGGAATAATAATTCACTCAGATCACGGATATCAATATACATCCACTATTTATCACGATAAATGTTTATCTAACGGTATTACAATTTCAATGGGAAAAAATTACCACTGTGCAGATAATATTGTTATAGAAAGTTTTCATTCATTACTTAAGAAAGCTACAATCCATAATAAAATATATAATTCACATGAAGAATATATACAAGATGTTATAAAATGAAATACATGATATTCAAATCGTAAAGAAAAAGATATAATTAAAAAAAAGTAAATACTTTTTATTAGTACTTACTAAAATGGGTGCACTCTACAATATAACTTCTTTTTCTTCATAAGCCTCAATCAATAAATTGTTAATTTGATTATTATTATAGTAGATTTCTTGCCTCTTATTAGTGCAAATTGAAGTAAATGTCGTATCAGCATTAAAAATATTATTTTTATTAATATTTAACTTGTACTTTTCTAACAAATGAAATAAATCTTCACCATTAATTTCATTTTGAACAGCAGTTAATTGTTTCATTCAATCATCATCACGTAAGTCTTGACTAACTTGTTTTAATGTTGCTAATTCTATCTCCTTATCCTTTAACAACCTATTATCAGTAGTAATTGTTAATAGTTTTTTGTATGTTTCTGTTAATGAATATGAATCATCAATTTGAAATCCAATTTTTTTGCAACAACTCCCAAAAATGTTTATTAAATAATCGGACAAGATCCGGAGTTGAAGTAACTATTCCAGCTCAATTAATATTAACTAAGAAATCTAATAGATTACGAATATTATTAATATCAATTGTTAATTTTCGATTATCATCTAAATATTGCAATTTTTGATTAATGATTGTTTCTCGCTCAGTAACTAATGTATTTAACTTTTGAGTATAATGATTGTAATCATTAATTTCTTTTTCTAACATTTTAGCATTTGCTTTTAATTTTTGTAGTTCATATTTTTGATTTTCATAATCACTTCCAATTCCATCTAATTTTGTTAAATATTGTCGTGATAAATGAGCAAAAATAAAACGATAATTATTAAAAATTAATTTATCTGGATCAAAATCATTAAAACGACTTTTTTACGAACTTCATCACTTGTTAAGCGTAAAGGAATCAATAAAGGTGTTTTAAATAATCTTGTTAAAACATTGTCAATTGCAGTATGATTTTGCGAAGAAATTAAAACTTTCTTTCCTAATTTAGCATATTGATAAACTAATTCAGCAATAAATTCAGTTTTCCCTGTCCCTGGTGGACCTTGCAGTAAAAAAATATCTTGTGAGTTTAAGGCTTTTGTTATTGCTTTCTGCTGATTTCCATTTAAATTATTTGAAGCAAAAATTAATTGTTTTTCCATAATTAAGTTAGATTGTGTCTTTAATTTAATATCTTCAATATTAAAGATATAATTAATTAAATAAGGATTTGCAACATCATTTTTGCTAATTTTATCTAAAATAACATTACTACGTCGAAGTAAAGTTGAGTCCCCTTTTCCAATATAAGTTAAATAACCATAAGAAGGTATCATTTTATTTAATTCATTAAATGATATTTCATCCTCATTTTTTATTTCATAAAAGCAATTAACAATTTGATACTGCTCTAATTGATTAATAGTTACTTTAATTGTTTCATGGTCAATATCACTTTCTTGCATAATATTATTTTCAAGCATATATATTTTGATTAATTTTTTTTTTAAAATCATAGATATCTTTTTGTTGCATTTTTGTTTCAAAAATATTAATCCCTAAATCATAAATATCTGCTCCATCTTGAACATAACTTTTACTAAAATTAAAAGAAAATAGTGTTAATGGAACATCTTTTTGATATGTACGATTAATTTGTAAATTAGCAAGACTTAAATTGTTTAATTTCTTTTATATTAAATATTTATCTAAATTATCCAACAATAGTTCTAATTCTACAATAATTATTTCTTCAAATAAATGACTAATTGTTAAATTTTTATTAGTAAAAGTTTTTTTATCAACATATCAAAAATTATGGGATAAAAATCTTACATCATGAAATTTTTCACCGATTGGAACTGTTTTTGGAATTTTAATATATTCTGTTAATTTCCGGTTTAAATATAAACAAGAATTATTACGCTTATATTCTAAGTTTTGTTCTTGAAAGCGTAAATATTGTAACCATCGTTCTTTTTCTTCAGCAAAAGATGAAGTTAAAAATTTCATATTTGCCATAACATTTGAATCAAAAATAGTTCGTAATTTTGCTTCATCAATCCGAAAATTATCAGCAATTTCAAGCACTACTCCAGTAGCTAACGTTTTAAATTCTTGTTTTCTCTTTTCCATTGCTGTTAAAAAATATTTTTAACATTAACAATGCCAATTTCCGGATTAATATCGCCTAAGATTGTTAATGATAAGTTTGAATCGAACATTTGATCTAGCAAAGTAATTGATTTAAAACGAATTAAAATATCATAAAGCTTCTTTTCTGATCCTTTTTTATCTTTTTTAATTTTTGCCTGATCATTAATTAAACAAACAAAAAAATCAGCAATACAAATATTATGCTTTAAAAAAGTATCTAGGCCTTGAGCTGTTGTAATGTTTTTTAACCGAAGGTTTTTAACATCATCATCAGTAAATTTACTTTTTGGATTTGTTAAAAAATACAAATTTAACAATAAATTCTTATTATTATATTTATCACCCTGAATTGTAAATTCTGTCAATGTCATTTGTTCACCCTCTTATCTACATAATAATTATACTAAACTTATATTAGATAACAAATTAAACTAAACAAATTAAAAAAGTACATTGCAAAGCAAAATGTACTTTTTTGAAATCTATCTTTTTGAATATTGCGGTGCTCTTCTAGCCCCATGTAACCCATATTTTTTTCGTTCTTTAATACGAGCATCACGAGTTAGCATGCCAGCATGTCTCAATAAAGTTTTATAATCTTGTGACGCTTCAACTAGGGCTCTTGCAATTCCTAATCTTGTTGCGCCAGCTTGTCCGGTAAAACCACCACCAGATACTCTAACACGAATATCAAATTCTGATTTTGAACCAGTAATCTCTAAAGGTTGTTCCAAATCTTGCACTAATGTTGCATATGGGAAAAACTCTAATGCTGGTTTCCCATTCACAACAACATTCCCTTTACCAGGAGTCAATACAACTTGGGCAATAGAAGATTTTCTTCTTCCTGTACCACGATATATAACTTCTTGTTTTTTTGCCATATTTTCTCCTTTTATTTATTAGTTAATTCTAATTTAATTGGTTGTTGTGCTTCATGTGGATGTTCATTACCAGCATAAAGAAATAAATTACGGAATAATTTACTTCCTAATTTATTTTTTGGTAACATTCCTTTAATTGCGTGTTCAACAGGATAAATTGGTTTTTTTTCTAACATATCCTTTGCTGTTGTTTGTTTTAATCCCCCGGGATGTTGTGAATGATGATAATACATTTTACCCTTTAATTTATTTCCTGATAAATTAATTTTATCAGCATTAAGAATAATAACATTATCACCACAATCAACATGTGGAGTATAAGATGGTTTATTTTTTCCTCTTAAGATCATTGCAACTTTACTTGCTAAACGTCCTAAAACTAGACCTTGAGCATCAATCACATATCATTTTTTTTCAACTTTAGTTGAATTTAAGATAGTTGTTTGTCTCATGTCACTGCCTCCTCACATCATTCCGTACCAGGGTCTAATGTATAAAGCAATAATATTATAACTAAAAATAATAGGATAATCAATATTTTAACTTGTTATTTCTAAATTTAATTACTCTTGTAATTTTCAAGTTGAGTAAATTGGAAAATCACTTAATAAGTTTTTTACTTCTTCTTGATATTTAACAATATTATTTTCAGTTGGTTCTTTTAAAACATTATAAATTATTTCTCCAATTTGTTTAAATTCTTTGCTCTCAAAACCACGTGTTGTCATAGCTGCTGTTCCTAACCGAATCCCACTAGTAACCATTGATGATTCTTTATCAAATGGAATCATATTTTTGTTGCAAATAATACCAATTTTTTGTAGAATTTCTTCCGCCATTTGTCCCGAAATTCCTAAACTACTTTTAACATCAACCATTAATAAGTGGTTATCTGTTCCATCAGCTACTAAACGCAGATTATTTGCTTTTAATGTTTCTGCTAGGACTTTTGCATTATTAATAATTTCTGCTTGATATGTTTTAAAATCTGGTTCCAATGCCTCTAAAAAACATTGTGCCTTTGCGGCAATAACATGTTCTAATGGTCCACCTTGATTACCTGGGAAAACAGCACTATTAATTTTTTTTGCTCATTTTTGCTTTGATAAAATTAAACCCCCACGAGGTCCACGCAATGTTTTATGTGTTGTCGAAGTAACAACATCAGCATATGGAATTGGGGATTGATGTAAACCAGCGGCAATTATTCCTGCAATATGAGCCATATCTACCATTAATAAGGCTTTAACTTTATCAGCAATTGCACGGAACTTTTTAAAATCAATCTCACGTGAATAGGCACTGGCTCCAGCAACAATTAATTTTGGTTTTACTTCAATTGCAATTTTTTCAATTGCATTATAATCTAACATTTCGGTTGTAGAATCAACTTGATAACTACGAAAATTATATAATCGACCAGAAAAATTAACATTATGACCATGGGTTAAGTGACCACCTGCTGCTAAATCCATTGCTAAAATAGTATCACGTGGTTGTAGCAAAGCATAATAAGCAGCAGTATTTGCTTGACTACCTGAATGTGGTTGAACATTAGCATGTTCAGCTTGAAATAACTCCTTAACCTTATCAATTGCTAATTGTTCAACTTGATCAACATATTCACATCCTCCATAATATCGGTGAAATGGATATCCTTCAGCATACTTATTAGTTAAAATTGAGCCTGTAATAGCTAAAATTGCCTCACTAACATAATTTTCTGACGCAATCAATTCAACATGATTTTGTTGACGTTTTAATTCCAAATCAATCAATTTTTTAATTTGTGAATTCACTTTCATTATTTTCATCTCCATTCTATAACTTCTAATATCATTATATAGAGATAAATAAAAATAACTTCAATAAAAGTTATTTTTTCAAGATTTTAATATTGTAAATTTGCATTAGTATCTTTATGAATTAATGGGGAAACAGCCCGATATGTAATATAAATAATTGCCGAATTAAATAATACTTTCATTGGTGCCATTGCTAATCGCGTAATCATAGTTACCCCATAACCATCTGTTCCACCATTTTTATTCTGTGACACCGTTAAAAAGACGATATCCCCCCAGGCGGATATCAAGGTGGTGACTCAATATTCATTAACAACAGCAAGCATAATAATAGCAACTAAATCTCAATAAAGTTTTTTTGTTTTATCAAAATGACGATAAACAAACATAATAATTCATATAATAATAATAGTTCCCCCTGTGCCAAAACCAATAATATAACTTAAAACAATTTTGCTAACTTCCAATCCAGCAAATAATGTAATGGTTTCAAATGGTGAATATCATGTCATTACTCCAGCAAAAGTTCCAAAAATTAAAATAAAAATATTTGTTAACATAAATAAAACTCATTTATGCTTACCAACGGCACGATTAATTGAAGATACACAACCTGACAAAAATCCATATGAAGCAATTACAATAATATAAGCAACATGGAGATAAGAAGGAACAAATAACATAACAATTAAATCAGTAACAACCCCCGATAAAAGTCCAACAATTGGTCCAAAAATAAATCCACTAATTTTAACCATTAAACCTTCAAAAGCAATCCGCACAGGAGGAAAAACCGTAATTGGTACTGTTATTGAAATAATAATAGTAACTGTTGCAGAAACTGCTGACAACATTGTAATATACGCAATATTTTTCGTTGTAAAACGAATACCATGATAACGTTTAGGATTAATTAAATAATATAAACCATTATAAATACAATAAATAATAAAAAGAGCACCAATAACACCACTAGCAATATATGCCATTTTATTACTATATAAGATTTTTGATATATCACTAAATGATGTTAGTAGACCCATAATATCCCCACAATCTATATTAATAAAATAAATCCTCTTGTCCTGTCAATATTTTACATATATCAATTATACATTACATTTTTCAATCAATTATGTTTTTTTTATTTTTTAAAAGTAAATCGTTAATTTTTGCAAAAAATTGTTGATCCTTAAATAAATTGTAACTAAAAGGTGATGGGTGTGCTCCCTTAATAATATTACTTTTATTCAAAATATATTCACCATACTGTTTTGCATAATTGCCTCATAAAACATATACAATATCATTACGAATCTCATTTAAATAAATAATCAAATTTTGACTAAAATTAGTTCAACCAATATCCTTATGACTTAAAGGCGTTTTGGCAACAACACTTCCAATTGTATTATAAAGAAAAACACCTTTTTTAGCTCAATGGTCTAAATTACCACTAGCATAATGATCAACACCTAAGTCTTTTTTTAATTCATAAAAAATATTGACTAAACTTGGCGGAGTTTTAATACCATCATTAACACTAAAAGCTAAACCATTTGCTTGGCCTGGACCATGATATGGATCTTGTCCAATAATAACAACTTTAATATCATTAGGCTCAATTAATGTAAATAAACGAAAAATATCTGTTTTTGCAGGGTAACAAAGTTTATTTTGATATTCATTATCAATATTCTTTAACAATTGTTTAAAATACGGCTTTTTAATTTCATTATCAAAGAACTCTCCTCAACCAACTGCGTATTTTATTCACATTCCCATTTCTCCTATTGCCTCTTATTATAGTAAATTATTAATTTCGGTTTTTTGCAAAATAATTATATCAAAAAAAGGAAAAAAAGATAATATAATGAAGATAAAATAAAGATAAAAGGGAAGGTGAAAAACTTGCAAGAACTAAAAGAAACTAAATTAATTATTAATGAAATAAATATTAAAAAATCACGCTTCCTTTGTTTATTGCAAAAAGTTACTTCCGAACATGATGCACTTGAATTTATTAAAACAAATCAACAGCCAAACGCTGCTCATAACTGTTACGCCTACATTATTGGGAAAAATCAAAATATTATTCGAAAAAGTGATAATGGCGAACCAACTAATACTGCTGGCAAACCAATTTTAGAAATTTTACTTCATCATAATTTGACTAATGTTGTTTGTTTAGTTATTCGTTATTTTTGGGGAATTAAATTAGGAGCTGGCGGATTAATTCGAGCTTATGCTAATAGTGTTAAAACAAACCTAAAAAAAGCGGAATTAATTCCTTTTTTTGAAACAAAAGATATTATTATTAAATTCCCAATTAATAAAATTAAATTAGTTGATGAATATTTAACATATCATTATCAAAATTTAATAATTAATAAAAATTTTACGGAACCTATTAGCTATCAATTTTCGTTACCTAATGAACAAATCCATACTTTCCTTTTATGAGCCAGCAATAATAAAATTAATATAATTATTTCCGAGCATATAAATAATTAATATTTTTTCCAAGTTTAACAAAGCGTCGTTCATATTCAGTTGGAACATTATTTTCCACATACTGACTCTGATATAAATTTGTTGTATAATCAACAATTTTTCAATTATTTTTTTTTAATGATTCTAATGAATAAGTAAATAATTGATCATTATCTGTTTTAAAATGAATTTCACCATTATCTTGTAAAATAATTTGATAAAAATCTAAATATATTTTATTTGTTAGCCAACGTTTTTCATGTCGCACTTTTGGTCAAGGATCAGAGAAATTTAAATATATTTTATTAATTTCTTTAGGTGCAAAAATTTCTAGTAAAAAATAGCATCAAAAACAATTATTTTTAAATTAGATAAATTTTCAGCAATTATTTTTTTAAAGCTAAAACTAAAACTGATGGATAACGTTCAATTGCTAAAAAATTTTGATTTGTATATTTTTTTGCTAATGCTATAATAAAATCCCCTTTCCCAGAACCAATTTCAATATTTAAGGGATTATTATTTTTAAAAATTATTTTTCCCCATTGCCCCTTATAATATTCTGGATTTTGAATTGCAAAGGTAGGATTCTCCATAATATATTCTGTTGCTCAAGGTTTATTTCTTAGTCTCATCTTTAAATCCTTTCCGACTGTTTTTTAATAAAGCTATTTTTATTTCATTACCAATTTCATTTTGTGGTTCATCATAAGTTCCAAATAATGAACCAAACATATAATTAATTTTTAGTTCTTTTAATTTACTATATCCTAAATAACTATTAACTTGTGGTGCAATTAAAATAATATCAAGTTTTTCTGCTAAAATAATATATTCTTTAATTAAATTTTGATAATGCAAATGAATAAACATTTCACGAATAATTGTTGGAGAAAAAACAGCATAATTAGGTTCATAATAGTACAAACTATTTAATTCCGTATCAATTGCTCCAAAATTTTTAACAGCAACTTCAATACCAATATTTTTAATTGTATTTAAATTTTTTTTAAACTTTTCAGGATCAAATCCAGTTTCCATTAAATCAAAAGTTAAAATTAAATTACCAGGTTTTATTTTTAATTCAATTAATTTTGTTGCAAATTTTTTTAAATTAAACTGGTCACTACTAATAAAACTAGCTGGATAAGTAAAGAATAATTTTTGTTCTAAATAATTATCTAATTTATGAAAATTCTTAATATTTAATGCCGCATTAAAACGAGCCAGCATTGTTTCATGTACAATTCCCAAAAAAGTATTATTATCTTTTCCAAATATTAAATCACTATCAACCCCATCAACTAAATTACTACTATAATGATATGCTAATGTAAGGCCATCATTTACATTTATAATTGGAGAATATAAACTAACAATTTTTTCTAACTGAATATGTTCATTTAAAGCTAAAATACTACGTTTTTGGTTTGACAATTCTTTAATATTTTCAGGATCAATAAAAATAATTTGATTTGAATATTCAAGATTTAACCGATTATCTGCTATTGCAATATTATATTCTTTTAACTTATTTAAATTATTTGATTGTAAACCATATAATGAAGCATATCCTTGTAATTTAACAATTATTTTATAATTTTTTAAAATAAAAGTCGTATTAACTTGTCGCAATAAAATTTCAAATTGTTTTAACAAATCAGTTTCTGGTCGTAACTTACTTTTATTATGCAATAAGATACTACTAATATCAGGTTTTTCAATTTGATCAAGGGGAAGAAAAATTCCAAAATGATTTAAACTTGCTTTAAAAAATAAAACATTTTGTTCTTTTCATAGTGTAAAAACTTGATGAGAAATAAGATCAATAATTTTATTTTTAACATTACTATTTAGAAATTTGTCTAGTTTTTCAATATTATTAATCATAAAAGTAAAATAAATTCCACGACGAATCTTATTCTTATGAATTAAATTATAAATAGCATCATGTGCTAAAGCCTCACAAACATAACTATTGCGTCCATATTCAATAATATTTTGTAATTTTATCGCATGAACATAAATTAATTCAATAATACCACAAATACTATAAGCAAAATAAGTCATTGCAATTCACACTAAAACATATAATTCACTTACAAAGTTTTCTGACATAGCCATTTTTTTGATTGTGCTAAAACAATAATTGAAGCCGTAATGAATCCTGTTAATGTCAATAAAGACCATCTAGTTCATTTTGTTCATTTAAAATACCAACTCACAAAAACAATTAGAAGGGTTAAAACATAAAGTACTGAAATCATAATAATATTAGGAGTACCTGTCAAAGGTAAAAAATAATTATTATTTAAAAATGGTAAAATTGCAAAAAGAAAAGTAAAAATAATAATCGTATATAAAATTGTGGCAAAGCAAAAAAAAAAAAAAACACTATCATTCAACAAACTATTATTGGCAGAAAAATATTAATAACAATCATTGTATTGGTTTCGCCAGTTTTTGGTGACACAAAAAATGGGATTAATCCTTGTGCAATAATAACTAAAATTGCAAAAACACCACCAATAAAAACTTGATAATAAATTGAAAAACGAACAAAAGAATTACGCACTAAACCTCATGTAAAAATATAAATGATAGAAAAAATAATTATAAATAATAAATATACAAAAATAATATTTAAAATATTACTCACTTACTTCCACCTCTTTTAACAAACCTTGTACTTTTTTTATTATATCATTCCTTTTAAAAATATTTTTGAACTTAAAAAAGAAACTAAAATTCTCATAAATAATTTCTTGAATCTAATAATTTATTTATGACAAAACAAGTTTCTTTTAATTTCTACCTTATTTTTAATAAAAAAATGGTGGAGATGGCGGGAATTGAACCCGCGTCCACAAATAACATTCTAATATCTTCTACAGTTTAGTCTAATCATCTTTTTTTCATTATTTAATAATAGGATTAGACAACTAATTAAATAACTAGATAATAAGACTTTCAAAATTCTAACATTATCAATTAGAATTTCTATTAGATTAAGACTTGAGATACGATAATAGTTAATAATCTACAATTAACTACTATTACGGCTAGCAATCCTCTAACAGCGAGGAATTAAACTGCTAACATTGATCCTGCTAATTGATTGTTCATCATAAAAGCTGGCATTTCAATTTTGTCTTCTTTTTGTTTTTTGTTTGCGTTTCTTCAAACCTAGTAGCATTATAGTCTGCTAAACTACTGCCAATATTAGTAGATCATTCCTGTCGAAACCGGAACATCCCCATATAGTAATTATACTCTTAAATTATTAAATAGTAAATAATAACTATTTAGTACATTTTTTTGAAATAATTGCTTAAAATGATATTCATGGCTAATTTCTTTTCCATTTTTTGTACCTAAAGTAATTCGAATTAAAGTATAGTAATCCATGATTAAACTAAAACTACTAAAAATAAGGTAAATAATAAGAAAAGTCCTATACCTAGAATATAATCTTTTTGTAATCAAAATAATAATCGCTCAACAATTAACCTAGGATTTGTAATTAAATTATTATTTTTTAAATTTAAATATTCAACATAATAATTTAAACTACTAAAAAAAACTAAATAACCCAAGACTAGTAATTAACATGATAAATTTTAAAAAATTGACTGTAATTGCACTATCATTTTTATTAATCCAATTTATTAAGCAAATAACACTTTCCAACAAAAACTCAATTATAAAGCAAACAATAGTAAGGATACTCAAAATATAAATAATGTTATTCGGGTTTAACGAATAATTTGTTCCATTATAATTATAAACAATCCATTCTTTGATGTTTCATTGAAAAATACCAGATAAAAAAATATAAAAAGTCAAAAGAATTTGAACGGTTGTAACAACAATTAAAGTAATCTTAAGATTCTTTTCAAACACTAACCACGTTCAGAACTTTTGAAAATCTAATTTTTTTGTTAAAAAAACTAATTTTTTGGGTGAATAATATTTCAATCGTAATATTCTCATTTGTAAAATTTGTAAATTATCATTATTTTCTTGAATTTTACAATTAAAAAAGTTATAATTTTATTATAAAATTTACTATTTGTTTTACAAATTAAATATTTATCTAGAAACTGAAACAAACTAATATTGTTAAAAATAGACACTTTAACTTAGTTATCATTCAAGTCATATTCACTAAAAATACTTTTTAATGTTTGGTGATTAAAATAAATAATTGTTTTTCATTGATATAAATAAGTTATTATAAAGAATAAAATAAAAATAAAAATACTAATAGCTGTTGTAATAGCATAAAAAATCTTTCGTGACAATAATCTTTATTCTGGCAAATAATTATTGCTAAAAGTAAAATCTGATGTTAAAAATAATAAAAACAGTTGTAATACATTCAGAATTAAACCAATATTAATAACAACTAATAAAAAATAAAATAATTTGCTAGCGATTCAACTTTCACTATTTTTTTTATTTTTAAAATGTTTTAATAAATAAATTCCTTCTCAACTACTACCAAAAAGAAAAAAATATTTAAAACAATAAAATATTTTAAAGATACTAAATCTGTCATACTTTTCTCCTTCCTTAAATAATTTTAAAAGAAACATGTGTACCAACAGTTCCGGCTGTATGATTAATTTTAAGATAATTTTTATTGCTACTTTTAAATCAGGCAAAAACATATGGTAATCCCCCATGGTCAGCACTCTTTCATAAATTTTTTAGTTGAGTTGTTGGTGACCACAAATCTAAGTCATTCGGCTGTGCACCTTTTTTCAAAACAACATTTACATCAGTTGCTTGCATAAAATGTGAATTATGAACATGTGCTGATCACTTAATTAAATAATCAGTTACATCATTAACAACTTCCGCAATAGTTGTTGTTCCAGCATATGTTTTGTTAGCAATAGGTTTCCAATCAATATTTCTTCAGTCTTTAGCATTAAAATCATTACTGTCAATCGAAACATTTCAAAATGATAAGAACTCTGGTTTTTTATAAAAACTAAATCCTTTACTTTCTAGGATTACCTTATAATTACTTTCAACAACTGTGGAATTAAATATTAACATTGCTCTTGATGCATCAAATTTAACAAAGTTACTACTATCTTTTTTAACATTAATTTCCAAGTTAAAGAATCCAACTGGTAAGGGATTATTGTCATTTCACATTTTTTTGCTTTTATAATATGCTACAATCTCCTCGTATCCTTCTTCCGTTTGAAAAATATTATTAATATTTTGTACAAATCCTGCTATTAATTTAGCATTATCAAATGGCAATGGATTATCAGAATAAAATAAGACACTATTTTTTAAAATATTTAATTCAGTTAAATCAACATTAGTATTAATTGTAATTCATTTTTCATTTTGGTAATGACCATAATTATTTGGTGTAATATGAATTGAAAAATAAGTAATTGGTAATAAGTTTCGTACAGCACTAAAGTCAATTAAATAATTTGAATTAGGTGTCGTATGATAGCCATAATAAATATCAACATTAATTTTAAAAAGATCAATTTCTTCAAAATTAATTTGAATAATTTTAAAAATAGTACTCCGCAAAGTTTGAAACCCGTCAAGTTCACTACCTAACATTTGATCAACTGTTCATGAATAATTTTGAAATACTGCTTCATTAATTTGTGCTAAATCAAAATTAAGATTCTCTTCTTGTGTAGTTTTACAAGCAATAAGTGGACTAATATTTCCAAATAAGATAGTTCCTACTAATAATGACTCTAATAACTTTTTCATAATCCTCCTTTATAATGAATTAACATACATAAATAATTCATAAACTTGTTCTCCTATTGTTTTTCCATAATTTAAACTTGGTTGTTCAAACACAACATCATCTAATGTAAATTGAGTTGGATATCACTTATATTTATTATCCCTTGTTGTTGAAGCAGGAAAACCAATTGCATTCAGGACTCGATTTAAATCATATTTTTTGTCTGGATATATTTCCATTAATATCATCATTTTATGGACCATTTCCATTCCGTCAATATAATTTTTAAAGCGAACACTATAACGCGGACCATGAATATTTCCAACATAAACTAAATTATCATCTCCCGATTCGAATTGACCATTCATTTCTTTTTTAGCATAATAATCATCTCGATATAAATCATATGACCATCTTACATAACCATTTGCTCCTAATTTATAAGCCATTAAAGGTCCCCATACTTGTTCACTATTATCAGATTGAATATATGCTGCTGGAAAATTATTTCAAGAAGTATAAATCATAGTTGCATTCCCAAATGTTTTACGACGAAGAATATTACTTCGTAATTTATAAATATTAATATTATTAAATTTTTCGACTATTTCACGGTATTGCAAAATCATTTGGTCATATTTGTTAACAAAAATATTTTGAATATCATCTTCATCAAATGGATTATAGCGAAAACGCCAACCAGCAAAAATACTAGATTTAATAAGATTATAAGGGTCATTTTCAACCACATTTTTCATTGTTAATTCATTAGTTTTATCTGCTAATTCATCAAACGATTCATATAAAGTAATTTGTTTGCCATTTGGTGTTAAGTATTCTGGTTTGTTTCGAATTAAATTTCAGTGATTTGATAATGCTTTAATAAATTTACTATGAATTGTTTTTAAATAAGCATCAAAGTTTTTCCCAGGCATACCATTGCTTGATTTTACTAATTCAACATTAAATGTACGTTGAGGACCTTTTTTAGTTCCATTTTTAAGGTAAAAAAAGGTAAAGGCTCCTGGTTCCATTGCTGAAAACATAAACTCCGTAAATCCTAATTGAGCAGCAACTTTTAAGTATTCATCAAATGCATTAAAATCAAATTCTCATTCTCAATCTGGATCATTAAAGACAACATTTAAATCACTACTTTTAATATAATCTTCATATTCTTCATCAGTTCATCCTTCTGATGATTTATTTAATTTTCCTACTCATTGAATTAATTGATAATTTCATCCAGGACCATATAAATAAAATGTATTAGATTTTTTTAATGCTTGTAAATGTGCTAATAAATATGGCCGCATTTTTGGGGATAAATAACTTGGTAAATTATTATCAAAAGGACCAATTTTGTCATCAAGTTCTTTTACACTTGCTCTTTTCTGTCTTAAATTATCACCAGTATCAATATATTTCATACCATTTGAAGGAAATGATGTCGCACTAAAACCAAATCGTTCATGCATTGGTTTATTTGAATCATCAGTTTTTAAAAGATAATTTTTAATTTCAATACTAAACTTACGTTCAATACTAGTTTTAATTTGACCATTAAAACGAAAACTTAATTTTATCGTAAAATTTTGAATTCCCGGCTTTGCTTGTGACCCAATAAAAAGACTAATTCAAAGCGGTTGAACATCATATGTTAATTCAGACAATGTATTTTCTCCTAGCGTATCAGGCATATATTGTACTCCTGGGTAAATATAACGATTAGAACTTGCTGCATTTGGAAAAGCTTTAATATAAGTTAAAAAAACAATCTCACTAATAATTGCTGGGTCTTTATTATCATTTACAATTGATACTTGTAAATCATTATATTTAGTAATATCTTCCTTATTTAATAAAATTAACTGTGTATTAAGATGTTGATTTCTTCATGCTGTTAAGCGTGGATGATCATTTGTACACTTTAATAAATCTTTACGATTTCCATAAAAAAATGGATCACCGTTTTTATTTTCATTATAAGCACTATAAGTAAATTTTGAATCACCAAAAAAAGTATGGAAATATGAATTATCATCTGCTTGTGGATTTTGATTATTACCACAACCATACTGAAAATTAAACTGGTTATCATAACGACCGCCACTACCACCAGGATAATTCCCTTCAAAACGACTACAACTAACAACCATCATCACAAAAGGAGGAATTAAAACAACAACTAATAAAATTTGAATCATATTTTTAAACGATATTTTTTTCATTTGTTTATTCCTCTCTTAAACCATAAATCCTAAATGAACACCTGGTAAAGTGCTTAAATCTAGTGAGGTATCTTTTGCATTAATTAATTCTAATCATACCCAATACTTTTTCTTCCCGCCTGAAGAAAAGGTATATAGTTTATCTAATGTTGTTTCTTTTTCAAGTAAATTAGGATCAAAATATCCATTTTTACGAAATTGTAATTCAAAAACACTCATTGCTAAATTATAATGGTATATTGTATCAATTGCCTTAATAACAAATAATTTTATATCATCATATAAACTACCTAAGGTATTATTTAAAGTGACATTTTTATTTAAAATAGCATAATCAAAATTATGATTTTTAAAATCTTTACTTGTAATCTTAATAGTTGCTGCTGTATTCATTGTAAAAGTTTCCCCAGGAAGTTTAAATAATGATGCTTGCAATCGTTCTGGAATATATTTAAATAAATCATTATTAATTGTTAACATATTATCTTTTTCAGAAATAAATTTATTACTTAATTTTATAAAAAAACTAATATCCTTATTTAATGTCATTTGTCCTGGTTGTAATTCCATCCCAGCTGAAATATCTAATCTCATTTTTTGAAATTGTTTATTAAAATTATTAAGAATTACTTGGTTACTTAATAGTTTATTTCAACTATCAACAAGTTTATCTTCACTGTCAATTTGTCCTTTTGAATTATCAAATTTAATAAATTGATTGTTAATAAAATTTCAAATTGGACGATAATCAAACTGTAAAAAACTATGTCCATAAAATTCACTTTTTTCTGTTGCAAAAATTCCAACAGTAAACCAAAAAATATAATTAGTATTAGTAAAATCAGTAAAATTAATTGTTTTTGCATTATAAAAATTACTATCATCAACATGACCATAATAAATATCAACTCTTAAATTTTTGACAATATTTAATCCTAAGTTATTTTGTAAACCCAACATAACATTACTACGAATCGATGGCATTAATCCATCATCGTAACCTCGAAGACTATTTAAGCTTCATTTGTTATTAGTCATAATTGATTGTGGTTTTAATAAAAGACCTAAATTTTTTGTTTCTTTTCATCATATATTAATTGAAATCAAACTAAAACTTATAGTAATAGGAAAAATAAATATCATTAAATAAAATAATTTTCGCAATTTTGTTTTCTCCATTTTATCTTTTTTTGGTTTATAGGTTCAAATTCAATTATATTAAAAAAAAAAAAAAAAACAAGATGACAACTAAAACTTCAAAAATAACTTGAAAATAAAAAATCTAAGGTTTACTTAGATTTTTTATTTTGTTAGGTTTATACTTCGTTTGCATTAACTTGCTCTTGAATACTCATATGATTAATTTTATAAGTTGAAATTCAATATGTTATTAAATAAATTCCTGCCATTAAAATAAAAGTAATTGGAATCGTAATTCATGGGAAACCAAATGGAATAATTACTTTAGCAATTGCAATAAACCCATAAACACCTAGTCATAAGATTAGTCACATTATCCCAACACCTAAAATCCATGCTAGAAAAGCAAACGGAGTAAATATTCCTAATGTTAAACTATTAATTTCACGATTTGAATATCCTAAAGCTTTCATCACAGCCATAAATTTTAAGAAAGAATTAACAAATGATTCTGTCATAATATATACAATAATAATAGCAGTTATAATTGTAATAACAACAAAAATAATTGATAAGATACTTGAAATTCAAGCAAGTTTTTCAATAACTTGCGATTTAATAATTAAATAATCTGTTCCTCCAACCCCACTAGTTAATTGACCATTCATAAAATCATTCATTGAATAGGAACCATCTGAGGAAGAAAGATTAAATCGTGTTGTTTGATCAACTTGATCATAATATTTACTAAACTTACCATTAAATCATAACATTGGATTATCATCTTTGTTATCATATAGTTCACTAGAACTTGTATCAAAACCAAGAATTTTATTAGCAATAATTTGATTTACATACGCTCTTGGAACATCATATGAATTTTGAATCCCAACAACTTTATATTTAATATTTTTAGTAATTTTCCCAATTTTTAATAATCCTTGGCGTAATGCTTCTCGATATCAGTTAGTTGGAAACCCGGTTGTTAAATCACCTATGCCATTAATTTCTTTATCAAATTTATTATCTAAAGGATGAATAATATAATAATCACCGTCTTCAGTTTCTTCTTTAGTGACCACTCTCTGATCAGCAGGACTACTAAGGTCTAACAAGCCTGGTAACCGACGTCCTGTTGTTGCAGAAATCGTTGAATTTTGAAATTCACCTTGTTTAAAAGCATCAACTGGTAATTTTAAAACAAAATTTTTAATATTATAATAATCTTGAACTTTACCATTTTTATTTTCAAAACCAACACGTGTTTTGTTTCCAATTGTTAATTTTGTTAAATCAAGGGTAAACGGGTTGAGATTGTCATCAGACCAACCACTTGGTAACTCATATGACCACGCTGCTTGGTCAACAGCACAATGAAGTGCATCATCACAATATTGTAACTGCTGAACACTAGTAGTAGTTTCAATTATTTTATCTAACAATAAATTATATTTACTTTCTGCGGCTTTATTTACAACCATTGGAATAAAATCTGTCCTAATATTTAAATTTTTACTATTATCTAAAATTTTTTTAATTGTTTGATTTGGAAAAATAATTGTTTTATTATTTATATTAATTCCATATGTTGGAAGAATAAAACTTGAATCTGATATATTTGTTGTATATCCGGTATAAACATCTTCATTTTTTGAATTATAAATTGAAGTTCCAAAAGTAAAATTAAATTGTAATTTAGCCAAATCATCTTTTAACCACATTGCTCGAATTTTGCCTGGCATAATATCACTTGTCGCATATTGCGCACAATAAGTCCAACGGTCAATAATATTTGGGTCTGTTGGATGAACTGGTGATTTACCAAAAGCACGTGGCATTGTTGAACATAATAAAGTATCAATTTGATTTCGAATATCAACATTTTCACCATAACGTTTATACATATCATAAAAAGTACCAATTGATAAACTTGCTCCTTTTCCAACCATAAAATTAAAAATAATCATATTATTTAATTTCTGTGTATATAAATGAGCATTTTTAGCATTAATATCATTTTTTGTTGATAGCCATTCTCCATTATATAAATAATCACTTACTAAAGAATTTTTAATTAAGGGATATGCTGCCTCAGATGAAAGACCAGAACCATTTCAGTCATACATTTCATAGCGACTAAAAGGAATATTCCCAATAACGTTTGTATATTCATACTCGTTATCATAATTTAAATTGGCATAATAATCCTTACTAAATTTATTGATTCCTGTTGGAATTAAAGTTGCTAATGTTAAAGATAAACTAGCAACAAAAAATGTTAAAAAAAACCAACCAATTTTTTTCATTGAAACAGCCATCATCACAAAACGAAATTTTGTTGTAAATTTTTTAAAATGAAAAATATTACTAATAGAATAAACTAATTTTGAAGTTTTAATATTTTTATTCGGATTTAATAAATCTAATGGGCTGATTATTAATTGCCGAATTGCTGTTACTAAAATTGACAAACTACTAACAAGACCAATAATTCCAAAACAAATTGCAAATGGAATTAACGAAAATGAAAAGTTAACTGGAATAACAAAATAACTATTGAAAACACTCATAATAGGTAATTGTAAAAATACACCAATAATTCATCCAACCGGAACTCCAATTCCAGTTACTACAATCGCATGAGCTAAATAGGAACTAGCAATTGTTATTCCATTATAACCATTTGCTTTTAAAATTCCATTTGCATTTTTTTGTTGATTAATAATTTTTTTAATTAAAATTACTAATGTAAAAATTAAAATAATTAAGAAAATAAGACATAAAATAATTGTAATCGTACGATAAAATTTAATTGTAGTTCCTAACAAAGAATAACGTAAGTAAACTAACTTTGTTTCATCACGGCTTTGTAATAAGGCATTTTTATCACTTGGATTATTTAAACTTCAAAAATCAGCTGCTAAATATTTTTTGAAATTTTCAAAGGCTGTACCTTTATTTTCCGGTAAACCAACATAATTAATATATAATGTAGAATTTTCTTCAATATCAGTGTTAGCAGCAATAGACTCACTACGATAAACTTTTTCAGAAACATAAATAATACCATCTGTTTTTGGATCTGGAAAAACATCAGTATCATAAATTGTTGGATAAATATTAGCTGAATCTCCACCAATAGCACCAACAAAGAAATTTGAATTTTCACCAATTGTAAGTTGATCTCCTACTTTTAATTTTTGACTACGCGCAAATTGTGGCATAATAACAACATACACATCATTAATTGGATTAGTTGGATCAAAAGAATCATATTTTTTAATAAATTTTAATTTATTATCCGATAATAATTGTGTTCAATTAATAATTTTATATTTTAAATTTGATGTTAAATCTCAATATGCATATTGTTCACGTAACTGAAATGAAAAGTTTGAAGCTTTAGCAACTAATGCATAATAGGCTTTTGTCAAACCATAAGGCCAATAAGGTTGATTCCGAAAACTATTATTTTTATTATTTTGATTATAAAAATCATTAACACTAAAAACAGCGTTTTCAATATTATTATTATAACCAACATCAAGATTATTATTAATAGTAGGTGAATAATAAAGACTAATTTTTGTTAAAGGCTGTGATGTATCTTTTACTAAAAAACTTAAATCACCATTTAATTTTTCCTCAAATATTTTATCTTCAATGCTAGCTTTAGTAGGGATTTCATCTACGCTTCCTCTTAAATTAACATCTTTTTTTCATTTTGTTATACCATTATTAACAAAATCAATAACAGCATCTTTTAATTTTGTTTCATCTGTTATACCTGAATATTTTTTATTTAAATATGCAATAATTAAATTTATTGTATTTTGTGAAATATCACTATGCGTAAAATTACTCATAAATTCTTCAATCAAAGGTAAATTATTTTGATTAAAAAGATAACCTTTCTGATCATATAATTGTCCAATTACAGAAGTTTGAAAAGCTTCACTATTAACATTGAAACGATATAAACCATTATTTAAAAAAATTGGTGCACTTTTATCAAGATCAGTAAAAATAATATTACTTACTTTATTTGCTTTAGAATCAAAAGTAAATTTTATTTCAACATTATTATCCAAAGCTTTTAATGCGCCATCTTCACCTAAATGAACATAAGGCAATGTCCACTGTTCCCCATTAACATCAGTAATCAAATGATAATCATTGCCAAAAGCATATCATGGAGTAATTGTTTCAACATTTTTTCCTGTTTTCTTTTTACTGTCAAATCTTAATAAATAATCATAAGCAAAAGTTCCTTCCCCCATAAATGAATATGCATTAGATAAACGTGTATTAACAATTCACGAAGAAGTTGTTAATAATGTTAAAAGCGCAGCTAATATTATAAAAATAATTAACTGTGCTTTTTGCTTAAACATACTTTTTAATGTTTGTAAAAACAGCAACATTTTTTAGATCTCCTCTTTTTCAATTAACTATTAATAATAACGAGTATTGTTATAGTATCAAACAAAATCACTTAATAAATATGAATTTTTTGTTAAATCATCTTTAATCCCTGGATTATACAAGAAACGAGCTTGGTTATTAAATTGAGCAACATAACTATATTTAATTTTGTCACTATTTGTTAAATATTCATTACCCATTCCATCATAATCAACTCAATCTTGATTGTTTCATGTTTCGCCCTCTGGTGCAATATTATGACGTTGTTTTGGGTCTTTTTCTTGTTCAACATATGAAGGAGAGTTCCCTGAAGCGGGATCAGTATATCCTAATGGTTTTTTATGACGTTCTAATTTAGTTGAAGCATCTTTTGGACCATAGTAATCTAATTGATAACGAACACCTGTTACAAAACCATCAGTTACAATTGCCCCTAATTTTGAACCATCTACACCAGTTCCTGATGCTGTAATATATCATTTTCGATCTAAGAAGATATTATCAAATCAATCTTCTGCCATTACTTTATTAACTTGACTTGTTAATTCACCAATATAACCATTTTGCGAATCTAATATTTGTGTAATAAATTTATGCATTGATTCATGATCAGGATAAGTATTATTTCCTCCATGCGCTCAAATATTAATGATATCAAATAATGACCCTTGTTTATATTGACCTGTTTGTTCATCAAAACCATAACTATTTAAGATAAACTTAGCATATTCACTATTTGAATCAACTGCAATTAAGTCCTCTTTAAAGCCATTTTTATTCGGTCCTTCATTATAAACATCATCAATTGTTTTAACATTATCAATATTTAAATTATAATGTCCTTCACTATCATTACTGTAAAATCAATTTGCTAATCCTGCAATTCCTTTTAATAAATTAAACAAATCAAAGTTTGGTGCGTTTAACATTTGCAATAATGTTCGAATTAAAGTTACAACACTATCTTCAGCAAAATTCCCAATTAAGCCTTGGAATTTTAAAAGACCCTCATAAACTGTGTTTGACATTATGCGATTAAATTTTTGAACATCAAAATTTGAACCTTCTTTTGCTAAAGCTTCTGTAAATCATTTTCCTAGAACAGAATACCATTTTAAAAAGGCATTTTTATGTTCTTTTTTATCACTTGTTAAATCTAAATATTGTTTCTTCTCTGACATAATCACGGTTAGAGATTTTGCCACAACTGGACTGTTAAAAATATCATAAAGTTTCATATTTTGAATTGTTTTATCAGGGTTATCTACTTCACCATCACTTTTTTTTTCAACATTAAGAACCGTTTTTTCAATAGTATCACGACTAAATATCTCTAATAATGGACTATTTGATTTAACATTACCTGAGCTATCAAAAAACTGACTTTTTATTTGGTTTAAAATAAAAAACGGTGCTGCCAAAAAAATTCCTGCAGTTTTTTCACCAGAACGATTATTTTGAATAAATGGTAATAATTGTGCTAATGAATATAAAACTGGTAATTCTAATCCTGGCCCAAATTGGCCTAACATAGTGATTGCTTCATCAAAATATTTTAAACCAAATAAATCATATAATGAACTTGACTGGTTCGCCACAGTTTTCCCAAATTTAATTTCTTCACCACCATCTTTATAAGACAATATTGACTTTGTTGGTGGTGTTGAAAGTGAATTATGATATAAAATATTTGATACATAAGGACCCGATGATGAATCATAATAATTACTTCATCCAGCCGTTCTGTTAATATAATTAATAACTGATTCTGATTTTTGTGACAATGTATTTGCTAAAGCTCCAGTATCATATTGAGCACATGCTAAATTTGGATTTGCAACAAAATCTGTGTAACGCCCTGTTGCATCTGTTGTATTGCTAGGATGTCCTTGGTTAGCTTCTGTATTTCACTTTGAAAAATCAGTCATTGCAACAATTGATGACATTAAATTATAAGTATTTCGCTCTGGTTGATAATTATTATCTGTTGCTTTTCAAGGATTATAATAAAGATTATTTAATTTTTTATATTCTTCAACATAATCTTTAATCTTAATTTCTTTCCCGCTTTTAGTAGTAAAGACTCCTTTTAAATTTCTTCCAACATTGTTTAAAAAATACTGTAATGTTGGAAACCCATAAATATTCATATTTTCATGACGACTAGCAATTAAAATTTTAGCAATTGTACTAGTATATTTGACTAAATTTCGAATTGTTGGATCAATTTTATTAAGTTCACTATCAAAATAATTATTATTTTGACTATTTTTTCCTTTTGCACAAGAAACTACCCCTAACATACTTGCTGACATTAAAGTTGTAGATCATAATATAGAAAGTAATTTTTTCATTTCCTTCACTCCTTTTATATTTATTAAATTTTTATAAAAATCATTAATTTAAAAGTCAGCAGATAACATTAAATTATCATTACCTGCTTATAACCATTAATAAAAATTGTTGTATATTTAATTGGCTTATCCATACTCAAACAATTATTTTTAATTGCTAAAACAAAATATTTTAAATCATCATTGTTTTTTTTATGATTTTGTGTTTTAGGATTATTTTTATTTATTAAAACAACATTTCAAAAATAAATTCAAAGTAAAATAATTATAAAAATATTTTTAAAAATTGTTGATAATTTAATATCATTTATATTTTCAATAAAATATAAATTTAAAATTAAACACAATAATAACAAAATAAAACCAAACGATAATCTCCGAAAAATTTGTTTTACTTCCATTACGCTATTATTAATTACAATAGTACTAATTAAGCTTCCATAACCAATCATTCATAAAATTAAATAAAATGAGTTATTTTTTGTTTTTAAAAATGCATTAAAAATAAAATTAAAAATAACTGGAGCAAAAATAATTAAAAAGAAAATAGCAATTAATTTATTAAATAAAATAATGAAATTAAAATATCTTTTCTTTGTTGTGCTAAGAAAGATAGCAAATAATAAAAAAATAAAATTTAATAAATTAATTGTTGATCTTTCTATTCATCCAAAAGAAAATTGAATAAAAATATTAAGAACAAGCAAAATTGATAAATTGCTAATAAAAGTAAAAATAAAACTAATAATTGCAAATTTAGTAAAGGTGTTATTAATATTTTTAATAGATTTTGTTTTTAAAAAACTAATGCGGATTAAAATGCTAATAATGAAAAAAATAAAAATTCAAAAAAAAATTGATGAAAAGATATTATTTATAAAGTTAATAAATCTATTAAAAGTGATATTGGATAAAAAATTTATTAACATTTTTTCCACTCCTTTATTTTTACATAGTAATATTTTACAAAAAAAAAAAAAAAAAGCAAAGGGCTAATTTTGCTTTTTTAAAGAAAATTAAATTATTTAAGGTCAACTGAAGCTCCAGCAGTTACTAATTGTCCTTTAATTTCTTCTGCTTCTTCTATCTTTACTTTTTCTTTAATTACTGCTGGTAATTTATCAACAATTGCTTTTGCTGCCATTAATTCTTTTCCAGTAATTTCTTTAACTAATTTAATAATTGCAACTTTACCTGGTCCTGTATCTGTTAACACAATATTAACCTCTGAAGGACCAGCTGCTGCTCCTGCTTCTGCGGGAACAGCAGCAACTGCTGCTGCAGCTACAACACCAAAATGATCTTCAATTCCTTTTACTAATTCATTTAATTCCGATAATTTCATTTCTTCTAATGCTTTAATAATATCATCTTTTGATAATGCCATAATATTTTCCTCCTCATTAAGATTTTTCTTTAAAATCTTTGAATAACATAACTAATTATTCAGTTTTTGTTTTAGCAATTTCTTTAACTGCTATTGTAAACATACGTAATGGGTATAGTAAACTTGCTCCAAACATTGATAATAATTCATCTTTTGTTGGTAATGCTGCAATTTCAACAATTGCTTTTGTATCTAAAACTTTACCCTCATAAATTCCAGCTTTTAATTTTATTGCTGGATGTATTTTTGCAAATTTTGCTAAAGTTTTTGCGGCAGCCATCTGTTCACCTGTACCAAACGCAAAAGCATTAGGACCTGTTAAAAATTGGTCTAATTCAGCAAATCCTGCCTCTTTAGCAGCCAAACTTACTAAGTTATTTTTATATACTTTAATGTTTACATCTTGTTTTGTAAGCATTCTTCTTAGTTCTGTAAATTCAGCAACCGTTAATTTTTGATATTCAACAATAACTGCTGAATTAGCATTTTTAAAGTTATTAACAATTTCATTAACAACTGCTGTTTTAATTTTCATTGCTGGCTTCATTCTTCGCCTCCCTATAATAATTTTAAAAGCAAAGGCAATTAACCAAGTGGATTAATTGCCTAAAACATTATTTAAATAATATAAAAACATGTCATTGTTCTATATCTCAATAATGCCTCGGCAACATAATTAAGATTTAATAAAATCCGTTGCTGTCTATGGTATTTTGATGACTATGGTACAATACCAAGTAATATAGTATTATAATTTTTGTTAAAAGTCAAATAAAAAACGTTATTTTAAAAAATTTTATTAATCTTGTTTTACTTTCGGCTTATTTTCTTATACCGATATTTATTCCACAATCATGTACCCAAACAAGATAGCCCAACTGCACCAGAAGAACTTAAAAAAACATATCCTAAAATTTCAACAACCAAAGTGTCTTTTTGCTTTACTGCAGGTGGAACAACAAGTTCTTTGTAAACTTGAAAAATAAAAGGACCTTCATTATTATTAATAAAAATATTATCATTTTGGTCAATAGTAATTGTATGGACAGAAGTTCCAAAAATATTAGTTTTTCCAACCTGTTTTGTTTTATTTTTTAAAAAATACACCCCAGCAAGTACTGTTGAATAATAAACATTATTATTTTTGTCAACAGTAATAGATAACGTTGTTTTATCCAATAAACCAATCTCTCGCTTAATTCTTTTTCAATACTTGAATACACATAATTACCAAAAAAATGTTATTTTCTTTATCAACAGCAAACGCATAAATTAATTCATTAAGTTTATGTTCGTCAACTAAACTATACTTATTATTTAATTTTTGAATTGAAAAAAATTAGCTTCATCAGTAGTAAAATATAAATTATCGTTGTGGTCAATCACTAAAGCAAAAACTTTTCTAGCAACTTTATTATCACTATTGTTATCATAAATAAATTTTTTAACTCTAGTTGACCCTGATAGTAAATAATAAATTCCAGCAAAAGTCTCTAAATACAAAGTATCATTACTGTCTAATGCAAGAACAGTAATATGATTATCAACTAATTCATCATTTAAACCCTCAATTTTATCAATTGTTCCATTATTACCATCATAAATATATACTTGATGATCTTCGTTTACATAATAAATATTTTTTTGATCAACTGTTAAAGCAAGAACATTATCATTAATTCCATTATTTTTTTTGCTTTTGTTGTATCATTAGGCAAAAAATAAATTCCCCGTGAAGTTCCAAAATAAACTATACTATTAGAAATTTTAATTGCATTACGAGAAATATTGTCAAGTCCTTCAATTCTTGTTTGAATATATTGTTTTTCATTAAAACTAAATGGAGTATTACGACTATGATTAGGAACTTCACTAAAGATTAGATTTTGAACAAAAATAGAACTTGCAATAATGCAGAAAGTATATATCTTTTTCATTGTTAATTTTTCCCACTTCCCTAGCAATTAATTTTATTTATCATAAATTAGGCTAACACAATATCTATATATTTAGTTTAACAAAAAAATTAATAAGAAATTAATAAATTTAAAAAAATGTTATTTAATTAAATAACATTTTTTATTCCATTGTAATATTTATTAATTTATTCTTTTTAATTTTTCAAATCCCTACTCCAATTACTGAAATTAAAATAAAGCCAATTGCTAATGTTGCTATTGAAACAACATAAGATGAAAAGGAAGGAATTAATAACATTCCGGTACTTTTAAAAACAATATGAGCAATGACATTCCATAATAATTGGGCAATAACATAACTTAAAACATAGCCTAAAACAATTGCAAATAAGTAAAATCCTAAAACAATTGCAATAATTTTTCATATTGGATATCCAAGGACTTTTAAAGTTAAGATTGTACGGCGATTTTCATCAAGCACCATAGCAATTAAGACTGATAAAATTAAAGCAACAATGACAATCGTTAATCCTTCTAAAACATTAAGAACATCCCGGACAGTTCGCATTCCTTGTAAATAATTTTCTCGTAAAGTATCAAATGGTCATATTTTGTTAAGACCATTTAATAATTTTAAATTTGTTCTTAAGTCCAATTCATTTTTAAGATCCGGTTTTTTATTATTATCAAACATTGTAAAATCATAATTATCGGTTAATGAAAATGACGAAATAATACGATAAGGCTGCAAGGTTACTCCCAATGGACTAGCTCGTGATGCAACAGCATTATAATAAGAATTTGGTAAAAATTGTTCTCCTTTTTTTGTTAAATTAACTCATTGGTTCATAACCGTAACTAATGAATCTTGATTCATATAAATATTCCCTGAACTAATATCAGCATCATTTGAACCAATCACTTTAAAAGCAACTGGAACATACCCAATAGCATTTGTAATTCGAACATTTAATTTAAAAATATCCCCCGAAACTAAATTCATCGATTGATAAACCCGTTTTACTAAAAGAACTGGTATTGGTTCATTAATTGGAACATTTGGGTCATTCCCAGTAGAGTCTGAACTAATTTTATAGCCAAAGACTTCTTTTTGGGCAATATCACTTGGTGTTGTCTTAGAACGATAATTCAATAATTGATTACGCTCTGTTTCATCACTTGTCAACCCAACAACATTTAATTGTGAAACTGGATTTTTTGAATTTTTAGTATCATCTGGACTTCAACCTGCTGATAAGAAAACATACGGGAAATCATAATTTTTATCATAAACCATATATGGTCCTAAATAAATATCTGGGTATTGACCATTAGTTGCTGTACTTAAACTATTAACCAAATTAATTCCACTAATAATTGTTTGAATATCAGCTTCATTTATTCCTTTTTCAATTAAAAATGGTTTCATAAGATTAATAATTTTTACTAAATTATCTCATCCATTAATTCATTCACCAGACTCATTATCCTTAACTTTATAATTAGCAACTGCCTTAACTGTTGTTGCACTTATATATGGATATTTTTTATTTTTTTCATCATAATTAATCTTACTTCTAACAAGAGTTGTACCACTGGGATCACCAATAATATTTAATAAATCACCACAATTTTTTTTCATATTTTTTGAATCTGAAACAGATAAACTTGTAAAGCACATTAATGGATTTGGAAAGTTAAATGTTTTATTATCATCAAGAATTTTTGCCTCATGGTAATAATTCATACGCTTATCAGCCGTAATTCACTGATAAGGTTTACTATTGCTGGCTTCTTGTGCAATATCTTGTTGATCATAACTAGCAATTAAATATGATTTAATATCATTCTTAAAATAACGGAAAGAATCTTTAACAATTCCTTGTGCCATTACTCCTGCATCCAACTGGAAAATTAACAAAAAGGACAAAAAAGCTAAAACAATTAATACCATAATTCATTTTCCTAAAGATTTAAGTGCAAAGGTAAATGATAAATGAACATTAAATGTTAATCCAAAATGAGCATATTTACGACCTTTTTTTACTTTTTTAGGACGAAAACTTAAATTAGAACCTTTTAAATCATAAATTAAATCCAAAGCTGTCCGACTTAAAAGAATAAATGAGACTAAGAAAGACATCCCAATAAAAATAAGTGGAATAAAAATTGTCGCTGAAACAAAAATTAGTGGATTAAAATAAAATGATGATAATGGTAATCCTATTGAATATAAATTTGAACCAGTGAAATACATTTGCAGAGGAATACTTAAAGCTCATCCTAATAAACAACCAATTAAAGTTGTAAAAATAATGTTAAAAGTAAAAATAAATGATAATTCAAAGCGATGATATCCTAATGATTTTAAGACTCCAATTTGTCGTTTTGCATTAGTAATATCTTTTTTAATGAAAAAAGCAATAATAAATAAAATAATAATTGAACAAGCAACAGCAATTGAAGTATTAATAATAAAACCAGTATTTGTTAACATCACAATTTGTCCGGGTAATGATGCTTCAAAAGCGACAATTGCATTATCAGGTGCTACAAAATAATTGTTTAAAACTTTTCTTAATAAAATTATTTTTTGTGGTTCAGTTAAATTACCATTAACATTAATAAAACTAGTAATTTTTTCAGTTCCATTTGAAAAATTTTGCTTGATAGCATTAAAATTAATATCATTCATAAATAATACTGAACCATTTTTTAAATCAATAATTTTATGACCAGTAGCAAGAGTTGATAGACTTACTAAATCAGGATAAATATTACTTACCTTTGCCCCATATCCAATAATATTAAATTGTAAATTTTGACTATTTCCTAAATTAAAGTGTCCACCAAGTTTTAAATGATTATAATCAGCATATTGTTTATTTAAAATAATGTTATTTTTTGTTAAATCACTAATATGTTCTCATTTTGTTACTTCAAAAAGACGATTAAACGGAGTATAAAAAATATTATTACCTCGTCAACCATCACCGTTATATAATAAATTTTTATTTTTGTTAACAGCAGTAGCATTAAAATATTGCGTATCTTTTACTAAATTATTTGCAGTAAATTGATAACCAACATTAAAACTAAGTTCTAAGCCAGCTTTGTCACCATTAATTAAATCATTTAAACGACTTTCATCTGGATTATGAATAATATAACTTAAAAAAGCAGCAGTAAGATTCTTATTAAAATTTTTAACTAAGGCAGTAAAAGAAGCTGTCCCCATTTTTGGGTTTAAGTATGATGGTTCTTTTGTTCATTTACAAATTTCAGAATTAGTTAAATCACAATTTAACCCTAAAACATCAGCACGAATATTATTAAATGTTAAATGCTCAGCATCAATTTTTGACTCATCATAAAACTGAGCTAAAAAAGTACGATTATTTTCATTTATTTTTCAAGCAGGATTTCTTTTTCACACATTATTATCAATATTTAAACTATCTACTCGAATTTCATATTGATAAGGAAGACTATTTTTCTTAATATCATTTAAGCCATTTTTAACTTGAAAAACAGTTGAAAAAAGAGCTGTAAAGGTTAAAACTGCACCAATAATAAACAAAATTAACCCAATAAATTGAGTTATTTTTTTTCTAAACCCTCGCGTAGCCTCTTTTGCAAGATTTCACATATTATCCACCCATTTCAAGAATCACTAAGTTAATTATATAAGAAAAATAACTAATTTTAAAAAAATATTGAAAAACTTTAATTGCTTAATAAATTAAAAATTTTTTGCTTTCCTTTAGTAGTTGGGCTGACAACATTTTGTTATTTTATAATAAGACTTAATAAAACAATTTTTAATGTTATTCTTTTATTGTTTGATTAATTTACGAAATGCATCATATCTCAACAGCATTAATAATGGAAGCACCATCATTCCTAATGATACTACAGTCATTTGTCAAGATAACAGTGGTGAAGTATCAAATTTATGTTTTTTGGTTGTTGTTTTAAAAAATAAGTTTAAACCCGGTGTATAAACCATCAAGAAATTTAATACCAAGGCAATTACTGAAGCATCTAATAAATAATAATTAGTCGGAGAAACATTATATTGTGTTTTAATTCGATAATTTGGTAATTGAATTGCAAAAGCAAAAATTACTGGTGAACAAGCCATTACTAAGATTGTCGCAATTTTAGCATCTTCAATATTATGAAAGATATCTTTGCCAATGAAGAATGTACCAATAACAGTAGCAGCTGTTACAAAAGCCAAATATAAAATTGTAACTAAACTATTGGTAAAAAAGTTTCTTTCTTACTTTGTGGTTTTTCTAGCATTAAGCCATCATCATTATTTCCTAAACCAATTGGAATTGACATTAATGTTTCAATGACTAAGTTAAACCATAAAATGGTAACAGAATCAAATGGTTTAATTTTAGTTGTAACTGAAATAATAATAAAAGCTAACACATTTGCTAATTGTGCAATACAAACAAAAGCAATAACCCGTTTAATTTTATGATACACATTCCGTCCTTCTTCAACACCACGAATAATTGTTGAAAAATTATCATCTTGTAAAATAATATTTGCAGCTTCTTTTGAAACATCTGTCCCTGTTATTCCCATTGCAACACCAATATCAGCTTTACTTAAACTTGGAGCATCATTAACCCCATCACCTGTTTTTGAAACAACATAGTTCATTGATTGCAAACACTCAACAATCCTTGTTTTATGATCAGGATTAACTCTTGCAAAAATTGATACATCACGTAGTTTTTCTTGTAACTTTTGATTATTCATATTATCAATTTGATGGCCAGATAAAACATTCGCTTCTGAAACTGCTAGACATAATTCTTTAGCAATAGCTAAAGCAGTTGCTTTATGATCTCCAGTAATCATAATTACTCTAATTTCTGCTTCATGTGCCTTTCTAACTGCTTTAACCGCTTCTGGACGTGGTGGGTCAATCATACCAACAGCACCTAAAAAAATAAATTAGTCTCAATTTCTTGTTGATCTTTTTGCTTAAAAGCAAAAGCTAAAACCCGTAATGCTTGACTTGATAAATCTAATGCTTCCTCTTGGATTTCTTCCTTCATTTCTTCAGTTAATGGAACAATTTCGTTATTTAAATAAATTCGATTACATTGCAGTAATAATTGGTCAAGAGCACCTTTTGTATAAACAAATTCTTGTTTATTAACATGATTAACAGTTGACATTAATTTTCGTTCAGAATCAAAGGGAACTTCTAAAACACGAAGATATTTTTCACGATATTCTACTTTACTAATTGTAAATCTTCTTGTAAAATCAATTAAAGCAATTTCAGTTGGATCACCAATTTGTTCATTTTTTTGGTTAATAGCATCATTACATAAGGTTAGACAATTAATAAAATGAAAAGTTGCCTTATTATTTTGGTTATAATTAAAATCATTTTCTTTAAGAATCTCATTATTGAAGATAATCTCTTTAACTGTCATTTTATTTTGAGTTAAAGTCCCTGTTTTATCTGAACAAATAACATTAACTGAACCTAATGTTTCAACCGCATCTAATTTTTAAACAATAACATTAACTTTTGTCATTCGTTTTACTGATAATGATAAAATAACTGACACAATAACAATTAAGGACTCTGGGATAACAGCATTTGCAATTGTAACTGCTGTCATTAAATTAATTGGTCAACTATTTTCATCAGTTAATAAAAAGAAAACAAAAACAAAGATTGCTAATAAAACCGCAAAAATACTAACAATTTTTGTTAATTTTGTTAAGCGTAATTGTAATGGTGTCTTTTCTTTTTTTGTTTTAACAACCGCAGCAGCAATTTTTCCAATCTCACTATCAACAGCTTTTGCAACAACAATCCCAACTGCTCGACCATTTGTGATAAAAGTTTACATAAAAGCCATATTAGTCTGTTCTGCTAACACTAATTTTTCTTTTAAAATTATTTCACCTTTTTTTCAACAGGAACTGATTCACCAGTTAATGCAGCTTCGTCAATTAACAAATTATTTGCTTCTAAAATGCGAATATCAGCTGGAATATATTTCCCTGCTTCTAAAATAACAATATCACCTACAACTAATTCATCAACCGGAATTTCAAAAATTGCACCATCTCGTTTAACAATCGTTACTGGAATTGTCATTTTTTAAAAGAATCAAGGGATTTTCTTGCTCTAATTTGTTCAATTGTTTGAATGAAGGCATTTAATAAAACGATACATAAAATCACAATAAAATCTATCACATAAATTCGATTATTAACAACTTTTTCAATAATAACCGAAGTAATTCCTGCAATAATTAAAATAAGAGATAATGGATTTAATAATGAAACTAAAAAAATTAAAATTCAATGTTTGTTTTTAGGTTTTGGTAATTCATTTTTCCCATTTTTAACTAATCTTTCTTTGGCTTGTTTTGAAGATAATCCAACATTTAAATTGCTTTTAAATTCCTGTTCTAATTCTTTATCTGATTTACTAAATCACATTTTTTATAATGCCCTCGCTTTCTAAAATTTATTATTTATTATTTAAAAATTTAATTTCATAGTTTTTACTTTACATATTAATTTTATAATATAAATCCTTAAATTATAAATTTATTTTAAAAATATAAATTTAAATAAAAAATCTTAAAATTCTTAATTAAGAACTTTAAGATTTAAGATAATTTTATTTTTTTGCATTTTCTGCTAATTCAATTTCCTTTTGTAATTCAAAAGCCATTAAATTTGTTTCTAAATATTCTTTATTTGTGGGTAATTCTAAGTTAATTTTTGAAAAATAGCATATTTTAATAGTACCTGAATCTAATTGAAAATCAAAAACATGACCTCCAGTATTTTTTTCAGTATTAATAAAATGGCAATGGAAACCATTAATTCCCAATGTATTGGCAAAAGATGGAGTTCAAAAACCAACAATATCACCATTAATATTTTTAGCATTAAGAATTCCTTGTTGTTCTGATGCTTTTAAAAAAGTTGAATATGGTTTTTCTTGCCAAGAAACAGTTCTTGTTTTTATTTCCAAAAATAAACCATTAATTTTAATCCCATAAAATAAATTTAAACTTGGTAAATTATTTACAATAATTTGTTGAATTTCTTCATAACTAGTTAGTTGTGAAATATTAATTTTTTGATGTTCTTCAAAAAATGCCATGACAGCAAATGTACTTGTCATACTTGCCGTAACTTCATTAACTGTTCCATCTGATTTTAATTGATACCCCACACCATCTAGTACAATTAATTCACCATCTAAATGGTCAAAAGTTCCTAATCCAAAATTACCTTGCTTTAATAACGTCCCAAGCTTAATCATACCGTCAAAATTACCAGCAGCTAAACTTGTTATTGTTGAAAATTGATAAACATTACTAAATTTTTGAATCATAACTAATAAAACTCCTTTTTCTAATAAACTTTTTGTTGAAATTGTTTATTAACATTATTTAAACATAAAGTTAAAGAAAAAAACATTTCATTCTTGAAATGTTTTTTATGCTTTACCTTTGCATCCAAACCATGATGTTAATTCATCAAATGTTGCTTTAATTGCTTCATATCCAGGTTTTAATAATTTTCGTGGGTCAAACCCTTTCCCATTTTCTGGTTTGTCTTTTCCCTCTTCAATATATTTTCTTGTTGCAGCAGCAAATGCAATTTGTAATTCAGTATTAACATTTATTTTACTAATTCCTAATGAAATTGCTTTTTTAACTTGTTCTTGTGGAATTCCACTACCACCATGTAAAACCATTCCAATTTTTGCAGCAGCTTGAATATCTTCTAAAGCTTGAAAATTTAAACCTGGTCATCCAGTTGGATAAGGACCATGAATATTTCCAATTCCTGCAGCAAGAAAATCAATTCCTGTTGCTTCCATTTCCGCAGCTTCTTTTGGATCACCAATTTCACCAGCACCAACTACACCATCTTCTTCTCCACCAATTGTACCAATTTCAGCTTCAACTGATACACCATTTGTTTTTGCATATGCTACTACTTCTTTTGTATTTTTTAGATTTTCAGCAAATGGGTGGTGGCTACCATCATACATCACTGAGGAAAAACCAGCATCAATTGCCATTTTGCAACTTTTTACTGATTGACCATGATCTAAATGTAATGCTACTGGAACAGTAATGTCTAATGAGACTAATAACGCATTAACCATCGCAACAACTAAATTATAACCTCCCATATATTTAATTGCTCCCTCTGAAGCTCCTAAAATAATTGGTGTTTTTGTTGCTTGCGCAACTTCTAATAAAGCTTTTGTTCACTCTAGGTTGTTAATATTAAAATGACCAACAGCATATTTATTTTGATGTGCTTTTTTAATTATTTCACTAGCATTAACTAATCTAGCATGATATTTTTGTCCCATAATTCTTTTCCCTTCTAATATGAAATATTACGATAATATTATAAACTTTTTATTTTAAAAAATAATATAAAACAAAGAAATTTATTAATATTTACCTAATTTACCAAAATTTACCCAAAAAAAGAAAAAAAATATAATTTTTAGAATTCTTATCCACTTTTTTAAAAATCCCGTGTTATAAGTAAAGCACTATATGGTAACATATAGTAAACAAACAGAGCTTATCATTACCTGAAGGATGGGCCTCCTAAAAGGTAATACCCAAAGATAGGTATCCGTTAGTAAATAGTTTTTTCTAAAAGGGCATTTCTAAACAAGGAATGCCTTTTTATTTTAATTTTTGACAATAATTACAAAAATAAGTTCCTCGTCCATTGACAAAAATTTTATCAATTAATTTATGGCAATTAACACATTCCATTTTATTACGCCCATGTACTTTTAATTGTTGCAAAAATTTACCATCCATTCCTGGTTCAGGATGATAAGTTGCAATGGTTGTTCCTCCTTCATCAATGGCTTTTTGTAAAACTAATTTTGTATTGTCAATAATATTTTGATAATCTTGATCAACTAAATTTTTTGTTCTTTCACCAGGATGAATTTTAGAAGCAAATAAAATTTCATTGGCATAAATATTCCCAATTCCAACAATAACATTTTGTTCCAATAATGTTGTTTTAATCGGCTGTGATTTATTTTGCCAAGAATTTTTTAAATATGAAACTGTAATTTTTTCATCAAATGGTTCATATCCTAACTTATTCAATGGTGCTTGTTGTAAATAATCATTTTTATTATATAAATGCATTGTCCCAAATTTTCTTGTATCATGATAACGTAATTGAAATTGATGATCAAGTTCAAATAAAACCATAATATGTTGTCATTCACCAAGTTTATCTTTTAGTGTAAAATAATATTTGCCTTCCATACGTAAATGACTAATTAAAACATAATCATCCAATATAAATAGTAAATGTTTCCCCATTCGATCAATTCGATTAATTTTTTGTTTAACAATTTTTTTTATAAATTCCTTTGTATCAAGAGGATATTTTATTATTTTATTTCAAAAAATTTGACAATCAGTAATTGTTTTTCCAACAACATGTTTTGTTAAAATACGACGGACCGTTTCAACTTCTGGTAATTCTGGCATATTGTTCCTTCTTTCTTAATTAATAATTTAATTTTATTTTTATATCTAATAAAAATCAAGATGCTAATAAGTAATTAAAATTATAAAAAATGATATGATTTAATCTTATTTTAAATCATATCAACTTAAACCAGTTTTCTTATCAACTATTAACTTTACATCTAATTTAGTAGAATCTTCCATCAATGTTTTAACAATTTTTTGCACTTGAATTAATTCAACTTGTGGAATTTCAAAAATTAATTCATCATGAATTTGTGCAATAATTTTTGCTTTTAAATTTAATTTTAAAAATTTTTGGTCAATATTTTTAAAAGCAATTTTAATAATATCCGCTGCACTACCTTGAATTGGCATATTAATTGCAATCCGTTTTCCAAATTCACGTTGCATATAATTACGGTCATTAATTTCTGGGACATAACGTTTTCGATTAAAAATTGTTGTAACATAACCATTTTGTTTACAAAACTCAACTTGTTGATCAATAAAAGCCTTAATTGTTGGAAATTGTTGATAATAATTATTAATTATTGCTTTTGCTTTTGCAACAGAAATATTTAAATCAGTTGCTAAACCAAAATCACTAATTCCATAAATAATCCCAAAATTAACAGCTTTCGCACTACGACGAATATTTGGTGTAATCTCATTTTTTGATAAATTAAAAATTTTCATTGCAGTATTAGTATGAATATCTTCATTCTTATTAAAAGCAGCAATTAAATCTTGGTCTTTTGACATATGTGCTAAAATTCGTAATTCAATTTGTGAATAATCACAAGATAATAAAACATTATTTGGCGATGAAACAACAAAAATTTTTCGTACCTCTTTTTGAACATCATCACGAATACTAATATTTTGCATATTAGGTTCCACAGATGAAAGCCGACCAGTATTTGTTAAGGTTTGTTTATAAATTGTATGAACTTTCCCATCAGCAAAAATATATTTTTCCATCCCTTTTAAATAAGTTGAATATAATTTTTGATACTTTCGATAATCTAATATCTTTGGAATAATCACATGGTTATTTTTTATTTCTTTTAATGTTTCTTGTGCTGTTGACCCTTTTTTCCGATCAGGTAATGAAAGATCTTGAAATAATAATTCTGAAATTTGTTTTGGTGAATTAGGATTAATTTCTTTTTGCGCAATATCATTAATTTCGTTATTTAATTCTTGCACAATTTTTTCAATTCGTAAGGTTTGTGTTGTTAATTCATGTTGGTTAACTTTAACACCATTAATTTCCATTCGTGCTAATGCAAAAGCGGTTGGTAACTCAATCTTATAATATAAATCATATTGCTGATTAGCTTTTAATAACTCAATAATTTTTGGTCTTAATTTATGAATGTACGCTGCTTTTTCACCAATAAAATGACTTAATTTAATTACATCAGCAGGAATTTGTTTTTTAACCCCTTTACCATAAAATAATTCATTAGTCAAAATTTGTTTTTTTTCAAATAAATTAATATAAGTATCTAAACTATTTTTTGCATTTGAATTATAAACATAACCAGCTAGCATCATATCATATTCAATATTTTGAACAAAAATATTATCACGAGCTAAAGCAACAATTAAACTCTTTGCATGATAAGTTAACTTTTGATATTTAGTATCATTTAAAAATTGATGTCATAGTTTATCATGCTTTGAATGAATATAATCAAAATAAAAAACACCTTTCGAATTAACAATTCCAAACCCAATAATTTCTGCAGTATGATAATTTTCATCTAATAATTCTAAATAAACAGTAGTGTTATTTTTATTAAATTCGGAACGTCATTCTTCAATAATCTTTACTGTTATATTTGAATTTTGGGTACTATTATCTTGATTATTAAACAACTTTGTTACAAATGAATTCATATTATATTTTAAATAAAATTGCATTAATTTTTCTTGATTTGGTGAAAACTGAGTAAAAGTAAAATGTTCTAAATTAATATCACAAAAAATAGTAGCTATCTTTTTGCATAATAATGCACTTTCCTCATGATTTAATAAATTTTGTTGTAATGCACCCTTAATCTGCTTAATATTATCATATAAATTTTCAATTGAATGATATTCCTTAATTAATTTTATTGCTGTTTTTTCGCCAACCTTTGGAACACCCTTTAAATTATCGGAAGGATCACCCATTAGTCCTTTTAAATCAGGAACTTGTAATGGTGTAATTCCCCATTTTGCTCTTAAAGCTGTTTCATCAATAACATCAGCACTGTCGCCTTGACGTGGCATTAAAATATTTGTTTTATTAGTAATTAATTGATATAAATCTTTATCACTTGAAAAAATATCAACATAAAAATCTTCTTTTTCAGCCAGCACTGCTAAACATCCTAATAAATCATCAGCTTCATATCCTTCTTGCTCTAAATATGGAATTTGATAACTATCTAAAAATTCTTTTACAATTGGAAATTGTACAATTAATTCATTTGGCGTTTTACTCCGACCATCTTTGTAGTTAACTAATAAATCATGACGAAAATTCTTTTTTCCTTTATCAAAAGCAACAACAACACTATAGTAGTTATTTGTTTTTAATATTTTATTCAACATATTGGCAAATGCATAAACAGCATTTGTTGGTGTTCCATCCAAACTTTTTAACATCTCGCCATTATACGCTGTGGCATAAAATGCTCTAAAAAGCAAAGAATTTCCATCAATTAACAATACTTTTTTCATTTTACAATCTCCTCTTTTATGTTCAATTATAGCCTAATTTAATTTTAAAATATACTTTAAAACTAAATTATCAAACCAAAAAAGCACCGCCACTACCAGAAAGCATTACATTTGAATATTCTTGCTTTAGTGTAAGATAAAATTTTTTTAACTCTGGATTAATTTTAAAAGCGGGCTGTTGTAACATATTAAAATAAAGATTATTAATTATTTTTTTGTTTTATAGTATTGATAATTATGGTCAAATTCTTGATAAACCTCTTTTGTGATTGATGATATTTTTGAATCAATAATTTTAAGATTTGGGATTTTATATTTATTAATTTAATGCATTGTTAAATACTTAATTTTATGACCATAACCAGAGATTATTGCTGGTTTTTCTAAATAAAAAAATAAAGCATCGGAACTAAGACTTTGAATTAACTTTTTAATTTTCCAAGAATAATAATTAATATTAAAAAAATGACAGATAAGTTTAATCATTGCAACAGCATTACTAGCAGAATAACCAAGACCAGAACCAATAGTTGTATTTTTAATTAAATTAATATGAACTGGAGTTGATTTAAACTTAGGGAACATAACAACAAATTTATGATATGCTTCCAAAATAGTATTATTATTTGAATCTAGTTCTTTTTTATTATAAGTAAAAATTGTTTGTTTACCTTGATAAGGCAATAACTCAACATAATCATATTCTTCCTTATAAGGAAAAATAATACTTTTAATATGGTGCATTTTTTTAAATTTATGTTTGTGAAAAACCTCTAAAGTTAAATTAAACTTACCATATGATCTAATTTTCATTTTTATAGTTCTCCCTTAGTTTGTTTAATTTCATTATATAAAAGATAAAAATCATTTAAACTTAAATTTTCTGAACGTAAATTTAATGCATAGTTTAATCTTACCAAAATATCTTCGGCTAAAATTTTATTGTTAATAATAATTGCTAAGTTATTTAAAATTGTTTTTCGCTTTGTTGCAAACATCATTCGAATAAATCTAATAAATTCTTCGTCATTTATTAATAAAGGATATTTTTTATTCAATTTAAATTTTAAAACAATACTATCAACTTTTGGTACTGGAACAAAATTATTACGACCAACTAAGGAAACTTTTTCAATGTCACTATAAAATTGACAAACAACAGAAAGACTACTATAATTTTTTGAATTTGGCTGAGCCATAATTCGTTCACCCACCTCTTTTTGCATCATTAAAATAATTTCTTTTACTTTTGGATTATTTATTTTTAATAATTTAAAAATAATTGGTGAAGTAATATAATAAGGAATATTGGAAATAATACTAATTGGATTATTATTTAAAAATTCTGTTAAAAATAATTTTTCTAAATCAATGGTTAAAATATCTGCCTGGATAACAGTTAAACCCTGATCTTTAAATTTTAATGTTAAATATTCTACTAAAGTTGAATCAATTTCAACACAAACAAGCTTGTTTGCTTTTAATAAAATAGAACTCGTCAAAGCACCCATTCCTGGACCAATTTCTAAAATATTTGTGTTTGGTAAATCAAATGCACTATCAACAATTAAATTAATAAAATGAGGATTTGTTAAAAAGTTTTGTCCCTTACTCTCTTTAGCTATTATTCCTTCGGCACGCATTTCTTGGTTTTGTTTCTTCATTATTTCTCCTTTAAAATATCAATTAAATCTTGTTTTTTAACATTCATATAATTTAGTCATTTAAATGTTGTTTTATTATTAGTTGGCATTAAGTTATAGTACTTAATAATTTTTTCGCGTTTTACTTTTGAATCAACTAAATTAATATAATCACTTCATTGTAAATTATCAACTGGCTGGTTTGAAAAACTAATTAAATTATTAATACTATTTTTAATTGCATCTTCAGATGCCTCAGCAATTCCAACTTTTTTACCCTTGGTTGCATCATTCTTACTTATAAAAGCATGCAGGCAGTTGTTTTCTAAATAATCACTAATAATTTGGCGTAATTTTTGTCCAGGATAATCAGGATCAGTAAAAATAATTACTTTATTATTTAAACTAATTTTTTTGATCAATGCTAATTTTTCTTTTGTAATCCCACTACCGTTAGTTTCAATTGTTTTAATATTAGGAAAAATACTTTTTAACTTTGTTGAATCTGTCTTACCTTCAACAATCACAAATACTCCCATTTTAGCCTTCACTCCCCGATAAACACCTTTTTTATTTACTTATCCTGATTTTATAGTATAATTATACTATACTGTTATATTAAAATAATCATAAATTTTAAATATAGGAGTAGGAGGCAAAAAGAAATATGGCTAATTATAAATTTGGAAAAGACTACTCGTTTTTAGCACTAGACTTAGGGACAGCTAACACGGTAGCCTATGTATCAGGTCAGGGAATTGTTTATAACGAACCTTCGATGATGGCATATGACACTTTAAGTAACTCATTAATTGCCTTAGGAAATGAAGCATACAAAATGGTTGGAAAAACGCATGATCATATTAGAATGGTAACACCATTAGTAGACGGAGTTATCTCCGATATGGAAGCGGCTCAAGATTTGTTAAAACACATTTTTAGTAGATTAAAATTATCAGGAATTTGAAAAAATTCACTAGTAATATTGGCATGCCCCAGTGGAGTTACCGAATTAGAACGTGGTGCTTTAAAAGTTATTGCAAAAGATATGGGAGCAAGTCACGTTTTAGTAGAAGAAGAAGTTAAACTAGCAGCATTAGGAGCTGGCATTAATATTGGTCTAGCACAAGGAAATTTAGTAATTGATATTGGTGGAGGAACAACAGATATTGCAATTATTTCAGCTGGTGATATTGTAATTTCAAAATCAGTTAAAGTTGCAGGAAAACACTTAGATCAAGAAATTCAAAAATATATTCGTGTTGAATACAATGTGCTAGTCGGAATTAGAACGGCTGAACAAATTAAAAAAGAAATTGGTGCATTAGTTAAAATAATTAATGAAAAACCAGTTCGTACCTTTGGTCGTGATATTATTACGGGATTACCACGAGAAGTATTAATTAAACCTGAAGAAATTAAAAACGTTTTATTAGCCCCTTTTTCAAGAATTACAGACTTATTAGTAGAAGTATTAGAACAAACATCACCAGAATTAGCTGGTGATGTTATTAGAAATGGTATTACCATCTGTGGCGGAGGAGCTTTAATTCGTGGAATTGTAAAATATTTTGAATCAATTTTCCAATTAAAAGTAAAAGCTGCAAATGATCCATTAATGTGTGTAATTGATGGTGCTAAAACTTATGAAAAAAATTTAGGTGCTGTAATTGAAAGAATTCAATTACTTGATGCAAATGAATACAAAATTTCATAAAAAGTATATTTTTAAAATAGAGTGCACCCATTTTAGTAAGTACTAATAAAAAAGTATTTACTATTTTTTTAATTATATTTTTTTCTTTACGATTTGAATATCATGTATTTCATTTTATAACATCTTGTAAATATTCTTCATGTGAATTATATATTTTATTATGGATTGTAGCTTTCTTAAGTAATGAATGAAAACTTTCTATAACAATATTATCTGCACAGTGGTAATTTTTTCCCATTGAAATTGTAATACCGTTAGATAAACATTTATCGTGATAAATAGTGGATGTATATTGATATCCGTGATCTGAGTGAATTATTATTCCATTCAGATCTTTTTTTATTAATTTTATTTTATTAATTGCATCATTTAAATTATCCATTACTAATTTATTGTCATTATATTTAGATCACTTTACATCAACTATTTCTTTAGTATACCCATCAATAATTGTTGATTGATAATATCTTTCTCCTTTTCAAATTAAATATGTTACATCAGTATATAGTACTGAAAACCTTGTTTTTATATCATTGAATTTACGATTAATTAAATCAGGATATTGCAATAAGCTTTTTTCTTTATTCTGTTTATATTTCATTTTTCTTCTCATTTTTCTTACATATTCAGGTTGTATTTGATTATCACGCATAATTCTTAAAACTTTTTTTGAATTATATTTTATACCATAATCTTCCTTTAAATATTTAGTAATTTTTCGATAACCAAATTGTTTTAAATTTTCTTCATAGACTTTTACAATATCATTTATTGCTTTTTTATCTTTTTTTGCTACTGTCATAATTTTTATATTTATCTCAATAACTACGTTTTAACCCTGTTACTTCTAGTAATAATTTTATTGAATATTCACAAAAATTTTGTTTAATAAAAGAGACAATTCTTAGTTTGCTTAATTGTAAAAGTCATGGAGCTTTTTTAATAATTCATACCTTGTTTTATAATATTCTAAATTTCTTTTGGCAAAAGAAATTTTAGGTCCTTTAGGATTGTTTAATTTTCCTTTTTTATGATTTGCTCATCAAGATTCTACTGTATTTACATTTATATTATATTGTTTTGCTACTATTCAACAACTTTTTTGTTTAATTTCCTCAATGATTTTTGTTCTAAATTCTGATGTATATTTGTTATATTTTTGTCCTTTTTTTACCATATAAAAATGCACCCCCTATAAAAATTTAGCAAAATCTTTTTTTATTTTACTTACTTTTTGGGGTGCACTCTAAAATATACTTTTTTTATTTTCCAAAGAACTAATAATATAAAAAAAACTAAAATTTTTAAAAAAGAAAAAAGAAACTTGAAATTATCATTTTTAATTGCAAATTATACCAGATTTTATATAATAAAGTTACTTGATATTGAATGTTTTATAACAAATAAAGGGTTTAATATTTAAAAAAATTATTATGTTATTATTATTGCTATGTTTTTTAACGAAGCAATAAACGGAAGGAGACATTTTAAAGATGGCAATATCAGACGTATTGAAAAATACATTTAACATTTCGCCAAAAGCACCCCGGAAATTCATTGCTTTCGATTTAGGAACTACTAATTCGATTGCTTATGTTGCTGGGAGAGGCATTATTTTTAATGAAGCATCAGTAATGGCATATGAAATCGGAACTAAGAAACTAATAGCATTAGGTGATGATGCTAAAAAGTTAATGGCAAAACATACGATAAAATTGAAATTTACTCGCCATTACGTAATGGAGCAGTTACGGATTTAACTATTGCAGAAGAATTTATTCAACAAATAGGGAAAAAAGCAAAAGTAACTGATTTATGAAAAAATGCTATTGTTTTAATTGCATGTCCCAAAAATATTACAGACTTAGAAAAACAAGCAATAATCAAGATGTGTAAAAATATTGGTGCTGACTTTGTAAAAATTGAGGAAGATTCATTAATGGCTGCCTTAGGAGCGGGTGAAAATATTTTTGCACCAAAAGGAACTTTTATTTTAGACATTGGTGGTGGAAAATCAAGTTGTACTATTATCTCAGCTGGTGGAATTGTTGAAAGTAAATCAATTAAAACTGCTGGGAATTATATTGATGAAGAAATCTTAAAATACATTCGTGCGAAGCATACTATTTTAATTGGTGTTGTTACTGCTGAACAAATTAAAAAACAAATTGGTTCATTATGCAAAACAAAAGAAAATAAAAAAATGATTATTTTCGGTCGTGATGTTGTAACAGGAATGCCAAAAGAAGCAGAAATTTTAGATTCAGAAATTAGGAAATTATTAATAAGTATTTTTTCATCAATTACACAATTAATAACCGAAGTTTTAGAAAAAACTCCAGCTGAGTTAGCTGGTAATGCTGTTGCTAATGGAATTTTAGTTACTGGAGGATGTGGTCAAATTGCCGGAATTAAAGAATTTCTATCAGATTATTTTAAAATTCCTGTTCGTGTAGCTAAAAACGCCGAAACATCTGTTATTGATGGATGTATTGCTTATGAGAAAAAAATAGAACCGACTTAATTGAAGAAAACAAAAAAAATAGATAAGTTTAAAACTACTTATCTTTTTTTTATTATAATTTTTAGAAAAATGATAAAATTATAATAATAAGGTGAGGCAATAATGAAAAAAGTATTATCATTTTTAACAGCACTAACTTTTATAACTCCAGCAATTAATTCAGTTGTAAGTTGTTCAACAATTGATGTACGAATTCGCCAAGCTTTGGCAAATTGAACTTATACGTCAAAAACTGATCAACCAATTTTTGGAGCAGTTTTTAATTCTGACAAAACAATTAATGAACCATATTTCTCATATTGATTTATTCAACAAATTTTGACTTCGTCTGGTTACATTAATATTGATAAACCTTGAAATCAATTACTAAATAATAATAGCGGTATTGCCTGGCCTTATCCTAGTTCAACAAATATTGAAGAAATCTATAGTGATTGATTTAATTCAACTATTACCAGCATTGAAGAAGGCAAAATTAATATTTATGATTTAAAAACTTTCTTTATTTATATGACGATTTATAATCCAATTATAATTTTATCTGATACATAAATTTTTGAATATAAATATAAGCGTGAGCAATCAGCAATTGAAATTGAATATCGATATAAAACACCAACTGATATTAATACTTATATTACAACATTAGTTAAAAAATATTTAACTTTTTTAAAAAACAGTTGAAGTTAAATATTTAAAATTAACTAAATACTTTTAAACAATTGATGAAGCAAATCAATGAATTGAAAATTTAGTTAATAGTTTAATTAGAATTTTAACAATTATGTCACCCACTTTTGTAATTCCTTTAAGCATTAATACAAACCGATACTAAACTTATGGGGCGAGTAAAAAAGATACGGGTTTTTCCAAAAAGGGAAAATCCGTTTTTATTTGTTAAAAACAAGCTTGTTTATTAAACTTTTAATTAAATTTGTTAAATTAACAAAAAAGTTAACAAATGTTTTTTTAGTATGCTTTTTTCTACTAACACCAACAAGTTAATAAACAAGTTAAATAATTAGTTAAATAATGTGTTCAATAACATGTTAGATAACATGTTTAAAAACACTTTATTAACAACAGACTGGAGGTTTTTAAAATTGAATATAGTCAAAAACTTGTATATGTTTATATGAATAAAAATTATATACGAGATGTAAAATTTGATACTTTTAATTGTAGAAACTGCGTTTCGCCAAAAACTTATGGTGCGAGCTGATTACAGCCAAAAAAATTAATTTGACCAGGTAAATTTCCTAATCAGGTAAGATTAGGTATTTATTCAAATCAATTGTATGAAGAGTTTATTTTTAAAAATAATAAAAAAATTATTACTTGTCATATTTTAGGTTCTGAATTTAAAGAACTTATTGAGAAACAAGCAAAAGGTAATCAGTCGGCATATTCACGGCAAATAAATGACCCAGAAAAAGAGTCTAATAAAAATAATACTGAACCAATAAATTTTAATAAGAATGATATTTTATGGGATTAGCTAAAAATTTAGTATATGCAATATATGACATAAATGATGATTTAGTTGGTATTTATGAATTAGTAGAAGATGTAGTAATTAATTATTATCAGGTTAGTCCAGATAATCCGCTTTTTGAAATTAAAAAAAAGTATGTTCATCAAGTTGTTTATCGTACAAAAAAACAGTTTCATACACAAAATATTAAAATTTATTGTTATAAGGAGGAATAAAAGTGGAATCAAAACATTTTTTTGGTTAAAAGCATTAGCAAAAAAATATAAGGATAATGAAATTATTTCTAAATTAGAAAATATTAGAAAAGAATTCAAGAACCAAATGTTAAAGGTACAATAAAATTAAATTATAAAGAAAATATAAAAATGTCAGAACATGAATTAGATGCTTGAAAACATTTACAATATTTTCTAAAAAAGGAGTCAAATAAAAATGCCAAGAGTTCAAAGCAATTTAGTTAATAAAAAAAATAAACCAGTGACTAAAAAGAAAACAACTATTACAAAAAATGCTGTTAGCTCTACGATTAAAAAGAATGTGACAAAAAAAAGAAATTGTAGAGAAAAAACGAGAATGAATAAATAAAATAATAATTGATGTTAAAATTCATTCTGATCCTATAAAAACTAAGATTGTATCCAAAACAGCTGGTGGTGTAGAAATTGATGCGGGTTCTGCAGGATGTAGTTGATCCGGAATGAATTATACTACTTTATCAATATATGAACCGAATTTATTATCAACTTTTTTAAAATTAAGAAAAGATGACGAAATTAGAGTAACTGGTAGTATTTAAAATACTTTAAATAAGGTAACAAAAAAATATTTTCATTGTATTAGAGTTGAAAAATTTGAAATTATTAAAAAAGTACCGAGAACTCGTTCCAAAAATAATCAAAAATAAATTTATAATATATAATTTAACAGTAGCAGTAATGTTACACCCTAAATGAAACAACTTCTTTAAATCAGGAGTTTTTATAAAAAATGCGGATTGTGTTCTGCATTTTTTATTTTTGCATTATACAATCATCAATGAAAAAAGGAGGAATTTAAAAAATGGCAGTAAAATATGTTTTAGTTGATGACAATAATCAAGCTATTTTAAATGATGATGGTAGTTTAGCTATTCAAAATGCAGAATTTGTTTTTGCAAATCAAGAAGAATTAGATGCACATAATGCAGAACTTATAAAACTAAAATCAGAACAAAAACAAAGAATTAGCGAATTAGTTACACTTTCTGAAAAACAAGCCGAAAAGTTAAAAAGAATTGATATTTGAAATTTTATTGATTCATTAACTTCGATGAAGAAATTAGAAAAGTTTTAAGCAATACAAATTATGATATTAAAGACGATGTTGCTGTAATTAAAGCTAAGTTAAAATCTGATTATCAAGATTTAATGAAATTAAAACCAGTAAATACTGGTGGAGTATCAACAAATAAAACAGATGAAAATAAAATTATTGATACTGACAATGTATTTAATAAATAGAAAGAAGGAGATAATTGTGGCACAAAATCCACAAAGAATTTTCGGAGATATTGCTAATCAAGCAACACAAAGAGACCGAGAAACATTTGAACAATGATATTTACAAACTTATCAACAAAAATTTAGTTGAGAAGCACTATTTGCGTGAAAAGATGCAAGTAAATTTAGTTTAACATATAAAATAAAGAACAAGATAATTTTATTGACTCTTTTTTTGCTAATAAATATGAAGAAAGTAAAATTTTATTTATAGAACATATTAAAAACCTTGATGATGAAATATTTTCTAAAAAAGAATATAAGAAAGATGGATGATTCGTAAAAGAAAAACGATCTAGAAAAATAGTTGATGAATGAGGAGAATTAATTTATCTACGAAGAATTTATCGTAGATGAAATAAAGAAACTAATTCATGAGAAAACAAAGCATTTGTAGATGAAAAAATAGGAGTTTTAAAATATCAAACATTAACTTTAAATTTAGAATTAAAAATATTAGAATTATCTGAGGGAAAAAGACAAAAAGATATTTTACATTGTTTTCCAAACATAAACTTAACTAGAATGAAAATTTCAAATGTTATTAGAAAATGTGATATTGAGTATTTTAGTAGTCATTTATTTAATGAATTTGAAAAGATTAAGTTAGAAGAAAATTCATGTCTTTATATTTTTATGGACGAAGGTTTTGTTTCATTAAAAGAAGATAAACAAATTAAAGATTTTAGATGTCGGATTACAACATTTAATACTGGTTTTAATTTTAAAAAATGTAAATATAACAGAAAAGTATTAGCAAATAAAAGAGGTTTTGTTATATTAAAAGAACAAAAAACAGGTGAAATTAATACCGAAGATTATGTTCAAAGAATATTAATGGAATTAGAAAGATATTATATTTTACCTGAAAAATTTAAAATTATTGTTAGTGGTGATGGTGACGGTTGAATTATACAAACAACTTCTTTTTTAGGAGCTAAGTATGTTTTAGATCGATTTCATTTTTCGAAAGAATTAAAAAGAGCTTTTTAAAAGGAAGAAAAACCGAAACAAAAACAAATATTTATAATAAATGTTATAATTTGTTTATTAATGGTAAGTATGATAAATTATTAAAAATTGCTAATTCTTATCACAAAACTGAATTAGTTAGATATATTAAAAATCATAGTAAAGGCATTAAAAACCAAAAATTAGAATATAACATTGGTGTTTCAGCTGAGAGTGATATATCTTGATTTCTTAAATCAACTTTGGGGTATGGGGCAAAAGCCTACGCATATAAAACATATAAAAATTTACTATACTTAAAATTAGCAAAAATAAATAAAATTGATGTAATAGCAAATATTAAGAATTTTTATACTTTTAAATAATTAAAATAAGGTAAATTTAAAAATTTATTACTTTTTGGTCGTCTTATTAAAATAATGTGTTAATATAAATTTAACAAATAAAGAGGGGTTGTTTCATTTAGGAACAATAATTAATCCTTAAAAGAAAAAAACCGTATTTAATTTACTCACCCTAATACACGTAAAGCAACAACTGTTTTTAAATTTAAAAATTCTAATACTGGCAATCAAGAAATATGAACTTTTGAAACACCGATTAATATAAAATTATCAAAAAATTATTGAGGTAAGTCACTAAGTGCTAGATTAAATTTTTTTCCGGGACAAATTGTTAATCCAAATGATTCTACTCAAGGGATGGTTTCTGATAAACCAATCCAATTAGAACCTGATAAAGTAAGTGATACTTATGGTGGGACATTAGAATTTCATACAACTGCGCATTTACAATTTGATGGACTTAATGACTCATTTGAATGAATGATAGTAAATGGTCAACCTGTTGAAGTTATTAATAACAAATTTGTTTACAATATGAAAGATCAACGTGTTGCGGAAGGCAAAGATGGCACAAGTATTTATGATATTGTTGTTAGTCATGATGATGGAAAAAAAGCAAAATATCAAATAAAATATAAAATTTCTAATTTAGTACCAACTTTATTACCTAAATGATATGCGTGAGATCCAGCTAAAAATCCTAATCAAAATGATTTAATTGTACCATCAATTGATGGTAAACCTAATCCAAAGTATGCCCCCGAAGTTAATCCAGAAACTGGTACAAAAACCCAAATATTATGAGTAAAGAAAAAATCTCAATATCCTTTTCCATTAAATCCTTTAAATAAATATGGTGAAGTTATTGACCCTAAAAGAAATCCACAAGATTATGATTTAGGCTTTTTAGCAGAAGGCTCAGTTGTTGGAATGGGAGTTCAGCAATTATTTAATCCAGCAGAAGTTAATAAGGTTTGGCGAGAAGGAGTTAACAGTAATTTAGATAGTCCTGCTAATCCAACAGAACGTGAGCGATTAACTAAAATAGAACCGGATTCAGTTAATAGGTATTGGTTTTGAAAAGGCTTTTGGCATTATATTACAAGAACTAATGATAGTTTAGCATATGAAAAATATGTATTAATTGGCGCAAAATATCAAGATAAATACCCCTGTTTTTTAGATCTTTTAGGTAATAATAACATTGCAGTTGATTTTTAAACAACTATTCATGGCATTCATCTAAAAAATTATTTAGTTGATTATAAAAAACTTGATGTAACTAAAATTAAAAAATTAAATTTTGAACAAGTTTCTAGTTATTGAAAAGAATATACTTCAGATATAATAGCACAGCGTATTCCTCCAGATCCAAATCCGTCTAATTTTGTTGATATTTCTGGTAATTTTCCAGCAATTAAAATGAATGAAATTGATACGAATAAAATTCGTTCCTTAGTTTTAGCTTATGCTCAAAATTATATTAACCAAAAAGCAAGTGGGGCAAAATTAGGTATTGATTATTATGTCGTAACAAAAGAGGGTATTGATATTAGTAGTAATGTTGATGCTTTAAAACCATTGTTAGATAATGCGACGGAAACAAAATATCTTAATATTATAATTAAAACAAAACAATTTTCCTCTATATTAATTGATGAAGCTAATGGAAGTATTAAGAATTCACGAAATTATGATCCAGAAAAAGTAAAAGACTTATCAAAAATTAAATTTAATGATCAAAAATTTAACTTTGGTGATTTTTCAATTGAAGAAATAAAAAATTGAATTATAAAATATATTAATTTAGGATTAAAAAAATCTGATTATACAGATTTAGTTTTTAATAAAGACTATGGAATTTCAATTAATGATATTCCACCAACGGATGAAAATCATAATAATGTTCCTGGTTATTTTAATGATGAAATATTTTCTGATTTCTTAAATAATTTAGAAAATTCTAAAAAAATAACTGTTATAGTATATGCTAATGATGCAAGTGATTTAGCTGAAGGAAAAACCGAATTTGTTTTTGAAAATTATATTGATGGTAATAAACCTAATCCTGATCCAACCGATCCGACTAACCCTGTTGATCCAATTGATCCGATAAATCCAGAAATGCCAACGTCAGGAGATAAAAAATATTTAGGATGATTGTTACCAGTTATTATTATTCCAATAATTGGAATAATAATTGGAATAGTTTGATTTTATTTTCGTTTTAAAAAAAGAATTAGATAGTGTAATATTTACATTAAATTTAGGGAAAATATAAAATATTTTCCTTTTAATTTGTCAAAAAAATTATATATTTTATACTTGAATTTATAATTTATTGTTTGATATAATATAATAAATTAATAAAAGAGGAGTTTTATAAAATGATTGAAGATACAATAATTGCTCCAGCAACTGCAATGGTAAAGCAAGCAATTGCAATTATTCGCATGTCTGGAGTGGATAGTTATAAAATTATTAATAAAGTTTTTTCAAAAAAAATTATTCCACACGGGAATCAAATTTACTATGGTTATTTAAGAGATGGCAAAGAGATTATTGACCAAGTTATTTTGGTTTGTTTTCAAAAACCTAATTCTTTTACTGGAGAAGATATTATTGAAATTAATTGCCATGGTGGCGTATTAGTTACAAATAATATTATTAAGTTATTACTAAAAAATGGAGCACGTTTAGCAAATAAAGGTGAATTTTCACAACGAGCGTTTTTAAATGGAAAACTTAATTTAATTCAGACAGATGCTATTAATAACTTAGTTAATGCGACAAATGATACTAGTGCAAAAATAGCTTTGAATAATTTGCAAAATAAAAATACTTATTTAATTAGTACATATCGTGATGAATTATTAGATATCATTGCAAATATTGAAGTAAATATTGATTATCCTGAATATGATGGTGTTGGTGATTTAACTACACAAGAATTAAACCTGCGGTTATTAATTTTAGAACAAAAAATTAATGATTTAGTTAAAATTAGTAAAGTTGGAAAAATGATTGATGATGGTATTAATGTCTTAATTTTAGGAAAGCCAAATGTTGGAAAATCATCATTATTAAATGCATTAATGAACGAAGATAAAGCTATTGTTTCTGATTTGCCAGGAACAACAAGAGATATTGTTGAAGGAAAGATTAATTTAGGACCATTAACATTAAATATTATTGATACAGCTGGCTTACGTGAGACAGTTGATAAAATTGAGCAAATTGGAATTGATAAAGCACGTCAACAAGTTATTAATGCTGATTTAATTTTAATTGTTGCTGATAATTATGCTGATTTAATGAATTTAAGTCTCGAACTTAAAAAACTAATTAAAAATAAAGAATATTTGTTAGTTTTAAATAAAAGCGATTTACTTAATATGCAAGTACAAAATGAAAATTTGCAACAAAATATTCTTTTAATTTCAGCATTAAACCGAGATATCAAGTCTCTTATTGAAAAAATTTTAAATTTATATAAAACAGCCCAGATTACAAAAGATGATCAACTAGTTTTGTCAAATATAAAACAAATTTCTTTATTGGAGAAGGTAGCAAATTCAATAAAAAATGCATATAATAATAGTACGAGTGGATTTCCGGTTGATATTATTAATGTTGACTTACATGAGGCTTGAGAAATATTGGGTGATATTCTAGGTGAAAACTATGAAGAAGACTTATTAACAACAATTTTTAGTAAGTATTGCCTAGGAAAATAGGAGGAAAATATGCAAGGAATTTTTGACACACATTGTCATTTAATGTCACATGAATATGAGAACGAAGAAACATCAGCAATAATAGCTGATGCTAAAATTAGTGGCGTGTTTTGACTTAATAATGTTGGTTATGATTTAGATTCTAGCCAAGCAGCAGTTCGCCATGCAATGCAGTATGATAATGTTTTTGCAACAATTGGGTTTCATCCAACTGATGTTGCTAAATATGGGTTTTCAGATTTAGAGAAATTAGATCAATTATTAAATAGTGATAAAGTAATTGCTGTTGGCGAAATTGGTTTAGATTATTTTCATAAAACTGTTTCTCCAGATTTACAAAAGCATTGATTTATTAAACAAATTGAATTAGCAAAACAACATAATCTTCCACTTGCCATTCATTGCCGTGATGCTTATGAAGATTGTTATGAAATATTAAAAGAACAAAAAATAACACAAGGTTTGATGCATTGTTATAATGGGACAATTCAAATGGCTCAAAAATTTTTAGATTTAGGATTTTATCTTTCGTTTGCTGGTAATATTACTTTTAAAAATGCTCAGGAATTACGGGAAGTTGCTAAAATGGTACCATTAAATAAAATTTTAGTGGAAACTGATGCACCATATTTAACTCCTGATCCATATCGAGGGAAAAAGAATTATCCTAAATTTATTATGTATACAGTTAAAAAATTAGCAGAATTAAAGAATATGCCAGTTGAAGAAATGATTCGTATTACTAATAAGAATGCACGCAAGTTATTTAACCTTGATTAGTTTTTAATTTTAAATTTAAAAATTACAATAAAAAAATATTAGGTTAACCTAATATTTTTTTTGCTTCAATTTATTTTCTTTTTTTACCTAATGATAATAATCCTTTTTCTTGGAAATTATATAAACCATTTTCGATGTTTTTCTTAATTGTTTTTTCAAAGATTTTTGTTCCTTCGATAACACAATTTAATGGATCTGAAGCTATTTTGGTTGGTAATTGGAAAATATCAAAGAAATATTTATCAATATTTCTAATTAAAGCTCCTCCCCCACAAACTGTAATTCCATTTCTAATAATATCACCAGCTAATTCTGGTGGTGTATTTTCTAATAATTCAATTACTAAATCTGTAATTTTAGAAAATGCATTTAATAAAACATTTCTAATTTCTTCTGAAGAGATTTTTGCTTCTTTTGGTAATCCTGAAACAATATCACGTCCGTAGATTTGCATTGATCTTTCGTTATGGTATTTAACTAATGAACCAATGAATTTTTTAACATCTTCAGCTGTTTTTTGCCCAATTGCAATGTTATATTCTGAACGAATGTATTTACGAATATCATCATCAAAATGATTTCCGGCAACTTTAATTGATCTTGAAACAACGATATCACCTGATGAAATAATAGCTAAATCAGCTGTTCCTCCACCAATATCAATGATTAAATGACCTTGAGGTAATTCAATATTAATTCCTGCTCCTAATGCGGCCATTTTAGATTCTTCTTCAATGATAACTAATTCAGCGCCCATTTCTTTAGCAACATTTTTTAATGCTTCTCTTTCAAGTTCAGTAACTCCACTTGGACATGCTAATAATACAATAGCATTTTTTCAAATGTTCATCATTTTCATTCTTGAAAAGATGTGTTTTAATAAATCTTGTGCAGCTTCCATGTCTGCGATAACTCCATCTACTAATGGTGTCACCATTCTGATATCTCCGTGTGTTTTTCCTACCATATCATAGGCAGCTTTCCCTAAAGCAATTAAACTGTTAGTTTTATTGTTATAAGCCATTAATGATGGTTCATTGTAGACTACACCTTGTCCTGAAACATATGCTAAAACATTAGCAGTTCCTAAGTCAAGAGAAATAAATGGTCTAGTTTCTGGTCTCACGTTTTTGTCCTCCTTAACAATTTAATAACTATTATAATCAATTAATTAATGATTATTCTAGTAATTTAATTCTTTTACATGCATTGATTCCAATCTTAAGATATCAAAGATGTCTGATTCGAATTTTTTAGTTCCATTAATAACAGCTAATAATGGTTGTTCTCCAATTTTTGATGGTAATTGTAATGTATCTGTAAAGTAACGATCAATCCCTTTGATTAAAGCTCCTCCTCCACAGATTGTAATTCCATTTCTGAAGATATCACCAGCTAATTCTGGTGGTGTTTCTTCTAACACTTGAACTGTTAGGTCAATAATTCTTGATACTGGTACTTTTAATACTTCTCTGATTTCTTCAGGCGTTACTTCAATTTCTCTTGGTAATCCTGAAACAACATCACGTCCATAAACTTTCATTCTTCTTTCGTCAGGGTATTTTGATAATGACCCAATTTCGATTTTAATTTGTTCAGCAGTTTTTGATCCAATTTCTAGACCATATTGTGAACGAATGAATTTTTGTGCTTCATCATTTAAGTAATTTCCAGCAACTTTAACTGATTTTGATAATACGATATCTCCTGAGGCCATAACAGCAATATCTGTTGTTCCTCCTCCCATATCAATCACTAGGTTTCCAGCAGGTTTGTAAATATCAACCCCGCCACCTAATGCAGCCATTTTAACTTCTTCTTCTACAAAAACTTTTGATGCTCCTAAGTTCATAGCAATTTTTTTCAAAGCAGCTTTTTCTAATTCAGTAATTACTGAAGGACAAGCCAATAACATAATTGAATGTTTTAATTGTTTTGTAATACGTAGTTTTGTAAAGATATATCTTAATTGTGCTTCTGTTGCACGAATATCTGTAATAACTCCGTCAACCATTGGTCTAACAATACGAATTGACTTATTTCCTTTTCCGATCATTTTGTAAGCTTCGGCTCCTACAGCAATAATTCTGTTTTCTTTAATTCTGTAAGCAACAATTGAAGGCTCATTGTAAACGATTCCTGAACCTGAAACATATACTAATGTATTAGCAGTTCCTAAATCCATAGAAACGAAAGCCGGTTTTTTTGCACTATTAAATAAAGCCATGTAATTTTGTTCTCCTGTTTCTTGTTAAATTAATTAGTTAGATTAATATATTTGTGATTAATCAATAAAATGAATTGCTAGTCTCTATATTTAATTTCAGATAGAGAATACAATACAAAAACATTATAACATAAATCTTAATCTTTCCTAAAAATTATTCCATAATGGGTAAGTAAATTAAATACGGGTTTTTTTAAGGATTAATTATTGTTCCTAAATGAAACAACCCCTCTTTATTTGTTAAATTTATATTAACACATTATTTTAATAAGACGACCAAAAAGTAATAAATTTTTAAATTTACCTTATTTTAATTATTTAAAAGTATAAAAATTCTTAATATTTGCTATTACATCAATTTTATTTATTTTTGCTAATTTTAAGTATAGTAAATTTTTATATGTTTTATATGCGTAGGCTTTTGCCCCATACCCCAAAGTTGATTTAAGAAATCAAGATATATCACTTTCAGCTGAAACACCAATGTTATATTCTATTTTTTGGTTTTTAATGCCTTTACTATGATTTTTAATATATCTAACTAATTTAGTTTTGTGATAAGAATTAGCAATTTTTAATAATTTATCATACTTACCATTAATAAACAAATTATAACATTCATTATAAATATTTGTTTTTGTTTCGGTTTTTCTTCCTTTTAAAAAGCTCTTTTTAATTCTTTCGAAAAATGAAATCGATTTAAAACATACTTAGCTCCTAAAAAAGAAGCTGTTTGTATAATTCAACCGTCACCGTCGCCACCAACAATAATTTTAAATTTTTCAGGTAAAATATAATATCTTTCTAATTCCATTAATATTCTTTGAACATAATTTTCGGTATTAATTTCACCTGTTTTTTGTTCTTTTAATATAACAAAACCTCTTTTATTTGCTAATACTTTTCTGTTATATTTACATTTTTTAAAATTAAAACCAGTATTAAATGTTGTAATCCGACATCTAAAATCTTTAATTTGTTTATCTTCTTTTAATGAAACAAAACCTTCGTCCATAAAAATATAAAGACATGAATTTTCTTCTAACTTAATCTTTTCAAATTCATTAAATAAATGACTACTAAAATACTCAATATCACATTTTCTAATAACATTTGAAATTTTCATTCTAGTTAAGTTTATGTTTGGAAAACAATGTAAAATATCTTTTTGTCTTTTTCCCTCAGATAATTCTAATATTTTTAATTCTAAATTTAAAGTTAATGTTTGATATTTTAAAACTCCTATTTTTTCATCTACAAATGCTTTGTTTTCTCATGAATTAGTTTCTTTATTTCATCTACGATAAATTCTTCGTAGATAAATTAATTCTCCTCATTCATCAACTATTTTTCTAGATCGTTTTTCTTTTACGAATCATTTATCTTTCTTATATTCTTTTTTAGAAAATATTTCATCATCAAGGTTTTTAATATGTTCTATAAATAAAATTTTACTTTCTTCATATTTATTAGCAAAAAAAGAGTCAATTAGAGTGCACCCATTTTAGTAAGTACTAATAAAAAGTATTTACTAAAATGGGTGCACTCTAGTTTATAAAATGGCACTTACAAAAGAACAATTAATAGAACAAGGCTTAAGTGAAGAGATTGCAGAAAATATCTTAAATCAGTTTAATAATGAAGCAAAGCAAATTAGAGAAAGTGTGCAAAAACGCGAAGATGTTATATCAAAAGAAGACTTTATTAAATTATCTAATGAATTAGATGAATTAAAAGCATTTAAAGATGTTCCATCTACTAAAATTGAAGATATTAAAACTAATTTAGAAAAAGTTAGTGGTAGTTCTTTAATTGAAAAAATGCAAACTTTAAAAGAATTAAAACCTGATTTGTTTGTTGAAGAACAACCATCAGTTTCACCAACTAATTTTATTAAAGATATGATTGAAAAATCAACTGAAAATAAGAATGATGAAATTGAAACTATTAAAGAAAAAGGAGCATATACTCCTGATGAAATTAAAAAATTAACTGATTATACACTTAAAAACCTTAGATAATAAGGTAGTGAAATATTATGGCAACAATTAACTTGCCACAAGTACCTTTTATATTACAAGGTAATACAACAGATCAAAAAGCGTATGTTGATATGGTTAATGCTTTATTGCGTGGACCTTTATATAATGAATATGCAAGTATTATGCAGTATGCTACTGCAACCGCAGAACAAGTTGCTTGATTATCAAATGCAGGACAAGCACTATATAATTTAACTCATCGTGTAGTATGACAAGATGATTATTCATTACCAAATGGTGGGACAACTCAAACAATGGGATTAACAAGAATTCCAGTTCCTATTGATAAAAGATTTAATTTAAAATTAATGAATGAAGCATTTGATTTGGCATTAATAGAACAAAATATTAAAAATGGTGTTATTGCTAATGCTATTTCTAGTGTTGTACAGAATAAATTTGTTAATTTAGAATGTGAATTAATTCAGGCTATTTATGATTATTGTTTAGCAGATGGTCAATATGAAGTAATTCCATTTCGTAGTTATACAGCTGAAAATGCTGATGATGCAAATAAAGCATTCTTTACATTAAATTAAACTTTGATTGAATTAACAAATCAAATTAGTAATTTATATTTTGGTTTACCAACAGATAAAATGTTTATGGTTTTAGGACGAAGAGCATATTTAGGATTAACACCTGCTTATTTAAAAGTAATTGGTTCACAAGCTCAATTAAAAGCAATGGTTAATGGTGAATTATATGAAAATACTGCAATGGGTATTCCTGTGTCTAAAAGTTTTCATTTAGAAAAAATATATACAAAAGGACAAGTTAATCGTGATAAAGGTTATAATTTTACTAATGTAAATGGTTTAATTATTAATAAACAAGTATGAGCATATCCAATTAATATAGATACTATTCAACAAGTTTTAGATAATGATACTGCTAATCCTAAATGAATTGGTAAAATACAATATGCAACACCAACAATTTTATATCCAAAAACATGTAAAATTATTTTGGAAAAACAACCAAGCCAAGATGAAATTACTGCCGCTAAAAGGGGCGCATGGAAAAAAGAAGGGTTTTAACAAATACATAGAAATTGAATAGAAATAATAAATTAAACCATTTACTAAAATGGTTTTTTTATTTGTTAAACCAAAATTATTAATTGATTCAGAGAAAGGACAGCATCTTAAATTCTTAAAATAGAAACTTTTATTACAACTTTTTGATACCCTCTTTAAGTTGTTTACACATTTATTAAATATCTTAGAAATTTTTACAAAGTGTACCTGTTTTTTCTCTAATTTTAAGGTGTTGTCCTTTCTCTGTTTCAGTTAATTAATTTGCTAATAAAAAAACTTAATAAAGGAAGGAGTAAGTAATGGAAATTAATAATCAACAAACAATATGTGATGTTAGTGATTGCTATAAAGAAATATCATTCATTACCGAAGAATTTGTATCAAATAAAGTTTTATGAACTTGTAAAAAACATAAAGAGTTATTAAATCATACAAAAGATAAAAAACAAAAGCGGTTTTATCAGAAACTGGAAAATTCAAAAATTATCTTTGATTATGAAACTGGTTTTTTAAAACTTTAATTTAATAAAACAACTTAATGCAGTGTGGGGCAGTTATTTTTAACTAAGTGCTTCCATAAGAACATGAGTTTACACTCATTCCCACAACCAGCCGAGGCAAGTACTGAAATAGTGTATGAGGAAAAAAGTAAATCGGCGCTGGTTTTATAACTAAGCGATAGTCGTGATAAGTGCAAGGTCAACATCAAACGACAATAAACAAAGAGATGGTCACTTTATAAATAAATTTGCGATAGATTTATCCCATAGAGGATGGCAGCGGTTTTAATAACCACAAAGCTAGCATTAGGCTCTTCAAGGTGCGAGTAGATTTATTTTAAAAACTAAACGCTTTGACCTGAAATGGTGCGGATGAAGAGAGAAAAAACTCTCTGGCTTCAAAAAGAAAAAACAACTGTGTATTATTAAACATTCAAACAATTAACATACCGCCACCGCTCACCCAGTGAAGCGGATGGCGTAGTAAATAAATAGATAAATACTTATATAACTAATTCTCGCTTGGCACTTTCACTTGGGAGTGAGTGCCAGCGAGTTAAAACTAGGAGGAAAAAAATGACAGAATAAAAAAGAATTATTTAATAATGATAATCAAAATATTGGTAATGATGAAACAATTTTATGAGATTAGATTTAAAACCTTTATATATTTTTAATGATGAATTACATAAGTATAGTATTTTAATACCTAGTGTAAGTAAAATTGTTAATATTTTAGTGCTAAAAGATTTTTCACAAATTGATGAGAATATTTTAAAATTAGCACAAAATCGTGGAATATGTTTACATAATATGATTGATGTTTGAATAAAAAATAATTTTGATGATGAATTAATTGAATTTATTGATTGTGAAATAAAATCACATCGTGAATTATTTAAAAATTTTACAAAACTATATCAAGAAACTTTTAAAGATATTAAATTTAAATATTATGAAACTGAAAAAACACTTTATAGTCCTTTAATGTGTGGGACAACTGATTTTATTGGAATAACAACTGATAATGAATATATAATATGTGATTGAAAAATTACTAGTTCTAATGAGAAAACAGATATTGAACGCTATATTTGGCAATTAAAACTTTATTATTTATTAGAAAAAGACTTTTGTATAGATAATAAAAAAATATTAATGATAATTATAAATCCAAAATTAAAAATAGTAATTAAAGAAAAAGTTGATATTACTAAACAAAATTTAGAACAAATTAAAGAAGCAATTTTAATATGACAAGAAAGAGAGGAATGAGAAAATGCCACAAGAAACTAAAAAAACATTAATAGCAAGTATTGGTGAAATACAACACGATTTATCATTATATTTAGAAAAAAACCAAACAATGCAAATGAATGGTAGAACAATTTATAACTATTTTGGTGAAGCACAAGTATTAGAATTAGTTAAAAAAGAATTTAAAAAGCATCATATTACATATATTTGGAGTTATGTGAAAGATACTTTAAAAGTAATTAATGATATACCATATTTTGAAATGGAATTAACTTTATGTAAAGAAACAGAAGAAATTAAAACTTATTGACCTTTTACAGGGAAAAATACTGACCCCGGTAAAAGTATTGGGTCAGCATTAACTTATGGAGTTAAATATGTTTTAAGCAAACTATTAGGTTTACCAACCGAAGAATTAGACCCCGATAATAGTGAAATAAGTAAAATTAATTCTAAACAAGAAAAAGAACAAACAGAAATTATTAACAACTCAAATCCAAATTGAATGAGTGAACAGCATTTCAATAATATTAAAAATTTTATTACAAATACAAAAATAGAACAAGATATTATTTCAAAAGGTAAAAATTGATTAAAAGAAGAATTAAATGTTGAAAAATTATCACCAGTTCTGATTAGAAAACAAAGCGAAGATTTTTATTATCAATTTAAAGAAAGATTTTTAAGATAATGATAAAAATAGGTATTGACCCATCAGGAACTGGTACTACCGCTATTGTTGTTTATGAAGATAATAAATTAAAGGAAAAATTAGAATTTACTAATTATTTATGAATAAAACAAGTTGATTTTATTAAAGATATATTATTTAAACACTGCAATAGTGTTTGTCTTGTAAACATTGAAAATTGCTTATATACAAATGCTAATGGTTCAAAAGACCGTGATGATTTATTAAAAATAATTGGAGTAACTAAATATGATACACACAAATTAAATAATGTTAATTGAATATCACCCCGTTATACTAAATCAGTGATTAAAAATATAGAAAATTTAAGTAAATATAATGATAGTTATTTATGAAAATTTGATAAAGATACTAATTTAACTTATCAATATGGTAAGGGTTGATTTTATAATAATGATAAAATAAGTAATCATTTACGCGATGCAATTATTATTGCTCATTATGAGAGGTAATATATTATGAAACAATCATACAATCAAAAAACAAGAAAATATTATTCTTGTAAAATTCGTAATATAAATGTTTACTTAAATGAAAATGAAGAAAAAGTTTGAAATAAATTAAATTTTGATACTTATTCACAACGAATAGAACATCTTATTAATTTTTATATAAAACACAATAAAGAAAAATAAAAAATAACCAATTAAGGTTATTTTTTTAAATACTATTTGTTAGTTGTATAATAGCATCTTTTTGTTCTTGTTTTTTGTTGTTTACTTTAACTTGTTTTTTAACATTTTTAATTTGACCTGTTTTAAGTGCTAATTCTGTTGCATATTCAGGTCCTCGTAAATGTTTTTCGTGTGCAATAACAGCTGTTCTTAATTCTCTAATTTCTGCTTTATATTTTTTAATTTTCTTAGCAGATAATCCAAGAATACCAAGACTACCCATTCCACCAGCACCCGCTAATACAAGTAAAGCAATCATTAATGTATCATTTAACATTTTTTTACTTCCTTTCTCATCCTTACTCAAACAGTGGCCATCCATCCTTTCAGAACAAAATAATTTATAAATTAAACTATATAACCACCCAAAAATATCAACCACCCCTATAAATATAGTCTATTTTAATAAAATTTTCTGATGGAATAAGAGAAGGAATGTTATTTGTTTCTAATTCATTTGTTAATGATAATTAATTAAAAAAATTTGCTTCTAATTGATAAATAGGATTTTCTGAAATATCTTTGTTTTTAACATTTACTTTAATTTCATTATCTTTGTTATTATTAACATTTGGTTGTTGTTTTAAATTTCAATCAATAATTTTTCCAGTACTTGAATCAATTAAAGGTTTAAGAGGTTCACCATCACCATTTCAACGATAAACTGCTTTAAAATTTTGTCCCTTATCTTCATTTCAAAAAATTCGTTCTTTTTTACCTTCTGATTGATCATTTATTAATAAATCTTGTTCTTTTGTTTCAAAAACCCATAAAAAGAGATCAATATAATATGGTTTTAATGGATCTCAAGCCTCATTTTTTTTCCTTTATTTGTATCGTGTTTAAATTTTGATATTTTTCAATAAATAAATCGGTAATAGTACTATATAATCGTGTTTTTAACTTTCTAATAACTTTAACTTGTTTAGTTACAGCATCAATCTCTAATTTTTCAGTAATAAAAATACTCTGGTCATTTTTAATATAAGGGTCATAATCAAAAGTGCAAGATACTAAATTACTTAATTCATCATACTGGTCATTGTAAAAATCAATAGTAATAAAATTAAGTTTTGAATTATTAGCAAAAATAAAATATGCACCTTTACCATTCTTATTAATTTTATATTCGTTATATCAATTCTTATTGGTAAAGTCCTGCATTTTTAAAAAGCTATTAATTAATTTAGTATCTATTTTTTGATTAGTAAGTGGATTATAAATGCTAATTTCTAAATCTCGCGGATTTAAAAAATTAGCATTATCTTCACAAATTCTTTTTTCTAAAATCTCATTATGTTTTTGAACAGTAACATTTTTACGATTAGTAATCGTTGATGCTAAATTAAGATAATAACTATCAATATCATAGAGTGCACCCATTTTAGTAAGTACTAATAAAAAGTATTTACTTTTTTTAATTATATCTTTTTCTTTACGATTTGAATATCATGTATTTCATTTTATAACATCTTGTATATATTCTTCATGTGAATTATATATTTTATTATGGATTGTAGCTTTCTTAAGTAATGAATGAAAACTTTCTATAACAATATTATCTGCACAGTGGTAATTTTTTCCCATTGAAATTGTAATACCGTTAGATAAACATTTATCGTGATAAATAGTGGATGTATATTGATATCCGTGATCTGAGTGAATTATTATTCCATTCAGATCTTTTTTTATTAATTTTATTTTATTAATTGCATCATTTAAATTATCCATTACTAATTTATTGTCATTATATTTAGATCACTTTACATCAACTATTTCTTTAGTATATCCATCAATAATTGTTGATTGATAATATCTTTCTCCTTTTCAAATTAAATATGTTACATCAGTATATAGTACTGAAAACCTTGTTTTTATATCATTGAATTTACAATTAATTAAATCAGGATATTGCAATAAGCTTTTTTCTTTATTCTGTTTATATTTCATTTTTCTTCTCATTTTTCTTACATATTCAGGTTGTATTTGATTATAACGCATAATTCTTAAAACTTTTTTTGAATTATATTTTATACCATAATCTTCCTTTAAATATTTAGTAATTCTTCGATAACCAAATTGTTTTAAATTTTCTTCATAGACTTTTACAATATCATTTATTGCTTTTTTATCTTTTTTGCTACTGTCATAATTTTTATATTTATCTCAATAACTACGTTTTAACCCTGTTACTTCTAGTAATAATTTTATTGAATATTCACAAAAATTTTGTTTAATAAAAGAGACAATTCTTAGTTTGCTTAATTGTAAAAGTCATGGAGCTTTTTTAATAATTCATACCTTGTTTTATAATATTCTAAATTTCTTTTGCCAAAAGAAATTTTAGGTCCTTTAGGATTGTTTAATTTTCCTTTTTTATGATTTGCTCATCAAGATTCTACTGTATTTGCATTTATATTATATTGTTTTGCTACTATTCAACAACTTTTTTGTTTAATTTCCTCAATGATTTTTGTTCTAAATTCTGATGTATATTTGTTATATTTTTGTCCTTTTTTTGCCATATAAAAATGCACCCCCTATAAAAATTTAGCAAAATCTTTTTTTATTTTACTTACTTTTTGGGGTGCACTCTATCATATTCTTTTTTTAATTTCTTTTTTGCTGGTAATAATCCCATTTATAACACCTCTTTATTTTGTATCTTCTTTTTTAATAACATCTTCAATACTATCTTGTTTTTGTTGTTTGTTATGTGTTTTGATAAATCTAATAGTTTCAATAATTAAAACAACAACCCCAAACCATTAAGCATTGCACCAATAATTACATATGCAGATCAACCAATTCCTAATTTAGTAGGTCCTATAAAACAAATAATAATTCCTGCGATAAAAAACAATGATGAAACTCCAAAGATTTTCAAAAACATAATTACATCTTTAACTTCTACTTTTGGCATAAAAACATCTCCTTCCTAACTTACTTTTTTTCTTTCAATATATAATTTAGTCATTTTAGCAGCAGCATTTTTTGAATATATTATAATTTTTTTATTATTTCTTAATTGTGCAATTTGATTTTCATTACCAGTAGTTGTTATTCCACTTGATATATTTTCTGTAAATCCTTTATAAGTTGATAAATAAAAACTATTTAAAAATTGATTATCAACTCATACTTTATATTTATATTTATTTTTATCTCAATCTTTTATTTGATATTCACTAACATTAGGAGTTCAATCAGTAATATCTACAATTTCTCAATCACTACTTTTAATTTGATAATGTTCATTAATATATTTTGTAGTTGGTAATGTGTCATCAGTTATTTTTAATTCTGATGTTGTACTTTTTTTAATAATTTCAAAGTTAGCAGTTATATCATTATTTTTAAATGAAGGGTCTCAAATTTCTAATTCACCTGTTTTTTGTTTGAGTAGGCATTAATTTAATTCCAATTTGTCGTGTTCTCATATAATTAACAAACTCACCGCCACTAGTTAGATCATCAATTGCTAATTCATCATTGTAACCGTTTGTTACAGATATTTTGCCTTTATTATTACCACCCTCAGTAATAACAAAATTATACTGGTTTAGTATTTTGACTATTATTTGCTTTACAATGTGTATATTTTGTTTGGTGAGTTTGAAAAAATGTTTTTTATCAGTTAAATGTTTTTCGTTTAGTTTACTTTATTTGAGATAATCCATTATCCGTAATTATTGGTAAATTAGGAACTGGTAAAACATTACTTTTAACTTTTTTATCACAAGTTATGAAACTTTTAACGAAGAAAATTTATAGTAATTATCCAATTGAAGATGATGCAATAAAACTTTTAACTTTTAATAACTTAGATTTTACTGATAGAACTAAATTAGTACCACCTGATGATAGTTTAATTTTGTTTGATGAGAGTTTTTTATATATTGATGGAACTAGTCCCCACGAAGTTAAAAAAGTTCATGGTGGTAAAAATGTGTGGATTGTTTTAGCAAGACATTTTAAAAATAGAACGATTTTTACCGTACAGCGTGAGGGTATGATGTGAAATAATATTCGTCATTTAGCAAGTGGTATTATTATTCCGATTTCATTTTAAAAACCTGTTAAGTCAAAATTAGGTAATATTTTTAATCGTAGTTTTGTTATGCGAATTGGTATTTTCCAAGATATTACGGATTATGAAATTTGAAAAACAAAATCAGTAGAACGAACAGCAGAAGGTAAAAGAGCAAAACATAAATCAGATGTTGGTTTAGGAATTCGGTTTTTTAAGATAATTATTCCGCTTGAATTTGCCAATAAATATGATAGTTATTGATTAAGTTTTGTTCGTGATTTAAAAAATGATGAAGTTATTAATAAAAAAGAATACTTTTGAAAAGATATATCAAAATTAAACAATAAACAACGCTTAGAATTGTTTGATATTGATATTTTGAAAGAAAATTTAAAAGCAAAAAAAGGAAAGGAAAAATAAAAAATGAGTAATTTATTAAGTGAAAGCGTTAATAATGATAATTGAAATAAGATTTTTAGTTTTATTTTTGATACTTTTTTATTTGTTTTTGATGTGATTTGAAATACTAAATTACCAATGACAAATATAACTATTGCTTATTTTTTAATCTTTTTTATGGTTATTAAGTTATCAATTTATGCAATTCATGGAACATCAACTAATTATAACGATTTAAGTTCAACAGTTAAAAGTGGTGTTATTAATAGTTCTAAACTATACGGTGCTACTGTTCGGGGTGTTTCTAGTACTAAACAAGGTTTACAAAAATACATTAAAGAACGAAAACAATTTAAAGTTAGTCGCAATAAACAACAGTTATCAAGTTTAGCAAAACAAACAAAAACAAGAGAACAAGGGTTTAAAAGAATTTATAGCACTAAAAGAATAAAAAAATAAGTAAGGAGTTGAATTTATATGATTAAGTTAGTTTTATTGGTAGCGGCAATCGCTATATTTGGAACTGGTTTTATTACAGTTATTATTAATCAGTTGACATCAGCAAAAAATATTATTATGGATTTATATAATTCTGATACTTGGTTGTTATCTATTTTTGGTAAAATGGCGATTTTATTTAGTCATCCGTTAATGTTAACAATATCAAGTTTATATATTATTGGTTTTATTATTTCAAAAACATTATATAGTTAGGAGTTGAATTTATGAAAAGTAATGTAGAAAATAAAAAAGAAAAGAAACAAAATGGTTTGTTTATTTCTTGGGTTGATTTAATTTTATATCTTATTATAAGTTTTTCGTTAACGCTTGTATGTATTTTAGATACAGTTTCAACGATTGAAGAATTAAAAGAGAAATATGCTGGTATAAATGGTTATATAATTTATGGTTTATGATTTGATATATTGTGATATATCTTAATAATTCATTATTTTTATGGTTATTTATTTAATGAAATTATTAAATTAATAAAAGAAAATTGTAAAAATAAGTTGGTAGAGAATAATGCGTAAGTTTTTAGTATTATTTTCTTTTGTACCAATTTTATTGATTTCTTTTTTCTCATTAGGGGCAATGATATTACAACAAAACCATCAATCACAAACAACAGAAAAATCAAGAACAAAGCGGAGTGTGGAAACTGGTATTAATGAAACTGATTTTATTAATACAATGTTTTTACGCAGTACTTTTTTGAAAATTGAAGTGATACCAATTATTTTATTAATCCTACTTTAAAAACATCAAAATCATTAACTTATAATGATAAATGATACTTAGATTTTTTAAAGGATAGTTATTCAACTGGTGTTTCTTACAATAAACCTAGTGATAAATTTATGGATTTATATAAAAATTGAGATAATTATGTTAAACAATATAACATTAATAAATTTTATGATGTTGTATAGTGTAAACCAATTAGAACAAAACAACTCTTATTAAAGGGTTGTTTTTTTTATTTGAAATAAAACAACTCCTAAAAGGAGGTAATGATAATTAAGCAATAAAAAATATGTGATGTTAATGATTGTTATAAAGTAATATCATTCATTATTGAAGAATTTTTATCAAATAAAGTTTTATGAACTTGTGAAAAACATAAAGATTTATTGAATAAAGTAAAAGATAAAACACAAAAGCGGTTTTATAAACGTTTAGAAAATTCAAAAATTATCTTTGATTGAGAAACTGGGTTTTTAAAACTTAAATTTTACAAAACAACTTAATGCAGAGTGGGACGGTTATTTTAAATAACTAAGTGTTTCCAAAAGAACATGAGTTTATACTCATTCCCACAGCCAGCCGAGGCGAGTACTGAAACAGTGTATGAGGAAATATGTAAATCGGCGCTGGTTCATTAGAACTAAGCGATAGTCGTGATGTGTCCAAGGCTAACATCAAACGACAATAAATATTGAGATGGTGACACAAACAATTAAATTTGCGTTTAGCATTCGGTCCTTTGTATGGGTGCGAGTAAATTTAATTTCAAAAACTGAGCGTCAAATCCCAGAGCGAAAGCACAAATGGGCACGGATAAAGGAAGACATATATATGTCTGGCGTCAATATTAAAAAACAACTGTGTATTATTAAACATTTAAATAATTAACATACCGCCACCGCTCACCCCAGTGAAGCGGATGGCGTAGTAAATAAATAGATAAATACTTATATAACTAATTCTCGCTTGGCACTTTCACTTGGGAGTGAGTGCCAGCAAGTTAAAACTAGGAGGAATTATAATGACAGAATATAAAAGTAAATATATTAATAAAACTTGGAATGAAATAACAACATCATTTGATTGAGTTAATTGTCAGCCTATTAATTGTCGTATTTCACATCATAAAAATCATTATGATTTGCAATGTTTAGAATGAGCCAAAATGTACTTAAATTTATTTAAAAATAGATGAGATGTTATTGTTTCTTATATGCAACATTACAAAATTAACGATATTTTAGATTTAGCATCAGATGGTTGAAGAATATTACAAATTGATCAAAAAATTAAAGGAGTAATTTAGGAGGTTTATGTGAAAAAGTTAAATAAAAAACCTTGAAAGTTTTTAAGTAAAAAGCAATTACATAAGAAAAAAAATGAGCGTGCTAATGAAAGAGCAAGAATAGAAAATAGTAAGGAATTAAATAAATATGAAAAAGTTAAATAAAACTTGTCTTAAACAAAGATATTGAGGTTATTGTTCAAAATGCGATCAAAAAAATAAATTACAAGAATTAATGCTTAAAAGTTATCCAGTATCATTTGAAGATATGACTGATGAGCATTGAGCATTAGGAAAACAAAATTAGGAGAAACTAACCTATGAAATGTCAAAAAATTAATTGTAATAATAAAAATGCTTATTTTGGAAATAATTATATTGAAAAAATTGGTGATAAATTAGAGTAAAATTTAGGTTATAAAAAAGAAATTATATTATGTGAAGAACATTGATTAAAAATTTATCAATTAGAAAATTTAATTGTAAATAAAAAGAATTCGGAGGAATAAATTATGACTAAAAGATACTTATTAATTATTAAAAATGAATATTTAACTACATATTAATTTTATACTTTTGAAGAAGCAAAAATAACTGCTAAAAATGAAAAGTATTATCCAACAGTAATTATTGATTTAAAAAATGAAAATATTAAATGAAAAGGATGTGAATAATATGTGAAAAGATGAAGATGGTAAGGTTTATACCGAAGAAGATTTATTTAATGAAGCATTAGAAGAATGTCATTCAGAAGAAAGTGCTTATGAATATATTGATACTTTAATTGAAGAAAAGAATTTGGAGGAACTTTAAAATGACTATAACAGAATCAATTAAATTTGACAAACTAAAAGAAGAAAATGAAACACTTAAAAAAACTTGCTGAAAAAGATAAAAAATTGATCAACAACAATTATATAAAGAAGATTTTTACAAAAATCCATATTCAACAGGTTCTATCGATTGAATATTAGTTGACAGTTCAAAATATGACAAATTACCTAGTAAGGCGGATAAATAATGAGTGATATTGTAAAAAATACAGTAAATAATATTACATTTCCGTTTTATATAAAAGGTTCTGATTTTAAAGAATTAAGTTTAAAAGCATTAACAATTAAAAAATGAATTGATGAAAATGGACAAGAATTAGCAGAATTTATATATCGACAACAAGCTTGATTAATAAATGGAGAATATAAATCACAATCATTAAAAGATTTAAAATTAGTAGTTTCAAAAATTGATTATATTTTTAGAGAACCATTAGAATTAAAAAAAATTTTAAAGATGAATTAAATTTTATTAGAAAAGATATTTTGAATTTAGAAAATAATATTAAAAGTAATCATGATTCTTTTAAAAATAGTGTTATTAATATTCAATTTCAAAAACAAAATGAAATTATTGAAAATCATAAAAAAGAACAATTTTTAGAAATTAAAAGTGTAGCAAAACAAGTGCAAGAATTAAAAATTATTACTAGTAATTTTCGTAAAGAAAAATTATTAGTTAGAGATATTGAAATAATTGGAATTGATGATGATTTTGTAGAAAATGCTAATCAATATGAATTAAAACAACTAATTAAATATTTAATTGTTGATGAAAAGTTAGTTAAAAACATAATTAAAGCACAATGAGATATAAATACAGAAAATAAAGTAATTGGTATTAAAGGAATAAATATTCAAATTAAAGGAGTGAAATAAAATGGCAAATATAGTAGAATTTTTAAGAACAGATGTAGCAAATGATTGAATTAAAAGTAAATTTTCAAATGAAAATGAAATTGTAAGATTTAAAAGTAATTTGATAGCAATAACAAATAGTAATGAATTGTTACAAAAAGCAGATCCAAAAACAATTATGACTGCATGTTATCAAGGAGTATTATTAAACTTACCGATGGAAAAACAATTTGGATATGCTTATGTAGTTCCATATAATACTAAAATAACAAGAATTATTAATGGTCGCGAAATACAAGAATGAGTTATTCAAGCACAATTTCAAATGGGTTATAAAGGTTATATTCAATTAGCCCAAAGAAGCGGTCAATATTTAGATATGTTAGTATCTGATGTCAAAGATGGTGAATTAATAAATTATGATCGTTTAAAAGGAACTAGTTTTAATTGAATACAAAATGAAGATGAACAAGAAAAATTACCAATTATAGGTTATGCAGCATATTTTAAAATGGTTAATGGTTTTGAAAAAACTTTATATATGACAAGAGAACAAATCGAAAATCATTTTGTGAAATATTCTAAAACTTATGCTAAAAATAAAAAGTTTATGATTGCTACTTTTGATGAAATGGCATTAAAAACAGTATAAAAATCATTATTAAGAAAATGAGGTATTATGTCAGTTGAATTACAACAAGCATATAAATCAGATCAAGCAGTTATTACAACTAATGATGAAAAGATTTATATTGATAATGATAGTAATATCGTTAAAAATCAGGGGCATATGAGCCATGAACCATTATCAAATAATATAAATTTTACCCCATGTAATGATGAAATAGCGTACACAAACGATAATGTAGTTAAAGAAGAAGATATCTCTAATGTAGTACCAGCAATTAACAATGATGAGGATGTATACGCATGATAAAAATAGGTATTGACCCTTCTGGATCTGATACTACGGCTATTGTTGTTTTTGAAAATAATATCTTATTAGATAAACAAGAGTTTATAAATAAAGATTGAAAAAAACATTCTAAATTTATTCTAAATTATTTAAAAAATGAAAAACCATTTTGGAAAATATTATCAAATAATCATAAACTAGAATATTTAGTTTTTATAAAAAATTGTTTATATACAAATGCCAATAACTCAAAAGAAAGAGATGATTTATTGAAATTATTAGGTTCGTTAGAAACATAAGGATATATTGCTAATGTTTCACCACGCCATACTAAATCAGTTGTTAAAAATATAGAAAATGAAAGTAAGTATTATGGAAATAAAATTTATTGGGGAATTGATAGTAATTTAACTTATCAATATGGTAAGGGTTGAAAATATAATAATGACAAAATTAGTAATCATTTACGAGATGCCATTATTATTGCTAATTATAAGGGTTAATATTATGAAACATTCATTTAATCAAAAAAACAGGAAAATATTATTCTAAATTAATTCGTAATGTTAATATTTATTTAAATGAAAACCAAGAAAAAGTTTGAAATGAATTTAATGACTTTACTTATTCACAACGAATCGAATATCTTATTAATTTTTATATAAGTCACAACAAAAGTGATAAAGATAATAATTCTAACTAACTTAACCTTGTATATATAATGTAAGAAATTAATAGAAAGAGGGTTAATTGGAATGAAAAAATTATTAAGTATAATAGGAACAATTTCATTAGTAGCAACAAGTACAACAAGTTTAATTGCTTACAATCATTTTTTCCATAATTGACCAGTTGCTAATGTATCTGCTCCTATTTGGTCTAAAATTTTAGTATATGCTTTTGTAAATTGAGCAAATGCTGGCATTGCAACATGTACCATTAAATCGTCTTTTTTAGTACCAAACATTAAAGCATTTACTTTTTGTACTAAATTAATTGAAATAGCATTAATTTTATAAAATGTTTCTTGTGCTGTATCAGTATCTTTTGGAATAGGTAATTTAATAAATTGACCTGTTGCAATACATGAATCTACAACACCTTGTAAATAAATTGCATTTATATTTGAATATCAATTACGAGTAATTGTTCTCATTCACTCTCCAATTGTAGTAGTTCGTACTTCAACTGGTGATTCCAAAAAACGAACAACATCAAATGTAGGAACATCATATTTAAATGTTAACATTTGATCCATCATAACAGTTGCTCTTCGCACTGCTACGGATTGTTGTTCCATTCCAGAATCTTTATCATAATCATTACCCCAAACCATACGCTCTGGGAATACATATTGTCCTGCTTCAAAACCTTCTGCCATAGACACTTGTTGAGCAGTTAACATCATCATTTCAGTAGCATCAATATATTCACTATCTGCTTCTAAAATCTTTTTAATTTGTAAAACAGCAACATCTCTAATTGCTTTTTCTGTTGCAGTATTACCACCAACTTGAAAAACTGTTGGTAATGCAATACTTGATTTTCCACCTACTTTTGCCATAGGTTATTATCCTCCTTATTATTGTCATGTTAAACTTTTAGCATAATCAATAATATCTTGGTCAGTTTTAGCACCATTTTTCTTAATTTCTTCTAAGCGATTAGATTTAATTTCTTCACTTCTTTTTAGCATTTAATCAATAACTGACCCACCATCAACAGTACCATCTACTGAATTAATATTATATTCTTCTGCTATTTTGTTTATTCTTTCTTGTTTAGATAAATCTTTATATTCATCATTATTAATTAACGAAGAAATAATCTTTTTATCTTTATCTGTAAAATTTTTTAAATATAATTCATTTTCTAATAAATCACTTTTATTTTTTAATTCTTGTAATTTAGTATTAACAATTTCAAAATCTGTTTTATCAACTACATCTTCACGATTTTTAATTGATTCACGAATTTGTTTAGCCTGAGCAGATAATAATTCATCAACTGCTTTCGTTTTTTCATCATCAATTTCTAAAATTTCTTTAATTTTTTCTAAATTTGCCATTATTTTTCGCTCCTTATTTGAGTGTAGGATTAACACTTTTAACAAATTATAGGTAGGACTCTTTTATAAAAGGAAGATTAACCTTATAAAAATATCATACCATAATTTAATTCTTTTTTTACAATCATTGTGTTAATCATATCTTTATACTCTTTATTTTTTTGTTCCATATATAAAATAGTTTCATTCATTTTAATTTGAAACTCTTTAAAATGACTAATACATAATTGCACTGGTCAATCACCTTGCATTTTTCTTACTAAATCACCATTTTTATCTTTTTTAAATCTTGCTAATACCTTTCTTTTACAATTTGGCATTTTTTGGCCATTTTTTACTCTTTTTTGCATATTAAAATTGCTATTATTTAAACAATATGATTAAATAAAAGAGTAAAAAACTGTATTAATGTATAAAAGAACTCTCACAAGTTCTTTTTTTATTATCTATATTTTACATAAAAAAAGACTTTTGCAAGTCTATATTTTTGTAATTTTCTAAAACAGGTTAAGAGTAGGAAAATTCTGCCTTTTTAGATTTACAATATTATCTTATCATAATTAAATTTAATGTCAATAATTTACTTTTTTTTTTATTGTATTATGTAAATATTTTAAGAAAAGGTAGGAAAAAATGAAAAAGTTCAAACATTTAAGTTTTATTGAAAGATGTAATTTAAAAGAAGCGTTAGAATCTGATATTTTTAAGAAAAAAATGGCACTCTTAATATATCAAAAATAGCAAGATATATGGGTCGTAGTAAAAGTACTATTAAATATCACTTAAAACATTATAAACATATTAAACGATATCATCCTATGCAAGAACATAAACGATATTTAGAAAATCGTAAAAATTGTAAAAAGAAAACTACTTTAACTTTTAAACAATTATTATGATTAGATGAAAAATTTAATAAATTTCATTATACACCTAAACAAATATGTAAATTATATGAAATTGAATTTAATGATAAATTCCCTATGTGTTTTTAAACACTTTATAAATATATTTATTTAGGTTTATTTGGTTTAAATAAACGTAATTTGTATTTTCATAGTAAAAAAAGATACATAAAGGGAAAAAATATAAACGTGGTAATTTAAGCAATGATTTTAAAACTATTAAACAAGCAAAACATGAAAAAGGTACTTTTGGTTGATTTCAAATGGATACTATTGTTGGTAAAGATAAAAAATCAGCATGTTTAACATTAACAGAAGAATTAACTAAATTTACCTTTTTAAAAAAAGAAAAAAATTCAACAGAAGTATTAGAAACTTTAAAACAAATTTTTAAAAATAAACTTTTAAAAAAACATTTAAAGGGAATTATAACTGATCAAGGAAAAGAATTTTGAAATTGAAAAGATATTGAAAAACATCTTAAAACAAATGTATATTTTTGTGATAAAGGTAGTCCTACACAAAAACCAATTGTAGAAAGAATGAATAGAGATATAAGGCGAGAATTACCAAAAAGTACTGATTTTAGAATTATTAAACAAGATAAAATAGATTGAATAATTAATACAATTAATGATAAGATAAGACCTTGTTTAAATTGAGAAACACCAACACAGTTATTTAATAAATTTATTAAATAAAAAAACTTAATAAATTATTTTTTAGTGTGCCCAAATATACTAATTTTAAATAAATTAAAAAAATAATTTAAAAATACTTGCAAACTTATTTTTAAGTTCTATTATTTTAATTAATAAGAGTAGGAAATAACTAATTGCATTTACACTATACAAAATCATTAATCTTTTTTTTCTTACTATGTAAAGAAAATTTAGATTTTTTAGGTTTTGATTTAACCGGATTATAAGAAATTTTATCGGCATTATTTATTTTTACTTGTTTTGTTTTTGTAATTTCAACATTTTCAATATTATTAGTTGTTTTTAAATGTTGTTTTCTAACAAATAAATGTTTAATTCTTTGTCCAAACGATTCTTTTTTTTTTTTTTTTCTTCGTTTCTTAACTCGTAAGAAATGAAATCCTAATGTTTGTAAAATTTGAATAAAGGCTGAGAAAATTCAATAAATAGCAACCCCAGATGCAATTGAAATTGTAACTACAAAGAAGACAACAATCATTACTCCTTGCATAATAAATTGCCGTTTACGTGCTTTTTTCTGTTCCTTTGTAATAACTCTTGTTTTACGAAGATTAAAAATAGTAGGTAAAATCATTGAAAGAATTTGAATAGGCAAATATACAAATAATAAAGCTAAATAAACATAATTCCCACTAGTAATCATATCTCATGGCTTTTCAATTAAAGAAATTTGCCCAATTGTCGCCATTTTTAATTCTCGTGTTGCTCTAACAACAGTATACATCGCAATTAAAAACGGAATTGATAAAAAAGACGAACCAATTGTGGATAATGGTGAAACTCCTTCTTTGCGATACAACTGCATCATTTCCATTTGTTGCTTTTGTTTTGCCGTTGGATCTTTTGAATCCTTATATTTGGCCTGAATTTCTGCTTGTTTAATTTGCATTAATTGCATTTTGTCTTGATTTCGTTGTGCTTTTCAACTAAACATTAAAGTAATTAAACGCACAATTAATGAAGTTAAGAATAATGCGCCAATAATTCCTGCACCATTATCTAATCCACCAAAACCATAAATTAAATTAACTAAAATTCAAGCAACAGGAAACACAAAACAACCATAAAATGGTGAAGATGTTTTAACAAAAGCATCAGATCATGTTCTAATTGCTAAATATGGATATTCATATAGTTGTCCATTTTCAAAATGAAAAAAATGTTCTTTCCCAACATTAGCGTATCCTAAAATAATTTCAAAGAAAACTCCTGGTTTATATACTTTCTGACCAGAAACATCTAAAATTTGGGCAGTCCCATATTTTGGAACCATCATTTGCCCACAACCTCATAACATTGATATAATTAAAAAAAGATACAGGACTAATTTTGTTCATTTCCAGGCAATTGAATATCAAGGTTTTCGTGTTCTTTTCCCATCGGAGAAAATATAATCACGATAGTTCACTATTTCGCCTCCTTTTTACATTTTGATTTGATTTAATAAAATTTCTTTATTAATTAAATAACTATTGTTAAAATATGATTTTCGAACAATAATGATTTGATCATAACTTTCTGTTGCTGAAAAATCAAAATTTAACATACTTCGAATTTGTCTTTTTACTTTATTTCTAACAACGGCATTTCCTAATTTTTTACCAACAGATATTCCAAAACGATGATAATTAAGATCATTTCTTTTAAAATAAATAAAATAAGGGTTAGTTTTAATAAAAGAACGATGATTTATTATTTTTTGAAATTCATAATTTTTTTTAACAATAAATTTTTTTTCACATTTCGACACAAATAGAAAAATAAAGTATTTTACCAGCATTTTTAAGCTGATAATACTTTTCTTCCTTTCGCTCTTCTTTTACTTAAAACTTTACGGCCTGAAGCTGATTCCATTCTTGCTCGAAAACCATGTGTTCTTTTATGTTTAATTTTACTTGGTTGTCACGTTCCTTTCATTACTAGCACCTCCTTATGATATAAATTATTAAGACATCATATAAATAGTATCTTAATTAATAAAAAATATCAATTAAAATAATATTTTTTTAAAAAATAAAAATGGAGATTGATATGCTTTCTCATCTTCATTTATCTTTTTACTTATAATAATATTATTTTGTGTAATTTGGTGGTTCTTTGGTAATTGCAATATCATGTGGATGTGATTCTTTTAAACCATTATTTGAAATTTCCACAAACTGAGCTGTTTTTTGCAACATTAAAATATTTTTTGCACCACAATAACCAAAACCGCTCCGTACACCACCAATAAATTGAAATAAAATATCACTTAATTTACCCTTTAATAAAACTCGTCCTTCAACTCCTTCTGGAACTAATTTACGATTTTTATTTTGAAAATAACGATCAGCACTACCTTTTTTCATAGCAGCTAATGAGCCCATTCCCATATATGTTTTATATTTTTTACCTTCAACAATCATTTCTTCACCAGGTGCTTCAAATGTTGATGCAAAAACTGAACCCATCATTACTGCATTAGCACCAGCTGCAAGTGCTTTAACAACATCCCCAGAATATTTATTTCCACCATCAGCAATGACTGGAATTTCTTTTCCTTTACAAACCTCATAAACATCATTAATGGCTGTTATTTGAGGAACTCCAACTCCAGCAACAACTCTTGTTGTACAAATACTTCCTGGTCCGACACCAACTTTAATTGCATTAGCACCAGCTGCAATTAAATCTAAAGCTCCTTGAGCAGTAACAACATTCCCAGCAATTAAATTAATCGTTGGAAAAGCTTTTTTAATTTTTTTAACCATATTAATAATACCTTGACTATGACCATGCGCTGAGTCAACAACAATTACATCAACCCCAACGGCAACAAGTTTTTCAACACGTAATAATGTATTTTCATCAATTCCAACGGCTGCACCTACTCGTAATCGTCCTTGTTCATCTTTACAAGCATTAGGATATTTGTCACGATTATTAATATCTTTAATGGTAATTAACCCAATTAACACATTTTTTTCATTAACGATTGGTAGTTTTTCAATACGATTATTTAACAAAATATCTTTTGCTTGTTCTAAATCAATATTTTCATGAGTTATAATTAAGTTTTTTACAGTCATAAATTTATCCACAGAAGCAGTTAAATCATGACATGCTCTAATATCCCGATTTGTAATTATTCCCAATAATCTGTTTTCTTCATCAACAATTGGTAAACCAGAAATACGATACTGAGCCATAATATTTTCAGCATCCTGAACTGTCATTGTTGGTTTTAATGTTATCGGATTAATAATAAAACCTGATTCGTTACGTTTAACTTTTTCAACTTCTGCTGCTTGTTTATCAATTGATAAATTTTTATGAATAATTCCAATTCCACCCTCGCGAGCAATTGCGATTGCCAATTTTGATTCAGTAACAGTATCCATTGCTGAAGATATAAAAGGAATATTTAATTCAATATTTTTTGTTAGTTTAGTTCTTAAGTCAATCTGATATGGTAAAATATCTGATTTTTGTGGAACTAATAGTAGATCATCAAAGGTATAAGATTTTTTAATTTGCATGTTTGTTCCTCCAAAATATTTAATACAAAAAATTTAATAAAAGAAACATGACCATTAAAACCAATTAACAAACAGTCTTAACAAATTAAAAATAAATTAAGACCTATAGTATTTAATTTAAGGTTAACTGTAGAGACACTAGACCATATTTTTAGTATATATAGGATTATTGTAAGTATTAAATTGTATTAATTATAACAAAAAAAGTAAAATAGACCAATAAAATTTACATTTAAATTGTAAAAACTATACCTATGTATCTACCCATATAAGTTCACTTTTTTAAAGTTTATCTTATTTTCTCATAAACTTTGTGCATTTATAGGAGACATTTGATATTTTACAAAAATTCGTTCATTATTATATCAATTAATGTACCAATTCACTTTTTCTTTAACAAAATTAAAGTTACTAAAACTATATTTTAAATTATATAAACATTTCCTAAAATCATTTAAATTTATCAATTAGTAATGCATATTAACTACATAAAATTCTTAAACAATATGTTTAAAAGTTCATTATCAAATAAATAATTTGAATTTAAAATATCATCTTCAGTAGCAATGCTATCTTCACTTATTAACGGAGTAGGAATACGGTCAATAGTTCCCAAAGCACTTTGAAAAAATGGCATATTTTCACGCATCATATTTATAAAACTTGGAATAAATATAGATCCAAAAACATAAGTGCTTATTAATAAAGCACCAAATATACCTTCTTTTTTAAACAAAGAACTATATAAATCATTCCCATTTATACTTAATTCTTGCCCGATTCTTACATTATTTTCTCATATATCGGGGTCTCTAATTATATATTCAGTTTTAAATGGATTTTCATTTGGTCTAATTCCTGAAATTGAAATACGATGTCCCATTCCTTTACTATTAAATGTTCCCATTATAACAGGAGTACTAAAATAAAGCGAAGTTCATACTAACATTAGAAATAATATTAGAGTGCACCCATTTTAGTAAGTACTAATAAAAAGTATTTACTTTTTTTTAATTATATCTTTTTCTTTACGATTTGAATATCATGTATTTCATTTTATAACATCTTGTATATATTCTTCATGTGAATTATATATTTTATTATGGATTGTAGCTTTCTTAAGTAATGAATGAAAACTTTCTATAACAATATTATCTGCACAGTGGTAATTTTTTCCCATTGAAATTGTAATACCGTTAGATAAACATTTATCGTGATAAATAGTGGATGTATATTGATATCCGTGATCTGAGTGAATTATTATTCCATTCAGATCTTTTTTTATTAATTTTATTTTATTAATTGCATCATTTAAATTATCCATTACTAATTTATTGTCATTATATTTAGATCACTTTACATCAACTATTTCTTTAGTATATCCATCAATAATTGTTGATTGATAATATCTTTCTCCTTTTCAAATTAAATATGTTACATCAGTATATAGTACTGAAAACCTTGTTTTTATATCATTGAATTTACGATTAATTAAATCAGGATATTGCAATAAGCTTTTTTCTTTATTCTGTTTATATTTCATTTTTCTTCTCATTTTTCTTACATATTCAGATTGTATTTGATTATCACGCATAATTCTTAAAACTTTTTTTGAATTATATTTTATACCATAATCTTCCTTTAAATATTTAGTAATTCTTCGATAACCAAATTGTTTTAAATTTTCTTCATAGACTTTTACAATATCATTTATTGCTTTTTTATCTTTTTTGCTACTGTCATAATTTTTATATTTATCTCAATAACTACGTTTTAACCCTGTTACTTCTAGTAATAATTTTATTGAATATTCACAAAAATTTTGTTTAATAAAAGAGACAATTCTTAGTTTGCTTAATTGTAAAAGTTATGGAGCTTTTTTAATAATTCATACCTTGTTTTATAATATTCTAAATTTCTTTTGGCAAAAGAAATTTTAGGTCCTTTAGGATTGTTTAATTTTCCTTTTTTATGATTTGCTCATCAAGATTTTACTGTATTTGCATTTATATTATATTGTTTTGCTACTATTCAACAACTTTTTTGTTTAATTTCCTCAATGATTTTTGTTCTAAATTCTGATGTATATTTGTTATATTTTTGTCCTTTTTTTGCCATATAAAAATGCACCCCCTATAAAAATTTAGCAAAATCTTTTTTTATTTTACTTACTTTTTGGGGTGCACTCTATATCATTCTTTTTTTATCATTAAATAAATTATGAAAGAAAAAATAAGAATATCTACCTACTAAACTTTTACTAACTTCAGGATCATCTTTTAAAAATTTATAAATAGCATAAAGGTTTAATCCATTTTTAGTAATATCATTGATTTTATACTTTTCTAAAAAAATAAAAAGTTCACTTTGTGATAAAGAAACATTAGGATTTTTTGCAATATTATTAATTAATAGATTCTCTAATACTGCTAAAGTACAAAAACTAGAATGTATTTGAGAATTTATTGGTGTAGGTATTGTTGTTTTTTTAAATCAATTTCTTTTGTTTTTCAATCATCTTGATGAACATTTTTATATTGAATAATGGGTTGTTTTTTTCTATCCTGAAATAAAGAAAAATGAACTACTGTTGGAATTTTCCCCTTTCATAAAGGAGGAACAAATGGTAAAACTACTGCATTATTTTCTTGAATATCAGTTACATAAATTTGATTCAAGTCAAATCTAGGATTTAATTGTGATATTCTATTAATAATAATTTCGGGAGTATTATCCGATAACTGTCCTAAATAAGTGTTAGTAATAACACTTGAAAAAGGAATCGGTGTTGAAACTTGCTCTGACTCATCAATATCCATTTTATTTTCCTCTTGATTAGTCTCTCTTGTTAAAACAAAATTATAATGATTATGGTTAATATAGTAAATATATATATGATTAATTTCATTTTTATTTTGATTTTCTAAATAAAAAAGTTCGTTATTCCTCATAATATTAGTGTTTAACATATTAGTTATTGCTTCAATTTCAATAGATCCTGTCCAAGTACCTATTAGCCTCATATTATTCAAATAATTTTCAATTAATTGTTCCTCTGATAAATTATCTAATCCTAACACTCTTACTTCAGCTAAAATTGCGCTACTAAATGTTGCACGATTTTCACCACGAAATCTATATAAGTTAGAATTTATGTAATCAACAACACGATTACGAAAAACAGTTTCTACTAAATGAATAGTTATCCTGTTATTATATAAATTATGCCCACTACCATGATTTGTTAATTTAAATTGACTAAATAAATTTTGAACATATGATAAATGATTTAAATTTTCTTCACCAAATAATTGGATAAATCTTGTTCGGAATGCTTCATTAATAAATATTATTGTAAAACTTTATCACTTTCCACAATAAAAAACAATTTACACCATAAAATGTTAATAATGTGGAAAACAATAAAAATAATCAATAAAAACAATGCTTTTAAAGATAATATAAAAAATATTTAATGTGGAAAACTATTAATTTTTATTAATTTTGCTCATTTTTTAATACTTTTCCACATTTTTTTTTATAATTAATAACGATAAAAACTATTGGAGATGAAATTAATGAACACAAAAGAATTATGGATTGAAGTTAAAGAAATATTATCTCGTGATGAATCAGTTTCCCCAGAAATTTACAACTACTATATTAGTGACACAAACTTATATACTGTATCTGATAATAACTGCTTAATTACAACAAAATCAGAAATTGCAATTGGTGTTTTTGAAGCAGGATTAAATGAAAAAATTAAAAATATTTTAAAAAAACTGACTGGAATCCAATATAATATTTCTTTTGAATTAGAAAAAAATATTAATAAGCAAGCATCTGTAATTAGTAAAATTGATACATTAACAGAAAACAATAACATTGTTTATTATGAAAATTATACTTTTGAAAATTTTGTTCGTGGAGATTCTAATCATGAAGCAATGCAAGCAGCTTTAGCAGTTGCTCTAGATCTTGGAAAAAAATGAAATCCATTATTCATATATGGAGACTCTGGACTAGGAAAAACACATTTATTACACGCAATTGAAAATAAGGTAAATGAAATTTATAAAACAAATAACCAAGTAAAATATTTAAAAGCTGATGAGTTTGGGAAAATTGCTATGGATATTTTAAATCAAGGACATGAAATTATTGAAGCTTTTAAAACATCTTATGATATTTACGACTGTTTATTAATTGATGACATACAATTATTAGCAAAACGTAATAAAACAAATGAATTATTTTTTCATATTTTTAACTCATATATTGAAAAAAATAAACAAATTGTAATTACTTCTGATAAATATCCTGATGATTTAGGTGGTTTTGAATCTAGAATTATTTCTCGTTTTTCATATGGTTTAAGTATTGGTTTAGATTCACCAGATTTTGAAACAGCTCTTAAAATATTAGAACAAAAACTAAAACATCAAAATAACTTAGGATTATTTTCAGAAGAATCACTAGAATTTATTGCTTTAAATTTTAACAGTGATGTTAGAAAATTAGAAGGAGCAATTAAGCGATTATTATTTTTAGCTGTTATGAACAAAAAACCAAATGAAATTATTACATTAGCTGATGTTGAAAAAGCATTTAAAAATGCTCCTCTGCAAAACAATGAAAAAATTACCCCTAAAAAAATTAAACAAATTGTTGCTGATAATTATAATATTACTATCAAAGCAATGATGAGTAAATCACGAGTTAGTAATGTAATGCAAGCACGACAATTAGCAATGTATTTTTGTCGAACATTATTAGATGAATCATTTACAAGAATTGGAACTGAGTTTGGTGGTAAAGACCACACAACTGTTATGAATAGTGTTAAAAAAGTTGAAGCACATATTAGCACAAACAAAGAATTTAAACATTTAGTAAATGCAATTCGTAGAAAAATTGAAGGAAAATAGCACAATGTTTTCCACGCTTGTTTTTTAATAAAAAATAATATTATTTAAAACTTTATCAAGTTTTCCACATTTTCTACATTATAATACTAATAAATAAAAAACAATGTTTTAACAATAGTATATAATTATTTATATATTACAGAATATACTAAAGTAAGGAGTAACAAAATGATTGTAAACATTAAAAGAGATAAAATATTAGATGAATTATTGAAAGTAAGTCGAATAATTTCTCAAAAGACTTTAATTCCTTCACTACTAGGAATTTTAATTGAAGTTAAAAAAGACAAAATTACTTTCACTACTTCTGATGGTGATACATCAATTAAATCAGAAATTATGGGCAATGATTTAAGTATTACTCGAATTGGAAGTGTCTTAATTAAAAATAAATTTATTGTTGAAGTTATTCGTAAAATTGAAGATGAATTTATTACCTTGGAAGTAGTTGAGGGTAATTTAATTAAAATCAAAGCAAGTAATTTTGATTCAGTTTTAAATACATTAAACTCAGCAGATTATCCACATTTATCATTTGAAACAGAGGGTAAAGAAATAAATTTTACAAGTATAGTATTAAAAGAAATTATTTCACAAACAAGTTTTGCAATTGGAGAAAAAGAAAAAAGAATAGTTTTTAATGGTTTAAATATTAAAACAGATCAAAATAATAAAGAATTAATAATTACTGCCACTGATTCATTTCGATTATCATGTAAAAAGATTGCTTATAGTAATAATTATAATTTTGATGTTATTATTCCTGGAAAATTTATTAATGAAATTGGCCGTTTAATTTCAGAAAATGACCAAGAAATTAAAATGAAAATTACTGATAAGTCAGTTAGTATTATTATTAATAATACAATTGTTCAAACAAAAATTATTGAAGGAAAATATCCTGATACAAGTAAAGTTATTCCAACTTCCTTTAATACTTCATTAACAATCAATAATCGTGAACTAATTAAAATTATTGAGCGAGCTAGTGTTTTATCAAATGAGGCGATGACAACAATTGTTACATTAAAAATAAAAGAACAAAAAGTTTTAGTTATTTCATTTACGCAAGAAATTGGTAACACAGAAGAAGAAATTAAAGATTTTAAAGTTGAAGGAGCAGACCAAACAATTGCTTTTAATTCAAAGTATATTTTGGATGCTTTAAAAGCCTTTAAAACAAAAGAAATTACAATTAAAATGATTGATGAAACAAAACCATTAATTATTACTGCTAATGATGATCCAACATTACAACAATTAGTTTTACCAATTCGATCATATTAAAAACTCATTATTGAGTTTTTTTATTTTATAACTTTTTTATAGGGTTAAATTAGACACTAAAAATATAAAAATATTTTTTAGAATATTTAAAAATATATTTGATAATTTAGCCCTAAAATTAGGTAGTAATGGTAAAATAAAAGAAAGCAGAAATGGAGAGAATTATTTATGGGTGATAATTATAATTCAGAATCAATTCAAATTTTAGAAGGTTTAGAAGCAGTTCGAAAACGACCAGGAATGTATATTGGGGCGACAAATGCTAGAGGCTTACATCATTTAGTTTGAGAAATTGTTGATAACTCAATTGATGAAGTTTTAGCTAATTTTGCTAATAAAATTAAAATTATCATTAATAAAGATGAATCAATTACAGTTGTTGACAATGGCCGTGGAATTCCAATTGAAATTCACCCAAAAACAAAAGTTTCAACATTAGAAACTGTTTTTACTATTTTACATGCAGGAGGAAAATTTGATTCAAATACATATAAAATTTCTGGTGGCTTACATGGAGTAGGAGCTAGTGTTGTTAATGCTTTAAGTAAATATTTAAAAGTTGAAGTTAGAAAAAAAAATAAAAAATATGTAATGGAGTTTCATAATGGTGGTCAAATTTTAACACCAATTAAAGAAGTTGGTTCAACTTCAGAAACTGGAACAACAGTAACTTTTTTACCAGATGAAAAGATTTTTAAAGAAATAACAATTTTTAGTTTTTCAACAATTCAAAATCGAATTAAACAATTAGCTTTTTTAAATAAAGGATTAGAAATATCATTAGTTGATTTACGAGAAGATGATGAAGAAAAAATGGTTGTTTATCAATTTAATAATGGAATTAAAAATTATGTTTTAGAATTAAATAAAACAATTGGTACGCCACTAAACGATGTTTTTTATGTTGAAGGAATAGAAGATAATATAGTTGTTGAATTTGGGTTACAATATAATGACAATTATTCAGAAAATATTTTTTCTTTTTGTAATAACATTAATACCCATGAGGGTGGAACTCACGAAGAAGGTATTAAATTAGCCATTGTTCGTGAAATAAATAATTATTTTAAAAATATTAATAAAAATAATAAAGGTAACGAAGATAAATTTACTTGAGATGACATTAAAGAAGGAATGACAACAATAATTTCTATTCGTCATCCGGATCCGCAATATGAAGGTCAAACTAAAACAAAGTTAGGAAATAGTGAAGTTAAAAAAAATGTTTCTAATATTGTTGGAAAAGGATTAAGTAGTTATTTGTTAGAAAATCCAGAAGATGCAAAAAAAATTATTGAAAAAATAAGTTTATCATTAAAAGCAAGAATTGCTGCACAACGTGCAAAAGAAACAACACGTCGTAAGACCGTAATGGATAGTTTTTCATTACCAGGTAAATTAGCAGATTGTGAAACAAAAGATGCTAAAATAGCTGAACTTTATATTGTTGAAGGGGATTCTGCTGGTGGCAGTGCTAAATCTGGTCGAAATCGAAAATTTCAAGCAATTTTACCATTACGAGGAAAAATTTTAAATGTTGAAAAAGCAAAACAAATTAAAATATTTGAAAATAATGAAATTAATTCAATTATTACCGCATTAGGAGCAGGTATTAAAGATAATTTTAATGATAAAAAATTACGTTATCAAAAGGTAATTATTATGACTGATGCTGATGTTGATGGTGCACATATTCGAATTTTATTATTGACATTTTTTTATCGTTATATGAAAGATTTGATTGAAAATGGCAATATTTATATTGCTCAACCACCATTATACAAAATTCAAAATGGTAATCAGATTCAATATGCTTATAGTGATAATGAATTAGAACTTTATAAAGAAGAATTATTAAAACAAAATAAAAATTATACAATTCAACGTTATAAAGGATTAGGAGAAATGAATCCAGAACAATTATGAGAAACAACAATGGATCCAGAACGGCGTTTATTATTGAAAGTTTCTGTTAATAATGCATTTGAAGCAAATTTAATTTGTAATGAATTAATGGGTGAAAATGTTGAACCACGAAAAAAATTTATTCGTGAAAATGCAAAATATGTTAAAAATTTAGATGTCTAGAAGGGAGATATAATGATGAAATCAGAAAATGATGGATATGATTATGATGGTAAAATTCGTGATATTGATATTGCTGATGAAATAAAAAATGGCTTTTTAGATTATGCAATGTCAGTTATTGTTTCACGTGCAATTCCTGATGTTCGTGATGGATTAAAACCAGTTCATCGCCGTATTATTTATGCAATGTGAGATTTAAAAATGACTTACGATAAACAACATAAGAAATCAGCTCGAATTGTTGGTGAAGTAATTGGGAAATATCATCCCCATGGTGATACTGCTGTTTATGAAGCAATGGTTCGGATGGCACAAGATTTTTCTTATCGTTATCCTTTAATTGATGGGCATGGAAATTTTGGTTCAATGGATGGTGATGCTCCAGCGGCAATGCGATATACGGAAGCAAAAATGAGTAAAATTGCTGGTGAACTAATCAAAGATATTGAAAAAGAAACAACAATTTTTATTGACAATTATGATGGCAGTGAAGAAGAACCGACTTTTTTACCAGGATATTTTCCAAATTTATTAGTTAATGGTGCTAGTGGAATTGCTGTTGGAATGGCAACTAATATTCCACCTCATAATTTGAATGAAGTAATTGATGGTGTTATTGCGGTAACAAAAAATTCTGAAATAACAACTGTTGAATTAATGAAAATTATTAAAGGACCTGATTTTCCAACGGGAGCATTAATTACGGCTGGAAACGGCTTAATTAAAGCTTATGAAACAGGAAATGGAGCAATTACAATTCGTTCAAAAATTGATATTGAAGAAAATAATAATAAAAGAAGAATTATTGTGTCAGAGATTCCATATCAAATTAATAAAGCAAAATTGTTGGAACGAATTGCAGAATTAATTCGCGACAAAATTATTAATGGAATTAGTGATCTTCGTGATGAATCAAACATGGAGGGGGTTCGTATTGTTTTAGAATTAAAACGTGATGCTCAAGAAAATGTTATTTTAAATAAGTTATATAAATTAACACCACTTCAAACTAATTTTTCGTTAAATATTTTAGCATTATACAAAAACCAACCAAGAGTAATGGGTTTAAAACAAATTTTAAAATATTTTATTGAACATCAAATTGATATTATTATTAAACGTAGTCAGTTTGAATTAAAGAAAAATCGTAATCGTTTAATCATTTTAGAAGGATTAAAAATTGCGCTTGATAATATTGATGAAGTAATTACAATTATTAAACAATCACAAACAACACAGATTGCATCAAATGCTTTAATTAATAAATTTAATTTGGTAGTTGAACAAGCACGAGCAATTTTAGAAATGCGCTTACAAAGATTAACTGGATTAGAAATTGAAAAAATTATTAATGAAATTAAAGATATTAAAGTAGCAATAACTGAATTAGAAGAGATTATTAATAATAGTGAAAAACAAATTGACATTATGATTACGGAATTAACAGAAATCAAGAAAAAATATGGTGATGATCGGCGTAGTCACATTATTAAGGAAGAGTTAACAGAAATTGATCCAGAAGAATTAATTCGCCGGGAAGACATTTTAATTATGTTAACACAAGATGGTTATGTTAAACGAGTAGCTGATGATACTTTTAAATTACAAAATCGTGGTGGAAAAGGGATTATTGGTTTAGCAAATATTGAAGATAGTTTAAAGAAAATTATTAGTGCTAATAGTATTGACTCATTATTAATTTTTTCAAATTTTGGAAAAGTGTATAAATTACGAGCTTATCAAATTGAAACATATTCACGACATGCACGGGGGTTACCAATTATTAATTTAATCGCAATTGATAAAACAGAAAGCATTCAAACAATTATTGCTATAGATGAGTCAATTTCAACAGAGGATAATTTATTTTTTGTGACAAAAAAAGGTCTTATTAAAAAAACAAAGATAAGTGAATTTAATCAAATTCGTCAAACAGGAAAAGTAGCAATTGAGTTAAAAGATAATGATGAATTAGTAAGCGTGATTATTACAAAAGGACATGATGATGTTATTATTGGAAATAATATTGGAAAAGTAATTCGATTTAATGAAGAAGAAATTAGACCAATGACACGACAATCAGTAGGGGTTAAAGGAATTGCTAACAATGCTGTTGGAGAAACCATTGGGGTGAGTTCAGGACGGTGACGGTCTGCGAAATATGTTTTATCAGTAACTGAGAATGGTTATGCGAAAAAAACAGTAATTGAAGATTATCGTTTGATAGGACGAAATACTAAGGGTGTTAAGTCAATGAACTTAACAGATAAAACAGGATATTTAAAATTTGTTCAAGCTGTAAGTGGTGATGAAGATATTTTAGTAGGAACAAAAAAAGGAAATATTATTCGTGTTTCGCTAGAACAAATTCCATTATTTGGCCGAACAACATCGGGTGTTAAAATTATGCGATTAGAACAGGATGATAAATTAGAAGTTATTGAAATTTTAAAAAAGAAAATTAACATTGAAGGAGAAAGATAAAAATGTTAGATCAGAAAAAAATTGTTGAAAATTTTGACGAAATAATGAAGAAATTAAATCGCCGTCATGATGATTTTTCATATTTACAAGATATTAAAAAATTATTAGTTCAACGTCGCGAATTAATTGTTAAATCAGAAAAATTAAAAGAAAAACGAAATCTTGAATCAAAAAAAGTTGGAACTTTAATAGCAGAAAAAAAAGACCAAGAAGTACAAACAATTAAAGAATTAATTAATACTATTAAACAAGAAATGGAAGTAATTGATGAACAACTAAATAAAGTTGAAGAAAAAATTAAAGCAATTTTAGAAGTTACGCCTAACGTTCCAGATGATTCAGTTCCTAGTGGGAAAGATGAAAACGATAATGTGGAAATTCGTAAATGAGGTAAAATTTCAAATCATAAGAAAGTAAAAGAACATTGAGAAGTAGCGACAGTATTAGACTTAATTGATTTTGATCGGGGAACTAAAATATCAGGTTCACGTTTTGTAGTATATAAAGGAATGGGAGCTAAATTAGAACGTGCTTTAATGAACTTTATGTTAGATGAACATGCAAAACGAGGTTATATTGAAATTGAACCACCAATTTTAGTACAACCACAAATTATGTATGGGACAGGAAACTTGCCAAAATTTAAAGAGGATTTATATTATATTGAAAAAGATAATTTATATTTAATTCCAACTGCAGAAGTACCAGTAACTAATTTATACCGTGAAGAAATTTTTAGGGAAGATCAGTTATCAATTTATCATACTGCTTATACACCATGTTTTCGTCAGGAAGCTGGTTCTGCTGGGCGTGATACAAAAGGAATTATTCGTTTACACCAGTTTAAAAAGGTTGAAATGGTTAAATTTACTACCGAAAAAGCTTCATTTGAAGAATTAGAAAAAATGGTATTAGATGCAGAAAATATTCTTCGATTATTGGAAATTCCATACCGTGTAATCTTGTTGTGTTCAGGTGATATGGGATTTTCTTCAACAAAAACATATGATGTAGAAGTATGAATGCCTGGTCAGAATAAATATCGGGAAATTTCGTCTTGTTCAAATTGTCTTGATTTTCAAGCACGTCGGATGAAATTACGTTATCGTGATGATAATAATGAAATAAAATATGTTCATACTTTAAATGGATCAGGTTTAGCAATTGATCGTTTAATTGCTGCCATTTTAGAAAATTATCAAAATGAAGATGGGACTATTACAATTCCAAAAAAATTGCAACCTTATTTTCAAGGTCAAACTGTTATTGTTTAAAATGTTTCACGTGAAACATTTCGGTTTTTAATAAAAAGGATATGGAAAATAAAATTCTATGCTATAATTATTTATGTCATTACAATAGTTACATTTGAAATTGGTCAGGACCGGAAGGCAGCAGCCATAAGACTAAGGACTATGTGTAATGACATTTTTTATGATAAGGGTGAATTTATGACAGATACTACATTAATTTTCAATAAATTATATAAGTTATCACAACGAGCATATAAGAAAAAACATGTTCCAATTTCTGCATTAGTTGTTGACCAAAATGGTAAAATTATTGCCATTGGATATAATAAAACAACAAAAAATTCAGTAACAACACACGCTGAGATTTATGCTTTAAATCAAGCATGTCGAAAAAAACGAACAAATAAAATTAGTGATTGTTCAATATGAGTTACTGTTGAACCATGTATGATGTGCCTAGGAGCAATAATTAATTCAGGAATTAAAGTTATTAATTATTATTTATCAAATGAAAAATATGGTTTTTTAAAGTCTAATCATACTTTTGATGTTTCAAAATTAAAAGTTCAACATGTTAGAAAACATAAGGAAAATATGATTTTAAAAGATTTAATAAAGAAATTTTTTGAACAATTAAGATAGAATATTTGTAATTAAAGGAGTAAAATAAAATTATTATAACAATAATATTGGACGGGAGCATAAAAAATGGATTATATTTCTTTATATCGTAAATATCGACCAAATAATTTTGATAAAATTGTTGGACAAATTGAAATTAGAAAAGCTTTAAAAAATGCAATTATAAATAATACATTTTCGCATGCATATTTATTTTCAGGACCACATGGGACAGGGAAAACTTCGATTGCAAAAATATTTGCAAAAGCAATTAATTGTATTAATTTAGATAAAGGGAATCCGTGTAATGAATGTGTCAGTTGTCAGGAAATAAACCGTGCTGGAGCAGTTGATGTATTTGAAATTGATGCTGCTTCAAATAATGGTGTTGATGAAATTCGAGAAATTAGAAATAACGTTCAGTTACTTCCTACAATGACAAAATATAAAGTTTATATTATTGATGAAATTCATATGTTAACTAATTCAGCTTTTAATGCATTATTAAAAACATTAGAAGAACCGCCACAACATGTTGTTTTTATTTTAGCAACAACTGAAAGTCATAAGATTCCTACAACAATTATTTCACGTTGTCAACAATATAATTTTCGTAAGATCTCAAAAGTTGAATTAGAAAATAATATTATTAATATTTTAAAAAAAGAGGAAATTAAATATGATTTGGCTGCAATTAAAGAAATTGCTCTTTTGGCTGATGGTAGTGCTCGCGATTCATTAAGTATTTTAGAACAAGTAATTATGTTTTCTGATCGAAATGTTACCTTAGAAAATGTAAATATTATTTTTGCAACAGTTTCAAAAACTATTAAATTAAAATTATTAAAAGATATTTTAGAATATAAAACAACAGAAGTTTTAATGGCTAGTAAAAAAATTTATCAAGCAGGTTCTGATTTTGAAATTTTAACATTAAATTTATTAGATATTTTAAAAGAAATTTTTGAGTTTAAACAAACGAATAATTCAATTTTTTTAAATTTATTATCAGAAGAACAAGCAAAAGAATTTGCTGAACAATTAAGTTCAAAAGAATTAATTATGTTACTTGATTTGTTTACTGAAGCAGCAAGCAAAATGCGAAATAGTAAAACACAAGAAATGTATTTTGAATTAATTTTATTAAAAGCTTTAGCAATCTTTGAAAATAATACTAAGAATTTACAGAATTTAAAATTAAGTGATTTAGTGATTTTAGAGCATACAGAGGAAAGAAAAATTAATCATGATAAAATAGAACAAATTTCTAAAAATATAGAAATAATAGAAAATAATTATGAAAAAGATCAAGTGATACCATTAAAAAACAATGATGAAATAATTCATTTAAAAGAACCGAAATTACCTAATAACCAACCATTATTTCATAATTTTTCATTATTTAATGATAAAGAACCTAATGATAGTTCTTTTAGTAACATAGAACCACAACAAGATAAAATAATAGTAGATAAAAATGATCTTCAAACTAATTTTGAACAAACAAAGGAAAAAGAAAGTTTTCAGTCAATTGGATCAGAGCAAATTTCTTATGGAAAAGAATTAGAAGGCATAACTGACTTACAAAAATATCGTGACGATATGAAAAAAAAAGTTAATATCTATGAATTTTCTAATATTAATTATTCTAATAATCAAATTTTTAATATTTTAATTAAAGCTAGTAAAGAAGAGCGAGAAAAATTTAAAAATAAATTTATGGAATTAATTAACGAAAAAGGTAAAATAGTTCAATTAGATAAATTAATTAGTTTCTATGATGTTAAATATGCGGCTGCATCAGAACAAGGACTGATTATTGTAACTAATACAAAACCAGAAGCAAATTGAATTAGTTTTGAAATGTGTGATTGAGAATTTCGCAATAAGATTTTCCAAGCATTTGATTTTGATTTTATTATTATTGCCTTAAGTGAAACTGAGTGAACTAGTGTTCGCAATGATTATGTTAAAATTAGACAAGCAAATAAATTACCAAAACCAACATTAATTGATGTTGAAGAGTTTTACCAAAATTTATTAGTTAAACAAATTGATAACTATGAAGAACATAAAGATGTTCTTGAAACAGGTAAACAAATTTTTGATAACATTAAGATAGTAGAATAATTGATTGGAGATTTGAAATGAACTATGAAGAATTAATTATGGAATTAAAAACTATTTTAGGTGTTGGTAAAAAGACTGCGGAAAGGATTTTTAATAAATTAATTATTAAACCATCATTATTGGAATCATTAGAGCATATTTTTAATGAAATCAAAAATAATTATCATCAATGCTCAATTTGTTCAACATTAATGCAAAATAATGTTTGTTTGTTTTGCCATAATAATTTACGTGAACAAACAAAGCTTTGTGTTGTTAGCAATTTTTTTGATATTATAAAAATTGAAGCAACAAAAGTTTTTAATGGAGTTTATCATGTTTTAAATGGTGAAATTAATGTAAAAAATGGCATTACACCAGATAAATTGACTTTTTCTGCGTTAGAATCCCGAATGAATGATAAAATTATAAAAGAAGTGATTATTGCTGTTGGTGCTACTTTTGAAGGAGAAGTAACAGCTCAATACTTAAAAACATTTTTGCAACCTTTTAATATAAAAATATCACGTTTAGCCCAAGGGATACCAATTGGTGGTTCCTTAGATTATATTGATGAGGTAACATTAAAACAAGCTTTAGAGGGACGTAAAGATGTTTAAGAACAGGGAGTGTAATGATGCTATTTATAACATTAGAAGGAATTGATGGTTCTGGGAAAACAACGATTTCAAAATTATTAAAAGAAAAATTACGGTCAGAAGGATATCAAGTTGTTTTAACACGAGAACCAGGGGGCAATGAAATTGCTGAGCAAATTAGAAATGTTATTTTAAGTAAACATAATTTAGGAATGGACCCATGAACAGAAGCTTTATTATATATTGCTGCTCGTAGGCAACATGTTGTTGAAGATATTTTACCGGCGTTAAAACGAGAAGAAATTGTAATTTGTGATCGTTTTATGGATTCTACTTCAGCATATCAAGGATATGCTCGTGGATTAGGAATTCGAACATTAGATGAAGTACAATCCATTGTTTTGGGCACAACAAAGCCAGATTTAACTCTTTTTTTTGATATTGAACCAACAATGGCAAGTGAAAGAATGAAAGTTCGAAATGAGGTTGAAATGAACCGTCTTGATTTAGAAAAAAATTCGTTTCATAAGAAGGTATATGAAGGATATCAAGTTTTAATTAGTGAAAATGCAGATCGCATTAAAGTTATTGATGCTAGTAAACCAGTGAATGAAGTATTAGAACAAGTATATTATTATGTTGATGAAATTATTCAAAAAATAAAGGACAAAGAAAATGGATAATTTATTTACAAAAAATGATGTTGAGAAAATGACACTATTTAAAAATTTAATTTTAAAAAATAATTTATCAAATCAACTTTTGATTTCTTGCAATAATAAAGTTAAATTAGAAAAATTTACAACAGAAGTTATTAAATTTTTATTGTGTTTTAAAAAACAAGGAGCAGATTGTGAATGTGATATTTGTCACCGCATTAATAATAAAACTTATTATGATTTAAAAATTAAAAGTGATTTTGAAACAACAATCAAAAAAGAAGCAATTCAAGAAATTATTCAAACCTTTAATTATTCTGCGTTAGAACAAACAGGAATAAAAGTATATGTTATTAATGGTATTGATTTATTAACATTAGAAGCGGCTAATTCATTATTAAAATTTTTAGAAGAGCCTAGTAAAAATACATACGCTTTTTTGTTAACAACTAATAAAACAAATGTTATTGATACTATTAAATCACGTTGTTTAAATATTATTTTAGAAAATACAACTGATTTATTAGAAGTTGATGATTTTAAAAATGAATTTATTTCTACCTTTTTTAACAATTTTGCAAGTAACTCGACAAATAACTTTATTCATATTCGCCAGTTAAATAATTATGATAGTGTTGAATGCCGCCAATTTTTTTTAGCAATTGCTAATGTTTTAAAAAAGAAAGAATGAGAAAAATATCAAATTACAAATCAAGATTTAATTCAAAAATTAAATCATAAAAATAGCAAGTTAATTGAAATTTGTTATACTATTGCCAATTTATTATTGGAAAATTTAAATAAAGAATTAATTTTAGAAAAGGGATTGATTGATTGATATAACGAGGTGTAAAGTGAAAGTTTTAAATGATTTATTAGATTATGAGGGAATTAAAATTAACCAACGAACTGATATGTTTAATTTTTCATTGGATACAGTCCTACTGGCTCGTTTTGCAACATTAAATACAAAAATAAAAAATATTTTAGATATTGGTACTAATAATGCGGCAATTCCGTTAATTTTATCAACTTTAACTTCAGCACCAATTACTGGCATTGAATTGCAAAAAGAAGCTGTACAATTAGCAGAGGAAAATGTTGCATTAAATTATAAAATTGAACAGATTAAAATTATTCATAATGATATTAATGAATATGTTAAAACTAATGCTAATGTTAAATATGATTTAATTGTCTGCAATCCGCCGTTTTTTAAAGTTGATGGAGCAAAATTAAATGAAAAAAATAAATTATTAATTCCAGCACGCCATGAAACAGATGTCACATTAGAAGAGATTATTTTTGCTGCTAAGAAATTAGTTGCAAATCGAGGGTATTTTGCGATTATTCATCGTACAACAAGATTATTAGAAATTACTGCATTATTAATTAAGTATGGTTTTAATATTAAGCGACTACAATTTATTCATCCTTTTGTAGAAAGTGAAGCAAATAATGTTTTAATTGAAGCTCGTTTTCAAAGTGGGGCAGGCCTTATTGTTGAAAAACCAATCATTGTTCATAATAAGAATTATCATTATACAGAACAAGTTTTAAAATTATTTCGAAAATAGGTGATAGAAATGGAAACTAAACTTTTAAAACAGAATGAAAAATATGTTATCGGGGTGTCTGGTGGTCCGGATAGTATGTTTTTACTTGACAATATTTATAATAATTCAGAGTTAGATATTAATAATTTCATTGTATGTTTGGTAAATTATCAGAAGCGAAAAGATAGTGATTATGATGAACAAATTGTTGTTGAATATTGCCAAAAACGAAATATTAAGGTCTATGTAAAAAAGTGACAGTGAAAGACTATGAACAGTATCAGACTAATTCTCATAATTTTCAAGCAGTTGCTCGTAGCATACGATATGATTTTTTTTTACAAATTAGTGAAAAATATTGTTGCCAGGGTGTTTTAATTGCCCATAATTTGACTGATCATATTGAAACATATATTTTGCAAAAACAACGAAATGGGATTGTTGAATATTATGGTCTAAATAAAACTAGTTATTATTATTCTCAATTGTTTAACAAAAAACTAAAAATATTGCGGATTATGTTAGAAATATCAAGAGAAGAAATTATTGAATATTTATTTCATCAGCAAATTAATTATGCAATTGATTCAACTAATATCTTAGCGATTTATAATCGAAATATTATTCGTAATGAAATTCAGGATATTAATTTACAAGATATGTTATTAGAAATTGAGGAAAAAAATAAGGAAAATGAACAATTAAAGTTAGTTGCAAAAAATTATTTGATTGAAAATTTTGGGCAAATTAATGTTACTAATTTTAATGCTCTTAATAATATTCAATTGCAAAAAATTATTATTTTTAATTATTTTAAAATTAATAAGGTTGTTTATTTAATTAGGAATAAAAAAAGAAAGTTTTTAGATGAAATAATTAAGGAATTAAAAAGTTTAAAACCAAATATTATTCTTAAAATTAATTCAAGATATTCTTTAATTAAATCATATGATAATGTTGAAATTGTTAATAATGAACTTTTAGAATTAACAACAATTCAAATAACACCAACAACTGGATTACCAATAAAATGAAAAGAAAATATTATTAATTGGGGAACTAAAAATAAGTATGATTTTATGATAGCAGCAGCACAATGACCAATCACAATTACCAACGATTTATCTTTGCTAAGAAATGTAATGATTAATAAGATGCGTTTAAATCGTTGATTTATCAAAAATAAAATATCGCTTTTAGCACGAAAAAGTTATTTTGTATTAGATAAGGATAATAACCTTATTTATGCGAATAATTTAGTTGATTTAAAAATTAATAAATTTATTAATAATACTTTAGCGGAAAAATACAATTTATTTTTTTTTATGATAAAATAGTCTAGAATTGGGTCATTGTTTCAAATGACCGAAAAAAATTAATTTTAAAAGTCTTAATAGAGAGGAAATAGTTATGAATAAAAAAAGAATGTGATTTGCAATTATAAGTTCGTTAATTTTTATTGGTTTGATTATTTTAACAATTGTATTATGAACAAAATCAGATATTACCAAAATTAGCGAAGGAGATATGCAAAAAATTGGTAATACTCAAAAGTATAACAATCAAAATATTGATGAAATTACTATTAAGGCTAATGTTGGTAAAAATACTGTAGTTATGGAAGGAGTAATTCGATATTATGAGGGTGGTGTTATCAAAACTGTTCGCTATAGTTCGGAATGAAACCGTGAAGGTTTTAGAGCTTATACTTACAAGGACGAAATACCAACAAATACATGAGATCAAAATTTTAAAAATAAATTAAAAGGTGGTCTTGTTTCAGTTGACCGTGAGTTTGTTCCAATGTGACAAGCGATGTTAATACAATTAGTACCATGATTATTAATAATGGGAATCGCTGTCTTTATGATTGCTCGTTTATCAAAAATGTCTGGTGGAATGTCAGGTGCTAATCCCTTTTCAATGGGAAAAAATAAAGCACGTCAAATTCAATCCACTGTTAAATTTTCTGATGTTGCAGGAATTAATGAAGAAAAAACAGAGTTAGTTGAGTTAGTTGATTATTTAAAGAATCCACAGAAATATTCAAGTATGGGTGCTCGTGCTCCAAAAGGAGTTCTAATGGAAGGACCACCAGGTACAGGAAAAACTTTATTAGCAAAAGCTGTTGCTGGAGAAGCTGGTGTTCCATTCTTTTCAATTTCAGGTTCTGAATTTGAAGAAATGTTTGTTGGAGTTGGTGCTTCAAGAATTCGTGAAATGTTTATTGCAGCTAAAAAAGCTGCACCATGTATCATTTTTATTGATGAAATTGATGCTGTTGGTCGAAAAAGAACTGTTTCAATTGGGAGTGGTGCTAATGAACAAACATTGAACCAGTTATTAGTTGAAATGGATGGTTTTGGAACTAATACGGGAGTTATTGTTATGGCAGCAACAAACCGAGTTGATGTATTAGACTCTGCCTTATTAAGACCGGGGCGTTTTGACCGCCAAATTCAAATTTCATTACCAGATATTAATGAACGAGAAGCAATTTTAAAATTACATGCTCGAAATAAAGCAGTTTCAACAGAGGTTGATTTTAGACGAATCGCGGAAAGAACGCCAGGATTTTCTGGAGCTCAATTAGAGAATGTTTTAAATGAAGCAGCAATTTTATGTGTTCGTAAGAATTTAAAAATTATTACTGTTAATATTATTGATGAAGCGATTGATCGTGTTGTTGGGGGACCAGCAAAAGAATCACGTAAATATTCAGTAATGGATAAAGATATTGTTTCTTATCATGAAGCTGGTCATGCTCTAATTGGTTTACGTTTAGAAGCAGCTAGCAAAGTTCAAAAAGTTACTATTATTCCGCGTGGACAAGCAGGTGGTTATACAATTATGACACCAAAAGAAGAAACAATGTTTCATAGTAAAGAGAACTTATATGCGACAATTACTGGTTATTTAGGTGGGCGTGCATCAGAAGAGATTATTTTTGGAAAAACAAAAATAACAACAGGAGCACATGATGATTTAGAAAAAGCAACTAATATTGCACGTCATATGGTTACTGAATATGGAATGAGTTCTTTAGGATTAGTTCAATTTGAATCACCAAAAGATGAATATACTGGAACAAGAAAACGTTATTCAGAAGATATTGCGGCTAAAATTGATACTGAAGTTCGTAAAATTTTAGATGATTGTTATGTAACAGCAAAAGCATTAATTTCTGAAAATCGTAGTTTATTAGATTTAATTGCTGAAAGTTTAAAAATATTAGAAACAATTACGGCAGAACAAATTGAATATATTGATAAATATCATAAATTACCTGATGAAGTAATTCAAGAAAAAGAACGTGCAGCAAAGCAAAAAGAAAAAGAAGCAAAAGGTGAAATTTTAGAAGTTAAACCAAAAGAACGAAAAAAAGATCACCCAGAAGATGAAAAAAATAATGATCCAAATAAGAAGTAGACTAATTAAGTCTACTTTTTGTTTTACTTTTAACGATGATTATACTATAATTGCAAAGGAAAGAAATTTATAAAGGAGTTTAAAGGAATGGACAAAGTAACGAAAGCAATTAGTAATGTTCATAATGTTAAAATGACAGTTGTTGATGCAACTAAATCATTAAACGATATTATTAAATTACATGCAACTAATCCGCTTGCAACAATTGTGTTGTCAAGAGTTGTTCTAGCCACTATTTTAATTGGTAGTGATATGAAAAATGCAACTGATAAAATGACAAGTATTATTAATGGAAATGGTCCAATTGGAACGATTATGGCAGAATATACTGGTCATAAAGTACGAGGATTTTGTGCTAATCCACAATTTGATGTTGATGAAATTGATCGTGAACATAATGTTATTTCCCAAGTAGTTGGTACAAATGGTTATTTACGCGTAATGAAAGATTTAAAAATGAAAGAAAGTTTCTCAGGTCAAATTCAATTAATTTCTGGTGAAATTAATTTAGATTTTACTTATTATTTAGCACAAAGTGAACAAATTAAATCAGTTATTGCATGTTCAATTAAAATGAATGAAGATAATACAATTGCAAAAGCAGTTGGTTTTTTCGCACAGTTGTTATTAGAACAAAAAGAAGAAGATATTGACTATTTAGAAGAAAAAATTGAAAATCTAGAAAACATTAGTCATAAATTAATTGCTGAAGATAATTTAATTAATATTTTTAAACTCATTGATCAAAAAGCTAAAGTGTTAGAAGTTGATGAAGTTAAATTTGAATGTAGTTGCTCATACGAAAAAGCTTTAGAATCAGCAAAATTATTAGGTGATGAGCAACTTAATGAAATTTTAATAAATAATGGTGAAATTGAAATTGCATGTGATTTTTGCCGCAAAAAATATCATATTAGAGCAAGTGATTTAAAAAGTTTACTTAAAGAATAAGGGCAAGATATCTTAAATAAGTTGATAAAATTATAATAATTTTGTTATGATATTATTATGATAAAAAATAATTGTAAAATGTATTTTAGTATTTAAAGGGGAGGCACAACACAAGATGGCTGAAATTAAAGATGTACCTAGTACAGACCAAACAAAACCACATGGGAAAGAAGCTAAAGCAAAAAAACCAAATGACAAGGAACCAAAAGAAAAAGTTGATTATACTGCCGTTAAAGAATTTAAACAAAAGTTAAAAGAGCAAAAGAAACAAACAAAGTTATATTCAAAATGAATTCTAAAAGGGGAAATTATTTCAACAACAAATAGTAAACCAGATACAAGTAAATATGTAATTGAACTAGTTAATGTGAAAAAATCATATATTACTGGGGAAGTTGAAACACCAGTTTTAAAAGGAATTAATTTAAAATTAGAAAAAGGAGACTTTATTGTTATTCTAGGTCCTTCTGGATCAGGAAAAACAACATTACTAAACATTATTTCAGGTTTAGATAAAGTTTCAAGTGGTGATGTTTTTGTTATTGGCTATAACTTATCGTTATTAAAAGATGTTGATTTAACAAAATTTAGACGAGATAATGTTGGTTTTATTTTCCAACAATATAATTTATTAACTAATTTAACTGCCAAAGAAAATGCTGAAGTTGGGGAAAATTTAAGTAAAAACAAAAATAAGGATATGACAATTAAAGATATTTTTGAGACAATTGGAATGGAAGAACAAATGAACAAATATCCTCACCAAATGTCAGGGGGACAACAACAACGGGTTTCAATTGCTAGAGCATTAGCAAAAAATCCAGATATCTTATTTGGTGATGAACCAACAGGAGCTTTAGATGAAGAAATGGGTCGAAAAGTACTTGAAATTTTAGTTGATGTTAATAAAAAATATAAAACAACGGTTATTATTGTTACGCATAACCCAAATATTGCTGATATTGCTAATACAGTTATTTATGTTCGTAATGGATTAATTGACCAAATTAAGAAAAATACGCATCCAAAGAAACCAAGTGAAATTGATTGATCTTAATTTTTAAAACGCTATTATGTGTTTTACATTTATTTATTAATATTATTAGAAATATTTTTTAAAATAATAAAATAATTTTAGAATATCTTTAATAAATTATTGAAATTTGTTACAATTAAAAAGAAGCTATCGTTTAACTATTTACTTACAAGTAATATTTATTAAGCAATATTTTTGTAAGGAGGAAATTCAGATGACAGATTGTAGGTTATCTTGCCATGCTTGTCAATGTTCATGTTCAGGTACAAACAGTGACCATAAATGTTTTGAATGTGATTGCAACAAACCACATGGCCGAAAATAATATTTTGTTTCTCATTTTTGAGAAACTTTTTTTGTAATATCATATATGAACTATAATAAGGAATAATTAGCCTTAAAAATAGTTTTTTTATTGAATTTATTGTTATTTTTGATTAAGATTTATCTAATGACTGTTAATTAAAGAAGGAATTAGAAAAATGAGAATTGGAAATATTGAAATCAAAGGGCAAGTTTTTTTAGCACCAATGGCCGGAATTACGAATGAAGCATTCCGAATTATTTGTCATGAATTAGGAGCAGGATTGGTTTATGCTGAAATGGTTAGTAATAAAGCAATTTTACAAAAAAAATGAACGAACTTTACAAATGATTAAGGTAAATAAATTAGAACATCCAATTTCAATGCAAATTTTTGGAACAGATATGGAAACTTTTGCTGCTGCAGCAAAATATGTTGATCAACATAGTGATTGTGATATTATTGATATTAATATGGGTTGTCCTGCACCAAAAATTGCAATTAAGTCACAAGCAGGGTCATATTTATTAAAACATCCTCAACGCGTTTATAAAGTTGTTAAGGCAGTGGTTGAAAATGTTTCTAAACCAGTAACTGTTAAAATTCGAATTGGCTGAGATGAAGAGAATATTAATTGTGTTGAAATTGCAAAATATTGTGAACAAGCAGGAGCACAAGCAATTGCAGTTCATGCTCGAACACGAAATCAATTTTATTCTGGAAAAGCTGATTGAAATTGAATTAGGAAAGTAAAAGAAAATGTTGCAATTCCAGTAATTGGGAATGGTGATGTTTTTTCTTGTGAAGATGCAAAACTAATGTTAAAAGAGACTGGTTGTGATGCAATTATGTTAGCACGAGGAGCACAAGGCAATCCATGAGTATTTAAACAGATTCAACATTTTTTAGATACTGGTGTGAAAAAATTGAGCAACAGCCATTAGATGAATGGCGGAATATTATTTTCCGCCATACAGAATTATTATCAAATTTAAAGGGAGAACGAATTGCAGCGAGTGAAATGCGGAAAAATTTAGCCTTTTATTTTAAAGGAAAGCCAGAAGCTACTAATTATAAAATTCAGGCAACGCAAATAAATACAATATTTGAGTTAAAAATGCTTGTTAATGAATATATTGCCTATTATAATAGTAATATTAGTGTTGCTAAATAGTAAAAAGGAGAATTAAAATGGAGAAACGTAATTTTACAGAACAAGAGCAAATTAGACGTGATAAATTAAAAAAAATGGTTAACGATGGGCATAATCCTTTTGTAATTGCCAAGTTTGACCGAACACATACAAGTAAAGAACTTAATGAACAATTTAATCATTTATCAAAAGAGGAATTAGCCACAAATAGTGATAATATAATAGTTAAAATTGCGGGTCGAATTAAAACATTTCGCGAAGCAGGAAAAGCTAGTTTTGTAACGTTACAAGATCAAAATGGAATTTTTCAAATTTATGTTCGAAATGATGAAGTTGGTGATGAAAAATATCAAGAATTTATTAATTTTGATTTAGGAGATATTATCGGAATTACTGGAATAATGATGAAAACAAACACTGGGGAATTAACAGTGCGAGTTAAAGAATTTGTTTTATTAGCAAAAGCATTGCGTACATTACCTGACAAATATCATGGAATGACTGATATTGAAGAAAAATATCGTCGTCGTTATGTTGATTTAATTACATCAGCGGAAACAAAATATATTTTTATTAAGCGTAGTAAGATTATTGCTTTAATGCGAGATTTTTTTAATAGTAAGGGATATTTAGAAGTTGAAACACCTGTTTTACAGCCTATTCATGGTGGCGCAGCGGCAAAACCATTTATAACTCATCATAATACATTAGATATGAATTTTTATCTACGAGTAGCAACAGAATTACCTCTAAAACGGTTAATTGTTGGTGGCTTTGAGGGAGTTTATGAAATAGGACGATTATTTAGAAATGAAGGAATGGATACACGCCATAATCCAGAGTTTACAACAGTTGAAATTTATGTTGCATATCAAGATATGAATTTTATGATGCAATTAACAGAGGATACTATCTGTTACATTGCAAAAAACATTACAAAGTGGATCACTTTAAATGAAGATGAAACAAAATACGATGGAGTAATGATTTCATTCAAACAGCCATGAAAACGTTGACATATGGTTGATGCAATTAAAGAGTTAGTGAGAATTGATTTTTGAAAACCAATGACTTTTGCTGAAGCAAAGAAAATTGCAAAAGAAAAAAAACTACCAATTGAAAAATTTCATACTTCTGTTGGACATATTATTAATTTGTTTTTTGAAGAATTTGTGGAAGATAAATTAATTCAACCAACATTTATTTATGGTCATCCCGTTGAAGTTTCTCCATTGGCAAAAACAAATGCAGAAGATCCAAGATTTACTGATCGATTTGAATTATTTATTAAAGGGCGTGAATATGCAAATGCTTATTCAGAATTAAACAATCCAGTTGAACAATATGAGCGTTTTGTTAGTCAATTAGCAGAACGTGATAATGGTAATGATGAAGCACAAGAATTAGATATTGATTTTATTGAAGCATTGGAATATGGAATGCCACCAACAGGTGGTTTAGGAATTGGAATTGATCGCCTAGTTATGTTATTAACAGGACAAGATTCAATTAAAGATGTATTATTATTTCCCCACATGCGACCAAGAGGAAAATAGGTGATTGTATGGCATTTGGTATTGAAATTGGTTATAGTTTTCAATTTTAACATTACGTGAAACAGTAGAAGCAATTAGTTTAATTAAACGTGAATTAGTTCGTCGTTTTATTATTCAATTTAATTTATTAAAAGTTGATGCACCTTTAATTACTACAGAAGAAAAAGGGTTTAATGATGATTTTCGAATGACAGAACGGCCAATTGATTTTGATATTTTACCAACTAATTTGGTTGGTGAAATATTACAGTCACACAATAAATGGCGGCGAAATGCAATTAAACAATATGAATTGTTAGAAAACGAAGGAATTTTAACAACGGCAATGGTTTTGCGTCGTGATATTAAGTAATCAAATAGCCAAGCAGTAAGTTTTAGCGAAATTGGATTTGATTTATTATTAGAAGAAAAAGACATTACATTATTAAAAATTAAGCAAACAATTGATAAAGCAACTAATATTGTTAGTGAAGTAGAAGACATTTTATTATTAAAATTTCCGCAATTAAATAAGAAATTTAAGAAAAAAATAAATTGAACAAGTCAAATTGAATTACAAAAAGCAATGCGATTATTAAGTTATCAAGAACGCTTGAATCGCTATACAAGAGAAAATGGTGCTACAATCCTCTATGGTTTAAAAAATAGTATTACTAATAATACGATCGAAATTAGTGAATCGCAAGATGTTTTTAATTGGGAACTCTATGCGAAAATTTTTGTTTATGATTTTGTGTTAGAAAAAGCTATTTGTATTGGTTATTGTGCTGCTACTGTTAATTGTGATGTTTTAAAAAGTCAATTAGCAGTAACAAAAGAAACAAGTAAATTAAGAACAGAATATGATGCAAAAGTAGCAACAAATGACTTACCAGTGACACTTTCGTTCGGACTTTTTAAGTCACAATTAGATTTATTTTTATTAGAAAAACAACATATTGGTGAAGTTATTGCTTCGGTTTGAAGTGATGATTTTTTAGAATATGTTAAGAAAAATGGAATTGAAATTTTATAAATGAAAAATTATACGGTAATTATTGTGGCAGCTGGGAAGCCATCACGTTTTAATCAGAAGGACAATAAGTTGCTATATCAACTTGATAATAAACAAACTATTATTGAACAAACATTAATGTTATTTTTAAGTGATCCACTTTGTACAGAAATTATTGTTGGTGTTAATGAAAAAATTTTAACTTTTTTATTGAAAAAATTACCAAGCAAAAAATATCCAATTTATTATGGGAGGCATAGAACGAGTTAATACGATTTATCAATGTTTAATTAATCATAAAATTAGTAATGAAATTATAATGATTCATGATGGTGTGCGTTGTTTTACTAGTTTAACTTTTATTAATCAATTAAATCAAGTTTTTCAACAAAAAAATTATGAAGTGCTAATTCCAATTTTACCAATTACTGAAACCCTTAAAAAGGTTAAAAATAATTTTATTGAAAAAACATTACCTCGAGAAGAATATTTTGCAATTCAGACGCCACAAGTTTTTAAAGCAAGATTATTATATCAAGTTTATGACAGATATTTTCAAACTAAAAATAGAACAATAATTTATGATGATAGTTATTTAGTAGAGTTATTTTCACCAGAAACAAAAATTCATACAATTTATGGTGAAAAACAAAACATTAAATTAACTTATGTTGATGATTTAAAATTATTAAAATTATTAAAATAACGCTTACAATTAAAGAAAATATAAGGTATAATAATTGGCGAGTTAATAATGCTTGAATTATAATTATTAGCTCCTTGTCCGAATAGGACCTAGACCAAAAGGAGGAAAATAAAATGCGTAAATATGAAATTATGTATATATTAAATCCCGAAGCAACTAATTTGGATGAATTAGAAAGTAAATTACACCAAATTTTAGAAGCTACTGGGGGAAAAATAGAAGAACACGGAAAATGAGGAATTAAAGATTTAGTATATCCAATTAATAAGAAAACAAAAGGATATTATGGAGTATTAATTGTTAATACAACATCAGAAAACATTGATGAATTTGTTCGAATTAGTCATATTGAACAAGATGTATTACGAATTTTAGTAATTAATACAGAAAAAGAAAAAGGATATATTCAATCAACTGTTTATGCAAAAACAGAAGTTAAGAATGATAAACCAGACCGTGATCGTAGACCAGGGAATAAAAAAACTGATTATAAACGTCATGAACAACGTTCAGAAGGTGAAGAAGCAAAATCAGAAAATGCACCAACTGAAACAAAAGAATAAAAAATTAGGAGTGTGCAAGAGTTATGTTAAATCGAGTTTCATTAGTAGGCAGACTAACCCGTGATTTAGAATTAAAAAATTCTGTTAATGGTAAACCATTTGTTGCTTTTACATTAGCAGTAAATAATAACTTTAATAACCAAGCTTCGTTTATTCCTTGCTTTGCTTGGAATAAAACGGCAGAAAATATGGCCCGTTATTTAAAAAAAGGATCATTAATTGCATTAGATGGACGTTTACAAACGAGAAGTGATAATGTTAATGGTCAAGTTACAACAATTGTTCAAGTAATTGCTGATATGGTTTCTTTTTTAGATTCAAAAGGTGCTAGTGCTGCTACTAACATTGGTGGTCCATCAATGTCAATTGCTAATGATTTTTCTAACGCAACTTTTGAACAACCAGAACCACAAGATGGTAATAATATTACTTTTGATGGCGATGATGCAATTTTATGAGATTAAAAAGAAAGGAAAAAGAAAATGAATCCAAAATTTAAACGTTTTAAAAAACAATGTTATTTTACAAAAAATAAAATAACATACATTGATTATAAAGATATTGAATTATTAAAAAAATTTATTTCTGGTAATGGGCAAATTTTGCCAAAACGAGTAACAGGAACAACTGCTAAAAATCAAAGAATGTTAGCAACAGCAATTAAAAGAGCTCGTCAAATGGCTTTATTACCATTTGTTATTGATTAAAAAATACTTACTTTTGTGAGTATTTTTTCTTTTTCGTGTAGAATTAATATGATATATATCATAGGCAGTAAAAAAGTTAAGGGATGACATTATGAAACAAAATCCACGATTTATTAATGTTTTCAGAACAGAGGCAAAAGAAAAAATAGCAAAAAATTGACTACAAATAATTAAGTATATGCTAATTTGCTTTGTGCCTTTTTTGTATGGTTTTATTTGTTGCTGAGCTTTTTGAAACCCATTAACAAAAATTGGTAATATTCCTATGGCATCTGTTACAAATAATAAATTTTATATTAATGGGAGTGTTGCATATAAACGGGTATTATTTAATTTATTTAAAAACAAGAAACTTTTTTCTTTTATAAAAACATAATAACACAAAAAAATAAAAATACAAAAAATAATTTCATATTTTAACATACTAAAAAATAGTTTAAAAACTAAAATTAAATTATTTTAAATTAACTAAAATTAAATCTCATAATTTTTAAATCCAAAATATTTTTAAATGTTGAAAATGAAAATGTTTTATTCCCATATCCCAAACAAGATTTTACAACTCTTGAAACATCACTTTCAGCAAATACGCCAATATTTCACTCTTTCATAAAATTTTGATTTAAAATACCATTTTTTAAATTAATAAAATACCTTAATTTAATTCTTTCATAATGCTATAATTAAATAGCAAGTAATGTTGCGAGTTATTCTAGGTTCTACTTGCAAGTTTAAATAAAGAAAAGAAACCTTGCCAGTCAATAGTCTGTGCAATACTATAAAATAAAAAAAGAGATATATTTAGAGTGCACCCATTTTAGTAAGTACTAATAAAAAAGTATTTACTATTTTTTTAATTATATCTTTTTCTTTACGATTTGAATATCATGTATTTCATTTTATAACATCTTGTAAATATTCTTCATGTGAATTATATATTTTATTATGGATTGTAGCTTTCTTAAGTAATGAATGAAAACTTTCTATAACAATATTATCTGCACAGTGGTAATTTTTTCCCATTGAAATTGTAATACCGTTAGATAAACATTTATCGTGATAAATAGTGGATGTATATTGATATCCGTGATCTGAGTGAATTATTATTCCATTCAGATCTTTTTTTATTAATTTTATTTTATTAATTGCATCATTTAAATTATCCATTACTAATTTATTGTCATTATATTTAGATCACTTTACATCAACTATTTCTTTAGTATACCCATCAATAATTGTTGATTGATAATATCTTTCTCCTTTTCAAATTAAATATGTTACATCAGTATATAGTACTGAAAACCTTGTTTTTATATCATTGAATTTACGATTAATTAAATCAGGATATTGCAATAAGCTTTTTTCTTTATTCTGTTTATATTTCATTTTTCTTCTCATTTTTCTTACATATTCAGGTTGTATTTGATTATCACGCATAATTCTTAAAACTTTTTTTGAATTATATTTTATACCATAATCTTCCTTTAAATATTTAGTAATTTTTCGATAACCAAATTGTTTTAAATTTTCTTCATAGACTTTTACAATATCATTTATTGCTTTTTTATCTTTTTTTGCTACTGTCATAATTTTTATATTTATCTCAATAACTACGTTTTAACCCTGTTACTTCTAGTAATAATTTTATTGAATATTCACAAAAATTTTGTTTAATAAAAGAGACAATTCTTAGTTTGCTTAATTGTAAAAGTCATGGAGCTTTTTTAATAATTCATACCTTGTTTTATAATATTCTAAATTTCTTTTGGCAAAAGAAATTTTAGGTCCTTTAGGATTGTTTAATTTTCCTTTTTTATGATTTGCTCATCAAGATTCTACTGTATTTACATTTATATTATATTGTTTTGCTACTATTCAACAACTTTTTTGTTTAATTTCCTCAATGATTTTTGTTCTAAATTCTGATGTATATTTGTTATATTTTTGTCCTTTTTTTGCCATATAAAAATGCACCCCCTATAAAAATTTAGCAAAATCTTTTTTTATTTTACTTACTTTTTGGGGCGCACTCTATATAATTATCTCTTTTTTTTATTTTATAGTATTGCACAGACTATTGACTGGCAAGGTTTCTTTTCTTTATTTAAACTTGCAAGTAGAACCTAGAATAACTCGCAACATTACTTGCTATTTAATTATAGCATTATGAAAGAATTAAATTAAGGTATTTTATTAATTTAAAAAATGGTATTTTAAATCAAAATTTTATGAAAGAGTGAAATATTGGCGTATTTGCTGAAAGTGATGTTTCAAGAGTTGTAAAATCTTGTTTGGGATATGGGAATAAAACATTTTCATTTTCAACATTTAAAAATATTTTGGATTTAAAAATTATGAGATTTAATTTTAGTTAATTTAAAATAATTTAATTTTAGTTTTTAAACTATTTTTTAGTATGTTAAAATATAAAATTATTTTTTGTATTTTTTTTGTGTTATTATGTTTTTATAAAAGAAAAAAGTTTCTTGTTTTTAAATAAATTAAATAATACCCGTTTATATGCAACACTCCCATTAATATAAAATTTATTATTTGTAACAGATGCCATAGGAATATTACCAATTTTTGTTAATGGGTTTCAAAAAGCTCAGCAACAAATAAAACCATACAAAAAAGGCACAAAGCAAATTAGCATATACTTAATTATTTGTAGTCAATTTTTTGCTATTTTTTCTTTTGCCTCTGTTCTGAAAACATTAATAAATCGTGGATTTTGTTTCATAATGTCATCCCTTAACTTTTTTACTGCCTATGATATATATCATATTAATTCTACACGAAAAAGAAAAAATACTCACAAAAGTAAGTATTTTAAAATCAATAACAAATGGTAATAAAGCCATTTGACGAGCTCTTTTAATTGCTGTTGCTAACATTCTTTGATTTTTAGCAGTTGTTCCTGTTACTCGTTTTGGCAAAATTTGCCCATTACCAGAAATAAATTTTTTTAATAATTCAATATCTTTATAATCAATGTATGTTATTTTATTTTTTGTAAAATAACATTGTTTTTTAAAACGTTTAAATTTTGGATTCATTTTCTTTTTCCTTTCTTTTTAATCTCATAAAATTGCATCATCGCCATCAAAAGTAATATTATTACCATCTTGTGGTTCTGGTTGTTCAAAAGTTGCGTTAGAAAAATCATTAGCAATTGACATTGATGGACCACCAATGTTAGTAGCAGCACTAGCACCTTTTGAATCTAAAAAAGAAACCATATCAGCAATTACTTGAACAATTGTTGTAACTTGACCATTAACATTATCACTTCTCGTTTGTAAACGTCCATCTAATGCAATTAATGATCCTTTTTTTAAATAACGGGCCATATTTTCTGCCGTTTTATTCCAAGCAAAGCAAGGAATAAACGAAGCTTGGTTATTAAAGTTATTATTTACTGCTAATGTAAAAGCAACAAATGGTTTACCATTAACAGAATTTTTTAATTCTAAATCACGGGTTAGTCTGCCTACTAATGAAACTCGATTTAACATAACTCTTGCACACTCCTAATTTTTTATTCTTTTGTTTCAGTTGGTGCATTTTCTGATTTTGGGTAGTATACATTATTTTGAGGTTTTTAATAAAATTAAGTAATTAGAAACAAATTAAGTTTCGCTTATAACTAAATTGTAACAAAATTTATAAAAAATTCAACTTTTTTTAAAGCATAATTTTTATTTGAAGAAATAATTTATAAAATTATAAATTTTGACACACTAAAAAATACTTTTGAAAATAGTACAGAAAAAACAATTAATATGATTTATTGACCAATTAAATAAAAATGTTATAATTATAATTAATCAAAGTGGAGTTGGTATCTATTTTAAAAGTAATAGGCTCGGTGGTTTACAGCCTACTCCACTTTTTTCTTTTTTATCTTGGTTTAATTGTAATTTTAACAGGTTTTTTATTTTTTATAAAGATAAAAATTGATTTTGAGATTGATTTAAATTAAATATATTAAATTCAATTTTTTCTTTATTATTTTTATTAGTTTTATCAACTTTCTCATCATTAATTTGATTATTAAGTTTTAACATAGAAGCAATTAACATATTGATAAATGTTTCTTTACAATATATTTTCGCGCCACGCCCTTTAACAGCCTTAATATAATGTGATACATCACCTTCAACATGACAACCAATATTATATTCTAACGCTTGATTTTCAATTCCTTCTTTATTATTTTTAATTAATTCAATAGTTTCTAATAAAAATATTTTTTTATTACCATTAACATATGGTAAATGACATATTAAAAAATCTAATAATAATTTATAATTTCCAGTAAAGAAATATATTTTTGCTAATTTATATTTTATTCTATGAATTTTGATTCTATTTCGATTTGGGAATAATTGTTTAAATCTATTTGATAAATGAAATTTATCTAAACTATATGATACAGTGTTATTTTTATATTTTGCTTTTACTGCTCTATAAATTTTTTTAATTTGTTTTTCACCATCACTTAATATTAATATTTTATTATCTTCATTAATATCATAAGTATCCATTGATTTAAAAATTTTATCAATAAAATTATCAATATTAGATTTATCATTTTTATTCTTATGATTTTTATTCATCATTTGAAAAACGCCTTTTTTCTTTTTCATTTTTTTTCTGGTTTTTGTTGACTTTTCTTCATCAACACCAACATGCATAGTTGAAAGAAATATTTTATTTTCAACTCTTTTTTTATTTTCTCGCATTGGCACAAAAGCCCCGTCAACTTGAATATATAAAACATTATTTGGAATTTTAATTTTATTGTTATTTTTATTACTAATGTAATCGGTTTCTTCTAAATCTGCATTTTTAAAAATATTAGATATTGTTCTTTCACTAATATTAGCGTTTTCGACAGTATCTAAAATATCTTTATATCTTTTTCCATCACCCATAAATGAAGTAATTTTATTTATTAAATTTTGTTCATTTCTTTGGTATTTTTTTAAACCTAATTCTTCATCCAAAGGATAGCGATTTATATATTCATTTTTTTCTTCATCATATTTAACATATCTTCTTCTTTTTAAAGGTATATCTCCATCTTCTGTTCTAATTGTTTTTGGTATTTTTGATACAACCTTATATCCTTGTAATATTTGTCCTTGTTGATATAATTTAAATATCTCATTATCTCTTTCAATCAAGAAATTTTTAGTTTCATTTTTTGTTTCTATTCTTTTATTTTCTTTATAATTTCCTAATAAATTTTGTTTTAATTCCATTTTATAATTTCCTTTCGTAATTAAACAATTTTTTTAAATTATGATACTTAATTGATACTTAATACTTCATATAATCTTATCAAAAAAAGGAGGCTAATTAAAAATGCAAGATTTTACAAAAATTAATAACAAAAAACGAATTACTAGTTATGAACATTTAAATAAAAAATATGATTTAAATTTCAGTGACTATAATTTTGGCTTTGATTGAAAAGTATTTAAAGATTTTGTTGGTGATAGTTATGCCCGATATTTTACTTCGCCAACTTTTTTTAAGTTTGTTTCAGCGGGGCGTGGTACTAATAAAACATGAAATCATTTAGCAGAAAAATTATTTTTTGCTTGTAATTTTACCAATGCTTCATCTAATATTCTACGAAGATATGCCAACACTCACGAAGATACTACATTTGGCGATACAATTAATGTCTGCAACTATCTATATGATAAATATGGGATTGATATAGGACCTAACAATGAAAATGGCATTGTTTGACCTAAAAATGTTAAAGAAGGTGGAGAAATTGTTTTTCCTAGTGGTGTTCGCATTGCTTTTGCGGGTTATGCTAATGGTAATAAAATTATGGGAAAAGTTGGTAAAGGTAGTGGTATTATATCGGCGTGAACAGATGAAATGATACATGCTGAAGAAAAAGAAATTTTAACGGACAAAGAACTAGATAAAAGATATAATAATTTAAGAGTTTCAATGTTTCGTTCAAAAAGTTTAAAAGTATCTTATGAAAAATATATAGACGAAAATGATAATGAACAATATAATTTAGATAATCCTATTCCAGTAACAGAATTATCTTGGACATTTCAAGAATGAGACAACATAGCAAAACAATACATAACAGTAACAACATATTTTCATAAAACATATTCTAATCAATTTACTTTTAATCCTTTTGATAAGTACCATGTCTTTTATGAAAAATTTGTAACCCCATATTTACCCTTAAATGAAAGAATTAAAAATATTTTAAAAGAACACAATCAAGTATATTCAGAAAACAAAAAAGCATTTAATGGTTTGGGTATTTTTAATTTACGATTAACAATGGGTGCTGTTTGAAATAAAATACCTAATATTACTAAAAAACTTGTTTTAACAAACAAACAAGAACGACCTGATTTATTTGAACTTGAATACTACGGTTTTGAATATAACGATAATGACCCCAGTATTTATGTTTTACGAAATTATCGTAAATATATTAAAGAGTATAATTTACAAGATTTTTATAATTCCAATACAAAACAGTATCAATTTGATAGTTATTCAATTGGTGTGGATTATGCTAATGGTAGTGAAGACCACACGGTGTTTTTATTTAGTGGTTATAAAATTAATGAAAATAATGAATATGATAAATATTTAATTGAAGAAAATGTTGTTACCCCAAAAAACGCAATGAATTTAAATGAAATAGTTGAACATTACGGACAATGAATAATCAATACTTTTGATAAATTTTATGGTTTTGAATATGCTACATTTCATTATGATATTAATGCCCACGATTTTATGCAAAAATTGCAAGAAGATATTTACCCTTATTTGGGTTATAAAATTAAAATGTTTAAAGCTAAAAAACATCAAACTTCGTTGAATAAAGAAGCGGGTATAATCAATCGTGTAACATGAATAAGAAAAATGTTTGTCCAAGGCAAAATATATGGCATTTTAAATAATTTTCCATTTTTAGATAAGTGCATTAGTGAACTAAGATTTAGTGATACCAAAACAAACACACCCGATAGTAAAATGTACCATGACCCATATGATGCTTTGTTTTATGGTTCTTATCCATATCGTTTTAAAATGAAAATATAAAAAAGGTTTTAAAAACCTTCTAAAATTTATAAATTTTATTTACTTTTTATTTATTAAATAATTAGTATTTAATGATTTTTCTAAACTAGGTGATTTTTCTTGTATTTTATTACCATCATCATTTTTCAATAGTTCAGGATGACAATTTTTATAACTTAATTTAAGATGTTTTCTAACTGAATTAAAATCTAGTATCTCAACTTCAATTTCATCACCAACATCAAAAAAATCTCTAATATCTCTAACAAAGTAATCTGAAATCTCACTAATATGAATTAAACCACCAGCCTTTTCTGCTCTACAAAAAGCACCATAAGGTGTAATGTTTGTTATTTTAACATTAACTTTATTTCCTTTTTTATACATAAAATTAAATATACTTCCTTTCTTTAAATGCTTTAATTATATCATTAAGACTATAAAAATCATTTGCAGGAATTGGGCGAGCGGTTGATTTTCTTAAATTTTTGTGATAAAATGACTTACAAGTTAAAAAAGATTTTGAGATTCTTTCAAATAAATTTGGGAACCTTTATAAAATTCTTCGCTTAACGCTTAGAATTTTTCCCAAGTATTTTGAAAAGCGCGGCAAAAGTTTTTTTAAACTTTAAGGCATTTTTCGCAAAACTTATGAAAATCCCGCGAGCCCAGATTGATTAAAAACTTTAAATAATATTGAAAGGATAATTATTATGAAGTTGTTGAAATTAGTTAAAAAACATAAAATAATATCAATATATATAATATTATCTACCATTTTAATTTTATGCATGATTGTATTAGTTACACTTACTGCAATTACTCATGAAAAAGACAAAAAATATAGAACTTTTTTTGAAAGAGATAATACTACAATAGTTTGTAATAAAGGTGAAAAAATTGGAAAAATGAAAATAAGATACAAAACAAAAGATAATAAAAATTTACAAAAATATGCAATAAAACTTTATTGTACAAACAATCCAATTGTTGAAGGAAGTTATCCTGATAAATTATATTCTATTGCCTTAGGAGGATTTTTCAATAAATTTGAAAAAAAAATGAATTTATATAGTTTTAATATAGATACATGAAATTCAGATGTTTATTCAAAAGAATGAGATAGAAAATATCCTGATGATTATTTCATAAATTAAAAAAGTCATTTTAATAAATGACTTTTTTTACATTTCTATTGTAACTAATGATAATTTTTCATTGTTTTTATTAAATAATTCTAAATTATTAATATTAATTTGTTCTTTTTCAGTAAAAATTGTAATATCATAATCTCCATAACCTCATATTCCTGATATTTCAATTTTGCTTAAAAAATTAATATTTTGTGAAAAAAGTATTTTAATATTATTTTCAACAAAATTATTAATTAAATTTAATCATTCTGATTTTGAATATATAATGCTTTCTTTATGAAAATCAAATAGTTTTTCTAAACATATTTCTAATTTATTATTAGAAATAATTAAATTAGTTAAGTATTTGCCATATTCTCCATCTGATAGTTTAATTTCTGCCGGAATAAGTGAAGGAATATTATTTGTTTCTAATTCGTTTGTTATTGATAATCAATTAAAAAAATTTGTTTCTAATTGATAAACTTTATTTTCTGAAATATTATTATTTATATTTTTTAAATTATTTAATTTTATATTTTCTATATTAATATTTTTTAAATCAGAAAAATTAAAATATGATGATTTTAATTTAACTCTGCAATCTTCAAATATTCAGTAATCTTTTTCTGATTCATTTGATATTGAAACTAGTTCAAAATAATACGGAGCAATTAATTTAATATCATCATTATAACCTTTATTTACTGCCATATTACTATATACATAATTTGACAACATGTATACAATTTGTTTAAATCTTTTTACTGCCCTATCATTAAGATAAGATGGGTTTCTAAATTTTCATTCTTCAAATAAACCATCAATAACATTTTCTGGTTTTTGTCCTTCAAATTTTTGGCGTAATTCAGCAATTTTATTTATAGGATTTCTTTTTTCATCATATTTAGCACCTTCAAATTTTCTATCATAATTATATCTATAAGTTAGCATTTTTTTCAATACATCTGCTAAATTACCTTTTACAGGTGCTTGTTTAAATTCTAAAACAACATTACCATAATTATTATTATTATTATTTCCAATTGTTGATACTCATTTTGCAACATCACGAGTACCAATACCAATACCTAATGAATAATTTGCTACTTGAACATAATCATTATCTTTTATAGTTATTTGATTACCTTCTGGTCAGTTTGGTTTTGGGGCTTCTGAAGGAAATGTTGCACTAGTTCCAGCAAAATTTATTTTTCCACTAGCAATTCTAACATTATTAAATACTTTTTTTTGTTTATTAGATGGTAAATCATCTATACTAGTTAAAATTAAACAATCCTTTTCCTCAATATAATTTAATGCAATTACTCATGATAAAAAACTATATCCTAATCAATATTGAAATATTCGTACATTAGGTTTTGTTTCAATTGGCATTGATAGTAAGGGTACTAAGTTAGCATTTTGAATAATTGATTGTGGATAAGAATAAACACCATTCACATTGCCTCAGCATTTAATATTTCCAAATAACATTGATTTAGGATATTTAATTTCAATTCCAGTAAAGACAGTATCTTCGGGTAATGATTTATGTAATACTAAATGAATACTATTTTGATTTTTTCATTTAAAGTCAGTTATTTTAACTAAATGAGTAGATTTAATAATATCAACACCATCAGGTGAATAAGGGCGTTTGTATTCTTCAATGATATAACATTCATTTTTGTTGTCTTCGGTAATTGGTTCATTAATAGATACTATTTTTAAGTCATAGGATTCTAAAAATTTTTTGTCTTTTTTTGAAATATCATTAATTAAAATATCTTTTTCATCAATCATTACATAACTTGTGCTATTATCTTGGACTGTGGTATTTTGTTGAATTTGTAATTTAAAATTAAAATCACTAATTTCATAACCAGTTATTTTAATATATTCATCTTTGTCAATAAAACCTATTTTAACGCTATTTTGAGAGTAGTTTAAGATTGGTTTTTGCTTTGTCTTAACAAGATTATTAATTTTATAAATATAAAGGGTTCTAGCACGGTCTTCACTAAATAATTGTTCTAAATCGGGGTCGCTATACTGTGATTGAATAGCAAAATCTAACGGAATACTATCAATTGAATAATCAATTGGTTCATCATTTTCTGCTAATTTTGCTAACATTTTTTCAGATGGTTTTAACATTATTCTTGTTCTCCTTCTTCATTAGGAATATTGATAATAGTTTCGTTGTTTTTTAATTGTTTGTTTAAAGTAGCATTTACTGGTAAGCGAACATCAACAATTAACTCATCAATATTTTTAATATTGAATGTTCTACTATTTAAAACAGCATTATCATATTTAATTAACTTAATAATAAATTCAGTTAATTTAATCTCTCTAATGTATATCATTTGTTCGTATGATGCATTTGTTTGAATATTTACACCAGCAACTTCTGCTTGCGTTTGTTGTGCTCCCTTAGCGATTGCGGGAACATGATGGCGATTTATTTTATAGTAATTAGTTAACAATCAATCATATATTTTAGTTAATTGTTCACCTTTAAAATTACCAGCGATATAGTCTACTGGTTGAAAATTACTATCAGGGTCTCCTTCAACTAATAACAAGTCATTTTCAATAAATGATGCCAGCATTTTACTAATTTCTTGGTCAACCACACCAGTCACGCCGTTAGTATTAATAGTAAATTTACCACTATTTAACAATGGGTCTAACATTATCTTTTCAGCAATAATATCTAAAATACTAGCAAATTGCTTACCATAGCGAGCAGAAGGTTCAAAATTAGAGTTATTAGGAATTATTTCAATTGGAATAAAATTAAGTGGCAATATTTCTTCTCTTTGTAAAGTTGTATAGTTATTTCATTTAACATCATCAATATATAAGTCGGTAATAGTACTATATAATCGTGTTTTTAACTTTCTAATAACTTTAACTTGTTTAGTTACAGAATCAATCTCTAATTTTTCAGTAATAAAAATACTCTGGTCATTTTTAATATAAGGGTCATAATCAAAAGTGCAAGATACTAAATTACCTAATTCATCATAATGGTCATTGTAAAAATCAATAGTAATAAAATTAAGTTTTGAATTATTAGCAAAAATAAAATATGCACCCTTACCATTTTTATTAATTTTATATTCGTTATATCAATTCTTATTAGTAAAGTCTTGCATTTTTAAAAAAATATTAATTAATTTAGAGTTTATTTGTTGATTAGTAATAAAATTATAAATGCTAATTTCTAAATCTCGTGGATTTAAAAAATTAGCATTATCTTCACAAATTCTTTTTTCTAAAATCTCATTATGTTTTTGAACAGTAACATTTTTACGATTAGTAATTGTTGATGCTAAATTAAGATAATAACTATCAATATCATATTCTTTTTTTAATTTCTTTTTGGCTGGTAACAATCCCATTTATAACACCTCTTTATTTTGTTTCTTCTTTTTTAATAACATCTTCAATACTATCTTGTTTTTGTTCTTTTTTATGTGTTTTGATAAATTTAATTGTTTCAATAATTAAAACAATAATTCCTGCTCCAATAAGCATTGCTGAAACTATAACATATGCTGGTCAAGAAATACCTAGTGTTTTTTCTCCTATAAAACAAATAATAATTCCTGCGATAAAAAACAATGATGAAAATCCAAATATTTTCAAAAACATAATTAAATCTTTAATAGTAACTTTTGGCATAAAATCACTTCCTTTCTAATTTATTAATTAATATTTTTTTCTTCAAATAAATAATGTTCCCATTGGTGAATTTTTATCAGTTTTATCTTTAACATTAACAATTCCATTAACAGTAATCTCTAAACTATAACCACCAACAAATGATGCACTAATATTATTATTAAAATAATAAAATGTTTCGATTACTCCAGAATAAGGTCACTTAAAGGGGGAAGCAGAAATTTTGTAAATATAATTTATTCTATTAAAATCTTTAATTTGATAATCTTGACTATTTACTATAAAATCATCAGTATCAACATCTTGTCATATACAAGAATTGTATACTCCTTTTGCAGTTGGTACTTCTTCATCTGTTGATTTATCATTAATAGATTTTGTTATTGGTACTTGAATATTGTTTTGTATTGCTCTGACTGCTTTTGTAAAATTTGGTGCTGTTTCTTCAGTTGGATTTGCAATTTTTAAATCATTTGTCAAAATATTAATTGATTGAATTTGATTTTTGCTTTCAATAGTACTGTCAGCAATTAAATTGTTTAATTCTAAGTTTGTATCTTTATTAACAACATCTTGTTTTTTATTTATTTTATTGTCTAAAATATTATCTTCTTTAATTCTTTCATTTCTTTCTTCATTTATTAAATTATCTATTTTTTTATCTAATTTGTCATCGGTTTCTATTCTTTCAGTTTTTTCTTTTTCTAATAAAGCATCAACTTCTAACTGAGTATAATATGCTTCTAAATCTATCATTGTTAAATCAATACCTTCTTCTTGAAAAGTACGAAACATTTTCTTTAAAGTTGTTAGATTAGCCAATGATTTTGCATAGGTAGGCAATAGACCTTGTCATGTTGCCATAGGGTCATTTTGTGAAGAATAATTAATATCACCAACACTCATATTTGCCGAAGTAAAAAATTCAATTGGAATGCGATTAAATGTTCAATGTTCAATCGTAATAAACACCATATTAATACAAATTTTCTTTAATAATGGGTCTTTAAATGTTTCAAATTTTAGCTTTGAAAATGGATAGTTTAAGTAAGAATTAATCATATTTTGGGCTCTTAAAGCAAATGTTTTAAATCATAATTCTACATCACCTTTAAAGAACTTATTATAACGAACTGGAACTTGTGTAATTTTACCTGTCATTGGAATAAAATTATTATAATTTTCCAAAGTAACATTTTGTCATAATTCATTTAACATTTAATCATCTCCTTATCATTTATTTCTTTTTGATTTGATTTTATTTAAGATAAACTTTTTACTACTTGATAGTGTTTTTGTTTTAATTTTTTTGTTTAAATCTTGTTTTGTTCTGAGTTGTTTATATGCTTGAAATACTAGTCCATTACCCAATAAACTAGTAATTGCACTATCTTCTAGCGTATTTAACAATTTATCTTTATTAAAGTTATTTTTAAATTGTTCTTGCATTTTTAATATCTTAGCAATTGTCCGATATATTTTAAAACTATCTTTTACTACTTGCTGATAAGCAAGTGGGGCAATAGAAACTAAATTAAACAAACTTGTTTTTTTAAATCCCCAACCAATAAACCACTCACTGTTCATATAGAATTTAAACGGTTCAGGAGCCAAAACAAACTGTTCTGCTTTGATTAAAGTTGTCATAACGACAATAGGGACATATTTAGGATTTTTGTAATATATTGTTAAAGCAACTTCACCCGCAACTGATAAAGGAACAATTTTAACTGCTAAAAAAACATCAGAACCATAAGCAAAAGGTAATAATTGACCTTTTTTAATAGCCTTAGTTTCAAATTTAGATAATATTTTTTTAGTTTTATCAGTAATTTTACTAATTACTTTTTGTTTAATAGTAATTATTTGTTTTTCAATAGGGGCTAATAATTTTTTAGTTACTTTTTGAATATAAAAATTTGGGTTTAAATGATTTAAAATTTTATTTAATTTAATTGGTGTTTGATGAAAAATATTTAATAATTTATTATTATATATTTTACTGCCCCTCATTAAATTAGCATTTAATAGTAGATTTTTACCAACACCTTTTTTATGAAGATTAGTCATAATGTTATATCACTCATTAGTATTAATTTTACTTATTTTATCAATATTTAATCCATATTCAGACAATCATTTATTAGCATTTTTTTCATTCACGCGTGGTATTTTTTGAACTAATTTAGGACTTATTTTTTGAATATTTTTCTCAATTTTTAATAAATTATTAATTGTTTCTAAATTAGAAACTTTAAAACCTTTATAAAAATCATTTCGGGCTAATTTTCCAATTGTATATAATAAAGTTTCATTATTAGCATGCTTTGTAAAATCAAATATTAATTTAGAAGATAAAATCTTTTTATCTGTAACTTGCCTTACAACATCTTCTAAATTATTAGCAGTTATTACACCTAATTTTTCAAGTAGTTTAGTTTCTTTTGCTAATTTTAAAATTCTAGTTGTTCGAACAGCACGCGTTAATTTACCAATTCCACCAATTGCTGGTAACAAATTTAAGGCGGTACTTTTTGCTGTTACTTCTGATGTTAATTTATCATATATTTGATTTACGGCAAAATCGGTTGCTGTTTCTACTCCAAACGAGATAAATGCTGCGGCAAAATTAGATAATCCCGCACCAAGACCAACAGCCGAAGCAATACCACCAGTTAAAACTGATAAACCAAGAGCTAAAACTTGAATTCCTAAAAATTCTAATAACTGTAAACCAAAACTTTTTTCTTGTTGTTGGATTGACAATCTAGTTGGATTTTTTTTAACAGCATAAATAAGGGCTGTTTTAGATGTTCCAATTGGCATATCATTTATCAAACGAAAAAGTACTATTTTTTAGTACTATTAAGAATTTTTAATTTTAACATCAATCGGATTTGTTTGACCAGTAGCGTTGTTTTTACCTTCAATTTGAACTGCAACTGTTTTATCATTTGTAATATTAATTGGTCAGTCTTCACCTTTACTTTCAATAAAGTAATCAAAATCACTTTCAGTTAAAGAACTATTTACTGCTTTTACTGCTTTTAAAACAACATCTTTAAATTGTGGTTTTAACTGTTCGGCTGTTGCTTTTGTTGGGTCTGTAACATGTATAGTTGGTTTATCTATTTTATTAATTTTACTAATATCAATTTTTGCAACAATATGTTTAATAATTCCCTTAGGTTCAACTACTGCTCCACCTAAATATAAAACTCTTTCCATAATCAAAGTATTACCCATACCAGTACCTAACGCAGCAGCACCAACTCTTAACGGAGTATGGTCTTTTTTGCGTAAGATAAGAGGGTCATATTTTTTGCTAAACTTAAAGGCAATTGCATTAACTCCATTTGGTAATAATTCAATTGTTCCTTCTGAACCATCTTTATTAATAATTGGTAATTTTTTAGGAACCATATAGTATGTTGTTCCTTCAACAGTTTTCATTGCTTCACTTGTTGTGATTACACTATTTATTTGGTCGTTTGCTCCAAGTTGTAACTGTAATTTATTACGAATTCCACGAATAAAATCAGCCGAACCTAAAACAATTGTTTCTGATGGAGTAAAGCCGTTTTCATATATTTTATCCATAATTTCATCATGAATTTGTAAAGCATTTGTATCATCTGCTTTTTTGCCTTGAATAGTTGTAACTGTTCCTTTATTAATAATTTCTAAAATTTTATTACGTTTATAAGCAACTTCAGTATCCATTGCTTGTTCAATATCAGCTGCTCAAAGATTAGGATTAAAATCACTTTCTATGGGATCTAATTTACGAGCAAAAGTTAAAATTGTATCTAATTCAACAATTCCATCTTCAAATTCCACTGTTGAATATTTTAGTAGGTTATCATCAGTATTAAATACTTGTCCTTCGTTTCCTAGACCTTCATTGTATTTAATATTTTTCTTTCTTTTATATGTTAAACCAAACTTATTGGCTTCTTTTCACGCAAATAGTGCTTCTCAACTAAATTTTTGTTGATAAGTTTGTAAATATCATTGTTCAAATGTTTCTCGGTCTCTTTGTGTTGCTTGATTAGCAATATCTCCGAAAATTCTTTGTGGATTTTGTGCCACAATTATCTCCTTCTTTCTTATTTATTAAATACATTGTCTGTATCTAAAATATTGTTTTCTTTGTTTTCTGCTTTTGGTACGCCACCAGTATTAACTATTTGTACCTTAATTAATTCATCATAAACACTTTGCAATTGTGCTTTAATGATTTCAATATCATCAGTAATATCATAAGACTTTAATAAAACATTTTTAAATTCTTCATTATCAGTTAAAGAATTAATAAAGTCAATTATTTCAATTTGTTTTAATTGAATTGTTTGTTGTTCAATTTGTGAAGTTAATTCAGTATTTTTTGTTTGTAGTTCGTTGATTTGCTGATTATTATTTTCTAAATTACTTGCATTAAATTCTTCAACTTCAGCAGTATTTTCTAAAATAATTTCAGCAGTTTTAATATCTAAACTACCATCTTCATTTTTAATAGGTTCATTATTTTCATCAATAAGAACATATTTTACATTTTTTAATGCCATTGTTTTTCCTCCTATTTTTTAATATTTGTATTTATTCTTTTTCTAATTGCTTTTTGTATAATTTCAAAACTATCTACTCTAAAAGACAAAAAATAGCGCTTAGTTTTTATATTTAACTGATTAAATACTGAGCCTTTAATTTTTATCTCATCATCTTTTTTTAATTTCAAAAACTCAGTTAAAACAGATGGGTTATATATTGATAATGTTGAGTAATTTAATCCTTCTCACTGACATTTAGCCGAACAAGCATCAACTTCAACACCACCAGCAACAAGAGCCTTAATTTTTGTTTTAATAGGATTTTCATGTAATCTAACAGTTAATTCTAACTTATTAACTTTTTTATTTTTTATTTTAGGTTTACAGTTATTAGAATTTTTAGGTAAATTACTTTTTGTTTGAGACATTATTTAACATCCTTATTAGATAATTTGTCATATTTTGAACTGTCAACTAATATTCAATCGATAGAACCTGTTGAATATGGATTTTTGTAAAAATCTTCTTTATATAATTGTTTTGCTTCTAAAGTATATTGATTACATTCTAAATCTGCCACATCTTGTTTTAATTTAGATATTTCTTTATCTTTTTCAGCAAGTTCTTTTTTAAGTGTTTCATTTTCTTCTTTAATTTTGTTAAATTTAATTGATTCTGTTATAGTCATTATTTATCACTTCCTTTTTTAAAAAATATTGTAAATGTTTTCAAGCATCTAATTCGTGCTCTGACATTTTAATATTTCCTTTATAAATATAATTTTTTTTAACAACTGGCGATTGTAAAACATAATTTAAATTAAATAGATATTTACATAAAACTTTTAAACCACCAATGAATTTAGGAGTAGATAATGGATTTTTTATTTTTAAACCTTTATGAAGTTGATAATCTTCAATTATTACAACAACTTTATTTAAATAAGAACAAATTTTATTTTTAAATTGATTTAATATTAAATATATATTATTTATTGCTTCTTCTTCATTTTTGGAATTAAAAGTAATATTATTAATTATTTTCTTTTGCAAAACATTATAAATAATAATACCAGTTTGTCCAACTCCAGCAGGGTCAATTGCAATAATATATTTTAATTTATTTGTTTTATTTTTTTGTCAATTTGTAATATTTTTCATCCATCGGATGCTAAATCTAAAATATCGTTAATTTTATAATATTGCATATATGAAACAATAACATCTCACTTGTTTTTAAATAAATTTAAGTACATTTTGGCTCATTCTAAACATTGCAAATCATAATGCTTTTTATGATGTGAAATACGACAATTAATAGGTTGACAATTAACTCAATCAAATGATGCTGTTATTTCATTTCAAGTTTTATTAATATATTTGCTTTTATATTCTGTCATTTTATCTATACTCCTTAATTCTTTTTATTTGTTGCTCAAATTTCATTATTAATATCATTTACCGTTACTGGATAAGCTCGTATCATTAATTCTTGTAATTTATTTTTAATTTTTTTATTTCATTTTTTCATCAAATATTTTTCCTTCTGTAAAAAAACATAATATTCCTTTATTGGTTAATATTTTGATATTTAGTAAATAATTTATTTTAGTATTTAATTGCTTCGCCGCCCGCTTCACTTTGGGAAGTGAGCGGGGGCGGATAGGATATTTTGATAGAGTTTATCCCCCATACGGAAATAAACAAAAAACAGTTTACCCAGTTATTAATTACGCTTCATCCATCCCTACACAACTTTATATAAAGAAAATAACCTTTTGGAGTTCCAACCCTCTTGTTTTTTTAGTGTCCGATATTGTTTTTTTCGGTTTAACAGCACTTTTTTTATGAAAACAAGCCAAAAAACACATGCTCTGACATTTCGCAAGTGATTAATCTTGCCGAGAATTAAAGAAATAAATAGGAGTAGTAAATCCAATCGCTTTCACACTTTCTTTAAGGCTTCGTGCCATAGATGAGTTATCCATCTTTAAGCATCAAAAAATATTAAGTTTTAGATTGCATTATTCATCAGATAGTACCTTTATTAAAAATGATATTATTAGTTGTTAAACCGAAAAAATATAATAAATCACAGAAAGGAAATTATAAAAATTAACTAATTTGTAGGGAAAAAATAGGTTAATTTTTAATTTTAAAGATACTATCTGATGAATAATGCAAATAAAAAAATCGCTCTAATAAGCGATTACTTTAATTTGTATTTAATTACTTTATTTATAATTTTTATAAAACCTCAACTTTTTTCCGACTACCAAAATGCACACTGAAAATAACTACTTAGTTTTAACTAATAGCTATTAAAATATAAAATTATACGTTTATAATTAATCAACTCACATAAAAGCTAGTGTGCCAAAATATATGAATAGCTATGGATCAGTTATAATAAATATTAAAAGCCTTTAACCATGACACGGAAAAAGTTTAATATTTTAATAATTACTCAAATTCCAAATGGAATTAAAATAATTCAAGCATCACCTAAAAAGGTCATTAATTGTGGTAACACAGCATAAACAGCATCTTTAACTTTCATCATTGCTTGTCCCAAACCGCTTCAAATAGAATCCATTCCACCTGAAATAGTAGGAGTATCTGTAGCTAGAAAATTAACAGCTGTTGTTAAATACATACCTAACATTATTCTTTATCCTCCTTGTTTTCAATTTCTTTTTTTCTTTTTTCTTACCTCGAATTTGACGAATTTTTTGATAAATCGATAAACCAATTCAAGCAAGAATTCCTAAAATAATAACAATACTAAATATTCTTGTTAACCATACTGGCATAATTTAATTCCTCCTAAAAATTTAGCTTGCGCGGCACGCTCCGCGTGTTCGCTACGCTCAAAAATAAACAATATTGAATAAATTACGCGGATAATTTATTCATTTTCTTTTACATTATTAGTTACTATCTTATTAACAGTATTAATAACATTATCTTTTCCATACTTAATTACTAAGGATTGCAAAAGAAAATAATGTTTTGTTTGCATAATTTCAACTCCTTAAATTAAATTTTTTATACATAAAAGAAAAAACAAGATATAATCTTGTTTTTAACTAACAACCCGTATCTTTGCAACGGTCCCAACATTTGGTTTAGATCCTAGAAAATTACGAACAAAAATTAATTATGTATATAGTGAATATTATTTTGATAATATTCGTTTTCATTATTATTTTTTAAAATGTTGAATTCCGCAAATGATGTTTTTTTTATCATCCAACAAGTTATCTTAGTTTCTATTATAGTAATGAAAAAATTAGTTATTCAAAAACAATAATTGTCTATCATTATCATAATGAACAACAATTATATCAAGCTTGGAAGCTTATATTAGAAAGCTTACACTAGTGAATGCTATTATTTTATTGCTAAACTTGTTATAATTATATTAATTATTAAGAGAATGTGAGGGATTTTAAATGAATGTGCTAGATGAAATTAAAAAAGTTTTAAAAGAACGTGGAATTTCTAAACCAATTAATTTAAATACGGAGTTTAAAACATTAGGATTAGATTCATTAGATTTGATGGATTTAGTTATTGAGGCTGAGAAAAAATGTGGGATTCAAATACCAGATGATAAATTAATGGATATTAAAACACTTGCAGATTTAGTTGAAGTTATTAAAGAAATTAAAAAATAAAGGAGCTGGTGGCAATGGCATTATCATATGACGGGATTGTACAGTTATTAAAAAGTAAAAATTACCGAATTACTGAAATTAGGTTAGCAATTATTAAAATTTTATCAGAAAAGCAACATTTAACGTTAACTGAAATTGTAACATTATTAGAACAAGAATTTAAAAATGTTAATTTAATGTCAGTTTACAACACAATTGATTTATTAATTAGTGAGCATATTGTTTTTACAAATTCTTTTGATGGTAAACAAATTTGATATGATTTAGCAGAAAACCCATCCTTTCATATGGTTTGTGATATTTGTAAAAATGTTGTTCATATTAAAGATACGAATATTTTACATGAAATTAAGTTAGATAATTTAAAAGATGTAATGACAAATATTAATTGAGAACCAGTCCATTTTAAAATTGAAGGGCATGGAATCTGTGACCAGTGCCATAATAAAAAATATGAACCACTTCAATTTGAAGAGTACTTCAATGAAGAAAATAAGTAAAATTATTTGCTATTTTCTATTATTTTGTTAAAATGGTTAAGTGCCAATTTAGGCGCTTATTTTATCTTGTTAGGGGTATAGTTCAATCGGTAGAACACCGGACTTCAAATCCGGGTGTTGTGGGTTCAAGTCCTGCTACCCCTGCCATAACATAAAAAGATGAAAGTATGGAAATACTTTTTTATTTTGCCATATTTATCTTATTATGTTATGATTTAAAAAGGATTTAGGGGTGTAGTTTAATGGTAGAACAGCGGTCTCCAACACCGTACGTTGTGGGTTCAAGTCCTGTCACCCCTGCCAGTTTAAACAGTGGAAGTATACCCAAGTCTGGTTGAAGGTGGCGGTCTCGAAAACCGTTAAATGGAGTGATCCATGCAAGAGTTCGAATCTCTTTACTTCCGCCATTTAATGAAGAAAAAATGAAAAATCATTTCTAATATTAGAAATGATTTTTCATTACTATTTAATTTGTGGAACACCAACAAAAGCAATTGTGTTTAACCCTGCATGTGCAACAAAGATATTAGCTAAATTTTCGGTGTGGTAATTAACTTTTAATTCATTTAATTTTTGTGTAACATTTTCTCAAACTTTGCTAGCACATTCACTTGTTTTTAAAACAAATAATTGAAAGTTTATTTTAACTGTTTTTTTAAATTTTTCTCATGTTTCAACTAAAGTTTCAATTAAATTATTTAAAGTTCGTGATGAGGCAATTTTCTTAGGATGTTCTCCTCATTGAATTAAAATTTTAATTTTAAATAAGTTAATTAATGATAATAAAACTTTTCCAACACGTCCACCTTTTGATAAACGATCTAAACTACCAGGAATCATTGCCATATATGTTTTTTGCTCAAGTTCATTTGTTTTTGCAATAATTTCTTCGACACTAAGCTTTTGTTTTGTTAATTCATTAGCATAAATTATTAATGTTTTTAAAGCAAAAGCTGCTGTATGATTACGAACAACATGAATTTTTCCACGATATTTTTCATCTTGACTTAAAAGATAAGCAGTTGCATATTGGCTTGAAAGTTTCTCAGCAATTGGATAATGAATAATTTCATCATATGTTTTTAAAATTTCGTCATATTTAATCATTAATTCACCAGTTGATGCTTGACTTGTTTTTGTTGTTCCTGTTTGAACAACTTCATAAAAATTATGTTTTGTTGTTTCTTCTTCCGTATCTAAGATATCAACTTCATTATTTAAAATAATGTGTAAGGGAATAACATGAATACCTAATTGTTTAATTTCTGCTGTTGTGAAACCTGCTGATGAATCAGTTAAGATTGCAATTTTTTTACTCATTGATTGTACCTCCTTTTATTCATCTCAACATACTAGCACAACCGTATTTGCTCCTGTATGAGCTGCTATAACATTTGGCAAAATGTATGTTGAAATAATTTTAGCACCCGCGTCTTTAATAATATTGTAAACTTCTTTTAATGTTTCATCGTCTGTTTTTGAATGCAATAAAATAATGTTTTTTCAATTTTGCCGTTCTTTTTTTATTTGTCCTAAAGCTGTTTCAACAGCTTTTTTAAATGTTCTAGTTTTATCAAATTTATCAATGCGACCATCATATCTCAAAATAGGGGTTATCTTTAAAAGCGATGCTAAAGCTGCCGCTGCCGCTGTAATTCGACCCCCGCGTTTTAAAGTTTCCAAACTTTTTGGGATAATAAAGGCGCTAACTTTTGTTTTAATTAAATCAAGTTTTGATTGAATTTTTGTTAATTCAATTCCTTCTCCAATTCATTGATATACTAGATCAATCATATATACTAGCAGTTGACTTACCCCGTCAGTATCAATAACAAAGACTTTGTTTTTATATTCATCGCCTTGAGCAAACATTGAAATATTTTCATGCTGACCAGATAGCCCCTTTGATAATCCCATAAAAACAATGCCATCATATTTTTTTAACAATTCGTTTCAAGTACTTAACATTTTTCCCATTGGAATTTGACTAGTTTTGATAACTTGATGTTCTAAAATATCATAAAATTCATTAAATGAAATAACATCTTCGTCATCTTCCACTTCACTTCCATCTGGAAAATTTAGTAATAATGGTAATAAATAAGTATCTTCATATTTTTTTAAATCGTCTTTCTTAATTCCAGGCGATGAGTCGATTATTAATGCAGCTTTGCGCATATTTTTCCTCCATTTATTTCTATCGCTTAAGTATCATTGAATCTAAGTTAATATATTGTTAACGTCTTAACAATATATTAATTATAAACTTTGATATAATAATTTCAAGGATGAAAGGAAGATAACAATGAAAATTACTACTGAACAGAAAAAATGTATGAGACTATTTTACAAGCATTTGGACCATCTGGATGTGAGCAAGAAGTTGTTAAACTATTAAAACAATATTATCAAAAATATACTTCAGAAATAATTCAGGATAATTTAGGGAGTTGCTTTGCTGTAATTCGAAATCAAAAAGGAATTACAAATCCAAAAAAAGTAATGTTAATGGCACATGGTGATAAAGTTGGCTTTATGGTAAGCCAAATTAATAGTAAAGGTTTAGTTCGTATTAATCCATTAGGAGGTATTTGGGAACAAACATTATTAGCTAAACGAGTAAAGTTATTAAAAGATGATGGAACGTTTTTGATTGGTGCGATTTCAGCAATTGCACCGCATTTGTTATCACCAGAAGCTCGATTAAAACCAACGCCAATTGCTAATATGTTAGTTGATTTTGGTTTTTCTTCACAAGCAGAAGTCTATAAAGCTGGAATTCGAGAAGGAAATTTTGTAATTTGTGAAGGTCCAACAGTTTTCTTAAATGATAAACGATTATTATCAAAAGCAATTGATAACCGAATGGGTGTTATTTTAGGAATAGAAGTTTTAGAACAAGTTAAAAATAAACAATTAGACTATGATTTATATGTTGGTTTTAGTGTGCAAGAAGAAGTTGGAACTCGCGGTGCTAAAACAGCGACAGCATTAATTAATCCTGATTTTACAATTGTAACTGATGTTTCACCAGGACAAGATTATGAATCAACAACAACTTTTGGTCAATTAGGGCAAGGTGTAATGTTACGTGGAATGGAAAATGGCTATATTACGCGTTATGATTTAATTCAATATCAACTTAAATTGATGAAAGAACATGCAATAAAATATCAATTTTATATTTCGCCAGGAGGAACTGATGCTGGAGCTGTTCATTTAACAACAGCTGGTATTCCAACTATTCAAGCGTGTTTAATTGCCCGTAATTTGCATACAATTAGTGGTATTATTGATTTAGATGACTTTAATGAAACAATTAAGTTAGTAACAACAATTATTGAAGATTTAGATAAAACAAAAATTAAAGGATTTAATTGAAGTAATAAGAAGTAAAAATGGGAACAAAAACAATTGGTTTATTTTATAATCAAGGCTTTGATATTTTAATGGGATATGAATCAACACCTGATGCAGTTAATTATGTTATTAATAATGATTATGTCTTATTTTATAATCAAAACCACCAATGTTGTGAGTTTAATTTGTTAAATGCTAGTAAACATTTAACAACATCTTTGAAGTTAGGAATTAATAGTGATAATTCTAATTTATTAGCAGAGTTAGGAGGTATTTTTAAACAAAAAGATTATTCTTTTAATATTAATCAACAACCACAATTTATTGTTGGTAAAATTCTTGAGCGTAAAAAACATTCTAATTCAGATAAATTAAATATTTGTCAAGTAGACATTGGTTTATCAACTGAACAAATTATTTGTGAAGCTGATAATTGTGATATTGGCCAATTGGTTGTTGTTGCACGTGTTGGGGCAATTATGCCTTCAGGTTTAAAAATTGTTCCTAGTGAATTACGAGGAATTATTTCAAATGGAATGCTTTGTTCTGAACGCGAATTGGGATTACCAATTACTATTATTGGAAAAAAATATGTTATTATCAAAGCAACAATATCATCTGGGAAATAGTTTTTGAAAGGAATATTATAATGGGCAAAATTAAGGCAGGGTATTATAGTGCAATTTATTTTTTAAAAACAGCAAATATTTTAAAAAATAAAAAACCAAATGATTTAATAACAATGCAGTTTTTTCAACGTGAAGAAAATGTTATTTTAGCAGGCGTTAATGAATGTGTTGAATTATTAAAAACAGAAGTTTTTAATGCGGAAAGTTTAGAAATCACTGCCTTAACGGATGGCGATTTAATTCAAGCTAATGAACCAGTTTTAAAAGTAACTGGGCATTATTATCAGTTTGGCCATTTAGAAGGTATTATTGATGGTATTTTAGCACGACAAACAAGTATTGCAACAAATTGTTATCGTGTATTACAAGCAGCTAATAATAAGCCAGTGATATATATGAATGATCGTAGTGATTATTATTATAATCAAGAAAATGATGGTTATGCTGCAAAAATTGGTGGAATAACTAATTTTGTTACAACAGCACAAGTAACAAAATTAGTTGGTAATTATGAGCCTATGGGCACTGTTCCGCATGCTTTAATTCAAGCTTTTAATGGTGATTTAATTGCAGCTTTGAAAGCTTATCAAAAGTTTTATCCAACTGATAAATTAGTGGCTTTAGTTGATTATAATAATGATGTTATTACTAATACTTTGCAAGTAGCACGTGCATTTTCAAATTTATATGCAGTTCGTGTTGATACTTCTCAATCATTAATCGATAAATATTTTCTTGGAAAAGAAGATAAGTATCCAAGTAGTGAAATTAATGGTGTTAATAAACACTTAATTCGTGCTTTACGTCAAACTCTAGATAAGGCAGGATATCAACATATTAAAATTATTGTTTCATCAGGATTTAATGTTCAAAAAATCCAGGATTTTGAAAAAGAAGGTGTTCCTGTTGATATTTATGGCGTTGGGGAATCGTTGGCAAAAATTAATATTGGTTTTACTGGTGATGCTGTTCAATTAAATGGTGTTGATCAAGCAAAGGTTGGGCGGAGTAATATTGCTTCGAATCGACTAGTTAAAAAATAAGAAATGTTTTATAATATATGTAAATAAAGGGGGTTTTCATGATGAGTGAAAATAAAAACCATAAAATAGAGTCTTATTATAATCATGATGATGCTTATCCTCATTTAAAACAGGAACGAAAACAATATCAAAATGAAAACGAAAAAATTACAATTGAAAATAATATAAGAATAAATCTCCTTTAACATCGTTATGTGAAGTTATTTCACCTTTATATGGAAAAAAAATAGATGGTGCTGATGAATTTAAAGTTAATATGTCGCATTCATATAAACAACAAAAAGAAAATAGTCCCATAACTTCGATTGAGGATGTTATTGCTCAGCGGGTGAGTGAGAAGAAGGCGGAGTTAGTGAAAATTCATATTACTGAAGAAAAAATTTCGTCTTTTGATAAAACTAACATTGAACCATATTTTCGAAAATATGATCCAGTTACAAATAAAGAAATTATTCCATCAACTTTAAAAACTAAAAATAAATTATCTGAACCAACAGCACAAACGGTATCATTTTTATTAAAGCCACGAAAAAGTGGAACAAATATTTTTGGCGATAGAACAGCTGAGTTAAAAGTAGAATTAGAACAAATTAAAGAAAAAATTCGTAATCCAATGCCACAACATAATGTTGATGATTATGAGCAAGCAGCAATGTTTGAAGGAATTGAAAAGCAAAGAGAAATTAATGAACAGATTCGCAATGCAGTTGCTAAAGCTTATCATATTGATGATAATTTTTCTGAAGATATGCCATTAGAGCAACGTTGTCGATTAATCCAACATAATTCAACAAAAGCGTGAGCAGTTAGATTTAAAACGCTACTTAATTTACAAGAAAATAATTTAAATAATCAGTTTCTTCGTCGCCCAAAACCATTATCACAAAATGCATCAGGATATCATAAGAAATTGCATGATTTACGAAACAGTGATTCTGAACCAGATATGAACCACGTTAAAGAATATCATACTAATCGTAATCCTTTTTTTTCACGCATGTTAGAAATTGAAGAGCAAACAGCAAAGGAAGCAGAAGCAAAACGTCGTGAACGAATTAAAACACAAATTAATAATGTTCAAAGGGATAATAAAAATAATAATGAATAGGTAAGGAAAATTTTAAAAACTGATAGGGTGGTTAAAAGAATGAATAGGAGAATCAAGCAATTTTACTGTTGTTAATTTTTTTGTTAAAACCTTTATTATAAAAAAATAATTTAAAAAATATTATAAAATATTAGTATGAATGAAATTATGAAAACACATATATTTAAATAATTTAACAAAAAGATAGGAATTAATTAAATGAATAGAAAAGTAAAAAAAAAAAACAATAATAATCGGAGGAACAACTTTTGGTGTCTTAACAACACCAGGAGCTATTGCAGGTATTGTTTTTGGTATTAGACATATAAATGGTGATTTTGAAACTGAAAAAAGCCAAATATGAGAAATGGTTAAAGAAACATCCAAGGATACTGCCCATGTTGTTTTTATTAACGGATTTGCTGGTACATCTCTTGTTGAAAAGTATTTATTTGAAAGTGTTAAAAGTAAATTTTCGATTGATATTATTCGTAGTTATATGGTTTCAGGTCGTGCAAAAAATGAGCAAGAACGTGTTGCTAAATATAATCAAGAGCTTTCACACAATAATTTAAATAACCAAGCTAATGTTATTGATAAGCCTAATAGATTGTCGCATATGAAATCGTATTTTTAGTTTAATGATAAAAAAGAAATTATTCGTTCTTTTACAGGTAATGGTAATTTTTCAGAATCTGCCTTATTAAAGGTTCCATCTTTTAAAGAAGTTTTATACAATATTAGGGAGTGTTGCATATAAACGAGTATTACTTAATTTATTTAAAAACAAAAAACTTTTTCTTTTATAAAAAAATAATAACACAAAAAAAATACAAAAAATAATTTCATATTTTAACATACTAAAAAATAGTTTAAAAACTAAAATTAAATTATTTTAAATTAACTAAAATTAAATCTCATAATTTTTAAATCCAAAATATTTTTAAATGTTGAAAATAAAAATGTTTTATTCCCATATCTCAAACAAGATTTTACAACTCTTGAAACATCACTTTCAACAGATACGCCAATATTTCACTCTTTATTTTGATTTAAAATACCATTTTTTTAAATTAATAAAATACCTTAATTTAATTCTTTCATTCTGTAATGATTTTAAAAAAGTTATAAATTCGTCGTATTTTCCTTGTAAAAATAATTCCTTTGCGTGTAAATAATTTTTAAAGGATTCTTTACTACGATTACCACAATATATATTATTCTTTAATTCTCTTATTGCATGAAATCTATCAAATATAAACATACCATCTAAAATTTTAGCAGTTTTTTTAATTCATTTAGCACTATCCCCACCAATAATTAATTTAATATTTTCATAATTTTTAAAAAATTTTTGAATTTGTTTTTTAATAAATAAAACATTAAATTCTGCTCCTCGAGTTTTCTTATTAAGAAAAAAATAACAATATTTTTTATTTAAAGATTTATTATTTTCTTTTCCAGTATTAAATGAAATTATTCTAACAGTTTGCAAATAAGATTTATTTTTTTAAAAGTTACATGCGCATCATCCCAATTGATATATAAATTTTCTCAATTTTTTAAATCTATTTTTTTATCTTTTTTTTAATGCTTTTCGTAAAATACGCGAAACAGATGAAAAATGAAATTTACAATATACAATTTAATATCTAATTGTTTGTATTTATCAGAAAAATAAAAGTAACGTGAATAAATTTTAAAACCATTATTCGCTAATAAACCATATTTTTTATTATATCCTTGTGTATAAGTATTATTTTCTAAATCAAAAATTGTTCGTAAATAATCTTTATAAAAATTTTGAAAAACCGTAAACATACTATTTAATAATTTTTCAAATTGAGTTTTATTAATATTGCTTTCCTCAATTAAAATATCTGTAAAATTAACTAATTTTAAACCAAAAAAGTTAATTAAAACCGTATCATATTGTAAATTATCAATATATCCACTTTCAATAAAATTACTACGATTTTGAAATACTGGAACTAAAGCATGAGCAAAAAATGCTTTTAAAAATTTATTAATATCAATTTGACCTTTCATCTGTTCAAAAATCTATTTACCAGTATTAGGAGTATTACCCTGATAATAATTATATGTTTCAGCACTAAAACTAAATGTATTTTCCTTATCTTTCATAAAAGAAAATAAAAAACCTAAATCATCAGTATACCGATAATTATTATAATCATATCCATTTCAATATTGCTTAAGATGTGTTAACTCTAAACTCCCAGCAATAATATTTTTTCGTTCATCAATCGTTAAAATCATTCGATAAATTGATTTTTTAGTTAAAATAATACCAATACTAGACTTATTCAAATTATTAATAATTTCAAAATCAAAAATAATTCTTTGACTACCTAAATTTGGATCATCATAATCTAGATTACCACCTTGTTGAACTCGAATATTTTCTTGCACAATAGCATTAATATATTTTAATAAAAAAGAACGAGTATTTTGATAATTAGTATCAGTCCAAAAAAATAACACTGCCAGTATCTGCATCAACATCTGGTGTTTGTGGTTCATTAGTTCCATCTCAATAATAAATTATTGCTTTTGAACTTCATGCTCAGGTATTATTAATATTTTTTGCATCTGTTTTAATTATGTTTCATTGTTGGATTAGATATGGATAAATTACAATATATTTCCTATCATCTTCTTTTACATATTTATTTTTATCAGTAGAAGCAATTATTTTAGGTGGTACTAAAACATCATTAACCCTAGGAATTAACTTTCAATTTTGAAACTTTAAATTAACTTGTTGCAAATTATCAACACTTTTTTCTAATTTATTTATAATTGTTGAAGAATATAATTTTGATGTACTATTTTGAACAGTTGAACCTAATTCATTATATTGTGTTGATGTACCATGAATAGCATAAATTGATAATTTAATAACCATAAAAAAGATCACAAAATAAGCAATCGTTGTTTTTACCATTGGCAATTTAGTATTTCAAATCACATCAAAAATAAACAAAAATACATCAAAAATAAAACTAAAAATTTTGTCTCAATTACTACTTTCTGATAATAAATTAATCATCTTTACCACTTCCTTTTTCTTTTTTAGGTTTTAAATTCTTTTTCAAAATATCAATATCAAACAATTCTAAGCGTTGTTTAATATTTAATTTTGATATATCTTTCCAAAAGTATTCTTTTTTATTAACAACCTCATCGTTTTTCAAATCACGAACAAAACTTAATCAATAACTATGGTATTTATTAGCAAATTCAAGCGGAATAATTATCTTAAAAAACCGAATTCCTAATCCAACATCCGACTTATGTTTTGCTCGTTTACCTTCTGACAATCATTCAACTGATTTTGTTTTTCAAATTTCATAATCAGTAATATTTTGAAAAATACCAATTCGCATAATAAAAAAATGATTAAAAATATTAAATCCTTTTTAACAATTGGTTTTTTAAGTGAAATTGGAATAATAATACCACTTGCTAATTGCCTAATATTGTTTCAAATTATACCCTCACGCTGAGCAGTAAACAAAACACGATGTCCAAAATGTCTTGCTAAAACAATTCACGGTATCTTACCACTATGAACTTTTTTCTCATCGTGCGGACTAGTTCCATCAATATATAAATAACTTTCATCAAATAAAATAACACTATCATCTGGAGGAACTGGTTTTGTTCGATCAGTAAAATCCAAATTTTTAAATGTTAAAACTTTAACCTTGCCATCTTCTAATGGATAATTACTATAAATTTCATCTGTTAATAATTTCATAGACTGAGACAAATAAGTTAAAAGTAATGTTTTACCTGTTCCTAACTTACCAATGATAACTGACAAAGGGTTATCTCAAACAAAATCAACTAACCTAAATGCATTTAACTGATAAAAAATATTTTTTCATAATCACCAAAAAAATATACACATTGTAAAACAAATAATAGTCAAAAAACTAAGCCGGTGTAATTTAAAGAAATAATTCAAAATAATAAATCAATTAAACTAAACAAAACCATTGAACCGCTAATATAACAATAATTTTTTTAAAAAAATACAAACTTTTTCATTATTTAAAATACCCAACTATTTTAAAAATCATTCACAATAAAAACCAAGTTAAAAACAAAATTACAATTCAAACACCAACCATCAAAGTTAAATATTCATTTTGTGTTAAATTTAAAGTTGTAATATTTTCAACATTTGTTTTATCTATAAGCAAAAAGACATGAATAAAAAACTCTTTTAATTTTTCTCAATCATTTTGCATTTTTAAAAACTCCACATTTTTTGAATAAGTTTAAAAAACATTCCAAAAAATAAAACGATAAATAATACAAACGATATAACATATATAAAATCGGGAGCATTTGAACCAATAATATAACTTACAAATTGAACTCAATAATTATATAAACTCATTTAATTTAAGTCTTTCAAATCATTAATTAATTCTTGGTCTTTTTCAACAGTTCAATTTGTTAAATTATTATTGTTATTTATTTTTACTTTTTGAGGTTCAGAAGGGAATAATGCTTTTTTCATTTGTGTAAAATAATTTTGTTTATATTGATTATATAAATTAATTATTTCTGTTCCAGTTAAATATTTTCAAATATTTCGTTTTAAATTTTCATCATATTTTACAATAGGGTAAGAATTATCATAAATCAAACCAATAGCTACTTGATCAGAATGTTTTTGACTAGGATAAATAAACTTATTACTCAATCAAAAACCGATATGACGATTATGATTAGGTAAATTTATAAACGAAGCTTTATCTGTTCTAAAAACTACAAATTCTGTTCAAATAAAATAATTTTGTACGTTAATATTCTTCTTATAAAAACTTATAAAAACACCTTACTTTCCATATTATATTTACACAATGCCGTATTAGGACCACTTTTATAACTTGGTTTATGATACATTACTCAAAACAAACTACCAACAAATTTTTTATTCAAAATAGAATGACAAATTTGACATTTACGTTTAATAATTAATCACACTCCTTAAAATTTGTAATAATTAATTCTTGGCCAAGTTTTGGCTTTTTATTATGACAATTAGTAAAACTATAAACTCATTCAAATTCATTAATATTAAATTCTTTAAACAAGTCTTTAATAAATTCAGAATTATCAATACTTAAAATTCATTTACCTTTAATGTTTAAAATATTATCTTTTAGTTCATAAAAGTTCATTTTTGAATGTTTATAAACTCTTCCTTTATTATAAAAATATGGTGGATCTAAATATCAAACAATATTTTTATAGTCCAAATTATAGAACTCAATATTATTTTTAGGATCAACTAATAGTCTTCTAACATTTTGAATTCTCAATAATTTATTAAAATTAAAATTTTGTTGTAATCTTTTATCTGTTCAAGTTCCTCATTCTTTCCCGTTAAAAGTTAAAGCATTTTTAATTAAAAATTTTTCGCCTGTATTCAAACAATAATCATTTGCTATCTTTTCTTTCATTTCATCAATAGTTTTTGAATTAGGATATACCAATTTTTGTAAATAATCTAATTCGATTAAGTGAATCCCTTCCCGCCAAAAGTTAATCAAGTCACTATGTAAATCATCAAAGACTACTTTGTTACATAACTGCTGGTCTAACACATTTAAGCCAACTGAAGCACCGCCACAAAATAAATCTATAAATTTATCAAATTTAGCCGGTAATAATGCTTTAATTTTATCAAAGTGTTTAGCTTTTCCACCTGGCCAAGACAACGGACTAATAAATTTCATTCTAATCCTCCTTTACTATAAAATGTTTAAATAATGTATATGTATTGTAATAAACATTGTTAAATATATAAAATTAAAAATTAAAGCACACTGAAAATAAGTGCTTAGTTTTAACTAATAGCTATTAAAATATAAAATTATACGTTTATAATTAATCAACTCACATAAAAGCTAGTGTGCCAAAATATATGAATAGCTATGGATCAGTTATAATAAATATTAAAAGCCTTTAACCATGACACGGAAAAAGTTTAATATTTAAATAATTACTCAAATTCCAAATGGAATTAAAATAATTCAAGCATCACTTAAAAAGGTCATTAATTGTGATAACACAGCATAAACAGTATCTTTAACTTTCATCATTGCTTGTCCCAAACCGCTTCAAATAGAATCCATTCCACCTGAAATAGTAGGAGTATCTGTAGCTAGAAAATTAACAGCTGTTGTTAAATACATACCTAACATTATTCTTTATCCTCCTTGTTTTCAATTTCTTTTTTTCTTTTTTCTTACCTCGAATTTGACGAATTTTTTGATAAATCGATAAACCAATTCAAGCAAGAATTCCTAAAATAATAACAATACTAAATATTCATGTTAACCATACTGGCATAATTTAATTCCTCCTAAAAATTTAGCTTGCGCGGCACGCTCCGCGTGTTCGCTACGCTCAAAAATAAACAATATTGAATAAATTACGCGGATAATTTATTCATTTTCTTTTACATTATTAGTTACTATCTTATTAACAGTATTAATAACATTATCTTTTCCATACTTAATTACTAAGGACCGCAAAATAAAATAATGTTTTGTTTGCATAATTTCAACTCCTTAAATTAAATTTTCTATACATAAAAGAAAAAACAAGATTATATCTTGTTTTTAACTAACAACCCGTATCTTTGCAACGGTCCCCAATATTACAAATTATAAAGGCCTTGGTTGTGATATTTTTTGCGGAGGAATTAATGCAACAGAGCATGTTAGTGCAACACGAACTAGTGATTTATATCAACAAAATTGTGTTGGCTTTGATGTTAATGATAAGACAACCTATCAGTCAGAAGCAAATGTTTTGAAAGAAAAAAGCCAATTTAATGAGATTGTAAAAGCACATAAAACAAATGAAAAAATAAAGACAGCAACAGGACTATTAGTATTGACTGGTGATGGTGATACGAATGTTATTAAACGATATTTAGATGAAACGGCAAAGGATAATATTAATTTAGATCTTTTTGTTGATAAAACTAGTGCTGAATATAATCCGATTCTTGAAGCAGAGTTATTAAAAGATAAAAAAAATATTAATCGATTAAATATTATTCATGAACATCCGAAACCTAATGTTTATAATTCTGATTTTATTAAGTACACTAAACCTAAAACACATACTAAGTTATATGTGTGATACAATGCAAATAATGAAATATTAGCTTTTTGATCCGGTAGTGCTAATTTTAGTACAAATGGTCTTGGCCTTGACCCTAAAAAAGATCGTCCTTTTCGTGAAATTTTATTTGAAATGGCATTATCAGAACGAGATTGAAAAAATGACATTATTTGTAATGTAGTTGGTGTCTTTAAAACACCTCCAAGTCAGCGAATTAAAAATTTTTGTGCAAATTAGAGATTTAACATTAGGTTGTTAAATCTTTTTAAGTTATTAATGTATTGTATTGAATATATCCTAAAACTAAGCAAATAAATAATTTAACAATTAATTTGTAATATAAAATTAAAACAAAAGTAATTGGATTTTTTATTTTTAAAAAAAGATATAGAATAGAAGAAAAATTAAAAATAGTAAAAGAAGGATTGCAATCAAGTGTTAATAAAATAAATTATGCAATGTTTAAAATATTGTATATTCAATTAGTTGAAGAATCGATGGTGATAGTAGCTAAAAATTCACAAATAATTTTAAAATATTTTAATTAGATTTAATAATGCTACTATTTGCATCATAAGTAAATAGACTACTTATTTGTGATTGTTTAACTTCTACTTCTCCGGATCAAGGATCAGCAATTAAATATGTATATTCTTCAAATTTTTCTGATACTTGAATTCCATGTATAACAATAAGATGTCTTATCATATGGTTGTTTCAAGGATATTTACCATGCATACTTAATATAACTGGAAAATTATGCTTTAAACTATTGTTTACATCATTATAAAATATTTTTTGTTCTTTTTCGGTTAAACCATAATTGAGTCCTAATATTTTTCGTGTATATTTATGATTATTTTGGTTTGTGAATTTATTTAAAATTGCTGGAATATTTCCTGGATAAGTTCCTGTTTTTACAGTTTGTAAATAATTTGCTAATTTTTCTTGTGATATTTTTTTATTAGCAACATAATTTATTACCATTTGTACACTAGCAGGACCACATCAATAATTTGCTTCTTGATAAAATAATTCAACGGGCAATGAAATTGATTTATGTTTTATAATATTTTCATTTTTTTCTTTATATAATAATTCATAATTTTTAATTAAAGGTTCTTGTTTTAATTTATTTTTATAATATATATGCCGACAAAAAAGTTATAAAAGATATTAATATAATATTAATTAAAATTAAAAATGCATTTATTATTCATATTTTTTTCTTTTTTTCTCCTTAATAATATTTTATAAAAAAAGAAAAAGATAAGTATATTTTTTAATTTTTAACAAATTAATTGCAAATTTTTAATATTTTTTAACAACTTAATTTACATAATAATTAATAAAAGTAAAAAAATACTACAATATCGTAAATTTTTGAGTATTTTGCATTAGTTACTGATTTTATTCTTTGATATAACATAAAACAAATTAATGTAAAAACTGGTTTATACTATCTTGTAAAGATAAATTATATATTGTTGTAAATTAGTATATATTAATTTTTATCATTAAGTTAACTAATTATTCTAATATTATTTAAAATAAATTATAAAATAAGTTATAATATAAAAGTAATATTTAATACGATTAGAAAAAGGGTGGAAAAGAATGATATATATGTTAGCAACAAATGATAATTTATTAATTTCACAAACAATTTTAATCATTGTTTTATTATGTTTAGCAATTGTTTTTTGTTGTTATGGCATTAGTGCTGCGCGAAAAGTTGCAATTGCTGCTAAGAAATTTGATTATTTTGTTGAAGACTTAACTTATAAAACAGAAATGTTAAATTCTACTGTTGATACCCGTTGTTAAAGTTTCAAATTATATTGATGTTTTTGAAGCTTTTGCAAAACGAAACGTTAAAGCATGAATGAAAATTATTGCTCGTAATAAAGACATTGCCTATCGAATTGTTGATAAATTAAAAGATTTTGCTAATTCTGATGAGAAGGAATAATTATGGCATTTAAATTTGTTAAAACATTGGCAGTGATGGTAGTAGGAATGTTAATTGCTCCGAAAAAAGGTTCAGAATTACAACAAGATTTCATTAATTTAGTTTAAAAATATAATCCACAACTTAAAAAATGGTTAATAAAATTGAGATTGTATGAGAAAAATCGAAAGGAATAGAATCAGATGAAGTTGCAGCTGATATTGAATTGCACATTAAAAATGTCAAAGGTGCAGTTGAAATTTTAGATTCTGCTTCAACAAAAGAAATGACTTATAAGACATTAAAGAAAATTGATAATGGTGCAGTTAAATTAATTAAAGCAGCAGCAAAATCACCTAATGTGTGCGCAGTGGCAAAAGATTTAGCAAAAATAACAGTTTCAGCAATTGACGCTGGAATTAAGGCAACTGAAGATTTGAAAAAAACATCAGCATCAATTTCTGAAAAAATTATTGAAGAAGGAAAGTCTGCTCCAATTAAAAAAGATTCAAAAGTAGATAAGAAATAACTCTAATAATTTAGAGTTTTTTAAATAGCAAAGGAGATAAATGATGGTAAAAAATATTTTAGAAGAATTAAGATGAAGAGGACTATTAAAACAAGTAACTAATGAAGCAAAATTATTAAAAGCGCAAGAATTAAAAAAAGGAGTTTATTGTGGTTTTGATCCAACCGGTGATTCATTACATGTTGGGCATTTAATTCAAATTATGTTATTAAAACGTTTTGAAATGTTTGGATTTCAACCAATTGCTATTATTGGTGGTGGGACAGGAATGATTGGTGATCCTAGTGGGAAAAAAGCAGAACGGGTATTGCTAGATGATAAAACAATTAAACATAATGTGGAAACCATTAGTAATCAAATGCAACAATTAATTGGAACAAAAGTTAAAATGGTTAATAATGCTGAATGATTGCAAAAAATGACCTTGATTGATTTTTTGCGAAATGTTGGTAAAGATTTTAATATTAGTTATTTATTAGCAAAAGAAAATATTGCAACTAGAATTGAAGTTGGTTTATCATATACTGAATTTGCTTACACATTATTGCAGGCTTATGACTTTTATCAATTATATATTAATTATGATTGTGCTGTTCAAACTGGTGGTAGTGATCAATGAGGAAATATTACTTCGGGTACAGATTATATTTATAAACAAATTGGAGAAGATAATTTAGCTTGTGGTTTGACAATGAATTTATTAACAAAAGTTGATGGTTCCAAATTTGGAAAAACAGAATCAGGGGCAGTTTGATTAGATTCAAAAAAAACATCACCTTATGAATTTTATCAATTCTTTTATAACCAAGATGACCAAGAAGCAGGGAAATTATTATGTTATTTAACAATGTTATCTGAAAAAGAAATTATTGCTCTTGAAGCAGCTCACCAAAATGAACCAGCACAACGCATTGCACAAAAAAAACTAGCAGAAGAAGTAACTTTATTTGTTCATCAAGCAGCAGGATTAAAAACAGCACAAATTGTTAGCGAAGCTTTATTTAAAGGCAATTTACATGAATTATCAGAGCAACAGTTAGGCCAACTTGATAACAATTTACCTAATTTTTATTTAACAAAGCCTAATTTACCACTGCTTGATTTATTAGTACAAGCACAAATTGTTTCTTCTAAACGTGAAGGTCGTGAGTTTTTAGAACAAGGTGCAATTACTATTAATGGGCAAATTGTTAAAGAAGAAACTTGACTTGTAGCAAAAGATAAGTTTTTATTTGATAAATATTTAATTATTCGTCGTGGAAAACGAAAATATCATTTAATTTATCTTGCAACTAACAAAAAAAAGAACATTTTACCATTTAAATAATGCTATTTATAAAATGAATGATTTCCCATAGCATTATAATAACATTGTAATGTTCGGGCATGAATTTGAATATGATGGTCTAAATGACCATATCCATCTGCATCAAGAACTTGAGCAATATCAATTCATTTTAATACATTATGAACATTATTTTTTCCTCAACTACTAGCCATATAATTATAAAATCTTACCATTAATTGTTTTAATTTATTAATATATGTCGGACAATAATTATTAATAAAATTCGTTAAAGATGATTTAGTTTTTGGATTTAAAAAATTTAATAATTCTTTATATGAATTAAATTCTGGTTTTTCATAAAATGGTAAGTTAGGATATTCAGCATGACTTAAAAAGGCATTTGTTAAATTTTTTTCAAGATCTGTTGCTGGGTTCTTACTAATTCATAAGCCATTATAGCCACGTTGTTGCATTCAAGTTTGATTTGGAACATATTGTTGATTTAAATTAATTTGATTTAACACTGATTTATCAAGAAGATAATTAAGGGTAACTGAACCTCGGTAAATCTTAAAATCATTAGAAGTAATTGTAGCCGTTGTAGCCGTAATATTATTTTTAATTTGAATTTTATTAATCTTTAATGCTGGGAACTTTTGTTTTAATATAGTTTTAATTTGCTCTTCTGTTGGAAGATGGGAACCATTAGTTTTAATTGCTTGTAAATTTGGGTCACTAATAATTGTATTTAGTAGTATTATTTTTTGGTTTAAATAAGTATTATATAGCAAATATAAAATAATGCTTAATAAAAATCCTACGATAAAAATTAATACTATGTTGGTTGTATAAATTAATTTTTTTTGTTTTTTTTCATTACTATTACTACCTTTACTATTTAATATTTTGCTGTTGAAGAATATAATTTTGATGTACTATTTTGAACAGTTGAACCTAATTCATTATATTGTGTTGATGTACCATGAATAGCATAAATTGATAATTTAATAACCATAAAAAAGATCACAAAATAAGCAATCGTTGTTTTTGCCATTGGCAATTTAGTATTTCAAATCACATCAAAAATAAACAAAAATACATCAAAAATAAAACTAAAAATTTTGTCTCAATTACTACTTTCTGATAATAAATTAATCATCTTTACCACTTCCTTTTTTTAGGTTTTAAATTCTTTATACATAAAAGAAAAAACAAGATTATATCTTGTTTTTAACTAACAACCCGTATCTTTGCAACGGTCCCAAAATTGATAAAAATAAAATTTTAGTTTTTAAAATTTAATGCGGACATCAATATATAAAAAAAAGCAAACCATTTTCATTTATGCAATGCTACAATCAGGGCAGACTATGAGAAAAGTTTTGTTTGTTTTTGTTTGTATTTTAAATTAACAAATTATTGTTTATTAATAAAGAAAGCGAGGTAAATATTAAATAAAAAAGATATTTGCCTTATTAACTAGTTTATCAGTAAATAATATATTTGTTACTTCTATTGTGAGTTGTACATTTTGTTCAAATAATTCAGAAGAAGTAAATTTACCAAATGAAAATATTGATGCTAAACTTAATGAGGATTCTCAAGATGTGAAAGTATCAATAGATGATGAAACAAAAGATGATAAAACAATAGATAATGAAACAAAACCATATTATGAATATACAATGTTAGCAACTAATAATGGTTTATTTCAATTTATAAAAAAAGGTGATATAGCGATTGTTTATGATATTGGAATTGGTGGGTCACCACGTGCATGAAATACTAAATTATATAATGGTAATATTTGACCAACTAAGGTTTTAAAAGAAAAGGGAATTAATAAGATTTTGGCTATTTTTTTCAGTCACTTTCATACTGATCATTATTCAAATTTCAGAAGTATCTTAAATAATTTTCAAGTTGATAATATCATTTTTATTGATGAAGCAAATGAATTTATGAAAAAAATTAGTGATTCAATTAGCTCTAATACAAAAATTTATGATAAGTTGGAAGAATTTTATATTTTTGAGGGTATTAAATTTCATAATTGAAGTTATTATGCAAAAGATTTTCTTGAAAAAGAAAGTCATAAAAAACAAGTAAATCGAAATAATTTATCAAATGTATTATATTTTAAAATTGGACCAACAGATTTTTTTTACTGGTGATGCTGAAAAAAAACTTGGAGAGGCTATTGCTAGTCAAAAACCTGATATTTTTAAAAATATTGATATTTATCAAGTGCCACATCATGGAAGTAAAAATTCTCTTGATAAATCGTTTTTTAAAAAATTAAGTCCAGAAAATTGTTATATTCCAGCTACATATGATGAGGAAAATACATCATGACGTAATTTTATGGGAGCAGCAAGCCACAAATTTCCAAATGGTAATATTATTGAACAATTAAAAGAAAGTGGTTGTAAAGAAATTAGTATGACAGAAAAACCATATAATGTTTTAACAACTAGTCAATTAGAAAAAATTAATAATACTGAAGTGACAATTACTATTTATTTAGATAAAAACGGGCAGATTATTAGTAAAAAATATTTTAAAAATACGATTTTAAATTCTCTTTAGATAAAAGTAATTAATTAAAAAAAAATAATACATTTAACCAAATGTATTATTTTTTTAATTAGAAGAATCTTTTTCATTTAATTCTCCTTCATTTTTAGCTTTTTCATAAATCTCAACAATTGCTTTATGACGTAAATATTCTTCTTCTGAAATATTCTGAATAAGGCGTTCTTTAATTTCCTCTTCAATAAATAAAGAAAGATATTTATTTAAAGTATTAACTGCGTGATTAATTTCATCATTTTCTGTAACAAAATCATTAATTAATTCAAATTTTTCTTCTCATGATAAGTTATTAACAAATTCTAAAATAAATCTTGGATTCTCTTTAATATATTCTGATAAGGGTTTATCAACATGTTCATCGATAAAAAGATCAATTTTTTCTGGCAACATCGCTGTTTTTATCTCCTACTATATTTTTTTAATAATATTAATAATTTTTAATTATTAACATTATTAAGTTCACTTTAATTATAACATTTATTTTTAAAAAACATTTTTGCATTTTTGACAATAAATCTATATAATATTTGCAAATAAGGTAAAATAATTCTTTAAAGGTAAGGTGTAGTAAAATGAACAGGCTATTTGAAATTAATTATATTGATTGACCATTAATATTATTTATTGCTAAGGTATTAGTTTTTTTGCTGTTGTTTATTTTGCTTCATATCTTACAAATCTTACTGTTTTAAAAAAACAAAGTTTAACAATTATCTTTTTAGTCGGAATTCAAACTAGTTTTTATTTTTTACTAATGGATACAACGAATTTATTGGTTCTTAGTAATCTCCTTTCCTTAACAGTTTGCTTAATTAGTTTATGAATCTTAATTGGTAAACAATTGCTTCCTAATTATTATAATGATTCAATTATTTGTCTTTTTTCAATTATATTTAAAGTTAGTTTAATAACAATATTTGCAATTCATAAAGCTAGCATCAAAGGCTTAGACAATATGATTATTCTTATTTTTCTAGTTTTTATTTCATTTATTGCAACAATATATTTTTTTAAACAATATTGAACAAAATATTTAAAAATTGTCTTAATTAATAAAATTTTAGCTTATATCAATACATTTAAGCCATTTCATTGTGCTTTAAATGAAACTAATATTTCTCTTGTATTATTTTCACAAAATGTTTTTGTTTTAATTTCCCTTGCTTTTTCTGTTAATAGTACAATTATGTTTAAAAAACTTTCATTAATTTTAAAACAACAAAATATTAGGGAAAATTTTAGTTTCATTAATTTATGTGAATTAAATGATGCTATTAAGTCTTTGCAAATGCATATGCTAGTAAATAAACGTAGTGAAAAAGAATTAAAAATTATTGTAAATGGTTATCAACGAGAGTGTTTAAATTAGTATAGTCTTCTAAATGTTATTTTTAATTAAATAAAATTTTACAAGTTAAAAAATAAAAAAGGAGATATAAATAATGAAAAAAATTTTTTATCTTAAGTAGTGTTATTTTAACAAGTTCACCTGTTTTTAGCTTGAGTGGATGTGCACCTACCCCTGCTGGACACCGTGATATTGATACAACAAGTGGGGGAGATAATGATAACAATGGGGGAACTAGTGTTGATTATGAAAAAAATCGAATTATTAAACGATTAACTAGTTTTAGTGAATTGTCACCTCTTGTTGTTGAAAGTAATGAATATCAAAATGTTAACAATGATGCTACTTTCAGCATTTTAGAAAGTAAATTTAAAGAATTTAGTGATGATTTAATGCTAACACAAACAAAATTTACGCCTATTGAAATTGCAGAAGATGGAACTGCTCATTATGGAGAATTAACAGTTGTTGCTGATTATAAAGATAAAGAATTAACTAATCTAAAAACAAAAGATTCAAATTTTTTAATTCCTGTTGCTACTAATAATTTAAAATGAACAAATGATACAGTTCAAAAATTAAATAAAAGTATGACGATGGTTTTAACTAAAATGAATCTTCCCTTTCAAGACACTACCTTAGCAATTGGCAAGATTTTATCGTTGGTTACAACGTTTCATCTTTTTGATAATTTGCCAAAAGTTATTCCAACTTCATTTAATGCGGATAATGAAAATTGAAAAAAATGAGAAGCCTTTGTTAATAATGAATTAATGAATTTACCACTTGCTAATAAAATGCTTAAAAATGGTGAAATTAATGAAACAAAAAAGAAAGATCTCTTGTTAGGTACTACTGCAGAAATAAAAATTAAAGCAAAATATCTTAATATTTTAAATAGTTTAGTACCAGATATTATTCATTTCCGTAATTTTGTTCTTGAGAAACGTGAACAACAAAAATCACAAAATTTGAGGTAGTCGGAAAAAAGTTGAGGTTTTATAAAAATTATAAATAAAGTAATTAAATACAAATTAAAGTAATCGCTTATTAGAGCGATTTTTTTATTTGCATTATTCATCAGATAGTATCTTTAAAATTAAAAATTAACCTATTTTTTCCCTACAAATTAGTTAATTTTTATAATTTCCTTTCTGTGATTTATTATATTTTTTCGGTTTAACAACTAATAATATCATTTTTAATAAAGGTACTATCTGATGAATAATGCAATCTAAAACTTAATATTTTTTGATGCTTAAAGATGGATAACTCATCTATGGCACGAAGCCTTAAAGAAAGTGTGAAAGCGATTGGATTTACTACTCCTATTTATTTCTTTAATTCTCGGCAAGATTAATCACTTGCGAAATGTCAGAGCATGTGTTTTTTGGCTTGTTTTCATAAAAAAAGTGCTGTTAAACCGAAAAAAACAATATCGGACACTAAAAAAACAAGAGGGTTGGAACTCCAAAAGGTTATTTTCTTTATATAAAGTTGTGTAGGGATGGATGAAGCGTAATTAATAACTGGGTAAACTGTTTTTTGTTTATTTCCGTATGGGGGATAAACTCTATCAAAATATCCTATCCGCCCCCGCTCACTTCCCAAAGTGAAGCGGGCGGCGAAGTAATTAAATACTAAAATAAATTATTTACTAAATATCAAAATATTAACCAATAAAGGAATATTATGTTTTTTTACAGAAGGAAAAATATTTGATGAAAAAATGAAATAAAAAAATTAAAAATAAATTACAAGAATTAATGATACGAGCTTATCCAGTAACGGTAAATGATATTAATAATGAAATTTGAGCAACAAATAAAAAGAATTAAGGAGTATAGATAAAATGACAGAATATAAAAGCAAATATATTAATAAAACTTGAAATGAAATAACAGCATCATTTGATTGAATTAATTGTCAACCTATTAATTGTCGTATTTCACATCATAAAAAGCATTATGATTTGCAATGTTTAGAATGAGCCAAAATGTACTTAAATTTATTTAAAAACAAGTGAGATGTTATTGTTTCATATATGCAATATTATAAAATTAACGATATTTTAGATTTAGCATCCGATGGATGAAAAATATTACAAATTGACAAAAAAATAAAACAAATAAATTAAAATATATTATTGCAATTGACCCTGCTGGAGTTGGTCAAACTGGTATTATTATTTATAATGTTTTGCAAAAGAAAATAATTAATAATATTACTTTTAATTCCAAAAATGAAGAAGAAGCAATAAATAATATATATTTAATATTAAATCAATTTAAAAATAAAATTTGTTCTTATTTAAATAAAGTTGTTGTAATAATTGAAGATTATCAACTTCATAAAGGTTTAAAAATAAAAAATCCATTATCTACTCCTAAATTCATTGGTGGTTTAAAAGTTTTATGTAAATATCTATTTAATTTAAATTATGTTTTACAATCGCCAGTTGTTAAAAAAAATTATATTTATAAAGGAAATATTAAAATGTCAGAGCACGAATTAGATGCTTGAAAACATTTACAATATTTTTTAAAAAAGGAAGTGATAAATAATGACTATAACAGAATCAATTAAATTTAACAAAATTAAAGAAGAAAATGAAACACTTAAAAAAGAACTTGCTGAAAAAGATAAAGAAATATCTAAATTAAAACAAGATGTGGCAGATTTAGAATGTAATCAATATACTTTAGAAGCAAAACAATTATATAAAGAAGATTTTTACAAAAATCCATATTCAACAGGTTCTATCGATTGAATATTAGTTGACAGTTCAAAATATGACAAATTATCTAATAAGGATGTTAAATAATGTCTCAAACAAAAAGTAATTTACCTAAAAATTCTAATAACTGTAAACCTAAAATAAAAAATAAAAAAGTTAATAAGTTAGAATTAACTGTTAGATTACATGAAAATCCTATTAAAACAAAAATTAAGGCTCTTGTTGCTGGTGGTGTTGAAGTTGATGCTTGTTCGGCTAAATGTCAGTGAGAAGGATTAAATTACTCAACATTATCAATATATAACCCATCTGTTTTAACTGAGTTTTTGAAATTAAAAAAAGATGATGAGATAAAAATTAAAGGCTCAGTATTTAATCAGTTAAATATAAAAACTAAGCGCTATTTTTTGTCTTTTAGAGTAGATAGTTTTGAAATTATACAAAAAGCAATTAGAAAAAGAATAAATACAAATATTAAAAAATAGGAGGAAAAACAATGGCATTAAAAAATGTAAAATATGTTCTTATTGATGAAAATAATGAACCTATTAAAAATGAAGATGGTAGTTTAGATATTAAAACTGCTGAAATTATTTTAGAAAATACTGCTGAAGTTGAAGAATTTAATGCAAGTAATTTAGAAAGTAATAATCAGCAAATCAACGAACTACAAACAAAAAATACTAAATTAACTTCACAAATTGAACAACAAATAATTCAATTAAAACAAATTGAAATAATTGACTTTATTAATTCTTTAACTGATAATGAAGAATTTAAAAATGTTTTATTAAAGTCTTATGATATTACTGATGATATTGAAATCATTAAAGCACAATTGCAAAGTGTTTATGATGAATTAATTAAGGTACAAATAGTTAATACTGGGGGCGTACCAAAAGTAGTAAACAAAGAAAACAATATTTTAGATACAGACAATGTATTTAATAAATAAGAAAGAAGGAGATAATTGTGGCACAAAATCCACAAAGAATTTTCGGAGATATTGCTAATCAAGCAACACAAAGAGACCGAGAAACATTTGAACAATGATATTTACAAACTTATCAACAAAAATTTAGTTGAGAAGCACTATTTGCGTGAAAAGAAGCCAATAAGTTTGGTTTAACATATAAAAGAAAGAAAAATATTAAATACAATGAAGGTCTAGGAAACGAAGGACAAGTATTTAATACTGATGATAACCTACTAAAATATTCAACAGTGGAATTTGAAGATGGAATTGTTGAATTAGATACAATTTTAACTTTTGCTCGTAAATTAGATCCCATAGAAAGTGATTTTAATCCTAATCTTTGAGCAGCTGATATTGAACAAGCAATGGATACTGAAGTTGCTTATAAACGTAATAAAATTTTAGAAATTATTAATAAAGGAACAGTTACAACTATTCAAGGCAAAAAAGCAGATGATACAAATGCTTTACAAATTCATGATGAAATTATGGATAAAATATATGAAAACGGCTTTACTCCATCAGAAACAATTGTTTTAGGTTCGGCTGATTTTATTCGTGGAATTCGTAATAAATTACAGTTACAACTTGGAGCAAACGACCAAATAAATAGTGTAATCACAACAAGTGGAGCAATGAAAACTGTTGAAGGAACAACATACTATATGGTTCCTAAAAAATTACCAATTATTAATAAAGATGGTTCAGAAGGAACAATTGAATTATTACCAAATGGAGTTAATGCAATTGCCTTTAAGTTTAGCAAAAAATATGACCCTCTTATTTTACGCAAAAAAGACCATACTCCGTTAAGAGTTGGTGCTGCTGCGTTAGGTACTGGTATGGGTAATACTTTGATTATGGAAAGAGTTTTATATTTAGGTGGAGCAGTAGTTGAACCTAAGGGAATTATTAAACATATTGTTGCAAAAATTGATATTAGTAAAATTAATAAAATAGATAAACCAACTATACATGTTACAGACCCAACAAAAGCAACAGCCGAACAGTTAAAACCACAATTTAAAGATGTTGTTTTAAAAGCAGTAAAAGCAGTAAATAGTTCTTTAACTGAAAGTGATTTTGATTACTTTATTGAAAGTAAAGGTGAAGACTGACCAATTAATATTACAAATGATAAAACAGTTGCAGTTCAAATTGAAGGTAAAAACAACGCTACTGGTCAAACAAATCCGATTGATGTTAAAATTAAAAATTCTTAATAGTACTAAAAAATAGTACTTTTTCGTTTGATAAATGATATGCCAATTGGAACATCTAAAACAGCCCTTATTTATGCTGTTAAAAAAAATCCAACTAGATTGTCAATCCAACAACAAGAAAAAAGTTTTGGTTTACAGTTATTAGAATTTTTAGGAATTCAAGTTTTAGCTCCTGGTTTATCAGTTTTAACTGGTGGTATTGCTTCGGCTGTTGGTCTTGGTGCGGGATTATCTAATTTTGCCGCAGCATTTATCTCGTTTGGAGTAGAAACAGCAACCGATTTTGCCGTAAATCAAATATATGATAAATTAACATCAGAAGTAACAGCAAAAAGTACCGCCTTAAATTTGTTACCAGCAATTGGTGGAATTGGTAAATTAACGCGTGCTGTTCGAACAACTAGAATTTTAAAATTAGCAAAAGAAACTAAACTACTTGAAAAATTAGGTGTAATAACTGCTAATAATTTAGAAGATGTTGTAAGGCAAGTTACAGATAAAAAGATTTTATCTTCTAAATTAATATTTGATTTTACAAAGCATGCTAATAATGAAACTTTATTATATACAATTGGAAAATTAGCCCGAAATGATTTTTATAAAGGTTTTAAAGTTTCTAATTTAGAAACAATTAATAATTTATTAAAAATTGAGAAAAATATTCAAAAAATAAGTCCTAAATTAGTTCAAAAAATACCACGCGTGAATGAAAAAAATGCTAATAAATGATTGTCTGAATATGGATTAAATATTGATAAAATAAGTAAAATTAATACTAATGAGTGATATAACATTATGACTAATCTTCATAAAAAAGGTGTTGGTAAAAATCTACTATTAAATGCTAATTTAATGAGGGGCAGTAAAATATATAATAATAAATTATTAAATATTTTTCATCAAACACCAATTAAATTAAATAAAATTTTAAATCATTTAAACCCAAATTTTTATATTCAAAAAGTAACTAAAAAATTATTAGCCCCTATTGAAAAACAAATAATTACTATTAAACAAAAAGTAATTAGTAAAATTACTGATAAAACTAAAAAAATATTATCTAAATTTGAAACTAAGGCTATTAAAAAAGGTCAATTATTACCTTTTGCTTATGGTTCTGATGTTTTTTTAGCAGTTAAAATTGTTCCTTTATCAGTTGCGGGTGAAGTTGCTTTAACAATATATTACAAAAATCCTAAATATGTCCCTATTGTCGTTATGACAACTTTAATCAAAGCAGAACAGTTTGTTTTGGCTCCTGAACCGTTTAAATTCTATATGAACAGTGAGTGGTTTATTGGTTGGGGATTTAAAAAAACAAGTTTGTTTAATTTAGTTTCTATTGCCCCACTTGCTTATCAGCAAGTAGTAAAAGATAGTTTTAAAATATATCGGACAATTGCTAAGATATTAAAAATGCAAGAACAATTTAAAAATAACTTTAATAAAGATAAATTGTTAAATACGCTAGAAGATAGTGCAATTACTAGTTTATTGGGTAATGGACTAGTATTTCAAGCATATAAACAACTCAGAACAAAACAAGATTTAAACAAAAAAATTAAAACAAAAACACTATCAAGTAGTAAAAAGTTTATCTTAAATAAAATCAAATCAAAAAGAAATAAATGATAAGGAGATGATTAAATGTTAAATGAATTATGACAAAATGTTACTTTGGAAAATTATAATAATTTTATTCCAATGACAGGTAAAATTACACAAGTTCCAGTTCGTTATAATAAGTTCTTTAAAGGTGATGTAGAATTATGATTTAAAACATTTGCTTTAAGAGCCCAAAATATGATTAATTCTTACTTAAACTATCCATTTTCAAAGCTAAAATTTGAAACATTTAAAGACCCATTATTAAAGAAAATTTGTATTAATATGGTGTTTATTACGATTGAACATTGAACATTTAATCGCATTCCAATTGAATTTTTTACTTCGGCAAATATGAGTGTTGGTGATATTAATTATTCTTCACAAAATGACCCTATGGCAACATGACAAGGTCTATTGCCTAGCTATGCAAAATCATTGGCTAATCTAACAACTTTAAAAAAAATGTTTCGTACTTTTCAAAAAGAAGGTATTGATTTAACAATGATAGATTTAGAAGCATATTATACCCAATTTGAAGTTGATGTTTTAATAGAAAAAGAAAAAACTAAGATTGATAATAAAAGTATTATTAAAAATAATAATGGAGAAATTGCGGTTTCAGATTTAAAACAAAATAAAATTACTTTAATGCCAAATGTTAGTAAGCGTAATAATGCTGATTTTAGTGCTGAAACTGGTGAATTAAGAATATGAGACCCAAGCTTCCAAAATAATGACCAAGTTGCAGATTTTAGTGTTGTTAAAACAAACAAAACGCCCGGACTAGAAGCAACAGATGACACATTACCAACCACTAAATACATTAATGAACATTATGCTTTAAAAAAAGTATTGGGCAGTGAAAAGAAGTTGGAGAAAGAGTAAACGAAAAAGTAATTAAATATAAATTTATTTTAGGGAAAAAATATAAAGTTCATTTTATTTGAGAACGACCAACCGCAGATTTTGTTATAACAACTTGTTTTGAATGTAAAAATAATGGTGGTGGTTTGCAAACTATTTCAACTAGTTTGGCCTTGGGAAAAGGCGGGGCAACAAGAATTGGTTTTTTAAATGTAGATAATTCTTCTAATAATCATAAAGTAGTAATTTCAATGACGGGTGATGAATATTCGCCAACAATTCTAAAATTAGAAGAGTTACAATAAATTAACGAAGATAATTATGTTTAATAAAAATATTACAATTAAAAATAATAATGAATTAATTACAAATTAATGCTAATTTATTAAAATAAAAAAATAATTTAGAAAGAAAGTAGAGTGTTATAAATGAATTTAAAAGATTATAAATCAGAAATTTTATTATTAATTCGTAAAATATTTATTTGGGGATTAGGGGCAATTTTAATAATAAGTGCAATTGTGTTATTTTTTTGCAAAGCATTTAAAGTAATTGAAATTTCATGACCAGAATATTTTTATATTGGTTTATCATTACTTATTAGTGGTGTTTTAGTCTATTTAATTGATAAAATTTTTGAATTTTTTAAGAAAGATAAAAAACAAGATAGTATTGAAGATGTTATTAAAAAAGAAGAAACAAAATAAAGAGGTGTTATAAATGGGATTGTTACCAGCCAAAAAGAAATTAAAAAAAGAATATGATATTGATAGTTATTATCTTAATTTAGCATCAACAATTACTAATCGTAAAAATGTTACTGTTCAAAAACATAATGAGATTTTAGAAAAAAGAATTTGTGAAGATAATGCTAATTTTTTAAATCCACGAGATTTAGAAATTAGCATTTATAATTTTATTACTAATCAACAAATAAACTCTAAATTAATTAATATCTTTTTAAAAATGCAAGACTTTACTAATAAGAATTGATATAACGAATATAAAATTAATAAAAATGGTAAGGGTGCATATTTTATTTTTGCTAATAATTCAAAACTTAATTTTATTACTATTGATTTTTACAATGACCATTATGATGAATTAGGTAATTTAGTATCTTGCACTTTTGATTATGACCCTTATATTAAAAATGACCAGAGTATTTTTATTACTGAAAAATTAGAGATTGATTCTGTAACTAAACAAGTTAAAGTTATTAGAAAGTTAAAAACACGATTATATAGTACTATTACCGACTTATATATTGATGATGTTAAATGAAATAACTATACAACTTTACAAAGAGAAGAAATATTGCCACTTAATTTTATTCCAATTGAAATAATTCCTAATAACTCTAATTTTGAACCTTCTGCTCGCTATGGTAAGCAATTTGCTAGTATTTTAGATATTATTGCTGAAAAGATAATGTTAGACCCATTGTTAAATAGTGGTAAATTTACCATTAATACTAATGGAGTTACTGGTGTGGTTGACCAAGAAATTAGTAAAATGCTGGCATCATTTATTGAAAATGACTTGTTATTAGTTGAAGGAGACCCTGATAGTAATTTTCAACCAGTAGACTATATCGCTGGTAATTTTAAAGGTGAACAATTAACTAAAATATATGATTGATTGTTAACTAATTACTATAAAATAAATCGCCATCATGTTCCCGCAATCGCTAAGGGAGCACAACAAACGCAAGCAGAAGTTGCTGGTGTAAATATTCAAACAAATGCATCATACGAACAAATGATATACATTAGAGAGATTAAATTAACTGAATTTATTATTAAGTTAATTAAATATGATAATGCTGTTTTAAATAGTAGAACATTCAATATTAAAAATATTGATGAGTTAATTGTTGATGTTCGCTTACCAGTAAATGCTACTTTAAACAAACAATTAAAAAACAACGAAACTATTATCAATATTCCTAATGAAGAAGGAGAACAAGAATAATGTTAAAACCATCTGAAAAAATGTTAGCAAAATTAGCAGAAAATGATGAACCAATTGATTATTCAATTGATAGTATTCCGTTAGATTTTGCTATTCAATCACAGTATAGCGACCCCGATTTAGAACAATTATTTAGTGAAGACCGTGCTAGAACCCTTTATATTTATAAAATTAATAATTCTTGTTAAGACAAAGCAAAAACCAATCTTAAACTACTCTCAAAATAGCGTTAAAATAGGTTTTATTGACAAAGATGAATATATTAAAATAACTGGTTATGAAATTAGTGATTTTAATTTTAAATTACAAATTCAACAAAATACCACAGTCCAAGATAATAGCACAAGTTATGTAATGATTGATGAAAAAGATATTTTAATTAATGATATTTCAAAAAAAGACAAAAAATTTTTAGAATCCTATGACTTAAAAATAGTATCTATTAATGAACCAATTACCGAAGACAACAAAAATGAATGTTATATCATTGAAGAATACAAACGCCCTTATTCACCTGATGGTGTTGATATTATTAAATCTACTCATTTAGTTAAAATAACTGACTTTAAATGAAAAAATCAAAATAGTATTCATTTAGTATTACATAAATCATTACCCGAAGATACTGTCTTTACTGGAATTGAAATTAAATATCCTAAATCAATGTTATTTGGAAATATTAAATGCTGAGGCAATGTGAATGGTGTTTATTCTTATCCACAATCAATTATTCAAAATGCTAACTTAGTACCCTTACTATCAATGCCAATTGAAACAAAACCTAATGTACGAATATTTCAATATTGATTAGGATATAGTTTTTTATCATGAGTAATTGCATTAAATTATATTGAGGAAAAGGATTGTTTAATTTTAACTAGTATAGATGATTTACCATCTAATAAACAAAAAAAAGTATTTAATAATGTTAGAATTGCTAGTGGAAAAATAAATTTTGCTGGAACTAGTGCAACATTTCCTTCAGAAGCCCCAAAACCAAACTGACCAGAAGGTAATCAAATAACTATAAAAGATAATGATTATGTTCAAGTAGCAAATTATTCATTAGGTATTGGTATTGGTACTCGTGATGTTGCAAAATGAGTATCAACAATTGGAAATAATAATAATAATAATTATGGTAATGTTGTTTTAGAATTTAAACAAGCACCTGTAAAAGGTAATTTAGCAGATGTATTGAAAAAAATGCTAACTTATAGATATAATTATGATAGAAAATTTGAAGGTGCTAAATATGATGAAAAAAGAAATCCTATAAATAAAATTGCTGAATTACGCCAAAAATTTGAAGGACAAAAACCAGAAAATGTTATTGATGGTTTATTTGAAGAATGAAAATTTAGAAACCCATCTTATCTTAATGATAGGGCAGTAAAAAGATTTAAACAAATTGTATACATGTTGTCAAATTATGTATATAGTAATATGGCAGTAAATAAAGGTTATAATGATGATATTAAATTAATTGCTCCGTATTATTTTGAACTAGTTTCAATATCAAATGAATCAGAAAAAGATTACTGAATATTTGAAGATTGCAGAGTTAAATTAAAATCATCATATTTTAATTTTTCTGATTTAAAAAATATTAATATAGAAAATATAAAATTAAATAATTTAAAAAATATAAATAATAATATTTCAGAAAATAAAGTTTATCAATTAGAAACAAATTTTTTTAATTGATTATCAATAACAAACGAATTAGAAACAAATAATATTCCTTCACTTATTCCGGCAGAAATTAAACTATCAGATGGAGAATATGGCAAATACTTAACTAATTTAATTATTTCTAATAATAAATTAGAAATATGTTTAGAAAAACTATTTGATTTTCATAAAGAAAGCATTATATATTCAAAATCAGAATGATTAAATTTAATTAATAATTTTGTTGAAAATAATATTAAAATACTTTTTTCACAAAATATTAATTTTTTAAGCAAAATTGAAATATCAGGAATATGAGGTTATGGAGATTATGATATTACAATTTTTACTGAAAAAGAACAAATTAATATTAATAATTTAGAATTATTTAATAAAAACAATGAAAAATTATCATTAGTTACAATAGAAATGTAAAAAAAGTCATTTATTAAAATGACTTTTTTAATTTATGAAATAATCATCAGGATATTTTCTATCTCATTCTTTTGAATAAACATCTGAATTTCATGTATCTATATTAAAACTATATAAATTCATTTTTTTCAAATTTATTGAAAAATCCTCCTAAGGCAATAGAATATAATTTATCAGGATAACTTCCTTCAACAATTGGATTGTTTGTACAATAAAGTTTTATTGCATATTTTTGTAAATTTTTATTATCTTTTGTTTTGTATTTTATTTTCATTTTTCCAATTTTTTCACCTTTATTACAAACTATTGTAGTATTATCTCTTTCAAAAAAAGTTCTATATTTTTTGTCTTTTTCATGAGTAATTGCAGTAAGTGTAACTAATACAATCATGCATAAAATTAAAATGGTAGATAATATTATATATATTGATATTATTTTATGTTTTTTAACTAATTTCAACAACTTCATAATAATTATCCTTTCAATATTATTTAAAGTTTTTAATCAATCTGGGCTCGCGGGATTTTCATAAGTTTTGCGAAAAATGCCTTAAAGTTTAAAAAAACTTTTGCCGCGCTTTTCAAAATACTTGGGAAAAATTCTAAGCGTTAAGCGAAGAATTTTATAAAGGTTCCCAAATTTATTTGAAAGAATCTCAAAATCTTTTTTAACTTGTAAGTCATTTTATCACAAAAATTTAAGAAAATCAACCGCTCGCCCAATTCCTGCAAATGATTTTTATAGTCTTAATGATATAATTAAAGCATTTAAAGAAAGGAAGTATATTTAATTTTATGTATAAAAAAGGAAATAAAGTTAATGTTAAAATAACAAACATTACACCTTATGGTGCTTTTTGTAGAGCAGAAAAGGCTGGTGGTTTAATTCATATTAGTGAGATTTCAGATTACTTTGTTAGAGATATTAGAGATTTTTTTGATGTTGGTGATGAAATTGAAGTTGAGATACTAAATTTTAATTCAGTTAGAAAACATCTTAAATTAAGTTATAAAAATTGTCATCCTGAACTATTGAAAAATGATGATGGTAATAAAATACAAGAAAAATCACCTAGTTTAGAAAAATCATTAAATACTAATTATTTAATAAATAAAAAGTAAATAAAATTTATAAATTTTAGAAGGTTTTTAAAACCTTTTTTATATTTTCATTTTAAAACGATATGGATAAGAACCATAAAACAAAGCATCATATGGGTCATGGTACATTTTACTATCGGGTGTGTTTGTTTTGGTATCACTAAATCTTAGTTCACTAATGCACTTATCTAAAAATGGAAAATTATTTAAAATGCCATATATTTTGCCTTGGACAAACATTTTTCTTATTCATGTTACACGATTGATTATACCCGCTTCTTTATTCAACGAAGTTTGATGTTTTTTAGCTTTAAACATTTTAATTTTATAACCCAAATAAGGGTAAATATCTTCTTGCAATTTTTGCATAAAATCGTGGGCATTAATATCATAATGAAATGTAGCATATTCAAAACCATAAAATTTATCAAAAGTATTGATTATTCATTGTCCGTAATGTTCAACTATTTCATTTAAATTCATTGCGTTTTTTGGGGTAACAACATTTTCTTCAATTAAATATTTATCATATTCATTATTTTCATTAATTTTATAACCACTAAATAAAAACACCGTGTGGTCTTCACTACCATTAGCATAATCCACACCAATTGAATAACTATCAAATTGATACTGTTTTGTATTGGAATTATAAAAATCTTGTAAATTATACTCTTTAATATATTTACGATAATTTCGTAAAACATAAATACTGGGGTCATTATCGTTATATTCAAAACCGTAGTATTCAAGTTCAAATAAATCAGGTCGTTCTTGTTTGTTTGTTAAAACAAGTTTTTTAGTAATATTAGGTATTTTATTTCAAACAGCACCCATTGTTAATCGTAAATTAAAAATACCCAAACCATTAAATGCTTTTTTGTTTTCTGAATATACTTGATTGTGTTCTTTTAAAATATTTTTAATTCTTTCATTTAAGGGTAAATATGGGGTTACAAATTTTTCATAAAAGACATGGTACTTATCAAAAGGATTAAAAGTAAATTGATTAGAATATGTTTTATGAAAATATGTTGTTACTGTTATGTATTGTTTTGCTATGTTGTCTCATTCTTGAAATGTCCAAGATAATTCTGTTACTGGAATAGGATTATCTAAATTATATTGTTCATTATCATTTTCGTCTATATATTTTTCATAAGATACTTTTAAACTTTTTGAACGAAACATTGAAACTCTTAAATTATTATATCTTTTATCTAGTTCTTTGTCCGTTAAAATTTCTTTTTCTTCAGCATGTATCATTTCATCTGTTCACGCCGATATAATACCACTACCTTTACCAACTTTTCCCATAATTTTATTACCATTAGCATAACCCGCAAAAGCAATGCGAACACCACTAGGAAAAACAATTTCGCCACCTTCTTTAACATTTTTAGGTCAAACAATGCCATTTTCATTGTTAGGTCCTATATCAATCCCATATTTATCATATAGATAGTTGCAGACATTAATTGTATCGCCAAATGTAGTATCTTCGTGAGTGTTGGCATATCTTCGTAGAATATTAGATGAAGCATTGGTAAAATTACAAGCAAAAAATAATTTTTCTGCTAAATGATTTCATGTTTTATTAGTACCACGCCCCGCTGAAACAAACTTAAAAAAAGTTGGCGAAGTAAAATATCGGGCATAACTATCACCAACAAAATCTTTAAATACTTTTCAATCAAAGCCAAAATTATAGTCACTGAAATTTAAATCATATTTTTTATTTAAATGTTCATAACTAGTAATTCGTTTTTTGTTATTAATTTTTGTAAAATCTTGCATTTTTAATTAGCCTCCTTTTTTTTGATAAGATTATATGAAGTATTAAGTATCAATTAAGTATCATAATTTAAAAAAATTGTTTAATTACGAAAGGAAATTATAAAATGGAATTAAAACAAAATTTATTAGGAAATTATAAAGAAAATAAAAGAATAGAAACAAAAAATGAAACTAAAAATTTCTTGATTGAAAGAGATAATGAGATATTTAAATTATATCAACAAGGACAAATATTACAAGGATATAAGGTTGTATCAAAAATACCAAAAACAATTAGAACAGAAGATGGAGATATACCTTTAAAAAGAAGAAGATATGTTAAATATGATGAAGAAAAAAATGAATATATAAATCGCTATCCTTTGGATGAAGAATTAGGTTTAAAAAAATACCAAAGAAATGAACAAAATTTAATAAATAAAATTACTTCATTTATGGGTGATGGAAAAAGATATAAAGATATTTTAGATACTGTCGAAAACGCTAATATTAGTGAAAGAACAATATCTAATATTTTTAAAAATGCAGATTTAGAAGAAACCGATTACATTAGTAATAAAAATAACAATAAAATTAAAATTCCAAATAATGTTTTATATATTCAAGTTGACGGGGCTTTTGTGCCAATGCGAGAAAATAAAAAAAGAGTTGAAAATAAAATATTTCTTTCAACTATGCATGTTGGTGTTGATGAAGAAAAGTCAACAAAAACCAGAAAAAAAATGAAAAAGAAAAAAGGCGTTTTTCAAATGATGAATAAAAATCATAAGAATAAAAATGATAAATCTAATATTGATAATTTTATTGATAAAATTTTTAAATCAATGGATACTTATGATATTAATGAAGATAATAAAATATTAATATTAAGTGATGGTGAAAAACAAATTAAAAAAATTTATAGAGCAGTAAAAGCAAAATATAAAAATAACACTGTATCATATAGTTTAGATAAATTTCATTTATCAAATAGATTTAAACAATTATTCCCAAATCGAAATAGAATCAAAATTCATAGAATAAAATATAAATTAGCAAAAATATATTTCTTTACTGGAAATTATAAATTATTATTAGATTTTTTAATATGTCATTTACCATATGTTAATGGTAATAAAAAAATATTTTTATTAGAAACTATTGAATTAATTAAAAATAATAAAGAAGGAATTGAAAATCAAGCGTTAGAATATAATATTGGTTGTCATGTTGAAGGTGATGTATCACATTATATTAAGGCTGTTAAAGGGCGTGGCGCGAAAATATATTGTAAAGAAACATTTATCAATATGTTAATTGCTTCTATGTTAAAACTTAATAATCAAATTAATGATGAGAAAGTTGATAAAACTAATAAAAATAATAAAGAAAAAATTGAATTTAATATATTTAATTTAAATCAATCTCAAAATCAATTTTTATCTTTATAAAAAATAAAAAACCTGTTAAAATTACAATTAAACCAAGATAAAAAAGAAAAAAGTGGAGTAGGCTGTAAACCACCGAGCCTATTACTTTTAAAATAGATACCAACTCCACTTTGATTAATTATAATTATAACATTTTTATTTAATTGGTCAATAAATCATATTAATTGTTTTTTCTGTACTATTTTCAAAAGTATTTTTTAGTGTGTCAAAATTTATAATTTTATAAATTATTTCTTCAAATAAAAATTATGCTTTAAAAAAAGTTGAATTTTTTATAAATTTTGTTACAATTTAGTTATAAGCGAAACTTAATTTGTTTCTAATTACTTAATTTTATTAAAAACCTCAAAATAATGTATACTACCTAATTTGATCTTATTACTATTACAATATTTATTTGAAAAACCACGAGAAATTAACAATGATGGGTTTTTAGATGTTAATAAAAATATTCAAAGTACTAAAAATAAAAAAGAGAACCTTCAATTTAGTACTAATTTAGAACATATTTTACATAATTTGTTAGAAGGATAAAAAAGCAAAAGTGGTGAATGGTCAGCTAATAGAACTCTAATTTCAATTGTAGTAAAAGTTGATTGATGAATATCAACTACAACGATTAATATTAAATATGAAAAAATTCCGGCAAGTTGATGACAATTAACATCTGGGACAGAGGGACTTATTGATATTCTTTCTATTGATAAAATTAAAGTATTTATTAACCAATTATTTAATTACGATTTAACAACTGATTTATCAATAAAAGTAAAACTTATTAAGTGAGATTTTAATTTTTCAATTCCACTTAATGGACAAATTAAAAAACTTATACCATCAATATTAAAAATTAGTGGACATAGTAGTGATGCAATTGATAATACTGCTGTAGAATTAGTTAGTGGATTAGTTCAAATTGAATATCAGGATGAAAAAGGAGGGGCATGAAAAACAGCTACTGAAATTACTGATTTAGCATCAGCACTAGAAATGCGAATTAATATTAATAATATTAAGTTTAAAGTTAAATCAATTAATGATCCGATGATTTTACTTGTAACAACTAATCCGGATTTACATCTAATCTTTATTCCAGATATTGATTTTAAAATTTTTGGGAAATAGCTATTTTAAAAAAAGGAAAAGAATACTTTAATTATTAATTAACAGAAGTATTCTTTTTATTTTAAGAAATTATTGAATTAATTTAATGTAATAACATTTTATTGTTATGATTGCATTTTAAATTATAATCAGTATAATTTAAAAAAATTATAAGTAATAAATGGAGGTCTAAATGATAAAAATTGCTTTAATTTGTTCAGCAGGAATTAGTGCTAATCGAATTTTAGATAAGATTAATGATGTTATTGTTAAAAATAATTATGATATGCAATTTTTTGTGATAACACCAGAGCAATTAGATAATAATTACAATATTATTTTATTAGCTCCTCAAGTAGAATATTTATCAACAAAAGTAGTTGCTATTGCGAAGAATAGCAAAGTTGCTGTGTTACCATTAGAATTATATATTAATAATGATTCTAAAGGGATTATTGATTTTGTTAATATATTATAAGTTCAAATTTTTTGTTAAAAATTTTTGTTTTATTCAATTTTACGATTATTTTTTTAATAAGGTATATTTGCCTTATTTTTTATGCTAAAATATACAGGTATTATTTTTAAGAAAGAAAGAGTGGTGATTTCTATGCTTGGACAGCAGGAACAGTCCGGACTGTTTTTACAATTAAGCCGGATTATTAAGGGTATCAATTTTTACAAAAGTAATACATTATTTAATATTGTTTCTGACCATCAAGAAGATAATCACCGCAGTTATTTATAATTGCTACTATTTTTAGTTGTGTTAATTTGTCTTATTTTGTTGTGTCAAGAAACAAAGTAAGAGAGGAAACAAATCATGTTTGGAAAAGATAGAACAAAAGAAACTTTATTAAAAAAGCTAAGTTTTAATGATAAAAAATTAAAAGCATGTTCAAAACTTAACCAACCTGAATTATTAAACGAATTTAAAAGTAATAAGTTTGGGATAAAGACAGCTGATGTCGAAGATTTACAAAAAGAATATGGACACAATAAAGTAGATACTACTAAATTTAATTGAGTTCTAAACTTTTTTAAATCATTTTTTGGACCTTTTAATTTAGTCCTAATTGCGATTAGTATTTATAATTTTTATGAGTATTTTTCAACTCCTTTTGCAGAACGGGGAATTGCTGATATTTTACCAGCAATTATTGTAGCAGTTATGATTTTTGCAAGTGGAACAGTTGTTTATATTCAAACAATAAAAGCATATTTTGTAACGAAAAAATTAATTAATATTGTTAGTAATAAAGCAACAGTGATTCGAGATGGTAAGGGATATACTTACATTAATTACGAAAATATGTTTGAATTAATCAAAAAATCAGAAGATATTGATGTTCGTGATTTAGTACCAGGAGATTTGATTTACTTATCAAGTGGGGATATGGTTCCTGCTGATGTTCGTATTTTAGTTAGTCGTGATTTATTTATTAATCATGCTTCGTTAACCGGAGAATCAATGCCAGTTGAGAAACATGCAACAACAGATAAGGTTAATTTATTAGAATTAGAAAACATTTGTTTAATGGGTACAAGTGTTGTTTCAGGTAGTGCAATTGCAATAGTTATTCAAACGGGAGTTAAAACATATTTTTCGTCAATTTCAAGTGTATTGCAAGAAAAACGCCCTTTAACTAATTTTCAAACAGGAGTGCAACGAGTAACATTCCTATTAATTATGTTTGTGTTGATTATGGCACCAATTATTTACTTAATTTACTCAGGAACAAAAAGTGATTGATTAGGAGGAATAACATGAACAGCGGCAGCTATTGTTGGAATTATTCCTGAAATGCTGCCAATGATTGTGACAAGTAATTTAGCACGAGGAGCTCGTAAAATGAGCCGCAGTAAATTAGTATTTAAAAATTTAGGGGCAATTCAAAATTTAGGGGCAATTGATGTTTTATGTACAGATAAAACAGGAACTTTAACAAATGATAAAATTGAGTTAATTAATTATGCTAGTTTCGACAATAAAAAAGAACCAGATTTATTGAAATTATTATACTTAAATAGCTATTTTCAAACTGGAATTAAAAATCCACTAGATTCAGCAATTATTGATTATGTTAAAGAAAGTACACATTATTTTGCTCCTGATAAATATCAAAAAGTTGATGAAATTCCATTTGATTTTGAACGTCGTCGTTTAACAATTATTGTTAAAAATGCAGCAGATAAAAAATTAATTTCAAAAGGAGCAATTGAAGAAATTATTAATGTTTCAAATAAAATTTATTATCAAAATAAAATTGTTGACTTAGATGATGAAATGAGAAAACAAATCATTAAGACGGTAACTCGTTTGAATGATCAGGGATACCGTGTGTTAGGAATTGGTTATAAAGTTGTTAATGAAAATCAAAAGGTTTATAACATTAATGATGAAAAAGATTTAATTTTTTATGGTTATGCAACATTTTTAGATATTCCTAAACCATCAGCATCAAAAATGGTTAAAGTATTAGCTACTCGTGGTGTTGAATTAAAAATTTTAACAGGAGATAATGCTGCTGTAACGCGTTCAATTTGTGATCGTGTAGGAATGAAAATTAAAGGAATTATTTCTGGGGAAGAATTAGATAAATTGACTGACTATGAATTAAAACGTGCGGTTGAAATTAATAATGTTTTTGTTAAATTAAATCCAACGGAGAAATCACGAATTATTAGTTTGCTAAAAGCGAATAATCATGTTGTTGGTTTTATGGGTGATGGCATTAATGATGTGCCTGTATTACGACAAAGTGATATTGCAATTTCAGTTAATAATGCAACTGATGTTGCTAAGGAAGCATCAGATATTATTTTATTAGAAAAATCATTAGATGTAATTGAACAAGGAATTGAACAAGGACGTTTAACATTTGGAAATATTTTAAAATATATTAAAATAACAATGGCTTCACAATTTGGGAATGTTTTTACTTTAATTATTGTGGCTTGATGAATTCCATTTACGCCAATGTTGCCAGTTCAAATGTTATTTCAAAATTTAATTTATGATTTTTCACAATTTGCAGTCGTTTTTGACCGTGTTGATGAAGATTTCTTATTGCAACCACAGCGCTGACGTACAAAAGGTATGTTATCATTTACCTTTGTTAACGGCCCAATTAGTAGTGTTTTTGATGTAATAACCTTTATTATTTTGGGGTATGGGTTTGGTGTCTTTAGTGCATATCATGCTGATCCTACTTCGGCAAATGCCGCTTATCATGTTGCAATTTTTCAATCGGGTTGATTTATTGAAGGATTAATTACTCAAACCGTTGTTATGTTAATGTTTAGAACAAAACAAATTCCATTTATTCAATCAAAACCAACTTGATCAGTTAATGTTGCCACAGGAATTGTTGTATTATTAGGATTCTTAATTCCATATGCATTGAACAATGTCTTTCCAATGACAGCACCACCATTAGTATATATTCCAATCGTCATAGGAGTTATTGGAGCATATTGTATCACTGCTCAATTATCAAAAGTTGGTTATATTAAAGTGACAAAAAATTGATTATAAAATAATTTTAAAGATAGTTAAAAGGAATGTTTATTTATGATAACCATTCCTTTTAATTATTATTTTAATGTTAAAATAATTATCAGATTTATGTTAAAATTTTGATTATGGAATAATATACTAAGTATTATTTAAATTTTTATAGTTTTAAAAAACAATAAAAATAAGTAAAAATGATGAGGTGAAGTTATGCAGAAAAAAACAGCACAAAAATATGGATTTTTTATGTGCTTTTGTATGGTTGTTGGAACAGTTGTTGGAACAGGAATCTTTTTTAAAAATGAAGGTGTATATGGATTAACTAATGGGAATGGAGTTCTAGGTTTAATTGCATGGATAATTGGTGGTCTAATGGCTCTCTTATTTGGATTATCATTTATGGAAATTTCATCAGCAAAACAAGATTCAAATTCAGGTATTGCTTTGTATGCAAAGATGTTCGGGGGAAAATGGTTTGGTCGTGTAGTGAGAAACGCTATGAACCATATTTATATTCCGTTAACAACTTTTACTGTTGCTTATTATACAACAAAAGCTTCAATTTGAGCTTTTGGTGGTAGTTTGACCGCAGAAATCGTATTTAGTGAAAAAGTTGGAGGTTATGCTAATTATCAATTAATTTTAACGAGTTTTTCAATTATTTATACTGTTTTATTAATTTATATTTGTACTTATTTAGAAAAAACAGGAAAATATATTCAAATGACAACCGTTGTTTTAAAATTAATTCCATTAATTTTAATTGGGTTAATTGGAATGTTCTTTTTTAACAATGACCCTAATGCATTAAGAAAGAGTGGTTTAGGTGATCCTGATAAATATAAATTAGTTGCAAATAAAACTGGATTGGAAATGATTTTAATGGCTTTGCCAGGGATTCTATTTTCATTTGATGGTTTTTTATCAACAACATATATCCAAAAGGATGTTAAAAAACCAGAGCGAAATATTCCATTAGCTTTAGTATTAGGTTTAACATCAGTAACAATACTTTATTTACTTGTTTCAATTGGAACTTTAAATTTAGATGCTAAAGGAAGTGTTGCTGTTGCTGCGGGTAAAATTTTTAGTGATCCGGTTATTAATAAAATTTTTGAACGAATTATTTTCTTCTTTATTTTAATTAGTGCTTTTGGAACTTTAAATGGATATAGTTTTTCTTTAGTTAAGCTAAGTCATTCTTCGATTGAAGATAATTTTATTATTGGTGCAAAACTATGGAATAAAATTATGAAAAAATATAGTATTAATTTTGCAATTTTTTTAGCATCAGTTATGATTACATTAATATGAGGACTAATTATGGGTATTCCAACTATTTTTGCAAAAGAAACTTATAATTTTTACGATTTTATTAGTAATGCAGGTGTTGTGATGGCATTTCTAATGTATGGAACAATTATTGCTTTGGGAATATGAAATCGTTATCATCAACGGATTGCAACAATTAAAAATTGATATTTTCTTCCAGCTGCAGTTATTAGTGTACTTTGTATTATTGCTATTATTGGATATAATATCTATTCATATTTTTTAAATGCTATTGTAATGCCAGAAAAAACTGGTCCCATTTTAGCAATTGCATTATTATTGCTAATTTTTGTTTTGCCATGATTTGGGATATGAATGAAAGATAATGATACAATTAATAAAAAGTTAACTATAACAATGCCATTTAATGATAAAAATTCTAGTAAGGATTTAAAAAGAAATTTAGTAGAAAAGTCAGATACAAAAGAAAAGGATAAGACATAAATAATTTATTAAATGCTATAATGTTTTATTAATGTTCAACTTTGTTATAATAAAATAGTATTAATTTAAAGTTATATTAAAAAGAGAAAGGATATTATTTCATGAAAAAAATACTAGCTTTTTTAGGAACAATTAGTATAATTCCTAATGTAATACCTGTAATAGGTGCTGTAAGTATGTATGATAAACCAACAAGTTTAGCACAAACTAGTAGTAAAAGTAGCATAAATAAAATTACATATTCTTATAATTTTTTTACGGAAACAACAATTTTATATGCTGTTTTTGAACCCTCATTTTGAGAACATATTAAAGTTAATTATAGTATTAATAGCAAATTAGGTTTTAGTAATGTGTTGATAAATAGAATGTTTAAATCTGTTGAAATTGATTCAAATGTTAATGAAGAAAAATATCTTCTTGGATTAACAGAACAAATATATGATAATTGAGAGACTATTAATTCTGTTTGAAATAATAGTGATAAGTTGTCTCCTATTAAAATAGAAGTTTCAATTGCAAAACGAATGAATTCAGATTGATTTGACCTCCATAACATATTTTATGTTTCAAACTATATTTCTGCTACAATACAATCTAATTAACCAGTTTTTATTGTTAGGTTATTAAAAATAAGAGTACTAAAAATTTTAATGTATTCTTATTTTTTATTTATTATTAATTATGTTTTATTTAAATTATTTTCGTTATAATTAACATAAGAATAAAATTATGAGAGGCTAAAATAAAATTATTTAAAAAGGATAAAAAATATTATTGATTTAGGAATTTTATTACTTTAACCTTATTTGATTTATAAATTGTTAATATATGTGTTAAAAGTCCTAAATTTATAATTTAGGTAAAAATATTTTTTAAGAAAGGGGTCTTGGAATGGCAAAAATAATAACTAAATTTAAGGGAAATAATAAAGAGTTTAAGGGGTGTAAATTGTACTATGAAGTGTAGCACCCTATTTAATTTTATTATAACACCAATAAAATAAATGTTCAATATAATTTATTTTAAAAAAATTTAGTATTTTTGTTTTAAATTTATGAATTTTGGCACACTGAAAAATAAAATGATTAAAATTTTTATAGGTAATTATATTAAAAATTAAACATTTGTATAAAAACTTCTTTTTAAGATAGTCAATGTAAAGATTTTTTAAGTTTAGAGTTTATTATATTAGCAACTTCTTGATAATAATTTCTTGAATAAATACTTAAATCAATTCCTTTGGAAAATCAATGTCTAAAATCACGAATTGCTCTTTCAACTTTTGGTTTTTGAGTTGGAGTTCCAGCATCACAAAAATATACTTTAGCATTTGTTATTTTTTCAATTTTTTCTCAATCAGCAAATTCTTTGCCTTGATCTGTTATTATTCCTTTGCATCTATCTTTTAAAAATCTGTTAGAAAAAATTCGTTTTAATGCGTTTGTAACTTCTTTTGTTGTTTTTTCTTTTAATGGTTCAATAATTTTAAATTGGGTTAATTCTTCGATTAAAACTAAACAAACACTATTATTTTTACCAACCATAGTATCCATTTGAAATCAACCAAATTCATTTTTATCATGTTTTGCTTCTTCAATAGTTCTAAAATTTCTTATTTTTCCACGGTTATCAATTCGATTTTTTGTTTTATATTTTCTACCATGAAAATACAAATTATCTTTCTTGAAATTTAAAAATCCCAAATGAATATATTTATATAAAGTTTTAAAACATACCGGAAATTTAATACCAAACTCTTTTTCATATTTTTTACAGATTTGTTCTGGTGAATCATGAAATTTGTTATATTTTTCATCTAGTCATTCTAAAATATTTAGCAATAATGATGATTTTTTAAAACATTTTTGTCGTTTTTGTAAATAATCTTCGTGTGCTAATTTAGCGTCATATTCATTATCTTTTAACTTTTTTATTTCTTGTCTAATTGTATTGCGATTTTTATGCAATATTTTTGCTATTTTAGATATATTGGATTTACCATTTTTTCTTTTTAAAGAATCAAGTTCTAATAAATCTTTTAACATTAGAGTGCACCCATTTTAGTAAGTACTAATAAAAAAGTATTTACTATTTTTTAATTATATCTTTTTCTTTACGATTTGAATATCATGTATTTCATTTTATAACATCTTGTATATATTCTTCATGTGAATTATATATTTTATTATGGATTGTAGCTTTCATAAGTAATGAATGAAAACTTTCTATAACAATATTATCTGCACAGTGGTAATTTTTTCCCATTGAAATTGTAATACCGTTAGATAAACATTTATCGTGATAAATAGTGGATGTATATTGATATCCGTGATCTGAGTGAATTATTATTCCATTCAGATCTTTTTTTTATTAATTTTATTTTATTAATTGCATCATTTAAATTATCCATTACTAATTTATTGTCATTATATTTAGATCACTTTACATCAACTATTTCTTTAGTATATCCATCAATAATTGTTGATTGATAATATCTTTCTCCTTTTCAAATTAAATATGTTACATCAGTATATAGTACTGAAAACCTTGTTTTTATATCATTGAATTTACGATTAATTAAATCAGGATATTGCAATAAGCTTTTTTCTTTATTCTGTTTATATTTCATTTTTCTTCTCATTTTTCTTACATATTCAGGTTGTATTTGATTATCACGCATAATTCTTAAAACTTTTTTTGAATTATATTTTATACCATAATCTTCCTTTAAATATTTAGTAATTCTTCGATAACCAAATTGTTTTAAATTTTCTTCATAGACTTTTACAATATCATTTATTGCTTTTTTTTCTTTTTTGCTACTGTCATAATTTTTATATTTATCTCAATAACTACGTTTTAACCCTGTTACTTCTAGTAATAATTTTATTGAATATTCACAAAAATTTTGTTTAATAAAAGAGACAATTCTTAGTTTGCTTAATTGTAAAAGTCATGGAGCTTTTTTAATAATTCATACCTTGTTTTATAATATTCTAAATTTCTTTTGCCAAAAGAAATTTTAGGTCCTTTAGGATTGTTTAATTTTCCTTTTTTATGATTTGCTCATCAAGATTCTACTGTATTTGCATTTATATTATATTGTTTTGCTACTATTCAACAACTTTTTTGTTTAATTTCCTCAATGATTTTTGTTCTAAATTCTGATGTATATTTGTTATATTTTTGTCCTTTTTTTGCCATATAAAAATGCACCCCCTATAAAAATTTAGCAAAATCTTTTTTTATTTTACTTACTTTTTGGGTGCACTCTATTAAAAATCTCTTTTTATATTTTTATCTTGGTTTAAATGTAATTTTAACAGCACTATTACTATTATTTTTAATACCCAATACATTTGGATTATTAATATCTAATGTAATATCTTTATCATTACCAAAATATTTTCGTTTTCTATAAGCATCCATATAATAAAACTGTAAAAGTGGCAACATTACTTTTGTAAATCTAAATTGCTCTATTTTACGATAAAAAGTTGCCAAACTTGCTGTTTTTGGATTAAATTCTTTCATTTTTTACTCCTTTTTGCATATTAAAATTGCTATTATTTAAACAATATGATTAAATAAAAGAGTAATTAATCCTGAAAATATAACAAAAGAACCAACTTGGTTCTTTTTTTATTACCTATATTTTACATCAAAATAAAAAAAGTAAATTATTTTACTTTTTTCAGTTAAATTAATTTGCTAATAATTAACATTTTAATTATAACACAATAAATAAAAAATAATATCTTTTTTTGCATTTTTATTATTTTTGTGCTAAAGTCCTAAACTATAGAAAAGAGGGTATAAAAATGATAAATGTTGATAACAATTTTAAAAAGAATTTTATTAATTTATTAAATATACAAAGTATTGAAATTATTCAACAAAGTTTAGAAGATTGTGATGAATGAATTTTAAAAAATTATAAAATTGATGAAACTTTAAAAGAATTTAAAAATTATAAAGTAAAAGAAATAAAACCAAGAAAATTAACTATTTTAAATGGGAAAATAACTTTTAAAAGAAGAAAATATTATAAAATTAATCAAGAAACAGGTAAAGAAGAATATATTTTTCCTTTGGATAAACTTTTAGGAATTAAAAAATGACAAAGAATAGATAATTCTGTTAAAGAAAAAATATTATCATTTATTGGCAATAAAAAAACATATCAAGATATTTTAGATACTATGGAACATGTAAAAATTTGTATAAAAACAATTTCAAATATTATGAAAAATGCAAAAATTGATAAAGAATATTATATTAATAAAACTGATAAAAAAATAAAGGTACCTAATACTTTATATATTCAAATTGATGGAACTTATTTAAAAATGTGAAATGAAAATAAAAAGGGGAAAGAAAAAAAAAAAAAAAAAACATAGTATATTTTCAACTGTTCATACTGGTTTTTATAAAACAAAATCAACTAAAAAAAGACCTGTAATTGCAAATAAATTAGGAGTTATAGAACTAGATAATATTCCAGAATATATTTAAAAAAATAGTAAATTAATTAATTTTGTTAGTAAATTACTTACATTAATTACAAGTTATTATGATATTAATGACAATATTGAATTTATGGTATTAGGAGATGGTGCACCTTGAATTAAAAATATGGCAAAATTTATTCAAGAATATTTTCCTAAAAATAAAGTACATTACACGATAGATAAATTTCACCTTACAAGTAGATTAAAAAAATTATATCCTTATCAAAGTAAAAACAAAGAAAACAGAGAAACATACCATAAAGCAGTCGATTATTTTTTTAATGGTAAATATGAAGAATTATTAGAACGCTTAGAAAACAGTGCTTCTTTTATAAAAGAATCAAAAATGAAATTCTTAAAAGAGACAATTAAATTAATTAAAAATAATGAAGAAGGTGTCAGAAATCAAACATTATGAAATAATATTGGTTGTCATATTGAGGGTGATATATCACATTACTGTAAAGGTGTTTTGGTTAAAAAAGCAACTTATCATGAAAAAACTCTTAAAAATAAATTAAATACTAGTATGATGAATTTTAAAAATAAAATTAATTTATTTAATACTAATGAACCATTAGAAGAAAATAGAATTAATTATTCAGTTAATAATTTTGTAAATAATAATTTACAACCAAACTTATATTTTTATTAATTTTATCTAATAAATTAAATAACTTTAATAAACATGTATTTTTGTCGTGGAAAAATTTAAAAAATGTTAAAATATTGTTGACAATAAAATTAAAAGTAATATAATTTAGATAAGTAAGTGGTATTTTTATTCCACAATTTCTAAGATATTAATTAAAACCCTTAAATAATACATACAGCCTAATAAACAAATCTCATCACAGATAGAAAATAATAACTATTCTTGATGAGATACTGTTTCTTCTCTTTGAAAAATAGGAATTAGAAAATCCGAAGAAGTTAAAAAGTTTTTATTAGAAAAAGTTGAAAATATTAAAAATTGTTTAGAAAATTTAATTTTTAGTAATATTTATAAAAATTTATCTTATGAAGAACCTTATCCTTTTGCATTTAGAGACAATAGTTTTATTGTTGATTTTGAAGAATTACAAACTTTAAGAGATTCTCAGGTTCAAAATATTATATTTGATTATTTTAATAATAATATTTATTTACAAACTAGAAAAAATAATACTTTATATAAAATTAAAGAAAACGGAAATTTACAATTAATAAAATCCGGAGATATTAATGGTTTTTCATTAGACAATAATATAAACAAAAATGTTTATATTTTTACGACTAAAAAACTTTATAAAAATAATGTTTATAATATAGAGGAAGAAATTAGTAATCTTAATTTTATTTATTTTTCATTAGATAATGAAAATAATATTATTCTTAAGGTCAATAGTTATGATTAAAATATAGATTTTTTAAATTTAATTAAACATGACGAAAAAGAAGATATTCCGCAAAATATTGATGATATTTATAAATTAAGAAAAGTTTATTTTTCAAAAAGTATTGATTCCTTTAATTTTGATAAATATAATAATATTTATTTAACATCATTTAATAAATTATATTTATTAAGAAAATACGATATTAACCCCATAGAAATAAGTGGAGAATTTAGTAATGACAATTATACGGGCTGAAAATTTTATGCTTTAGATAATGACATTTTTATATTTTCTGATAAAAAATTTTATCATCTTAAATCTGGACAAACCTTAGTTGAAGAAATTTCAATTCCAGATATTAATGATCATTATTTAGATAATGAACAAGAAAATTTTTATATTGCAACTAAAAAGAGTATTTATAAATTTAACATTATTGATCAAGAAAAAAATAATGATGTTGTAGCTTCTAAAATAGCGGTTGATAAGTCAGATAATTTATTTATTAGGTCATACGATAATTCATATGATCGTTTATATATTTTATTAAAAAATGAAGATGATTCTTATGATAAATATGAAATTAGACCAGGTGAAAATAAAATTATAAATGTATATATTGAAAAAATATTTAGTTTAAATAAAAAGATTTATTTATTTATAAATCAATCAGGTATATTCCAAGTTTTTTCTTTTGATAGATTAAATGAATGAATTAGTAATGAAGAAAAAGAAAAAAAATAAAATAGAAAAAAAAGCAAACAAATTAAAACAAGAAAGACTAGAAAAAGAAAGACAAGAATGAATTGGTCAAGAAGGGGAAAAACAAGCAAAAGAATGAAAAATAAATAAATTAAAAGAAGTAGAAGAATATTTAAAAAATCAAGAAGAACAAGGAAAATTAAATTCTTTTGATAAAAAAATTCTTTCTTATTTATCTAAACATATTGCTGATGGATTTTCATTAGGATTTGGGGTTTTAGGTGGTGCAGTAGGAAGTGCAATATCACCTGGCACAGGTACACTTTCTGGAACTACTATAGGTAGTGCAGTAGGTAAATGAGTTGGAAAAATTGTTGGAGATGCAATACAAGAAGCAGTTCCAGGTGAAAAAAGTTGTAAATTTTAACAATATTTAAATTAAATAAAATATGAAAAAAATATTAGCTATTTTGGGAACAATTACTTTAACAGCAACAAGCACAACAAGTTTAGTTGCTTGTAATACACTATAACAATATACCGAAGAACAATTAAAAGAACTAAAAGACAAAAATAATATAAATACAAAAGATGGTATTTTAGAATGAATAGCACCACAAGAAAAACCGTTTAATGAGAGAATTGATAATAAATGGTATTTTATAATATATAAAGATAATTCTAATAATATAAAAATATCAAAAAGAATAAATAATAATCCAAATATCAATGTAGCATTACCATGGTCTCCAAGTTGAATAAAAGTTTATCGTTGAGATGGGACTGGTGAACCTAATTTACCTGAAATAGATAAAAATGGTAATATAAAAATATAATATTTTTTTCTTTTATTCCAATTTACAATAAAAATAATCATTTATTAAAATGATTATTTTATATTTCTAATGTAATTAATGATAATTTTTCATTGTTTTTATTAAATAATTCTAAATTATTAATATTAATTTTTTCTTCTAGAAGTGGATAGGAAAATATTATACTATTTGATTGTTTTAAAAAATTAACAACTGCAATATTTGAATAAGAGTTTTCATCTTCAATACCATTTTTATATAAATATCATGTATCATTTTCGATTAATTGCAAATATGTATTTCTGTCTTTTCCGCTAGCTTTAGTTCCAATTGGTATATTTTGAATTAATTCTAAGTTTATATCTTTTCTTTCAATAATTTTTTCATTTGATTTTTTAATAAAAATATTTATATCATAATTCCCATACCCTCATATTCCCGATATTTCAATTTGATTTAAAATAAAAAGTTTTTCGTGTTTATAAAAAGTTATTTTAATGTTATCTTCAACTAAATCTTTAGTCATACTTGTTCAAACTGCTTTTGAATAAAGTAATCTATATCATTGTGAAAAATAGTTTAAATATTTTTCTATTTTGTCATTAGAAACAATTAAATTAGTTAAATATTTTCCATATTCTCTATCAGATAATTTAATTTCGGCAGGAATAAGAGAGGGAATGTTATTCGTTTCTAGTTCATTTGTTATTGATAATCAATTAAAATAATTTGCTTCTAATTGATAAACAGGGTTTTCTGAAATATTATTGTTTTTAATAGTTACTTTAATTTCATCATCATTGTTTATATTATTTTGTTGTTTTAAATTTCAATTAGTTATATTACCATTTTTATCTATTTCAGGTAAATTAGGTTCACCAGTCCCATCTCAACGATAAACTTTTATTCAACTTGGAGACCATGGTAATGCTACATTGATATTTGGATTATTATTTATTCTTTTTGATATTTTTATATTATTAGAATTATCTTTATATATTATAAAATACCATTTATTATCAACTCTCTCATTAAACGGTTTTTGGTTTTTATAAACTTTTTTTCAATAATTTTTAGGTGGAGTAGGTCCACCAGAAAAAACAAAATATGATGAATTTAATAGTACTTGACAATCTTTAAATTCTCAATAACCATCTTCTATTTTATTAGGAGTTGAAACTAATTCAAAATAATAAGGAGCAAATAATTTAATATCATCATTATAACCTTTATTAATTCCGTATTTACTATATGTATAATTTGATAACATATAGATAATTTGTTTAAATCTTTTGACAGCATTATCACTTAAAGATTTATAATTATCTAATTTTCAGTTTTCAAATAAACCATCAATTACATCTTCGGGTTTTTGTCCTTCGAATTTTTGGCGTAATATAGCTGCTTTATTAGAGGGGTTACCTTTTTCATCATATTTTGCACCTTGAAATTTTCTATTATTATTTTTAAATTTTTACTATACTTTGATAATTTATACATTTTAACCTCTTTATATAATATTAGATTTTATATAAGTTATTCTATCATTATACCATAATTACAAATTAAATTACTATGTAACTTATATCTCTAATTTCAAAATATTTTTCTCCTTAGGATTTTAAACTTTGAATTTACCAAAATTTTTCATTTTTATGTTACTCTGTTTAGTAATTGATTATAATATTAATAGTACAAAAAGTACATCTAGATATTATTTAAAACTATGAAAGGAAAAAAAGGATGTATTTATATTTACAAGCGAATGTTGGTACAACAGTCCTTGATACTTTAAAAGCGTGGGGTTTTTAAAGTGCAATTATTGCAACCATGTTTGTAATTTTTTTAGGTTGGTTTTTAACAAAACGTGGAACCTTTAAAAAAGATTGAGAAGCTGTCTTAATTAAAATTGTCATGGTTGTTGGTTTACCATGTTTAGCATTTGATGGTTTTATGGCTGATACAACAGTTGAACAAGTTAAAACACAAGCAGCAATTTTATTAGTCGGATTTTTATTTTATATTATTTTAGGAATTGTAGCAAAATATTTTTATATTAAATATGAGCAAGATGTTCGTGATACGTTAGCAATGTGTACAGTTTTTGCATCAACTACTTTCTTCGGAATTCCAGTTGTTACAGCTTTATTTGACGCCGGACAAGCAACATTACCAGCTAATATCTTTAATATTCCTTATCGAGTATTTTTATATTCATTAGGATTTATTGTTATGAGTAAACCGGTGCAAGGACAATTAGCATCAGAAGTTGAAACAACAGCAGAAACAATTGTCGATGCAAAAATAGATCCTATGGGGTATGCACAAGTAAGAGCCGAAATATGAGCTAAAAAAATGGAAACCGTGAAGGCAAATTTAAAACAAATTTTTGTTAATCCAATTTTAATTGCAACAATTATTGGATTTATCTTTTGAGTAACACAATTAATTCCAGGAATTGAAATTGTTACTGATCAAAATAAAATTGGTAGTGGTCAATTATTTTTACCATTACGATTAGATAATACTTTTCCACCATTATTTAAAATAACAAAAACATTGGAAGGATTATGTACACCATTAGCATGATTAGCAATTGGAATGACTTTAGCAAAAGGGAAATTGCGTGAAGCAATGCAAGAAAAAAAAGTCTAATATGGAATGATTATGAAAGTTATTCTAGCACCAATTATTGGATTAGTTTTAGCAATTATTTTTGCTGTGATTGGAAAAGAAACAGGAGTATGAAAATTAGATTCAGTTGGCTTGACTGTTATTGTCATTATGTTGGCAGCACCACCAGCGTCTGTTATTGTGGCATATTCAATAGGATATAAAAAGCAACCAATGTTAGCAAGTAATTTAACATTAGTTTCAACTTTATTTTTAATTATTTCGTTACCATTCTGAGTAATTATTACGACAGCAATTGAATTGGGGCAACTACATTATTTACATATTAAAAGAAAATAACAATGAATATAAAAATTAAAATGGTTTGTTATGGCGTTCGAAAAACCGAACGACCATTTTTTGAAAAACTAAATGAAAAATATGGTTATGATTTAACTTTAATTGAAGAATATTTAACAAAAGATAATATTGCCACAGTTAAAGGATATCAAGCAGTGATGGTTCGTGCAAATTGTGATTGTTATGAAAAAAATTTATTAAAAATGCAAGAATATGGGATTAAATATTTATTAACAAGAACAGTTGGTTATAACCATATTGATTTAACAAAAGCACACGAATTAGGTTTTAAAATGGCTTATGTACCAGGATATTCGCCTAATGCAGTTAGCGAATTAGCGGTAGCAATGGGAAATGCTTTTTTACGTAATTTATTTTATATGGCTAATAATGAACGTCAAACAAATTTCAAGGTTGATGATTTTATGTTTGCAAAAGAAATTCGTAATTCAACAATTGGAATTATTGGAACTGGTCGGATTGGATGTGAAGCAGCAAAGGCTTGGCATGGAATGGGAGCTAAAGTATTAGGATATGATATTTATGAAAATGATAGTGTGCGAGCAGTTTTAACATATACTGATTTAAATACTTTGCTTAAAGAATCAGACTTAGTTTCATTACATTGTCCATATATTAAAGACCAAAATCATCATTTTGTTAATAAAGAATTTCTAGCACAAATGAAACCGGGGGCAGTGTTAATTAATGCAGCGCGTGGTCAACTAATGAATAGTGAAGCAGTTTATGAAGCTGTTAAGTCAAATCATTTAAAAGGTGTCGGATTAGATGTATTAGAAAATGAAGGTGATGTTTTTTTCCAAGATTTTAATGAAAATAAAACACCAGATAATCTGACAAATAAATTACTTACCTTATATCCACGAGTAATTATTACACCACATATAGGTTCTTATACTGATGAAGCTGTCAAAAATATGATTGAAACAACATATGAAAATTTAAAAGAAATTTTAACAAATGGTGAGTCAAAAAATAAAATATAAAACAAATTTTTAGAAAGTAGAGTTTTACTCTACTTTTTATTATTTAAAATAACTTTTAATAAAAAATAATAAAATAAATAAAATTATTATATAATTTATTTAGTAAAAAACTGTGATTTCTATTTATTTTTTATTTTATATTAATTAACAACACTTGTGGGGTGACAAAAAAGAAAAGCGAGGTATGTTTTGTCATGCAAAAAAATGGGCAGCAAATGATTTGTGATAAATGTCAGTTTAAATTTAAATCTTTTTATAGACAATGAAAATTAAATAATAATAACAATAAGTTATTTATTTTTCGTGTAGAAAAAAATATCAAGCATTGAGCAAAAACATTGATTTAAGTGAATTAATTCCAGATTATGCTTTTGTTTGTAATTTAACTTGGTTTGCTATTTATAGTATTAAAAAAATTCAACGAATGAGAATTAATACAATAAAAAATTTAAATTTTAAACAAGGTACTTTATTAATTGTATTTTATTGATATCGGATTTTTATTAACGGAATTATGCAAACTCGTTGATATAATCTTCCACAAGTATAATAATGTTTTTTAATTTTATAAAATAAAAAAATAAAATAGTTACTTAAATTTATTGTTTTTTTACAAAAAATAATGTCTTATAACAAAAAGTCTAGTTAAAATGCAACAATTTTCCAGTTTTCGATATATAATAAAAATAGTTTTAGTAGAAAGAGAAATGAGGATTTTTTATTATGTCAAAAAAACTGCACGGGATAGGTGCTAGCAATGGAATTGCAATTGCCAAAGTTTTTAAATTAGAAGAACCAAAATATGAAATTTCGAATAATACGGTTTCTGATTCGGCAAAAGAAATTAAAATACTAGAAGCAGCAATGCAAAAGGCAAACACAGATATTGAAAAACTACAAAAGATTACCTTAGACAAATTAGGAGCGGAAAAAGCAGCAATTTTTGAAGCACATAAGAAAATTTTGCGTGATCCAGCAATGATTGACGAAGCAAAAAATATCATTAAGAGTAATAATAATGCAGCATATGCAATTCATACTGTTGCTCAAAAGTTTATTACAATGTTTGCAAGTATGGATGATCCATATTTTAAAGAGCGTGCAGCTGATGTTAAAGATGTAACTGATCGTTTAATTAAGTATATTTTAAATGTTCCGGTCTTAGATTTAGCAACTATTAGTGAAGAAGTTATTATTGTTGCTGAAGATTTAACACCTTCACAAACAGCGCAGTTAAATCCTAAATTTGTGAAAGGATTTAGTTGTGATATGGGGGGGCGTACTAGTCATGCTGCAATTATGGCCCGTAGTCTAGAAATTCCAGCTGTTTTAGGATTAAAAGATATTACAAAACAAGCAAACCATCATAAAATAATTATGATTAATGGAACAACAGGAGAAGTTATCTTAAATCCAACATCGGCGGAGATTAAAACTTGGACAACAGAAAAAGAAAAATTTTTACAATTGCAACAAGAACTATTGGCATTTAAAGATAAACCAACAGTTTCAAAAGATGGATATCAAAAATTTGTTTTAGAAGGAAATATTGGAGCACCAAAAGATGTTCAAGGTGTTTTGGAAAATGGTGGGCAAGGAATTGGATTATTTAGAAGTGAGTTCTTATATATGGATAATGACCATTTCCCAACTGAAGATGAGCAATATGAAGCTTATAAAGGTGTTTTGGAAGGAATGCAAGGGCGCCCAGTGATTATTCGAACATTGGATATTGGTGGTGATAAAAAATTATCATATTTTAAATTTCCAGAAGAAATGAACCCATTTTTAGGATATCGTGCGATTCGCCTTTGTTTAGATAAAACAGATGTTTTTCGAACACAATTACGTGCTTTATTACGTGCTAGTGTGCATGGGAAAGTTGGTATTATGTTTCCAATGATTGCGACAGTTGATGAATTTAAAACTGCAAAAAAAATTACCTTAGAAGAAAAAGCAATTTTACTTAAAGAAGGACATAAAGTTGCAGACAATATTGAAATTGGAATGATGATGGAAATTCCAGCAGCAGCAATGTTAGCTGATCAGTTTGCAAAACACGCTGATTTCTTTTCAATTGGAACTAATGATTTAATTCAATATACAATGGCAGCTGATCGAATGAGCCAATTTGTGGCATATTTATACCAACCATATAACCCATCTGTTTTACGTTTAATTAAAACAATTATTGATGGTGCTCATAAAGAAGAAAAATGGGTTGGAATGTGTGGTGAAATGGCTGGAGAGGAACAAGCAATTCCGCTTTTAATGGGAATGAAATTAGATTACTTTTCAATGTCTGCCACAAGTATTTTAAATGCGCGTCGTATTATTAGCAAATTAGAAGTTTCGGCAATGGAACAATTAGTAACAGAAGCATTAGAATGCCAAACAGGTGATGAAGTTTTAGCTTTAGTTGAAAAAAGAACAAAAAATGCTTTAGAAGTCTAAAATTTTGATAAAATAACACTATATAGTGTTATTTTTTATTAAAATAGGTGGTTTAAATGATAAATCTAAATACGTATGCAATAATTGACCTTCCTTTGCCAGTTTTAATTGCTTTTGTTGTTATTTTTACGGCATTATCAATTATTAGTGGATTTTGATATTGAAGACAATGGTATAAAACACGCCATAATGCTAAAAATGATAATTTTGCAGTTAAACAGAAGATAACAATTCGGACTGCTTTTCAAAAAAAGTATTTAATTTTATTTTTATTATGTTTTTTTGTTTAATTGGTTCTATTTTGGTTTTAGTTAAACAACTAGTTGGTTTTCCATTGTTTTAAAAATAGCACATAAATTTAATAATTTTATAGTATACTAAAGATAGATGACAAAGTTGTCTGCTTAATGAAAAAAGGAGAAGAAAAGATGGGATTATTTAGTAAAAAACCAAAAGAACTTGAAATAATTGCCCCTGTAGATGGTGAAGTTATTGCTTTAGATAAAGTTGAAAATGAAGTATTTTCACAAAAAATGTTAGGTAAGGGTTTAGCAATTAAACCAATTGCTGGGAAATTAATTACCGTTTTTCCGACAGGTCATGCTTATGGAATCAAAAGTAATAATGGTGTTGAAATGTTATTACACATTGGAATGGATACAGTTTCATTAAATGGAAAAGGATTCGATATTCAAGTAAAACAAGATAATAATGTTAAACAAGGGGATTTATTATGTAATGTTGATTTAGCAGTTTTAAAAGCTAAAAATGTACCAAGTTTAGATACGCCAATTGTTTTTACACCAGAAACAATGAGCGGTAAGACAATTAATATTGTTAAAACAGGCAATGTTAAACAAGGAGAAATTATTGCTGTTATTAAATAGGAAATAATTTTAACTAATAAGTGATTTATAAAATGGAAATCACTTTTATTTTTGTTTATAAAGTATATTCTAGAGTGTTTTTGCTATAATTGTTAAGAAAGGAAGAAGGTCAAATGGTAAAAATAGTTTTAATTGCGATTGTTTTTTTCTTATATTATTACTGAGTCTTTTCTTCAACAGGGGCAATTTTAGCCGAATTTTTAAAAATTCGAACTAAAAATATTTATTTTGAGATGATTATGGGTTTTTTCTTTTATTTTGCTGTTATTTCTTTTTTGCTAATTCCATTAGAATTTATTCCTAATTTACGTTATATTATTTTAGTTTATTCATTATTATCAATTAATATTTTATATTCATTATTTTTGTTATTATTTATTCGTTATTGATTTAATATTAATTTATGAGATTGAAATCACGCCATTTTTTTTGTTGCATTTGGTGTTTTTATGGCATTATATTATGCTAAAAATTATTTTATTGCTCCTTCAGGTTCAAACATTACTAATAGTTATATTTTAAGTTTTTATTTTTTTGCTTCAGTTGATAATAATATTATTTTTAAATTAAATCCAAATGTTACGATTGCTAATGCTCAAGCTTTAGCAACATTATCTTGGTTTACAAATGTTTCAGTTTGATTTGTAATGACTGGAATTGATCCAAGTGATATTATTTGAAATTTATTAAATATTTTAGATGCAATGCTATTTGCTTCAATTTTTGTAACATTATTGAGTAATTTTGCTAATAAAAAAAGTAATCGTTTTTTAATTGGTACTTTATCACTCCTTGTTTTATCTGCTTCAAAATTATTAATTTATTATTTTGAATATGATTCATGGCATCAACAGAATATGTTAACTGGTTTATTTTTTGTCACTTTTATTTTAATGACAATTTACACAAATGAAGAATACCGCAGTCGTAATATGCTTTGAATTATTGGTATTATTTTTGCAAGTTATATTACCTTCGAATGAGATGCATCGTATATTATGCTATTTACTATTTATGTTTCAACATGAATTAGTATGTTAAAATATAAAACTAATTTCTTAAAAGATATGGTTAAGTTTACCTTATTTTCAACATTATGTTTTATTTTTTACAACGCACAAATAAAAAATATTTTACTAATTTTTATTTTTTTAGGATTATTTTTGTTAATGATAATTTTATCATTTTTGTTATATCGCAATTATTCACGAGTACATGATATTGAAATAATGATGTATCTAGGGCAAAAAAAATTATTATTTGTTGTACCAATTATTTTTACTCTAATTTCAGTAGTTATTGTTTTAGCAATGGGGGAAAATAACTTAAATTTTTGAACATTAGAAACAATTGCATCAGCCTTATATGTGCAGTTAGAATTAGGGCGTTGAGAACCATGAACAAATATTGTCTTCTTAATTATTTCTTTTGTCTTTTTAGGTTTAGCTTTAATTTGATTATTCCTTTTTGAACGAATTCCGAATTTTGTTGCAAAAACTCCAATTAATATGCTATCAATTTTAACAGTAACTTTCTTTAATCCGTTAGTTGGGCGTTTTTTAATTTTAATTTTTAATGAACAGGCTTTGTTAAACAATGCTACGGTTTTTATTATTGCGTTATTAGTTGCCTTAAATATTAGTGTTTATGCATTGAAAATTAAACCGTTTAAAAAATGGCATTTTAAAAAACCACCAATTCCCCCGCATCATAAAAAGAACCTAAAAATAATAAAATAAAGGAGGATATTATGACTTTTGAACAAGCAAAAAAACGTAGTTTAGTATTAAAAGAACAGTTAGAACAATGAAATTATGAATATTATGTGAATGATAACCCTAGTGTCAGTGATCAAGAATATGATCGAGCAATGCAAGAATTAATTGCAATTGAACAACGATATAGTGAATTAATTACAATTGATTCTCCAACGCAACGTGTTTCTGGTCAAGTTAGCGAAAAGTTTAATAAATATGTTCATACAAGTCCAATGTTAAGCTTGGGAAACGCATTTAATTATGATGATTTAATTCATTTTGATGAACAAATTAAAGAATTGACTGGTTTGCCAGAGGTTGAATATACTTGTGAATTAAAAATTGATGGATTATCAATTTCATTAGTTTATGATAATCATCTTTTAGTGATGGGGGCAACTCGTGGAGATGGTCTTACTGGTGAAGATGTTACTATTAATATTAAACAAATTAAATCAATTCCGCTTCGAATTGACCAACCAACTTTAACTGTTCGGGGTGAAGTTTATTTATCAGTTGAAGAATTTAAGAAGATAAATGAGGAACGTGCGAAAAATGGCGAATCTGAATTTGCTAATCCTCGAAATGCAGCAGCAGGAACTTTACGGCAATTAGATTCAACAATTGTTGCAAAACGAAAGTTAAATGCATTTTTATATTATTATGTTAATGCTTTGCAGGATGGAATTCAATCACAATACGAAGCGTTACAAAGATTAGAACAATTAAAATTTAAAACAAATCCTGAGTATCGTTATTGTTCAAATATTGCGGCAGTGTGAGCATATATTCAAGAGTATGAACCAAAACGTCATCAATTAGGTTATGAAATTGATGGAATTGTGATTAAAGTTAATAACTTAAATTTATATAATCGCATAGGTTATACTGCTAAAAATCCAAAATGAGCAATAGCTTATAAATTTCCAGCAGAAGTTGTGGCTACAAAATTGCTTAATATTTTTCCTTCTGTTGGAAGAACAGGACGGATTACTTATAATGCTGTTCTTGAGCCAGTTCGTATTGCAGGAACAATTGTACGAGCAGCAACATTACATAATGCTGATTTTATTACTGAGCGTGATATTCGGATTGGTGATAATGTTCAAGTTAAAAAAGCGGGGGATATTATTCCGGAAGTGATTAATTATGTTGTAGCTTGTCGCCCAAAAAATGCTCAAAAATGGCATGAGCCAACGCATTGTCCAGAATGTAATTCTTTATTAGAACGTGTTGAAGGTGAGGTTGACCAGTATTGTATTAATTCTGTTTGTCCTAAAAAAATTACTCGGGGGTTAGAACATTATTGTTCACGAAATGCCATGAATATTGAAGGAATTAGTGAAAAAATTATTGAACGATTATTTAAATTAGGATATTTAAAAAGTTTTAGTGATTTATATCAATTAGAGCAATACCAAGCGGAAATTATTGAATTAGAAAATTTTGGTGAAAAATCATTTGAAAATATGATTGCTTCAATTAATAATTCAAAAAATAATTCCTTAGAGCGACTATTGTTTGCATTAGGAATTCGACATGTTGGTCAAAAAACAGCAAAATTATTAGCACGACAATTTAAAACAATTGCTAATTTAGCTACCATGAATATTGAACAATTATCAATTATTAATGATATTGGTCCAATTGTAGCAGCTAGTGTTGTTGATTATTTTGCAATTCCAGCTAATCAACAAGAACTTGCCTTACTACGCCAAAAAGGGGTTAAAATGAAGTATTATGTTACTAATCAGCATTTAGCACAGAAGTTTGAAAATTATCGGTTTGTGATTACCGGAGTTTTTTCAAAACCACGAGAATATTTTAAAGAGTTAATTGAAAGTTATGGTGGGCAAATTTCTGAAAGTGTTAGTGCAAAAACCACTTATTTACTGGCAGGGGCTGATGCTGGTAATAAATTAGTAAAAGCACAAAAATTAAATGTTAAAATTATTAATGAAGAAGAATTTCAACAATTATTAAATAAGGAGGGATAAGATGGCACGAATTACAAAAGAAGTGTTACAAATGTTAGCACATGATATTATGCTAGATTTACAAGATGAGGAACTAACTAATTTAAGTCAAGAATTTGATGTTATTTTAAAGCAAATGGATTTAGTACAAAAAATTGATACAACTAATGTTCATTCAATGCATTTTCCATTTGATTTAACAGTTGACTATTTACGTAAGGATGATGAGATTGATGTTGCTCCGCAAGCTGAAATTTTAGCGGCAGCACCAAAAAAAATAGATGATTATATTGTAATTAATAAGGTGGTTAAATAGAATGGCAGCTTATTCAATCAAAGAATTACATTATCTTTTAGTTGCTAAAAAAATTACTCCATCGCAAATAGTTAAGGATGCCTTTACTAATTTAGACAAATATCAGGTTTTAAATGCAACAGTGACAGAATTAAAAACAAAAGCCACAGCTTTGGCAGCTAAATTAGACCACCTTGTTGTTCCTAAAAATAATTATTTATTTGCTTTACCATATTTTGCAAAAGATAATTTTGCAACAAAAGGAATTAAAACAACGGCGAGTTCAAAAATTTTAGAAAATTTTATTCCAAATTATGAATCAACAGTAACTAATATTTTGAAAGAAAACAATAGTATTTTATTAGGAAAAGCAGCTTTGGATGAGTTAGGAATGGGTGGGCATGGTTTATATGCCTTAACAGGAGATGTTTTAAACCCTTGAGATTTGAGCCGGATTACTGGTGGCTCATCATCTGGCTCAGCAGCTTTAGTTGCAGCTGGTGTTGTTCCATTTGCATTAGGAACAGACACAGGTGATTCAGTACGAAAACCAGCAGGTTATTGTGGTGTTGTTGGTTTTAAACCAACTTATGGTTTAATTTCACGGTATGGTGTTTTTCCTTATGCGCCATCATTAGATACGGTTGGATATTTTACTCGAACTGTTGAAGACAGTGCAATTGTTTTTGATTATTTAGCACAAGAAGATCATAAGGATGCAACCTCATTAAAGAGTAAGAAACAAGGTTATTTTAAAAATTTATCATCAGAAAAAATCAAAGAACAAAAATTTGCTTATTTAAAAAATGCGCATGCGATTCTTCCAGATGAAATTAGAATTCATTTTGATCATTTATATGATGAATTAACAACCCGCGGAATTAGTGTTACAGCAATTGATTTTCCAGAAGATTTACTAAAAGCATTAATGCCAGTTTATATGGTGATTTCTTTTGCCGAAGCAGTAAGTAGTCATTCAATGTTGGATGGAATTAATTATGGAACACGAGTTGATGGGGACACTTATCAAGAAGTAATGATGAATTCACGAACTAATGGTTTTGGTCATGTTGTTAAACGTCGTTATGTTATTGGTTCGTACACTTTAACAAAAAATAACCAAACATTATTATTTTTAAAAGCAAAACGAGTACGACGTTTAATTGTCAATGCTTTAACTACTGTTTTTGCAAAATATGACTTTTTATTATTACCAGCTGCATCAACGATTGCTCCAAAAATTACTACTATTAAAAATCAAATTTTAACAGAGGCAGAGTTAGAAAATTATGTTGATGATTTATTAGTATTAGGTAATTTAATGGGTAATCCGTCATTAACTGTTCCACTTGCTTTTGTTGATAAAATGCCAATTGGAATAAATGTTAATGCTGCTCCTTTTGCTGACCAAAAGGTCTTTAATGCTAGTTTATTAATTGAAGAGATTGTTGGAATTAAAAATAAAGTAGCACCAGAAAGGGGGAACAATCATGATTAATTTTGAGGTAGTAATTGGAATTGAAAATCATGTTGAATTAAAAACAAAGACAAAAATGTTTTCTTCTGGCGCAGTGAGTTATGGGGCTAAACCCAATAGTATGGTTAATCCAATGGATGTTGGTTATCCAGGAATAATGCCAACAGTTAATAAAAAGGGAGTTGAGTTAGCGTTAATTGCTTGCCAAGCACTTAATTTGACAATTGATCCAGTCATTCAATTTGATCGTAAAAATTATTATTACCCTGATTTAGCAAAAGGTTTTCAAATTACGCAGCAATATTATCCAATTGGTCAAAATGGATATTTAACGATTATTGATGAGAATAATAAACCTTTTAAAGTAGAAATTGAACGTCTGCACATTGAAGAAGATACTGCTAAACAGTTGCATGAAGAAGACCAAACGTTATTAGATTATAATCGTGCTGGAATTGGTTTAATTGAAATTGTAACTCGTCCTGTATTATGGTCAGCGTTTCAAGTTCGTCAATATTTAGAAGCTTTACGTGAAATTTTAGTTTATACCAAAGTTAGTGATGCTAAAATGAATGAGGGTTCATTACGATGCGATGTTAACATTTCGTTACGTCCAATTGGTGTAAAAACATTTGGTGATAAGGTTGAATTAAAAAATCTTAATTCAATTGCAAATGTTGAAAAGGCAATTGAATATGAAATTAAAAGACAAAGTGAACTTTTATTAATGGGAAAAAGAATTGAACAAGAAACACGCCGATTTGATGAAAAAACAAAAACAACGGTTTTAATGCGTCATAAAACTGATGCTATTGATTATAAATATTTTTCTGAACCAAATATTTTTCCAATTAAATTAGATCCAAATTGAATGACAAAAGTTCTTAAAAATATGCCAGAATTACCAGCTGTCAAACGTAAACGTTATTTATCAAAATTAAATTTAAAACCAGCTGATATTGAAATTATTTTACAAGATTATGCCTTAATGAATTTTTTTGAAGCAGCAATTAAGTTATCACCACATTATGAAATGATTGCTCATTATTTAATTGGTGATATTAGTGCTTATTTAAATCAAAAGGGATTAACAATAAGTGAAACAGCATTAACACCACAAAATTTAGTTGAAATAATTATGTTAATTAATCAAAATGTAATTTCAAATAAACAAGCTAAAACAGTGTTACAACGAATTTTAAATGAAGATTGTGCTCCAACGAAAATTGTTGCTGAATTAGGATTAAAACAAATTAGTGACCCAGTTGAAATTAAAACAATTATTGAGCCAGTTTTTAATGCTAATATAGCAATGCTAGAACAATATGAGCAACGACCAGAACGAGTAATTAAGTTTTTTATGGGTGAATTAATGAAATTAACAAAAGGACAAGTTGCCCCAGAAATTGGCCAACAAGTAGTTATTGAATTAATTACAGCGAAACAAGGGAAAAAAAAGATGGTTATAGAGTGCACCCCAAAAAGTAAGTAAAATAAAAAAAGATTTTGCTAAATTTTTATAGGGGGTGCATTTTTATATGGCAAAAAAAGGACAAAAATATAACAAATATACATCAGAATTTAGAACAAAAATCATTGAGGAAATTAAACAAAAAAGTTGTTGAATAGTAGCAAAACAATATAATATAAATGCAAATACAGTAGAATCTTGATGAGCAAATCATAAAAAAGGAAAATTAAACAATCCTAAAGGACCTAAAATTTCTTTTGCCAAAAGAAATTTAGAATATTATAAAACAAGGTATGAATTATTAAAAAAGCTCCATGACTTTTACAATTAAGCAAACTAAGAATTGTCTCTTTTATTAAACAAAATTTTTGTGAATATTCAATAAAATTATTACTAGAAGTAACAGGGTTAAAACGTAGTTATTGAGATAAATATAAAAATTATGACAGTAGCAAAAAAGATAAAAAAGCAATAAATGATATTGTAAAAGTCTATGAAGAAAATTTAAAACAATTTGGTTATCGAAGAATTATTAAATATTTAAAGGAAGATTATGGTATAAAATATAATTCAAAAAAAGTTTTAAGAATTATGCGTGATAATCAAATACAACCTGAATATGTAAGAAAAATGAGAAGAAAAATGAAATATAAACAGAATAAAGAAAAAAGCTTATTGCAATATCCTGATTTAATTAATCGTAAATTCAATGATATAAAAACAAGGTTTTCAGTACTATATACTGATGTAACATATTTAATTTGAAAAGGAGAAAGATATTATCAATCAACAATTATTGATGGATATACTAAAGAAATAGTTGATGTAAAGTGATCTAAATATAATGAAAATAAATTAGTAATGGATAATTTAAATGATGCAATTAATAAAATAAAATTAATAAAAAAAGATCTGAATGGAATAATAATTTACTCAGATCACGGATATCAATATACATCCACTATTTATCACGATAAATGTTTATCTAACGGTATTACAATAGAAAGCTACAATCCATAATAAAATATATAATTCACATGAAGAATATATACAAGATGTTATAAAATGAAATACATGATATTCAAATCGTAAAGAAAAAGATATAATTAAAAAAATAGTAAATACTTTTTTATTAGTACTTACTAAAATGGGTGCACTCTATTACTTACCATCTTTTTCATATTCTTGATCAATTTTTTGTAATTTAATTGTTAAATCATTAATTGCACTAATTTTAGCAATAAATAATAATTCATCATCTAATTTAATTGTTTCAACATCTCCGGGTAAAATAACACGGCCTTTACGTTTAACATAAACAATATTATAATCTTTATTATTAATAAAACGTAATTCTGATAATGTTTGTCCTTCAATATTTGGATCAGTCACCTGAATAATTAATGATGCATAATTTTCATCAACAGTTTGCATTTCAATGTCAATATCAAACATTGCTTTAGTTGCAGTAATACTTCCGGCCATTGTATCGGGTTGGATAATATTATTAATTCCTAATGCTTTTAGAATTCGTGCATGACGGATATCTTTTACTTTCGCAATAATATTAGTAATTCCAAGGTCTTGTAATCCAATGATTGTTAAAATACTAGCTTCAATATTACTTGCGATTGTGATAATGACAGTATCATACTCGTCTAGTCCTTGCTCAATTAGATTTGTTTTAACTGTTGCGTCTAATGCTACGCCATCAACTTGTTCATAACTAGCAATCATATTATTAACCTTAGTTTGGTCAATATCAAAGACCATAATGTGTTGTTTTCGCGCAATTAGTGTTTCAATTATTGAACGTCCAAAATTATTTAGTCCAATAATTGCAAAACTTTTTCTTCTTGCCATTCCTCCCCCCCCTTATTGCACTTTTAATTATACTATTTTTTTTATTATTAGCAATAATTACTAACTTGTAGTATATAATAATATTAATGAAAGAGGGACACAAATGGTTTTTTTTCAATTATATTTCAAAAATATTTTTCAAAGAAAAAATGATAATAAACGACAACGTAATAATGACCCAACTGCACCATTAACACGGCGTCGTCATTGGTTACCCTTCTCAAAAATATCGGGAAGATTATTTTTAGTTTATATTTTAATTGTTCTTTTAGGCGGACTACTGTTATCAATTCCAGGTTTTGTTCATGGCGGAGAACGAATGATTCTTGATGGAAAAGGTAAAATTTTAAACCCTTCAGTTACTTTTGCGTGAAATTATTTAATTGGTTTATTTACTGCTGCTAGTGCTTTTTCTGATACTGGAATTACAATTAGTAATCCTGCAGCGGATTATACTTTTTGGGGACAATTGGTAATTTTAATTTTAATTCAAACAGGTGGTTTTGGAATTGCTACTTTTAAAATTATGATTTTTGTATGATTAGGGCGTCGAATTTCAATTAAGGATAAAATGCTAGTGCAAGGTGAACGAGGAAGTAGTAACTTTGGGCATACAATGGATTTAATTAAAAATAGTTTTATTTTTTTAATTATTTTGGAATGTTTTGGAGCAATTTTATTATTTTGTAATTTTTATTTTTCACCGTTATCAGTAGAAGGAAAATTCATGATTGATAATGTTACTTATCATAATTTTTGACGAAGTTTATGAAGCGGTGTTTTCCATTCAATTTCATCAATTAATAATGCTGGGTTTGATATTATTGGTAATTCATCATTAATGCCTTATAATACTAATTATTTTATTCAATTTGTGTTTTTATTCCAATTTATTATTGGTGGTTTAGGTTTTCCAACTTTTTACGATTTAAAACGAAAATTTGTAGCATGACGACGAAAAGAACATGTTAAATTTACCTTATTTACTAAAATTAATTTAATTACTTATATTGGTTTATCAATTATTGGTGTTTTTAGTGTTTGATTAATTGAATTTACGAATATTAATACAATCCATCCTGAAACTGCTCAGCATATGGAAAGTATTTTACGAAATTCAAAATCAAATTGAAATGGTTTTATGAATATTTTCTTTAATACAATGTCAACCAGAAATGCAGGTTATTCAACAGTTGAAATGAGTAACTTTTTATTAGGATCACGAATAGTGATGTCAATTATGATGTTTATTGGATCAGCGCCTTCTTCTACCACAGGGGGGATTCGAACAACAACCTTAGCTGTTATTATCATTACAATTTGGTCTATTATTCGGAATAATAATAGTGTTAATGCTTTTAAACGGAAAATCCCAAATGAAACAGTAAAACGAGCGTTAGGAGTTACTGTTATTTCAGGAGGTTTAATTGCAATTGCCATTATCTGTATTAGTGCTGAAAATCCTCATCTTGATGTTTTAAATACTTTTTTTACAATTTGTAGTGCATTTGGAACAACAGGATTAAGTACTTTAAATTTTACCGAGCTATATAACATTGGTATTTTAAGTACTTTAATATTGATTTTATTAATGTTTATTGGGCAATTAGGAGTTTCTTCAACATTATTAGTTTCAATTCGTGGAAGTGGTGAAAAAGAATACAGTTATGTTGAAGAAAATATTTTAATTGGATAGGTTGAAAAAAATAATCTTTTTCTCTTGTTTAAAATGATATCTTTTGTATAATATATAGGGTATCACCACGGAACAGTACTCAAGTTGGAGAAGAGGGCACCCTGCTAAGGTGTTAGGTCGGGTAACCGGCGCGAGAGTTCGAGTCTCTCCTGTTCCGCCATTTAATTTACATTTAACGAAAAAAAGTAATAAAGAGTTATAAATAATTTTTATAACTCTTTTTAAATTATTGGTATAATAAAAGTAGTAATATTGTGCAATAAAGGGGAAGCATAATGAAAAATTGATTAAAAATTATTTTATCAATGATTTTTTTATTTGGTATGGCGATTATGGGGTTACTTGTTGTCGTTATTATTTTCAATGTTAAATTCTTATATATTTTTTTAGGAATTGTTATTATTGATTTAATTTTCTCATTCTCTTTCTTTTTTTCCAAACGACGTTATGAAGTTAAATTTTCTTGAATTATTTTTATTAATTTTGTGCCATTTATTGGTCTATGTTCATATGTTTTTTTTGGTCGAAAATACCATTATTCAAATAAAAAATCATTGTTGTACAATCATTTAAATAAATTAGAATATGATACTTATTGTAAAAAAAATAAGACATGTTTAATAAAATATACTGCTCCTAATCAAAAATTTGGGAATGTTGTTGAATTATTAATGCGGCATGTAAATAAGCCACTATACCAAAATAATAAAATTAAAATAATTACAAATGGGACCCGTGTTTTTAAATCATTATTAACAGATTTACAACAAGCACAACAATATATTTTATTAACTTATTTTATTGTTGCTGATGGTGAACTATTTGAATCTTTTTTAGCAGTTTTAAAAGAGCGAATTGCAGCTGGTGTTCGGGTTTATATGATTTATGACCATGTTGGTAGTTACTTTAAAATTAGTAAAAAAAGTATTAAAAAATTAATTAAAGCTGGTGTTCGAGTTCATAAATATTTACCAATTATTACACCTTTTATTAGTGGGAATGCCAATTATCGTAATCATCGTAAAGATGTTATTATTGATGGTTTAATTGGTTATACAGGTGGGATTAATTTAGCCGATTTATATGCTGATAAATCATGAAAGTTTGGAATTTTTCATGATACACAAGTACGAATTGAAGGTGAAGCGGTTCGAGGTTTGGAAGTAATTTTTGCTGATGACTGATTTTTTGCAACTAAACGTCATGAAATAATCACAGATTTAGAACCAGCCATTTTAGCACCAAAACAATACAATATGAAGGGTAAATCACATTTACAAATTGTTAATCATAGTCCTAGCATTGATCATTCCATTACCAAAGACCTATATATTTCATTAATTAACAAAGCTCGTAAACGAGTTTGATTATCAACTCCTTATTTTATTCCACCAGATGATCTTATTCAAGCTTTAATTCTTGCAGCACGTGCTGGAGTTGATGTTCGTTTAACAATTCCAGGTTTGACTGATAAAATTTTTGTTTTAGATATAACAAAAAGTTACTGTAAACCTTTATTTGCTAGTGGTGTTAAAATTTATGAAATGAATAATACTTTTAGCCATAATAAAATTGCTATTTTTGATGATGATATTGCTGTGATTGGGACTTGTAATTTAGATTACCGTAGTTTCTTTTCTGACCATCAAACAACAGCAGTTATTTATGATCCAGAGGTAGTCGCAAGCTTTATTCCTCGTTGGGAATGAGATTATGAACATTCAATTTTATGACAGGAATGACCAATTAAATATAAACCCTTGAGTTATCGACTATTGTTAACATGTTTAAAATTAGTCTCACCAATTTTATAAGTTAATGCTAATATCAAGAATAATTTTTTGTATAATTAATATGTGAAGGAGGGGGTATAATGCTATTTAATAAATTAAAAAATAAAGATGACAAAGAAAAGGAACATCAAACAGAAAAAAAGCATAACTTATTACAAGAAAAATCATTGTCATCATCAGATAATTTAGAAAGTAGTTTGTTTGAAGATGAAGATGATAATAGTAAAATTAAAACTGGTTTTAGTTTTAAACGGCGTAAAACGCACAAAATTATTAAAGAATTAAATCGCCAGCGAATTAAGTCATTATTATTTTATACTGATATTAGTAATGTTTTGCGGCAATTGGAATTTGGACTACAGCCAGTTAAAAATATTCATTTAGCAAAAGAAAGTGAATATATTGTTTGAACATATTTAGAAAAACCTGATCATTTAGAGTTTGAATTAGATAATTCAACGCGACATTATTTTTGAAGTTGAATTGCAGAGCAAAAAGTTGATCCAAGTCAAATTGCTGTGATTGCAATTGATATTCAAAATTTATTTCATTTAACAAAAAAAGATTGAGAATATGATGATGTAACCCGCCGCGTAAAAGTTTTTGAAGATGTGAAACCAACAGCAATTCGCTGAATATTAATGAAAAATAATCAGTATTTAAATCGAATTCAAATGTATGTTAAAAGTAATAATTTAAAACTTAAAATTTTTCAAGGTGAAAAAGGAAATGTTTTTAATGTGTTAACAGAAGGTAGAAAGAAGTAAAGAATGAAGAGAAAGTTAGAGAAAATTACTCTGCGTGAAGTTGATTTTGCGCAATGATATACTGATATTGTTTTAAATGCTGATTTAATTGCCTATGGGCCAGTCAAGGGAACAACTATTTTTAAACCTTATGGATATGCAATTTGAGAAAATATTCAAAAAATTTTAGATGCTGAATTTAAAAAAAATGGTGTAAAAAATGTTTATTTTCCTTTACTAATTCCAAAAACTCTTTTTAATAAAGAAAAAGAACATATTGAAGGGTTTTCACCAGAAATTGCAACAGTAACAAAAGTTGGAGATAAAGTCTTAGATGAAGAATTATACATTCGACCAACATCAGAAGTTCTTTTTGGAACCTTTTTTAGTAAAGAAATCCAAGGTTATCATGATTTACCACTGTTATATAATCAATGAGTTAATGTTTTACGTTGAGAAAAAACGACCCGTCCGTTTTTACGTACAAGTGAATTTTTATGACAAGAGGGGCATACAATTCATAGTTCAAAACAAGAAGCACAGCAATTTACTTTAAAAATTTTAGATATTTATGCTACTTTTGCAGAAAAAAATTTATTATTACCCGTAATTAAAGGGCAAAAAACAGAACGTGAAAAATTTGCTGGAGTAGAAGAAACTTATACGATCGAATCTTTAATGTATGATGGTCAAGCTTTACAATGTGGGACTAGTCATTATTTTGGTCAAAATTTTTCTAAAGCATTTGATATTAAATTTTCAAATCAAAAAAATACTTTAGAATATGCTTATTCAACATCGTGAGGGGTTTCAACGCGTTTGATAGGGGGGCTTATTATGACACATAGTGATAATAATGGACTAGTATTACCACCGCAAATTGCGCCAATTCAAATTATGATTTTACCAATTAATAATGATAATGATGAGCAATTATCTGCAGTTGAGCAACTACAAAAAAAATTACACAAATATCGTTGTGAAATTGATCAATCAGACAAAGGTTTTGGGTTTCGTGCAGCTAATGCGGAAATTAAGGGAATTCCATTGCGAATTGAAATTGGAGCTCGTGATTTAGCACAGCAACAAGTTACAATTGCTCGGCGTGATACTTTTGAAAAAATTACTGTTTCCTGAACAGAAGTTGAAAAAGTAGTTTCTGATTTATTAGATCAAATTGCAATAAATTTATACCAAAGAGCTTTGGATAATCGTCATCAACGGACAAAAAAAATCGATAATTATTCAGAGTATAAAAAAACTTTAGCAAAAATGAATGGTTTATTTTTAGTGCCGTTTTGTGGTCGCATTGAGTGCGAAGATACAATTAAAGCTGAAACACAAACAACATCACGTTGTATTCCATTTGATGTGCCAACAAAAAAAACAACTTGTTTTCATTGCAGACAACCAGCAACTAATTTAGTTTATTTTGCGCGAGCTTATTAATAACAAGGAAATCTCTTTTATTTTTGAAAAATTTCAATTGTAAAGGAGGTTTTTATTTGTTTAATCAAAATTTTATTGAAGAGCCATTAGCAGTTTATAATTCTTTTCAGTTTGCTTCTAATAATAAAATTAATTTAGCATTAGATTTAACAATTCCTTTTTTTGCTTTTGATAATGGTGATAATAATAAAGCCTATGCTTTTTATATTCGTCCTAATATTGGCAATTTAAAACCATGGTTTACTCCAACTGGTAAATTAACAACAGCATATAAAACTGACCACGAACCAAACACCAAATTGCTTGATGTTTTAAAAAATGTTTTTTTCAATTTAATTTTAATTTTTCAATGTTAAAAGTATATTGAAATATTAATAATAAAAAATAATGTCAAATCACAACGGAATTACAAGCAACCGCTAGTTCAACAATTTTAAAAATATCACAAACACAAGTGGAATACTCAAAATGAGGAAAAGTTATTATTCCAGCCCAGTGTTTTGATATGAATAAAACAAATAAAATTAGTTTAGTTATTAATGCACCTAATCTTCGGGACAATGATTTAGTAACAAAAAATTCTTATCAAGAATTTTATTTAAATTTTAATTATAAGAAAGACTTTCTTAAACAAACAAAAAAATTGTTCGGAATCCTTCAATATAAAAATTACGATGAAAAACAAAAAAAATTTAAAACTTTTTATGATATTTTTGCTAATTATTTTTAATTAATTCCACCAAAAATAAGTGGAGTAAAAATAACTAGTTTATTTGTATTACGTGGTTTAAGTGTTTTCAATTCTTTAGATATAATCGATTTTCCAATTGATTTTCATACTAAAATAGCAAAATTATGAACATTTTTTAATAATCAGCATCTTTTAATTCCAACAACAACGATGATAATTAGTAAACAAACAAAATACAATTTTAAGATTTTACAAGGTTATTTAAAATATAATTCAGCACAGAAGGTTTATGAACATTTTTTTGCTGAAAATACAGTTTATAATCAAAACAAAAACCAAATTGAAATTGAAGCAAATAATAATTACCTGTAAATTGTAAATGCAAATGTAGCACTTTATTGAAAAAGAATAAAGTGCTTTTTATTTTGTAAAAAATACTTATATTTATTGGATTAATCGTTAGATAGTATCTTTTACACTTAATAAAATATGTTTTTTCAGAAAAATCCATCCTTTCTTTTCTTAAAAAATTTTGAATAATTGTTTTATTTAGTTGCTAGTTAATTGTTAAATATAATTACTAAAAAATATATTTAATAAACAAAGAATTAAAAAAGATAATGAGATAAAAAAATAAAGATACTATCTAACGATTAATCCAAAATTCAATCTTTAAAACTTAATATTTTTTGATGCTTAAAGATGGATAACTCATCTATGGCACGAAGTCTTAAAGAAAGTGTGAAAGCGATTGGATTTACTCTCCTATTTATTTCTTTAATTCTCGACAAGATTAATCACTTGTGAAATGTCAGAGCATGTGTTTTTTGGCTTGTTTTCATAAAAAAGTGCTGTTAAACCGAAAAAAACAATATCGGACACTAAAAAAACAAGAGGGTTGGAATTCCAAAAGGTTATTTTCTTTATATAAAGTTGTCTAGGGATGGATGAAGCGTAATTAATAACTGGGTAAACTGTTTTTTGTTTATTTCCGTATGGGGGTAAACTCTATCAAAATATCCTATCCGCTCCCGCTCACCTTCAAAGTAGAGCGGGCGGCGAAGTAATTAAATATTAAAATAAATTATTTACTAAATATCAAAATATTAACCAATAAAGGAATATTATGTTTTTTTTACAGAAAAGAAAATATTTGATGAAAAAATGAAATAAAAAAATTAAAAATAAATTACAAGAATTAATGATACAAGCTTATCTGGTAACAGTGAATGATATTAATGATGAAATTTGAGCAACAAATAAAAAGAATTAAGGAGTATAGATAAATGACAGAATATAAAAGTAAATATATTAATAAAACTTGAAATGAAATAACAACATCATTTGATTGAGTTAATTGTCAACCTATTAATTGTCGTATTTCACATCATAAAAAGCATTATGATTTGCAATGTTTAAAATGAGCCAAAATGTACTTAAATTTATTTAAAGACAAGTGAGATGTTATTGTTTCATATATGCAATATTATAAAATTAACGATATTTTAGATTTAGCATCCGATGGATGAAAAATATTACAAATTGATAAAAAAATAAAACAAATAAATTAAAATATATTATTGCAATTGACCCTGCTGGAATTGGACAAACTGGTATTATTATTTATAATGTTTTGCAAAAGAAAATAATTAATAATATTACTTTTAATTCCAAAAATGAAGAAGAAGCAATAAATAATATGTATTTAATATTAAATGAGTTTAAAAATAAAATTTGTTCTTATTTAAATAAAGTTATTGTAATAATTGAAGATTATCAACTTCATAAGGGTTTAAAAATAAAAAATCCATTATTTACTCCTAAATTTATTGGTGGTTTAAAAGTTTTATGCAAATATCTATTTAATTTAAAATATATTTTACAATCACCAGTCATTAAGAAAAATTATATTTATAAAGGAAATATTAAAATGTCAGAGTACGAACACGATGCTTGAAAACATTTACAGTATTTTTTAGCAAAAGGAGTTGATAAAAATGGCACAAACAAAAAGTAATTTACCTAAAAAATCAATAACTAATAAATCTAAAATAAAAAATAAAAAAGTTAATAAGTTAGAATTAACTGTTAGATTACATGAAAATCCGATTAAAACTAAGATTAAGGCACTGGTTGCTGGTGGTGTTGAAGTTGATGCTTGTTTGGCTAAATGTCAGTGAGAAGGATTAAATTACTCAACATTATCAATATATAACCCATCTATTTTAACTGAGTTTTTGAAATTAAAAAAAGATGATGAGATAAAAATTAAAGGCTCAGTATTTAATCAGTTAAATATAAAAACTAAACGCTATTTTTTGTCTTTTAGAGTAGACAGTTTTGAAATTATACAAAAAGCGATTAGAAAAAGAACAAATACAAATATTAAAAAATAGGAGGAAAAACAATGGCATTAAAAAATGTAAAATATGTTCTTATTAATGAAAATAGTGAACCTATTAAAAATGAAGATGGTAGTTTAGATATTAAAACTGCTGAAATTATTTTAGAAAATACTGCTGAAGTTGAAGAATTTAATGCAATTAATTTAGAAAATAGTAATCAGCAAATCAACGAACTACAAACAAAAAATACTGAATTAACTTCACAAATTGAAGTAATTGACTTTATTAATTCTTTAACTGATAATGAAGAATTTAAAAATGTTTTATTAAAATCTTATGATATTACTGATGATATTGAAATCTTTAAAACACACTTGCAAAGTGTTTATGATGAATTAATTAAGGTACAAACAGTTAATACTGGGGGCGTACCAAAAGTAATAAACAAAGAAAACAATATTTTAGATACAGACAATGTATTTAATAAATAGAAAGAAGGAAGTAAATTATGGCACAAAACCCACAAAGAATTTTTGGAGATATTGCTAATCAAGCAACAAAACGAGATCGAGAAACATTTGAACAATGATATTTACAAACTTATCAACAAAAATTTAGTTGAAAAGCATTATTTGCATGAAAAGATGCAAGTAAATTTAGTTTAGATATAAAAGAAAGAAAAATATTAAATATAATGAAGGTTCTGGTAAAGATGGGAAAGTATTTAATACTGATGATAAATTATTAAATTATTCAGAAGTAGAATTTGATGATGGAATTGTTGAATTAGATACAATTTTAACTTTTGCTCGTAAATTAGACCCTGTAGAAAGTGATTTTAATCCTAATCTTTGGGCGGCTGATATTGAACAAGCAATGGATACTGAGGTTGCTTATAAACGTAATAAAATTTTAGAAATTATTAATAAAGGAGTAGTTACAACCATTCAAGGCCAAAAAGCAGATGATACTAATGCTTTACAAATTCACGATGAAATTATGGATAAAATATATGAAAATGGATTTACCCCATCAGAAACAGTTGTCTTGGGTTCGGCTGATTTTATTCGTGAAATTCGTAATAAATTACAGTTACAACTTGGAGCAAATGACCAAATAAACAATGTAATTGAAACAAGCGGAGCAATGAAAACTGTTGAAGGAACAACATATTATATGGTTCCTAAAAAATTACCAATTATTAATAAAGATGGTTCAGAAGGAACAATTACTCTATTACCAGATGGTGTTAATGCAATTGCCTTTAAATTTAGTAAAAAATATGACTCTCTTATCTTACGCAAAAAAGACCATACTCCGCTAAGGGTTGGTGCTGCTGCGTTAGGTACTGGAATGGGTAATACTTTGATTATGGAAAGAGTTTTATATTTAGGTGGGGCAGTAGTTGAACCTAAGGGAATTATTAAACATATTGTTTCAAAAATTGATATTAATAAAATAGATAAACCAACTATTCATGTTGCAGACCCAACAAAAGCAACAGCAGAACAGTTAAAATCACAATTTAAAGATGTTGTTTTAAAAGCAGTAAAAGCAGTAAATAGTTCTTTAACTGAAAGTGATTTTGATTACTTTATTGAAAGTAAAGGTGAAAACTGACCAATTAATATTACAAATGATAAAACTGTTTCTGTTCAAATTGAAGGTAAAAACAACGTTACTGGTCAAACATCTCCGATTGATGTTAAAATTAAAAATTCTTAATAGTACTAAAAAATAGTACTTTTTCGTTTGATATATATGCCAATTGGAACATCTAAAACAACCCTTATTTATGCTGTTAAAAAAATTCAACTAGATTGTCAATCCAACAACAAGAAAAAAATTTTGGTTTACAGTTATTAGAATTTTTAGGAATTCAAGTTTTAGCTCTTGGTTTATCAGTTTTAACTGGTGGTATTGCTTCGGCTGTTGGTCTTGGTGCGGGATTATCTAATTTTGCCGCAGCATTTATCTCATTTGGAGTAGAAACAGCAACCGATTTTGCCGTAAATCAAATATACGATAAATTAACATCAGAAGTGACAGTAAAAAGTACTGCCTTAAATTTGCTACCAGCAATTGGTGGTATTGGAAAATTAACGCGTGCTGCTCGAACAACTAAAATTTTAAAATTAGCAAAAGAAACTAAATTACTTGAAAAATTAGGTGTAATAACTGCTAATAATTTAGAAGATGTTGTAAGACAAGTTAGAGGTAAAAAGATTTTATCTGATAAATTAATATTTGATTTTACAAAACAAGCTAATAATGAAACTTTATTATATACAATTGGAAAATTAGCCCGAAATGATTTTTAAAAGGGTTTTAAAGTTTCTAAATTAGAAACAATTAATAATTTATTAAAAATTGAAAAAAATATTCAAAAAATAAGTCCTACATTAGTTCAAAAAATACCACGCATAAATAAAATAAATGCTAATAAATGATTGTCTGAATATGGATTAAATATTGATAAAATAAGCAAAATTAATACTAATGAGTGATATAACATAATGACTAATCTTCATAAAAAAGGTGTTGGTAAAAACCTAATATTAAATGCTAATTTAATGCGGGGCAGTAAAATATATAATAATAAATTATTAAATATTTTTCATCAAACACCAATTAAATTAAATAAAATTTTAAATCATTTAAACCCAAATTTTTATATTCAAAAAGTAACTAAAAAATTATTAGCCCCAATTGAAAAACAAATAATTACTATTAAACAAAAAGTAATTAGTAAAATTACTGATAAAACTAAAAAAATATTATCTAAATTTGAAACTAAGGCTATTAAAAAAGGTCAATTATTACCTTTTGCTTATGGTTCTGATGTTTTTTAGCAGTTAAAATTGTTCCTTTATCAGTTTTGGGTGAAGTTGCTTTAACAATATATTATAAAAATCCTAAATATGTCCCTATTGTCGTTATGACAACTTTAATCAAAGCAGAACAGTTTGTTTTGGCTCCTGAACCGTTTAAATTCTATATGAACAGTGAGTGGTTTATTGGTTGGGGATTTAAAAAAACAAGTTTGTTTAATTTAGTTTCTTTTGCCCCACTTGTTTATCAGCAAGTAGTAAAAGATAGTTTTAAAATATATCGGACAATTGCTAAGATATTAAAAATGCAAGAACAATTTAAAAATAACTTTAATAAAGATAAATTGTTAAATACGCTAGAAGATAGTGCGGTTACTAGTTTGTTAGGTAATGGACTAGTATTTCAAGCATATAAACAACTCAGAACAAAACAAGATTTAAACAAAACAATTAAAACAAAAACATTACTAAATAGTAAAAAATTTATATTAAAGAAAATATATTCTAAAAAAAGTAAATGATAAGGAGATGATTAAATGTTAAATGAATTATGACAAAATGTTACTTTGGAAAATTATAATAATTTTATTCCAATGACAGGTAAAATTACACAAGTTCCAGTTCGTTATAATAAGTTTTTTAAAGGTGATGTAGAATTATGATTTAAAACATTTGCTTTAAGAGCCCAAAATATGATTAATTCTTACTTAAACTATCCATTTTCAAAACTAAAGTTTGAAACATTTAAAGATCCATTATTAAAGAAAATTTGTATTAATATGGTGTTTATTACGATTGAGCATTGAACATTTAACCGCATTCCAATTGAATTTTTTACTTCGGCAAATATGAGTGTTGGTGATATTAATTATTCATCGCAAAATGACCCTATGATTACTTGACAAGGTCTATTGTCTACCTATGCAAAATCATTGGTTAATTTAACAACTTTAAAGAAAATGTTTCGTACTTTTCAAGAAAAAGGTATTGATTTAACAATGATTGATTTAGAAGCATATTATACTCAATTAGAAGTTGATGCTTTAAAAGAAAAAGAAAAAACTAAGATTGACAATAAAACTATTGTTAAAAATAACAATAATGAAATAAATGTTCCCTTTGATAATAATACTATTTTTTATGATAAAACTAATAAAGTTTGAAAATCTAATACTGCTAATATTATTAATCCAGATTCTATAATGAAAACATTAAATCATAATGATTTTGTTATTATTGAGGGTGGTAATAATAAAGGCAAAATATCTGTAACAAACGGTTACAATGATGAATTAGCAATTGATGATCCAACTAGTGGCGGTGAGTTTGTTAATTATATGAGAACACGACAAATTGGAATTAAATTAATGCCTATTCAAAGTGGTAAAGCGAACACTTCATTTAATCAAAAAACAGGTGAATTAGAAATTTGAGACCCTTCATTAAAAAATAATGATATAACTGCTAACTTTGAAATTATTAAAAAAGTACAACATCATAATTAAAAATAACTGATGACACATTACCAACTACAAAATATATTAATGAACATTATCAAATTAAAAGTAGTGATTGAGAAATTGTAGATATTACTGATTTAACTCCTAATGTTAGTGAATATCAAATAAAAGATTGAAATAAAAATAAATATAAATATAAAGTATAAGTTAATAATCAATTTTTAAATAGTTTTTATTTATCAACTTATAAAGGATTTACAGGAAATATATCAAGTGGAATAACAACTACTGGTAATGAAAATCAAATTGCACAATTAAGAAATAATGGAAAAATTATAATATATTCAAAAAATGCTGCTGCTAAAATGACTAAATTATATATTGAAAGAAAAAAAGTAAGTTAGAAAGGAGATGATTTTATGCCAAAAGTAAATATTAAAGATGTAATTATGTTTTTGAAAATCTTTGGAGTTTCATCATTGTTTTTTATCGCAGGAATTATTATTTGTTTTATAGGAGAAAAAACATTAGGTATTTCTTGATCAGCATATGTTATTGTTTCAGCAATGCTTATCGGAGCTGGAATTATAGTTTTGATTATTAAAACAATTAGATTTATCAAAACACATAACAAAAAACAAAAAGAAGATAGTATTGAAGATGTTATTAAAAAAGAAGAAACAAAATAAAGAGGTGTTATAAATGGGATTATTATCAGCAAAAAAGAAATTAAAAAAAGAATATGATATTGATAGTTATTATCTTAATTTAGCATCAACTTTTACTAATCGTAAAAATGTTACTGTTCAAAAACATAATGAGATTTTAGAAAAAAGAATTTGTGAAGATAATGCTAATTTTTTAAATCCACGAGATTTAGAAATTAGCATTTATAATCCACTTGCTAATCAACAATTAGATATTAAATTAATTAATAACTTTTAAAAGATGCAAGACTTTACTAATAAAAATTGATATAACGAATATAAAATTAATAAGAATGGTAAGGGTGCATACTTTATTTTGCTAATAATTCAAAACTTAATTTTATTACTATTGATTTTTATAATGACCAATATGATGAATTAGGTAATTTAGTATCTTGTACTTTTGATTATGACTCTTATATTAAAAATGACCAGAGTATTTTTATTACTGAAAAATTAGAGATTGATGCTGTAACTAAACAAGTTAAAGTTATTAGAAAGTTAAAAACACGATTATATAGTACTATTACAGACTTATATATTGATGATGCTAAATGAAATAACTATACAACTTTACAAAGAGAAGAAATATTACCACTTAATTTTATACCAATTGAAATTATTCCTAATAACCCTAATTTTGAGCCTTCTGCTCGTTATGGTAAACAATTTGCTAGTATTTTAGGTATTATTGCTGAAAAGATAATGTTAGATCCATTATTAAATAGTGGTAAATTTACTATTAATACTAACGGCGTGACTGGTGTAGTTGACCAAGAAATTAGTAAAATGCTAGCTTCATTTATTGAAAATGACTTGTTATTAGTTGAAGGAGACCCTGATAGTAATTTTCAACCAGTAGACTATATTGCTGGTAATTTTAAAGGTGAGCAATTAACTAAAATATATGATTGATTATTAACAAATTACTATAAAATAAATCGACATCATGTTCCCGCCATTGCTAAGGGAGCCCAACAAACTCAGGCAGAAGTTGCTGGTGTAAATATTCAAACAAATGCATCATACGAACAAATGATATACATTAGAGAGATTAAATTAACTGAATTTATTATTAAGTTAATTAAATATGATAATGCTGTTTTAAATAGTAGAACATTCAATATTAAAAATATTGATGAGTTAATTGTTGATGTTCGCTTACCAGTAAATGCTACTTTAAACAGACAATTAAAAAACAACGAAACTATTATCAATATTCCTAATGAAGAAGGAGAACAAGAATAATGTTAAAACCATCTGAAAAAATGTTAGCAAAATTAGCAGAAAATGATGAACTAATTGATTATTCAATTGATAGTATTCCGTTAGATTTTGCTATTCAATCACAGTATAGCGACCCCGATTTAGAACAATTATTTAGTGAAGACCGTGCTAGAACCCTTTATATTTATAAAATTAATAATCTTGTTAAGACAAAGCAAAAACCAATCTTAAACTACTCTCAAAATAGCGTTTAAATAAGTTTTATTGACAAAGATGAATATATTAAAATAACTGGTTATGAAATTAGTGATTTTAATTTTAAATTACAAATTCAACAAAATACCACAGTCCAAGATAATAGCACAAGTTATGTAATGATTGATGAAAAAGATATTTTAATTAATGATATTTCAAAACAAGACAAAAAATTTTTAGAATCCTATGACTTAAAAATAGTATCTATTAATGAACCAATTACCGAAGACAACAAAAATGAATGTTATATCATTGAAGAATACAAACGCCCTTATTCACCTGATGGTGTTGATATTATTAAATCTACTCATTTAGTTAAAATAACTGACTTTAAATGAAAAAATCAAAATAGTATTCATTTAGTATTACATAAATCATTACCCGAAGATACTGTCTTTACTGGAATTGAAATTAAATATCCTAAATCAATGTTATTTGGAAATATTAAATGCTGAGGCAATGTGAATGGTGTTTATTCTTATCCTTCTTCAATTGTTGAAAATGCTAGTTTAGTACCTTTATTATCAATGCCAATTGAAACAAATCCTAATGTACGAATATTTCAATATTGATTTACCAAAAGTTTTTTACCGTGAAGTATTGCCAAAAATTATATTCAAGGTGGTGATATTTTAGGTTTAGTAAACAAAAATGGTTTAGAAAAAGTATTATTAAATTATTTAACATATCGTTATAATTATGATCGTAAATTTCAAGGAGCAAAATATGATGAAAAAAACAATCCTATTAATAAAGCGGCAGAATTACGCCAAAAATTTGAAGGACAAAAACCCGAAGATGTCATTGATGGTTTATTTGAAAACTAAAAATTAGATAAGCCTACATCTATTAATGAAAATACTATCAAAATATTTAAACAAATTATTTATATGTTATCAAATTACACATATAGTAAATATGCAATTAATAAGGGTTATAATGATGATATTAAGTTATTTTCTCCCTATTATTTTGAATTAATATCTAATCCAAGAAAAGAAGAAGATTATTGAAAATTTGAAAATTGTAAAGTTGAATTAAATTCAATGTATTTTAATTTTAGTGGTAGTGGCCCCGTTCCACCAGTTCCAGTAAATTATTGAAAAGAAGTTTACGCAAATGATCAACCATTTAATACGGTGGATAATAGATATTATTTTGTAATATCACGTGTAAATAAAAATGATGATTGGCATATTTCTAAATTTGAAAATAATATTCTTTTAAGTGACAATGAAAAAAGAATTGTTGATAATTGAAATGGAAGGGTATTAAATTTAAAAAATAGAGGTTTTGGACAAGTTAATTTGCAAATAATAGGCGATGGTTGAGTTTATTGATGAAAAACAGCGGATAATTATTTTAAATCAGTTTATTGTTGAAATAGTGTTGATGAACCAAATAAACCATTTATTGACCCAAAAACTGGACAAATTACTGATTGAAATTTAAAACAACAAAGAAATGTTAATAACAAAAAAGACAATAAAATTAAAGTAACTGTTAAAAACAAAGATATTTCAGAAAACTCCATTTATCAATTAGAAGTAAATTATTTTAATTGACTATCAATAACAAGTGAATTAGAAACAAATAACATTCCGTCTTTAATTCCTGCTGAAATTAAACTATCAGATGGAGAATATGGTAAGTATTTAACTAATTTAATTGTTTCTAATCAAAAAATAGAAGATTATTTAAATTATTTTTCACAATGATATAAATTGCTTTATTCTAAGGCAGATTGAGGGGGAATAACTAAAAAATTAGTTGTGGATAATATTAAAATAACTTTTGATAAGCATCCAAAACTATTTAATTTAATTAAAATTGAAATATCTGGTATATGGGGTTATGGAAATTATGATATAAATATTTATGTTGATAAATCAAATGAAAAAACTATTGAAGGAAAAGATATAAATTTAAAATTAATTAAAAGTTGTCCTATTGAAATCAAAGTTAGTGGAGTTAAGGAAAGAAATACATATCTTATATTAATTGAAGATGATGTCTGATATCTTTGAAAAAATGGTGTTGAAGATGAAAAATCTTATTCAAATATTGCAATTGTTGATTTTTAAAAAAAATCAAATAATATAATATTTTTTTATCCACCCATAAAAGAAGAAATTAATATTAATAATTTAGAATTATTTAATAAAAACAATGAAAAACTATCATTAATTACATTAGAAATATAAAAAGTCATTTTAATAAATGACTTTTTATTATTAATTAACTTTTATATTACCATCATTATTAACAACTAAATCAGGTAAATTTTGTTCTTCACCATTTCAACGATAAACTGATTTAAAATAAGTTCCTTTGTCAATTCTTTAAGGTCAGTTTGTCATTTTAGATTGTTCATAATTAAATAAATCAACTTCATATTTAAAATTACTATAACGATATAAACCAATCTCATATCCGTCTTCTTCTTTTAATACTTTTCTGCCATGTTGATTTATTTTTTCATTATTAAGAAACTTTGTTATATATCATTCTGTTTTGCCCTTTCACACAACAAAATAATATTTATTATCAACTTCATTAAACGGTTTTTTTGTGGTACCATTCATTCTAAGTTGTTTTTAATTTCTTGGTTAGCAGTATCTATTTTATGTTTTTCTTTTTGTTTTTTTTAATTCTTCTTCGCTATATTGTGGTGTATTACAAGCAACTAAATTTGTTGTGCTTGTTCCAATTAAAGTGCTTGTTCCCAAAAGACTTAATAGTTTTTTCAATTAAAAATTTAAATGGCTGATGAAGCTATTGAAAGTATGGCAGAAAGTGCAGAACCAATAACAGGAATTAAACCACTAATAGTTCCTATAGAACTAATAATAAAAGAAGTGTTATCTTTTTTTAATGAATTAGCAATTTTTTTAATTTCATTACATATATCAGTAACTTTATTTTCTAAAGTATTTATTCTATTTTCTAAAGTATTTATACTTTCTAAATTAATTATTGTTTGAATATGACCTTTAAAAATTGAAAATTTATTATTAAATTCATTAATTTTATTTTCTATTAAATTTTGTTTGTTTTCAGATTTTAAATTAAAACTAGAAATTCAGTTATTTAAATCTTTTTCTCAGTCTCTTAATAATTCATAATCTTTAATCATATATTTAATAGGCAAATATTCATAAACTTTACCATCATTATCATCAAAATAAAGTCTATTATCTAAAACCTTTATAAAATTAATTTTTTTATATTTTTTTGTTGAATTAGATAAATTAACAATAATTTTTTTCTTTTGTTACTAAATTAAATTCATATAATTCATTATTTGAACTAAAATAAATTTTATCATCAAATATTGTAGCATTATCAATAGAAACGTTTAATGAATTAAATAAAACAAAATTACCAAAATCATTTTCAAAAGAATTTTTATAAATATTACCATCTTTTGTTTCTAAATATAATTCATCTTTATTAATTAAAAAATCAGAAACAATTAATTTACGATTTTCAATATTTGTTGTTTTACCACTAGAATTTATATTATTATAAGTTTTTGTATAAATTATATCACTTGATGTCATATCAACTTTTGTAGCAATTACAATTAAATTATTTTTAAATAAAATAGGTTTACTAAAAATATAATTTGTTTTACCATGACTAAATGACGTTTTTTATGAACAATTTTATTATTTAAATCATAATAAAAAACTGAAGTATTATCTAAAAAATAATAAATTTTATCATTAAAAATAAATGGGGGAGAAATTTTATATTCACTATTATTATCAGTAAAATTAGCTATTAAGATTTCTTTTTTTGTATTTGGATTATATTCATAAATAGTACCATCTAAAGAATTAAAATATAATTTATTATTAAATAAAATACCATTATAAAAAACTTTTTCTGTATTTGATAAAAATTTTATTTGTTCATTTATGGAATTATATTCATGAATTTTTTTACCCATATCCGTAAAATATATTTTATCATTTAAAACAACAATAGAATTAATAATTGAACTTGAAGTTTGAATTATAATTTCACTTTCTTTTCCAGTTTTGATATTATATTTATAAATCTTATTTTTTTTATTGTGCTACCTTGAACAAAAATGTAAAGAATATCATTTAAAACAACAATATTATTTTTTATAGATGCATAATTATTTCCAACAATAATTGACTTTATAATACCATTATTTATAGTTCAATTTATTGCATTTTTATAATCTTGACGTTTAATTTTTTTTAAATTATTTGTTTGTTGATAATTAATATCAATATTTTTAATATTTTCTTTTTTTTGATAGGGACTAGCGGCAATTGTTGTTGGTACAGCGCTTCCGCTAATTGTTAATACACTTAATAAACTTAAAAGTTTTTTCATTTTGTATAATTTCCTTTCTTTAATCTTGAAACTTTTTTCCAAGATCTATTGACATTATATATACAAGCGCTTTTAAATCTATTTTAGAAAGGAGATGAATTATAATGGTTATTATTTTGATTATATTGTACTAAATCTGGGCTCGCGGTGATTTTCATAAGTTTTGCGAAAAATTACTTAAAGTTTAAAAAAACTTTTGCCGCGCTTTTCAAAATACTTGGGAAAAATTCTAAGCGTTAAGCGAAGAATTTTATAAAGGTTCCCAAATTTATTTGAAAGAACCTCAAAAATTTTTTAACTTGTTAGTCATTTTATCATAAAAATTATTAAAAATCAACCGCTCGCCCAAAACCTCAAAAAACTATATAATTAACTTTGTATATAAAAGAAAGGATTTTTTTAAATGGATAAAACAAATCATCATTTTACTTTTAAAGAAAGAGAATGTAGAGTGCACCCCAAAAAGTAAGTAAAATAAAAAAAGATTTTGCTAAATTTTTATAGGGGGTGCATTTTTATATGGTAAAAAAAGGACAAAAATATAACAAATATACATCAGAATTTAGAACAAAAATCATTGAGGAAATTAAACAAAAAAGTTGTTGAATAGTAGCAAAACAATATAATATAAATGCAAATACAGTAGAATCTTGATGAGCAAATCATAAAAAAGGAAAATTAAACAATCCTAAAGGACCTAAAATTTCTTTTGGCAAAAGAAATTTAGAATATTATAAAACAAGGTATGAATTATTAAAAAAGCTCCATGACTTTTACAATTAAACAAACTAAGAATTGTCTCTTTTATTAAACAAAATTTTTGTGAATATTCAATAAAATTATTACTAGAAGTAACAGGGTTAAAACGTAGTTATTGAGATAAATATAAAAATTATGACAGTAGCAAAAAAGAAAAAAAAGCAATAAATGATATTGTAAAAGTCTATGAAGAAAATTTAAAACAATTTGGTTATCGAAGAATTACTAAATATTTAAAGGAAGATTATGGTATAAAATATAATTCAAAAAAAGTTTTAAGAATTATGCGTGATAATCAAATACAACCTGAATATGTAAGAAAAATGAGAAGAAAAATGAAATATAAAACAGAATAAAGAAAAAAGCTTATTGCAATATTCTGATTTAATTAATCGTAAATTCAATGATATAAAAACAAGGTTTTCAGTACTATATACTGATGTAACATATTTAATTTGAAAAGGAGAAAGATATTATCAATCAACAATTATTGATGGATATACTAAAGAAATAGTTGATGTAAAGTGATCTAAATATAATGACAATAAATTAGTAATGAATAATTTAAATGATGCAATTAATAAAATAAAATTAATAAAAAAAGATCTGAATGGAATAATAATTCACTCAGATCACGGATATCAATATACATCCACTATTTATCACGATAAATGTTTATCTAACGGTATTACAATTTCAATGGGAAAAAATTACCACTGTGCAGATAATATTGTTATAGAAAGTTTTCATTCATTACTTAAGAAAGCTACAATCCATAATAAAATATATAATTCACATGAAGAATATATACAAGATGTTATAAAATGAAATACATGATATTCAAATCGTAAAAAAAAAGATATAATTAAAAAAATAGTAAATACTTTTTTATTAGTACTTACTAAAATGGGTGCACTCTAATGTTAAAAGATTTATTAGAACTTGATTCTTTAAAAAGAAAAAATGGTAAACCCAATATATCTAAAATAGCAAAAATATTGCATAAAAATCGTAATACAATTAGACGAGAAATAAAAAGGTTAAAAGATAATGAATATGATGCTAAATTAGCACACGAAGATTATTTACAAAACGACAAAAATGTTTTAAAAAATCATCATTATTGCTAAATATTTTAGAATGACTAGATGAAAAATATAACAAATTTCATGATTCACCAGAACAAATCTGTAAAAAATAAGAAAAAGAGTTTGGTGTTAAATTTTTCATATGTTTTAAAACTTTATATAAATATATTCATTTGGGATTTTTAAATTTCAAGAAAGATAATTTGTATTTTCACGGTAGAAAATATAAAACAAAAAATAGGATTGATAATCGCGGGAAAATAAGAAATTTTAGAACTATTGAAGAAGCAAAACATGATAAATATGAATTTGGTTGATTTCAAATGGACACTATGGTTGGCAAAAATAATAGTGTTTGTTTAGTTTTAATCGAAGAATTAACGCAATTTAAAATCATTGAACCATTAAAAGAAAAAACAACAAAAGAAGTTACAAAGGCATTAAAACGAATTTTTTCTAATAGATTTTTAAAAGATAGATGCAAAGGAATAATAACAGATTAAGGCAAAGAATTTGCTGATTGAGAAAAAATTGAAAAAATAACAAATGCTAAAGTATATTTTTGTGACGCTGGAACTCCAACACAAAAACCCAAAGTTGAAAGAGCAATTCGTGATTTTAGACATTGATTTTCCAAAGGAATTGATTTAAGTATTTATTCAAGAAATTATTATCAAGAAGTTGCCAATATAATAAACTATAAACTTAAAAAATCTTTACATTGACTATCTTCAAAAAAAGTTTTTATACAAATGTTTAATTTTTAATATAATTACTTATAAAATTTTAATCATTTTATTTTTCGGTGTGTTAAAATTCATAAATTTAAGACAAAACTACTAAATTTTTTTAAAATAAATTATATTGAACATTTATTTTATTGATGTTATAATGAAATCAAATAAAGTGCTACACTTCATAGTACAATTTACAGTTCGTAAAAGTTCATTTTTGAATGTTTATAAACTCTTCCTTCATTATAAAAATATGGTGGATCTAAATATCAAACAATATTTTTATCCATATAATATTTATTAATAATATTTTTATAGTCCAAATTATAGAACTCAATATTATTTTTAGGATCAACTAATAGTCTTCTAACATTTTGAATTCTCAATAATTTATTAAAATTAAAATTTTGTTGTAATCTTTTTTCTGTTCAAGTTCCTCATTGTAAACCATTAAATGTTAATGCGTTCTTAATTAAAAATTCTTCACCAAAATTTAAACAATAATCATCAAACATTTTTTGTTTTAATTTGTTAATAGTTTTTGAATTAGGATATGCTAATTTTTTCAAATAATCCAATTCAATTAAATGAATACCATATTGTCAAAATTCAATTAAACTAGTATTCAAATCATTAAAAACTACTTTACTGCATAATTGTTGATCTAAAATATTTAATGCTACGGAAGCACCGCCACAAAATAAATCTATAAATTTATCAAATTTAGCCGGTAATAATGCTTTAATTTTATCAAAGTGTTTAGCTTTTCCACCTGGCCAAGACAACGGACTAATAAATTTCATTCTAATCCTCCTTTACTATAAAATGTTTAAATAATGTATATGTATTGTAATAAACATTGTTATACTAATGTTTAAATAATGTATATGTATTGTAATAAACATTGTTATACTAATGTTTAAATAATGTATATGTATTGTAATAAACATTGTTATACTAATGTTTAAATAATGTATATGTATTGTAATAAACATTGTTATACTAATGTTTAAATAATGTATATGTATTGTAATAAACATTGTTATACTAATGTTTAAATAATGTATATGTATTGTAATAAACATTGTTATACTAATGTTTAAATAATGTATATGTATTGTAATAAACATTGTTATACTAATGTTTAAATAATGTATATGTATTGTAATAAACATTGTTATACTAATGTTTAAATAATGTATATGTATTGTAATAAACATTGTTAAATATATAAAATTAAAAATTAAGGCACACTGAAAATAACTACTTAGTTTTAATTAATAGCTATTAAAATATAAAATTATACGCTTATAATTAATCAACTCACATAAAAGCTAGTGTGCCAAAATATATGAATAGCTATGGATCAGTTATAATAAATATTAAAAGCCTTTAACCATGACACGGAAAAAGTTTAATATTTTAATAATTACTCAAATTCCAAATGGAATTAAAATAATTCAAGCATCACCTAAAAAGGTCATTAATTGTGGTAACACAGCATAAACAAGCATCTTTAACTTTCATCATTGCTTGTCCCAAACCGCTTCAAATAGAATCCATTCCACCTGAAATAGTAGGAGTATCTGTAGCTAGAAAATTAACAGCTGTTGTTAAATACATACCTAACATTATTCTTTATCCTCTTTTTTTCAATTTCTTTTTTTCTTTTTTCTTACCTCGAATTTGACGAATTTTTTAATAAATCGATAAACCAATTCAAGCAAGAATTCCTAAAATAATAACAATACTAAATATTCATGTTAACCATACTGGCATAATTTAATTCCTCCTAAAAATTTAGCTTGCGCGGCACGCTCCGCGTGTTCGCTACGCTTAAAAATAAACAATATTGAATAAATTACCGCTAATAAATTACGCGGATAATTTATTCATTTTCTTTTACATTATTAGTTACTATCTTATTAACAGTATTAATAACATTATCTTTTCCATACTTAGTTACTAAGGACCTCAAAATAAAATAATGTTTTGTTTGCATAATTTCAACTCCTTAAATTAAATTTTCTATACATAAAAGAAAAAAACAAGATTATATCTTGTTTTTAACTAACAACCCGTATCTTTGCAACGGTCCCATATTAATACAAAAGCATTAGAATTAGACCAAAATGGTATGATCATTAAATTAAATTATTTGCATGGTGATGAAACTATGTTTAAACCAGCTGATAAATATTGGGCTCAATTGCAAGTTAATAGTGGTTTTACAGAAAATATTTTTAAATTAATGCGTGCTATTGGTAATCATAGCCCAACAGAAGTTATTAAAACTTTAGAATATTTAATAGAAAACATTCCTCAGTTTTGATCAACATATAAACAAAATTTTTTAGCTGGACAAGTGTTATATACATTTACCCAAATTAAAATTGCTTTGGTTCATTCTGCCTTACCAGAGGTATTAGGTATTTCAATGTTTTGAGCTTTTGCGCAATGAGATGAATCAACTAATACATATTATTTAACTGGTCGTGATTTTAGCAATTATTTAGAAAAAATTTTATTAATTATTGGTCCTAATACTTCAATTGGAAAAGTAATCTTAGACTATGTTGAAAAAAATCATCCACAATATTATGAAATTGTTAAAAAAACATTGGAAGTAATTGAAAGCGAAGGGAAACAATTTATTGATGGCTTTGTTCGTGAGATTTTTCCTAATTTGGATGAACATATAACTTGACCAAAATATAGTGCAAGAGCACAACAAGTAATTCGTGATTGAGCAAATTTAAATTCATCAATTTTTCAAGTTCCAGTTCATATTCAAGGTTACCAATATGGGGAAATATGGAATTGGTTTAGGTGAATTTTTTATAGCGATTGCAACGTGAGTTGGTGTTTTAATGCAAACATTTATTTTTGACCGTACTTGTCGAACAAAACGAGTTCGTTGATATCAACACTATTTTTCAAAATTGTTACTAATGTTAATTACAACAGTACTTCAAACCACAATTCTTGCACTTTCATTAGCGGCATTGGGTTACAGTCGCTTGGGAATTAGTTTTGGTTTATTGTATGCCTGATTATTATTTTGTAGTATTAATTTTACAATCATTGAACATGCAATATGATTTGCTCCAAGTGATGGGGATGTTGGAAAATATTTAATTGTTATTTATTTAATTTTAAATTTAACGGCAGGTTGGGGAACTTTCCCAGCCTTTATGCAAGGAACATTCTTCCATTTTATTTCGTTTATTACACCGTTTAAATATGCAATTCATGGAATGGGAAATATTATTTATGGCATTGGGACAGGTGAAGGTTCTTTAGTACAATATCAAACGGAAATTTTACAAAATGCTGGCATTTTATTAATTTGAATTCCAATTTTATTAATAATTAGTTTAGGACTAACTTATTTATGACGGCAAAAAGAATTATATGGAACTTTCAAATTAAAAGTTTTACAAACTGTTTTATTTGAAAGAAAAATTTCAATTCAGAAAAATATTAATTCTACTTTAAGAAGAGTATCAAATCAAGAAGTTGAAGAAATAAAAAAAAAACAAATTTTAATTGATCAACAAAATATTTTTGAAAAGCAGCAACTTAAAAAGATTGATAAAATGCAAGCAAAATTTGAAGCAACAAAAGATCCAAAATATTTATATCGAATTAAAAAAAAGCAAAAACTTTTACTGTTGAAGTAGAAGAAACGGACCGGGATAGTATTATGTAAAGATAATTAAGGAAAACAGTTATGGATACCAAAAAAAAAAAAAAAAATACCAACTTTTAAAGAAGTTTTTAAAAAAGAATGGCATCAACAAACAGTTAAAGATAAAACTCGCATTATAAAATTTATTGCAATTTGTATTGTGCCATTTTTATATGGCTTCTTTTGTGTTTGAGCTTTTTAAAATCCATTTCTTAAAACTGACCAAATTCCAATGGCAATTGTTAATCGTGATGCTAATTTATGTGTGATTTATAAACCCAAAAATGATAAGGATCAATCAATTGCTAATGCAACAGAAGTTCGTTATTTAACAGCAAAAGATGAAACAACTTGCTTAGCAACCGTTAAAGAAAATGAAATTGCACGTTATACAAGTATTAGTGATAATGCTATTGTGGGGCCACATTATTATGATAAGGAAAATGATAATGTTAAAATTAATATTAGTAGTATTACTTTAAAATTAAATTATTTGAAAAATGAAGCAACTGATTTTAATCCAACTGATAAATATTGAGTACAATTACGAATTCCAGAACATTATTCAAGCCATTTAATTAGTATTTTACGCAACATTGGGAGCAATATTTTAGATGCTGACCAGTTTTTGACAGATATTACATGAATAATAAATAATCCAACTAATCTTTGGGCTACTTATAAACAAAATTTTTTAATTGGTTATTTTGCGACAACATTTACAAATTTACGAGAAAGTTTTGTTCGCGAAGCAGTTCCACAATTAATTTTACCAATGATTTATACAATTTTAGCTAATCCAGATGGTTCAGTTAACCGCACTGTTTATCAAGAATATATTGAAAAAATTAATACAAGAAATTTAATAGATGAAACAAATAAATTAGTAACGGAAGGGAAGTTAACTACAGAACAAGGAAAAATTATTAATTCATTATTAAAAGTTTATGGAATTGTAAAAGGAAGAATGCTTTCATTTATTTTTGGTGTAGAAAATGTTGTTAGTAAAGAAAAATATTTTACGAATAGTGATGAGTTAGGGAAACATTTAAAGGATGTTGGTAATATAATTGATATTCCATATAATGTGCAAGGCCATGAATATAACTAGTATGGAATTGGCTTAAGTGAATTATTTATGTTAATTGGTATTTGAGTTGGAGCTTTAACGCAAACATTTGTGTATGACCGTAAAGGAAGAACGAAAAATACTTTGTTTTACCAACACTATTTTAGTAAATTGTTATTAATGTTATTAACATCTTGGATTCAAGTAACATTAATGATGCTTTCCTTATTAATTTTAGGATTTGGCGAAATTGAGCCAGTTTATGTTTGACTGTGGCTATGGCTCTTATTTTTAGGATCAATTTTTAATATTATTATTTGTTCAATTTGATTAGCAGTTCCTGATGAAATGTTGGCTCGTTTTATTGCTGTTGTTTACTTAATTATTAATTTATCAGCAGGTTGAGGAACTTTTCCTTCCTTTATGCAAGGAAAATTCTTTGATATTTTATCGTATATAACACCCTTCCGCTATGGATTGCATAATATTGGAGCAATAATATATGGTTTATCATTGCCAACAACTGTAGGGATTAGTGAATATCAAATTGAAATTATTAAAAATATGGTAATTTTATTTATTTGAGTTATTATTTTTGCTACAATAGGGTTAGTAGGAACCTATTATCGTTTTTTAAAAATAAAATATTGGACATTCAAGATAAAAGTAATTTATGAAGTAATGAATCATATTGATAGTGTTAAAGAATATAAAAAAAATACTAGTACATTAAATTATTTGACAAAAGAAGAACAAACTTTAATAAAAGCAGAGGTTTTTGCACAATTAGCGACAAAACAACAAAAAAAGAAATTAAAAAAACAGCATAAATAATTAATTTTATTTTTAAATATTTTATCCTTTTGTTGTTAATGATAGTTTGAAATGTATTATTAAACTATCAATTTATTCCAAGAAAGGTATAACAAATGCATTTTAATTTATTACTCAGTTCAGACAATAGTAATCCATTGCATGATTTTTTATCAATTTCAACTTGACAATCACTTATTAGTATTCTTTTTTTCTTTGGAATGATGTTTTTATTATGATTTTGAATTAAAAGAACAAAAATGCGATTTATTTTTCGTGTTTTATTAGGGTTAGTAATTGGTTTAATTTTTGGGATTATTATTCAAGCAATTAATGGTTTCCCATATAATGCAACGGAACCATCAGGGTCAATGATTAATCCAGAGATTCCAGATCCAAATAATCCGGATAAAACTATTCCAAATAATATTTATGTTTTATGAGTACATGAGTTTTCAATTTGAGTTAATTTATTTAGAATGATTTTCTTAAATGCAATTTTATTAATGACTGTTCCTGTTGTATTTTTAGCAATTGCAAGAGCTGTTTCAAAACCAGGAAAAGATGCATCTTCACGAAGAGGAACAATTATTACAATTACTATTTTATTATTAAATGTTGCAGCAATGTTTATTATTACATTATTTATTGGGATTGCATTTAATATTGGTAGTGGATTTATAATTTCCGGAAGTGGCAATTATGAAAAAGATGCATCAAAGCCATTGCCAGAAATTATTTGAAATTATGTTCCGTCTAATTTTGTACAGCCATTTCTTTTAGCAACAATTATTCCCGTAATGGTAATTGCTGGTTTAATTGGGTTAGCTGTTAAAAAATCAACTAAGCGACATCCAGAAGATATGCAAAAGATTCGTGATGGTTTTGACCGTTGATGAACAGTTATTATGTCATGTTTAATGTTTATTATTAAATTAATGCCATATGCTGTAATGTCAATGATAACTTATGCTATTATTTCACGACCAATTGGATACTTAGCACACATTGGAATTATTGTAGGAGTTGGTTATTTATGTTTAATCATTGCTTTAATTTGGCATTCATTATTATTAACATTATCAGGAGTAAATCCATTTAAATGATGGAAGTTTGCTATCAAACCGGTAATTCAGGGTTTTACAACTCAATCTTCTAATGCAACCTTACCCGTAACAATGGAAGTTTTAAAAGATGATATAAAAGTAAAAGAGAATCTTGTTGGAATATCTGCTCCTTTAACCACAACAATGGGGTTAACTGCTTGTGCAGGTGTACAAGCAGGAATTATTGTTTCTTTTATTTCAACAGCTGGTTTATATGATTTAACTGTTGCTAATTTCTTTATTGTTTTATTGGTAGTAGTTATTGCATCGTTAGGAATTGCTGGTGTGCCAGGGACAGCAAGTGTTGTTACTGCTGGTGTTTTAGGAGGAATTGGATTAGGAACATTGTATGTGCCAGTTTATGCAATTATTGGTGCTCTAGATGGTTTATTTGATATGGGACGAACAGCTGTCAATGTTGCGGGGGGATTACAAGCAACAACAATTGCTGCTCAGTTAACTAATTCATTAGAAAATAAAGACTTAATTCTTTTTAAATGGTCAAGATTGCGAAAAAAACGAAAACGGGAAAAAAGAAAAAACAAAGAATAAAGGCTTAGTCCTTTATTTTTATTTTAATAATCTAAGGTTATAATATTACTATAGAAGAAAGAAAGTTGAAAAATATGAAAGTAATAGTAATTGGTGGTTCAACAGCTGGCATGACAGCAGCAAGTAAATTAAAACGTATGTTAAAAAATGATGTTGAAATTATTGCTTATCAAAAGTTTAAATATCCATCATTAGGAGCTTGTGGAATTCCTTATTATGTTGGAAAACATTTTGACAATGCAGAAATAATGATTGCACGAACTGTTGAAGAATTTCAAAATCGGGGGATTCTTGTTAAAACTAGTTGTGAAATAACACGCGTTGATTTTAAAACAAAAACTATTTACGGAATTAACTATAATACAAACCAAGAATTTATTGATAATTATGACAAATTAATTATTAGTGTTGGAGCAACACCACGTCGTTTAAATCTAGCAGGAGAAGACGCTGTAAATGTTTTTACAGGGACAACCTTGGAAGCTGCCATTGAATTACGTTCACGTTTAAAAAAAGAAAAAAATGTTACTATTATTGGCGGAGGTTTTATTGGATTAGAATTTTGTGAAAGTTTTGGCTTGGCAAGAAAAAAAATTACGTTAATTGAAGCTGACAAATGAATTTCACGAAAATTGCTTGACGAAGATATTGCACATTTATTAGCAAATGATTTAGAAAAAAAAGGAATTAAAATTAAAACAAATACCAAAGTAACAGAACTTGTTGTTGAAAATAATAAGGTAACAAAAATTAAATTATCACCGGAAGAAGAAATTGCAACAGATTTAGTATTAGTTGCAATTGGGGTTACTCCGGCAACTAATTTTTTAAAAACAACAGATTTAAAAATGAATGAATTTGGGGCAATTTTAGTGAATAACCAATTTGAAACAAATATTAAAGATGTTTATGCTGTAGGTGATTGTGTGATGACAAAAAATATTATTGATAATAAATTAAATTATATGTCGTTAGCAACAATTGCAGCCAAAAATGGTAAGGTTCTAGGTAATATTTTAGCGGGAAAGAAAGATCATTTTCCTGGTGGAATTGGAACAAGTATTATGCAGGTTTTCGAAAGTGAAATTGCTCGAACAGGATATACAAAAGAACAAGCAATTTTGAATGGTTTTAATGTGAAAGAGGTCGTTGTAAATGGAACAGATCACACACACTATGTTGCTGATGCGAAGTCAATAACAATTAAAATTATTTATGACCAAAAAGCTAAAATTATTGTTGGTGCACAAATTTTTGGTTATAATAAAGCTAGTTTAAGAATCAATGCTTTAATCCCAATTATTTGAACAAAAACTAAAATTGGTGAAATTGAGTATTTAGATCTACCATATTCACCTCCTTTTGCAAAAAGTGTTGATGTATTAAACGTTGCTTTGACAAAAATTAATGAGTAATAAAAATTAAAGGAGATAATAATATTAAATGACAGTAAAAATGCAATTAATTGACGAAAAACTATTAAAAAATATAATAGTAAAAAAGTAATTAATCAAGAAGATTTAACAGTAATACTTGAAGCAGGGCGCGCTTAGTACCTTGTTCATTAGGAATTGAAGTAACTAATGTTGTTAGTATTACAAATCAAGAATTAAAAAAGAAATTTGCTGATGAAGCAATGCTTGGTTGAAATCAAGAAAAAGTCAAAAATGCTAGTTGTATAATGCTTATTACGGGTACTAATCCATCTTATTTAGTTTCAACTGAATTTTTAACAAAACGCTTAGAACGAGTTATTAATCAAGCAGATGATTTAGAAAAAGCAATTAAAAAATATCAAACTTTTTTGCAACAAAAAGAACATCTTTCTGCATTTGTTTCAGAACAAGCTCATATTGTAACTAGTTTTATTACAATTCAAGCTGCTGATTTAAGAATAGGAACTACTATTATGGGTGGTTTTGATGCAAAAAAATGTGATGAGTTATTAGCAAAACATTGTACGTTTGATTAAGGAAAATATCATACAGTCTTAGCTTTAGCGTTAGGATACTATGATGAAGATGATGATAAAGCAACAATGCCACGTGTTAGAATTGATTTTAATGAATTTGCAAAGATTATTTAATAATCTTTGTTTTTGTTTAAATATGTGTTATCATTATTTACGTGCAAATAATATGCAGTCATATTATTAAAAGTGAGGTGAGTTATATGGCAAGAGAAGGAATCCATCCAAAATATTTTGATACTAAAATTATGTGTACAACTTGTGGAACTGAGTACATAAGTGGTTCTACTAAAGGAGAAGAATTAAAAGTTGATACTTGTTCTTCATGCCATCCCTTCTATACAGGAAGTCAACAGTTTGCTAATGCAGCTGGACGTGTTGAACGATTTAAATCTAAATTTAATAAAAAAGAAGAGTTAGTAAAACAAACAGAAAAAGCATCAAAAGCACAAAAAGAACTTAACAAAAAAACAGCGAAACCAAAATCTGATGAACAAAAAGCAGAATAATTGGTAAACCTTTATCTTTTTAAGATAAAGGTTTTTTTGATATTTTGTGATGTAATTTTATTAAATTAGAAACATAATTTTTCAAAAATTAGCGGAAATATAAGTTTAACTTAACAATAACTATTTTTTATTATTTTTATTTGGGTATAATAAAATTAATTGGGAGCGTGGTATTTTAATGGGATTGAAAATTAATAATTTAAAGTATAAACGATATAAAAAAATTATTTTTAGTGATTTAAATTTTAGTGTTGATAGTCAAGAAGTTTTGGGGACTCATTTTGAAAATAAGTTTTCACAATTATATTTTTTAAAATTGTTATTGGGAAAGAAAAAACCACGTAATGGAAAGATTTATTTAAACAATAGAAATATCACAACTTTATTACCAAAAGAACGTAGAATTGGTTATGTATCACCCGGCCCATTAAGATTAGCTTTTTTACCAACAAAATTACGTTTGGCTTATCATATTTTAAAAACGCCAAAATTTTTACATGATAGTTCATTAAAATATAATAAAAATAAATATTTTTATAAAAATTTAGTTTTTACTGGTAATGATTTAAATAAACAAGATTTAATATTAAAAATAGATAAAATCATTAATGAATATTTTAATAATTCAATTCATATTAAAGAAGAATGAATTGAGACTTATTTAACTCAAATTAGTGAATTCCATAAAAAAAAATTAGTAAAATTTTAGATGATGATAAAGATTCAATTTTTATTCAAAGTTTACATACTTATACTTATAAAAGAGAAGAAATTCGTGTATATGAAGGTTATCTTGCATTTTTACAAGCTTTATGAGATAAAATTTATTATATTTCTGACTTAGATTATTTGTGTGATTGTTATGAAATTTCTAAAAAAAGAAAACTTAAAGAAAAAAGTTTTGGTTTTATTGGGGCAAAATTAGTTTGTAAAAAGTATTTAAAAATATTGCAGACTGAAATTACATATGAACGTTATCTTTTAATTAAAGCACGAAAAGCATTAAAAAAATATCGTCTTAATGTTATAAATATGGTTTTAAAAGATAGTAAACATAAGAGTGTTATTAAAGGAATTTTAAATAAAAGTAATTCCTCAAATATAATTACTTGAACAAAATTATCAGAAGATCAATGATTTAACTATAATCAAAAACAAGAACAATTAATTGCAAATTTATTACCAGATGAAGCAACAATTATTAAGGGAAAAGTTTTAGAATATTTTCATAAATATCATTTGGAATTATTAAATAATACATTAGAAACTCGTGAAAAAGATAATTCACTTACTATTGAAGAAGCAAATGAAAAAGTTGTAACAGTTTATAATCAAGCTTTTGAAGAAGTTAAAAAATTAATGAGTAATTTAAATATTAAAATGAATTGATTTAAACTTACTAAAAATTTAAGTAGTTTTGATCATACTAAAATTAGATTGATTAATGCCATTTTAAGTAAGAAAGAATTAATTATTTTACATAATACTTTTGACAATTTAACTCATAATGAAGCAAATGAATTAAATGAAATTTTACTTAGTTTAAAAAACTATAATCCACAGTTAATTTTTTTAGTTTTAACAAAGAACATTGAGAATATTAAAAATTATGTTACACAATTATTATTTTTTGATAAGGATAATAATTACAAATTGATGTCAAAAAATCATGCTGAATTTTTACCTAATACAATTAATTTATATCAAATAATGTATAATAGTTCAGAAAATGTTTTTAGCATGAAATATTCTATAACAGAAAATGTTTTAGAAAATGAAAAAATTAAGATTAAATTACCTAAAGGAACTAAATTAATTGATCAAAAAGAATATTATTTAGCAGTTAATCCAAACTTAATCTCATTCCAAAAGACAAAGGAATTTAACAAAGATTTACATTTATTATATAAAGGACATGTTAAGTCAATTAAAAAAGTCTTTAAATCAATTGTTTGCTTTTTTGAAGTTAATGATGAAGTTATTTTTAAAATTTTAGTGTCAGAAAAAGAACTAAATTTAAAAAAAACAACAAAAATATATTTTGAAAAGAATGCATTATTAGTTTATGATAAAGTTAACAATAATTTAGTTGCTAACATATAAGTGAGGAAAACAAATGCAAGATTTAAAAGGAATTATTTTACAAAAAATTAAAGATTATAAGACAATTATTTGTTTACGTCATATTTCACCAGATGGTGATGCATATGGTTCAGCATTTGGATTAGCACAATTCATTAAAGATAATTTTCCAAATAAGAGGGTATTAGTTGATGGTGAACCAAATGATTTTTTAGCCTTTTTAGCAACACCTGATCTTCTTCAAACAGAAGATTATAAAGATGCGTTAGTAATTGTGACTGATACAGCGAACATTGAACGAATTGATAGTAAATATTGGCAGAAAGCAAAAGAAGTTATTAAAATTGATCATCATCCTAATGATACGCCATTTGGTGATATACAATGAATTGATGAAACTAAAATTGCAGTTTCAGAAATGATTGCTGAGTTAGTTTTAACATCAAAATTAATAGTAACACCAGAGGCAGCCAAATTAATTTTTACTGGAATTGTAACAGATTCAAATCGTTTTATGTATAGTAAAACTTGCCACAATACTTTTATGTTAGCAGGGCAATTAGTTGCGACAGGTTTTGATTTGCAATCAATTTATCAAAATTTATATGAAAAATCATGAGTTAATGTACGCTTTAAAAATTATTTGTTATCGCAAGTAGTTATTTATAATAAAGAAATTAGTTATGTTAAGATAACTGACGAAATGTTAAAAGAACATAATATGAGTTATGAGACTGTTAAACCATGGGTTAATATTATGAGTAATATTAAAGAATTTAAAATTTGAATGTGAGTAATTGAAAATAAAGCAGAGGGTTATATAAACCTTAGCATTCGTAGTAATACTTATATTATTAATAAAGTAGCAGAAAAGTACTGTGGTGGTGGTCATCAGTTAGCAAGCGGTGCAAAAATTTATCAGTGAGAAGATTTAGAACGAGTTTTAAAAGACTTAAGTTTTGTAATTAAAAATAACATTAAATATATGGGAGGTTAAGAATGTATTTTTAAAATAGTAAAGCTCAAATAGACTGAATAGAAGTTATCACTGGTTGTATGTTTGCTGGAAAAACCGAAGAGTTTATTCGCCGCTTAGTTCGCCTAGGTTATGCTAAATTTGAAATTCAAGTTTTTAAACCAACAATTGATAATCGTTATAGTGAAAACCAAGTTGTTAGTCATAGCAAAAAAGCAGTTGAAGTAATATCAGTTAAGAATTCTGAAGAGTTATTAACAAACCTTAAACCAACAACAAATTTTGTTGGGATTGATGAAGTCCAATTTTTTGATAATAATATTGTTAAACTTGCTGATTCTTTAGCAGAAAAAGGAATTATTGTTATTGTTAATGGTTTAGATAAAGATTTTCGAGGTGAAGCTTTTATTAATGTTGAACAATTAATGACACGAGCAGAAGAGGTTAAGAAATTGCATGCAATTTGTGTTAAATGTGGAAATTTAGCAAATAGAACCCAACGTTTAATTAATGGGAAACCAGCTAATTATTATGATCCAATTGTTTTAATTGATGAAAAGGATAAATATGAAGCTCGCTGTCGTCATTGTCATGAAGTAACATCCTAATGTAGGAGGAAAAAATGTTAACAAAAATTGGATTAAATGCTGAAGTTTATTTTATTATAAATAGTAAGCCAAAAAATATAAAAAAAATTAAAGCTCATTTTATTGAAAATTTGCCAATTAATTCCAAAATAATAATTTTAGAAGACTTATTAATTAAGGAAAATGACAATGTGATTGTTAATGGTAATGTTTTTAAAATTAGCCAAAAAATTATTCATAAACATCCCATTAAAAAAACATTTGAAAGTTGTGAATATCGTTTAACTTTAGTTGACCAATTAAAAAATTTGCCAAAATTTCAAACATTAATTTCAAATCAGTAAAAAGTCATTAATTATTATGATTTTTTTATTATAATGAATTAAATTAATCATTATTATTTAAAATATATTATAATTGTTAAGTGTCTAAAAAAGAGGTGAAGCAAATGAATCAAAAAACAATTGAACGATTAGAAACAATGTTAAAGCGGTGAAATTTAATTAATGAAGAATTAACAAAACCAGAAATAGTTAATGATGTAAAAAAGTTAACTAGTTTAGCAAAAGAACAAGCACAATTAGAGGAAACCGTTGCTTTATACTTAAATTATAAAAATGTTTTAAATAATATTAATGAAGCAAAATTAATTTTAGAGACAGAAAAGGATTATGAGTTAATTGAATTAGCAAAAGAAGAATTAAAAACCTTAGAAATAAGAAAAAAACAACTTACAGCAGAGTTAAAAGTAATGTTATTGCCAAAAGATCCTAATGATGATAAGAATGTTATTTTTGAAATTCGTGGAGCAGCAGGTGGTGATGAAGGAAACATTTTTGCTGGTGATTTATATCGAATGTATATAAAATATGCAGAACAACAACATTGAAAAGTAGAATTAATTGAAGCAAATGAATCAGAAGCAGGTGGCTTTTCTACAATTTCCTTTATGGTTAAAGGAGATCGTGTTTATTCAAAAATGAAATTTGAATCAGGAGCACATCGTGTTCAACGAATTCCAAAAACAGAAAGTAAAGGGCGAGTACATACATCAACAGCAACCGTTGCTGTTTTACCAGAAATTGAAGAAGTTGATTTTGAAATTAAAACTGCTGATTTAAAAATTGATACTTACCGTGCTTCAGGAGCAGGGGGACAACATGTTAATACAACTGATTCAGCTGTTCGAATTACTCATTTACCAACAGGAGTTGTTGTAACTTCCCAAGATGGCCGTAGTCAACATGAAAATAAGGCATTAGCAATGCAACATTTACGAAGTAAATTATATGAAGAACAGCAACGTAAAATTAATGAAGAGCGTGGAACATTAAGAAAAGATGCAGTAGGAACAGGCGACCGGAGTGAAAAAATTCGAACATATAATTATCCTCAGAATCGGGTTACTGATCATCGTATTAATTTAACACTACAAAAATTAGACCAAATTATGGAAGGTAATTTAGATGAAATTGTAGTAGCATTAATTAATGAAGAACAAAGATTAAAAATGGAAGGAAACTAATGACAGTTAATGAATTAATTCAAAAGTCAGAAGATTATTTGAAAGACTCGAATAATGCTAATTATCTTGTCGATATTAAAATTTTAATAGCATTTTTTATGAAAACTTCATTAGCAAAATTATATGCAATTCAAAATGATAAAATTAATTTTAAGATTGATGATTATTGACAACAGTTAATGGCATATCGTAATGGAAAACCAATCCAACATATTACTAATTTACAAAATTTTTATGGATATGATTTTTATGTTGATTATAATGTTTTAATTCCTCGCTATGAAACAGAAGAATTAGTTGATAATATTAATATTATAATTGATGAAATATTGCTTAATAATGGTGATAAACCATTAACTTTAATTGATATTGGAACTGGGAGCGGAGCAATTGCAATTAGTTTAGGCTTAGAAAATCCAAGTTTAACAATTTATGCTAGTGATATTTCAACTGAAGCATTAAAAGTAGCAAAAAGAAATATTAAGCAGTTAAATTGCAAAAATGTTAAATTATTGGAAGGTGATATGCTAGAACCATTTATTAAAAATAAGATTAAAGCTGATCTGCTAGTTTGTAATCCACCTTATATTCCAAAGAATCAAAATATTAGTAATCGTGTTAAAAATTATGAGCCACATGTTGCTTTGTTTGGTGATATTGATGGCCTATATTTTTATCGAGAAATTTTTCAAAATTGACAAAAGGTTGTTAAAAAAAATGGCATTTTATGTTTTGAACATGGTTATAACCAAAAAAAAGATTTAGAAAAATTAGTAAAAGAATATTTTCCAAATCAGAAATATTATTTTCAAAAAGATATAAATAAAAAATGACGAATGTTATTTATTAATATTTTGTAATAAAATAAAAGAAACTTAAGTGTGAGGTGCAGGATATGGAAGATAAACTTAAAAATATTAAAAGAACTCGCATTATTAGTATTGCTTTTTTATTAGTTTTATTTATTATGGTCCCATATTTTACTTTTATATATGTATCACATAGTGATCAACTTTTAAAAAAATACTTTAATTTTATTGCAACAGTACCTAATGATGTGTTAACAACATTTACAACACCTAATCTACCAAATGAATTTTTAATCTTTGGTTTGCCATATATTGCATTAGGAACATTAGCAGGTGCCATTATTAGTAGTGTTTTTTACATTCATCATCAAAAACGAACAGTTAATTTTAATAATAGAATGTTGTTAATTGGAACAGTTTTTATTATCTCTTTTTTATTTAGTGCTTGTTTATTATTTTCACTTGCAGAATATTATTATGATTTTTTTACAGAGTGATGTCGTTCTTTAAGAGGTGGTTATACTGGTCCTAAGTTTGTTAAAAATATTCAAGATATGATTCATAAAGATATTCCAAATCGAGATGCAATTGTTAAAGCATTAATTAATTTAGCAACAGGGCCTGGAACAAACAATAAATATCCATTAACATGAATTGGTCTTAATGCTATTTGATGAATTACAGGATTACAAATGATTTTTATTATTTTTATTATGTTGAAAGTTAGTTTTAAATTAGAATGATTATTAAATGATAATATTAATCCAACTAAAAAAGAAGAATTATTTGTTTTAAAAGATACATTTAATCAAAGTCGTCTTAAAAAGTTTATTAGTCTATATTTAATTCCAAATGAATTTAATATTTCACTATGAGTCGTTTTTTTTTCAAGTATGGTTTTTATTCCCCAATTTGTTTATACAATTATTATTGGCAGTAGTTTTACTGATGCAAACCGGTTTTTTTTATTTTCTTACTTTTATCCACAATTAACAATTAATGCTATTATACCGAATACAACTAGTATTTTAGATCAACCAAATATTGATTATTTTGAGATGACAATGAATATGCCCGGGTCAGGAATTTTTATTAGTGTTGTACCAATTGTTTCTTCTGCTTTAATTATTTCAATGTTATTTGCATTTACTTTTGTAATGTTGAAAAAACCAAATTTAACTAAAAAAGGTTTTATTAGTTTTTATGTTAGTTTTTTAATTGTAACTGGGACTTCACTAGTAATGTTTCTGGTTTCTCAATATGAATTAACAAAAGCAGTTGATTATTGGAATAGTCAAAGTGATAATTTTAAAGAAACAGTAATGGAGCCACTTTTTAAAACAACACATTTAGATTACTTTTGATTACAAGGAAATGAATTATTAGCAAGTGGTATTCTATTATCTGCTTTCATTACTGTTTTATCAATTATTGCTCTTTCACATATTTCAAAAATTAAAAGTAATCATATTAGCAATGAACAAATTAAATCAAATTCAAAGGGTTCATAAGAAAGGAGGCTAATTATATATGAAAGTATATACTGTAAAAGATCGCAAAGAGATTATTGCTGGTTATTTAGCAGAAAAAATTATTATTGTTCCAACAGATACTATTTATGGCATGACGTGTATTATTAGTTCACCAGTAGCAAAAGCGAGAATTTTTAAAGTTAAAGGACGATCAGAAAAAATGTATTTATCAGTTATTGTTAGTTCAGTTCGTATGGCGAAGAATTTTATTGACTTGCCACGTGATGATTTAAAACTCTTTAAAAAGAATGAAACTATTACTATAATTGGTAACATAAAAGATGATATTAATAAGCTTTATAACATTACAAAAGATAATACAATTGGGATTAGAATTACAAAATCAAAATGATTAAAAAAAATTATTAATAAGGTTGGGCCAATTTATGGGACAAGTGTAAATATTAGCGGTCAAAATTATGCTAAAGAATTTAATGATCTTCAAAAATTTAATGTTGATATTATTGTTGACGTTGGTTATTTAGATAATCGTCCTTCAAAGATTTATAATTCTTTAACAAAAGAATTTATTAGATAAGGAGGCAAAAAATGGCAAAAAAAAATAAATAAAAAACAATGATCATGATATCGAATTATTAATGTTGTTGTTTTATGTATCTTAATTTTGTTAACATGTATTTTTATTGTTTTATTTATTATTAACCAAAAAAAATATACTGTTGCTTTCTTAATTACAATCTTATTTTTAGGTGTATGAGTTATTGGTTACTTTATGGGGCATTTTTTTATGAATAAAGATAATCTTCGAATTGGGACAAGAAAAATAATGAGGGACTATCGTAAAAAAGATGATGATGGTAGCAATCCACCCTTTGGAAACAAGGAAGAAAGAATTAAACAATTAGAACAAGAACTTGCGGATTTAAAGAAAGAGCACAATGGTTAATTTTAGAAAAGGATAATATCATACCAAATTGCATTTCATAATGCAATTTTTTTTATAATTTTTTTAGAAATATGATATAATTTAACTATGTAAATTGTACTATGAAGTGTAACACCCTACTTAATTTTATTATAAACACCAATAAAATAAATGTTCAATATAATTTATTTTAAAAAAATTTAGTATTTTTGTTTTAAATTTATGAATTTTGGCACACTGAAAAATAAAATGATTAAAATTTTATAAGTAATTATATTAAAAATTAAACATTTGTATAAAAACTTCTTTTGAAGATAGTCAATGTAAAGATTTTTTAAGTTTAGAGTTTATTATATTAGCAACTTCTTGATAATAATTTCTTGAATAAATACTTAAATCAATTCCTTTGGAAAATCAATGTCTAAAATCACGAATTGCTCTTTCAACTTTTGGTTTTTGTGTTGGAGTTCCAGCATCACAAAAATATACTTTAGCATTTGTTATTTTTTCAATTTTTTCTCAATCAGCAAATTCTTTACCTTGATCAGTAATAATTCCTTTGCATCTGTCTTTGAAAAATCTGTTAGAAAAAATTCGTTTTAATGCCTTTGTAACTTCTTTTGTTGTTTTTTCTTTTAATGGTTCAATGATTTTAAATTGGGTTAATTCTTCGATTAAAACTAAACAAACACCATTATTTTTTCCAACCATAGTGTCCATTTGAAATCAACCAAATTCATATTTATCATGTTTTGCTTCTTCAATAGTTCTAAAATTTCTTATTTTACCGCGATTATCAATCCTATTTTTTGTTTTATATTTTCTACCATGAAAATACAAATTATATTTCTTGAAATTTAAAAATCCCAAATGAATATATTTATATAAAGTTTTAAAACATACTGGAAATTTAATACCAAACTCTTTTTCATATTTTTTACAGATTTGTTCTGGTGAATTATGAAATTTGTTATATTTTTCATCTAGTCATTCTAAAATATTTAGCAATAATGATGATTTTTTAAAACATTTTTGTCGTTTTTGTAAATAATTTCCTTGTGCTAATTTAGCGTCATATTCATTATCTTTTAACCTTTTTATTTCTCGTCTAATTGTATTGCGATTTTTATGCAATATTTTTTCTATTTTAGATATATTGGATTTACCATTTTTTCTTTTTTAAGAATCAAGTTCTAATAAATCTTTTAACATTACTCTTTCTTTAAAAGTAAAATGATGCTTTGTTTTATCCATTTTAAAAAATCCTTTCTTTTATATACAAAGCTAATTATATAGTTTTTTGATGTTTTGGGCGAGCGGTTGATTTTCTTAAATTTTTGTGATAAAATGACTGACAAGTTAAAAAAGATTTTGAGGTTCTTTCAAATAAATTTGGGAACCTTTATAAAATTCTTCGCTTAACGCTTAGAATTTTTCCCAAGTATTTTGAAAAGCGCGGCAAAAGTTTTTTTAAACTTTAAGGCATTTTTCGCAAAACTTATGAAAATCCCGCGAGCCCAGATTTAGTACAATATAATCAAAATAATAACCATTATAATTCATCTCCTTTCTAAAATAGATTTAAAAGCGCTTGTATATATAATGTCAATAGATCTTGGAAAAAAGTTTCAAGATTAAAGAAAGGAAATTATACAAAATGAAAAAACTTTTAAGTTTATTAAGTGTATTAACAATTAGCGGAAGCGCTGTACCAACAACAATTGCCGCTAGTCCCTATCAAAAAAAATATTAAAAATATTGATATTAATTATCAACAAACAAATAATTTAAAAAATTTAAATAGAGTTAAAAGACAAGAAATAACATATCCAATATTAGAAGATGTGTTAATTGATTTAAGAAAAACTAGCATGAAAAAACCAATGCAATTTCAAATAGCTAATTTATGATGTGTTATTGCAATTTTAAAAAATATATTTGATAATAATATTCTTAATAATAAAGATCTTAAAGAAATGGAACAAGAAGAAATTACAAGTTTTTTTTCAGACAGCATAAATGATGAAGGTGTTTCGTTATCAGATGTAATTGAATTATTTAACACAAATCCGATAATTAAGGAAAGTTTGGGATATAATTTAAAGGAAATTGATTTAACTCGATTATTTTGAAATAGATTAAATGATATAGAAAAAAGAATGTGGATAAGACATTTAATATGGGAATCTCTTTCTAGACAAGTCCCTGTTATTTTTGGTGGTTTTTTTGATTTAGAATATTATGGCCAAATATTTAATAACGCTTCTCATTCTGCATTAATTGTTGGAATCAAGCCAAATAAAGAAAATATACTTGAAGATACTTATTATGTTAGAGATCCATGAAGAGACAGTGAAGGTGAATTTATTCTAGATCAAACTACAGAAATTTCAATGACGGGGGAACAAATTTTTAATATTTTATTTAATCAAATAGAAAACGGTAGCGTATTAATACATGAAGATGTTTTTCAATTATTTTGTGAAAAAGCTATTAGTATTTTTTCATCAATTTGAGAAATAACAGAACCAGAATTAATGGCAGCTATAGGCTATAGTATAATATAATTAAAATATGAAAAAAATATTAAGTCTTTTGGGAACAATCACTTTAATAGGAACAAGTACAGCCAGTTTAGTTGCCTGTAATACACCACAATATATCGAGGAACAATTAAATAAACTAAAAGAAAAAAATAATATAAAAACAAAAAATGGTATTTTAGAATGAATAGCATATCAAGAAAAACCATTTAATCAAGTGGATAATAAATGATATTTTGCTATATGGAAACCTAATAATTCTATTTATTGAAAAATATCAAAATTTAAACACGATACAAATAAAGGAAAAAAAATGAGGATTGAGATCCATTAAAACCATATTATATTGATCTCTTTTTATGGGTTTTTGAAACAAAAGAACAAGATTTATTAATAGATGATCAATCAGAAGGTAAAATAGAACGAATTTTTTGAAATGAAGATAAGGGACGAAATTTTAAAGCAGTTTATCGTTGAAATTTAGAAGATACTAATGTACCTAATTTAATTATTGATAAAACCGGTAATGTAAAAGTTAATGAATAATAAAAAGTCATTTTAATAAATGACTTTTTATATTTCTAATATAATTAATGATAATTTTTCATTATTTTTATTAAATAGTTGTAAATTATTAATATTAATTTGTTCTTTTTCAGTAAAAATTGTAATTTCATAATTACCATAACCTCATATACCTGATATTTCAATTTGATTTAAATTAAATAGTTTTTTATCAAAAGTTATTTTAATACTATAATCAATTAAATCTTCGATTGTACTAATTCAATCTATTTTAGAATAAAGTAATTTATATCATTCAGAAAAATAATTTAAATAGTTTTCTATTTTGTCATTAGAAACAATTAAATTAGTTAAATATTTCCCATATTCACCATCAGATAATTTAATTTCTGATGGAATAAGAGAAGGAATGTTATTTGTTTCTAATTCATTTGTTACGGATAATCAATTAAAAAAATTTGCTTCTAATCGATAAATAGGATTTTCTGAAATATCTTTGTTTTTAACACTTACTTTAATTTCATTATCTTTGTTATTATTAACATTTATTTGTTGTTTTAAATTTCAATCAATAATTTTTCCAGTACTTGAATCAATTAAAGGTTTAAGAGGTTCACCACCACCATTTCAACGATAAACTGCTTTAAAATTTCGTCCCTTATCTTCATTTCAAAAAATTCGTTCTATTTTACCTTCTGATTGATCATCTATTAATAAATCTTGTTCTTTTGTTTCAAAAACCCATAAAAAGAGATCAATATAATATGGTTTTAATGGATCTCAATCCTCATTTTTTTTCCTTTATTTGTATCGTGTTTAAATTTTGATATTTTTCAATAAATAGAATTATTAGGTTTCCATATAGCAAAATATCATTTATTATCCACTTGATTAAATGGTTTTTCTTGTGCTTTAATTTCTTTTCAATAATTTACTGTAATTGGTGGATTAGAACCAATAAAATCAAAATATAATGAATATATTTGTACTTGACAATCTGAAAAATAAAAATATCCTTCTTCTAATCTATTTGGTTTTGAAATTAGTTTAAAATAATAAGGAGCAATTAATTTAATATCATCATTATAGCCTTTATTAATTGCATACTTGCTATATGTATAATTTGATAACATATAAATAATTTGTTTAAATCTTTTGACAACATTTTCATTAAGAAATGTGGAATTATCTAATTTTCAATTTTCAAATAAACCATCAATTACATCTTCTGGTTCTTGTCCTTCAAATTTTTGGCGCAGTTCAGCCGCTTTATTGGTAGGATTACCTTTTTCATCGTATTTTGCTCCTTGAAATTTACGGTCATAATTATAACGATATGTTAAATAATTTAATAAAACTTTTTCTAAACCATTTTTATTTACCAAATCTAAAATATCTTTTCCTTGAATATAGTTTTTGGCTATACTTCATGGTAAAAAACTTTCAGTAAATCAATACTAAAATATTCTTACATTAGGGTTTGTTTCAATTGGCATTGATAGTAAAGGTACTAAACTAGCGTTTTCAACTATTGATGATGGATAAGAATAAACACCATTAACATTGCCTCAACACTTAATATTTCCAAATAACATTGATTTAGGGTATTTAATTTCAATCCCAGTAAATACTGTGTCTTCGGGTAATGATTTTTGTAATACTAAATGAATACTATTTTGGTTTTTTCATTTAAAATCAGTTATTTTAACTAAATGCATAGATTTAATAATATTAACACCATCGGGTGAATAAGGGCCTTTGTATTCTTCAATGATATAACATTCATTTTTGTTATCTTCACTAATTGGCTCATTAATAGATACTATTTTTAAGTCATAGGATTCTAAAAATTCTTTGTCTTGTTTTGAAATATCATTAATTAAAATATCTTTTTCATCAATCATAACATAACTTGTGCTATTATCTTGGACTGTGGTATTTTGTTGAATTTGTAATTTAAAGTTAAAATCACTAATTTCATAACCAGTTATTTTAATATATTCATCTTTGTCAATAAAACCTATTTTAACGCTATTTTGAGAGTAATTTAAGATTGGTTTTTGCTTTGTCTTAACAATATTATTAATTTTATAAATATATAAGGTTCTTGCACGGTCTTCAGTAAATAATTGTTCTAAGTCAGGGTTGCTGTACTGCGATTGAGCAGCAAAATCTAACGGAATACTATCGATTGAATAGTCAATTGGTTCATCATTTTCCGCTAATTGTGCTAACATTTTTTCAGATGGTTTTAACATTATTCTTGTTCTCCTTCTTCATTAGGCATATTGATAATAGTTTCGTTGTTTTTTAATTGTCTGTTTAAAGTAGCATTTACTGGTAAGCGAACATCAACAATTAACTCATCAATATTTTTAATATTGAATGTTCTACTGTTTAAAATCGCATTATCATATTTAATTAACTTAATAATGAATTCAGTTAATTTAATTTCTCTAATATATATCATTTGTTCATATGATGCGTTTGTTTGAATATTTACTCCCGCAACTTCTGCTTGTGTTTGTTGGGCTCCCTTGGCGATTGCGGGAACATGATGGCGATTTATTTTATAGTAATTAGTTAATAATCAATCATATATTTTGGTTAATTGTTCACCTTTAAAATTACCCGCAATATAATCTACTGGTTGAAAATTACTATCAGGGTCTCCTTCAACTAATAACAAGTCATTTTCAATAAATGAAGCTAGCATTTTACTAATTTCTTGGTCAACTACACCAGTCACGCCGTTAGTATTAATAGTAAATTTACCACTATTTAATAATGGATCTAACATTATCTTTTCAGCAATAATATCTAAAATACTAGCAAATTGTTTACCATAACGAGCAGAAGGCTCAAAATTAGGGTTATTAGGAATAATTTGAATTAAAATAAAATTAAGTGGTAATATTTCTTCTCTTTGTAAAGTTGTATAGTTATTTCATTTAGCATCATCAATATATAAGTCGGTAATAGTACTATATAATCGTGTTTTTAACTTTCTAATAACTTTAACTTGTTTAGTTACAGCATCAATCTCTAATTTTTCAGTAATAAAAATACTCTGGTCATTTTTAATATAAGAGTCATAATCAAAAGTACAAGATACTAAATTACCTAATTCATCATATTGGTCATTGTAAAAATTAATAGTAATAAAATTAAGTTTTGAATTATTAACAAAAATAAAGTATGCACCCCTACCATTCTTATTAATTTTATATTCGTTATATCAATTTTTATTAGTAAAGTCTTGCATCTTTAAAAAGTTATTAATTAATTTAGTATCTAATTGTTGATTAGTAAGTGGATTATAAATGCTAATTTCTAAATCTCGTGGATTTAAAAAATTAGCATTATCTTCACAAATTCTTTTTTTTAAAATCTCATTATGTTTTTGAACAGTAACATTTTTACGATTAGTAATAGTTGATGCTAAATTAAGATAATAACTATCAATATCATAATCTTTTTTTATTTTCTTTTTTGCTGGTAACAATCCCATTTATAACTTCCCCTTTATTTTGTTTCTTCTTTTTTAATAACATCTTCAATACTATCTTCTTTTTGTTTTTTGTTATGTGTTTTGATAAATCTAATTGTTTCAATAATCAAAACTATAATTCCAGCTCCGATAAGCATTGCTGAAACAATAACATATGCCGGTCAAGAAATACCTAATGTTTTTTCTCCTATAAAACAAATAATAATTCCTGCGATAAAAAACAATGATGAAACTCCAAAGATTTTCAAAAACATAATTACATCTTTAATATTTACTTTTGACATAATAACATCTCCTTTCTAATTTACCTTTTTTCTTTCAATAAACACAAATCCCAAAGGTCTAAATGTTGCTGGACCATTAACTCCAATATTAATCAATCCATCAGGATTAATAGATAATGCTAAACATGCACTATTAACACCTATTTGATCATATATAACACCTATTGTTTGTCTAAAACTATGCCTTGTTTGCAACATCCCTTGACTTTTTAAATCTCCTTTGATATTTTTTCCTGAGGCTCAAATTCTATAAATATAATTTTCTTTATCAAAATTAGGAATAGTATATCCTTTTTGTCCAACTTTAAAATCACTAGTATCAACAATTTCTCAATCTGGAACTTTTGGTATAACAATTGATTTTTTTAATTCATCTAAAATTTCTTCTTTTATTTTTGCAAGTTTTTCATCTTTAATTTTTTCTATAACAAGTTTATCTAATAAAGCATCAACTTCTAATTGAGTATAATATGCTTCTAAATCAATCATTGTTAAATCAATACCTTCTTCTTGAAAAGTACGAAACATTTTCTTTAAAGTTGTTAAATTAGCCAATGATTTTGCATAGGTAGGCAATAGACCTTGTTAAGTAATCATAGGGTCATTTTGCGATGAATAATTAATATCACCAACACTCATATTTGCCGAAGTAAAAAATTCAATTGGAATGCGGTTAAATGTTCAATGCTCAATGGTAATAAACACCATATTAATACAAATTTTCTTTAATAATGGATCTTTAAATGTTTCAAACTTTAGTTTTGAAAATGGATAGTTTAAGTAAGAATTAATCATATTTTGGGCTCTTAAAGCAAATGTTTTAAATCATAATTCTACATCACCTTTAAAGAACTTATTATAACGAACTGGAACTTGTGTAATTTTACCTGTCATTGGAATAAAATTATTATAATTTTCCAAAGTAACATTTTGTCATAATTCATTTAACATTTAATCATCTCCTTATCATTTACTTTTTTTAAAATATATTTTCTTTAATATAAATTTTTTACTATTTAGTAATGTTTTTGTTTTAATTGTTTTGTTTAAATCTTGTTTTGTTCTGAGTTGTTTATATGCTTGAAATACTAGTCCATTACCTAACAAACTAGTAACCGCACTATCTTCTAGCGTATTTAACAATTTATATTTATTAAAGTTATTTTTAAATTGTTCTTGCATTTTTAATATCTTAGCAATTGTCCGATATATTTTAAAACTATCTTTTACTACTTGCTGATAAACAAGTGGGGCAAAAGAAACTAAATTAAACAAACTTGTTTTTTTAAATCCCCAACCAATAAACCACTCACTGTTCATATAGAATTTAAACGGTTCAGGAGCCAAAACAAACTGTTCTGCTTTGATTAAAGTTGTCATAACGACAATAGGGACATATTTAGGATTTTTATAATATATTGTTAAAGCAACTTCTCCCGCAACTGATAATGGAACAATTTTTACTGCTAAAAAAACATCAGAACCATAAGCAAAGGGTAATAATTGGCCTTTTTTAATAGCTTTAGTTTCAAATTTAGAGAATATTTTTTTAGTTTTATCAGTAATTTTATTAATTACTTTTTGTTTAATTGTAATTATTTGTTTTTCAATTGGGACTAATAATTTTTTAGTTACTTTTTGAATATAAAAATTTGGGTTTAAATGATTTAAAATTTTATTTAATTTAATTGGTGTTTGGTAAAAAATATTTAATAATTTATTATTATATATTTTACTGCTCCGCATTAAATTAGCATTTAATAGTAGATTTTTACCAACACCTTTTTTATGAAGATTAGTCATAATGTTATATCACTCATTAGTATTAATTTTGCTTATTTTATCAATATTTAATCCATATTCATATAACAATTTATTAGCATTTTTTTCATTTACGCGCGGTATTTTTTGAACTAATGTAGGGCTTATTTTTTGAATATTTTTCTCAATTTTTAATAAATTATTAATTGTTTCTAAATTAGAAACTTTAAAACCTTTATAAAAATCATTTCGGGCCAATTTACCAAATGTATATAATAAAGTTTCATTATTAGCTTGTTTTGTAAAATCAAATATTAATTTATCAGATAAAATCTTTTTACCTGTAACTTGTCTTACAACATCTTCTAAATTATTAGCAGTTATTACACCTAATTTTTCAAGTAGTTTAGTTTCTTTCGCTAATTTTAAAATTTTAGTTGTTCGAGCAGCACGCGTTAATTTTTCAATACCACCAATTGCTGGTAGCAAATTTAAGGCAGTACTTTTTACTGTCACTTCTGATGTTAATTTATCGTATATTTGATTTACGGCAAAATCGGTTGCTGTTTCTACTCCAAATGAGATAAATGCTGCGGCAAAATTAAATAATCCCGCACCAAGTCCAACAGCCGAAGCAATACCACCAGTTAAAACTGATAAACCAAGTGCTAAAACTTGAATTCCTAAAAATTCTAATAACTGTAAACCAAAATTTTTTTCTTGTTGTTGGATTGACAATCTAGTTGGATTTTTTTAACAGCATAAATAAGAGCTGTTTTAGATGTTCTAATTGGCATATCTATCAAACGAAAAAGTACTATTTTTTAGTACTATTAAGAATTTTTAATTTTAACATCAATCGGATTTGTTTGACCAGTAGCGTTGTTTTTACCTTCAATTTGAACTTCAACAGTTTTATCATTTGTAATATTAATTGGTCAGTCTTCACCTTTACTTTCAATAAAGTAATCAAAATCACTTTCAGTTAAAGAACTATTTACTGCTTTTACTGCTTTTAAAACAACATCTTTAAATTGTGATTTTAACTGTTCGGCTGTTGCTTTTGTTGGGTCTGTAACATGAATATTTGGTTTATCTATTTTATTAATTTTACTAATATCAATTTTTGAAACAATATGTTTAATAATTCCCTTAGGTTCAACTACTGCCCCACCTAAATATAAAACTCTTTCCATAATCAAAGTATTACCCATACCAGTACCCAATGCAGCTGCACCAACTCTTAATGGAGTATGGTCTTTTTTGCGTAAGATAAGAGGGTCATATTTTTTACTAAATTTAAAGGCAATTGCATTAACACCATCTGGTAATAGAGTAATTGTTCCTTCTGAACCATCTTTATTAATAATTGGTAATTTTTTAGGAACCATATAGTATGTTGTTCCTTCAACAGTTTTCATTGCTCCGCTTGTTTCAATTACATTGTTTATTTGGTCATTTGCTCCAAGTTGTAACTGTAATTTATTACGAATTCCACGAATAAAATCAGCCGAACCCAAGACAACTGTTTCTGATGGGGTAAATCCATTTTCATATATTTTATCCATAATTTCATCGTGAATTTGTAAAGCATTAGTATCATCTGCTTTTTGGCCTTGAATGGTTGTAACTACTCCTTTATTAATAATTTCTAAAATTTTATTACGTTTATAAACAACCTCAGTATCCATTGCTTGTTCAATATCAGCAGCCCAAAGATTAGGGTTAAAATCACTTTCTACAGGGTCTAATTTACGAGCAAAAGTTAAAATTGTATCTAATTCAACAATTCCATCATCAAATTCTACTTCTGAATAATTTAATAATTTATCATCAGTATCAAATACTTTCCCATCTTTACCAGAACCTTCATTATATTTAATATTTTTCTTTCTTTTATATGCTAAACTAAATTTACTTGCATCTTTTCATGCAAATAATGCTTCTCAACTAAATTTTTGTTGATAAGTTTGTAAATATCATTGTTCAAATGTTTCTCGATCTCGTTTTGTTGCTTGATTAGCAATATCTCCGAAAATTCTTTGTGGGTTTTGTGCCATAATTTACTTCCTTCTTTCTATTTATTAAATACATTGTCTGTATCTAAAATATTGTTTTCTTTGTTTTCTACTTTTGGTACGCCACCAGTATTAACTGTTTGTACCTTAATTAATTCATCATAAACACTTTGCAATTGTGTTTTAATGATTTCAATATCATCAGTAATATCATAAGACTTTAATAAAACATTTTTAAATTCTTCATTATCAGTTAAAGAATTAATAAAGTCAATTACTTCAATTTGTTTTAATTGAATTGTTTGTTGTTCAATTTGTGAAGTTAATTCAGTATTTTTTGTTTGTAGTTCGTTGATTTGCTGATTACTATTTTCTAAATTAATTGCATTAAATTCTTCAACTTCAGCAGTATTTTCTAAAATAATTTCAGCAGTTTTAATATCTAAACTACCATCTTCATTTTTAATAGGTTCACTATTTTCATTAATAAGAACATATTTTACATTTTTTAATGCCATTGTTTTTCCTCCTATTTTTTAATATTTGTATTTGTTCTTTTTCTAATCGCTTTTTGTATAATTTCAAAACTGTCTACTCTAAAAGATAAAAAATAGCGTTTAGTTTTTATATTTAACTGATTAAATACTGAGCCTTTAATTTTTATCTCATCATCTTTTTTTAATTTCAAAAACTCAGTTAAAATAGATGGGTTATATATTGATAATGTTGAGTAATTTAATCCTTCTCACTGACATTTAGCCGAACAAGCATCAACTTCAACACCACCAGCAACCAGTGCCTTAATCTTAGTTTTAATCGGATTTTCATGTAATCTAACAGTTAATTCTAACTTATTAACTTTTTTTATTTTAGGTTTATTAGTTATTGATTTTTTAGGTAAATTACTTTTTGTTTGTGCCATTTTTTTCAACTCCTTTTGCTAAAAATACTGTAAATGTTTTCAAACATCGTGTTCGTGCTCTGACATTTTAATATTTCCTTTATAAATATAATTTTTCTTAATGACTGGTGATTGTAAAATATATTTTAAATTAAATAGATATTTGCATAAAACTTTTAAACCACCAATAAATTTAGGAGTAGATAATGGATTTTTTATTTTTAAACCCTTATGAAGTTGATAATCTTCAATTATTACAATAACTTTATTTAAATAAGAACAAATTTTATTTTTAAACTCATTTAATATTAAATACATATTATTTATTGCTTCTTCTTTATTTTTGGAATTAAAAGTAATATTATTAATTATTTTCTTTTGCAAAACATTATAAATAATAATACCAGTTTGTCCAATTCCAGCAGGGTCAATTGCAATAATATATTTTAATTTATTTGTTTTATTTTTTTTCAATTTGTAATATTTTTCATCCATCGGATGCTAAATCTAAAATATCGTTAATTTTATAATATTGCATATATGAAACAATAACATCTCACTTGTTTTTAAATAAATTTAAGTACATTTTGGCTCATTCTAAACATTGCAAATCATAATGCTTTTTATGATGTGAAATACGACAATTAATAGGTTGACAATTAACTCAATCAAATGATGTTGTTATTTCATTTCAAGTTTTATTAATATATTTACTTTTATATTCTGTCATTTATCTATACTCCTTAATTCTTTTTATTTGTTGCTCAAATTTCATCATTAATATCATTTACTGTTACCAGATAAGCTCGTATCATTAATTCTTGTAATTTATTTTTAATTTTTTTATTTCATTTTTTCATCAAATATTTTCCTTTCTGTAAAAAAAACATAATATTCCTCTATTGGTTAATATTTTGATATTTAGTAAATAATTTATTTTAATATTTAATTACTTCGCCGCCCGCTCCACTTTGAAGGTGAGCGGGGGCGGATAGGATATTTTGATAGAGTTTACCCCCATACGGAAATAAAAAAACAGTTTACCCAGTTATTAATTACGCTTCATCCATCCCTACACAACTTTATATAAAGAAAATAACCTTTTGGAGTTCCAACCCTCTTGTTTTTTTAGTGTCCGATATTGTTTTTTTTCGGTTTAACAGCACTTTTTATGAAAACAAGCCAAAAAACACATGCTCTGACATTTCGCAAGTGATTAATCTTGCCGAGAATTAAAGAAATAAATAGGAGTAGTAAATCCAATCGCTTTCACACTTTCTTTAAGGCTTCGCGCCATAGATGAGTTATCCATCTTTAAGCATCAAAAAATATTAAGTTTTAAAGATTGAATTTTGGATTAATCGTTAGATAGTATCTTTTTTTATCTCATTATCTTTTTTAATTCTTTGTTTATTAAATATATTTTTTAGTAATTATATTTAACAATTAACTAACAACTAAATAAAACAATTATTCAAAATTTTTTAAGAAAAGAAAGGATGGATTTTTCTGAAAAAACATATTTTATTAAGTGTAAAAGATACTATCTAACGATTAATCCAATAAATATAAGTATTTTTTACAAAATAAAAAGCACTTTATTCTTTTTCAATAAAGTGCTACATTTGCATTTACAATTTACACTATAAATAAACGAAGCAGGAGAACTACGCGATGTACATCAATCCATTCAAAAGAATGAAAAATATGAAATTAAATACTGATGAAACAAATACAATAAATATGAAAAGTAATGGCCGAAATATAAATTTATTACAAGGTAACAATGAAGATGGGGAACTGACAGGAGACTTTTTAAAGAATAGTAATCATAATATTAAAACTGATGAACTTAAGATTGATGGAATTACATTATCAAGTTTTGAAATTATTCGTGATTTAATGAAAATTTTTAAAGAAAAAAATAACGAAATGCAATTTTTCTTAACAGTTATGGATAAAGAAAATTGTGATTCAATGTCTGAAATTGCTACTTCTTTTTTTTCAATGCCGCTTGTTAATATTGATTTATTACGTATTGAATTATATGCTTCACCATTTTTTTACTTAAAAAAATATTAAGGGACTACCAAAAGTTAGTTTAGAGGATAAAAAAGTTTTATGAGATCGTGTTAAATTATTTGCACGAACTTTAAAACAAAGTGAATCATTAGAACAAGTTAATGATTCTAATTCAATTGTAATTTTTAATGAGTTAGAATTTGATGATCCATTAGAGTATATTAGAAGAGAATTTGAAGAAATTTTACGTGCTTATGACATCAAAGAAAATATTGTAGTAATTTTTAATAATATTGATTTAGTGGGATATGTTAAATTTAAACAAATATTTAGCTTAGTACAAGCTATTTTTAAAGGAACTTTACAGTTTAAATTTATTGCTGGATTAAATCCACTTTTAATTGAAACTTATGTTAAACAGATGTATGGCAATTATGCAACAGACCAATTGGTTGCGCATGAAGTTAGTGCTTATAACAAACGATATATTATTAAAAATGATAATGTCGTTACTAAAAAACCAACAAAAAAAAGCAGTTGATTCTTATCATCCAATGTCAGATTTTGCTTCTGTTGAAACAAAAGATGAGGATGATGAAACAATTGGCTTTGATTATTGAGCTATGCGCGGTGGAAAGTAGATAGAGGAGGATAATTAAAATGTTTGTGTTTTTAGTAACATTAGGGTGAAGTATAATTATAATTGGAGCGATAGTTCAAATTTTTACTGCTATTTTAAACTTTTTGGTAATACAATCTGTTGCGCTTCCATCAATTTTAAATTTAATGAATGATATTTTTCAAACATCAATTTTTAAACAAGAACAAATTTTAAGTTATTTGACAGGAGATATTTGAGGATACACAATTATTGCTTTAACAATTTTTGTTGCATTATTAGTTATTACACTAGTATCAGTTCAACTGCATCGTGTTAAAAAAGGACAATTAATTGCAAAACCATATATTAAAATAATATTTGTTACATTAATTATTGCAGCATTAATTTATGGAAAAGTAGCAGTATTAATATTAGCAGCATTAATGTTTATTGGTTTATTGTTTATTGAATCATCATTATTTGATGTTGAGTCTTTACAAAATTTTGTTGAAGAACGAAATATGATTGTTATTTACCACCAAGATAAAAAACTTGAAAGAGAGGTAAAAAAAAAGAAGGAAAGTATCATGGAAGCGCAACTTTGGGAGTTGACGCGACTATCGCAGGGATTGGAGAAACCGAAAGAGATTTCAAAAACAATGATTACGCAAAAGAGGATGATAGTAAAAAGTTATCTTATCAAAAATCAAATTCGATTTTTTCATCAAATGAACTAAATAATTTATTTAATTCTAATAAAAATGATGTTGATGAACATAAATTAGCAAATTTAATTAATGATATGACACAAACTATGACAAATCCGCAGAAACCAGCGGTTTTTGAAACAAAATCAAATACAACGGAAACTGATTTAAAACAAAGTAAATCAAAAGAATTATCAAAACCACCAGTTGTTAATGAAGTTAAGCAACAAGAAAAATCAAACTTGGAATCAGACCAATTAGAAGATCAAAATTCAGCAAATGATGCTTCACAAAATGAACGAGTTGAGGAAATTCCTGCTCCATTCTTAGATGTAAAACCAAATGCTGATTATAAGTTTAATGCTGATATTAAAAGTTTTGCTGATAAAACAAGCGCTGTAAACGAAAATGCTGTTTTTAATGCAGCAGAAGATGAAAAACCAAATTTTTCTTTTTTAGATGATGAATTTTTGAATTCATCATGAATATCAGAGAAAACAATGACAAGAAAACAAAAAAACTTTATAATAAATGAAGTGAAATGCATCAACAAGCACTTAATATTAAACAAATGGTAGAAGAAGAAGTAGAAATAGCAGAAGTAAAACCTAAATTCATTAAAAAGAAAGCTAAAATTTATAATGTTCTTGCTAAACAAGCAAATGGATTAGTAAGAAAATTAAAGTTAGAACCAGAGCATGAATTAAAATTAATGCGTATTGCTGAAATATTTAGTAATAATTCACAAGCCACAGTTGATTTTCTTAATGATCAAATTTTAGCAACAGATAATAATGTAATTGATAATGTTTTGAATGACAACATTAATGAATCATCAGAAAATATTAATTTAGAAATTAATACTTTTAATAATGTTGTAAATAATGGTAAAACAAAAAAAGAGATAGAAATTATGAATAACAATATTAAACTAGCAAACCAAGAATCACAACGGACAGGAATTATATTTATTCCATCTGATCATAATATTGATAAATTAAAAGGAGAATTATTACCTGATATTAAAACATCAGATGATGAAGAAACAAAAACAGATAATGTACCAGATAATTATGATTACCCTTTTGCTGAACTAGCCGGGGTAGATGATTCACAAGTTGGGATCTTGATGAAATTGATTCAGTTGCAAATGAAGATAATTATGATGATGAAATACAATCTTCTGAAAACAATGAGCTTTCAGACCTATCAGTTGAACAACAAACAGTAGAACAAATAGAAAATAATATGGCAACGCTAGTTGAAGATGAAATCTTAAGAACTAATGAAGTAAAACCCAAGCATGAGGTAAAAAATGATGCAATTAATTTAGAATTAACTCCTGAACCACTAGATACAACAGAACCAAACAATGTGGGAGCAGATATGTTTAATATCTCAATGAATGAAAAACAAAATACTATTTTAACAGAAACAGAAGATAGTGTACCTGCAGAAATATTTACAACAGATGTTAAAAGAACAAATCAATTAGAAGTTAACGCAGATGAATTAAATAAGAATAAAATAGAAGATCATCAAGGTCATTTATTACATGATGTTGTTACAAATGAAACAAATAAATCGTTGCAACCAGAAATTCGACCAATTTTAAAAGACGAAGTATCGTATAGTTTAGATGAATTAGATGATAAAATTATGAATGGTGATTTTTCAAATTTAGATGATGAAGTAATTGAATACTTTAATCAGGAAAAGCCAGAACCAATTAAGGAAACACCATTTGTAGAAGAACCACCATTACAACAAGTTATTTCAAATGATTTTGAATATCGTTTTGAAAAAAATGAAGAATTAATTAAGGATTCAATTAACTTACATACAACACACACAAAAACATTAGGAAAAGTGCAAAATTACTTAAAAAATTTAACTTTAAAAGTTGAATCGTTAGAGGCAAAATCTGCTGATTTTGCAAAAAAAATAACGATGTTGAAACTAAAAAATATATTAAGCATCACGGTGTTGTACCAATTGATCAGTTTTATCCTCAAATTAGTGATATTAACTTAGTATCAACACGTTATAATTTATATAATAAAAAAGGTTATTCTAACACATATGGTGTTGCTAACTCAAGTGAAAGTTCATATGGTTTGGGCAATTATTATCGAACTAAAAATAGTAATTCATCTTAAGAAGAAATAAGGGCAAATAATAATCAATTTGCTGATTATAATCATCTTAATTTACATAATATTTCTAAATATACTAAACAAGATATTCCATTTGAAACAAATTGTCCATTTTGTAAAAAGAATAACAAATAAAAATTATTATTTTATTGGTTAATATTATAAATAAATTTATTAAAAAAGTTAAATTTAGGTTGATTAAATTTAACTTTTTTTATTTAAAAAGTAGTTTTTTTCTTTTCATTTGTTTAAAAATATGTTAAAAATAAATTGGCAATGAAATATTACATTGTTAGGGCATTAAACATAGTAATTTAATTATGAAAGGAAATATTCAATTGCCGAATAATAATTAATTAAAAAATATAATTTATTAGTAATAAAAGGGAAGAAATAAACAATGAGAAAATTGCTCAGTGTTTTTGTAGCAGCAACTTTGATAAATGGTTCGAGTCTTTTTCTTGTTGCATGTGCTAAAAAATATTATTTTGATAGTAATATTTGAGTTATTACCGATGCTTTTATTGTGACCGATGCATCGTTTAATGAATCAGCATGAGATGGAGCAAGTAAATATGTCATTTCACAAAAGGATAAAGAAATTTTACCATCAGAGTGAAAAAAAGTCACCATCGAGCTAGTTATTATGAACCAGCAAGTCAAACACCATCTGACTTTAAAACAGCTTATTTAACAACATATATTGCTGACGCAAAAACATTAATTTTGCCAGGTTTTGTGCATGGTAATACCGTTGGATGAGGTGCAGAAATAGTTGATAATTTAATTTATATTGATGGAAGTAGCCAAAATATTCATTTAGGAATGGATCCCCAAAAACCATTAGCAACAAAAGTTGTTGGAATAAGTTATGAAGCTGAATCATCGAGATTTTTTGCAGGAATTGCAACAGCATTATGATTAAATGCTAATCAAAGCAAATATCCTTCAGGTTTAAAAATATCTACAAAAGGAGGAATGGATAATCCTGGCGCTGTTTCAAATTATATGTGAGGATTTTTAGTGGCTGCTGATATTTTTAATGCAATCATTAGTAACAGCAATTTGCCAAACTTATTTAACATTAGAACAGATCTTTTAGCACAAGTTAAAAAAATGAATCCAGCAGTAACTGCTTTACAAAAAATTGAAAAAGTACAAAATGTTATAAAAAATAATGAATCATGATTTTCACAATCATTTGAAATTGGACATGGGAAAGATATTTTAGATGAATTACTTTCTCGTGGAGCAAGTATTATTTTCCCTGTTGCAGGTCCGCAAACCTAAGATACTATTGGCCGAATTAAATATAATAAATCACCAGCTAAAGTTATTGGTGTTGATACCGAACAATCTAAAATTTATGGAGAAGACATAATCGTAACAAGTGCCTTAAAAGAAATTGCAACTTCAACTCAAGAAGCTCTCAAGAATATTTATTCAGATAAATGTGGTTATTCATCTAATAGTAATACTTGAGACAATAATCATGTGACACCGGAATGTTGAATTAATACTGATCAATCATCAATTCAGCATCCAACTTGGACAGGGATTGAAACAACAAAGTCAATTAATGAAGATACTGTTAATTTTATTCATAATAAAACTGATGATTTAACAAAGGATACAGCATTTGATAAAATTATTAAAGTATTACAAGATGCTTATTCCCGAGGAATTGATGATGTCCCTCCTGTAGCAGCAAAGGTATTTACAACAACATTAGCAAATACTTATCAAAATAGTAATACATTGAAAACTTATATTTTAAATGCAATTGAAACCGCTTTGCAATAGAAGGAAAGGACATAATATGAAAAACAAAAATGAATATGCAATAGAAATGAATAATATTACCAAGGTCTTTGGTGATTTAATTGCAAATAATGATATTACCTTAAAAGTAAAAAAGGTGAAATTCATGCTTTAATTGGCGAAAATGGAGCAGGAAAATCAACATTAATGAGTATTTTATTTGGTTTGTATGAACCAACAAAGGGAGAAACCCTTATTAATGGAAAACCAGAATATATTAATAATCCTATTAAAGCGAATCAATTAGGAATTGGTATGGTTCATCAACATTTTAAATTAGTTGATATTTTTACTGTACTTGATAACATTACATTAGGATATGAACAGTTAAAAGGGAAAGTATTTTTAGATCGTTCAAAAGAAGCACGTGATATTGTTCAAATTGCAATTAAATATAATTTGCAAGTTGATTTTAGTTCAAAAATTGCAAATATTTCAGTTGGAATGCAACAACGAGTTGAAATTTTAAAAATTTTATATCGTGAAGCAGATATTTTAGTTTTTGATGAACCAACAGCTGTTTTAACACCACAAGAAATTGAAGGCTTATCAAATATTATGTTAGATTTAAAAAAAGATGGGAAAACAATTATTTTTATTTCCCATAAATTAGATGAAGTGAAAAAAATGCTGATCGAGCAACAGTTATTCGACGTGGAAAAGTTGTCGAAACTTTTAATGTGCAAGATAAAAATGAGAAAGAAATTGCTGAAGCAATGGTTGGCCGTAATTTAGTTGAAATTAAAAATTTAGGGCAAGCACCACGAGAAGAAGTTTTATTAAGAATTGAAAATTTATCAGTAAAAAAAGGCCTAACGCGTTTGATGGCTTTAGATGATTTTAATTTAACCGTTCATGCAGGAGAAATTGTTGCAATTGCTGGAGTAGAAGGAAATGGGCAGACTGAATTAGTAAATGTTTTAACCGGATTAGAAAAAGGAGCCTTTGGAGAAATAATTTTTAATGATATTAATGTAACCAAAAAAAAGTATTTATGAACGCTATCAAAATGGAATGTCTCATATTCCTGAAGATCGTCATAAATATGGTTTAATCTTAGAATTCAATGCAATTGATAATGTTGTTTTACAAAATATTAATCAAAAACCATTTTCAAATTATGGTTTATTAGATAAAGGAGCAATTCAATTATATGCTCAACAAATTGTTAATAAATATGATGTACGAGGTGCAAATTCTGGTTTTGCTGTTACACGCAGCTTATCAGGAGGTAATCAGCAAAAATTAGTTATTGGGCGAGAACTATCACGACAACATAATATTTTAGTTGTTGTTCAACCAACAAGGGGTTTAGATGTTGGAGCAATTGAATATATTCATAATAAAATTTTGGAAGAAAAAGCACAAGGGAAAGCAGTTTTATTAGTTTCATATGAATTAGAAGAAATTATGAGTTTAGCTGACCGTATTGTTGTTTTACATAATGGACGCATTGCTGGTGAAGTTACTGGCAATAAAATTAAACGTGAAGAAATTGGTTTAATGATGGCAGGAAGATATCATAAGAAAGGAATAAAAATTAATGCAAACACAAATTAAAAATTATGGATGATTATTAAAACAGAAAACAAGAATTTTCTTTCGTTCAAATGAATTTAAAACTAAAATGAACTATTTTAAGGCATCTATTTGTGCAATTATTGCAGGAGTTCTGCTTAGTTTTATTATTATCGGTGCAAATGCATTAGATCCATTATTATTTTTTAGTTATGTTTTTCGACTAGCTTTTCACCCATTATTAAAAGATTCGACATTAACTTATTGAGCAATTTATATTGTTGCGGGATTAGCTGTTGCGGTTGGTTTTAAAGCTGGATTATTTAATATTGGTGTTCCTGGACAAATGTTATTAGCAGGTAGTATGACAATTGTTTTAGGTTTAAAGAATCCCACAATTAGTCAAGGAGCTGGCGTAATTGGAGCTTTATTTATTTCAATTCTTGTTGGTGCAATGTTAGCAGCAATTGCTGGAGCATTAAAAGCTTATTTTAATATTCATGAAGTTGTTTCAACAATTATGTTAAATTGAATTGTTTGGTATGTTATGAAATGAATGTTTATGAATCCAGCGCATGGGATGTGAAATTCAAATCAAAATTCAACAATTGATATTGTTACAACAGCCCCAAATTTTAATTTAGTATTGAAAGGGCAATTATGAATTATTCCATTTATTATTGCAATGTTATTATTAGGAATAATTATTTTTATTATGAATTATACTGTTTTAGGTTTTCGAATTAAAGCGGTTGGAAAATCAAAAAATGCTTCTTTATACGCTGGAACAAATGTTAAAGCATATACTATTGTTTCAATGGCATTATCAGGTGCTTTAGCAGGCGTGTTAGGAATGTTATATTATATGACACAATCAACAGTATTACAATTTACAACTGATGCATTACCAGTTGTCGGTTTTGATGCAATTGCTGTTGCATTAGTTGCTTTTACAAATGGGTTTGCTATTTTACCAATTGCTTTATTATGAGGAATTATTAAAACAGCTGCTTTGCAAGCAACGCAATTACCTGATTTTCAAATGTCAAAACAAATGGGACAATTGATTTTCGGAATCATTATTTATATGTCTGCAATTTCTACATTATTTATTTACTTTAAACCGATCTTTTGATTGCGTCGTTGATGAAATATTCAACACAATGTAGAATGAAAGCAAGAATATAATTAAATATCAAAAACAAATTAAGGATTATCAAAAACAAATTAAAAATACGAATAAAATATATCGAATTAAAATGCAAGAATTAAAAAAAGAAGGAACTAAAGAAGAAATTAAAGCATATCGGAATGAAATTAATGATCAATTAACGTTATATGCTGGGAAAATTACCACTTTAAAAACAGAAATTCGTTTTTTTGAAAATTTAAAATATAAGGAAGCAACAAAAATTGGGCAACGTGGTCTTAAAACAAAATATAAATTAGCAACATTTATTGCCCTTGGTTCCGCATTAGACCATTTTGTACAAGTGAAAAATGAATATTTATTTAAAAAACAAGAAATTAGTTTTTTAAAAAATAATTATTATCAAGTCGTATGAAAAGTAAAAGGGCAAGCAAAACAAGAATTATCACAGTTTTATAATTTGCCGAAAATAGAATTATATGCTAAATTATCACATTTACAGTCGCAATATGGTGATTTAGTTTTAAAGCAAGAGGAAGCTATTAAAAAATTACGTGAAAGTTATTATCCTATTTTTAATCAAATTCAACAAAAATATGGAAATGATTTTAAAAGATTGCAAAAAGAAGAAGCACTGATTACTAAAAAATTAAATCAAGAAATTAAAGCATTAAAACGCCAACAACGTCGTGAAATGTATCAATTTAAAATAGTAAATTATTAAAGTAAGAAAAAAATTAAACGGGAATTAAGAATAATTAATCGTCAAGTAAAAGCAGATGTTAAGATTCAACAGGAAGTGGCTGTGTTAAAACAAAATTTAAAACTGCAATTAAAAGAGATGAAACAACAATTTAATCTTGAATATCAAGCTATGCGCAAAAAACATAAAAGAGAGATGCCACAGTGGAAAAAGGAATTAAATCAAAAATTAAAACATATTCAAAAAGTTGTTTCAGAAGATAATAAAATTTTAAAAGCAGAATATCATCGTCAAAATGCCGCTTATCAAATGCAAAAAGGAGGAAAAAAATAATGGAAGCAGTTTCACAATTATTTGCTAATGGTTCAATTCTTTTTGCAGTATTGTTAATTGCGGCAATGGCTGGTTTGTATTCAGAACGCGCAGGAGTTGTTAATATTGTTATTGATGGAATGATGATCATTGGTGCGTTAGTTTATGCGTTACTTGGTAAAGTATTATCACAATATGGTAATGGAATGCAAATTATTGCTTTATTAATTGCCACAATTTGTGGTGGGACTTTTGCCTTATTACATGGTTTTGCTTCAATTACTTTAAAAGCACAACAAGTAATTTCTGGAACAGCGCTAAATTTATTAGCAACTGGAATCGGATTATTTTTTGTAAGCATTCCATCCTTAGCGGCTGGAAATATGATTCAAACAGGTTTTAGTACAATTGGGGTTGATTCATATCAAATTATTAATATTTTCTTAATTATTGCAATTGTTTTAGCAGGTTTTACTTTTATTTTCTTTAGATTTACAAAAACAGGACTACGCTATGTTGGATGTGGTGAGAATCCTAATGCAGTTGATGCAGCTGGAATTAATGTAATTAAAACAAGATATAAGGCAGTTATTATTTCTGGATGCTTAGCAGGCCTAGCAGGGGCAATGTTCACTCATTATGTTTCTGGGCAATTTCGTGGTGACGTCCAAGGACAAGGATATATTGCCTTGGCAATTATGATTTTTGGGCAATGACGAATTCAATATATTACATTGGGAACAGTCTTATTCAGCTTTTTAATTGCTTTAGCAGGAACATTATGACGTTTTGCGGGTTGAAATATTGCTGATCCATCAAATCAGTTATTAAAAATTTTACCATTTGTCTTTGCATTAATAACAATGGTTATTTTCTCAAAAAATTCAAAAGTACCAAAAGCATCAGGAATTCCATTTGATAAGTCATTACGATAAAAACAACCGATATCGGTTGTTTTTATTTACATTTTCTTATTTTTTTTCTATAATTAATGTATTCTGAGGATATATTCTGTAAAAAATAAGGGGAAAAAACTATTTATGAAAAAACTATTCATTATTTTTAGTGTTGTCGGATTATTTACCACTGGGATAACTAGTAAAATTACAAGTTGTCGAATGATAAAATATCGTGATACTAATTATACTAATTCAAATTTACAAAATGAGATGTTAATTTGAATGAAAATTGCCAGTGATGTTAGTAATGAGATAACAAATTATGATAGCAATGGAAATATTAAAAATTCAAACGAATTTCCAGAATTAAATCAATTTTATGATTTAGTTAATCAACGTAACCAGTTGGTTGTTCTTGACCGTTCAAATACGCAGATTAATTTAGGATTAAAAAAATTTCAAAATGAATGTAAAGAAATATTTAAGAAATTAAATGTTAAAATTAGTGAAACATATCCAAATTATTTTAATACTTTAAAGAAAAAACCATTGTATCACCTTGAAGAAGCAGATAAATTTACTTTAACTTATGTTGATTTAGATAAAATTAATAAATTAACTAATACCACAACGACTGGTGTTCGGGCAGTTCAAATTCAGTATGAATTTATGTTAGATTTAAGTTTTAAATCCTTAAGACAAATGCGCCCATTTACAGTTACTTATGTTATTACAAATGAACCAGATGAAATTAAAAAAATTTTAGAAAAATCAATTGCAAAAATCAAAAAATATTTAATTAACTTTTTTAATAATTATGAAAATGTCATAATTGATCAAAACAATGAATTCAAATCAATTTATGATGATTTTGAAATTAATTATAATATTAATGTTAAACCATTAGATAAAATTTTTATTCAACAATTTAATGAAAAAATTAAGAAAAATAATGCAATTAACCAAGAAATTCGTGCGGGAATTGCTTTTGATAAAACTGGTAATAAATCTTTAATGCGCCTAATTTTAGGAACGGTAACAGCTGAAAATTCAGGACAATTACCTGAAACAGCTGACATTGGTAATTATCAACCAGCCTTATGGGCAGGAGAGGGAATAAATCCATCGGGCTTAACAGCTGAAAATTTTGTTACAGCTTATAAAAAAAGTTTACCTATTTTTAATGTCAGTGATAATCATATGATGTTAGCTAGATTATGTGTTAATTTAAATTTTATTTCACTATATGGTTTTCCATTAGCTGGAACATTAAAAATCGATGGTAAAAATTTTGAAAGTAATATTTTAATTAGTCGTCAAGGTTTAGATACTAAATTAATAAATTTTGGAAAAATAATTGTTGCGTTTCATAAATATTATCAAGTTGAAATTAAAAAACGAGTTTCAACTAATTTTAATGATGAAAATAATTTTAAGCATACTAGTATATTTCATGTTGGTGAAAAGTTATTTAATAAATTTAAAAGAAATACACATAGTGCTAATGCAATTTTTAAAGAATTATTAAGTAATTTTAAGCAAAGTTCAAATGTAAAGAATTTACCTGATCTTAAGTTATTTAATGCTTATAATTTGGTCAAAGATAAAGCCGTTTGAGTTGGAAATAATAATAATTATGAAACCGTTCGAAATCGAATTGTCTTCAATTATTGTTGAGGTTCATTTTGTTTAGCATTTACATTTGGTTTAAATCGAACAAATTCAATTTTCTATGCAGCCTACGGTTCAAATGGTGGCGATATTGATATTCCCCATGGATGATGAGCATGAATTTTAATTGATAAGTAATTTAGTTTTACAACTTTATTATTTTTTAGTAAAATTAAAATAATATATAAGGAGGTCTTAAACAATGACGAATTTTAATCCAAAATGTTTTAAATGTATTGCCGAACAAGAAAAACAAGGTGTTGGTGGCGGAGCTGCTGGAATCTTATTTGAAAAAATGAAAAAAGCAATGGTTGGTACAGTTGATGATGAAATTTTTATTTGTGATCGTCTTAAGTAAGAATTAATATAAGGAAAAAAGCAGTTGATGCTTTTTTTTAATTTTTAATAAAAAGAATTGACTTTTGTGTCAAACCAATATAAAATTTATAAGCGTATATTGTGAAAAGTGAGGTTAATAATTAATGGCATTAAAAGAAAAAGAATTTGGGCATTACGCTAAAAGAATTGATTACACAAAAGTAAGTGGGAATTTAGATTTACCAAACTTAATTGAAATTCAAACTGAAACATATGATTGATTCAAGAAAACAGGGATTAGCGAAGTGTTCGGGGAGGTATTTCCGATTGTTGGACATGAAGGGAATATCGTTTTAGAGATGTTAGATTGAGAATTTAGAGAGCCACGAAGAACAATTTCTCAAGCAAAAGATGAGTCAAAAATCTTTGAAGCACCAATTTATTCAAATTTAAAATTAACAATTAATTCAAAAGATTTAGAAGTTGAAAAAGCAATTGTTAAGGGAGAACCCGAATTAATTAAAGCGTGAATTGAAGAACGTGTTGGGCATATGATTACAATTTTAAAAAAATCAACTGATGTTATTTATTATGATATTCATTCTGGTGATGAAACAGCAACATGTACAGTAACAATTAAAGAAAGATTAGATGATAAACTAATTATTGATATTACAATTGAAAAAGAAGGCGAAGTCTTTTTTGGTGATTTTCCACTAATGACAGGAAAAGGAACTTTTATTGTTAATGGTTCAGAAAAAGTCGTTGTTTCACAATTAGTTCGTTCACCAGGAGCATATTATAAAATTGATTTAAATCGTAAAAATGGAGAAAATGTTTACTATGTTGATTTAATTCCATCACGAGGGACATGGTTAGAGTTTGAATCAGATCATAAAAAAATTAAAGTTGGAAAAGAAGAAAAATTTGAGAATGTTTTTTATGTAAAAATAGATAAATCTAGAAAAGTATCGGTTGCTAATTTCTTAACGGCGTTAGGAATTATTAAAGAAGATGCTCTAGAAATTTTTGGCGATAATAAATTAGTAAAAAGCACCTATGAATTAGATCCATACACAGATGATATTTCATATGACCAAAGTATTGCTGTTCAAGAAATTTATAAAAAAATTCGTTCAGGAGAAACAGCAACTCCAGATGGTGCGACAAAATATTTATATGGATTATTATTTGATAAACGTAAGTATGATTTAACCAAAGCAGGACGTTTTAAATTAATTCAAAAATTATCAGTTGAAAATCGAATTTATAACAAAATATTAGCTGAAGACATTAAAGATGTAAATGGTAAAGTTGTTTTTACCGAGGGAACGTTAATGAATAAAGAAGCTATTAACAAGTTAAAAGGAATTTTAAAAGCAGGAGCTTGTTTACAAGAAGTTAAATTTAGTGATGAAATTATTTGTTCTAATAAAATCCAAAAAATTAAAGTGTATGTTGATAATGAAGTTCGTTCACGTGTAGCGAATATTATTGGAATTGATCCTAATGCAACTGATGAATATGTAACAGTGCCTGATGTTTTGGCGACATTTTCATATTTATTAAATTTAACAGATGGAATTGGGGAAGTTGATGATATTGACCACTTAGGAAATCGTCGTGTTCGAACAATTGGGGAATTATTACAAAATCAATTTCGAATTGGTTTACTAAGAATTGAAAAAAATGTTAAAGAAAAAATGTCAACTTCAAATTTATTTAAAATAAAACCTTCAAATATTATTAATAATAAGCCATTATCAGCAATTATTGGTGAATTTTTCAATTTATCACAATTATCACAATTTATGGATCAGACAAATCCTTTAGCTGAATTAACAAATAAACGTCGATTAACAGCCCTAGGACCAGGAGGATTATCAAGAGAACGTGCTGGGTTAGAGGTCCGAGATGTTCACTACTCACATTATGGTCGTATTTGTCCAATTGAGACCCCAGAAGGGCCTAATATTGGGTTAATTAATAACTTAGCAACATATGCCAAAATTAATTCATATGGATTTATTGAAACACCATATCGTCGTGTTATTGGTTGCAAAGTTACAATGGAAAATGATTATTTAACAGCTGATGAAGAAAAAAATTATGTTGTTGCACAAGCTAATATTCGTTTAAGTGATAAGGGTGAAATTTTAGATGAACAAGTGGTTGCACGTTTCCAAGGAGAAAATATTATTGCTGGACGAAACGATGTTGACTATGTTGATGTTTCACCAAAACAAATTGTTTCAATTGCAACAAGTTGTATTCCATTTTTAGAAAATGATGATGCCAATCGTGCTTTAATGGGTGCTAATATGCAACGACAAGCAATTCCTTTAATTGCGCCAAATTCACCATATGTAGGAACAGGAGTTGAATATGCTGCTGCTCGTGACTCGGGATTAGCAATTGTTTCACAATATGATGGAACTGTTGATTTTGTTGATGCAACAAGAATTGTTTTAAAAACAAAAGAAGGGTTAAAAAATTATAATTTAGACACTTTTGTTCGTAGTAACCAAGGAACATCATTAACTCATGTCCCATTAGTACGTCAAGGACAAAAAATTGAAAAAGGACAAGTTTTAGCTGATGGACCATCAATTGATAAAGGAGAACTAGCATTAGGACAAAATGTAATAGTTGCTTTTACAACATGAAATGGTTACAACTATGAAGATGCAATTATTGTTTCAGAACGGTTAGTATCCGAAGATGTTTTTACATCAATTCATATTGAAGAATATACAATTGAACGTCGTCAAACAAAACAAGGTCCAGAAGAGATTACTCGTGAGATTCCGAATATTTCTGAAAATGCACGAAAATTTTTAGATGATGATGGATTAGTTATTATTGGGACAGAAGTTAAACCTGGTGATATTTTAGTTGGAAAAGTAACACCAAAAGGACAAACCCAATTATCACCAGAAGATAAATTATTACAAGCAATTTTTGGTGAAAAATCAAAAAATGTTAAAGATAATTCATTACGAGTTCCAAATGGTGGTGAAGGAATTATCCAAGCAATTAAACGCTTTCCACGAGAAAAATATGAATTATCAGCTGATGTTTTAGAAGTTATTAAAGTTTATATTGTTCAAAAACGAAAAATCCAAGAAGGAGATAAAATGGCTGGTCGTCATGGTAACAAAGGGGTTATTTCGAAAATTTTACCGTTGGAAGATATGCCACATATGGAAGATGGAACACCAATTGATATTATGTTAAATCCATTAGGGGTACCATCACGGATGAATATTGGACAAGTGTTAGAAATTCATTTGGGAATGGCAGCGAAAAAGTTGGGACAAAAAATTTCAACTCCTGTTTTTGATGGAATGACAAATGAAGAATTAATTGAAATTATGGATAAAGCAGGAATGAAAAACTTTGGGAAAGAAATTTTAATTGACGGTCGAACAGGTGAAAAATTTGATAATCCAGTTTCGGTAGGAGTAATGTATATGTTGAAATTATCACACATGGTTGATGATAAATTACATGCAAGAAATGTTGGACCATATTCATTAATTACACAACAACCATTAGGAGGAAAAGCCCAAAATGGGGGACAACGTTTTGGAGAAATGGAAGTATGAGCGTTAGAAGCTTATGGTGCAGCTCATACATTACGTGAAATTTTAACAATTAAGTCTGATGATATTAAAGGAAGAACACGTGCTTATGAATCAATTGTGAAAGATAAAAAGATTCCAGAACCAGGAATTCCAGAATCATTTAATGTGCTAACTCGTGAAATTCAAGGGTTAGGATTTAATATTCATATGATTGACGAAAAAGGAAACATTAAGAATATTAAGAGTTATGATGAGACAGATTATGTTGATGAAGACTTATTAACAGATAGTGATGAATTTGAAAATGAATTTGATATTGATAACTTTATTTTAAGTACTAATCGTGAGCCACAAAAAAATGATAATTTAGATGAATTTGTTAAAGTTGAAGATAGTTTTGACTTGGTAGATAATTTAGACGATGATGAGTTAGATGACATTGATGATGAACTTAATGAAATTAATGATCAAGATGAATTAGATTAAGGGGGAAGAAAAAATGATTGAAAATAATGAAAAAAATAATCGTATGATTAAAATCGGCTTAGCAAACCCTGATGATATTCGTAGTTGATCATATGGGGAAGTAAAAAAACCAGAAACAATTAATTATAAAACATTAAAACCAGAACGCGATGGATTATTTGATGAAAAGATTTTTGGTCCAACCAAAAATTTTGAATGTGCTTGTGGGAAGTACAAAAAATCAAAAAATAAGGGAAAAATTTGTGAACGTTGTGGAGTAGAAATTACTGAAGCGATTGTTCGTCGTGAACGAATGGGACATATTGAATTAGAAGAACCAGTAACACATATTTGAATGTTAAAAGCAGCACCTAGTCGAATTGCTTTAATTTTAGATATGAAAACAAAAGAACTTGAAGAAGTTGTTTACTTTGTTTCATATATTGTATTAGATGCTGGTGATGCAAAATCATTGAAACAAAAAATGGTATTAGATTTAGGAAATGCTAAAACATCAGCACAAACACGTCAACGATTAACAAAGACATTGTGTGAAATTTTAGATACACTAGAACCTAACACAATTGCTTATGAAGTGGGAGAAACAATGATTGAAGATTTAAAAAATACTTCATTGCCATTTTCAATGGATGAATGTGCTCAGTTCATTAATCGTCATACTAATGCACGATTTGGAATTGGAGCAGAAGCTGTTGAAGTATTATTAAAAAATCTAAACATTGATGATGAAATTGAAAAAATTAAGCAAGATTTAAAAGAAAAAAAAACACAATTAGATCAAAATAAATTAATGAAACGTTTAGAAGTTTTAGATTCATTAAAAAAATCAGGTTCACGACCAGAATGAATGATTTTACGAGCAGTGCCAGTCATTCCACCAGATATTCGTCCAATTATTCAATTAGATGGTGGTCGTTTTACAACATCAGAAATTAATGATTTATATCGTCGAATTATTATTCGAAATGAACGATTAAAAAAAGTTAAAGCAATGGGAGCACCAAGTGTTATTGTTAATAATGAAAAAAGGATGCTACAAGAAGCTGTTGATGCTTTATTAGATAATGAACGTAAGGCACGACCAGTAACGGGAAAAGATAAGCGACCATTAAAATCATTAACAAGTATTTTAAAAGGAAAACAAGGTCGTTTCCGTCAAAACTTATTAGGAAAACGAGTTGACTATTCAGGACGGTCAGTTATTGCAATTGGACCTGACTTAAAAATGTATCAATGTGGGTTGCCACGTGATATGGCCATTACATTATTTAAACCGTTTGTTATTAGCAAATTAGTTAAAGATGGTTTAGCAGCAAATATTAAAGTTGCGGAAAAATTAATTTTAAATCAAGATGATAAAGTATGAGAAGTTTTAGAAGAAGTTATTAAGACTCGTCCAGTGTTATTAAACCGTGCGCCAACGTTACATCGATTAGGAATTCAAGCATTTGAACCAAAATTAGTCAAAGGAAAAGCAATTAGATTACATCCATTAGTAACAACTGCTTTTAATGCTGACTTTGATGGTGACCAAATGGCGGTTCATGTCCCAATTACAGAAGAAGCAGTTGCTGAAGCACGAAGTTTAATGTTAGGAAGTCGAAATATTTTAGGACCAAAAGATGGTAAACCAATTGTTACACCAACCCAAGATATGGTGTTAGGGAATTATTATTTAACATATGAAGAAAAAAGACAATTAGGGGAAGGAACAATCTTTAAAGATTTAAATGAAGCTGTTATTGCATATGAAACTGGAGCTGTTGCTTTACATGCTTTAGTTGCTATTCCTGTTGTTGGTTTTGTAAATAAAAAATTCAAGCCAGAACAAATGAAAGATTATATTATTACAACCCCAGGAAAAATTATTTTTAATCAGATTTTTAAAGAAGAGTTTCCATACTTAAATGAACCGAATGTTGAAAATTTAACAGCATTACCTGCTCCCGCATTAATTAAAGACAATGTTAATTTAGTCGAATATTTAGCGAGTTGAAAAGTTAATCCACCATTTAAGAAAAAAGATTTATCAAATATTATTGACCGCTACTTTAAACAATATGGAGCTAATAAGACTGCTGAAATGTTAGATAACATGAAAAATCTTGGTTTCAAATATTCAGGGAAATCAGGAGTAACAGTATCAGCAGGCGATGTTAAAGTTTACGATAAAAAACAAGAAGAATTTAAAGCGGCAGATCAAAAGGTAAAAGAAATTAATGATTACTTTAAAATGGGAATGTTGACCAGCCGTGAAAAACAACACCGCATTATTAGTGTATGATCAAAAGTTAAAGATAACATTCAAACTGAATTAGAACATGTTTTACGTGAAGACCCAAAAAATCCAATCTTTATGATGGCGGATTCAGGAGCACGGGGAAATGTTTCAAACTTTACCCAATTAGTTGGGATGCGAGGGTTAATGAATAATCCAAAAGGAGACATTATTGAATTACCAATTAAGTCTTCGTTCCGTGAAGGTTTAACAGTGTCAGAATTCTTTATTTCAACCCATGGGGCACGAAAAGGGATGGCTGATGTTGCTTTAAAAACAGCTGACTCGGGATATTTAACAAGACGATTAGTTGATGTTTCACAAGAAATTATTATTACAATGAAAGATTGTAATGCTCGTCGTGGTTTTGTTGTATCAGATATTATTGAGCAAAAACATGCTAACATTATTGTGCCATTATTTGACCGTTTAGTTGGTCGCTATAATTTAAAAGATATTAAATTAAAAAATGGTGAAGTTATTGCTGCTAATACATTATTGACTGAAGAAGATAGTCGAAAAATTGTTGATAATGATATTAAGGAAGTTATTATCCGTTCTGTTTTAACTTGTGAAGCAGAAAAAGGTGTTTGCCAACGTTGTTATGGGAAAAACCTTGCTACAGGAATGGAAGTTGAAATTGGTGAGGCAGTTGGAACAATTGCTGCGCAATCAATTGGAGAACCAGGAACACAGTTAACAATGCGAACATTCCATACTGGTGGTGTTGCTGGGGGAGCTGATATTACCCAAGGGCTACCACGGATTAAAGAATTATTAGATGTAACCACACCAAAAGGATCAATTGCTGTTATTTCTGAAATTGATGGAAAAATTAGTAATATTCGTGATGAAGGTGGAATTCATACCATTTATGTTAAATCAGATAGTGATGAACGAAAATATAAAACGCAATATAATGCTGTTTTAAGAGTTAAAATTGGTGACAAAGTTGCTCGTGGTCAAAAATTGACGGAAGGTTCAATTAATATTAAAGAATTATTAGAAGTTGCTAAAATTGAAGATGTTCATAATTATATTTTAAAAGAAGTACAACGAGTTTATCGTTTACAAGGAATTGAAATTTCTGATAAATATATTGAAATTATTATTAAACAAATGTTAAATAAAGTTAAAATTATTGATGCTGGTGATACTGAATTATTACCAGGAGAAATTGTAACAATTAAACGCTATCGTAATGAAACAATTAACGCTGTTCGTTCAATGAAAAAACCGCCAACAGCAAAACATGTTATTTTTGGAATTAAAAAAGCACCATTAGAATCTGAGTCATTCTTATCATCAGCGTCATTCCAAGATACAACACGAGTATTGGTTAAAGCGATTATTAAAGGTAAAGTTGATTGTTTAGAAGGTTTAAAAGAAAACATTATGTTAGGACATTTAATTCCGGCGGGAACAGGATTAAAAAATCCCAAAGATATTATTACGGCTGGAATTGCAGCAAAAGCTGAAGAATACTAAAAAGACCATTAGGTCTTTTTTGGGAATATTTAGAATAAATCTTGACTTAATTTTTTGTTTTATGTAATATTATATATGGATTGTATTCTTTGATACACTCGGATATGTGAAACAGAAAGGAGAAAGCTTAATGCCAACAATTAATCAATTAGTGCGTAAACCACGTAAAGATAAAGTGTGAAAAACAAAAGCTCCTGCTTTAAACAGAGGGCTAAACTCTTTACAAAAAAAACCTACTAATGTTACAGCACCACAAAAAAGAGGTGTTTGTACAAGGGTTGCAACAATGACACCAAAAAAACCGAACTCAGCGTTACGAAAATATGCTCGTGTTCGTTTAACAAACGGAATGGAAGTAACAGCATATATTCCTGGTGAAGGACATAACTTACAAGAACATAGTGTTGTATTAATCCGTGGTGGAAGGGTTAAAGACTTACCAGGGGTTCGTTACCATATTATTCGTGGTACTTTAGATACTGCTGGAGTTAATAATCGCCAACAAGGAAGATCACTATATGGAACAAAAAGACCAAAAGCTGCAAAAGCTTAATTAAACAGAAAGGAGGATTATTACGATGCGTAAACGCCAAGCAGAGAAAAGAGATGTTTTACCAGATCCAATTTATAGTTCAAAATTAGTAACACGTGCAATTAATAAAATTATGATTGATGGGAAAAGAGGAGTTGCTCAAACAATTTTATATGGAGCATTTGAGATTGTTAAAGAAAAAACAAAGACTGAACCGTTAGAAGTTTTTAATAAAGCAATTGAAAACATTACGCCACATTTAGAATTAAAAGTTCGCCGAATTGGGGGAGCTAATTACCAAGTTCCAATTGAAGTAAATGAAGATCGTAAAGTTACGTTAGGATTAAGATGATTAATTAATTATGCAAGATTACGTAATGAAAAAAGTATGATTGATCGTTTAGCAAATGAAATTATTGATGCTTCAAATGGAATTGGGGGAGCAGTTAAGAAAAAAGATGATACTCATAAAATGGCGGAAGCTAATAAGGCTTTTGCTCATTATCGTTGATAAAAAATAGAAAGGAAAAGAAAAATGGCAAGAGAATATTCTCTAGAAAATACGAGAAATATTGGAATTATGGCACATATTGATGCTGGAAAAACTACAACAACAGAACGCATTTTGTTCCATACTGGGAAAATTCATAAAATTGGTGAAACCCATGATGGAGCTAGCCAAATGGATTGAATGGCTCAAGAACAAGAACGTGGAATTACAATTACTTCTGCGGCAACAACGGCGTTTTGAAAAAATATGCGCTTAAATATTATTGATACTCCAGGACATGTTGATTTTACTGTTGAAGTAGAAAGATCATTACGTGTGTTAGATGGAGCAGTAGCTGTTCTTGATGGACAATCAGGAGTTGAACCCCAAACAGAAGCGGTTTGACGTCAAGCAACCACATATGGTGTACCACGGATTGTCTTTGTTAATAAAATGGATAAAATTGGAGCTGACTTTTTATACTCAGTAAAAACAATTCATGACCGTTTACAAGCAAATGCTCATCCAGTTCAAATTCCAATTGGAGCTGAAGACCAGTTTACAGGAATTATTGATATCGTTGAACGAAAAGCTTATCATTATGATGGAGCAGCAAACGAAGAAGCAAAAGAAATTCCAATCCCAGATGATTTAAAAGACTTAGTTGAAGAATACCGAATGAAATTAATTGAAGCAGCGGTTAACTTTGATGAAGAGTTAATGATGAAATACTTGGATGGTAATGATATTTCAATTCCAGAAATTAAAAGTGCAATTCGTACTGCAACATTAACTGATGATTTTTTCCCAGTCTTTTGTGGAAGTGCTTTTAAAAACAAAGGAGTTAAATTAATGTTGGATGGGGTAATTGATTATTTACCTTCACCACTTGATATTCCATCAATTAAAGGTGTTCTAGAAGATGGGACTGAAGTTGAACGTCATGCTGATGATAGTGAACCATTTTCAGCATTAGCATTTAAAATTATGACAGACCCATTTGTTGGGAAATTAACATTCTTCCGGGTTTACTCTGGAGTGTTAAAAAAAGGAAGTTCTGTATTAAACTCAACAAAAGATAAAACAGAACGTATTGGTCGTTTGTTAAAAATGCACGCTAATAATCGTGAAGAAATTGAAGCAGTGTATGCTGGTGATATTGCAGCAGCAGTTGGTTTGAAATTAACAACAACAGGAGATACGCTTTGTGATGAAAAAAATGAAGTAATCTTAGAATCAATGGTTTTTCCAGAACCAGTTATTAACTTAGCTTTAGAACCAAAAACAAAAGCTGACCAAGAAAAAATGAGTTTAGCATTACAAAAATTAGCAGAAGAAGATCCAACTTTCCGAACATGAACAGATGAAGAAACAGGACAAACAATTATTGCTGGAATGGGAGAACTCCACTTGGATATTTTAGTTGATCGAATGAAACGTGAATTTAAAGTGGAAACTAATGTTGGAGCACCACAAGTTTCATATCGTGAAACATTTAAAGATAGTGCTGAAGTAGAAGGAAAATACATTAAACAATCAGGAGGACGTGGACAATATGGACACGTATGAATTAAGTTTGAACCAAATCATGATAAAGGATTTGAGTTTGTTGACGCAATTGTTGGTGGAAAAATTCCAAAAGAATTCATTGGTTCAGTTAAAAAAGGTTTAGAAGAGTCAATGCAAACAGGAAAATTAGCAGGATATCCAATGATTGATATTAAAGCAACATTATATGATGGGTCATACCATGATGTCGATTCATCACAAATGGCTTATGAGTTTGCAGCTAGTTTAGCTTTAAAAGAAGCCGCTAAAAAATGTAAACCAGTTATTTTAGAACCAATTATGGCTGTTGAAGTTACTGTTCCAGAAGAATACTATGGGGATGTAATGGGAAACTTATCTTCACGTCGTGGTCAAATTGAAGGAAATGATCAACGTGGGAATGCCCAAGTTGTAAAAGTAAAAGTTCCATTATCAAAAATGTTTGGATATGCAACTGACTTACGAAGCTTTACCCAAGGACGGGGAACTTATACAATGTTGTTTTCACATTACCAAGAAGCACCAAAGTCAATTACCGAAGAAATTATTAAAAAAGCAGGAAAATCAACAGATTAATTATTACACAATGGTTTAATCTACCATTACTAAAAAAAGATTGCAAAGTAAAAAGAATTAATTTATAATAGTTATGACATTTGTCTATTAATTAAAAATATAGGAGGAAAAGATTAAAATGGCAAAACAAAAATTTGATAGAAGTTTACCACACGTAAATGTTGGAACAATTGGCCACGTTGACCATGGTAAAACTACTTTAACAGCAGCTATTACAACTGTATTAGCTAAAAAAGGATTTGCAGAAGCCCAAAAATATGACAATATTGATAAAGCTCCTGAAGAAAAAGAACGTGGGATTACAATTAATACTTCACATGTTGAATATCGTACTGATAAAAGACACTATGCGCACGTAGACTGTCCTGGACATGCCGATTATGTTAAAAACATGATTACAGGTGCTGCACAAATGGATGGTGCGATTTTAGTTGTTGCAGCAACAGATGGGCCAATGCCTCAAACAAGAGAACATATCTTATTATCAAGACAAGTTGGTGTACCAAAAATGGTTGTTTTTTTAAACAAATGTGATATGATGGATGGCGATACTGAAATGATGGATTTAATCGAAATGGAAGTTAGAGATCTATTAAGCGAATATGGTTTTGATGGTGAAAAAACACCAGTTATTAGAGGATCAGCTTTAAAAGCTCTTGAAGGTGATGCTCAATGAGAAGAAAAAATTATGGAATTAATGAACGCAATTGATGAATGAATTCCAGAACCAGAAAGAGATACTGCTAAACCATTTATGATGCCAGTTGAAGATGTTTTCACAATTACAGGTCGTGGAACAGTGGCAACAGGTCGTGTTGAACGTGGAATTGTTAAAGTTAATGAAGAAGTTGAAATCGTTGGATTAAAAAATGAAACTAAAAAAGTTGTTGCAACAGGTTTAGAAATGTTTAGAAAATTATTAGATGATGCTAAAGCTGGAGATAATGTTGGGGTTTTATTACGTGGAGTTGATCGTAGTGATGTTGAACGTGGGCAAGTTATTGCTAAACCAGGTTCAGTTAAACCACATAAAGAATTTAAAGCACAAGTTTATGTTTTAACAAAAGAAGAAGGTGGACGTCATACACCATTCTTCGGAAACTACCGTCCACAATTTTACTTCCGTACAACGGATGTTACAGGTTCAATTAAATTACCAAGCGGTGTTGAAATGGTTATGCCAGGGGATAATGTTGAAATGATAGTTGAATTAATTGCCCCAGTTGCGATTGAAGAAGGAACAAAATTCTCAATTCGTGAAGGTGGACGTACAATTGGTGCCGGAACAGTTGTTTCAATTAGTAAATAATAACATTAAAAAATAACTCTCTTTGAGTTATTTTTTTATTAATTATAATTAATCTTGTTTTTATATTTTTTTCTTATATAATATTAGATAAGTTCTGAAAGGAGTAGTAACAATGGGATATAATCCAACAGTTAATAATGCGGAAGTTCCAGCAACAAGTAGTTTTTGAGGAAAATTCTTTGTATACATTTGATTTATTTTAATTATCCCAATTTTCTTTTTTATTTTATCAAGAAATAATTTAATTAGAAATAAAGAAAAAATTAAAGAAACAGCTTCTGACATTGATGTTTAATTAAAACGAAGAATTGATATGTTAACAAAATTAATTGATAGCACAAAGCAATATATGAAATATGAAAAAGATACTTTAACAACAGTTGTTGAATTACGTAGTCAAGCAAATAAAAACTTAAATGTGAAGGAATTAGAGCAAGTTAATAATGCTGTTACAAGTCAAGCTGGTAAAATTAATGTATTATTAGAAAATTATCCAAATTTAAAAGCTAATAACAGTGTAATTGAATTATAAGCAGGAATTAGAGATTGTGAAGATAATATTGCCGCTGCACGACGTTTTTATAATTCAGCAGTTCGTGACTTTAATGCGAGTTTAAAAACATGCCCATCAAATATTGCAGCAAGTTCATTAAAATTAAGTACATTCTTATATTTTGAAGCTAATGCTGCTGATCGTCAAGATGTTAAGATAGATTTAGGCCAATAATTATTTTGGTTTAATTCTATTTTTTAATTAATTAAAAAAATATAAAAGGATAAAATAAGAATGATTAAATCAGATTTAGAAACAATTGTTGAACATGATTTTCAAATGTTAATGCAAAAACATAAACTAAAAAATCTTAATTTTAAATATTTTAAAAAACGGTATATCTTTTTGAATTTTATCTTAGTTGTTATTACTTTTTTTCTTGTGGTTTTTATTATTAGCAATAATTATGGGAATGCCACTTAGTTTTTAAAAAGGATTATTAGAATTAGGTATTGCTGGCAAAATTATTTTAGTTTTTAGTAGTTTAGTTACTTTAAGTTTAGGGATTTGATTATTTACAAAGTATTATTAAGCAGCAAAATTACAAAAAATTATTATGCAAGAACTACCGTTTGAGAAATTTTATCAAATTGGTCTTAATGCTTTGGCAAAAAAACAATATCAAATTGCTACTATTACTCAAAAATTTAATCTTTTTCCACGCATGGGAGTACCTAATACGAAAGATCTTAAAGAAGACTATGTTATTAATTTTTATGAAAATGATATTAATTACTCATTTGGAACATTGACACGACGTGAAGTGAATGGTTGAGGTAAAGATGAAGAAGTTACTTATACGCGATATTCATATTTGACGTTTGATGTTAAGCAAATGCCAGAATTAGTTGCTACAATTAAAGCAATGCATACATTCTTAAAAATTTTTAAAACAAGAGATAATACAACATTATAATCAACAGAATTTGTAAAAATGTTTGCTGTTAATGCAAATGACCAAATTTTAATACGAAAATTATTAACACCAAAAGTAATAGTCAATTTAATTGAGTTAGCAAAAGAAGAAACAAAAATTCCAATAATGCACTTTGATGATGGGAGCTTGACAATTGTTTTTAATAATTATTTTGTTAATAGTTTTGATTACCCAAAAGGACGACTACTCGGATTCTATTTTATTGGAACTTATCAAGATATTTTGACAAATATTATTGATGTTATTCATCAAGACATTGAATGATTATTGACTGTTTTGCAATGAGTTTTAGTGTATGATTTTAGGTAGTAGATTTTTGTGGTGGAATGGGTTTATTTAAAATAATTAAATTAATGGTATTAAATCCACCAATAATACTACAACTTCATAGAGCATATCCTAAGCCAACATATCACAATCGCTTAATTACAAGACTAAAAGTTGTTTTTAAAATTAGTTGGATGGAAATTAAAGTTAAAAAGAAGAAAACAATTGTAATGATTAAAACAAAAAAAAAAAAAATATAAACTTAAACGTAATCGATTTTTGTTGTTGTCATAATAATAAATTTTTGAAAAAATAAAGGGGTTTTTAATAATTAAATAATTAATAAATAATATAATTAAATTAACCACAAGAAAAATTGAACAATAAATTAATTTATCTTGTGATGGCATGTTTTTTAATGCTAGGAAAATAATTATAAAAATAATTGTTACAATACCTAAATGCAGCAAAAAGTCATAATAAATGCCATTTAATTTTTTAAGATAACTTCGAATACGAATAATTTCCATTGTTGACTCCAATCATTTTATTAGTTAAATATATCTTACTATAAATTTTAATGATAATATTATTTAATGATAATATTATTTTTTCAGTTTTTGTGGTTTAATATAATAGAAAAACTGAGGAGGACATTTATGTATAAAGTAATTAAAGTGACACCATATTTTTCAGAACGTTTATGAGGGGGGCAAAAATTAGCGGATTTTGGTTTTCAATTGCCAACAGATGACTTATATGGTGAAGCATGAGTGATTAGTGCATTAGATAATGGAATGAGTTATATTGCGAATGGTTCTGAGACGGGAGTATCATTAAAAACATTTTTTGCAAATCATCCAGAATATTTTGGAACTACGGATAAAGAATTTCCTTTATTATCCAAAATTATTACAGCAAATGATTATTTATCAGTTCAAGTTCATCCTGATAATGAATATAGCTTAAAACATAACAAAATGTTAGGTAAACCCGAATGTTGATATATCCTTGATTGCCCTATTGATGCTAAAATGATTTATGGACATTATGCTCAAACAAAAGCAGAATTAATTCAATTGGTTGAAAAAAAGGCATGAGCACAATTATTTACAGAAGTAAAAGTACAAAAAGGGGATTTTTTATATGTTCCTCCAGGTAAAGTTCATGCCATTACCCCAGGTGTAACAGTTTTTGAATTACAACGTTCATCAGATATAACATATCGTTTTTATGACTTTGATCGTGCTGATAAAGATGGAAACTTTCGTCCGCTTCATTTACAAGAATGTTTTGATGTAACAACAGTTCCTGATTCAACTAATCAAATTGTTCATCGTAATGAAGGAATTTTAATTGATAATGAATATTTTACATTACAGTTGTTAACAAAAACACGAGAACTTGATTTAAATACTATAAAATGAGCACAAGTAACAGTTGTTGAAGGAAAAATAACCATCGGAACAACAGAACTTTTAGCAGGTGAATCAGCAATAATTGTGGAATTAGCACAAAAATTAACAATAAATGTTAAGGGCAAAGTATTATTAAGTTATAAAAGATAAATTTAAAAAGAGCAAAAATTTGAATTTTTGCTCTTTTTTTAACTAAAAAAATGACACCTATTAAATTTTAATTTTATAGAAAAAAAATTCCATTTTATATTTAAAAATAGATTTTTTAAATAAAATTATTTAGTTTTAATTTTAAAATAGTAAACTATAAATGGAAGGAGGAAAAACTATATGTATAATAACATTTTTAATGAAAAACATATTATTTTAGATTCAACAGCTAAAACTAAAGAAGAAGCTTTTTTAGAACTTGCTCAATTAGCTGAAAATCTTGGATATGTTTCTGATCGCAATGAACTTGTTAAAGGTTTTGAGACCCGAGAAAAAGAATCTTCAACAGGTTTTGAAGATGGCTTTGCAATTCCTCATGCACGAATTAGTGCTGTTACAAATGCAGCGGTTTTATTTATTCGTTTCAAAAATGATGTTGATTGAAATGCAATGGATGGAAAACCAACGAAAGTTGCCATTGCTTTAATTATTCCTGAAGCTAAATCAGGAGAAATTCATTTAGGAATTTTAAGTGAAGTAGCACGAAAATTAATGGATGAAGATTTTAAAAAAGCAATGAAAGTTGAAACAGACAAAGCAAAAATTTCAACAGCATTATTAACTGGGATTGGAAAAGAAGAGGTTCCAACCAAAACGACTCCAACTGGTCAAAAGCCGTTGCTTTTAGCAATGACAGCTTGTGCAACAGGAGTAGCGCATACTTTTTTAGATGCGGATAAGTTAAACCAAACTGTTCCTAAAATGGGATACGACATTAAAGTTGAAACACATGGAGCTGAAGGTGTTCGCAATGATTTTACAGAGAGAGAAATTAAAGAAGCCGAAGTAATCATTGCTGCAACGGATATTGGACTTGATATGGAAAGATTTAAAAAAAGGAAAAGTGCAACCAACTGGAGAATTTATTACTAAGGGTGCTAATGGTAGCAACCAAAAAGTTGGAGTAATGAAACACTTAATGGCTGGGGTTTCATATATGGTTCCAATTGTTATTTTAGGAGGAATTTTTATTGCTATTTCATTAGGATTAGCAAAAGCAATTTATGGTCCCAACTATGAGAATTTTCATGGTTCATTAAAAGGAATGGGTTGAATTCCTAATGCTAGCGGAACAACGGCACATTGAGGAGAAATATTTTATACTGACCCATTAACTGACCCAAAAAACTTTTTCTATTATTTTAATGTTATAGGGGTATCAGCCTTTACATTAATGATTCCAATTTTGGGAGCATTTATTGCTAATTCAATTGCTGAACGACCAGCAATTGCTCCAGCTTTAGTTGTTTCATTTATTGGAAATAATGCTGCTAACTTTTATCCTTTACCAGGAATTGAAGCAGTTAATACTCCAACTGGATTCGTTGGAGCAATTGCAGCCGGATTAGCGGTTGGATATACTGTTAAATGAATTAATACTTGAAATGTTCCAAAAGGATTAAAACCAGTAATGCCAATCTTCTTTATTCCAATTGTTGTCGGCTTTATCTATGGAATGATTATGATGTTTGTGATTGGCTCAACTGTTGGTTGAGTAATGGGTAAATTCCAAGATTGAATTTCACGAACATGAGGTAATACTTCAAATGCTGCTAATGTAGCAATTGGATTAGGCTTTGGACTATTGATCGGAGCAATGGCTGGTTTTGATATGGGTGGACCAATTAATAAAGTTGCATTCTTAGCATGTACAGGTTTAATTGGTTCAAAAATTTATACACCAATGGGGGCAATGGCAGCTGCAATTCCAGTTGCGCTAATGGGAATGGGAATTGCAACATGAATTTTTAAACCATTTTATAATGAAGAACAACGCACAATGGGTTCAACAGCATTCTTTATGGGATGTATTGGAATCTCAGAAGGAGCAATTCCATTTGCAGTTAATGATCCAAAACGTGTTATTCCAAGTAACATTGTTGGTTCAGCAATTACGGGTGCTTTAGCTGGTGCTGTAGGAATTGCTGATTTGGCTGGTCATGGTAGACCAATTGTTGGATTCCTATCAGCGTTAGGTCGTGGTAATGGTGATGCTGGAGTTTATGTATAAGCTAATGCTTGAGGATGGACATTACTAGCATTCTTATTTATGATTATTGGGGCTTTAATTACTGCCTTTATGTATGGTTTCTGACAAGTTGTAGATAAAAAATGTACTGGTGAAACAATTTCAATGAAACAATTTGTGATAAAAAAAACATACTAATAAAGTAGTTGCTAATAAAAAATCTCAAAAAGTAAAAAAAGAACATAATCACCGCCATATAACAAAAAAGTAATCATCAAACCCAAATTAAAAAAAGATTAATAATAAGGATTATTAATCTTTTTATTTTTTGTGTATAATAGAAAATATTAATATAAAAGGAGGACAAGACAATGCATTTGTTAGTAAAATCATTATTCGATGTTTTTCCATGATGAGCTGCTTTATTAATTTCAATAATAATTTTGATGTTTATAATTGGATTAGTTATTTTTTCAAACGAAGAACTGATCAAGTTGTAAATCATAGTGAAAATAAAAAATTAGAAAGTTTATGGCAAAAAATTGGTAAGTCAAGAAAAAAACACAAAAAGCAAAAAGCAGTAAATAAGAATAAGAATAAAAATCAAGATAAAGATAACTTAAAATAAAAATCATAATTTTTATTTTTTTATATTATAATATTTCCAGGATATTTTAGGTTCATTATATAAAGGGGGATACAATGATAAAAGTACAAGGCAAAAAACATCTGAAATTTTTTGCCTCAAAAAATGATATGCGACTGCATTAGTACTAATTTTATTAGCAACATTACAAGAAATTATTATGGAATCAACAGACTTAGTTGATAATTTTTTTGCAAGTTCAATTCAAAAAAATGTCCATGGTTATCAAAAACTATTTAATGAGATTAAATATATTTTTGGAGCAAATAATGTTTATCATGTAAAAGCAGTTTGAGATAGTTGAGGTTTAGGAAATTATGTTGGATATCATTATACAGCAGGACAATTAGCAATTAATGGAGTTGCTGCCTCTAACCAACTTTATTTTATTATGTTTGCAATTCTAAGCGGAGTTTGTTATGGTTTTGGAGTTTTTAATGCACAATATTATGGTGCTGAAAAGTATAAAGAATTACAACAAGTAACATTATTAAAAATTTATGTTTGTTTAATCATTTGCCTTATTGTATTAATTTTATCGCAGGTTTGTGGTTATGAAATGATTAGTTTTACTACAACACCAAAATATGCTCCTCGCCCTGAGATAGTTTCACAATTAAAATCTGAGGATAAAGATTTAGCAATTCAGTGGTTTAAATATTTTGAATATAGAGCAGCGTCAATTTCAACATTAGAAGGAGCAGAGTATTTTAAAATAGTTGCTTTATCATATCCATTGTTAGCAATTAACATTGCTTTCATTACGACTTTACGTGAAACTGGTCGAGCAGGTTTGGCAGTATGAATTTCAGTTATTGCTTTAAGTACGAATTGTTTTATGAATCCATTTTTAATTGAACCAAATTTTATTGCAAATTTTAATGGAATTGGTGTACAAGGAGCCGCAATTGCTACGTCAGCTTCACGTATTTTGCAACTTGTTTTCATAATAGTTTTATTTTCATATAAACGGTATAAATTTATTCCTCGAAATTGATGACACTTTGATGGTTATGTTACAAAACAAGCGTTTCAAAAAGCTTGACCAATTGTTTTAAATGAAATTTTTTGATCAGTCGGAATGGTAGTACAAGTTAAATTACGAGCATACTATAGTTTAGATGCTTTAACAGCAAATGCGATTTTTTCAACAATTATTGTTGCTTTATATACGCCGCTGTATCATGGATTTGCTGCGGGAACTTCAGTTTTAGTTGGCAGCCGGTTAGGGGCTAATAATTTAGAAGAGGCAGAATATAATGGTAAACATTTAGTTAATTTGTCTTTTCTAGTTGGAATTATTGCGGGATTAATTTTAGTTGCCGGAGGATGATTTTTACCAGAATTATTGTTTGTAAATAATACGCCAAAAACATTTAGAATTGCACATTGGATGCTTTTTGCTTATGGATTATGATATCCTTGTTTAATGATTGCTGCAACAAGTTATGCCATTATTAGAACAGATGGTGCTGTGATGAATGCCTTTGTTTTAGATGCTTTATTCACATGATTAGTGCCAGTACCATTATTAGCAATTTTAATTTTTACTTCAAATTTAGATATTATTTATATTGTATTAATTATGCAATCAGTTGACAGTTTAAAAGCAATTTGAGCATTGATGATTTTAAAACGAAAAAAATGGGTAAAAAATTTAACAGAAACTAAGCATATTACAGAATTTGATAATAAAGTAAAAAGGATAAAAAGAAATGCGAAAGAAATGTAAAAATTTTGCATTTTTTTATTTTTTGTGTATAATATTATTTTTCATTTTAATACTAAAAAACAGTGAATGTATGATATAATTACTTTGTAATAAAATGGGTATAAAAGTGGCTAAACTAAATTTAATAAAATATATTAAGTTTTTTTGAATGGGGTAATCAGAAACAATGAAAAAAATTAGAGTATTAACGTTAGAAAAAAAAGGAATTTTAAAAAAATTCTTATATCAAAATGAAGAAGTTAAATTAGGTGATAAAATTGCTTTAATTGAAACTGAAAATGGTGAATCTATTATTACAGCCCCAATGGATGGAATTATTGTTAAGCCAATTAAAGAAGGCACTAAAATTAAACCCAATGCTGTTATTGCTAATTTGCTAACAACTGAAGATGAAATTGAAAAGTATTATTTTAAACGTCTTGAAGATAACGAATTTACTCGTTTAAATAAAAAAGGGGTAAAATTTTCGACAACAAAAAATGGTCAATTTGGAACAAAATGAAATGATGTTGAAGAAGATGATTATTCAGGAATTAGTATTGGGAACGAAAATACTTTACATCCAACTTTTACGCCACCTTTATTGAATCAGCAACAAGTTTACAATAATGAAAACATTATTAATTCGATATTATCACAAAATTTTAACCAAAATGGTGGAACTCCCTTTTCTAAAGAGAATACTATTAATAATAGTTCTTATTTTTCAACAAATATTGAACAAAATCAATCTATTAATTTTCAGCAACAAAACAATTCATCATCACAAAAACAACTTTTTGAACAACCCACTAAAATAACACAAGAAGAACAGAAACGATGGGATGAAACAGCATTATCTTTTGGTCCTAAGAAAACACGAAGATTATCATTTAAAAATTTAAAAATTAATGATAATGATAATGATATTATTAATAATCGAGAAAAAATTCCTTCAATTGATACAATTAAAAACCCAATGAATAAAGAAATAAAAAGTGAGGCGAAGACAACAATGGTTAATATTTCTGATTTGAATAGTAATATGTTTCAAAATGGTAACTTTGAATCACAAACAAATAGTTTGAATCAACCGCCTTCTATTCCCAACCAAAATATTATAACGAATGCTATTCCAATTGGACAAACAAAATTAACAGAAGAAAATCAAGCAAAAGAATATGCAAAATATTTAGTTAATAAAACAAAGCATCAAGATGAAGCACCAATTAATGCAGCAGCATTTTTTGGTGATCAAAATGAAAATACTAGTTTTCGTAATCTTGTAAATCAACGTCGTGAGCAATTACATAATAATAATGATTTTCATGAGTTATCATTAGAAAGTGATAATTCCAAAAATTCAATGGATTTTTTAGATGAAGATGGACGTCCTAAAATTTTACGTAATATTGTCCAAGAAAAAATGAATGATTTAATTAAAAGAAATGTATCATCAGAAGTACAAACTGGGTATAGTAGTTCTGCTTCTAATTATAATGACAATGTTAATACTTTTAAAACAAATGACAAAAAATTATCTGATGAAGCTTATATTTTTGCTGATGGTTACACAATTGATCCAAATGAGTCAAATGAAGCGAAAGAAAAAAAACAAGGACATTTTTCTCCATTAAAATCTTATCGTGATCGTTTATATGAAAAATTAAATGATAATGGGCAACGAGAAAAAATTTTAAAAACAAGAAATCAACGAGAGTTAATTAAGAAAAGAATGGAACAAATTGCAAAAGGAAATGTTGAAGTTGATTCTGTTTTAGGAGGAATTAGTAATTATCAGCGTCCTTCTTTTGAGGAAGTTGAATCACAATATAAAATATTAGATAATGAATATTATGATAATAATTCGCAGCAGAAAAAAACAAATGATGATATAGTTAAACCATCTTTATCATATGAAAAACAACAATCATCTAAGCAACTAACTCAACTTGAAAACAGTGATGAAAGTAACTGTAGTTTAAAAGGTACAATTGATAATAATGTAATGATTGAATTGGCAATTTTAAAAGAACGCTTAGCTAATCAAGAACAAAATAATCGTCAAAATGAATTATTACGAGAAATTCAAAGTTTACGTCAAGTAAATAATAATAATAATACAGATAGAACAAACATTGAAAAAATGATGCAATATATGTTAATGCAACAAATGTTAAAAACAATGAATGACTCAGATCCTGTTTTAAAAGAGATGTTAAAAGAATTTAAATTTAATAATAAACAAGGGCCTGAATTAAAAACTGAACATAATTGTGAAACACATAATTTACAAGTTAAAAAATTTAATTCCACAGAAACTACAATTCCTAATACTTATGGAAACTTGGTACAACCATTAAATAACAATTTAAATATTATTAATACTAATAGTCAAGTTGAACCACAGGGATTAGAAACAAGAGAAGAAATTAAATCAACAAGATATCCTGCGATTCAATCAATGATTATGTCTCAAGCACATGTACCACCATTAACAATTAATACTGAAATTGATATGTCAGCAATTATTGATCAACAACGAAAATTAAAAAATGCTAATGCTGAGCATGGTGTTCGATTTTCGACAATGAGTTTTTTAGTAAAAGCAGTTTCGTTAGCTTTAAGTGAATATTTAAAATTAAATTCATATTATGATTCAAAAACAAATCAAATTGTAATTAAAAATTCACAACACATTGGGTTAGCAACAGAAACTAGTGAGGGATTAGTTATTCCAGTTATTAAATTTGCTGAGCGAATGAGTTTAAAACAAATTGCAATTAACATTCAAGAAACAATTGAACGTTTACGTCAAGGTGAATTATATGATTATGAATTAAAAGGAAGTACTATTACTATTGCCAACTATGGAATGGTTGGAGCAGTTAATGCAACACCAACAATTTTTTATCCTAATTCAGCAGTAATTGGTGTTGGGCGTATTGTTCGTAAACCAATTGTCATAAAAGGGGATAAACTAGTAATTCGTTCAATAATGAATCTTGCTTTAACAATTGATCAACGAATTATTGATGCTGCAGAAGCAGGGATTTTCTTAACACGGTTAAAAGAAATTTTAGAATCACCAGAATTAATTACGTTGTCATAAAAAAATATTATTAATTTTTAATTAATAAGATTTTTTAAAATTTTATAACTATAGATTTTTCCTTTAATAATTAAATTATCTAATTCAATTAGTACACTGTTGTTACGATCAATAATTATAGTAAAAATTAAGTCACCACGATAAATTAACCTAGATATAATATTAATTTTATTTTTGTCTAAAAGTTCTCGTAAAAATACTTCATTTAATGGGCGTAATAAAATTTTAATTTTAATTTGTTCATTATTTTTTTCTAACTGAGCAGAATTTAAAATAATACGCGTAATTGTTGCATATCCATTTTTAATTCAATCTTCGAGTAAACTGTAAATTGGATTAAAATACCGAAGAACTAGAACAATAATATTTGTTATATTTTTTTCAAGAATATTTTCTAAGATAGTTTTTCCTGCAATATGTCATGTTTCACCATTATCGGTTTTGTAAATATTTTCACGACGATTCCCAATGACATATGCATATACATTATGGTTTGCTTTTTTATCTTTATACTTTTTTAAGAAGTTAATAACATCTGTTTCAGTTTGAACGTAACTAGTAAAACTAAGAAATTTAACATTACGAATTATTAATTCTTTAGTTAAAATTTTATTTTTCTTAATTATATACATTTTGTTATTCTTTTTCTATTTTTACTCCCTTGGGTACTACATAGCTGTACCTAATATATTATATAATATAAAATTAATGATAAGATTTATTAACATAATAATCCTTTTTAAAGTAATATCTTATTTATTTTAATGTTATAAAAAATATGTTTTTAAGATGTAGGAATAATTCTATTTACATTTTTTTGTTTTAAGTTATAATAAATAAGGTTATTTATATAATAAGATATGGCGGTTGTGGCGAAGAGGTTAACGCTCCGGATTGTGGCTCCGGCATTCGTGGGTTCAAGTCCCATCAGCCGCCCCATTTTTAACTACAAAAGTAGTTTTTTTATTTTTAAAAAGAAAAAATATCAAATCTAACATAATATCTCCCCTATTAAAATTATCAAACAAATAGGAGAGATTTTTACTTAACTATAAGGTCTTGTAAAAAGCAATATATAAATTTATAATTTCCAAAATAATTTATTTCCAATAAAAAAATTTCTAATTAGTTAAAGTCTGTCTATTTACTTAATAAATACAACTGATATAATGAAAATGTTGACGTATTTAAAATAGCATTTTATTTTAAAGTAATTAATATCAAAATAAAATTAAATATTATGGCAATTTAAATTTAATAATTTTACATAATTTTTTATTGTATTATTTTTAGTTGTTTTTTTGCTGTAATTTTAAAAAAGTAAATTATGGGAGGTAACATTATGGACTCGTTACAAGTTGAAGATAGTGTCTTAGTACATGCTTATAAACATAATGGTTCAGTTTACCGTAGTTGAGAATCAGCAGTTGTTTTATTACTAGAAGAAGAATATATTGTTTTAGTAAATGAAGATGTTACTGTTACAGAATTGAATGGTAGAAAATGAAAAACAAATGAACCAGCAATCTGGATTTTTAATCGGAAAAATTGAAGTAATATTATTTGTATGCTTAAAGATACCGGGATAAATTATTATTGTAATATTGCATCACCATTTATTATGGAGCAAAAAACAATTAAGTATATTGATTATGATTTAGACATTAAAGTTTTTGCCGATGGTAGTTATAAAATTTTAGATTTAAAAGAGTTTAATCGAAATCGCATTGCTTGAAAATATAGTCGTGATATTGTTAATGCAATTTGAACAGAAATTGATAATTTAAAGCATTTAATTAAAAATAAACTTTTTATTTTTGAACATAGTCGTGTAGAAACATTATGGAAACAATATTTAGTATTAAAATCCAAATTACTTAAATAATGTTTTATTGTTTATTCTCTAAATAATAGATATAATAAAAGTGTTTTAGAGAGGAGATTTCTAATGGGGCAGTATAATTTTAAAAAAAAATTTTTTATGAGGTAGTGCTTTTTCTGGTCCGCAAACAGAAGGGGCATCTTTGGAAGAAGGGAAATTTGCATCAAATTGAGATCATTGATTTAAGTTAGAAAAATACCGTTTTTTTAATCAACAACCTTGTTTAAATGATTTTTACCATCGTTATCAAAAAGATATTAAAATTGCAAGGGAGTTAAATTTTAATTCATTACGAACATCAATTCAATGAACTAGATTAATTCCTGATGAAAAAACAGTTAATCCAAAAGGAATTGAATTTTACAATAATGTAATTAATGAAATGTTAAAAAATAATATTAAACCAATTATTAATTTATTTCATTTTGATATGCCATATTGAGCACAACAAAAAGGTGGTTGACTTTCACGAGAAGTCGTTGATGCTTTTGTTTTTTATGCAAAAACTTGTTTTGAATTATTTGGTGATCGAGTTGAAATGTTTACCACTTTTAATGAACCAATTGTTGTAATTGAAGGTAGTTATTGATATGATTGACATTTTCCAAATGAAGTTAATATGCAACATGGTATGCAAGCTCAATGGAATACTTTAATTGCTTTTAAATGAGCAATTAAAGTATTTCGACAATTAAAATTAAAAGGAAAAATTGGGTGCATTTTAAGCATTTCACCATCAATTCCTCGTAGTAAAAATAAAGCTGATTTAGAAGCAGCAAAATGACATGATTTGTTTACAATTAATTGTTTTTTAGATCCGATGGTTAAAAATGTTTATCTACAAAAATTAAAGGTTGTATGTATTATTTAAGGGTTTTAATTAATATCTTAGAAATTGTGGAATAAAAATACCACTTACTTATTTAAATTTTATTACTTTTAATTTTAATGTCAATATATTTTTATATTTTTTTTAAATTTTTTCACGACAAAAATACATTTTTATTAAAGTTATTTAATTTATTAGATAAAATTAATAAAAATATAAGTTTGGTTGTAAATTATTATTTACAAAATTATTAACTGAATAATTAATTCTTTCTTTGGAAGGTTCATTAGTATTAAATAAATTAATTTTATTTTTAAAATTCATCATACTAGTATTTAATTTATTTTTAAGAGTTTTTTCATGATAAGTTGCTTTTTTAACCAAAACACCTTTACAGTAATGTGATATATCACCCTCAATATGACAACCAATATTATTTCATAATGTTTGATTTCTGACACCTTTTTCATTATTTTTAATTAATTTAATTGTCTCTTTTAAGAATTTCATTTTTGATTCTTTTATAAAAGAAGCACTGTTTTCTAAACATTCTAATAATTCTTTATATTTAGCATTAAAAAAATAATCGATTGCTTTATGGTACGTTTCTCTGTTTTCTTCGTTTTTACTTTGATAAGGATATAATTTTTTAAATCTACTTGTAAGGTGGAATTTATCTATCGTGTAATGTACTTTATTTTTAGGAAAATATTCTTGAATAAATTTTACAATATTTTTAATTCAAGGTGCGCCATCGCTTAATACCATAAATTCAATATTGTCATTAATATCATAATAACTGGTAATTAATGTAAATAATTTATTAACAAAATTAGTTAATTTACTATTTTTTTTAATATATTCTGGAATATTATCAAGTTCTATAACACCTAATTTATTTGCAATTACAGGTCTTTTTTTTCGTTGATTTTGCCTTATCAAAACCAGTATGAACAGTTGAAAATATACTATGTTTTTTTATTTTTTCTTTTCCTTTTTTTCTTTTCATTTCACATTTTTAAATAAGTTCCATCAATTTAAATATATAAAGTATGAGGTATCTTTATTTTTTTATCAGTTTTATTAAGATAATATTCTTTATCAGTTTTTGCATTTTTCATAATATTTGAAATTGTTTTTATACAAATTTTTACATGTTCCATAGTATCTAAAATATCTTGATATGTTTTTTTCTTGCCAATAAATGATAATATTTTTTCTTTAACAGAATTATCTATTCTTTGTCATTTTTCAATTCCTAAAAGTTTATCCAAAGGAAAAATATATTCTTCTTTACCTGTTTCTGGATTAATTTTATAATATTTTCTTCTTTTAAAAGTTATTTTCCCATTTAAAATAGTTAATGTTCTTGGTTTTATTTCTTTTACTTTATAATTTTTAAATTCTTTTAAAGTTTCATCAATTTTATAATTTTTAAAAATTCATTCATCAGAATTTTCTAAATTTTGTTGAATAATTTCAATACTTTGTATATATAACAAATTATTAAAATTCTTTAAAAAGTTGTTATCAATATTTATCATTTTTTGCCCCCTTTTCTTAGTTCTACACATTAACACAAAAATAATAAAAATGCAAAAAAAAAAAAAAAAAAGATATTATTTTTTATTTATTGTGTTATAATTTAATTGTTAATTATTAGCAAATTAATTTAACTGAAAAAAGTAAAGTAATTTACTTTTTTTATTTTGATGTAAAATATAGATAATAAAAAAAGAACCGTGTCAAGTTCTTTTGTACATGTTTTTCTCTACTTATATTTAACCATATAAAGGAGTAAAAAATGAAAGAATTTAATCCAAAAACAGCAAGTTTACGAACATTCTATCGTAAAATAGATGAATTTTGGCAAAATAAATCACCTAATAAACCATATACTTTGAACGATTTAACCAATGAATTCAATCTTTCTCGCAAGTGAAGATATGATACTTATGCGAGCGAGAAGATAGTTCCTTTACTTGAAAAACAAGTTGATAGAATTGAAAGTGAAATAATTAATTTTATGATGAAATCACCAGATGGTGCTAAATTATATTGACAACGAGCATTTAATTATAAATATTCAATACAAGAAAAACAGTTAGAACAAGAATTAAACTTAAATAATCAACAACCAATAATAGTTAATTTACAAACGGATATTAGAGATATTAAAAAAGAAAGTGATAATAATGCTTAATCATTTTACTTATTTGTTAGAAACTTCTTATTGGTTATTACAAAATAGTAGTATTGGTAATAAATATCCCTTTGCTAAAAAGTTTGAGTTAGTGAATGAAATTAATCAAATTGTAACACGATATAGTGGTAAAACTATATCAAATATTAAAATGTTTGGTGAATTATTAAAAATTAGTTTATTAATTAAAGAACCAATTTGTATAATTGCTAGTATGTATTGGAGTAAAGATTTAAAAGATAGTGTATTTCAAAATATATGAAATATGTTAGATGAAAATCATATTCCTTATACTATTAATTTATCAAATTTTACTTTTACTTTATCAAATGGTAGCAAAATATATTGTAAAGGTTTACATTCACCAAGTCGGAAAGAAAAATTAAAAGCCTTTGCTAATTTAAATAAATATAAATTAGTTATTGATTGAAGAGATGAATGTGATCAATTTCAACAAAAAGATTTAAGTGATTTAGAATTTGCTATTCGTGGTTATCAAAATAAAATAACAATTAATACATGTAATCCTGAAAGTTTAAAAAGATATATTGTTGGTTATTGTAATGAATTAATGCCTTTTGATGAAGAAATAATGCGTAGTAAATATGAGCAAATTAAGTATATTGAAAAATGAAATATGAAAATTATTATTCATTATTCTAGTTGAAGATTAAATTATGAATTACCACAAGATAAAGTTAATGAACAATTAAGATTAGAACAGTTAGATATTGAAAGAGCAAGAGTATGGAGTTGAGGTTTACCAGGCAATACTAGTGGGTCAATATTTGCAAGATATATTGATATTATGCAAGCAACAGATATTATTCAACCAACTAAATTATTAGGTGGTGTTGATTTAGCAAACTCTACTAGTCCTAAGGGACATACAACAGCAGCGAGTTTTTGAATATATAATTCATTTGATAAAAAAGCATATAAAGTAGCAGAATATACACACTCAAATGCTACACAACAATTTAAAGGACCATTAGAACAAGTAAAAGATATTTTAGAGTTTTACAACAATCAATTAAATCAATATTTTAATTTAATACAGCAAGGTATATCAATCAATGTTGATGATAGTGCTTATGCAACATTAGAAAGTTTAAACCGAGAAAAATATAATTATTCTTTTGGTCAATATATGCATTTAAAACCAGCACAAAAGCAGAAATTTAAAATAAAGCATCGTATTGAAGCATTCACAATGTTAATAAATACTAATCAATTAAAATGATTATGAGAAAAATGTCCTGTAAGTAAAACTCAATATGAATTAATTCAATGAGAAGATAAACCAGATGCCAGAGAAGAACGAATGTTGGACTTATACGATGATACATTTGATAGTGATTTTTATGCTTTACACTTTGAATTAGTACCAATGGTTAAACATAATAGTTCAGCAGATTATAAATTATGACAACAAAGGGAGTGATTAACTTAATGAAAAAAGATATTTATGTAATACATGATGAGCGTGTAATAAATGCAAAAAGACCTTATATGTCTGTTTGTGGACAAGTTAAAAAAAGACTTTGTCAAGAATTAAAAAAAGATAATATCGCAATATGTAATTTAAATTTATATAACGAATATATTAAGAAATATCAAAAAGTTAAAGTATGTGTACAAGTTTTATCAAATGAATCAAATTTATTAACAGTAAATATAATTAATTATGCACATATCTTAAATTTAAAGGAGCAAAATAACAATGAATAATACTTTCCCTAGTTTTCCAAACTTAAATGATATTAATAGTGTTTTAAAATTTTATAATTATGATTGAACAATTAATTTAGCCAATATTATTGCTCGCCATCAAATGCGATTAGTAAATGGTAAAGATATTTTATTTAAGTCTCATCGTAAGGACATTTTAGAAAAATTAAATTGATGATATGAAACTTATAAAATAAAAGAAAAATTAGATAAAAATGAATTAACAGCAAGTTTAATGGGTAAAACTATCTTTGGTTTATTAGAAACATCAGACGGTAATATTGATTTATGAATTAACCCTTTTAACTTTACATCTCGTGTAAGTAAAATAAATGAAATTGAACAAGGTGCTGATATTTGATTAAATTATCATCAATCAGATAGTGGTTTTATTTTAAATTTAATTTGTACCAAAGATAAAATAGTTATTAAAGGTTGACCCAAAAATAATGAAGTAGTTGTTGGGCAAAGTAAAACACAAATTAAAGATGATGTTAGACCTGTTTTAGTTCAAGAATTTAAAAATAAATTAGGTATAGTGCCCTTTTGAGAAATGATAAATGAACCTAATCCTTTATTTTTATCAACATCAACCACTTTAAATCCATGACCTACAATGGCAAATTGTTATAAATTACAATTTGATTTAGAGGATAGTTTTAATATTAAATCAAAAGAAAGATAAGCAAATCGTACTCATTGATATGGGATATTAGATGATGATTTAATGACTGCTTATAACAAAGGTAATAAAAAAGTATTACAAGATGCTTTTGATGATATTTTTATTCAGTCAGGTCAATCAGCCGTAGATGGTCAATTATCCCAATCTTTACAAGTAATACAAGGGACACCAACCTTAGAAACATATACACAAGACCAAAAAGCAATTATTGAACAAGTATATATAGCATGTAATTTTTCTAGTCCTTTTGGTGATGCCTCAGATAGTGAAGAAAATAAAACTCAATCATTAATAAAAAAAACAAAAGACTTAGAAAAACAAGCATATTTACAAGCATATCGTAAACAATATTATACTAAGATGTTTGATACTGTTTTAAAATATTATGGTTTATGAGATGGTGTTGGTGAACGCCCGTATGGTTTTGATTTTGTTAGTGCTAGTTTAGTAGACCAAATGCGACAAAATGAATTAATTACTACTAGATTAGATAATTGAACAATGGAGCCAATAAGAGCGATAACTGAATATGATAATGTTGATGAATTAGAAGCAATCAAATATTATAAAAAAATTGAAAAATACTGAGATAAAAGGCATGCCCAAGAGATAAAACATAATAATAAATTAATGGAATATGATGAAACTGGTAATAATCAAAATGCCGTACAAGGTAGAACAGAAATAAAGGAGAATTAACAAATGCAAAAAATTAGTCCAGCAGCTATGCAATGATTAAGAACAGGAGCAGGTGCTACTGCAATAGATACAAGAGAAAGTATAAAAGAACATAGACATTGAATGGTATTTCCTTTTAATGTTTATAGTTCATATATTCCTGATACTGAAACAGGTTGAAAACCTAATAATGCTAAACCAAGTGATTATGGTAGTTATTCAAGAATATTTGATAATATGAAAAGTACGATTGCTCAATGACAAGGCAGTTTAAAAATAGTTCAAAAATATAAAGGTGAAGAAATTAATATATTAACAATTGATGATTTTAAAAATCAACCTATTAATTCCACTATATGAGCCAATAATGAAACACCTTTTGCTATAAAATTAAAAGATGAAAATAATAATGTTTATTGAAAATTAATTGATGGTGAAAACATTTATGATATTAATAGAATGTTAGAATACTTAAATCAATATAAATTAAGTTATTTTATTAATAATGATAATAAATCTGATAACTTTTATACAAAAGAGGTTAAAGTTGGTAAATATTGAAATGCTTATATGGTTGATGATAGAAGTTCAATTCAATTTGGTGATGCTAAATTTGAACAAGTATTTACACAGCAATCAACTGAAAGACAATATACTTTATTAATTTTAGATGAAGATATTACTAAAATAAATATTAATGATTATTATAATTTTTATACTGTATTTAATGACTGTGGTTTAAATATTGGTGGTGGTGATATTAATTCTGCACCCCAAGATAGACAATGATTATATCCATCAAATGTTATTAATTATTATTCCGTAGAAGATGGTGATTTCTTATGACAAGAAATTACTTTTTCAAGTATTAATGACAAAATTAGTAATAGTGGTTTATCAGTACGACAATTTATTCAAACAAGTGCCCCAGGTGAAGGCTATTGTTTTCCTAAAATAACTTATGATGAAAAACTAAATAAAGGTATTGTTGAATTAGATAAGATTTTATTAAAAGACCCAGGTGTTAGAGTAATGGCAGTTAAATTTTATAGTAATCCTATCTTTTTTAATATGCCTGTTATTGGGCGACCAATTATTAAAGGTGAATTTAATAAAAAAGTAATGAATTCAAGAGATTTATTAATGTATAACATGTTTCCTGCACCACCTGATAAAATAAATACTTATGCTTCACCCGAAGTAAGTTGATATAACATTCAAGGAATACAACCAACTATTATTACTGGATATAAAGATTGAAAAGAACATATTCAATCAATGTCTGATTTTTGAATTGAAAAAAATAATGAGGGTATGATAATAACAGATAAAGCAAGTTCAACAGCAACTAATCCAACTGTTAAAACAACTATTAAGGAAGAAAATTCAAATTCTAAGCCTTATTGGTCTAAAAATTGAATGATTACTCCACCAGATAAAGTAAAAGTAAATAGTGGAACTATTAATAACATTATTAGTATCCAAGCATCATCATATTTTAGAAGAAAAGATGAATTTGGTAATACTGTTGGTCAAGTTCAAATTGAATATAATAAAATGGGTGCATGTAATGTTTGAGATATCTTAAATATGAATAATTTTATTAATCGCCAAATTACAGTATTACCTTTAAACTATACGCAAAAATTAGTATTTAATCCTTTTACGATACCTGCTATTGGAAAGTTTTTAAACTTTGTTTCGTTTGGTATTCCTTGGGACTGAATTGGTAATTTAACAATTACACAAGATGATAAATGACCTAATTTTCCATGACTTAATGGTTTTATGAGTGCTAATGTTTATAGTTTTTATAATGATGCCTTTTGAGGTGATAAGGCTGCTGGTAAAGGTTATTTACCATTTGAAATATTTAGAGAACAAGGAAATGATAAAATTGGTGCTATGATTGGTGCTAATGCTTCTAGTTTTAGTTTTACTACTTTATTAACTGATAAAATACAAGGCAATGTTTTTGAAAAAGATGGTAAACCAACAGAACGAATAACTTATTCAACTTATAATTTAAAACAATTAAACCCTTAAAACTAATCGTATTTATTTAATTAATGAATTAGTAAGAGCAGTTGATGCTCAAACACCAGTTAGTGATAGTGAAAAAGATAATGATTGCGAATTCTTACAAACACCTGATGGTACAAATTGTAGTTATATAATTGATATGTTCTCAATACAAGCATTATATAAAGGTAATTTTGAAATTATCTTTTATGCTGATAACCCATATACTAATAATGAAGAAGATTATTTAAAATTATCAGTATGGAGTTTCAGAGGTAAAACAAAAAGTACTTTAAATAATTATTTACGCGATATGACAACTAATTATAAAACTAGTTTCTTATTACCACACGATTATGAAATACCAACATTTAATTACCCACAATATGTATTACCATCAGTCCCATATAACTATAAACCTTATACAAAAGATATATGAGATGCTAATACAATTTAGCCATTAAAAACTAAAATTACAGCACCAACACAATGCAGTACAACTATTTCTTTTCTTTGAAAAAAAGACTTTATTAATTTATTTAATAATAATTATTATAATTCTTATTATGAAGTAGAAATTGATTTAAAACAAATCGACCCAACAATTCAAAGTATTAGTAAATTCCAAGATGCTTATAAAACAATTGAAATAAGTAATCTTAATAATTTACAAGTTTCATGTTCTGAACCCAAAATACAATGATTTATTCCTAATAAAAATATTAATATTATTGGTGGTTATAATACTTGTGAAAATAATTTAGGTTTGTTTTCTAATGGAAAATTAAAATTTAATGGTAAACCACAAAAGGATAATGTTAGTTTTGAAAATATAATAACTTTATACACAGATAATATAAAAATAAATGATACTGAAACAAAATATTCTACTGCATATACTAATGGTTTACCAAATGTGGGTTATCAAAATCGTTATTCTCTTTCTAAAAATTGTGATTTTACTTTTTTATTAGAAATAACAAAATTATCTGATAATGATGATAATAAAATTAAAGAAACATATATACAAGCATATTACACAAATGATATAAAATTAAAAATTAGATTTACAAAAGTGGTTCGTCCTGATTTTTCATTTTATTATTCAGATATGCCAGTTATAAAACTTTATAAATATTTTGGTAATGATGAAGATATAACGATAAATTTAAATGACTTAGGTGTATTAAATATGGTAAATAATAGTGATAGCCCTGTTCAAATTACAATGAAACCAAGGTAAAAATAAAAAGAGATTTAATGTAGAGTGCACCCATTTTAGTAAGTACTAATAAAAAAAGTATTTACTATTTTTTTTAATTATATCTTTTTCTTTACGATTTGAATATCATGTATTTCATTTTATAACATCTTGTATATATTCTTTATGTGAATTATATATTTTATTATGGATTGTAGCTTTCTTAAGTAATGAATGAAAACTTTCTATAACAATATTATCTGCACAGTGGTAATTTTTTCCCATTGAAATTGTAATACCGTTAAATAAACATTTATCGTGATAAATAGTGGATGTATATTGATATCCGTGATCTGAGTGAATTATTATTCCATTCAGATCTTTTTTATTAATTTTATTTTATTAATTGCATCATTTAAATTATCCATTACTAATTTATTGTCATTATATTTAAATCACTTTACATCAACTATTTCTTTAGTATATCCATCAATAATTGTTGATTGATAATATCTTTCTCCTTTTCAAATTAAATATGTTACATCAGTATATAGTACTGAAAACCTTGTTTTTATATCATTGAATTTACGATTAATTAAATCAGGATATTGCAATAAGCTTTTTTCTTTATTCTGTTTATATTTCATTTTTCTTCTCATTTTTCTTACATATTCAGGTTGTATTTGATTATCACGCATAATTCTTAAAACTTTTTTTGAATTATATTTTATACCATAATCTTCCTTTAAATATTTAGTAATTCTTCGATAACCAAATTGTTTTAAATTTTCTTCATAGACTTTTACAATATCATTTATTGCTTTTTTATCTTTTTTGCTACTGTCATAATTTTTATATTTATTTCAATAACTACGTTTTAACCCTGTTACTTCTAGTAATAATTTTATTGAATATTCACAAAAATTTTGTTTAATAAAAGAGACAATTCTTAGTTTGCTTAATTGTAAAAGTCATGGAGCTTTTTTAATAATTCATACCTTGTTTTATAATATTTTAAATTTCTTTTGGCAAAAGAAATTTTAGGTCCTTTAGGATTGTTTAATTTTCTTAATGATTTTTGTTCTAAATTCTGATGTATATTTGTTATATTTTTGTCCTTTTTTTGCCATATAAAAATGCACCCCCTATAAAAATTTAGCAAAATCTTTTTTTATTTTACTTACTTTTTGGGGTGTACTCTAAATTTATCTCTTTTTCTATTTACCCTTAACTTTTACATTACCTTTATCATCAATAATTAAGCCGGGCTCTTTAATATCTAAATTTCAACGATAAACAAATTTAAAATAATTACTATTTAATTCTCATCATTTACTGGGCTCATAAGTAAAATCATATCTATTTATAACTAAACCTTTTGGGTAAACAAATAAATCATGTTCTCTATAATGATCAAGTTTTCTTTTTAATGAAATAGAATTTAAATCTATATCATTATTAAATTTACTTAAATATCATTTTTTATTTTTATTCCCACGCCATACTACATAATATCATTTATTATCAACTTTATTGAATGGTTTTTCTTGTGGTGCTATTCATTCTAAGTTATCTTTTATTTCTTGATTAGCAGTATTTATTTTGTTTTCTTCTTTTAGTTTTGTTAATTCTTCTGGTGTATATTCATGTGATATATTACAAGCAATTAAACTAGTTGTACTTGTTCCAATTAAAGTGATTGTTCCTAAAATACTTAATATTTTTTTCATATTTTAATTCCACTATACTATAGCTGCTATTAATTCTGGTTCTGTCATTTCTCAAATTGATGAAAAAATACTAATAGCTTTTTCACAAAATAATTGAAAAACATCTTCATGTATTAATACGCTACCGTTTTCTATTTGACTAAATAAAATATTAAAAATTTGTTCCCCCGTCATTGAAATTTCTGTAGTTTGATCTAGAATAAATTCACCTTCACTGTCTCTTCATGGATCTCTAACATAATAAGTATCTTCAAGTATATTTTCTTTTTTTGGTTTGATTCCAACAATTAATGCAGAATGAGAAGCGTTATTAAATATTTGGCCATAATATTCTAATTCAAAAAAACCACCAAAAATAACAGGGACTTGTCTAGAAAGAGATTCCCATATTAAATGTCTTATCCACATTCTTTTTTCTATATCATTTAATCTATTTCAAAATAATCGAGTTAAATCAATTTCCTTTAAATTATATCTCAAACTTTCCTTAATTATCGGGTTTGTGTTAAATAATTCAATTACATTTGATAACGAAACACCTTCATCATTTATGCTGTCTGAAAAAAACTTGTAATTTCTTCTTGTTCCATTTCTTTAAGATCTTTATTATTAAGAATATTATTATCAAATATATTTTTTAAAATTGCAATAACACATCATGAATTAAATATTTGAAATTGCACTGGTTTTTTCATGCTAGTTTTTCTTAAATCAATTAACACATCTTCTAATGTTGGATATGTTATTTCTTGTCTTTTAACTCTATTTAAATTTTTTAAATTATTTGTTTGTAAATAACTAATTTCATTATTTTCTAATTTAGTTTCTTCTTTTTGATAAGGACTAGCGGCAATTGTTGTTGGTACAGCAGTTCCACTAATTGTTAATACACTTAATAAACTAAGTAATTTTTTCATACTTGTTTTTCTCCTTTTTTTATCTTGAAACCTTTTATCAAGATTTACCAGTATTATATATATATATATATATATACAAGCAAAATTAGCGCTTATTTTAATAAATTTATCTTGTTAAATAACCCTTATTACGCGTTTTAAGGGCTAAATTAGCAATAAAATATATTAAGTTTAATGTATAATATTTTTGTATTAAAGTATTGTATTGGTAAAATAGTATGATATTATTATTTTAGTTAAATAAAAAAGAGAATGACCTAGAGTGCACCCATTTTAGTAAGTACTAATAAAAAAGTATTTACTATTTTTTTAATTATATCTTTTTCTTTACGATTTGAATATCATGTATTTCATTTTATAACATCTTGTATATATTTTTCATGTGAATTATATATTTTATTATGGATTGTAGCTTTCTTAAGTAATGAATGAAAACTTTCTATAACAATATTATCTGCACAGTGGTAATTTTTTCCCATTGAAATTGTAATACCGTTAGATAAACATTTATCGTGATAAATAGTGAATGTATATTGATATCCGTGATCTGAGTGAATTATTATTCCATTCAGATCTTTTTTTATTAATTTTATTTTATTAATTGCATCATTTAAATTATCCATTACTAATTTATTGTCATTATATTTAGATCACTTTACATCAATTATTTCTTTAGTATATCCATCAATAATTGTTGATTGATAATATCTTTCTCCTTTTCAAATTAAATATGTTACATCAGTATATAGTACTGAAAACCTTGTTTTTATATCATTGAATTTACGATTAATTAAATCAGGATATTGCAATAAGCTTTTTTCTTTATTCTGTTTATATTTCATTTTTCTTCTCATTTTTCTTACATATTCAGGTTGTATTTGATTATCACGCATAATTCTTAAAACTTTTTTTGAATTATATTTTATACCATAATCTTCCTTTAAATATTTAGTAATTCTTCGATAACCAAATTGTTTTAAATTTTCTTCATAGACTTTTACAATATCATTTATTGCTTTTTTATCTTTTTTGCTACTGTCATAATTTTTATATTTATCTCAATAACTACGTTTTAACCCTGTTACTTCTAGTAATAATTTTATTGAATATTCACAAAAATTTTGTTTAATAAAAGAGACAATTCTTAGTTTGCTTAATTGTAAAAGTCATGGAGCTTTTTTAATAATTCATACCTTGTTTTATAATATTCTAAATTTCTTTTGCCAAAAGAAATTTTAGGTCCTTTAGGATTGTTTAATTTTCTTTTTTTATGATTTGCTCATCAAGATTCTACTGTATTTGCATTTATATTATATTGTTTTGCTACTATTCAACAACTTTTTTGTTTAATTTCCTCAATGATTTTTGTTCTAAATTCTGATGTATATTTGTTATATTTTTGTCCTTTTTTTGCCATATAAAAATGCACCCCCTATAAAAATTTAGCAAAATCTTTTTTTATTTTACTTACTTTTTGGGGTGCACTCTACAACACTCTTTTTATGAAAACAAGCCAAAAAACACATGCTCTGACATTTCGCAAGTGATTAATCTTGCCGAGAATTAAAGAAATAAATAGGAGTAGTAAATCCAATCGCTTTCACACTTTCTTTAAGGCTTCGTGCCATAGATGAGTTATCCATCTTTAAGCATCAAAAAATATTAAGTTTTAAAGATTGAATTTTGGATTAATCGTTAGATAGTATCTTTTTTTTATCTCATTATCTTTTTTAATTCTTTGTTTATTAAATATATTTTTTAGTAATTATATTTAACAATTAACTAACAACTAAATAAAACAATTATTCAAAATTTTTAAAGAAAAGGCGCTGTGTATATATAAACGGCAAATTTATATCTTGTTAAGTTAATAATAAAATATTTTTAATAAATTGCAACAACTTTTTCAGAAAAAATTAAATTTTTGTAATTTTATCTTATTTTATTCATATTTAAGCGCACTAAAAATAATTTATTAAATTTTAACTAATAAATTTATTTAAAATTTTGTAAAAACATTGTCTTTGCACTTAATCAATTTAAACATGGTCGGAGTTTATCATTTATAACATTAACTACTCAATCTATCATTTTTTGACTAATATTATTAAAATCAATTCCCTTAGAAAGTCAATATCTAAATTCACCGTTCATATGCTCAATTAATGGTTTTTGTTGTGGTTTACCGGGGTCACAAAAATAAACTTGTGTTTCAGCAAATATTTTTATTTCTCTTCATTTACTAAATTCTTTTCCTCTATCAGTTATTATTCCTTTAATTTTCCCAATTAAATTATTATTTTTAACAATATCTTTAAATTTTTCTAAAACTTCATTAGCAGTATTATTTTTTAATTTCATTACAAAATAATTTTTACTTGATTGTTCTACTAAAACTAAATTACTAGATTGATGGTCTTTTCCTACAACAGTATCCATTTCAAATCATCCAACATTAGAAACTTTATTTTCAATATCTCAAATTGATTTAAAGTTAGTTAATTTACCACGATTATCAGTTTTTCCTTTTGTTTTGTATTTTTTACCACGATGGGGTAAATTTTCTTTTTTTAATCCAAATTCACCTAAGCGAATTCATTTATACAATGTTTTAACACAAACAGGAAATTTAACACCAAATTCCAAGAAATAACGATAAATTAATTGTTCGGGTGTATCGTGGTATTTATTAAATCTTATTTTAATAAAATCTAACTGCTCTTTTGTAAATTTAGGTAGTTTTTTAATGCATTTTTTACGTTTTTGTTTATAATCTTTTTGTGCTTGATATGGATTATAATATTGTATATTTTTAAATCGCTTAATTTCTCTTTTAACAGTATTAACTCCACGACCCGTTTGTCGTGATATTTCAGATAAATTAATTGTGCCATTTTTCTTTTTACAAGTATCAGATAATAATAAATCTTTAAATAAATCTGGCTCATCAAATGTTAAATGTTTAAATTTTCTCATTTTTATACAAATTCCTTTCATTTTTTCTTATAATGTATTATATATAAAATAAAGAGGTCAATAAATATGCAAGAATTTAGTAAAATTAATAATAAAAAACGAATTACTAGTTATGAACATTTAAATAAAAAATATAATTTAAATTTTAGTGACTATAATTTTGGTTTTGATTGAGAAGTATTTAAAGATTTTGTTGGTGATAGTTATGCCCGATATTTTACTTCGCCATGTTTTTTTAAGTTTGTCTCAGCGGGGCGTGGTACTAATAAGACATGAAATCACCTAGCAGAAAAATTATTTTTTGCTTGTAATTTTACCGATGCTTCATCTAACATTTTACGAAGATATGCCAATACCCACGAAGATACTACATTTGGCGATACAATTAATGTCTGCAACTATCTATATGATAAATATGAGATTGATATAGGGTATGACAATGAAAATGGTATTGTTTGACCTAAAAATGTTAAAGAAGGTGGCGAAATTGTTTTTCCTAGTGGTGTTCGCATTGCTTTTGCTGGTTATGCTAATGGTAATAAAATTATGGGGAAAGTTGGTAAAGGTAGTGGTATTATATCAGCATGAACTGACGAAATGATACATGCTGAAGAAAAAGAAATCTTAACTGATAAAGAACTAGATAAAAGATATAATAATTTAAGAGTTTCAATGTTTCGTTCTAAAAGTTTAAAAGTGTCTTACGAAAAATACACGGATGAAAATGATAATGAACAATATAATTTAGATAATCCTATTCCAGTAAAAGAATTATCTTGGACATTTCAAGAATGAGACAACATAGCAAAACAATATATAACAGTTACAACATATTTTTATAAAACATATTCTAATCAATTTACCTTTAATCCTTTTGATAAATACCATATCTTTTATGAAAAATTTGTAACGCCATATTTACCTTTAAATGAAAGAATTAAAAATATTTTAAAAGAACACAATCAGGTATATTCAGAAAACAAACAAGCATTTAATGGTTTGGGTATTTTTAATTTGCGTTTAACTATGGGGGCTGTTTGAAATAAAATACCTGATATTACCAAAAAAATTGTTTTAGCAAATAAAGAAGAACGACCCGATTTATTTGAACTTGAATATTACGGTTTTGAATATAACGATAATGACCCCAGTATTTATGTTTTACGAAATTATCGTAAATATATTAAAGAGTATAATTTACAAGATTTTTATAATACAAATACAAAACAATATCAATTTGATAGTTATTCAATTGGTGTTGATTATGCTAATGGTAGTGAAGACCATACAGTATTTTTATTTAGTGGTTATAAAATTAATGAAAATAATGAATATGATAAATATTTAATTAAAGAAAATGTTGTTACCCCAAAAAACGCAATGAATTTAAATGAAATAGTTGAACATTACGGACAATGAATAATTAACTGTTTTGATAAATTTGATGGTTTTGAATATGCTACATTTCATTATGATATTAATGCTCATGACTTTATGCAAAAATTACAAGAAGATATTTACCCTTATTTAGGTTATAAAATTAAGATGTTTAAAGCCAAAAAACATCAGACATCCCTTAATAAAGAAGCGGGAATAATTAATCGTGTAACATGAATAAGAAAAATGTTTGTTCAAGGCAAAATATATGGTATATTATATAACTTCCCATTTTTAGATAAGTGTATTAGTGAATTAAGATTTAGCGATACCAAAACAAACACACCCGACAGTAAAATGTACCACGATCCATATGATGCTTTGTTTTATGGTTCTTATCCGTATCGCTTTAAAATGGGTATATAAAATGTATTATAATATTATTGAAATAAAATTAGAGAATATTTCAATTAATTTTTATCTATATTTTTATTAAATCTGTAATAGCAGATTTTTTAGGTTTTGGGCGAGCGGTTGATTTTCTTAAATTTTTGTGATAAAATGACTTACAAGTTAAAAAAGATTTTGAGGTTCTTTCAAACAAATTTGGGAACCTTTATAAAATTCTTCGCTTAACGCTTAAAATTTTTCCCAAGTATTTTGAAAAGCGCGGCAAAAGTTTTTTTAAACTTTAAGGCATTTTTCGCAAAACTTATGAAAATCACCGCGAGCCCAAATTAGTACAATATAATCACAATAATAATCATTTAAATAACTTCCTTTCTCAAATATGTTTAAAAAGTGCTTGTATATATATATATATATATAATGTCAATAGATCTTGATAAAAATTTTCAAGATAAAAGAAAGGAAATAATAAAATGAAAAAACTTTTAAGTTTATTAAGTCTATTAACTATTGGTGGAACCGCTGTACCAACAACAATTGCTGCTAGCCCCTATCAAAAAGAAGAAACTAAATTAGAAATTAGTAAAGTTAATTATTCACAAAAAAATAATTTAGAAAAATTAAATAGAGTAAAAAGACAAGATAATAAAAAAATAATATTGTTGGAATTTCAGAAATTGTTATTATAACAAATAAAAGTATTATTTCTTCCGGTGTAGTTTTAAATAATAAATTATACTTTGGTTCTTTTGATCATAATGTTTATGAATATAATCCTAAAACTGAACAACAAAAAGTTGTAATTACAACAAATGGAAGTATTTTATCTTCTGGAGTAGCTTTAAATAACAAATTATACTTTGGTTCAAAAGATAATAAAGTTTATGAATATGATACATTGCAATTAATTGAATCTAAAATTATTAATATGAGAGATCAAGTAAAAAGAGGGTTATATTTATATCATAAAAAACAAAATCCTAATTCTGAAATTAAACAGATTTTAAATATTAATTTAAAAAATTTAACAGAATCTGAACTTGTTTTAGAAGAAACACAAAAAAATAAATCATATAATTTAGAACAAGATCTTAATGATATTTGTAAAGATTCTAACTCAACATTTATAAATAATAGTAGTATTGAACAAATTCAAAATACAGTTTCTTGTTCTAAACAATTAACAGAAACAAATACATTTCAAAAAATGAATGGATTTTCTAAATCAGAAACAACATCAAATACTGATAATTGAAGTACAAATGTAAATACTAAAGTTACAGCAAAAGCTAGTAGTAATGCTGGTGTCCCTGTTGTTTTTGGTGCAAAACTTGAAGTTGCAGTTGAAGCTGGTGGTGGTTATACATGAGGGAAGTCAAAAACTTATACTATAACAGATACTTCAAATTCTTCTGAAACAGAAATTAAAACAACCACAAACACTACAACAATAACTGTTCCATCTCAACCAGTAAAGGTGCCACCACATAGTAAAATTTCAGTTTATGTTACTTCTTTACAAAATAATATAGAGCTTATTTTAAATTATTATCAAAAAATTGAAGGTACGGTTAGTGCAAAATTAATTGATAAAAATAATAATGAAATAATAGTTAATATTTCAATTAAAGATGCTATGCTTAGTTTATTTGAAAATGAAATTTTACCCTCAAAAATAAAAATAAATAATGATAATAGTATAAATTTTTACTATGATATTAAAAGTAAAAAAGAAATAATTATGCATCAGACTGAGATTGGGGAAGCTATTCCCTTAAATTCGGAAGAAAAAAATGTAACATTTAAAAATAAAAAAACAGATATAGTGGTAGTAAAGAATTAATTATAAACACGATATGAAAAAGAAATTAAGTCTTTTGGGAACAATTACTTTAATAGGAACAAGTACAGCCAGTTTAGTTGCCTGTAATACACCACAATATATCGAGGAACAATTAAATAAACTAAAAGAAAAAAATAATATAAAAACAAAAAATGGTATTTTAGAATGAATAGCATATCAAGAAAAACCATTTAATCAAGGGGATAATAAATGATATTTTGCTATATGGAAACCTAATAATTCTATTTATTGAAAAATATCAAAATTTAAACACGATACAAATAAAGGAAAAAAAATGAGGATTGAGATCCATTAAAACCATATTATATTGATCTCTTTTTATGGGTTTTTGAAACAAAAGAACAAGATTTATTAATAGATGATCAATCAGAAGGTAAAATAGAACGAATTTTTTGAAATGAAGATAAGGGACGAAATTTTAAAGCAGTTTATCGTTGAAATTTAGAAGATACTAATGTACCTAATTTAATTATTGATAAAACCGGTAATGTAAAAGTTAATGAATAATAAAAAGTCATTTTAATAAATGACTTTTTATATTTCTAATATAATTAATGATAATTTTTCATTATTTTTATTAAATAGTTGTAAATTATTAATATTAATTTGTTCTTTTTCAGTAAAAATTGTAATTTCATAATTACCATAACCTCATATACCTGATATTTCAATTTGATTTAAATTAAATAGTTTTTTATCAAAAGTTATTTTAATACTATAATCAATTAAATCTTCGATTGTACTAATTCAATCTATTTTAGAATAAAGTAATTTATATCATTCAAAAAAATAATTTAAATAGTTTTCTATTTTGTCATTAAAAACAATTAAATTAGTTAAATATTTGCCATATTCACCATCAGATAATTTAATTTCTGATGGAATAAGAGAAGGAATGTTATTTGTTTCTAATTCATTTGTTACGGATAATCAATTAAAAAAATTTGCTTCTAATCGATAAATAGGATTTTCTGAAATATCTTTGTTTTTAACACTTACTTTAATTTCATTATCTTTGTTATTATTAACATTTATTTGTTGTTTTAAATTTCAATCAATAATTTTTCCAGTACTTGAATCAATTAAAGGTTTAAGAGGTTCACCACCACCATTTCAACGATAAACTGCTTTAAAATTTCGTCCCTTATCTTCATTTCAAAAAATTCGTTCTATTTTACCTTCTGATTGATCATCTATTAATAAATCTTGTTCTTTTGTTTCAAAAACCCATAAAAAGAGATCAATATAATATGGTTTTAATGGATCTCAATCCTCATTTTTTTCCTTTATTTGTATCGTGTTTAAATTTTGATATTTTTCAATAAATAGAATTATTAGGTTTCCATATAGCAAAATATCATTTATTATCCCCTTGATTAAATGGTTTTTCTTGTGCTTTAATTTCTTTTCAATAATTTACTGTAATTGGTGGATTAGAACCAATAAAATCAAAATATAATGAATATATTTGTACTTGACAATCTGAAAAATAAAAATATCCTTCTTCTAATCTATTTGGTTTTGAAATTAGTTTAAAATAATAAGGAGCAATTAATTTAATATCATCATTATAGCCTTTATTAATTGCATACTTGCTATATGTATAATTTGATAACATATAAATAATTTGTTTAAATCTTTTGACAACATTTTCATTAAGAAATGTGGAATTATCTAATTTTCAATTTTCAAATAAACCATCAATTACATCTTCTGGTTTTTGTCCTTCAAATTTTTGGCGCAGTTCAGCCGCTTTATTGGTAGGATTACCTTTTTCATCGTATTTTGCTCCTTGAAATTTACGGTCATAATTATAACGATATGTTAAATAATTTAATAAAACTTTTTCTAAACCATTTTTATTTACCAAATCTAAAATATCTTTTCCTTGAATATAGTTTTTGGCTATACTTCATGGTAAAAAACTTTCAGTAAATCAATACTGAAATATTCTTACATTAGGGTTTGTTTCAATTGGCATTGATAGTAAAGGTACTAAACTAGCGTTTTCAACTATTGATGATGGATAAGAATAAACACCATTAACATTGCCTCAACACTTAATATTTCCAAATAACATTGATTTAGGGTATTTAATTTCAATCCCAGTAAATACTGTGTCTTCGGGTAATGATTTTTGTAATACTAAATGAATACTATTTTGGTTTTTTTATTTAAAATCAGTTATTTTAACTAAATGCATAGATTTAATAATATTAACACCATCGGGTGAATAAGGGCCTTTGTATTCTTCAATGATATAACATTCATTTTTGTTATCTTCACTAATTGGCTCATTAATAGATACTATTTTTAAGTCATAGGATTCTAAAAATTCTTTGTCTTGTTTTGAAATATCATTAATTAAAATATCTTTTTCATCAATCATAACATAACTTGTGCTATTATCTTGGACTGTGGTATTTTGTTGAATTTGTAATTTAAAGTTAAAATCACTAATTTCATAACCAGTTATTTTAATATATTCATCTTTGTCAATAAAACCTATTTTAACGCTATTTTGAGAGTAATTTAAGATTGGTTTTTGCTTTGTCTTAACAATATTATTAATTTTATAAATATATAAGGTTCTTGCACGGTCTTCAGTAAATAATTGTTCTAAGTCAGGGTTGCTGTACTGCGATTGAGCAGCAAAATCTAACGGAATACTATCGATTGAATAGTCAATTGGTTCATCATTTTCCGCTAATTGTGCTAACATTTTTTCAGATGGTTTTAACATTATTCTTGTTCTCCTTCTTCATTAGGCATATTGATAATAGTTTCGTTGTTTTTTAATTGTCTGTTTAAAGTAGCATTTACTGGTAAGCGAACATCAACAATTAACTCATCAATATTTTTAATATTGAATGTTCTACTGTTTAAAATCGCATTATCATATTTAATTAACTTAATAATGAATTCAGTTAATTTAATTTCTCTAATATATATCATTTGTTCATATGATGCGTTTGTTTGAATATTTACTCCCGCAACTTCTGCTTGTGTTTGTTGGGCTCCCTTGGCGATTGCGGGAACATGATGGCGATTTATTTTATAGTAATTAGTTAATAATCAATCATATATTTTGGTTAATTGTTCACCTTTAAAATTACCCGCAATATAATCTACTGGTTGAAAATTACTATCAGGGTCTCCTTCAACTAATAACAAGTCATTTTCAATAAATAAAGCTAGCATTTTACTAATTTCTTGGTCAACTACACCAGTCACGCCGTTAGTATTAATAGTAAATTTACCACTATTTAATAATGGATCTAACATTATCTTTTCAGCAATAATATCTAAAATACTAGCAAATTGTTTACCATAACGAGCAGAAGGCTCAAAATTAGGGTTATTAGGAATAATTTGAATTGGAATAAAATTAAGTGGTAATATTTCTTCTCTTTGTAAAGTTGTATAGTTATTTCATTTAGCATCATCAATATATAAGTCGGTAATAGTACTATATAATCGTGTTTTTAACTTTCTAATAACTTTAACTTGTTTAGTTACAGCATCAATCTCTAATTTTTCAGTAATAAAAATACTCTGGTCATTTTTAATATAAGAGTCATAATCAAAAGTACAAGATACTAAATTACCTAATTCATCATATTGGTCATTGTAAAAATCAATAGTAATAAAATTAAGTTTTGAATTATTAACAAAAATAAAGTATGTACCCCTACCATTCTTATTAATTTTATATTCGTTATATCAATTTTTATTAGTAAAGTCTTGCATCTTTAAAAAGTTATTAATTAATTTAGTATCTAATTGTTGATTAGTAAGTGGATTATAAATGCTAATTTCTAAATCTCGTGGATTTAAAAAATTAGCATTATCTTCACAAATTCTTTTTTTTTTAAAATCTCATTATGTTTTTGAACAGTAACATTTTTACGATTAGTAATAGTTGATGCTAAATTAAGATAATAACTATCAATATCATAATCTTTTTTTATTTTCTTTTTTGCTGGTAACAATCCCATTTATAACTTCCCCTTTATTTTGTTTCTTCTTTTTTAATAACATCTTCAATACTATCTTCTTTTTGTTTTTTGTTATGTGTTTTGATAAATCTAATTGTTTCAATAATCAAAACTATAATTCCAGCTCCGATAAGCATTGCTGAAACAATAACATATGCCGGTCAAGAAATACCTAATGTTTTTTCTCCTATAAAACAAATAATAATTCCTGCGATAAAAAACAATGATGAAACTCCAAAGATTTTCAAAAACATAATTACATCTTTAATATTTACTTTTGACATAATAACATCTCCTTTCTAATTTACCTTTTTTCTTTCAATAAACACAAATCCCAAAGGTCTAAATGTTGCTGGACCATTAACTCCAATATTAATCAATCCATCAGGATTAATAGATAATGCTAAACATGCACTATTAACACCTATTTGATCATATATAACACCTATTGTTTGTCTAAAACTATGCCTTGTTTGCAACATCCCTTGACTTTTTAAATCTCCTTTGATATTTTTTCCTGAGGCTCAAATTCTATAAATATAATTTTCTTTATCAAAATTAGGAATAGTATATCCTTTTTGTCCAACTTTAAAATCACTAGTATCAACAATTTCTTAATCTGGAACTTTTGGTATAACAATTGATTTTTTTAATTCATCTAAAATTTCTTCTTTTATTTTTGCAAGTTTTTCATCTTTAATTTTTTCTATAACAAGTTTATCTAATAAAGCATCAACTTCTAATTGAGTATAATATGCTTCTAAATCAATCATTGTTAAATCAATACCTTCTTCTTGAAAAGTACGAAACATTTTCTTTAAAGTTGTTAAATTAGCCAATGATTTTGCATAGGTAGGCAATAAACCTTGTTAAGTAATCATAGGGTCATTTTGCGATGAATAATTAATATCACCAACACTCATATTTGCCGAAGTAAAAAATTCAATTGGAATGCGGTTAAATGTTCAATGCTCAATCGTAATAAACACCATATTAATACAAATTTTCTTTAATAATGGATCTTTAAATGTTTCAAACTTTAGTTTTGAAAATGGATAGTTTAAGTAAGAATTAATCATATTTTTGGCTCTTAAAGCAAATGTTTTAAATCATAATTCTACATCACCTTTAAAGAACTTATTATAACGAACTGGAACTTGTGTAATTTTACCTGTCATTGGAATAAAATTATTATAATTTTCCAAAGTAACATTTTGTCATAATTCATTTAACATTTAATCATCTCCTTATCATTTACTTTTTTTAAAATATATTTTCTTTAATATAAATTTTTTACTATTTAGTAATGTTTTTGTTTTAATTGTTTTGTTTAAATCTTGTTTTGTTCTGAGTTGTTTATATGCTTGAAATACTAGTCCATTACCTAACAAACTAGTAACCACACTATCTTCTAGCGTATTTAACAATTTATCTTTATTAAAGTTATTTTTAAATTGTTCTTGCATTTTTAATATCTTAGCAATTATCCGATATATTTTAAAACTATCTTTTACTACTTGCTGATAAACAAGTGGGGCAAAAGAAACTAAATTAAACAAACTTGTTTTTTTAAATCCCCAACCAATAAACCACTCACTGTTCATATAGAATTTAAACGGTTCAGGAGCCAAAACAAACTGTTCTGCTTTGATTAAAGTTGTCATAACGACAATAGGGACATATTTAGGATTTTTATAATATATTGTTAAAGCAACTTCTCCCGCAACTGATAATGGAACAATTTTTACTGCTAAAAAAACATCAGAACCATAAGCAAAGGGTAATAATTGGCCTTTTTTAATAGCTTTAGTTTCAAATTTAGAGAATATTTTTTTAGTTTTATCAGTAATTTTATTAATTACTTTTTGTTTAATTGTAATTATTTGTTTTTCAATTGGAGCTAATAATTTTTTAGTTACTTTTTGAATATAAAAATTTGGGTTTAAATGATTTAAAATTTTATTTAATTTAATTGGTGTTTGGTGAAAAATATTTAATAATTTATTATTATATATTTTACTGCTCCGCATTAAATTAGCATTTAATAGTAGATTTTTACCAACACCTTTTTTATGAAGATTAGTCATAATGTTATATCACTCATTAGTATTAATTTTGCTTATTTTATCAATATTTAATCCATATTCATATAACAATTTATTAGCATTTTTTTTCATTTACGCGCGGTATTTTTTGAACTAATGTAGGGCTTATTTTTTGAATATTTTTCTCAATTTTTAATAAATTATTAATTGTTTCTAAATTAGAAACTTTAAAACCTTTATAAAAATCATTTCGGGCCAATTTACCAAATGTATATAATAAAGTTTCATTATTAGCCTGCTTTTAAAAATCAAATATTAATTTATCAGATAAAATCTTTTTGCCTGTAACTTGTTTTACAACATCTTCTAAATTATTAGCAGTTATTACACCTAATTTTTCAAGTAATTTAGTTTCTTTTGCTAATTTTAAAATTCTAGTTGTTCGAGCAGCACGCGTTAATTTACCAACACCGCCAATTGCTGGAAACAAATTTAAGGCGGTACTTTTTGCTGTTACTTCTGATGTTAATTTATCATATATTTGATTTACGGCAAAATCGGTTGCTGTTTCTACTCCAAACGAAATAAATGCTGCGGCAAAATTAGATAATCCCGTACCAAGACCAACAGCCGAAGCAATACCACCAGTTAAAACTGATAAACCAAGAGCTAAAACTTGAATTCCTAAAAATTCTAATAACTGTAAACCAAAATTTTTTTCTTGTTGTTGGATTGACAATCTAGTTGGATTTTTTTAACAGCATAAATAAGAGCTGTTTTAGATGTTCTAATTGGCATATCTATCAAACGAAAAAGTACTATTTTTTAGTACTATTAAGAATTTTTAATTTTAACATCAATCGGAGATGTTTGACCAGTAGCGTTGTTTTTACCTTCAATTTGAACAGAAACAGTTTTATCATTTGTAATATTAATTGGTCAATCTTCACCTTTACTTTCAATAAAGTAATCAAAATCACTTTCAGTTAAAGAACTATTTACGGCTTTAACTGCTTTTAAAACAACATCTTTAAATTGTGGTTTTAACTGTTCTGCTGTTGTTTGTGTTGGATTTACAACATGAATAGTTGGTTTATCTAATTTATTAATTTTACTAATATCAATTTTTGTAACAATATGTTTAATAATTCCTTTAGGTTCAACTACTGCTCCACCTAAATATAAAACTCTTTCCATAATTAAAGTATTACCCATTCCAGTACCTAACGCAGCAGCACCAACCCTTAGCGGAGTATGGTCTTTTTTGCGTAAAATAAGAGGATCATATTTTTTACTAAATTTAAAGGCAATTGCATTAACTCCGTTTGGTAATAATTCAATTGTTCCTTCTGAACCATCTTTATTAATAATTGGTAATTTTTTATGAACCATATAATATGTTGTTCCTTCAACAGTTTTCATTGCTCCACTTGTTTCAATTACGCTATTTATTTGGTCATTTGCGCCAAGTTGTAACTGTAATTTATTACGAATTCCACGAATAAAATCTGCCGAATCCAAGACAACTGTTTCTGATGGGGTAAAGCCATTTTCATATATTTTATCCATAATTTCATCGTGGATTTGTAAAGCATTTGTATCATCTGATTTTTGTTTTTGAATAGTTGTAACAGTTCCTTTATTAATAATTTCTAAAATTTTATTGCGTTTATAAGCAACTTCAGTATCCATTGCTTGCTCAATATCAGCCGCCCAAAGATTGGGATTAAAATCACTTTCTACGGGGTCTAATTTACGAGCAAAAGTTAAAATTGTATCTAATTCAACTGTTCCATCTTCAAACTTTACTTCAGTATAGTTTAAAAGACTGTCATCAGTATTAAATACTTTTTTATCTTTTCCTATACCTTCATTATATTTAATATTTTTCTTTCTTTTATATGTTAAACCAAACTTATTTGCTTCTTTTCACGCAAATAATGCCTCTCAGCTAAATTTTTGTTGATAAGTTTGTAAATATCATTGGTCAAATGATTCACAATCTTTTTGTGTTGCTTGATTAACAATATCGCCGAATATTCTTTGTGGATTTTGTGCCATAATTTTATACCTTCTTTCTTATTTATTAAATACATTGTCTGTATCTAAAATATTGTTTTCTTTATTTTCTGATTTTGGTACGCCACCAGTATTAACTGTTTGTACCTTAATTAATTCATCATAAACACTCTGCAATTGTACTTTAATGATTTCAATATCATCAGTAATATCATAAGATTTTAATAAAACATTTTTAAAATCTTCATTATCAGTTAAAGAATTAATAAAATCAATTACTTCAATTTGTTTTAATTGAATTGTTTGTTCTTCAATTTGTGAAGTTAATTCAGTATTTTTTGTTTGTAGTTCGTTGATTTGTTGATTACTATTTTCTAAATTACTTGCATTAAATTCTTCAACTTCAACAGTATTTTCTAAAATAATTTCAGCAGTTTTAATATCTAAACTACCATCTTCATTTTTAATAGGTTCATTATTTTTATCAATAAGAACAAATTTTACATTTTTTTAATGCCATTGTTTTTCCTCCTATTTTTTAATACTTGTATTTGTTCTTTTTCTAATCGCTTTTTGTATAATTTCGAAACTATCGACTCGAAAAGATAAAAAATAGCGTTTAGTTTTTATATTTAACTGATTAAATACTGAGCCTTTAATTTTTATCTCATCATCTTTTTTTAATTTCAAAAAAGCAGATACAACTGACGGATTATAAATTGATAATGTTGAGTAATTTAATCCTTCTCACTGACATTTCGCAGAACAAGCATCAACTTCAACACCAGCAGCAACCAGTGCCTTAATTTTAGTTTTAATTGGGTTTTCATGTAATCTAACAGTTAATTCTAATTTATTAACTTTTTTATTTTAGATTTATTAGTTATTGATTTTTTAAGTAAATTACTTTTTGTTTGTGCCATTTTTATCAACTCCTTCTGTTATAAAATATTGTAAATGTTTTCAAGCATCGTGTTCGTGCTCTGTCATTTTAATATTTCCTTTATAAATATAATTTTTCTTAACAACTGGCGATTGTAAAACATAATTTAAATTAAATAGATATTTACATAAAACTTTTAAACCACCAATAAATTTAGGAGTAGCTAATGGATTTTTTATTTTTAAACCTTTATTAAGTTGATAATCTTCAATTATTACAATAACTTTATTTAAATAAGAACAAATTTTATTTTTAAACTCATTTAATATTAAATACATATTATTTATTGCTTCTTCTTCATTTTTAGAATTAAAAGTAATATTATTAATTATTTTCTTTTGCAAAACATTATAAATAATCATACCAGTTTGTCCAATTCCAGCAGGGTCAATTGCAATAATATATTTTAATTTATTTGTTTTATTTTTTTTTGTCAATTTGTAATATTTTTCATCCATCGGATGCTAAATCTAAAATATCGTTAATTTTGTAATGTTGCATATAAGAAGCAATTACATCTCAATTGTTTTTAAATAAAATTAAGTACATTTTGGCTCATTCTAAACATTGCAAATCATAATGCTTTTTATGATGTGAAATACGACAATTAACAGGCTGACAATTAACTCAATCAAATGACGTTGTTATTTCATTTCAAGTTTTATTAATATACAAACTTTTATATTCTGTCATTTATCTATACTCCTTAATTATTTTTATTTGTTGCTCAAATTTCATCATTAATATCATTTACCGTTACTAGATAAGCTCGTATCATTAATTCTTGTAATTTATTTTTAATTTTTTTATTTCATTTTTTCATCAAATATTTTCCTTTCTGTAAAAAAACATAATATTCCTTTATTGGTTAATATTTTGATATTTAGTAAATAATTTATTTTAGTATTTAATTACTTCGCCCCCGCTTCACTTTGAAGGTGAGCGGGGGCGGGATAAGATATTTTGATAGAGTTTACCCCCATACGGAAATAAACAAAGAAACAGTTTACCCAGTTATTAATTACGCTTCATCCATCCCTAGACAACTTTATATAAAGAAAATAACCTTTTGGAGTTCCAACCCTCTTGTTTTTTTAGTGTCCGATATTGTTTTTTCGGTTTAACAGCACTCTTTTTATGAAAACAAGCAAAAAACACGCGCTCTGACATTTCGCAAGTGATTAATCTTGCCGAGAATTAAAGAAATAAATAGGAGTAGTAAATCCAATCGCTTTCACACTTTCTTTAAGGCTTCGTGCCATAGATGAGTTATTCATCTTTAAGCATCAAAATATTAAATTTTAAGTGCCGCATTATTCATCGGATAATACCTTTATTGAAAGGATTTATAAAAATATTGTTTATTTTGTGTAGGGAAAACAGAATTTAATCTGTTTTTTTATGATAAAAGTTCTAAATTTAAAGATACTATCCGATGAATAATGCAAATAAATTTATGTTTTTTAATATAAAAATAAAAAAAAAAACAATCTCACAAGAGTTGTTTTTTGCCGGTTCATCGTACAGGACGCCTTAATGATCAAATTTTAGCAACAGATAATAATGTAATTGATAATGTCTTGAATGACAACATTAATGAATCATCAGAAAATATTAGTTTAGAAATTAATACTTTTAATAATGTTGTAGATAATGGTAAAACAAAAAAAGAGATAGAAATTATGAATAACAATATTAAACTAGCAAACCAAGAATCACAACGGACAGGAATTATATTTATTCCATCTGATCATAATATTGATAAATTAAAAAAAGAATTATTACCTGATATTAAAACATCAGATGATGAAGAAACAAAAACAGATAATGTACCAGATAATTATGATTACCCTTTTGCTGAACTAGCCGGGTTAGATGATTTACAAGTTGGGCATCTTGATGAAATTGATTCAGTTGCAAATGAAGATAATTATGATGATGAAATACAATCTTCTGAAAACAATGAGCTTTCAGACCTATCAGTTGAACAACAAACAGTAGAACAAATAGAAAATAATATGGCAACGCTAGTTGAAGATGAAATCTTAAGAACTAATGAAGTAAAACCCGAGCATGAGGTAAAAAATGATGCAATTAATTTAGAATTAACTCCTGAACCACTAGATACAACAGAACCAAACAATGTGAGAGCAGATATGTTTAATATCTCAATGAATGAAAAACAAAATACTATTTTAACAAAAACAGAAGATAGTGTACCTGCAGAAATATTTACAACAGATGTTAAAGGAACAAATCAATTAGAAGTTAACGCAGATGAATTAAATAAGAATAAAATAGAAGATCATCAAAGTCATTTATTACATGATGTTGTTACAAATGAAACAAATAAATCGTTGCAACCAGAAATTCGACCAATTTTAAAAGACGAAGTATCGTATAGTTTAGATGAATTAGATGATAAAATTATGAATGGTGATTTTTCAAATTTAGATGATAAAGTAATTGAATACTTTAATTAGGAAAAGCCAGAACCAATTAAGGAAACACCATTTGTAGAAGAACCACCATTACAACAAGTTATTTCAAATGATTTTGAATATCGTTTTGAAAAAAATGAAGAATTAATTAAGGATTCAATTAACTTACATACAACACACAAAAACATTAGGAGAAGTGCAAAATCACTTAAAAAATTTAACTTTAAAAGTTGAATCGTTAGAAGCAAAATCAGCAGATTTTGCAAAAAAAATTAACGATGTTGAAACTAAAAAATATATTAAACATCACGGTGTTGTACCAATTGATCAGTTTTATCCTCAAATTAGTGATATTAACTTAGTATCAACACGTTATAATTTATATAATAAAAAAGGTTATTCTAACACATATGGTGTTGCTAACTCAAGTGAAAGTTCATATGGTTTGGGCAATTATTATCGAACTAAAAATAGTAATTCATCTCAAGAAGAAATAAGGGCAAATAATAATCAATTTGCTGATTATAATCATCTTAATTTACATAATATTTCTAAATATACTAAACAAGATATTTAATTTGAAACAGATTGTCCATTTTGTAAAAAGAATAACAAATAAAAATTATTATTTTATTGGTTAATATTATAAATAAATTTATTAAAAAAGTAGTTTTTTTCTTTTCATTTGTTTAAAAATATGTTAAAAATAAATTGGCAATGAAATATTACATTGTTAGGGCATTAAACATAGTAATTTAATTATGAAAGGAAATATTCAATTGCCGAATAATAATTAATTAAAAAATATAATTTATTAGTAAAAAAAGGGAGGAAATAAACAATGAGAAAATTGCTCAGTGTTTTTGTAGCAGCAACTTTGTTAAATGGTTCGAGTCTTTTTCTTGTTGCATGTGCTAAAAAATATTATTTTGATAGTAATATTTGAGTTATTACCGATGCTTTTATTGTGACCGATGCATCGTTTAATGAATCAGCATGAGATGGAGCAAGTAAATATGTCATTTCACAAAAGGATAAAGAAATTTTACCATCAGAGTGAAAAAAAAGTCACCATCGAGCTAGTTATTATGAACCAGCAAGTCAAACACCATCTGACTTTAAAACAGCTTATTTAACAGCATATATTGCTGACGCAAAAACATTAATTTTGCCAGGTTTTGTGCATGGTAATACCGTTGGATGAGGTGCAGAAATAGTTGATAATTTAATTTATATTGATGGAAGTAGTCAAAATATTCATTTAGGAATGGACCCCAAAAAACCATTAGCAACAAATGTTGTTGGAATAAGTTATGAAGCTGAATCATCGGGATTTTTTGCAGGAATTGCAACAGCATTATGATTAAATGCTAATCAAAGCAAATATCCTTCAGGTTTAAAAATATCTACATATGGTGGAATGGATAATCCTGGCGCTGTTTCAAATTATATGTGAGGATTTTTAGTGGCTGCTGATATTTTTAATGCAATCATTAGTAACAGCAATTTGCCAAACTTATTTAACATTAGAACAGATCTTTTAGCACAAGTTAAAAAAATGAATCCAGCAGTAACTGCTTTACAAAAAATTGAAAAAGTACAAAATGTTATAAAAAATAATGAATCATGATTTTCACAATCATTTGAAATTGGACATGGGAAAGATATTTCAGATGAATTACTTTCTCGTGGAGCAAGTATTATTTTCCCTGTTGCAGGTCAGCAAACCCAAGATACTATTGGCCGAATTAAATATAATAAATCACCAGCTAAAGTTATTGGTGTTGATACCGAACAATCTAAAATTTATGGAGAAGACATAATCGTAACAAGTGCCTTAAAAGAAATTGCAACTTCAACTCAAGAAGCTCTCAAGAATATTTATTCAGATAAATGTGGTTATTCATCTAATAGTAATACTTGAGACAATAATCATGTGACACCGGAATGTTGAATTAATACTGATCAATCATCAATTCAGCATCCAACTTGGACAGGGATTGAAACAACAAAGTCAATTAATGAAGATACTGTTAATTTTATTCATAATAAAACTGATGATTTAACAAAGGATACAGCATTTGATAAAATTATTAAAGTATTACAAGATGTTTATTCCCGAGGAATTGATGATGTCCCTCCTGTAGCAGCAAAGGTATTTACAACAACATTAGCAAATACTTATCAAAATAGTGATACATTGAAAACTTATATTTTAAATGCAATTGAAACCGCTTTGCAATAGAAGGAAAGGACATAATATGAAAAACAATAATGAATATGCAATAGAAATGAATAATATTACCAAGGTCTTTGGTGATTTAATTGCAAATGATGATATTACCTTAAAAGTAAAAAAAGGTGAAATTCATGCTTTAATTGGCGAAAATGGAGCAGGAAAATCAACATTAATGAGTATTTTATTTGGTTTGTATGAACCAACAAAGGGAGAAATCCTTATTAATGAAAAACCAGAATATATTAATAATCCTATTAAAGCGAATCAATTAGGAATTGGTATGGTTCATCAACATTTTAAATTAGTTGATATTTTTACTGTACTTGATAACATTACATTAGGATATGAACAGTTAAAAGGGAAAGTATTTTTAGATCGTTCAAAAGAAGCACGTGATATTGCTCAAATTGCAATTAAATATAATTTGCAAGTTGATTTTAGTTCAAAAATTGCAAATATTTCAGTTGGAATGCAACAACGAGTTGAAATTTTAAAAATTTTATATCGTTGAGCAGATATTTTAGTTTTTGATGAACCAACAGCTGTTTTAACACCACAAGAAACTGAAGGCTTATTAAATATTATATTAGATTTAAAAAAAGATGGGAAAACAATTATTTTTATTTCCCATAAATTAGATGAAGTGAAAAAAATTGCTGATCGGGCAACAGTTATTCGACGTGGAAAAGTTGTCGAAACTTTTAATGTGCAAGATAAAAATGAGAAAGAAATTGCTGAAGCAATGGTTGGCCGTAATTTAGTTGAAATTAAAAATTCAGGGCAAGCACCACGAGAAGAAGTTTTATTAAGAATTGAAAATTTATCAGTAAAGAAAAGAGGCCTAACGCGTTTGATGGCTTTAGATGATTTTAATTTAACCGTTCATGCAGGAGAAATTGTTGCAATTGCTGGAGTAGAAGGAAATGGGCAGACTGAATTAGTAAATGTTCTAACCGGATTAGAAAAAGGAGCCTCTGGAGAAATAATTTTTAATGATATTAATGTGACCAAAAAAAGTATTTATGAACGCTATCAAAATGGAATGTCTCATATTCCTGAAGATCGTCATAAATATGGTTTAATCTTAGAATTCAATGCAATTGATAATGTTGTTTTACAAAATATTAATCAAAAACCATTTTCAAATTATGGTTTATTAGATAAGGGAGCAATTCAATTATATGCTCAACAAATTGTTAATAAATATGATGTACGAGGTGCAAATTCTGGTTTTGCTGTTACACGCAGCTTATCAGGAGGTAATCAGCAAAAATTAGTTATTGGGCGAGAACTATCACGACAACATAATATTTTAGTTGTTGTTCAACCAACAAGGGGTTTAGATGTTGGAGCAATTGAATATATTCATAATAAAATTTTAAAAGAAAAAGCACAAGGGAAAGCAGTCTTATTAGTTTCATATGAATTAGAAGAAATTATGAGTTTAGCTGACCGTATTGTTGTTTTACATAATGGACGCATTATTGGTGAAGTTACTGGCAATAAAATTAAACGTGAAGAAATTGGTTTAATGATGGCAGGAAGATATTATAAGAAAGGAATAAAAATTAATGCAAACACAAATTAAAAATTATGGATGATTATTAAAACAGAAAACAAGAATTTTCTTTCGTTCAAATGAATTTAAAACTAAAATGAACTATTTAAAGGCATCTATTTGTGCAATTATTGCAGGAGTTCTGCTTAGTTTTATTATTATCGGTGCAAATGCATCAGATCCATTATTATTTTTTAGTTATGTTTTTCGACTAGCTTTTCACCCATTATTAAAAGATTCGACATTAACTTATTGAGCAATTTATATTGTTGCGGGATTAGCTGTTGCGGTTGGTTTTAAAGCTGGATTATTTAATATTGGTGTTCCTGGACAAATGTTATTAGCAGGTAGTATGACAATTGTTTTAGGTTTAAAGAATCCCACAATTAGTCAAGGAGCTGGCGTAATTGGAGCTTTATTTATTTCAATTCTTGTTGGTGCAATGTTAGCAGCAATTGCTGGAGCATTAAAAGCTTATTTTAATATTCATGAAGTTGTTTCAACAATTATGTTAAATTGAATTGTTTGGTATGTTATGAAATGAATGTTTATGAATTCAGCGCATGGGATGTGAAATTCAAATCAAAATTCAACAATTGATATTGTTACAACAGCCCCAAATTTTAATTTAATATTGAATGGGCAATTATGAATTATTCCATTTATTATTGCAATGTTACTATTAGGAATAATTATTTTTATTATGAATTATACTGTTTTAGGTTTTCGAATTAAAGCGGTTGGAAAATCAAAAAATGCTTCTTTATACGCTGGAACAAATGTTAAAGCATATACTATTGTTTCAATGGCATTATCAGGTGCTTTAGCAGGCGTGTTAGGAATGTTATATTATATGACACAATCAACAGTATTACAATTTACAACTGATGCATTACCAGTTGTCGGTTTTGATGCAATTGCTGTTGCATTAGTTGCTTTTACAAATGGGTTTGCTATTTTACCAATTGCTTTATTATGAGGAATTATTAAAACAGCTGCTTTGCAAGCAACGCAATTACCTGATTCTCAAATGTCAAAACAAATGGGACAATTGATTTTCGGAATCATTATTTATATGTCTGCAATTTCTACATTATTTATTTACTTTAAACCGATCTTTTGATTGCGTCGTTGATGAAATATTCAACACAATGTAGAATGAAAGCAAGAATATAATAAATATCAAAAACAAATTAAGGACTATCAAAAACAAATTAAAAATACGAATAAAATATATCGAATTAAAATGCAAGAATTAAAAAAAGAAGGAACTAAAGAAGAAATTAAAGCATATCGGAATGAAATTAATGATCAATTAACGTTATATGCTGGGAAAATTACCACTTTAAAAACAGAAATTCGTTTTTTTGAAAATTTAAAATATAAGGAAGCAACAAAAATTAGGCAACGTGGTCTTAAAACAAAATATAAATTAGCAACATTTATTGCCCTTGGTTCCGCATTAGACCATTTTGTACAAGTGAAAAATGAATATTTATTAAAAAAACAAGAAATTAGTTTTTTAAAAAATAATTATTATCAAGCCGTATGAAAAGTAAAAGGGCAAGCAAAACAAGAATTATCACAGTTTTATAATTTGCCGAAAAAAGAATTATATGCTAAATTATCACATTTACAGTCGCAATATGGTGATTTAGTTTTAAAGCAAGAGGAAGCTATTAAAAAATTACGTGAAAGTTATTATCCTATTTTTAATCAAATTCAACAAAAATATGGAAATGATTTTAAAAGATTGCAAAAAGAAGAAGCACTGATTACTAAAAAATTAAATCAAGAAATTAAAGCATTAAAACGCCAACAACGTCGTGAAATGTATCAATTTAAAATAGCAAATTATCAAAGTAAGAAAAAAATTAAACGGGAATTAAGAATAATTAATCGTCAAGTAAAAGCAGATGTTAAGATTCAACAGGAAGTGGCTGTGTTAAAACAAAATTTAAAACTGCAATTAAAAGAGATGAAACAACAATTTAATCTTGAATATCAAGCTATGCGCAAAAAACATAAAAGAGAGATGCCACAGTGGAAAAAGGAATTAAATCAAAAATTAAAACATATTCGAAAAGTTGTTTCAGAAGATAATAAAATTTTAAAAGCAGAATATCATCGTCAAAATGTCGCTTATCAAATGCAAAAAGGAGGAAAAAAATAATGGAAGCAGTTTCACAATTATTTGCTAATGGTTCAATTCTTTTTGCAGTATTGTTAATTGCGGCAATGGCTGGTTTGTATTCAGAACGCGCAGGAGTTGTTAATATTGCTATTGATGGAATGATGATTATTGGTGCGTTAGTTTATGCGTTACTTGGTAAAGTATTATCACAATATGGTAATGGAATGCAAATTATTGCTTTATTAATTGCCACAATTTGTGGTGGGACTTTTGCCTTATTACATGGTTTTGCTTCAATTACTTTAAAAGCACAACAAGTAATTTCTGGAACAGCGCTAAATTTATTAGCAACTGGAATCGGATTATTTTTTGTAAGCATTCCATCCTTAGCGGCTGGAAATATGATTCAAACAGGTTTTAGTACAATTGGGGTTGATTCATATCAAATTATTAATATTTTCTTAATTATTGCAATTGTTTTAGCAGGTTTTACCTTTATTTTCTTTAGATTTACAAAAACAGGACTACACTATGTTGGATGTGGTGAAAATCCTAATGCAGTTGATGCAGCTGGAATTAATGTAATTAAAACAAGATATAAGGCAGTTATTATTTCTGGATGCTTAGCAGGCCTAGCAGGGGCAATGTTCACTCATTATGTTTCTGGGCAATTTCGTGGTGACGTCCAAGGACATGGATATATTGCCTTGGCAATTATGATTTTTGGGCAATGACGAATTCAATATATTACATTGGGAGCAGTCTTATTCAGCTTTTTAATTGCTTTAGCAGGAACATTATGACGTTTTGCGGGTTGAAATATTGCTGATCCATCAAATCAGTTATTAAAAATTTTACCATTTGTCTTTGCATTAATAACAATGGTTATTTTCTCAAAAAATTCAAAAGTACCAAAAGCATCAGGAATTTCATTTGATAAGTCATTACAATAAAAACAACCGATATCGGTTGTTTTTATTTACATTTTCTTTTTTTCTATAATTAATGTATTCTGAGGATATATTCTGTAAAAAATAAGGGAAAAAACTATTCATTATTTTTAGTGTTGTCGGATTATTTACCACTGGGATAACTAGTAAAATTACAAGTTGTCGAATAATAAAATATCGTGATACTAATTATACTAATTCAAATTTACAAAATGAGATGTTAATTTGAATGAAAATTGCCAGTGATATTAGTAATAAGATAACAAATTATGATAGCAATGGAAATATTAAAAATTCAAACGAATTTCCAGAATTAAATCAATTTTATGATTTAGTTAATCAACGTAACCAGTTGGTTGTTCTTGACCGTTCAAATACGCAGATTAATTTAGGATTAAAAAAATTTCAAAATGAATGTAAAGAAATATTTAAGAAATTAAATGTTAAAATTAGTGAAACATATCCAAATTATTTTAATACTTTAAAGAAAAAACCATTGTATCACCTTGAAGAAGCAGATAAATTTACTTTAACTTATGTTGATTTAGATAAAATTAATAAATTAACTAATACTACAACGACTGGTGTTCGGGCAGTTCAAATTCAGTATGAATTTATGTTAGATTTAAGTTTTAAATCCTTAAGACAAATGCGCCCATTTACAGTTACTTATGTTATTACAAATGAACCAGATGAAATTAAAAAAAATTTTAGAAAAATCAATTACAAAAATCAAAAAATATTTAATTAACTTTTTTAATAATTATGAAAATGTGATAATTGATCAAAACAATGAATTCAAATCAATTTATGATGATTTTGAAATTAATTATAATACTAATGTTAAACCATTTGTAAATTGTACTATGAAGTGTAGCAGTTTATTTGCTATCATTATAACATCAATAAAATAAATGTTCAATATAATTTATTTTAAAAAAATTTAGTAGTTTTGTCTTAAATTTATTAATTTTGACACACCGAAAAATAAAATGATTAAAATTTTATAAATAATTATATTAAAAATTAAACATTTGTATAAAAACTTCTTTTGAAGATAGTCAATGTAAAGATTTTTTAAGTTTAGAATTTATTATATTGGCAACTTCTTGATAATAATTTCTTGAATAAATACTTAAATCAATTTCTTTGGAAAATCAATGTCTAAAATCACGAATTGCTCTTTCAACTTTTGGTTTTTGAGTTGGAGTTCCAGCGTCACAAAAATATACTTTAGCATTTGTTATTTTTTCATTTTTTCTCAATCAGCAAATTCTTTGCCTTGATCTGTTATTATTCCTTTGCATCTATCTTTAAAAAATCTGTTAGAAAAAATTCGTTTTAATGCGTTTGTAACTTCTTTTGTTGTTTTTTCTTTTAATGGTTCAATGATTTTAAATTGCGTTAATTTTTCGATTAAAACTAAACAAACACTATTATTTTTTCCAACCATAGTGTCCATTTGAAATCAACCAAATTCATATTTATCATGTTTTGCTTCTTCAATAGTTCTAAAATTTCTTATTTTACCGTGATTATCAATCCTTTTTTTGTTTTATATTTTCTACCATGAAAATATAAATTATCTTTTTTGAAATTTAAAAATCCCAAATGAATATATTTATATAAAGTTTTAAAACATACTGGAAACTTAATACCAAACTCTTTTTCATATTTTTTACAGATTTGTTCTGGTGAATCATGAAATTTGTTATATTTTTCATCTAGTCATTCTAAAATATTTAGCAATAATGATGATTTTTTAAAACATTTTTGTCGTTTTTGTAAATAATCTTCGTGTGCTAATTTAGCGTCATATTCATTATCTTTTAACCTTTTTATTTCTTGTTTAATTGTATTGCGATTTTTATGCAATATTTTTACTATTTTAGATATATTGGGTTGACCATTTGTTCTTTTTAAAGAATCAAGTTCTAATAAATCTTTTAACATTACTCTTTCTTTAAAAGTAAAATGATGCTTTGTTTTATCCATTTTAAAAAATCCTTTCTTTTATATACAAAGTTAATTATATAGTTTTTTGAAATTTTGGGCGAGCGGTTGATTTTCTTAAATTTTTGTGATAAAATGACTTACAAGTTAAAAAAGATTTTGAGGTTCTTTCAAACAAATTTGGGAACCTTTATAAAATTCTTCGCTTAACGCTTAGAATTTTTCCCAAGTATTTTGAAAAGCGCGGCAAAAGTTTTTTTAAACTTTAAGGCATTTTTCACAAACTTATGAAAATAACCGCGAGCCCAGATTAGTAATAAAATATAATTACAATAACAATCATTCTAAACAATCTCCTTTTTAAAACATATTTAAAAATGCTTGACTTGCATATATATAATGTCAATAGATCTTGATAAAAAGTTTTCAAGATGTAAGAAAGGAAATTTATATAAAATGAAAAAACTGTTAAGTTTATTAAGTGTATTGACAGTTAGTGGGACTGCTATTCCAACAACAGTTGCCGCCAGTTCTTATCAAAAAGAAAATAAAAAATTATTAAATAATAATATTAAAAATTTAAAACGAGTTAAAAGAAGTGATGTTCCATCTTTACGAGATTTGATTACAACAATTAATATTGGTAAAATAGAAAAAGTTAATCAAAAAAATATTTTAAAAAAATTAAGTGAAATTAATCATCCAATTTTATCAAGAAAAAATTTTTTAGAAAATATTGATTTTGAAAATATAACCGCTAATTCAGCAATAATTCACGTTAGACAAAATATTTTAATACCCAATTCAATAAGATTTACAATTAATTTTGATTCTAATTTAATTAATTTTAATGATTTGTTAGGTATTACAAATGAAAATGGTATTTTAAATTTTGGAACAATTATAAATAATAGTCCAACAACAATCGCAAGTGAATTTATACAAAGATATGAATTAAATGATTTATTAACAGTTGATGATTTAATAATTACAAGGCGTCCTGTACGATGAACCGGCAAAAAACAACTCTTGTGAGATTGTTTTTTTTTATTTTTATATTAAAAAACATAAATTTATTTGCATTATTCATCGGATAGTATCTTTAAATTTAGAACTTTTATCATAAAAAAACAGATTAAATTCTGTTTTTCCTACACAAAATAAACAATATTTTTATAAATCCTTTCAATAAAGGTATTATCCGATGAATAATGCGGCACTTAAAATTTAATATTTTGATGCTTAAAGATGAATAACTCATCTATGGCACGAAGCCTTAAAGAAAGTGTGAAAGCGATTGGATTTACTACTCCTATTTATTTCTTTAATTCTCGGCAAGATTAATCACTTGCGAAATGTCAGAGCGCGTGTTTTTTGCTTGTTTTCATAAAAAGAGTGCTGTTAAACCGAAAAAACAATATCGGACACTAAAAAAACAAGAGGGTTGGAACTCCAAAAGGTTATTTTCTTTATATAAAGTTGTCTAGGGATGGATGAAGCGTAATTAATAACTGGGTAAACTGTTTCTTTGTTTATTTCCGTATGGGGGTAAACTCTATCAAAATATCTTATCCCGCCCCCGCTCACCTTCAAAGTGAAGCGGGGGCGAAGTAATTAAATACTAAAATAAATTATTTACTAAATATCAAAATATTAACCAATAAAGGAATATTATGTTTTTTTACAGAAAGGAAAATATTTGATGAAAAAATGAAATAAAAAAATTAAAAATAAATTACAAGAATTAATGATACGAGCTTATCTAGTAACGGTAAATGATATTAATGATGAAATTTGAGCAACAAATAAAAATAATTAAGGAGTATAGATAAATGACAGAATATAAAAGTTTGTATATTAATAAAACTTGAAATGAAATAACAACGTCATTTGATTGAGTTAATTGTCAGCCTGTTAATTGTCGTATTTCACATCATAAAAAGCATTATGATTTGCAATGTTTAGAATGAGCCAAAATGTACTTAATTTTATTTAAAGACAAGTGAGATGTTATTGTTTCATATATGCAATATTATAAAATTAACGATATTTTAGATTTAGCATCCGATGGATGAAAAATATTACAAATTGACAAAAAAAAATAAAACAAATAAATTAAAATATATTATTGCAATTGACCCTGCTGGAATTGGACAAACTGGTATGATTATTTATAATGTTTTGCAAAAGAAAATAATTAATAATATTACTTTTAATTCTAAAAATGAAGAAGAAGCAATAAATAATATGTATTTAATATTAAATGAGTTTAAAAATAAAATTTGTTCTTATTTAAATAAAGTTATTGTAATAATTGAAGATTATCAACTTAATAAAGGTTTAAAAATAAAAAATCCATTAGCTACTCCTAAATTTATTGGTGGTTTAAAAGTTTTATGTAAATATCTATTTAATTTAAATTATGTTTTACAATCGCCAGTTGTTAAGAAAAATTATATTTATAAAGGAAATATTAAAATGACAGAGCACGAACACGATGCTTGAAAACATTTACAATATTTTATAACAGAAGGAGTTGATAAAAATGGCACAAACAAAAAGTAATTTACTTAAAAAATCAATAACTAATAAATCTAAAATAAAAAAGTTAATAAATTAGAATTAACTGTTAGATTACATGAAAACCCAATTAAAACTAAAATTAAGGCACTGGTTGCTGCTGGTGTTGAAGTTGATGCTTGTTCTGCGAAATGTCAGTGAGAAGGATTAAATTACTCAACATTATCAATTTATAATCCGTCAGTTGTATCTGCTTTTTTGAAATTAAAAAAAGATGATGAGATAAAAATTAAAGGCTCAGTATTTAATCAGTTAAATATAAAAACTAAACGCTATTTTTTATCTTTTCGAGTCGATAGTTTCGAAATTATACAAAAAGCGATTAGAAAAAGAACAAATACAAGTATTAAAAAATAGGAGGAAAAACAATGGCATTAAAAAAATGTAAAATTTGTTCTTATTGATAAAAATAATGAACCTATTAAAAATGAAGATGGTAGTTTAGATATTAAAACTGCTGAAATTATTTTAGAAAATACTGTTGAAGTTGAAGAATTTAATGCAAGTAATTTAGAAAATAGTAATCAACAAATCAACGAACTACAAACAAAAAATACTGAATTAACTTCACAAATTGAAGAACAAACAATTCAATTAAAACAAATTGAAGTAATTGATTTTATTAATTCTTTAACTGATAATGAAGATTTTAAAAATGTTTTATTAAAATCTTATGATATTACTGATGATATTGAAATCATTAAAGTACAATTGCAGAGTGTTTATGATGAATTAATTAAGGTACAAACAGTTAATACTGGTGGCGTACCAAAATCAGAAAATAAAGAAAACAATATTTTAGATACAGACAATGTATTTAATAAATAAGAAAGAAGGTATAAAATTATGGCACAAAATCCACAAAGAATATTCGGCGATATTGTTAATCAAGCAACACAAAAAGATTGTGAATCATTTGACCAATGATATTTACAAACTTATCAACAAAAATTTAGCTGAGAGGCATTATTTGCGTGAAAAGAAGCAAATAAGTTTGGTTTAACATATAAAAGAAAGAAAAATATTAAATATAATGAAGGTATAGGAAAAGATAAAAAAGTATTTAATACTGATGACAGTCTTTTAAACTATACTGAAGTAAAGTTTGAAGATGGAACAGTTGAATTAGATACAATTTTAACTTTTGCTCGTAAATTAGACCCTGTAGAAAATGATTTTAATCCTAATCTTTGGGCGGCTGATATTGAGCAAGCAATGGATACTGAAGTTGCTTATAAACGCAATAAAATTTTAGAAATTATTAATAAAGGAACTGTTACAACTATTCAAGGACAAAAATCAGATGATACAAATGCTTTACAAATCCACGATGAAATTATGGATAAAATATATGAAAATGGCTTTACCCCATCAGAAACAGTTGTCTTGGATTCGGCAGATTTTATTCGTGGAATTCGTAATAAATTACAGTTACAACTTGGCGCAAATGACCAAATAAATAGCGTAATTGAAACAAGTGGAGCAATGAAAACTGTTGAAGGAACAACATATTATATGGTTCCTAAAAAATTACCAATTATTAATAAAGATGGTTCAGAAGGAACAATTGAATTATTACCAAACGGAGTTAATGCAATTGCCTTTAAATTTAGTAAAAAATATGATCCTCTTATTTTACGCAAAAAAGACCATACTCCGCTAAGGGTTGGTGCTGCTGCGTTAGGTACTGGAATGGGTAATACTTTAATTATGGAAAGAGTTTTATATTTAGGTGGAGCAGTAGTTGAACCTAAAGGAATTATTAAACATATTGTTACAAAAATTGATATTAGTAAAATTAATAAATTAGATAAACCAACTATTCATGTTGTAAATCCAACACAAACAACAGCAGAACAGTTAAAACCACAATTTAAAGATGTTGTTTTAAAAGCAGTTAAAGCCGTAAATAGTTCTTTAACTGAAAGTGATTTTGATTACTTTATTGAAAGTAAAGGTGAAGATTGACCAATTAATATTACAAATGATAAAACTGTTTCTGTTCAAATTGAAGGTAAAAACAACGCTACTGGTCAAACATCTCCGATTGATGTTAAAATTAAAAATTCTTAATAGTACTAAAAAATAGTACTTTTTCGTTTGATAGATATGCCAATTAGAACATCTAAAACAGCTCTTATTTATGCTGTTAAAAAAATCCAACTAGATTGTCAATCCAACAACAAGAAAAAAATTTTGGTTTACAGTTATTAGAATTTTTAGGAATTCAAGTTTTAGCTCTTGGTTTATCAGTTTTAACTGGTGGTATTGCTTCGGCTGTTGGTCTTGGTACGGGATTATCTAATTTTGCCGCAGCATTTATTTCGTTTGGAGTAGAAACAGCAACCGATTTTGCCGTAAATCAAATATATGATAAATTAACATCAGAAGTAACAGCAAAAAGTACCGCCTTAAATTTGTTTCCAGCAATTGGCGGTGTTGGTAAATTAACGCGTGCTGCTCGAACAACTAGAATTTTAAAATTAGCAAAAGAAACTAAATTACTTGAAAAATTAGGTGTAATAACTGCTAATAATTTAGAAGATGTTGTAAAACAAGTTACAGGCAAAAAGATTTTATCTGATAAATTAATATTTGATTTTTAAAAGCAGGCTAATAATGAAACTTTATTATATACATTTGGTAAATTGGCCCGAAATGATTTTTATAAAGGTTTTAAAGTTTCTAATTTAGAAACAATTAATAATTTATTAAAAATTGAGAAAAATATTCAAAAAATAAGCCCTACATTAGTTCAAAAAATACCGCGCGTAAATGAAAAAAAAAATGCTAATAAATTGTTATATGAATATGGATTAAATATTGATAAAATAAGCAAAATTAATACTAATGAGTGATATAACATTATGACTAATCTTCATAAAAAAGGTGTTGGTAAAAATCTACTATTAAATGCTAATTTAATGCGGAGCAGTAAAATATATAATAATAAATTATTAAATATTTTTCACCAAACACCAATTAAATTAAATAAAATTTTAAATCATTTAAACCCAAATTTTTATATTCAAAAAGTAACTAAAAAATTATTAGCTCCAATTGAAAAACAAATAATTACAATTAAACAAAAAGTAATTAATAAAATTACTGATAAAACTAAAAAATATTCTCTAAATTTGAAACTAAAGCTATTAAAAAAGGCCAATTATTACCCTTTGCTTATGGTTCTGATGTTTTTTTAGCAGTAAAAATTGTTCCATTATCAGTTGCGGGAGAAGTTGCTTTAACAATATATTATAAAAATCCTAAATATGTCCCTATTGTCGTTATGACAACTTTAATCAAAGCAGAACAGTTTGTTTTGGCTCCTGAACCGTTTAAATTCTATATGAACAGTGAGTGGTTTATTGGTTGGGGATTTAAAAAAACAAGTTTGTTTAATTTAGTTTCTTTTGCCCCACTTGTTTATCAGCAAGTAGTAAAAGATAGTTTTAAAATATATCGGATAATTGCTAAGATATTAAAAATGCAAGAACAATTTAAAAATAACTTTAATAAAGATAAATTGTTAAATACGCTAGAAGATAGTGTGGTTACTAGTTTGTTAGGTAATGGACTAGTATTTCAAGCATATAAACAACTCAGAACAAAACAAGATTTAAACAAAACAATTAAAACAAAAACATTACTAAATAGTAAAAAATTTATATTAAAGAAAATATATTTTAAAAAAAGTAAATGATAAGGAGATGATTAAATGTTAAATGAATTATGACAAAATGTTACTTTGGAAAATTATAATAATTTTATTCCAATGACAGGTAAAATTACACAAGTTCCAGTTCGTTATAATAAGTTCTTTAAAGGTGATGTAGAATTATGATTTAAAACATTTGCTTTAAGAGCCAAAAATATGATTAATTCTTACTTAAACTATTCATTTTCAAAACTAAAGTTTGAAACATTTAAAGATCCATTATTAAAGAAAATTTGTATTAATATGGTGTTTATTACGATTGAGCATTGAACATTTAACCGCATTCCAATTGAATTTTTTACTTCGGCAAATATGAGTGTTGGTGATATTAATTATTCATCGCAAAATGACCCTATGATTACTTAACAAGGTCTATTGCCTACCTATGCAAAATCATTGGCTAATTTAACAACTTTAAAGAAAATGTTTCGTACTTTTCAAGAAGAAGGTATTGATTTAACAATGATTGATTTAGAAGCATATTATACTCAATTAGAAGTTGATGCTTTATTAGATAAACTTGTTATAGAAAAAATTAAAGATGAAAAACTTGCAAAAATAAAAGAAGAAATTTTAGATGAATTAAAAAAATCAATTGTTATACCAAAAGTTCCAGATTGAGAAATTGTTGATACTAGTGATTTTAAAGTTGGACAAAAAGGATATACTATTCCTAATTTTGATAAAGAAAATTATATTTATAGAATTTGAGCCTCAGGAAAAAATATCAAAGGAGATTTAAAAAGTCAAGGGATGTTGCAAACAAGGCATAGTTTTAGACAAACAATAGGTGTTATATATGATCAAATAGGTGTTAATAGTGCATGTTTAGCATTATCTATTAATCCTGATGGATTGATTAATATTGGAGTTAATGGTCCAGCAACATTTAGACCTTTGGGATTTGTGTTTATTGAAAGAAAAAAGGTAAATTAGAAAGGAGATGTTATTATGTCAAAAGTAAATATTAAAGATGTAATTATGTTTTTGAAAATCTTTGGAGTTTCATCATTGTTTTTTATCGCAGGAATTATTATTTGTTTTATAGGAGAAAAAACATTAGGTATTTCTTGACCGGCATATGTTATTGTTTCAGCAATGCTTATCGGAGCTGGAATTATAGTTTTGATTATTGAAACAATTAGATTTATCAAAACACATAACAAAAAACAAAAAGAAGATAGTATTGAAGATGTTATTAAAAAAGAAGAAACAAAATAAAGGGGAAGTTATAAATGGGATTGTTACCAGCAAAAAAGAAAATAAAAAAAGATTATGATATTGATAGTTATTATCTTAATTTAGCATCAACTATTACTAATCGTAAAAATGTTACTGTTCAAAAACATAATGAGATTTTAAAAAAAAGAATTTGTGAAGATAATGCTAATTTTTTAAATCCACGAGATTTAGAAATTAGCATTTATAATCCACTTACTAATCAACAATTAGATACTAAATTAATTAATAACTTTTTAAAGATGCAAGACTTTACTAATAAAAATTGATATAACGAATATAAAATTAATAAGAATGGTAGGGGTACATACTTTATTTTTGTTAATAATTCAAAACTTAATTTTATTACGATTGATTTTTACAATGACCAATATGATGAATTAGGTAATTTAGTATCTTGTACTTTTGATTATGATTCTTATATTAAAAATGACCAGAGTATTTTTATTACTGAAAAATTAGAGATTGATGCTGTAACTAAACAAGTTAAAGTTATTAGAAAGTTAAAAACACGATTATATAGTACTATTACCGACTTATATATTGATGATGCTAAATGAAATAACTATACAACTTTACAAAGAGAAGAAATATTACCACTTAATTTTATTCCAATTCAAATTATTCCTAATAACCCTAATTTTGAGCCTTCTGCTCGTTATGGTAAACAATTTGCTAGTATTTTAGATATTATTGCTGAAAAGATAATGTTAGATCCATTATTAAATAGTGGTAAATTTACTATTAATACTAACGGCGTGACTGGTGTAGTTGACCAAGAAATTAGTAAAATGCTAGCTTCATTTATTGAAAATGACTTGTTATTAGTTGAAGGAGACCCTGATAGTAATTTTCAACCAGTAGATTATATTGCGGGTAATTTTAAAGGTGAACAATTAACCAAAATATATGATTGATTATTAACTAATTACTATAAAATAAATCGCCATCATGTTCCCGCAATCGCCAAGGGAGCCCAACAAACACAAGCAGAAGTTGCGGGAGTAAATATTCAAACAAACGCATCATATGAACAAATGATATATATTAGAGAAATTAAATTAACTGAATTCATTATTAAGTTAATTAAATATGATAATGCGATTTTAAACAGTAGAACATTCAATATTAAAAATATTGATGAGTTAATTGTTGATGTTCGCTTACCAGTAAATGCTACTTTAAACAGACAATTAAAAAACAACGAAACTATTATCAATATGCCTAATGAAGAAGGAGAACAAGAATAATGTTAAAACCATCTGAAAAAATGTTAGCACAATTAGCGGAAAATGATGAACCAATTGACTATTCAATCGATAGTATTCCGTTAGATTTTGCTGCTCAATCGCAGTACAGCAACCCTGACTTAGAACAATTATTTACTGAAGACCGTGCAAGAACCTTATATATTTATAAAATTAATAATATTGTTAAGACAAAGCAAAAACCAATCTTAAATTACTCTCAAAATAGCGTTAAAATAGGTTTTATTGACAAAGATGAATATATTAAAATAACTGGTTATGAAATTAGTGATTTTAACTTTAAATTACAAATTCAACAAAATACCACAGTCCAAGATAATAGCACAAGTTATGTTATGATTGATGAAAAAGATATTTTAATTAATGATATTTCAAAACAAGACAAAGAATTTTTAGAATCCTATGACTTAAAAATAGTATCTATTAATGAGCCAATTAGTGAAGATAACAAAAATGAATGTTATATCATTGAAGAATACAAAGGCCCTTATTCACCCGATGGTGTTAATATTATTAAATCTATGCATTTAGTTAAAATAACTGATTTTAAATGAAAAAACCAAAATAGTATTCATTTAGTATTACAAAAATCATTACCCGAAGACACAGTATTTACTGGGATTGAAATTAAATACCCTAAATCAATGTTATTTGGAAATATTAAGTGTTGAGGCAATGTTAATGGTGTTTATTCTTATCCATCATCAATAGTTGAAAACGCTAGTTTAGTACCTTTACTATCAATGCCAATTGAAACAAACCCTAATGTAAGAATATTTCAGTATTGATTTACTGAAAGTTTTTTACCATGAAGTATAGCCAAAAACTATATTCAAGGAAAAGATATTTTAGATTTGGTAAATAAAAATGGTTTAGAAAAAGTTTTATTAAATTATTTAACATATCGTTATAATTATGACCGTAAATTTCAAGGAGCAAAATACGATGAAAAAGGTAATCCTACCAATAAAGTGGCTGAACTGCGCCAAAAATTTGAAGGACAAAAACCAGAAGATGTAATTGATGGTTTATTTGAAAATTGAAAATTAGATAATTCCACATTTCTTAATGAAAATGTTGTCAAAAGATTTAAACAAATTATTTATATGTTATCAAATTATACATATAGCAAGTATGCAATTAATAAAGGCTATAATGATGATATTAAATTAATTGCTCCTTATTATTTTAAACTAATTTCAAAACCAAATAGATTAGAAGAAGGATATTTTTATTTTTCAGATTGTCAAGTACAAATATATTCATTATATTTTGATTTTATTGGTTCTAATCCACCAATTACAGTAAATTATTGAAAAGAAATTAAAGCACAAGAAAAACCATTTAATCAAGTGGATAATAAATGATATTTTGCTATATGGAAACCTAATAATTCTATTTATTGAAAAATATCAAAATTTAAACACGATACAAATAAAGGAAAAAAATGAGGATTGAGATCCATTAAAACCATATTATATTGATCTCTTTTTATGGGTTTTTGAAACAAAAGAACAAGATTTATTAATAGATGATCAATCAGAAGGTAAAATAGAACGAATTTTTTGAAATGAAGATAAGGGACGAAATTTTAAAGCAGTTTATCGTTGAAATGGTGGTGGTGAACCTCTTAAACCTTTAATTGATTCAAGTACTGGAAAAATTATTGATTGAAATTTAAAACAACAAATAAATGTTAATAATAACAAAGATAATGAAATTAAAGTAAGTGTTAAAAACAAAGATATTTCAGAAAATCCTATTTATCGATTAGAAGCAAATTTTTTTAATTGATTATCCGTAACAAATGAATTAGAAACAAATAACATTCCTTCTCTTATTCCATCAGAAATTAAATTATCTGATGGTGAATATGGGAAATATTTAACTAATTTAATTGTTTTTAATGACAAAATAGAAAACTATTTAAATTATTTTTCTGAATGATATAAATTACTTTATTCTAAAATAGATTGAATTAGTACAATCGAAGATTTAATTGATTATAGTATTAAAATAACTTTTGATAAAAAACTATTTAATTTAAATCAAATTGAAATATCAGGTATATGAGGTTATGGTAATTATGAAATTACAATTTTTACTGAAAAAGAACAAATTAATATTAATAATTTACAACTATTTAATAAAAATAATGAAAAATTATCATTAATTATATTAGAAATATAAAAAGTCATTTATTAAAATGACTTTTTATTATTCATTAACTTTTACATTACCGGTTTTATCAATAATTAAATTAGGTACATTAGTATCTTCTAAATTTCAACGATAAACTGCTTTAAAATTTCGTCCCTTATCTTCATTTCAAAAAATTCGTTCTATTTTACCTTCTGATTGATCATCTATTAATAAATCTTGTTCTTTTGTTTCAAAAACCCATAAAAAGAGATCAATATAATATGGTTTTAATGGATCTCAATCCTCATTTTTTTTCCTTTATTTGTATCGTGTTTAAATTTTGATATTTTTCAATAAATAGAATTATTAGGTTTCCATATAGCAAAATATCATTTATTATCCACTTGATTAAATGGTTTTTCTTGATATGCTATTCATTCTAAAATACCATTTTTTGTTTTTATATTATTTTTTTCTTTTAGTTTATTTAATTGTTCCTCGATATATTGTGGTGTATTACAGGCAACTAAACTGGCTGTACTTGTTCCTATTAAAGTGATTGTTCCCAAAAGACTTAATTTCTTTTTCATATCGTGTTTATAATTAATTCTTTACTACCACTATATCTGTTTTTTTATTTTTAAATGTTACATTTTTTTCTTCCGAATTTAAGGGAATAGCTTCCCCAATCTCAGTCTGATGCATAATTATTTCTTTTTTACTTTTAATATCATAGTAAAAATTTATACTATTATCATTATTTATTTTTATTTTTGAGGGTAAAATTTCATTTTCAAATAAACTAAGCATAGCATCTTTAATTGAAATATTAACTATTATTTCATTATTATTTTTATCAATTAATTTTGCACTAACCATACCTTCAATTTTTTGATAATAATTTAAAATAAGCTCTATATTATTTTGTAAAGAAGTAACATAAACTGAAATTTTACTATGTGGTGGCACCTTTACTGGTTGAGATGGAACAGTTATTGTTGTAGTGTTTGTGGTTGTTTTAATTTCTGTTTCAGAAGAATTTGAAGTATCTGTTATAGTATAAGTTTTTGACTTCCCTCATGTATAACCACCACCAGCTTCAACTGCAACTTCAAGTTTTGCACCAAAAACAACAGGAACACCAGCATTACTACTAGCTTTTGCTGTAACTTTAGTATTTACATTTGTACTTCAATTATCAGTATTTGATGTTGTTTCTGATTTAGAAAATCCATTCATTTTTTGAAATGTATTTGTTTCTGTTAATTGTTTAGAACAAGAAACTGTATTTTGAATTTGTTCAATACTACTATTATTTATAAATGTTGAGTTAGAATCTTTACAAATATCATTAAGATCTTGTTCTAAATTATATGATTTATTTTTTTTGTGTTTCTTCTAAAACAAGTTCAGATTCTGTTAAATTTTTTAAATTAATATTTAAAATCTGTTTAATTTCAGAATTAGGATTTTGTTTTTTATGATATAAATATAACCCTCTTTTTACTTGATCTTTCATATTAATAATTTTAGATTCAATTAATTGCAATGTATCATATTCATAAACTTTATTATCTTTTGAACCAAAGTATAATTTGTTATTTAAAGCTACTCCAGAAGATAAAATACTTCCATTTGTTGTAATTACAACTTTTTGTTGTTCAGTTTTAGGATTATATTCATAAACATTATGATCAAAAGAACCAAAGTATAATTTATTATTTAAAACTACACCGGAAGAAATAATACTTTTATTTGTTATAATAACAATTTCTGAAATTCCAACAATATTATTTTTTTTATTATCTTGTCTTTTTACTCTATTTAATTTTTCTAAATTATTTTTTTGTGAATAATTAACTTTACTAATTTCTAATTTAGTTTCTTCTTTTTGATAGGGGCTAGCAGCAATTGTTGTTGGTACAGCGGTTCCACCAATAGTTAATAGACTTAATAAACTTAAAAGTTTTTTCATTTTATTATTTCCTTTCTTTTATCTTGAAAATTTTTATCAAGATCTATTGACATTATATATATATATATATACAAGCACTTTTTAAACATATTTGAGAAAGGAAGTTATTTAAATGATTATTATTGTGATTATATTGTACTAATTTGGGCTCGCGGTGATTTTCATAAGTTTTGCGAAAAATGCCTTAAAGTTTAAAAAAACTTTTGCCGCGCTTTTCAAAATACTTGGGAAAAATTCTAAGCGTTAAGCGAAGAATTTTATAAAGGTTCCCAAATTTGTTTGAAAGAACCTCAAAATCTTTTTTAACTTGTAAGTCATTTTATCACAAAAATTTAAGAAAATCAACCGCTCGCCCAAAACCTAAAAAATCTGCTATTACAGATTTAATAAAAATATAGATAAAAATTAATTGAAATATTCTCTAATTTTATTTCAATAATATTATAATACATTTTATATACCCATTTTAAAGCGATACGGATAAGAACCATAAAACAAAGCATCATATGGATCGTGGTACATTTTACTGTCGGGTGTGTTTGTTTTGGTATCGCTAAATCTTAATTCACTAATACACTTATCTAAAAATGGGAAGTTATATAATATACCATATATTTTGCCTTGAACAAACATTTTTCTTATTCATGTTACACGATTAATTATTCCCGCTTCTTTATTAAGGGATGTCTGATGTTTTTTGGCTTTAAACATCTTAATTTTATAACCTAAATAAGGGTAAATATCTTCTTGTAATTTTTGCATAAAGTCATGAGCATTAATATCATAATGAAATGTAGCATATTCAAAACCATCAAATTTATCAAAACAGTTAATTATTCATTGTCCGTAATGTTCAACTATTTCATTTAAATTCATTGCGTTTTTTGGGGTAACAACATTTTTTTAATTAAATATTTATCATATTCATTATTTTCATTAATTTTATAACCACTAAATAAAAATACTGTATGGTCTTCACTACCATTAGCATAATCAACACCAATTGAATAACTATCAAATTGATATTGTTTTGTATTTGTATTATAAAAATCTTGTAAATTATACTCTTTAATATATTTACGATAATTTCGTAAAACATAAATACTGGGGTCATTATCGTTATATTCAAAACCGTAATATTCAAGTTCAAATAAATCGGGTCGTTCTTCTTTATTTGCTAAAACAATTTTTTTGGTAATATCAGGTATTTTATTTCAAACAGCCCCCATAGTTAAACGCAAATTAAAAATACCCAAACCATTAAATGCTTGTTTGTTTTCTGAATATACCTGATTGTGTTCTTTTAAAATATTTTTAATTCTTTCATTTAAAGGTAAATATGGCGTTACAAATTTTTCATAAAAGATATGGTATTTATCAAAAGGATTAAAGGTAAATTGATTAGAATATGTTTTATAAAAATATGTTGTAACTGTTATATATTGTTTTGCTATGTTGTCTCATTCTTGAAATGTCCAAGATAATTCTTTTACTGGAATAGGATTATCTAAATTATATTGTTCATTATCATTTTCATCCGTGTATTTTTCGTAAGACACTTTTAAACTTTTAGAACGAAACATTGAAACTCTTAAATTATTATATCTTTTATCTAGTTCTTTATCAGTTAAGATTTCTTTTTCTTCAGCATGTATCATTTCGTCAGTTCATGCTGATATAATACCACTACCTTTACCAACTTTCCCCATAATTTTATTACCATTAGCATAACCAGCAAAAGCAATGCGAACACCACTAGGAAAAACAATTTCGCCACCTTCTTTAACATTTTTAGGTCAAACAATACCATTTTCATTGTCATACCCTATATCAATCTCATATTTATCATATAGATAGTTGCAGACATTAATTGTATCGCCAAATGTAGTATCTTCGTGGGTATTGGCATATCTTCGTAAAATGTTAGATGAAGCATCGGTAAAATTACAAGCAAAAAATAATTTTTCTGCTAGGTGATTTCATGTCTTATTAGTACCACGCCCCGCTGAGACAAACTTAAAAAAACATGGCGAAGTAAAATATCGGGCATAACTATCACCAACAAAATCTTTAAATACTTCTCAATCAAAACCAAAATTATAGTCACTAAAATTTAAATTATATTTTTTATTTAAATGTTCATAACTAGTAATTCGTTTTTTATTATTAATTTTACTAAATTCTTGCATATTTATTGACCTCTTTATTTTATATATAATACATTATAAGAAAAAATGAAAGGAATTTGTATAAAAATGAGAAAATTTAAACATTTAACATTTGATGAGCCAGATTTATTTAAAGATTTATTATTATCTGATACTTGTAAAAAGAAAAATGGCACAATTAATTTATCTGAAATATCACGACAAACGGGTCGTGGAGTTAATACTGTTAAAAGAGAAATTAAGCGATTTAAAAATATACAATATTATAATCCATATCAAGCACAAAAAGATTATAAACAAAAACGTAAAAAATGCATTAAAAAACTACCTAAATTTACAAAAGAGCAGTTAGATTTTATTAAAATAAGATTTAATAAATACCACGATACACCCGAACAATTAATTTATCGTTATTTCTTGGAATTTGGTGTTAAATTTCCTGTTTGTGTTAAAACATTGTATAAATGAATTCGCTTAGGTGAATTTGGATTAAAAAAAGAAAATTTACCCCATCGTGGTAAAAAATACAAAACAAAAGGAAAAACTGATAATCGTGGTAAATTAACTAACTTTAAATCAATTTGAGATATTGAAAATAAAGTTTCTAATGTTGGATGATTTGAAATGGATACTGTTGTAGGAAAAGACCATCAATCTAGTAATTTAGTTTTAGTAGAACAATCAAGTAAAAATTATTTTGTAATGAAATTAAAAAATAATACTGCTAATGAAGTTTTAGAAAAATTTAAAGATATTGTTAAAAATAATAATTTAATTGGGAAAATTAAAGGAATAATAACTGATAGAGGAAAAGAATTTAGTAAATGAAGAGAAATAAAAATATTTGCTGAAACACAAGTTTATTTTTGTGACCCCGGTAAACCACAACAAAAACCATTAATTGAGCATATGAACGGTGAATTTAGATATTGACTTTCTAAGGGAATTGATTTTAATAATATTAGTCAAAAAATGATAGATTGAGTAGTTAATGTTATAAATGATAAACTCCGACCATGTTTAAATTGATTAAGTGCAAAGACAATGTTTTTACAAAATTTTAAATAAATTTATTAGTTAAAATTTAATAAATTATTTTTAGTGCGCTTAAATATGAATAAAATAAGATAAAATTACAAAAATTTAATTTTTTCTGAAAAAGTTGTTGCAATTTATTAAAAATATTTTATTATTAACTTAACAAGATATAAATTTGCCGTTTATATATACACAGCGCCTTTTTAATAACTTTTACTTGTTTAGTTACATAATTAATTTCTAATTTTTCAGTAATAAAAACACTCTGGTCATTTTTAAGATAAGGGTCATAATCAAAAGTACACGAAACTAAATTACCTAATTCGTCATATTGGTCATTGTAAAAATCAATCGTAATAAAATTAAGTTTTGAATTATTAGCAAAAATAAAATATGCACCTTTACCATTCTTATTAATTTTATATTCGTTATATCAATTCTTATTAGAAAAGTCTTGCATTTTTAAAAAGTTATTAATTAATTTAATATCTATCTGTTTATTATTAATTGGATTATAAATGCTAATTTCTAAATCACGTGGATTTAAAAAATTAGCATTATCTTCACAAATTCTTTTTTCTAAAATTTCATTATGTTTTTGAACAGTAACATTTTTACGATTAGTAATCGTTGATGCTAAATTAAGATAATAACTATCAATATCATATTCTTTTTTTAATTTCTTTTTTGCTGGTAACAATCCCATTTATATCACCTCTTTATTTCGTATCTTCTTTTTTAATAACATCTTCAATACTATCTTGTTTTTGTTGTTTGTTATGAGTTTTGATAAATCTAATAGTTTCAATAATTAAAACTATAATTCCTGCTCCAATAAGCATTGCTGAAGCAATAACATATGCTGGTCAAGAAATACCCAATGTTTTTTCTCCGATAAAACAAATAATAATTCCGGCAATAAAAAACAATGATGAAACTCCAAAGATTTTCAAAAACATAATTACATCTTTAATATTTACTTTTGACATAATAACATCTCCTTTCTAATTTACCTTTTTTCTTTCAATAAACACAAATCCCAAAGGTCTAAATGTTGCTGGACCATTAACTCCAATATTAATCAATCCATCAGGATTAATAGATAATGCTAAACATGCACTATTAACACCTATTTGATCATATATAACACCTATTGTTTGTCTAAAACTATGCCTTGTTTGCAACATCCCTTGACTTTTTAAATCTCCTTTGATATTTTTTCCTGAGGCTCAAATTCTATAAATATAATTTTCTTTATCAAAATTAGGAATAGTATATCCTTTTTGTCCAACTTTAAAATCACTAGTATCAACAATTTCTCAATCTGGAACTTTTGGTATAACAATTGATTTTTTTAATTCATCTAAAATTTCTTCTTTTATTTTTGCAAGTTTTTCATCTTTAATTTTTTCTATAACAAGTTTATCTAATAAAGCATCAACTTCTAATTGAGTATAATATGCTTCTAAATCAATCATTGTTAAATCAATACCTTCTTCTTGAAAAGTACGAAACATTTTCTTTAAAGTTGTTAAATTAGCCAATGATTTTGCATAGGTAGGCAATAGACCTTGTCAAGTAATCATATGGTCATTTTGCGATGAATAATTAATATCACCAACACTCATATTTGTCGAAGTAAAAAATTTAATTGGAATGCGGTTAAATGTTCAATGCTCAATCGTAATAAACACCATATTAATACAAATTTTCTTTAATAATGGATCTTTAAATGTTTCAAACTTTAGTTTTGAAAATGGATAGTTTAAGTAAGAATTAATCATATTTTGGGCTCTTAAAGCAAATGTTTTAAATCATAATTCTACATCACCTTTAAAAAACTTATTATAACGAACTGGAACTTGTGTAATTTTACCTGTCATTGGAATAAAATTATTATAATTTTCCAAAGTAACATTTTGTCATAATTCATTTAACATTTAATCATCTCCTTATCATTTACTTTTTTTAGAATATATTTTCTTTAATATAAATTTTTTACTATTTAGTAATGTTTTTGTTTTAATTGTTTTGTTTAAATCTTGTTTTGTTCTGAGTTGTTTATATGCTTGAAATACTAGTCCATTACCTAACAAACTAGTAACCGCACTATCTTCTAGCGTATTTAACAATTTATATTTATTAAAGTTATTTTTAAATTGTTCTTGCATTTTTAATATCTTAGCAATTGTCCGATATATTTTAAAACTATCTTTTACTACTTGCTGATAAACAAGTGGGGCAAAAGAAACTAAATTAAACAAACTTGTTTTTTTAAATCCCCAACCAATAAACCACTCACTGTTCATATAGAATTTAAACGGTTCAGGAGCCAAAACAAACTGTTCTGCTTTGATTAAAGTTGTCATAACGACAATAGGGACATATTTAGGATTTTTATAATATATTGTTAAAGCAACTTCACCCGCAACTGATAAAGGAACAATTTTAACTGCTAAAAAAACATCAGAACCATAAGCAAAAGGTAATAATTGACCTTTTTTAATAGCCTTAGTTTCAAATTTAGATAATATTTTTTTAGTTTTATCAGTAATTTTACTAATTACTTTTTGTTTAATAGTAATTATTTGTTTTTCAATTGGGGCTAATAATTTTTTAGTTACTTTTTGAATATAAAAATTTGGGTTTAAATGATTTAAAATTTTATTTAATTTAATTGGTGTTTGATGAAAAATATTTAATAATTTATTATTATATATTTTACTGCCCCGCATTAAATTAGCATTTAATATCAGGTTTTTACCAACACCTTTTTTATGAAGATTAGTCATTATGTTATATCACTCATTAGTATTAATTTTGCTTATTTTATCAATATTTAATCCATATTCAGACAATCATTTATTTCATTTATGCGTGGTATTTTTTGAACTAATTTAGGACTTATTTTTTGAATATTTTTCTCAATTTTTAATAAATTATTAATTGTTTCTAAATTAGAAACTTTAAAACCTTTATAAAAATCATTTCGGGCTAATTTTCCAATTGTATATAATAAAGTTTCATTATTAGCTTGTTTTGTAAAATCAAATATTAATTTATCAGATAAAATCTTTTTACCTGTAACTTGCCTTACAACATCTTCTAAATTATTAGCAGTTATTACACCTAATTTTTCAAGTAGTTTAGTTTCTATCGCTAATTTTAAAATTCTAGTTGTTCGAGCAGCACGCGTTAATTTTCCAATACCACCAATTGCTGGTAGCAAATTTAAGGCAGTACTTTTTACTGTCACTTCTGATGTTAATTTATCGTATATTTGATTTACGGCAAAATCGGTTGCTGTTTCTACTCCAAATGAGATAAATGCTGCGGCAAAATTAGATAATCCCGCACCAAGACCAACAGCCGAAGCAATACCACCAGTTAAAACTGATGCAAAACATTATAAATAATAATACCAGTTTGTCCAATTCCAGCAGGGTCAATTGCAATAATATATTTTAATTTATTTGTTTTATTTTTTTGTCAATTTGTAATATTTTTCATCCATCGGATGCTAAATCTAAAATATCGTTAATTTTATAATATTGCATATATGAAACAATAACATCTCACTTGTCTTTAAATAAATTTAAGTACATTTTGGCTCATTCTAAACATTGCAAATCATAATGCTTTTTATGATGTGAAATACGACAATTAATAGGTTGACAATTAACTCAATCAAAAGATGTTGTTATTTCATTTCAAGTTTTATTAATATACAAACTTTTATATTCTGTCATTATATATACTCCTTAATTTTTTTATTTGTTGATCAAATTTCATCATTAATATCATTTACTGTTACCAGATAAGCTCGTATCATTAATTTTTGTAATTTATTTTTAATTTTTTTATTTCATTTTTTCATCAAATATTTTCCTTTCTGTAAAAAAACATAATATTCCTTTATTGGTTAATATTTTGATATTTAGTAAATAATTTATTTTAATATTTAATTACTTCGCCGCCCGCTCCACTTTGAAGGTGAGCGGGGGCGGATAGGATATTTTGATAGAGTTTACCCCCATACGGAAATAAACAAAAAACAGTTTACCCAGTTATTAATTACGCTTCATCCATCCCTACACAACTTTATATAAAGAAAATAACCTTTTGGAGTTCCAACCCTCTTGTTTTTTAGTGTCCAATATTTTTTTTCGGTTTAACAACACTCTTTTTATGAAAACAAGCCAAAAAACACATGCTCTGACATTTCGCAAGTGATTAATCTTGCCGAGAATTAAAGAAATAAATAGGAGTAGTAAATCCAATCGCTTTCACACTTTCTTTAAGGCTTCGTGCCATAGATGAGTTACCCATCTTTAAGCATCAAAAAATATTAAGTTTTAAAGATTGAATTTTGGATTAATCGTTAGATAGTATCTTTTTTTATCTCATTATCTTTTTAATTCTTTGTTTATTAAATATATTTTTTAGTAATTATATTTAACAATTAACTAACAACTAAATAAAACAATTATTCAAAATTTTTAAAGAAAAGAAAGGATGGATTTTTCTGAAAAAACATATTTTATTAAGTGTAAAAGATACTATCTAACGATTAATCCAATAAATATAAGTATTTTTTACAAAATAAAAAGCACTTTATTCTTTTTCAATAAAGTACTACATTTGCATTTACAATTTACAAAAAGTAGCGAAAATTAACTATAAAACAGAAAAAGTTAATTTAACAGCGTTAGGAATTAATAATTTAAATGAGTTAAAAACATTTTCTGTCGTTTGTTTGCCTGACTTTGAAATAACAGTTAATGATAATAAGATTGATAATCCAAATTATTTTGCACTATTTATTCCTACAAGTGATTTAAAAATACTTACGAATGAATTTGATTGGGTAATGTTAGATAATAAAAATGATTTTAAAACAACTATTAATAAGGAATGATATTCAGGTTATTTTTATATGAAGGGAGTTGCTTGAATGGATATCAACACTGCAATTTTATACTTAAAATTATTTTATAGTTTTGAGATTACAGAAGAATCACCTTCATCTTCTAATTACATTAATCTAATGATAAAATCAGGTTCAACATTACAAGTGATAAGAAAATAATAAAAGATTAAAAAAGAAATAAGTTTGAAAGTTCAATTTATTTCTTTTTATTTAATTATTTTTAAAAATGTAAGTAATTCCAAATTAAATCTTGGTATTATCTTTATAATTATGTTAAAATCTAATAAATTAAGGAGGAAAAGTAATTAATGTCATTTACTGTAATAAAACACCCGTTAATTTTGGATAAATTAACAAGAATGCGCAAAAAGGAGAGTAATTCAAAGGTCTTTAAAGAAAATTTAGATGAAATTGCGCAATTAATGGCGTATGAAATATTTCGAAATATTGAATTAAATGAATTTGAAATTGAAACACCAGTAGCAAAAACAAAGGGATATAAAATTGCAAATGATATTGTTTTATTTCCAATTTTAAGAGCAGGCTTGGGGATGGTCGATGGAATTATTAATTTGGTCCCAAACGCTAAAATTGGACATATTGGATTATACCGAGATGAAAAAACCTTAGAACCACATGAATATTTTGCCAAAAAACCAGAAAATATTAATAAAGCAAATGTTTTAGTTTTAGATCCAATGTTAGCGACAGGGGGCAGTGCTAATGTGGCAATTCAAAAAGTTAAAGAATGAGGAGCAACTAATATTAAATTAGTATGTTTGGTAGCTGCACCTGAAGGAAAAAAATGTATTGAAGAGCATCATCCAGATGTTGATATTTATGTTGCTGCATTAGACCAACGTTTAGATGAACATGGTTATATTATTCCTGGTCTAGGTGATGCTGGAGACCGTATTTTTGGAACTAAATAAAAAAAATAAATTAAATTGAAAAAACCATTTTAAAGGTGTAGAATATAAACTGTCAATAATAAGTTTAATAATGTTTTTGGGAATACTAATAGTATTGACGATGATATATTTGACATTAAAACGAGATTGAACTTTATACACAGGATTAGTTTTGGGGTATTTGTTTTCTCTTATAGGTTTCTTAATCATTTGTTTTTCTGGATGATTGTTAAGTATAAGTTTAAATAAGTACTTTTTTATCTTATTGTACCTAGTTCGCTTAGTGATTTATGCTATACCTATAGTTATTTATGCTGAGAATACTAGTTTTTTTAGTATTTACACAATAATTGTTGGAATTAGTTTATGTCCATTTTCATCATTATTTGCAAATGTTAAATTTCCCATTCATCAACGCAGAAAGGAAAAAAAAAATGGCAATGAATAGTAACTTTGGTCAATTTCTTGCAATGGATTTAATCCCTGATCCAAATAAAAGTGGAATGGATGCATGAAGTTATACAATTTTATTACCGCAATTAGTAACGATAGTTATTACTACCTTTATTATTATGCTTTTATCAATAGGTTATTATAAACGCTTAAAAAAACTTGGTCCAACCGATATTCCAACTGGTTTAGTACTTTTTGCTGAAATTACAATTAAGTGAGTTGAAAAACAAGTTGTTAATTTGATGGGACCAAAATATAAATTTTTAACAGTTTATGTTATATACTTATTATTGTATATTGGGATTGGAAATTTAATGAGTGTTGTTGGGTTTGAATCACTTGCAACAGCTTATACTGTCCCATTATCAATGGGATTGGTTACCTTTTTTGGAATATATTATTTTGGGATTAAATATCAAAAACTAGTATATTTTAAAAAGTTTTTTGTCAATCCATTAGAATTATTAACCCAATTTGTTCCTTTGATCTCAATTTCATTTCGTTTATTTGGAAACATTTTGGGAGGAACAGTTATTATTACCTTGTTCACAGCTTTAATGAGCTTTATTTGAGGACAGATTCCTTATATTGGGCCTGTTGATTTATTAGCTGGTGTATTTTTACCTTTTTTAAGTATTTATTTTGATGTTTTTGATGGTTTAATTCAAGCATATATTTTTGCAATTTTAACAATTGCCTATTGGGCAATGGAAATGAAAACAGAAACCAAAGATAAAAACGAAAAAATAATTAAGTTAAAAAAGAACAAAAAATTAAAAATGTTAATTTAAATGGCTAAAAAAGGATTAAAATAAAATTATATATTTGTTAAGGAAGAGGAGAATTATAATATGATAAATTTTATGACAATAGATTTGCTATCGAATATGATGACAATATGATTTATGGCCGGAATTAATGATGGTTTTACAAAGGGAATGTCATTATTGGGTGCAGGATTAGCTGCCATTGGTTGTTGTGGTTCAGGAATTGGACAAGGGTATACTGGTGGAAAAGCTGTTGAAGCAATTGCTCGAAACCCAGAAGTTGAAAGTAAAGTTAGAACACAATATATTATTGCTGCTGCGATTACTGAATCAGGGTCAATTTATGCATTAGTTATTGCGATTATTTTAGTATTTGTTACTGGTTAATGAAAAGTAAAAAGTTGGAAAGAAGGCTTAGATGTCTATGACAATGTGATTAATGTCAAAATCAATTGAACCAGCAGAAATTATTAATCAATTATTTCCTAATCTATGGGTTTTTATTGCGCATGTTATTGCGACAATTATTTTATTAATTTTATTATCAAAATGAGTTTATAATCCATTTCGAAAAGCAATGCGGGCTCGTCGCAATAAAATTCGAGAATTAATTCAAGATGCTGCTGAAAAACAAGCAAAAGCAACAATTGATCAAAAAGAAGCATCGAAATTGTTAACAACAGCGAAGGTAGAAGCAAATAGTATTATTGTTGCGGCTCGAACTGAAGCAGAGGCAAAACGTCATCAAGTTTTAGAAACAGCAAAAGCTGAAGTTATGCAATTAAATGAACAGGCCCATAAAGAAATTCAAAAAGAAAAAGAGCAATATTATGATGATATTCGAAAATCAATTATTAATGTTGCTTTTAATGCAGCTGAGCAATTATTAAGCAAAGAAATTAATAAAGAAAAAAATGAAAAATTGGTAGAAGAGTTTATCAAAGAATTAGAGTAGTAAGTTATGTTAGTTAGTGAAAAATTTATTGATAATTATGCAGCTGCTTTAATGGACTTGGCGCTTGAAACAAAAAAAATTGATCATTTTTTAGAAGTTAGTAATATAATCGTAGATTTATTTAAACAAGAACCAGATTATATTAAGTTAATGATGAATGCTGACATTGCAAAGGAAGAACGAAAGAACATTTTAGCAAAACCATTTCAAAAAGTTATTGATCCGTTAATTTTAAATGCCCTTTTTTTATTAATTGATCGTGAAGCTTTTTGTTATGTTAGAAGAATTTTTAAAAGTTTAAGAAAATTAATAAATATTAGTTATAATGTTCAATATGGAAATATTTATTCAACCCAACCACTAACAAGAAAACAAATTACAACAATTGAAGCAAAATTAAGTAAAAAATTTGGCTATCATATTGAGTTAGTTAACAAAATTGATCCATCTTTATTAGGCGGAGTTCGGATTAAAATTAAGCACGAAATTATTGATGGTTCAATTGCAGGACAATTAGAAACAATGCGACAAAAAGCAATATATAATAAATAGAAGATGGGGTGAAAAAGTGGCTTTAAATGTAAATGAGATTTCCGAAATAATTAAAAAACAGATTAAAGAATATGGTAAAAAAATTGAAATTCATGAAGAAGGAACTGTTGTGACAGTTGGTGATGGAATTGCTTTAATTGATGGTCTTGACAATGCAATGATGAGTGAATTGCTAATTTTTCCGAATGAAATTTATGGAATGGTATTAAATTTAGAAGAAGGCGCTGTTGGGGCCGTTTTAATGGGTGACGATACAACAATCCGTGAAGGTGATCAAGTTCGTCGATCAGGAAAAATTGTTGAAACGCCAGTTGGTGATGCGTTGTTAGGCCGTGTTGTTAATGCATTAGGACAACCAATTGATGGGAAAGGACCATTAAAAGCAACAAAAACACGTCCTGTGGAACGAATTGCACCTGGTGTTATGACTAGAAAATCAGTTGATGAACCAATGGAAACGGGAATTATCACAATTGATGCGATGATTCCCATTGGGAAAGGACAACGAGAATTAATTATCGGTGATCGCCAGACAGGAAAAACAGCAATCGGAATTGATACCATATTAAATCAAAAAGGGAAAAATGTAAAATGTATTTATGTTGCAATTGGGCAAAAAGCATCAACTGTTGCACAAATTGTCGAAAAATTACGAGTTGCTGGTACATTAGAATATACAACAGTTGTTTCAGCCACAGCAAGTGAATTAGCGCCATTACAATACTTAGCACCATATACTGGTGTTACTATTGGTGAAGAATGGATGGAATCTGGTGAAAATGTTATTATTATTTATGATGATCTTTCAAAACATGCTGTTGCTTATCGAACAATGGCACTATTATTACACCGTCCACCTGGTCGTGAAGCATATCCTGGTGATGTTTTTTATTTACATAGTCGGTTATTAGAACGCGCCGCGCGAGTAACAAAAGAATATGGAGGCGGAAGTATTACTGCTTTGCCAATTATTGAAACACAAACGGGTGATATTTCAGCATATATTCCAACAAATGTTATTTCAATTACTGATGGGCAAATTTTCTTAAATAATGATCAGTTTAATGCTGGAATTCGCCCTGCGGTTGATGCGGGATTATCGGTGTCACGAGTAGGGTCAACAGCACAAATTAAAGCAATGAAACAAGTTGCTGGTTCATTAAAATTAGAATTAGCACAATATCGTGAACTACAAGCCTTTGCTCAATTTGGTTCTGATTTGGATGATGCGACAAAAGAAGTATTAGAACATGGAAAACGAGTAATTGAAATTTTAAAACAAAAACAATATTCACCGCTTTCACAAATTGACCAAGCAATCATTTTATTAGCAGTTAAGAAAAAAAGAATTCGTTGAATTCCAGTTGATAAAATTCAAGAATTTAAAGAAGAAATAATTGAACATTTTAATATAAAAGCAAAAAAATACTATACTGAATTAGCAAAGGCCAAAGCCTATAGCGATACCTTAATGACTAATATTGATAATGAAATTATTAATGTTGTTAAAAAAATTACCAATAAAATTGCTGATTATAAACCAGAAATGTTTGGACAAATTGAAGAGTGGAAAAAATTAGGACAATAAAGGTTAAAAGAACAAAATGGCAGTCGGAACAGATTTAAAAAAACAAATTACTTCAATTACTTCAACATCTAAAATAACACAAGCAATGAAATTAGTAGCGACAGCAAAATTAAAAAAAGTTGGTAAACGAATTTCTAATTCAAAACCATATTTTGCTGAAGTTTATACTGTTTTTAATGATATCATTAGTAAAGCAGATGATTCAATTTATCAAAAAAAAGATGGCATAAAAGATAGTAAATGTACTTGTTGAATCATTGTTAATTCAAATTTAGGTTTATGTGGTGGTTATAATATTAATATTAATAAGTTGGTGTTACAACAATTACGAAAAAGTGATTGTATTATTGCAATCGGCTCTAAAGCAGAAACATTTTATGCCCATAAAGGTTATGAAATTATGCAAACAAGAAAAGATATTGATATTAATTTTTCTTATGATGATGCACGTGAGTTTGCACAAGAAATTTTATCTGGTTTTAATGGAAATACTTATGATGAAATTAAAATTGCTTATACAAAATTTATTAATAATGTAACTTTTGAACCAACAATTTTACAATTGTTACCAATTATTAAGGTAACACAACATGAAGAACCAAAACACATTAATGTTATTACCGAATTTGAACCAGATCCAGCAACGATTTTAGAAAATGCGGTGCCAATGTATTTAAATACCATTTTATTTTCATCAATCGTTGAATCACAGGTTTCAGAACAAGCATCACGGCGAGTAGCAATGGAAAATGCAACAGATAATGCAAATGCAATGTTAGAAAAATTATCGTTATTATATAACCGTAAGCGTCAAGCAGCAATTACACAGGAAATTACAGAAATTGTTGCTGGGGCTGGCGCGCAAGAAAATTAAGAGGTGGTTAAAAAATGGAGAAAAATGGAAAAGTAGTACAGGTGTTAGGACCTGTTGTTGATGTACGGTTTACGGAAGAATATTTGCCTGAATTATATAATGCTATTACGGTTAATAATAATGGTACAAAGTTAGTTTTAGAAGTTGTTCAACATATTGGTGATGACACCGTACGGGCAATTGCCTTAGGACCAACAGAAGGAATGGTTCGGGGAATGGATGTGATTGATACAAAAGCGCCAATTACAGTTCCGGTTGGTGAAGAGGTTTTAGGGCGTATGTTTAATGTTCTTGGAGAAGCAATTGATGAAAAACCACAACCAAAGACAAAGACAATGCGTCCAATTCACCGTGAAGCACCATCATATGAAGAACAACAAACAACAGCTGCAATTTTAGAAACAGGCATTAAAGTTGTTGATTTATTAGTTCCCTTTGCAAAGGGGGGAAAAATTGGTTTGTTTGGTGGTGCTGGAGTAGGAAAAACAGTACTAGTACAAGAGTTAATTAATAATGTGGCAAAAGCACATGGAGGAATTTCTGTTTTTGCTGGTGTTGGTGAACGAACACGAGAAGGCAATGATTTATATTATGAAATGATTGAAGATGGTGTTATTGATAAAACAGCTTTGGTTTTTGGACAAATGAATGAAACACCAGGAGCTCGTATGCGAGTTGCTTTAACTGGATTAACAATTGCTGAATATTTCCGTGATGATAAAAACCAAGATGTTTTATTATTTATTGATAATATTTTCCGTTTTACCCAAGCTGGTTCTGAAGTATCAGCCTTATTAGGACGAATGCCATCAGCAGTTGGTTATCAACCGACATTAGCAACCGAAATGGGAGCATTACAAGAACGAATTACTTCAACAAAAAAAGGAAGTATTACTTCTGTCCAAGCAGTATATGTGCCAGCGGATGATTTAACTGATCCAGCTCCTGCAACAACATTTGCTCATTTAGACGCTAAGGTTGTCTTAGACCGCGAAATTGCAGCATTAGGAATTTTTCCAGCAGTTGACCCATTAGGAAGTTCGTCTCGATTATTAGACCCATTAGTGGTTGGTGAAGAACATTATGAAGTAGCACGAGGAGTACAAGAAATCCTCCAAAAGTTTAAAGAATTACAATCAATTATCGCCATTTTAGGGATGGATGAATTATCAGATGAAGATAAATTAGCTGTTGCAAGAGCACGAAAAATTCGTAACTTTTTATCACAACCATTTTTTGTAGCTGAAAAGTTTTCTGGAAAAACAGGGAAATATGTCCCTGTAGTAGAAACAATTCGTGCTTTTAGAGAAATCTTAGCAGGAAAATATGATGATGTACCAGAACAAGCATTCTTATATGTTGGAACAATTGATGAGGTTGTTAAAGCCGCCGAAGCTTTAAAACATAATTAAAATGGCGAATCAAATTAGTTTAAAAATTATTACACCACAGGGTGTCATTGTTAATCGCTTAGTTGATATTATAACAGTGAAAACAATTACGGGATATATGGGTATTTTGTATGGTCATATTCCTCTTGTTTCATCAATTGTTCCATCTGAAATGACATACAAAGTTAATAATAAAGAATATAAATTAAGTATTGCTGGTGGAATTTTGCAAGTTGAACAAGAATTTGTTAAAATTCTTGCTGATGAAGTTGAACCTATTAGTTAGATACGAAAATAGAAATCTCTTTTTTGAGATTTTTTGTTTTAATTTTCTTAATTATAAATATAAAATAAAACATGATAGAATGATAATGTCTGAGACTACTTATATGATAAACTAAGTAATATTAAAAGAAGGTAGGCAATGTAATGATAGTAAAAATGATCGTGTGTGATATTGATGGAACATTAGTAACTGATAAAGACAAAAAGATTCCAACTATAAATATTGAGGCTTTAAAAAAGGCTCAAGCAATGGGTATTTTAGTAACGATTGCTTCAGGACGGGTTCCTAGTAGTTTATCTGATTATGCAACAACATTAGGAATTCTTGACCATTGTCCGTATGTTATTGGTGCTAATGGTGGGGCTATTTTAAATTTAAAAACAAAAGAATATGTCTATAATGAAATAATTTCATATCAAGATACATTATGAGCAATGAATATTGTTCGAGAATTTGGTCATGATTTTTATTTAGCACCACTTAATGAACAAGAAGCTTATGTTTCACAATCAAGCATTATTAAAGATGATTTTTTTTTATTTCGTAATACTGACATTAAAGCAATTGTTTTAGATTGAAATGAAATTCCGCAAATGCGTAAGGTTGTAATTTCTTGTCATGATGAACAAAAACAAAATTGGTTACGACAACAAATTGCGGTCAGTAAAACATTAAGGACAGAAGTTACGGGATATGGGTTTATTGAGATTATTCCTAAAAATGTTAATAAATGACAGGGAATTTTAAAATTAATTGAAATACTTAAACATAAAGAAAATCACCATCTTGATTCAGATGAAATTATGTGTTTTGGTGATCAAATGAATGACTATGAGATGATTAAAAATTCAAAATATGGAATTGCATTAGCCAATGCTACACCGCAATTAAAAGAAGTTGCTTTTGCAGTAATTGCAAAAGATAATAATGCGGCAGGAATTGCTGATTATCTTTATAAGACAATATTAAAATAGAAGATGAGGTTGTCATGTTAAAAATTAATGGTAATCAAATTAAATTAATTGTTACTGATGTTGATGGCACATTGATTACTGATAAGCAAGAATTATCAACTCTTGTTCAAAATAAATTACTTGCATTGCAAGCAAAAGGGATTGCTGTATCAATTGCATCAGGACGAATGCCCCTTGGTTTTGATAATTACACAAGAGAATTAAAAATTAAGGATTATTGTCAATATGTTATTGGTGCTAATGGTGCTTTAGTGTATGATACTAAAAACAATAAGTCAATTTATAGCAATTTAATGCCAGTTTCGGATTTAGTTATTGTAATTGATATTTTATTAAAATATCAATGTGATTTTACAATTTCATATCAAGATGATGATAATTTATATTGTGCGGGTGAAAAATTATTAAAAATTAAATCAAAACCAGATGCATTTTTAGATGGAATGAAGCAAGTAAAACCATTCTGCTTTGATGATATTAGAATAGCCAATAAAATTGTTGCAAAGCATTCATCCAAAATAATGTTTCAAGAAATGTATACAGCTTTAAAACAAGTTTTAAATATTAATGTTGAACCACTGTCTGAATATGGATGTGATATTGTACATGGTAATTCAAATAAAGGGCAAGCAATTTTACATTTAATTGATATTTTAAATCAAAGGCAAGGACGTGAAATTAAATTAGAGAATGTTTTATATTTTGGTGATAATTATAATGACCGTTCTGTGTTTGAAATTTTACCTTATTCAATTGCAATGGAACATAGTCCAACTCCGATTTTAAATTTAGCATACGATGTAGCTAGCAGCAATAATACAGGAGGAATTTATCATTATTTAAGCAACCTTGAAAAAAATAATTAAAATTAATTTAAAATACAATAATTTTAGTAATTTTATAGTATTATTAATAAGAACATAATTTAATTTAGAGAGGGATGTTTTAATGAACCTATCAAGTATGATGTTTTTAGCAATTGAACCACAAGTAGCCAATACAATTATTTATGTTTTTGAAATAATTGCTTTAATTGTATCAATTATTATGATTATTATTGGTTTATTACAAAACAAAAAAGCACAAACAGGGTTAAGTGCTTTAAATGGTGGTAATGATGAATTATTTGCTAATAGTAAAGAACGTGGGTTAGATCGAACATTATTTATTTTTATGTTAGCATTTGGTTCAACATTATTAATTATTACATTATTGATAAATTTATTAACAAAAGTTCTATTGTAATAATTAAATCTTTAAAAATATCATTAATTGAAAAGAGATTTAAAAATGTCTCTTTTTTCATTTAGGGGGAAAGGTATATGCATGATCGAATTGTAGCTATTTTAAAAAAACAAACAAAACCAATTGATACGATTGAATTAGCACAGTCATTAGATATTAATAAAATTAATGATAATAAAATGATGTTAAAAGTTTTGGTTGAATTAGAAAATGATAATATTATTGGGGTTACACAACAACATCGGTTCTATTATTTTGATCCAAAAATTTATTTACGAGGAGTTATTAGTATTAATAAAAAAGGTTTTGGTTTTATTAAAATTAGTGAAAACCAAGAAGAATACTATGTTAAACAAGATGATTTAAATAATGCCTTAGACCAAGATCAAGTTTTGTTTATTTTTAAAAAACAAAAAAATGATAATAATTCTAAAAAAGCAGAAGCACAAGTAATTAAAGTTTTGAAGCGAAATAATGAATATGTAGTTGGAGTTATTAAAAAGAATCGTCATCAACAAAAATATTTAGAAATTTTAAATAATAAATTAACGCAATATCGTGCTGAAATTATTAATTTAGCTGATGCAATTGAAAATACAATTGTAAAGGGAATCATTACAAATATTAATAGTAAAAACAATTTAATACAAGTTAAAATCATTGAGATTATTGGTAATACTAATCAAGTCGGTGTTGATGTTTTGGCTATTTTACATGAATTTAATATTCGTACTAAATTTAATGAAGAAACATTAAATGAAGCCAATCAAATTAAACAAGATGTTGATGCTGCAAGAATGTTAGCAGATAAATCACGCCGTGATTTACAAGCAGAAATGTTTGCTACAATTGATGGGAATGATTCAAAAGATTTTGATGATGCTATTTTAGTTAAAAAAAATCAAAATGGTAATTATTTATTATTGGTTGCGATTGCTGATGTTGCACATTATGTTCCACAGAATAGTTATCTTGATAAAGAAGCTTTTGACCGAGGGTGTTCAGTTTATTTAATTGACCGGGTTGTTCCAATGTTACCGGAAAAATTAAGTAATGGGATTTGTTCGTTAAATCCTTTTGAACCACGATTAACATTAATTTGTGAAATGGAAATTAATAAGCAGGGACATGTTGTTAATTCTAGTATTTATGAAGCTGTCATTATTTCAAAAGCGCGATTAACTTATGATGAAGTTAATAAGTTATTCTGCCAAGAAAAAAATCAAATCTCAGGTGAAATTGCTCAAATGCTGCTTTTAGCGCAACAGTTATATCAAATTTTAGTTTTAAAAAAAGAACATGATGGGGTTGTTGATTTTGATTTAGATGAACCAAAGTTTATTGTTGATAAAAATGGTAAGATTAAAGATATTGTTGTGCGAGAGCGTGCTGATGCAGAAAAATTGATTGAGAGTTTTATGATTCGCGCTAATGAAACGGTAGCCGAAACAATTTATTGAATGGATTTGCCATTTGTTTATCGTGTGCATGATAAGCCAAAACTAAAAAAATTGTTTGATTTGTATACGCAATTATCTTATTTAGGTTTAAATATTAAAGGTAAGTTAGAAAATATTCATTCTAAAGATTTACAGCAAATTTTAAATAAGTTAAAGGATAAGGAAAATTTTAAAGTTATTTCAGCTTTAATATTACGAAGTATGGAAAAAGCTAAATATAGTGCTATTAATGATGGCCATTTTGGACTGGCATCTTGATGTTATACGCACTTTACTTCACCAATTCGGCGTTATCCCGATTTAGTTGTTCATCGCTTATTAAAAGAATATTTATTTCAAGGAAAAGTTAAAATTACTGATTTAAAACAAACGCGAACTTTTGTTAGTCATGCTAGTCAACAGTCATCCCTTGCAGAATTACGGGCAATGGAATGTGAACGAGAAGTTGACAAAATGAAAGAAGCTGAATATATGGAAGATAAAATTGGCTATGAATATGAAGGCATTATTGCAGGAGTTACTTCGTTTGGAATTTTCGTTGAATTACCAAATACAATTGAAGGATTGGTTCATATTACTGATTTAAAAAATGACTATTACGTTTTTGATGAAAAAAGTTTAAAATTAATTGGAGAACGGAAACGAAAAGAATATTTTTTAGGAAAAAAAGTACGAATTGGAGTAAAGAAAGCAAGTAAAAAATTACGGCAAATTGATTTTGAATTAGTTGATTAAGGAGTTGATATTAATGTTGACAATTACAGTTAATAAAAAAGCACGGTATAATTATGAAATTATTGAAACCTATGAAGCTGGTATTGTTTTGACAGGCAGTGAGATTAAGTCAATTCGTAATAATGATGTATCAATTAATGAGGCCTTTGTTATTATTCGAAAAAATGAGGCCTTTGTTATCAATATGATAATTGCTCAATATAAATTTTCAACATCATATATATCAGATGCTGATCGGACTAGAAAATTACTTTTGCATAAAAAAGAAATTAAAAAAATTTTGCAACGAATTAAATTAGAACGTTTAACATTAGTATTATTAAAGTTATATCTTAAAAATAATTATGCTAAATTAGAAATTGCTTTAGTTCGTGGGAAGAAGAATTATGATAAACGAGAAACAATTAAGCAACGCGATAATGAGCGTTTACGTCGGAAATATTAATTTTTAAAAAGTTAATTTTAGAAATTTTATTTTTCTGATATTAAATATGTTAAAATTAATAAAAAGTATGACATTGCTATTTGTTAATTAGTAATAATAATTTATTAAATAATATTTTATATAAGAAGGAGTTTTAAAATTATGAATCCTAAACAACACCCACAAGGTTGCTATGCTTGTAATTGTTCTTGCTTAGGAACTGATGGTGAATTTTGTACCAACTGTTCTAATTGCAGTTCTAAGGATAATCATACACAAAAGAAAATAGGAAAACCTTGAAGTTAGAAAAAGTAAATAAATAAACTTTTTAATTTATAATATTATTTTAAACTTTATAAGTATTAAAAATTAACTAGGATGATTGAAAATTCCATAATAAAGGTGAATATCTTGTATGGAAATAACTAATAAAACAATAGTTTTAATGATTGATTTTGACAATTTTAATAGTGATGAGCATTTAAATATTTTATTTGATGAGTTAAAACAAATGAGAAATGTTATTTATAAAGGTGCATTTTATTCTAATACAGATGATAAAAACATATATAAAAAAGGGAAAAAATATGGTTTTAATGATTTTATTGTTGAGACTACATATTCAAGTCGTAAAAATGCGGTTGATATTAGAATCGCTTTGGATGTAATAAAATGATTAAGAAAAGATTATGTTGATTGTTTTTGTTTGGCAACTAATGATTTAGATTTTGCTCCAATTGTAAGAAGAATTAAACAGAAAAATAAAACAGTTATTAATGCAGGAAATTTAGAAAAATCTCAAGAATATAAAAAACTTTATCATAGATTCATAAGTGTTGATAAAATTTTAAATGCTAAAAAATTAATGAGAAAAAACCTCAAGAAAATAAAAAAGAAAGTAGTGCTAAAAATAATGTAAATAAAACAATAGTAGAAGGTAAAAAAGAATTAATTGAGGTAGTAAATTCAATAATTAAAGAAAATGATAAAAATAATGATGGGTTTACTCAGTTTTCTATAATTATTGAAAATTTACTTCGAAAAATTCCAGATTTTAATCCCAAAAATTATGGGGCACAAAATAATAAATCTTCATTATTTTTTAAAAACAATTTTGAAGACAGTTATGATTTTAAAGAAAAGGAAGGAATTTTATATATAAAATTAAAACAAAAGAAGAAATAATTATAATAAATATGATTAATAATAAGGAAATATATTATTTTTTAGTTAATATATGAGTGTAAAACTGTTAGAAGTTATAATAAAAGTATAAATAAGAGAGGAAGTAGAAATGAGTACGGGAGAAATAGTTACCGTTATTGTTGCTTAGTTATCATTCATAAGTACAATTATTTCTTCAATATTTACTTTTATTGCTAATAAAAATAATCAACTAAATAAAGTAAAAATTGATGAAATACATAAAAAGTTAATAGAAAATCATTCAAGAATAATGGAAATTCTAATAAACAAAACATCTTCCACAATTGGCAATGCGATTAATGGTTTTATAAAATTATTTAAACAAAGTAATAAAGATCAATCATATGAAAAAATGGAAGGGGAAATAACAAACTCCAATGAACCTGATATTAGTTAAAAGATGCTTTTAAAATAAAAAAGTAATATGAAAATAATAATGTTTAGGAGGAAAATTATGATTTATAAAGATAAAGAAAAATTACAAGCAAAATTTATTAATGGATTTATTAAAAATGAATTTTATGATGTAATTTTTAATTACTGGACATTATTAAAGAATAAGCAAATTAATAATCAAAAGAAGAAAGAAAAAAGAACATCGTCTAAACAATTGGCAGATAATTTTGTTAAAAAACTATTAAATAATATTATTAGTTTAAAACATGAAATATTTAATAATAATAAAAAAACTTTTACTGAACTTGAACAAGAAAAAGTAGAAAGCAAAAAACCAGAAAATTTTAAAGAATACTTTTATTTTTTTCAAACTTTTAAATATCAAAGACAAGTTAAAAAAATGTTTAAATTATTGAAAAAAGCTTCAAAAGAATATCAAGTATTATTTATTAAAATGGTGTTGATAATCCGGTTATCTGTTGACCGTAGTGAAGAAATATGACAATGAATATTAAATAGAATTGATTGAAGTCTTGCCTTAGACCTTGTTGAAAAAAATAATAATTCAGACCAATTTATTCTTTTTGCAAAGCACTTTTTAAAAGAAGTTAATAACAATATGATTAAAGAATGAGAAGGAAAAATTAAAAATAAAAAATTAAGCAATGATGTGATAACATCTATTTCTAATTTTTATCATACATTGAAAAATAAATATAATTATCATATATCTAATTAAAAATTCTTCTTACAAAATAAAAAGTTTTATAAGAAGAATTTTTTAATAACTAAATTATGTTCTTACTAAAGTTAACTTTAAAATAATGGTTGGTATTATGTTCTTCCTTCTAAATTTATTTTAAAGACTTAAAAGGTTATGGTTTTTAAACTATAACCTAATAATTGCCTTTAATTTAGGGTTTTTTATGATATAATTAACTTAATTAATTTATAATAAGAGGTAACCAATATGAAGTGAGAACCGCAACAAACGATTGAAATATTAAAAGAATATGTTTATAGTAAAAACAGACTTGATGAATATCGTAATCGTGTGGCATTATCAAATTTACAATTACCACCTTTTTATTTAAAAGAAGATAAAAGTCAATCTGTTTCATCAGTTGTTGTTCGTTTTATTAATGAAAAAGAAATTAAAAAAGCATATGATAAAAATACTTATCAATGAATTATAAATAGTTTAGAAGAAACTATTTTAAATTCTTTAAAAATGGGTGAAAATATTATTGGAATTCATCGCCATGAAAATATTTATTTGGCATTATACAAAGATGATGGGGATTTAAATTATTTAATTGAAATTGCTAATTATATTAATACAACTGTTAAAATTATTAATTATACATTATATGAAAAATATCAAGATGTCCGTGAGGTTAGAATTGGCATTGGGATTGCGAATGATCCATCAATTGAAAGAATTAACGATTTAGAAGAGAGTTTTATTTTTTACCAGTTTGTACTGATGCCTGGGTTTTTATGAATTTAACTGATGAGAATCAAGAACTAATTCGAAAAAATTCACGTCAATATTTTAATTTAAGAACACCTCGTCAACGTTTATTTACGGATTTAATTGATCCTAATGTTGCAGGATAACTTGAACGAGGTACCTTGCAAGTTGAAGAATAAGATCAAAATAATTAGGTTAAAGTTATTTAGTCTTATTCTTTTTTGTTTAACATCATTATTATTTCGGTATAATCATAAGTAGAAAGTGAAGTGGAAGAAAATGCAAGCATTAATTTTTCAAGGAAAAAAGAAAATTGAATGAACTGAAACTAACGAGTCAATTATTAAAAAAGCAACAGATATTATTGTTAAAATTGAGGGATTTACTTTTTCACATGCAAATTATCGTCCATATTCGGGGCATGATAATAGTGTTGTTCCTAACACAATTATGGGGCATGAAGGAATTGGCGTCGTGACAGCAATTGGAGCTGATATTACAAAACTTAAAATTGGTGATTGCGTTGCAATTGGGTGTGTTACTCATTGTAATATTTGTCAATGATGTGAACAAAAAGCATTTGCTAATTGTACTAATGGTGGTTTTATTTTGGGAACTAAAATTAATGGAACACATGCTGAATATGTTTGTGTTCCTTATGGGGAAAATAGTGTTATTAAAATTACAAAAACAATGAATTTAACTGATGCGTTAATGTTAAGCGATGTGTTACCAACAGGATATGAAAATGTTATTAAAAAAATTGATTTAAAACAAATTAATAATATTGCTATTATTGATGATGGACCAATTGGTTTAGGCATTTTATTGTTATTAAATAAATATAATAAAAAAATTGATATTTATGGTCATCATAGTCAAAAATTAAATTATTTTAAAAAATGGGGGCGCATAAAATTTATGATAGTACTTTAACTACTTTTGATATTAAATATGATTTAGTAATTGAATGTGTAGGTAATGACCGAGGTACTTTTGAGCAGGCACAACAAATGATTAATTTTAATGGTACAATTATTACAATTGGTGTTTTTAAAAAACCAGTTGTCTTTAACTTACAACAATTATGAAATCAAAATATTACTATTCATACCGGAATTTTAAATTGTTATACTTTAAAAGAACTTGTATTAAAAATTGAAAATAAGGAAATTATTCCGAAGTATTTAGTATCAAAAACTTTTAATAGAAATGAAGTGTTAAAAGCATATGAAACTTTTATGGAGACAGATATTTTTAAAGTTGTTGTGAAATTATAACAAGCAATAGAATAGGGTGAAGGAAAAAATGGGTTTTTTTCAAAAATTAAAAGCAAAACGTGAAGAAAAAAAACAGATTAAATTAGAAAAGGCGTTACGTAAAACACGTTTAACCTTTTCTAATGATATTAAAAAATTAGCACATAAGTATAAAGAATATGATGATCAATTCTTAGAAGAATTAGAAGAAATTTTAATTGCAAGTGATATGGGAATGAATATGGTTTTACAAATTACTAATCAAATTCGTAAAAAAGTACGAAAAGGTTGAAGCATTGAGGACACAAATGATTATTTGGTTGAAGTAATTATGGATTTATATAATGATCCAAAAAGTAAACAAAATAAATTAAATATTAAAGACCAGCGCTTAAATGTTATTTTGATGGTTGGTGTTAATGGTGCCGGTAAGACAACAACTATTGCTAAATTAACAAAACAATTTCTTGATCAAAAGAAAAAGGTCCTATTAGTTGCTGGTGATACTTTTCGGGCAGGGGCGGTTGAACAATTAAATCAATGAGCAGAACGTTTAAATGTTAATATTGTTAAACCGTTAAAAGAAGGGCAAGATCCAGCTAGTGTTATTTATGATGGATTAGTTAAAGGAAAAAAAGAACAAGTTGATATTATTATTATTGATACAGCGGGACGTTTACAAAAAAAAGTTAATTTAATGAATGAATTAAATAAAATTAATCGTATTATTCAACGCGAAATTCCCGATGCTCCACATGAAACCTTATTAGTAATTGACGGGGTTACTGGTCAAAATGGTATTTCACAAGCAAAGAATTTTTCGGAGGTAACCGATGTTAGTGGAATTGTTTTGACAAAAATGGATGGTACGGCTAAAGGAGGCGTTGTTTTAGCAATTAAGGACCAATTAAATATTCCCGTTAAGTTAATTGGTTTGGGTGAGCAACCAACTGATTTACAAGAATTTGATATTGAGCAATATATTTATAATTTAACCAAAGATTTATTTAACAAGGATGAAGTGGAAGTAGAATAATGAAAGATTTGGAAAAATCAAATGAGTTAATTCTTTTATATGAATTATATCGGGAATTATTAACAACAAAGCAAAGAGAATATTTTGAATTATATTTTTTTGATGATTATTCATTAAGTGAAATTGCAGGGTTAAAAAATGTTTCGCGTAATGCTGTTTATGATTCATTGGTAAAAATTACAAATGCTTTGCATAAATTTGAAAATAACTTACAATTAGGTTATAAGCAACATCAGCGAGATATCATTTATCAAGAATTTGAAAATATTAAGGAATGTGCTGGATTAATAAAAAAATTAAAAAAAATTGATAGTGATTAAGGAGAAACTAAAATGAATATTTTAATGATTGGTGATATTTATGCACAAGCTGGACGGACAGCTGTTAATAAATATTTGCCACAAATAATAAAAAAATATAAGCTTGATTTAATTATTGCAAATGGTGAAAATACTACCCATGGGAAATCATTATCAAAGCATCATTATAATGAATTAAAAGAAAAGGGGATTAATATTATTACTTCCGGAAATCATATTTTTCGTAATCCAGAAGTTTTAAATTATATTGAAGAAGTAAATGATTTATTAAAACCAGCAAATATGAATTCGTTTACACCTGGGAAAGGCACAGTTGTTATTAAGATTAATAATAAAAAAATTCGTGTGACTAATTTAATGGGTCGTAGTTTTATGGACCCAGTAGATAATCCATACACAATTTTTGAAGAAATTATTAATAATGATGATAGTGAGCTTCATTTTGTTGATTTTCATGCCGAAGCTAGTGCAGAAAAATTAGCTTTTGCTTGGAATTATGATGGTATTATTACTGGTTTTTTTGGAACGCACACTCATGTTCAAACAGCAGATAATCGAATATTGCCAAAAGGAACAGCATATATTACCGATGTTGGGATGTGTGGTAGTTATAATTCAATTATTGGGGCAAATCCAGAAGAAATTATTCTTAAGGAAAAAACTGGTTTACCAGTGCGTTTTGAACCAGCAGCTGAAAATGATAAATTAATTTTTTCAGCGGTATGATTACAAGTAGATGATAAAACTAACCAAGCAGTGAAAATTGAACGAATTTTAATTCATCCAGAAAATGAAGCTGATTTTTTAGGATAATAAAGGAGTAACTTAAATGACTAGTTTAATTAAAACGAGTGTAATCATTATTGTTGTTTGTATTATTCTAGGAATTTTTTTGTGTTGTTATTTTTTTCTACGTTGTTATCGTCTTTTAAACAAGAAAACAAAACGAGGAGAAATTCAATTACCTGAATATATCGAACATAAACACTTTCTTACTTCTGATCAATATGAATTATCAACATTAGGAACAATTGATAAAACTGGTCAGGATATTATTTTAGCAGTTCATGATTTATACGGTAGTAAGGAAAATTTTACTGGTTTAATTAATAATGAAATATGAGCTAAGCATAAAGTTTCAGTAATTGCTTTTAATCAACGCAATGTCGGAAATAATGTGCCAACTAGTATTAAAAATGTTGGAGTTTTAGTGAATGATATTATTGACGTAATTACAGCATTAAAAAATAAATATGAACAACAAAGAATTATTTTATTATTAGAAGGATTTTCATGTGGTTTAATTAATTTATTATTGAAACAAAAACCATTAATTAAAAAAGTTGTTTTTGTTAATCCAATTACAAATTTAAATGGAATAAGATTTTCAATGATTAGCAAAATTGGGATTGGATTTGGTTTTTTATTTAATTTAAACAAAACTCTTAAAATTCATATTGATTATCAACTTTTAAGTCAAAATGAAGATTATAGTACTTTAATGATGAAAAAAGAACAAACTTATTTTTTAAATCAAATTTTACAATTTAATTATCTTAATAAAAAGATAGTAAAACAAATTAATAATCTTAAAGTAAAAACTTTAATATTACAAGCAGAGGTTGATAAATTTTATGATACAAAACAAGTAACTTTAATTAATAATGGACTAGTTAAAATAAAAAAAATTGAAACAGCAAAACATTACTTATTCACTAATCAAAATATTAGTGTTGAAATTCTTACCGAAATAATTAATTTAAATTAAAATTAACTAATTTTTAAGTTATAATATACTTGTTGTCAAGTAACAACATAAAACTTATTCAGAAGTGGTTAGTACGCTAAGCAATGATCCACTAGCAACCCTATATTTAACTAGAAGGTGCTTTTAGCAGGGCAAAATGATATGCTACCAATAAGATTTATTAGTTATTGAATAGAACTTAACTATTAATTTATATGTAAACATATTGTTATTAATGCCACATTATTCTGATGTGGTTTTATTTATGATTAAGGAGAAGAAAAAGATGGGAAAAGAGCGAATTTTATTTACATCAGAATCAGTATCAGAAGGGCATCCTGATAAGATTTGTGATCAAATTTCAGATGCTGTTTTAGATGCATGCTTAAAAGAAGACCCTTTATCACGGGTAGCATGTGAATGCTTTGTTACAACAAACCGGGTTATTATTGGTGGTGAGATTACAACAAAAGCAAAAGTTGATTATGCCAATGTAGCACGTAAAGTATTAAAAGAAATTGGTTATAATGATGCAGAATGAGGAATTGATTGACAAACTTGTGAAGTTGAAATATTAGTTAAAACACAATCACTAGATATTTCACTTGGTGTTGATAAAGCTGGAGCTGGGGACCAAGGAATTATGTTTGGTTATGCAACAAATGAATCAGATAATTATATGCCGTTAGCAATTTCTATTGCTCATGCTTTAGTAAAGCGAGCAAGTATGCTACGTAAAAAAGGAATGTTTATTGGGGCACGACCAGATATGAAATCACAAGTAACGTTAGACAAAACAAATGCTAAATATATTTATATTGATACAATCTTAATGTCAATTCAGCATGATGAAGATATTGATGAAGCTAAATTTAAACACTTTGTTATTACGGAAATTATGGAACCAGTTGTGCAAGAATTTAAAATGAATTTAGATTTTAAAGTTTTAATTAATCCAACTGGTCGATTTGTAATTGGTGGACCAAAAGGTGACGCTGGGTTAACAGGGCGAAAAATTATTGTTGATACATATGGTGGCTATGCACGGCATGGTGGTGGTGCTTTTTCGGGAAAAGATGGAACAAAAGTTGATCGTTCAGCAGCATATATGGCTCGTTTTGTTGCAAAGAATATTGTTGCGGCAGGATTAACTAAACGATGTGAGATTCAATTATCTTATGCGATTGGAGTTGCTGAACCGATTTCAATTTTTGTTGAAACATTTGGAACTAATTTTGTTGCAAATGATATTATATTGAAGGCGATCAAAGAAAATTTTGATTTTCGTCCCCAAGCAATGATTGAAATGTTAGATTTACAAAAACCAATTTATCAACAAACGGCAACTTATGGGCATTTTGGTCGTTACCATACTGAACTACCATGAGAAAGATTAGATAAAGTTCAAAGTTTAATAAAATATTTACCAGGTGTTTAATTTTTAGATATAATTAACATAAAGAATAAGAGGAGAAAAACTAATGAAGTATAAGTTAATTGCTCTTGATTTGGATGGTACAACAGCAAGTAGAAATCGAATTTCAAAGCAAAATGTTGCAGCAATTAAGTGAGCATTGGCAAATGGGATTAAAGTGATTATTGCAACTGGGCGTAGTATTGGTGCGATTAGAAAAGTTGCAAAAAAATTAGGCATTATTGAAAATAAAATGCCAGTAATTGGTTTTAATGGTGGCATAATTTATGATTTTGCGAAAGAAAAAATTCTTCAACAAAATGTTTTTTTTAATGATGAATTAATCAATGTTTTTTATCTTGCTAATGAGTGTAAAATTCAATTATGAGCATATTCCGTTAAGAATGAACATTTTGCTTATGTTAATATTAAGCATAGTTTGATGACTAAATGAATGAGTTTTCACACAAAACGAAAAAGAATATTAGTGTATGATCCTACTACTTTACATGACCAAGCTTACAAGTTTGTTGTTAGTGGTAAAAAAGAGAATGTTCAAAAATTTAAAGCAAAACTTTTAGTAAAATATGAATTTAATATTTTTGATTGGTCATATTTGTCAAATCAAAGTTTAAATTTAGAAATTAGTCCAAAAGGTAGTGACAAAAAAGATGCTTTAGAATATCTTGCTAAAATATATAATATTCAACCAGCAGAAATTATTGCGATGGGTGATGGTTCAAATGATTATGAAATGTTAAAATGAGCTGGCGTTGGAATTGCGATGGGAAATGCTAAAGCGAATATTAAAACTATTTCTGATGATACAACTGCCCATTATCGTCGCTCAGGAGTAGCAAAAGCAATTAATAAATATTTTAAAAAATAAAAAATATCATCAAAACTATTGATATTTTTTTGTTTTTTTTTATAATTAATGTGGCCGTAATTTAAAAACAAAAAGTTTAGTATAACTAAACAAAATTACCAAAGGAGGATTGTCTATGTTACTAGGAGAGAAAATTAAACTATTACGTCAAAAAAATAATTTAACAATTGAAGAATTAGCAAATCGTTGTGAATTAACGAAAGGCTTTATTAGTCAACTTGAACGCGATATTTCCTCTCCGAGTATTGAAACACTAGAAAGTATTTTAGAAGTTTTAGGCACCAACTTAGCAGATTTTTTTAAACAAGAAAAAAAAAGAAAATTCGTTTATGCAGCAGAAGAACATTATGAAGTTGAACAAAATGATTATCGAATTGAATGATTAGTTCCTAATGCGCAAGTAAATGAATTAGAACCAATTTTAATTCAAATTAAGCCGCAAGGAGAATCAGAACGGATATTACCATTTGAGGGTCAGATTTTTGGTTATGTTTTGAAAGGAACAGTGTTAGTTTATTCTGGGCAAAAAGTACAAACAGCAGATACTCGTGATAGTTTTTATTTATATGGTAATAATCAACACTATTTAAAAAATGAAACAAATGAAGTTGTTGAGGTATTATGAATTTCAACACCACCAATATTTTAAAAGATTAGAAAAGGAGCAGGAGCATTGGAAACAAATATTTTAGAGTTACGAAACATTTCAAAACAATATGAAGGAAAAGTGGTTTTGAAAGGAATTAACTTAAACATTAAAGAAGGAGAATTTGTCACATTACTAGGACCATCAGGATGTGGAAAAACAACAACATTAAGAATTATTGCTGGATTTGAACAACCTAATAGTGGGGAATTATTATTTTTAGGAAAGGACTATTTAAAAACGCCAGTTCATAAACGAGAAGTTAATACTGTTTTTCAAAATTATGCTTTATTTCCGCATTTAACTGTTTTTGATAATATTGCTTATGGTTTAAAAGTTAAACGCAATAAGTATGATGTTATTGAAACTGAAGTAAAGAAATTTTTACAATTAGTAGGATTAGAAGGTTTTGAAGATAAATCAGTTGAACAATTATCGGGTGGTCAACGCCAGCGCGTTGCATTAGCACGAGCATTAATTAATAAGCCAAAGGTTTTGTTATTAGATGAACCAATGGCTGCATTAGATGTTAAGTTACGAAAAAAAATGCAAGCAGAATTAAAAACTTTGCAAGGAGAAATTGGAATTACTTTTATTTTAGTAACGCATGATCAAGAAGAAGCATTAACATTGTCTGATCGTATTATTGTAATGAATGATGGAGCAATTCAACAGGTTGGAACACCAGCGGAAATTTATAATGAACCAGAGAATTTATGAACAGCACAATTTATTGGTGACTCAAATATTATTTCAAATGCAATTTTTATTAAAGATAATTTAGTAGCAATTGATGGCAAAAAAATTGTTTGTGTTGACCGTGGATTTGGTGAAAATGAAGACCAAATTGATATTATTATTCGTCCTGAAGATATTGACATTGTTCCAGTTGGGAAAGGATTCTTCACAGGAACAGTTAAAAGAGTTAATTTTAAAGGAGTTCATTGGGAAATTATTGTTAAATGTAAAGAACGAAAATATTTAATTCATTCAACAGATAGAGTTGAAGAAGGTGATCAAGTTGATATTTCATGAAATGTTGAAGATATTCATGTTATGTGGAAAGAGATTGATGATTAAGGAGCAAGAATGATGGAAAACAAAAATAAACCACCAAAAAAAGGTAAAAAATGATTTAAAAAACAAGGTAGTAAAATTAAATCAATTAGTCAACATTTTGCTGCGTGATGTCGAACAAAATATTTAAACATTTCTTATCATGCAAAACAAAACAAATGGTTTAAAAGAGGGTTCAATCCAATTTTATGGCCATACCTTATTATTATGATTTTATTAATTGTTGTACCATTATTAATTATTTTATTATATTCGTTTATTCAACCAACGGGAAATAGTTTAGTTTTTGAAATTAATTTTAAAAATTTTGTAACTTTTTTTTCAGAGCAAAAATTTGTTATTGCACTATTCTTAGCCTTAGGATATTCATTAATTGCGGCCTTAATTGCAATTGTGATTGCTTATCCAGTTGCTTATGTGATGGCATTTTGTAAATCAAAACTATTGTCAAAAAATATTTGAATTTTAGTAACCTTACCAATTTGAATTAATATGTTACTAAAAATTATTGGATTACAAACAATGTTTAATATTATTGCTCCAAGTTTACTTGGAACCCCAATTTCGGTTGTTATTGGAATGGTGTATGCATTTTTACCATTTGTAATTTTACCAATTTATAATAGTTTAGATAAAATTGATACTTCATTAATTGAAGCTTCAAAAGATTTGGGAGCAAATGGTTTTAAAACATTTTGAAAAGTTATTTTTCGTCAATCAATCCCAGGTATTATTGCAGGTGGAACATTATTATTAGTGCAAGCAGCAACTTCGTTAATTATTGTTAAATTTATGGGGAATGGTCGTATTAATTTAATTGTTGATGTAATTGAAGCATATTTCTTTAAAGGAGAAAACTTTGGAATTGGCGCAGCAATCTCAGTTGTCTTAGCCCTTATTGTTTTTTTAATTATTGTGCTATCAAATTCATTATCAAAATATTTTGAAACAAGAAAGGGGCGTCGCAATGAAAAAGTTTTTTAAATCATCTTATATGGCATTAATTATGTTATTCATTTATATTCCAATTATGATTTTAATTTTATTTTCATTTAATAGTGGTGAAAGTATGAGTATTTTTAATGGTTTTTCTGATCGTTGGTATAAACAACTTGCTAGTGAGCAACCTTTTTTACAAAGTATTATTGTGTCAGTTTTTACAGCAGTAATTGCAACTGTTGTCTCAGTTATTATTGGCACTTTAGCTGCGATTGGATTAAGTCGAGCACGGCGAATTACACAAAAAATGACATTATCAATTACTAATATTCCATTAATTAATACTGATATTATTACAGCTGTTTCGTTGATGATGTTATTTATTGCTTTAGGAGCAAATTTTGGAATGGTAACATTAGTTTTAGCGCATATTTCATTTGATGTTCCATATGTAATTATTACAGTATTACCACGCTTACGGAAAGTTGATCCAAAATTAATTGAAGCTTCATTAGATTTAGGTGCAAAGCCCTCACAAACTTTGCGAAAAATTATTTTACCAATTTTAAAACCAGCAATTATTGCAGCTGCAGCAATTGCCTTTGCAATGAGTTTTGATGACTTTATTATCTCTTATTTTACTGGTGGTGATGATGTCAATGTCGCAACTTTTATTTATACAATGAAAAGAATTAAACCTTTTATTAATGCTTTTGGTACTATTTGTATTGCAATTATTGGAGTTATTATTATTGGATGAAATGGATGAAATGTTTATAAAATTAATTATAATAAATTTCGCCGAGAAATGTTAAAAGGAACTTATAAAGATAAAGATATTATGCGCTATGAAAAGAAATTAGCCTTTCTTTATCATCAATTAAATAATAAAAAAATTAATAATGAAAAACAAAAAGAACAATTACGCTGAAAAATTGTTAAACTAGAAAAAAAATATGATAAAAGTGTTTTATGAATTAAGAATAAAAAACAAACTTTTATTGAACGGCAAGAAACCAAAGAAAATATTAATAAAATATCACGAAAAAAATTCCGTTGATTGGCAAAAAGTTGAAAGCCATTATCATTAGTAACAATTTCAGTTGGCTCAATTGCTTTGCTAACAGCAGTTTATATTAAAAATAATATTTATGATTTAGCAGTAGCAAATTGAGGTGAATATATTACTTCAAATTTAATTAGTAAGTTTGAAAAAAAATATAATGTAAAAGTTAAATATAGTGTTTATGATAGTAATGAAACATTGTATAACAAATTATATACGACACATTATGACGTGATGGTTCCAAGTGACTATATGGTTAATAAGTTAGCGCAAGAAGGACGTTTAGAAGAAATTGATTATCAAAAATTAAATGATGTTGATAAAAATTTCAACATTATTAAACCTAATCCAAATTATCATGGACAAGATGTCAAAGAACGAACAATTGGGAATGAATATTTTAATGATTTAAATGTTGATGTAGCAACAGTACAAAAAACAAATCCAGAATTTTATCAAAATTGTATTGTTCCTTCTACTTTGGATCCAACAACAGCAAAATGTTTTGATAAAAATTATGCGGCATCATTAGCTGATGGATTATTAAATGTTTTAAATAAAAATAAACTGAAAGATGCTACTCAAAAAACAATTGTTAATTATAGTTTACCTTATTTTTGAGGAGAAGTATCACTTGTGATTAATCCAACAGAAAGTAACTTAAAATTTTTAGATGAGATATTTGCTAAAGCAAATCAAAATTTACCAACAACAGATCAAGGAAAATTTGGTTATCAACGTGCAGAGTGAGAACCTAGTATAAATCGCGATCAAATTAAACTTAATGATGTTGAAAATAATAAGATTATCTCAAATGGCATTTCATGAGATATTTTATGACAAGCAGCCTCAGCAAATAAACAAGTTTTAATTAATAATGATCCACGAAATTTATTTATGTTAACTACTGAAAAAAATTATTTCAAACCAGTACCAACAACGCAAATGGAAGTTGATCATGGTTACAACGAATTAGCAACATTGTTAAAACATAATAATGTTGCCTTAATGAATGATGAGTTAATCAATGCAGTTGGTGATGTACGTTTTGATTTTGCTTTTATGTATAATGGGGATGCAATTTATGCGGATACATTATTTGCAAAGAGTCATGAAGAAGCGAAGGGAACAAAATTAATTATTACCCGCCCACGAGCAACAACGGCGTGAACACCAGAAACAGTTGAAGGAACTAACATTTGAAGTGATAATATGGTTTTATCAAAAAATGCTAGAAATCAGGAGTTAGCTTATAAATTTATGAATTTTATTATTCAAAATTCATCAGCATTAACAGAAGAAGCTAATTATACTTCACCATATCAACAAGTAATGGATTATGAAAATAATTATAATTATTATCGTAATGGTCATTATCCAAAATCTGGCGCAATGATTAATTATCAACGTGATTATGTTCCTGTAGCGAAACTTAATGAGAAGGGAATGTATGTTGCTCAACCAGAAATGGCCGATAGACCATTTGAAATAACTGATTTAGATGGTTATGTATTAAATAAATATAATATTTTAATTGCTGGGAAAAACTAATAATTATTTTAAAAATAAAAAAATAGAAGTTAATTAGAGTGCACCCATTTTAGTAAGTACTAATAAAAAGTATTTACTTTTTTTTAATTATATCTTTTTCTTTACGATTTGAATATCATGTATTCATTTTATAACATCTTGTATATATTCTTCATGTGAATTATATATTTTATTATGGATTGTAGCTTTCTTAAGTAATGAATGAAAACTTTCTATAACAATATTATCTGCACAGTGGTAATTTTTTCCCATTGAAATTGTAATACCGTTAGATAAACATTTATCGTGATAAATAGTGGATGTATATTGATATCCGTGATCTGAGTGAATTATTATTCCATTCAGATCTTTTTTTATTAATTTTATTTTATTAATTGCATCATTTAAATTATCCATTACTAATTTATTGTCATTATATTTAGATCACTTTACATCAACTATTTCTTTAGTATATCCATCAATAATTGTTGATTGATAATATCTTTCTCCTTTTCAAATTAAATATGTTACATCAGTATATAGTACTGAAAACCTTGTTTTTATATCATTGAATTTACGATTAATTAAATCAGGATATTGCAATAAGCTTTTTTCTTTATTCTGTTTATATTTCATTTTTCTTCTCATTTTTCTTACATATTCAGGTTGTATTTGATTATAACGCATAATTCTTAAAACTTTTTTTGAATTATATTTTATACCATAATCTTCCTTTAAATATTTAGTAATTCTTCGATAACCAAATTGTTTTAAATTTTCTTCATAGACTTTTACAATATCATTTATTGCTTTTTTATCTTTTTTGCTACTGTCATAATTTTTATATTTATCTCAATAACTACGTTTTAACCCTGTTACTTCTAGTAATAATTTTATTGAATATTCACAAAAATTTTGTTTAATAAAAGAGACAATTCTTAGTTTGCTTAATTGTAAAAGTCATGGAGCTTTTTTAATAATTCATACCTTGTTTTATAATATTCTAAATTTCTTTTGCCAAAAGAAATTTTAGGTCCTTTAGGATTGTTTAATTTTCCTTTTTTATGATTTGCTCATCAAGATTCTACTGTATTTGCATTTATATTATATTGTTTTGCTACTATTCAACAACTTTTTTGTTTAATTTCCTCAATGATTTTTGTTCTAAATTCTGATGTATATTTGTTATATTTTTGTCCTTTTTTTGCCATATAAAAATGCACCCCCTATAAAAATTTAGCAAAATCTTTTTTTATTTTACTTACTTTTTGGGGTGCACTCTAAATTACTCCTATTTTTTTATTTTTTAACATTAAATTTTAATTAACAAAAGAAAAATAAAAAATAAGATGATTATATAGTAATTTGAAAGTAGGGGAGAACAATTAAAAAGCAGGGGTATTTTATGTTTACAATTTTATTCGGAGTATTAGTTACGTTAATTTATTTTTTATTTTCTTTTCGTGATAATAATTATCAAAAAAATAAACCTACAACAGATTTTAATAACAATATTTATCAAATTGTTTTTACTAATAAATATAATTTGCCATTACTTAACAAAAATATTATTCCAAATCCGCTTCAGATAACTGAACAAATGCTTGGGATTTCAATTAAAGAAATTTTATTAAAATTTAATTTTAAGTTTCAAAATTATATGCCAATTAATCAAAATACATTGCAAAAAAATATCGGCAATTGACAAATATTGGTTTAATTCCAAACCCAAAATATATTAAATGATACCACCGCTATTTAATTACCAAACAACTTTTGAATCAAGTTTTAATTCCACAATTTTTACATTCTCAAATAATAAATATTTTACAATTAGAAACTACTGATACAAAAAAGATAATAAATAAATTACAACAATATTTAGCAGGAACTTATGTAAAATATTTTAATATTTTAAGGTTATTTTGTGTTTTTTAATTTAAAATCTAAATTAAAATTTTTAAAACAAGAACAATTTTTATTAGTGGGTGGTATTATTGGATTTAATTATTTATTATTAATTAATAGTTATTGGTCAATTTTAGTCGTTTTATGTTTAGGGTTTATTTTGATTTGGCAACAACAAAAAATTTATTGAGGAGTATTAATTTTTGCAATCATTGTTTCAGCATTATGTCATTATTATTTACAACAACCAAGTTTGCAGGAGAACAACATTGTTTGTGGCAAAATTCAAAAACAAGGAAATGGTTATTATTATTTTAGTGTTGGTTGAAAAATTTTTGGTAGTATTCATTATTCTTAGGTTTTTAATAAAATTAAGTAATTAGAAACAAATTAAGTTTCGCTTATAATTGAATGATAACAAAATTTATAAAAAATTCAACTTTTTTTAAAAATATAATTTTTAGTTGAAAAAATAATTTATAAATTTATGAATTTTGACACACTAAAAAATACTTTTTAAAGTTATTGCTAATTTTAAAAGGTTTTTTTTATAAAGATAAAAATTGATTTTGAAATTGATTTAAATTAAATATATTAAATTCAATTTTTTCTTTATTATTTTTATTAGTTTTATCAACTTTCTCATCATTAATTTGATTATTAAGTCTTGACATAAAAGCAATTAACATATTGTATAGTGTAAATGCAATTAGTTATTTCCTACTCTTATTAATTAAAATAATAGCACTTAAAAATAAGTTTGCAAGTATTTTTAAATTATTTTTTTAATTTATTTAAAATTAGTATATTTGGGCACACTAAAAAATAATTTATTAAGTTTTTTTATTTAATAAATTTATTTAATATATTTATTAAATAACTATGTTGGTGTTTCTCAATTTAAACAAGGTCTTATCTTATCATTAATTGTATTAATTATTTAATCTATTTTATTTTGTTTAATAATTCTAAAATCAGTACTTTTTGGTAATTCTCACCTTATATCTCTATTCATTCTTTCTACAATTGGTTTTTGTGTAGGACAACCTTTATCACAAAAATATACATTTGTTTTAAGATGTTTTTCAATATCTTTTCAATTTCAAAATTCTTTTCCTTGATCAGTTATAATTCCCTTTAAATGTTTTTTTAAAAGTTTATTTTTAAAAATTTGTTTTAAAGTTTCTAATACTTCTGTTGAATTTTTTTCTTTTTTTTAAAAAAAGGTAAATTTAGTTAATTCTTCTGTTAATGTTAAACATGCTGATTTCTTATCTTTACCAACAATAGTATTCATTTGAAATCAACCAAAAGTACCTTTTTCATGTTTTGCTTTTTTAATAGTTTTAAAATCATTGCTTAAATTACCACGTTTATATTTTTTCCCTTTATGTATCTTTTTTTTACTATGAAAATACAAATTACGTTTATTTAAACCAAATAAACCTAAATAAATATATTTATAAAGTGTTTTAAAACACATAGGGAATTTATCATTAAATTCAATTTCATATAATTTACATATTTGTTTAGGTGTATAATGAAATTTATTAAATTTTTCATCTAATCATAATAATTGTTTAAAAGTTAAAGTAGTTTTCTTTTTACAATTTTTACGATTTTCTAAATATCGTTTATGTTCTTGCATAGGATGATATCGTTTAATATGTTTATAATGTTTTAAGTGATATTTAATAGTACTTTTACTACAACCCATATATCTTGCTATTTTTGATATATTAAGAGTGCCATTTTTTTCTTAAAAATATCAGATTCTAACGCTTCTTTTAAATTACATCTTTCAATAAAACTTAAATGTTTAAACTTTTTCATTTTTTTCCTACCCTTTCTTAAAATATTTACATAATACAATAAAAAAAAGTAAATTATTGACATTAAATTTAATGATGATAAGATAATATTGTAAATCTAAAAAGGCAGAATTTTCCTACTCTTAACCTGTTTTAGAAAATTACAAAAATATAGACTTGCAAAAGTCTTTTTTTTATGTAAAATGTAGATAATAAAAAAAGAACTTGTGAGAGTTCTTTTATACATTAATACAGTTTTTTACTCTTTTATTTAATCATATTGTTTAAATAATAGCAATTTTAATATGCAAAAAAGAGTAAAAAATGGCTAAAAAATGCCAAATTGTAAAAGAAAGGTATTAGCAAGATTTAAAAAAGATAAAAATGGTGATTTAGTAAGAAAAATGCAAGGTGATTAACCAGTGCAATTATGTATTAGTCATTTTAAAGAGTTTCAAATTAAAATGAATGAAACTATTTTATATATGGAACAAAAAAATAAAGAGTATAAAGATATGATTAACACAATGATTGTAAAAAAGAATTAAATTATGGTATGATATTTTTATAAGGTTAATCTTCCTTTTATAAAAGAATCCTACCTATAATTTGTTAAAAGTGTTAATCCTACACTCAAATAAGGAGCGAAAAATAATGGCAAATTTAGAAAAAATTAAAGAAATTTTAGAAATTGATGATGAAAAAGCGAAAGCAGTTGATGAATTATTATCTGCTCAGGCTAAACAAATTCGTGAATCAATTAAAAATCGTGAAGATGTAGTTGATAAAACAGATTTTGAAATTGTTAATACTCAATTACAAGAATTAAAAAATAAAAGTGATTTATTAGAAAATGAATTATATTTAAAAAATTTTACAGATAAAGATAAAAAGATTATTTTTTCGTTAATTAATAATGATGAATATAAAGATTTATCTAAACAAGAAAGAATAAACAAAATAGCAGAAGAATATAATATTAATTCAGTAGATGGTACTGTTGATGGTGGGTCAGTTATTGACCAAATGCTAAAAAGAAGTGAAGAAATTAAATCTAATCGTTTAGAAGAAATTAAAAAAATGGTGCTAAAACTGACCAAGATATTATTGATTATGCTAAAAGTTTAACATGACAATAATAAGGAGGATAATAACCTATGGCAAAAGTAGGTGGAAAATCAAGTATTGCATTACCAACAGTTTTACAAGTTGGTGGTAATACTGCAACAGAAAAAGCAATTGGAGATGTTGCTGTTTTACAAATTAAAAAGATTTTAGAAGCAGATAGTGAATATATTGATGCTACTGAAATGATGATGTTAACTGCTCAACAAGTGTCTATGACAGAAGGTTTTGAAGCAGGACAATATGTATTCCCAGAGCGTATGGTTTGGGGTAATGATTATGATAAAGATTCTGGAATGGAACAACAATCCGTAGCAGTGCGAAGAGCAACTATTATGATGGATTAAATGTTAACATTTAAATATGATGTTCCTACATTTGATGTTGTTCGTTTTATGGAATCACCAGTTGAAGTACGAACTACTACAATTGGAGAGTGAATGAGAACAATTACTCGTAATTGATATTCAAATATAAATGCAATTTATTTACAAGGTGTTGTAGATTCATGTATTGCAACAGGTCAATTTATTAAATTACCTATTCCAAAAGATACTGATACAGCACAAGAAACATTTTATAAAATTAATGATATTTCAATTAATTTAGTACAAAAAGTAAATGCTTTAATGTTTGGTACTAAAAAAGACGATTTAATGGTACATGTTGCAATGCCAGCATTTGCTCAATTTACAAAAGCATATACTAAAATTTTAGACCAAATAGGAGCAGATACATTTGCAACTGGTCAATTATGGAAAAAAATGATTGTAAGCAATTAAACTTGTTGTACTTGTTGCTACTAATGAAATTGTTCCTATTATACTTAATAATTTTTTCATTCCAATTAACCCTCTTTCTATTAATTTCTTACATTATATATACAAGGTTAAGTTAATTAGAATTATTATCTTTATCACTTTTGTTGTGACTTATATAAAAATTAATAAGATATTCGATTCGTTGTGAATAAGTAAAGTCATTAAATTCATTTCAAACTTTTTCTTGGTTTTCATTTAAGTAAATATTAACATTACGAATTAATTTAGAATAATATTTTCCTGTTTTTTTTGATTAAATGAATGTTTCATAATATTAACCCTTATAATTAGCAATAATAATGGCATCTCGTAAATGATTACTAATTTTGTCATTATTATATTTTCAACCTTTACCATATTGATAAGTTAAATTACTATCAATTCCCCAATAAATTTTATTTCCATAATACTTACTTTCATTTTCTATATTTTTAACAACTGATTTAGTATGGCGTGGTGAAACATTAGCAATATATCCTTGTGTTTCTAACGAACCTAATAATCTCAATAAATCATCTCTATCTTTTGAGCCATTGGCATTTGTATATAAACAATTTTTTATAAAAACTAAATATTCTAGTTTATGATTATTTGATAATATTTTCCAAAATGGTTTTTCATTTTTTAAATAATTTATAATAAATTTAGAATGTTTTTTTCAATCTTTATTTATAAACTCTTGTTTATCTAATAAGATATTATTTTCAAAAACAACAATAGCCGTAGTACCAGATCCAGAAGGGTCAATACCTATTTTTATCATGCGTATACATCCTCATCATTGTTAATTGCTGGTACTACATTAGAGATATCTTCTTCTTTAACTACATTATCGTTTGTGTACGCTATTTCATCATTACATGGGGTAAAATTTATATTATTTGATAATGGTTCATGGCTCATATGCCCCTGATTTTTAACGATATTACTATCATTATCAATATAAATCTTTTCATCATTAGTTGTAATAACTGCTTGATCTGATTTATATGCTTGTTGTAATTCAACTGACATAATACCTCATTTTCTTAATAATGATTTTAATACTGTTTTTAACTAACTTTTCATCAACAATTAAATATTTAATTAGTTGTTTTAATTCATATTGATTAGCATTTTCTACAAAATCATCATCAATTCCAATTATTTCAATATTTCTAACTAATAATTTTTCTTTACGAAAATTACTAGTAATAATTTTTAATTCTTGCACTTGTTTTGCTACACTTTTAATTTCTAAAAATTGTTCTTTTTTATGATTTTCAATAATTTCATTTTGTTTTTGAAATTGAATATTAATAACACTATTTTTTAAAGAATCATGATTACTTTTAATATTATTTTCTAAATTCAAAATATCTTTTCTAATAAAATTTAATTCATCTTTAAAATTTTTTATTAATTCTAATGGTTCTCTAAAAATATAATCAATTTTTGAAACTACTAATTTTAAATCTTTTAATGATTGTGATTTATATTCTCCATTTATTAATCAAGCTTGTTGTCGATATATAAATTCTGCTAATTCTTGTCCATTTTCATCAATTCATTTTTTAATTGTTAATGCTTTTAAACTTAATTCTTTAAAATCAGAACCTTTTATATAAAACGGAAATGTAATATTATTTACTGTATTTTTTACAATATCACTCATTATTTATTCTCCTTACTAGGTAATTTGTCATATTTTGAACTGTCAACTAATATTCAATCGATAGAACCTGTTGAATATGGATTTTTGTAAAAATCTTCTTTAACAATTGTTGTTGATCAATTTTTTTATCTTTTTCAGCAAGTTTTTTTAAGTGTTTCATTTTCTTCTTTTAGTTTGTCAAATTTAATTGATTCTGTTATAGTCATTTTAAAGTTCCTCCAAATTCTTTTCTTCAATTAAAGTATCAATATATTCATAAGCACTTTCTTCTAAATGACATTCTTCTAATGCTTCATTAAATAAATCTTCTTCGGTATAAACCTTACCACCTTCATCTTTTCACATATTATTCACATCCTTTTCATTTAATATTTTCATTTTCTAAATCAATAATTACTGTTGGATAATACTTTTCATTTTTAGCAGTTATTTTTGCTTCTTCAAAAGTATAAAATGAATATGTAGTTAAATATTCATTTTTAATAATTAATAAGTATCTTTTAGTCATAATTTATTCCTCCGAATTCTTTTTATTTACAATTAAATTTTCTAATTGATAAATTTTTAATCAATGTTCTTCACATAATATAATTTCTTTTTTATAACCTAAATTTCACTCTAATTTATCACCAATTTTTTCAATATAATTATTTCCAAAATAAGCATTTTTATTATTACAATTAATTTTTTGACATTTCTTAGGTTAGTTTCTCCTAATTTTGTTTTCCTAATGCTCAATGCTCATCAGTCATATCTTCAAATGATACTGGATAACTTTTAAGCATTAATTCTTGTAATTTATTTTTTTGATCGCATTTTGAACAATAACTTCAATATCTTTGTTTAAGACAAGTTTTATTTAACTTTTTCATATTTATTTAATTCCTTACTATTTTCTATCCTTGCTCTTTCATTAGCACGCTCAATTTTTTTCTTATGTAATTGCTTTTTACTTAAAAACTTTCAAGGTTTTTTATTTAACTTTTTCATATAAACCTCCTAAATTACTCCTTTATTTTTTTGGTCAATTTGTAATATTCTTCAACCATCTGATGCTAAATCTAAAATATCGTTAATTTTGTAATGTTGCATATAAGAAACAATAACATCTCATCTATTTTTAAATAAATTTAAGTACATTTTGGCTCATTCTAAACATTGCAAATCATAATGATTTTTATGATGTGAAATACGACAATTAATAGGCTGACAATTAACTCAATCAAATGATGTTGTTATTTCATTCCAAGTTTTATTAATATATTTACTTTTATATTCTGTCATTATAATTCCTCCTAGTTTTAACTCGCTGGCACTCACTCCCAAGTGAAAGTGCCAAGCGAGAATTAGTTATATAAGTATTTATCTATTTATTTACTACGCTATCCGCTTCACTAGGGTGAGCGGTGGCGGTATGTTAATTATTTAAATGTTTAATAATACACAGTTGTTTTTTTAATATTGACGCCAGATATATATGTCTTCCTTTATCTGTGCCCATTTGTGCTTTCGCTCTGGGATTTGACGCTCAGTTTTTGAAATTAAATTTACTCGCACCCATGCAAAGGACCGAATGCTAAACGCAAATTTAATTGTTTGTGTCATCATCTCAATATTTATTGTCGTTTGATGTTAGCCTTGGACACAACACGACTATCGCTTAGTTCTAATGAACCAGCGTCGATTTGCATATTTCCTCATACACTGTTTCAGTACTCGCCTCGGCTGGCTGTGAGAATGAGTATAAACTCATGTTCTTATGGAAGCACTTAGTTATTTAAAATAACCGTCCCACTCTGCATTAAGTTGTTTTGTAAAATTTAAGTTTTAAAAACCCAGTTTCTCAATCAAAGATAATTTTTGAATTTTCTAAACGTTTATAAAACCGCTTTTGTGTTTTATCTTTTACTTTATTCAATAAATCTTTATGTTTTTCACAAGTTCATAAAACTTTATTTGATAAAAATTCTTCGGTAATGAATGATATTACTTTATAACAATCATTAACATCACATATTTTTTGTTGTTTAATTATCATTACCTCCTTTTAGGAGTTTTTTTATTTCAAATAAAAAAACAACCCTTTAATAAGAGTTGTTTTGTTCTAATTGGTTTACACTATACAAAACTCATAACAAACAACAAAAACAAGATAGTATTGAAGATGTTATTAAAAAAGAAGATACAAAATAAAGAGGTGATATAAATGGGATTGTTACCAGCAAAAAAGAAATTAAAAAAAGAATATGATATTGATAGTTATTATCTTAATTTAGCATCAACGATTACTAATCGTAAAAATGTTACTGTTCAAAAACAAAATGAAATTTTAGAAAAAAGAATTTGTGAAGATAATGCTAATTTTTTAAATCCACGTGATTTAGAAATTAGCATTTATAATCCAATTAATAATAAACAGATAGATACTAAATTAAGGCGCTGTGTATATATAAACGGCAAATTTATATCTTGTTAAGTTAATAATAAAATATTTTTAATAAATTGCAACAACTTTTTCAGAAAAAATTAAATTTTTGTAATTTTATCTTATTTTATTCATATTTAAGCGCACTAAAAATAATTTATTAAATTTTAACTAATAAATTTATTTAAAATTTTGTAAAAACATTGTCTTTGCACTTAATCAATTTAAACATGGTCGGAGTTTATCATTTATAACATTAACTACTCAATCTATCATTTTTTGACTAATATTATTAAAATCAATTCCCTTAGAAAGTCAATATCTAAATTCACCGTTCATATGCTCAATTAATGGTTTTTGTTGTGGTTTACCGGGGTCACAAAAATAAACTTGTGTTTCAGCAAATATTTTCATTTCTCTTCATTTACTAAATTCTTTTCCTCTATCAGTTATTATTCCTTTAATTTTCCCAATTAAATTATTATTTTTAACAATATCTTTAAATTTTTCTAAAACTTCATTAGCAGTATTATTTTTTAATTTCATTACAAAATAATTTTTACTTGATTGTTCTACTAAAACTAAATTACTAGATTGATGGTCTTTTCCTACAACAGTATCCATTTCAAATCATCCAACATTAGAAACTTTATTTTCAATATCTCAAATTGATTTAAAGTTAGTTAATTTACCACGATTATCAGTTTTTCCTTTTGTTTTGTATTTTTTACCACGATGGGGTAAATTTTCTTTTTTTAATCCAAATTCACCTAAGCGAATTCATTTATACAATGTTTTAACACAAACAGGAAATTTAACACCAAATTCCAAGAAATAACGATAAATTAATTGTTCGGGTGTATCGTGGTATTTATTAAATCTTATTTTAATAAAATCTAACTGCTCTTTTGTAAATTTAGGTAGTTTTTTAATGCATTTTTTACGTTTTTGTTTATAATCTTTTTGTGCTTGATATGGATTATAATATTGTATATTTTTAAATCGCTTAATTTCTCTTTTAACAGTATTAACTCCACGACCCGTTTGTCGTGATATTTCAGATAAATTAATTGTGCCATTTTTCTTTTTACAAGTATCAGATAATAATAAATCTTTAAATAAATCTCGTTCATCAAATGTTAAATGTTTAAATTTTCTCATTTTTATACAAATTCCTTTCATTTTTTCTTATAATGTATTATATATAAAATAAAGAGGTCAATAAATATGCAAGAATTTAGTAAAATTAATAATAAAAAACGAATTACTAGTTATGAACATTTAAATAAAAAATATAATTTAAATTTTAGTGACTATAATTTTGGTTTTGATTGAGAAGTATTTAAAAATTTTGTTGGTGATAGTTATGCCCGATATTTTATTTCGCCATGTTTTTTTAAGTTTGTCTCAGCGGGGCGTGGTACTAATAAGACATGAAATCACCTAGCAGAAAAATTATTTTTTGCTTGTAATTTTACCGATGCTTCATCTAACATTTTACGAAGATATGCCAATACCCACGAAGATACTACATTTGGCGATACAATTAATGTCTGCAACTATCTATATGATAAATATGGGATTGATATAGGGTATGACAATGAAAATGGTATTGTTTGACCTAAAAATGTTAAAGAAGGTGGCGAAATTGTTTTTCCTAGTGGTGTTCGCATTGCTTTTGCTGGTTATGCTAATGGTAATAAAATTATGGGGAAAGTTGGTAAAGGTAGTGGTATTATATCAGCATGAACTGACGAAATGATACATGCTGAAGAAAAAGAAATCTTAACTGATAAAGAACTAGATAAAAGATATAATAATTTAAGAGTTTCAATGTTTCGTTCTAAAAGTTTAAAAGTGTCTTACAAAAAATACACGGATGAAAATGATAATGAACAATATAATTTAGATAATCCTATTCCAGTAAAAGAATTATCTTGGACATTTCAAGAATGAGACAACATAGCAAAACAATATATAACAGTTACAACATATTTTTATAAAACATATTCTAATCAATTTACCTTTAATCCTTTTGATAAATACCATATCTTTTATGAAAAATTTGTAACGCCATATTTACCTTTAAATGAAAGAATTAAAAATATTTTAAAAGAACACAATCAGGTATATTCAGAAAACAAACAAGCATTTAATGGTTTGGGTATTTTTAATTTGCGTTTAACTATGGGGGCTGTTTGAAATAAAATACCTGATATTACCAAAAAAATTGTTTTAGCAAATAAAGAAGAACGACCCGATTTATTTGAACTTGAATATTACGGTTTTGAATATAACGATAATGACCCCAGTATTTATGTTTTACGAAATTATCGTAAATATATTAAAGAGTATAATTTACAAGATTTTTATAATACAAATACAAAACAATATCAATTTGATAGTTATTCAATTGGTGTTGATTATGCTAATGGTAGTGAAGACCATACAGTATTTTTATTTAGTGGTTATAAAATTAATGAAAATAATGAATATGATAAATATTTAATTAAAGAAAATGTTGTTACCCCAAAAAACGCAATGAATTTAAATGAAATAGTTGAACATTACGGACAATGAATAATTAACTGTTTTGATAAATTTGATGGTTTTGAATATGCTACATTTCATTATGATATTAATGCTCATGACTTTATGCAAAAATTACAAGAAGATATTTACCCTTATTTAGGTTATAAAATTAAGATGTTTAAAGCCAAAAAACATCAGACATCCCTTAATAAAGAAGCGGGAATAATTAATCGTGTAACATGAATAAGAAAAATGTTTGTTCAAGGCAAAATATATGGTATATTATATAACTTCCCATTTTTAGATAAGTGTATTAGTGAATTAAGATTTAGCGATACCAAAACAAACACACCCGACAGTAAAATGTACCACGATCCATATATGCTTTGTTTTATGGTTCTTATCCGTATCGCTTTAAAATGGGTATATAAAATGTATTATAATATTATTGAAATAAAATTAGAGAATATTTCAATTAATTTTTATCTATATTTTTATTAAATCTGTAATAGCAGATTTTTTAGGTTTTGGGCGAGCGGTTGATTTTCTTAAATTTTTGTGATAAAATGACTTACAAGTTAAAAAAGATTTTGAGGTTCTTTCAAACAAATTTGGGAACCTTTATAAAATTCTTCGCTTAACGCTTAGAATTTTTCCCAAGTATTTTGAAAAGTGCGGCAAAAGTTTTTTTAAACTTTAAGGCATTTTTCGCAAAACTTATGAAAATCACCGCGAGCCCAGATTAGTACAATATAATCACAATAATAATCATTTAAATAACTTCCTTTCTCAAATATGTTTAAAAAGTGCTTGTATATATATATATATAATGTCAATAGATCTTGATAAAAATTTTCAAGATAAAAGAAAGGAAATAATAAAATGAAAAAACTTTTAAGTTTATTAAGTCTATTAACTATTGGTGGAACCGCTGTACCAACAACAATTGCTGCTAGCCCCTATCAAAAAGAAAAAACTAAATTAGAAATTAGTAAAGTTAATTATTCACAAAAAAATAATTTAGAAAAATTAAATAGAGTAAAAAGACAAGATAATAAAAAAAATAATATTGTTGGAATTTCAGAAATTGTTATTATAACAAATAAAAGTATTATTTCTTCCGGTGTAGTTTTAAATAATAAATTATACTTTGGTTCTTTTGATCATAATGTTTATGAATATAATCCTGAAACTGAACAACAAAAAGTTGTAATTACAACAAATGGGAGTGTTTTTTCTTCCGGTGTAGCTTTAAATAATAAATTGTATTTTAGTTCTTATGATGGAAGTGTTTATGAATATGATCATACAACTGAAAAACAAAAAATTGTAATTACAGCAAATATTAATGCCATTTCTTCCGGTGTAGTTTTAAATAATAAATTATACTTTGGTTCTTTTGATCATAATGTTTATGAATATAATCCTAAAACTGAACAACAAAAAGTTGTAATTACAACAAATGGAAGTATTTTATCTTCTGGAGTAGCTTTAAATAATAAATTATACTTTGGTTCAGAAGATAATAAAGTTTATGAATATAATCCTGAAACTGGACAACAAAAAGTTGTAATTACAACAAATGGTGGTATTTGATCTTCTGGGGTAGCTTTAAATAACAAATTATACTTTGGTTCAAAAGATAATAAAGTTTATGAATATGATACATTGCAATTAATTGAATCTAAAATTATTAATATGAGAGATCAAGTAAAAAGAGGGTTATATTTATATCATAAAAAACAAAATCCTAATTCTGAAATTAAACAGATTTTAAATATTAATTTAAAAAATTTAACAGAATCTGAACTTGTTTTAGAAGAAACACAAAAAAATAAATCATATAATTTAGAACAAGATCTTAATGATATTTGTAAAGATTCTAACTCAACATTTATAAATAATAGTAGTATTGAACAAATTCAAAATACAGTTTCTTGTTCTAAACAATTAACAGAAACAAATACATTTCAAAAAATGAATGGATTTTCTAAATCAGAAACAACATCAAATACTGATAATTGAAGTACAAATGTAAATACTAAAGTTACAGCAAAAGCTAGTAGTAATGCTGGTGTCCCTGTTGTTTTTGGTGCAAAACTTGAAGTTGCAGTTGAAGCTGGTGGTGGTTATACATGAGGGAAGTCAAAAACTTATACTATAACAGATACTTCAAATTCTTCTGAAACAGAAATTAAAACAACCACAAACACTACAACAATAACTGTTCCATCTCAACCAGTAAAGGTGCCACCACATAGTAAAATTTCAGTTTATGTTACTTCTTTACAAAATAATATAGAGCTTATTTTAAATTATTATCAAAAAATTGAAGGTATGGTTAGTGCAAAATTAATTGATAAAAATAATAATGAAATAATAGTTAATATTTCAATTAAAGATGCTATGCTTAGTTTATTTGAAAATGAAATTTTACCCTCAAAAATAAAAATAAATAATGATAATAGTATAAATTTTTACTATGATATTAAAAGTAAAAAAGAAATAATTATGCATCAGACTGAGATTGGGGAAGCTATTCCCTTAAATTCGGAAGAAAAAAATGTAACATTTAAAAATAAAAAAACAGATATAGTGGTAGTAAAGAATTAATTATAAACACGATATGAAAAAGAAATTAAGTCTTTTGGGAACAATCACTTTAATAGGAACAAGTACAGCCAGTTTAGTTGCCTGTAATACACCACAAGAAAAAGAGTATACGCCCGAAGAATTGAAACATTTAAAAAAAGAAAACCAAATAGATACAACAAATGAAACTATTAAAAACAATTTAGAATGAATAACCTCGCAAGAAAAACCTTTTAATCCAACGAGAGATTATAAATATTATATAATTATATGGCGTGGTGATGAAAATGATAATTGAACAATTAAAAAGTATAAAAATACATATGAAGAAGTTGGGAGAATTGATACATCATATAGTGGTGCAGCATTATATAGAAATAGCGATGATTTAGTTGCAAATAAAACAAGAGAGCACGCTACTTGAATTACAGATAATGGTACTTATTTTAAAGCAGTTTATCGTTGAGACAATAATAATGATCCAAATACTCCAATTATTAATTCAAATACTGGACAAATTATAGATTAAAATTTAAAAAATAAAAATAATATAAATAACAATGATGAAATTAAAGTAACTGTTAAAAATAAAGATATTTCAGAAAACCCTATTTATCAATTAAAAGCAAATTTTTTTAATTGATTATCAATAACAAATGAATTAAAAACAAATAACATTCCTTCCCTTATTCCCGCTGAAATTAAGCTATCAGATGGTAAATATGGCAAGTATTTAACTAATTTAATTGTTTCTAATGACAAAATAGAAGAATATTTAAACTATTTTTCTCAATTATATAGATTACTTTATTCAAAAGCAGTTTGGACAAGTATAACTAAAAATTTAGTTGAAGATAATATTAAAATATCTTTTTATAACCATCAAAAACTATTTATTTTAAATCAAATTGAATTATCTGGAATATGAGGTTATGGAAATTATGATATTAAAATTTTTACTGAAAAAGAAGAAATTAATATTAATAATTTACAACTATTTAATAAAAATAATGAAAAACTATCATTAATTACACTAGAAATATAAAAACTCATTTATTAAAATGAGTTTTTATATTTATCAGTATCGGTCTAATCTTCTTTAACTTTTATATTACCGTAATCATCAATAATTAAATCGGGGGGTATTATATCTAAACTTCAACGATAAACTGCTTTAAAATAAGTACCATTATCTGTAATTCAAGTAGCGTGCTCTCTTGTTTTATTTGCAACTAAATCATCGCTATTTCTATATAATGCTGCACCACTATATGATGTATCAATTCTCCCAACTTCTTCATATGTATTTTTATATTTTTTAATTGTTCAATTATCATTTTCATCACCACGCCATATAATTATATAATATTTATAATCTCCCGTTGGATTAAAAGGTTTTTCTTGCGAGGTTATTCATTCTAAATTGTTTTTAATAGTTTCATTTGTTGTATCTATTTGGTTTTCTTTTTTTAAATGTTTCAATTCTTCGGGCGTATACTCTTTTTCTTGTGGTGTATTACAAGAAACTAAAGTTGTTGTACTTGTTACTACTAATGATATTGCTCCAATAATATTTAAAATTTTTCTCATTATTTTTGCTGATTTAAATAATTAATACGTTCAAAATAAAAAGTTTTTGTATTTTCCATATTATTTAAATGTTTTCTAAAAAATCTCATTTGTTCTCTATAAACATCACTATATCTTAGATATCCTGTATCATAAGTTTCTGCGTATAATTTTGAATATTTTTCATAATATTCTTTTGCATCTGAAAATTCTATTTCTTTCTTCCTAATATCATAATTTAAAAGAAATAATTTATGTTCAATTGTATTTATTTCATTCTGAATATATATTTTATTATGATAAGGAGTAGAAGCAATTGTTGTTGGCACAGAAATTCCACTAATTGTTAATACACTTAATAAACTTAAAAGTTTTTTCATTTTATATAATTTCCTTTCTTTAATCTTGAAAATTTTTTTAAGATCTATTGACAATTATATATATATATATATATATATATACATATATATACAAGCACTTTTAAAGCATATTTGAGAAAGGTAGTTATTTAAATGATTATTATTGTGATTATATTGTACTAAATCTGGGCTCGCGGGATTTTCATAAGTTTTGCGAAAAATTACTTAAAGTTTAAAAAAACTCTTGCCGCGCTTTTCAAAATACTTGGGAAAAATTCTAAGCGTTAAGCGAAGAAATTAATAAAGGTTCCCAAATTTATTTGAAAGATTTTCAAAACTTTTTTTAACTTTTAGGTCATTTTATCATAAAAATTATTAAAAATCAACCGCTCGCCTAAAATCTCAAAAAATTATATAATTAACTTTGTATATAAAAGAAAGGATTTTTTAAAATGGATAAAACAAAGCATCATTTTACTTTTAAAGAAAGAGTAATGTTAAAAGATTTATTAGAACTTGATTCTTTAAAAAATGGTCAACCCAATATATCTAAAATAGCAAAAATATTGCATAAAAATCGCAATACAATTAGACGAGAAATAAAAAAGTTAAAAGATAATGAATATGACGCTAAATTAGCACACGAAGATTATTTACAAAAACGACAAAAATGTTTTAAAAAATCATCATTATTGCTAAATATTTTAGAATGACTAGATGAAAAATATAACAAATTTCATGATTCACCAGAACAAATCTGTAAAAAATATGAAAAAGAGTTTGGTATTAAATTTCCGGTATGTTTTAAAACTTTATATAAATATATTCATTTGGGATTTTTAAATTTCAAGAAAGATAATTTGTATTTTCATGGTAGAAAATATAAAACAAAAAATCGAATTGATAACCGTGGAAAAATAAGAAATTTTAGAACTATTGAAGAAGCAAAACATGATAAAAATGAATTTGGTTGATTTCAAATGGATACTATGGTTGGTAAAAATAATAGTGTTTGTTTAGTTTTAATCGAAGAATTAACCCAATTTAAAATTATTGAACCATTAAAAGAAAAAACAACAAAAGAAGTTACAAACGCATTAAAACGAATTTTTTCTAACAGATTTTTAAAAGATAGATGCAAAGGAATAATAACAGATCAAGGCAAAGAATTTGCTGATTGAGAAAAAATTGAAAAAATAACAAATGCTAAAGTATATTTTTGTGATGCTGGAACTCCAACACAAAAACCAAAAGTTGAAAGAGCAATTCGTGATTTTAGACATTGATTTTTAAAAGGGACTGATTTAAGTATTTATTCAAGAAATTATTATCAAGAAGTTGCTAATATAATAAACTCTAAACTTAAAAAATCTTTACATTGACTATCTTCAAAAGAAGTTTTTATACAAATGTTTAATTTTTAATATGATTACTTATAAAATTTTAATCATTTTATTTTTCAGTGTGTCAAAATTCATAAATTTAAGACAAAACTATTAAATTTTTTTAAAATAAATTATATTGAACATTTATTTTATTGATGTTATAATGAAATCAAATAAATTGCTACACTTCATAGTACAATTTACAAAATGAGCAGGTATTAATTGAATTGATGCTATTTTTGTTTCACATCAACATGATGATCATAAGAATAATTTACCAACTGTAAAAAAATATTTTAATGTTAAACAAGTAATTCAAAATGATACAAAATTGAAAATATTTCAATTTGGTAAATTAGGATTTACTGTCTTACATAAAACAATTAATGATAAAGATGAAAATAATAATAGTTTAGTGCTTTTGGTTAAAATAAGTCAATATCAAATCTTATTAACAGGTGATATTAGTAAAAAAAATGAAATAAATTTATTACGAGAAAAATTATCTCCAATCATTCTGCTACAAGTTCCGCATCATGGTTCAGAAACTAGTTCAAGCTTAGCATTTTTACAAAAAATAACACCAAAGGTTTGCTTCATCTCTGGTGAAAAAACAAAACGCTAAAATTATCCGGCGCCAATTGTTGTTGAAAATTTAAAAACAATTAGGTGTCAAATTTATTTTACAAATGGTAGAAGAAATCTTCAATTTAATATTATGTCAGTATCAACAGCAATTAAATTATTTTAAATCCTTAATTTTTTTTTACTTTATATGATAATATTACTTTGTCATAAGTTTTAGAACATTCTAAAGGAGCTTTAAAAGATGTTTTTAATATATGGAGAAGATGCTTTTTTAATTAAAATGCAAAAAAATAAGATTTTAAAAAAAATTAATCCTGATAATGAGTATAATTTACAAGAATATAATTATTTAGAAGACCCCCTATTATCTATTCTGAATGATGCCAACACAACTCCAATGTTTTCAGAAAAAAGAATAATAATAGTTAATGATAGTTATTTTCTTACAGAAGAAAAGATTAAGACAAAAATAGACAATAAAAGTTATTTAACAAGTTTAATGGAATATTTAGCAGCTCCAAATCCGAGTACTTTTATTATTTTTATTTGTCCAGTCAATAAACTTAGTAATCGTTTAAAAATAACTAAACAAATGTTAGCACTAACTAGTGTTTTAAAAGCAACAAATTTATCATATAATGAATTAATTAAGTTTATTGATGATTATATTACAAAGCATAATGGGACGATTAAACAAAATTTAATTCCTAAGATTGTTGAATATTTGCCAAATAATTTATATATTATTAAAAATGAATTAGAAAAATTGTTATTAATAAACTCAAATATTACGATGGAATTAATTGAAAATAATATGACAAAGTATTTAGATACCGATATTTTTAAATTAGTTGATGATTTATTAAAAAATGATTTGAATAGTTTTTTAATAAATTATCATTATTTACAAGAACGGGGTTTAAATAGTATTGCTTTATTAGCATTAATTACCAATAGTATTATTTTTACAAGAGATATTATTGTTTTATCTGCTTTTAAAAAAACACCTTCACAAATTGCAGAAATTTTACAAATTCATCCGTTTCGAGTAAAAAAAATTTCAGAGCATATGCATAATTTCAGTATTAATAAAGCAAATAATATTATTCAAGAATTATTTTGAATTGATTATAATATAAAAAAAGGTATAATAAGAAAAGAAATTAGTAGTGATTTGTATTTAATTAAATTATTTGATATAAATTAAATTATTACAAAAAGAGAAATGAGGGACATAAATAAATGAAAGAAAATAAATTATATGCCCATATAGTTTATACATTATATAGTATCTTTAACGATGATAATATTAAGGCACAAGTAATAGTTAACCAGGACTTTAAAAAATTAGTAATTCAACAAATTTGTAATTTATTAACATTAGAAAAAGAATTTAATGCAAATTTAAATGATAATAAATTTACTCTTTCATTTGCTCAGGTTTTGGCTGATATTACTAATGAATCAAAAACAATTGAAAAGGTTGACGTGGCTACTTTTAATATGTTAGATGAAGAATATGTTGCTTTTGTGCAATATATTGTTTCAAATTTTGGTGTTGAAAAAAATTATATTACCAGAGAAAACATCGTCACTAATGAGTTAATTAATGCCACAGCTGATTTTACTGATGAAAAAGCAATTGATAATGCTCGTGAGAAGTTAAAAGTTAAAGCTAATGAAGAAGCGGCAGACGAATCACAACCGGAAGTAGGACAAGAAAGAGGAATTGGAGGCATAGGAGCGTCAATGGGTGGCATTAGCCCGGACTTTAGTGATCCAAGTAAATTTGATATGTCACAAATGATGCAGCAAATGGCAAATATGCCAATTCATCCAAGCTTAGACCCACGGTTTTACTTTTATACTTCAAAACCAAAGTATATGCCAATTTTTAAAAAAAATGTTGCTGGTTTTGTTATTTTAGCTTCTGCTTTGTTAATTTTATTGTGATTTTTAAATTCCTATTTAAATATCTATTTAGACACAAAAGTAATTGTTTATACAATCCCAGGAACTAGTGCAATTGTTATTATTGGTGGTGTGGCTGATAGTGCTTTACATAATGCTAACAATAATTTTAGTGAAGTATTTAGTTTTGGTTCAAAATATAAATTTTTATTAATGCAGTCCGCCGGGTTGCAAACCTTCTCAGGAATTTTATCGATTTTGCCAGGAATTTTCTTGGGTTATGAATTATTAGGGAAAAAGCGTTTTAAACGGGATAATTATGTTGTTAGATTTTGACCAGTTGGATTATCAATCATTATTCTTCTTTATTCTTCATTGTCATTAATTCAAGTATTATTACCAAATGTTGTTGAGAAATATTTTAATAGTATATCGGTACCTAATGGTGGCTATATTATTAAAAACGACCCACAATTAGAAATAACAGGATGATTATTATTACCAGATTCAGATTTAACTATGACAATTAATAGTTTAGTAAGCGAAGTTTATAATAGCACAACTTACCAAGTATTACATATTTTTACAATTATTTCAATGATTGCTGGTCTTCTTGCAGGAATTATGGTTATTATTTTAGCAGTTTTAGCTCCTAAAACAGACCGTAATAAATTAATTCGTGCCAATACAGAATACCAAAAAGCAGTTACTGCAATGATGAATGGACAAAAATATGAAATGGATCCAACACTATTTGATGATGAGTTTAAGGATAATAATGTTTTTGATAAATCAAAAGATAAATAAAAAAAATCATATTAATTATGATTTTTTTTATTTTTTTAATATTTACTGTCTTTGTTGAAAAGGATTTTGAAATTAATGTGCTTTAAGCATTAATCTGCTTTTAACACGAGCTGCTTTATTAGCATGATAAATTCCTTTAGTCACTGCTTTGTCAACTAAACTAATTGCAGTATTAACTAATTCTGATGCGTTTGCTTCTTGTGCGTTAATAGCGATTTCTGCTTTTTTGATTGCTGTTTTTACTGATGATTTAAAAGATTTATTTGCTAAATTAGCTTTTGAATTTTTTTTAACTCTTTTAATTTGTGATTTAATATTAGCCATTTTTGCTCTCCTTTCGACTTTTAAGACACAAAGGAATTATAGCAAATAGATAAAAAAGTGTAAAGGAAAGTACTACTTTTTTTAATATTTTATCATTATTTTTTAAAATATATCTGTATAATAATTGTAAAGTAGGTGGATATAGAAATGGGATATTATTATCAACACCGTTTAGGGTTTTCTTTTCATTGTTTGCAACGAATTCGAGAACGAATTCCTGCTTTTAAAAATGAAAATGACTGAATTATTAAAGAAAAAATTATTAAAATGATTGATAATTCTTCTGATCGAATTGAGACAACAAAAAATTTATATATTAAATTAGATGATTTAAAAGGGAACTTATATGTTGTAGTTGCAAAACAGACAAGATTAATTGTAACAGTAACGCCAATGAGTCCTGGAAAATTATTGGATATTATTACAAGAAATTAATTTTTGTTTTTTATTTAAAAAATCAATATGTTATAGTTAAATTGTAGGAAAAGGAGAACAACAAGAATGAAAATTGTGATTGGGAATGATCATACAGGTATTGAAATGAAAAATGTAATTGTTAAACATTTAATTGCACAAAAATATGAAATTATTAATTTAGGTACAGATAGTATTGAGGCAGTTGATTATCCTGATATTGGACAAGCTGTTGGTGAACGCGTAATTAAAGAAAAAAATAGTATTGGAATTATAATTTGTGGAACAGGAATTGGAATTTCAATTGCGGCAAATAAAGTAAAAGGAATTAGAACAGCATTGTGTAATGAAACAATGCTAGCAAAATTAGCGCGCGAACATAATAATGCTAATGTTTTGGCATTGGGTGCTAGAGTTATTGCAAATCAAAATGCAATTTGAATTGTTGATATGTTTTTAAATAGTACTTTTGATGCTGGTCGTCATGCGCTTCGTGTTGAAAAACTTAATAATCTTTAGGATAAAATTATGAATAATTGAGATAATTTATTTTTGTATCCTTTTTTAACAATTTTACTTATGTTAGGATATATAACTAACTTGGTTAAAAAAGGAATAAAATCTTTTTATCAATGAGTTTTTTGATTTTGCTAAAAATATTAATTCAATTACTCTTTTATTAGTAGTTAGTACATCTTTATATGCGGCAATCTTTTTTATTCCAGCTTCATGAATTATAGGATTATTTCAAAGTCGGAAATTATGGTTTTGAATTTCATATTGCTTAATGTTTTTAGGAATTTTATTAGTTTTTATTTTACCGCAAAATTGAATTACTATGATTATTTGTACGATTACTTTTGGCTTTGGTGTTTCAACAAATTCATTATGATATTTAAGTTTTAATGAGATTTATTTTTATCGAACTAATCCTTTTGCAACAGTAACTTTAAATTTACCAATTGTTGTAATAGCGAATATGACTGGTGCTAATGTATTGATGTTTGTTAAAAATTTTAATAATAGTGAATTAACATTCCATTATATTATTTTTGGAATAATTACTATTATCTTAATGTTTTCATTTGCTTTTTGCTTTTATATGCCGAAAATTAAAAACAATATTGGTGTTTTTTCTCCGAAAGTTTTAAAACATTTTAGTACATTTTCATGATGAAAAATTATTGTTATTCTTAGTTTATTATTTTTTATTGCTATTTTAAAAGAATTAAGTCAAGGTGATTTTTTAAATCTTATTTTAGCACAAGAAACTTGAGTACGTTATCACAGTAAAATGATGGTGGAACATTATTTACATTTAGTTCAAAAAATTTGATGGTTTGCGCAAATTATTGGTGCAATGTTTATTTATTTTTTTATTAGAAAAATTGGAATTAAGAATTCATTAATTTTAGCATTAATAATTTGAAGTCTATATTTTATTTTTGTTGCTATCATTTCAATTCCGGAAGTTTTATTAATTTGTCAATTTTTAAATGGTTTTGCAATGATATTTTTGTTTGGAATTTTATTTTCAATGACAATGATGTGGAATTATCGGATTCAAAATCAACCTGTCACGGGTTGTTTTTCAGCATTAAATGCTTTAGTAACATTTCTTGTACAGTTTTTAATCCGGGGTTTTGCACATTATCAAGTTGGTATTTTTAGTAATTTAAATTTAGATTGAAATTTACCATTTATTAAAAATGATTTATTTTTAGATTCATTAAAGCAAGTTATTTTATATTTATATTTAAGCTGTGCCATTAGTTGCTTTATTTTAATTGTTGTTGTTTTCTTTAGCGCTAAATTTATTAGTGGTGAATATTATAATCGTAACCAAGTTGAAAGTAAGATTAGCGAATTAGTTGGAATGGTTGTTACCCATCAGATTGATCAAAAAATTGCTTTAAAAAAATATTTACAAAAAAAGAAGCTACATAATAACTTCTACTGCAATAATATCAGGCATTTCTTGTTTTAAAATTTGTTCAACACCATCTTTAATTGTTGAATCAATTAATCCGCAACCAACACATGCTCCTGCCAAACGAACATAAACAATATTATTTTTAACTTCAACAAATTCAATATCTCCGCCATCTTGGTTAATATAAGGGCGAAGATTATCAATAATATCTTTTGTTTGATTTGTTTGTGTCATTCTAATCACCTTCACTATTTAATTATAGCATTTTTATAACAAAGTTAGTTTAATTAATTATGGATATGTATATAATAATAGGTAGAGATTCAATTTAGAATTTTTATTGGAGTTTAAATGTTTAGAGGAGGACTAATGGAAGAAAAAAGTTTTAGTATATATGGCCTATCTTCTGGAATAAAATTAGCAGACGAAATTTGTAAAATTTTAGGTGTAACAAGACAAGAAATGGAAACTGTTCGTTTTGCTGATGGTGAAATTTTGGTACGGGCAATGAATTCAGTGCGGGGGAAAGATGTTTATATTATTCAATCAACATCTTGACCAGTCAATGAGAATCTAATGGAATTATTAATTGCGATTGATGCTCTAAAACGAGGTAGTGCACAAAACATTAATGTGATCATTCCTTACTTTGGATATGCTCGTCAAGATCGAAAAGCACGTGGTCGCCAACCAATTACATGTAAATTAGTGGCAAATATGTTAACAACAGCAGGGGCAACAAGAGTAATGACTGTTGATTTACATTCACCACAATCAATGGGATTTTTTGATGTTCCAGTTGATGATTTACGCTCAACACAAGAATTAGTAAGAACAATTGTTCGAAAAATTGAAGAAGACCATCTTAAAGAAGAAATAACAATTGTTTCACCAGACCATGGTGGATTAGTACGGGCACGAGATGCGGCTAATCGTTTAGGAAATTTAGCTGGGAATATTGCAGTAATTGATAAGCGCCGTCCAAAACTAAATGTTAGTGAAGTTCAATTTATTTTAGGAGATGTCAAAGACCGTATTTGTTTTATTGTTGATGATATGATTGATACAGCTTGCACAATTTGTAATGCAGCAAAAGCATTAAAACAGCATGGGGCAAAAGCAGTTTATTTATTAGCATGCCATGGAGTATTTTCACCCCCAGCAAAAGAGCGTTTAACAGAACTTATTAATGATGGGACAGTTAAAAAGGTTATTGTTACAAATACAATTGATATTAATCAAGATCGATTATTTGATGGGTTAGAAGTCATTTCAATTGCTGATTTAATTTCACAGATGATTAGAGCAATGATTGAAAAACGTAGTTTATCATATGTTTATTCAAAATGTAATGAGCAAATAAAAAAAATAATTGAGAAAATAAAAAAATAAAATAGTTGGTAAAGTTTGCATTGTTTAGTTAAGAAATGCAAACTTTTTTTATAACATTTTTTTATTAAGAAAGAGAGTAATTTATTTATGATTAGATAATCAATTTTAAAGTAGTTTTTTGCTATAATTAAATTAAGAAAAAGCTATTTATCCAAATTATTATATTACAATATATCACTAGTTAAAAATATCAAGGAGCAAATAATGATAACTTCAATTTATGGTTATAGACGTATTATTCAAATTATTATTAATATAAGTATTTTAATTTTAATGTTATTCTTATTATTGATTATTAGTTACTATTTATTTACAGCAGTTTTCTTTTTTAAGTACAATATTAGCATTACGATATATGATCCCATTTTTCAAATATTTTTTCTTAATTTTATTTTAAAGGGTTATTATCCATATTTAACTATTGTTCTGTATGGTGTAATTATGAATATTTTTTAATTTTAATATATAGTTTTTTTAACTTAAGTTTTATTATTAATTTATTCTTTTTTAATAAAAAAGAAATTGACAAAATTGTTAAAACAAGCATTAATGTTAATCAAAGAATGAATTTTCATGAAAATATTAGGGAGTGTTGCATATAAACGGGGGTATTACCTAATTTATTTAAAAACAAAAAACTTTTTTCTTTTATAAAAACATAATAACACAAAAAAAATAAAAATACAAAAAATAATTTCATATTTTAACATACTAAAAAATAGTTTAAAAACTAAAATTAAATTATTTTAAATTAACTAAAATTAAATCTCATAATTTTTAAATCCAAAATATTTTTAAATGTTGAAAATGAAAATGTTTTATTCCCATATCCCAAACAAGATTTTGCAACTCTTGAATAGAGTGCACCCAAAAAAGTAAGTAAAATAAAAAAAGATTTTGCTAAATTTTTATAGGGGGTGCATTTTTATATGGCAAAAAAAGGACAAAAATATAACAAATATACATCAGAATTTAGAACAAAAATCATTGAGGAAATTAAACAAAAAAGTTGTTGAATAGTAGCAAAACAATATAATATAAATGCAAATACAGTAGAATCTTGATGAGCAAATCATAAAAAAGGAAAATTAAACAATCCTAAAGGACCTAAAATTTCTTTTGGCAAAAGAAATTTAGAATATTATAAAACAAGGTATGAATTATTAAAAAAGCTCCATGACTTTTACAATTAAGCAAACTAAGAATTGTCTCTTTTATTAAACAAAATTTTTGTGAATATTCAATAAAATTATTACTAGAAGTAACAGGGTTAAAACGTAGTTATTGAGATAAATATAAAAATTATGACAGTAGCAAAAAAGATAAAAAAGCAATAAATGATATTGTAAAAGTCTATGAAGAAAATTTAAAACAATTTGGTTATCGAAGAATTACTAAATATTTAAAGGAAGATTATGGTATAAAATATAATTCAAAAAAAGTTTTAAGAATTATGCGTGATAATCAAATACAATCTGAATATGTAAGAAAAATGAGAAGAAAAATGAAATATAAACAGAATAAAGAAAAAAGCTTATTGCAATATCCTGATTTAATTAATCGTAAATTCAATGATATAAAAACAAGGTTTTCAGTACTATATACTGATGTAACATATTTAATTTGAAAAGGAGAAAGATATTATCAATCAACAATTATTGATGGATATACTAAAGAAATAGTTGATGTAAAGTGATCTAAATATAATGACAATAAATTAGTAATGGATAATTTAAATGATGCAATTAATAAAATAAAATTAATAAAAAAAGATCTGAATGGAATAATAATTCACTCAGATCACGGATATCAATATACATCCACTATTTATCACGATAAATGTTTATCTAACGGTATTACAATTTCAATGGGAAAAAATTACCACTGTGCAGATAATATTGTTATAGAAAGTTTTCATTCATTACTTAAGAAAGCTACAATCCATAATAAAATATATAATTCACATGAAGAATATATACAAGATGTTATAAAATGAAATACATGATATTCAAATCGTAAAGAAAAAGATATAATTAAAAAAATAGTAAATACTTTTTTATTAGTACTTACTAAAATGGGTGCACTTTATATCAAAAGCATCCAGAAGTTAAAGCAGATGGTGTAGTCTTAACAATAGAAGTTTTAAACCATAATTATGATACTTTATTTGGTAATTATTGAGCAACCGGTAGTTTTATAAATGGTTCACATCGAATAAAAACTAATGTTTTGAATATTTAATATTATTGAACATTTAAAAACATATTTACGAGATTTTGTTTATGTTATTGATTTAATTAAAGTACAACTACAACTAAAGAAAATTTATAATTGAGTTTTAAATTTAGAAAATAATATTATAAATTTAAAAGCAAAAATAAAAAACCTACAAACTAAATTAAATTCATTAAATAATTATGATAGACATACTGGGTTTATAACATGTAATAATGTTGGATTTTTAACAGCAGGTGTGTTTGGCATAGCTGCTGGTTTTAGTTTAGTTTTTACTCCTTTGACTACTATTATTGCAACGATTAGTGCAATTGGGGCAGGACTTGCTGGAAGTGTTGCATCTTTATGTGGCATAGCAGAACAAAGAAAATTATAAATTTTACATATCAAATTATACTTTATATGAAAAAATACCAGTTATTCAACTGGTATTTTTTTATTTTTATTTTTCTCATCCGTTAATATTTGTAACTCATTTTCTTGACAATAATTTTTTGTAAATATTTAACAAATTTATTATTGAATAAGTATGGTCAGTTTGGAGATAAAACTTGCATTAATTTATAAATAATTGGATATAAAATTGCACAAATAACAGCATTTCCTGTGCCATGAATAGCATCAAAAACTAAATCTTTAATTCAATAAGTTAAACCAACATTAGGATCATAAAACACAGCAGTTTGAAAAAGCATATAAGGAACCAAAGATATAACCCCCATTAGGGCACAGATAATAATCATCATCCATCATTATCAGTATATTACTTGTTTACAAAGTAACATAATAACTCCATATAAGTTAAAAATAATAAAATACATAATGCTTCAATCGGCAATACCAAAGTACACCATGTTTAAAGTACAATAAACATTAATAATGCCAAAACCTATTGTAATTGTAAAAAAACAATACTAAACATTAAAATAAAGGTGACAAATTCAACGTTTGGTAAAAATGCAAAAGCAATTTTAATGGCTAATGCTAAACTACTAAAAAGAGCAATAACAGTCATTTTTAGAGTTATTTTTAAAGTTGAGGGTCAAATATCTTCTTTTGCTATTTTTTTCATTAGAAAAATTTATTTTTAATTAATTTTTATGTATTAATCTTCGTAATGACAAAACGAAAAACATTATCAACATTAGGCATTAATTTAAGATAATCAACACCTTGTGAACATGCATTATTTTCATATTCACGACACTCAGGATGAATATGAGCAGCATTTTTTTGATTATTGTCCCCACTTTGAATATTAAAATATGCTTCTTTTGAATTAGATAAGGTAATGTTTCCAACACGGGTAAGGAAATTTCCTCAAGTGGTATTAATTAAACCAAAATGATTAGGATATTTACTTAAAACATCACCAAGGTTATTAACATGTTTAACATTTAATCCTTTAGTAAAAAAATGCTATAGTCTTCATTTTGACCAAGAATTGTTACATTATGAGTTCCTTCATAATGATTTTAGCGTTTTGCCTCATAATACTTAGGAATATAATAGATATTTAAAACAATTGCTGTTAATAAAATTAAAGCTGGCAAAAGATAATATAAATATTTTTTTCATGAGAAATTTTTCATTGCGATAATTCCTTTCAAAAATAACTGCAATAAAAACCCATTCTAGCGGAAAAATTATTTTATTTATAAGGGTAAACTATTATTTAAGAATAATAAATTATTTACTCACAAATATCACAATCCCAGGGATATTTATTTTGTCAGGAGCTAACGTCAGGTCTACTGGCTTAGAATCACTTTATTAATTGTCTCTTCCAAAAAAATCTTTTTTTCAGTGAGTAAATAAATACAATGTTCATCATCATTACAGTTGCTGGGACAGCTTGAGAATATTAACTCAATTCCCTTTTCAAAACATTTTTAATGTTTACTGTTAATTCAAATGAAAGCAGAATGCTTTACTTACTAATTATAAACTAAAATATTATAAAAATTTGTTTTTTTGGCTTAATTATTTTTTAGTTTTTATCAATTTTAAAAATAAATGTTTGAACTTTTATAAAATATATTAGAATTATGTTATATAGGAGAAAAATGATTATGCCAGATATTAAATTAATTGCTGTTGACTTAGATGGAACAGCTTTAAATTCTAACGGGGAAATGTCCCCACGTACTTTGCAAGTTTTAAAAGGATTAGTTAGCAAAGATATTAAATTAGTCATTGCAACAGGTCGCCCTTTATATCAATGCAAGGATACTGCCGCAAAGTTAGGTTTAACTGATAGCAATGATTTTACTGTTAGTTTAAATGGGTCTGTTGTAACAAATAATGCCACAAAAGAAATTTTGTTTTGTGATTTTTTGAATCAGCAATTATTGCGAGATATTTATTTAGATGTTATTAAACTTGATTTAAAAACATTAATTATGTTTGATGCTGATCAGTCTTCATTTAATAAAATGCTTTTACATTGTAAAGGATTTGAAGATAAAATAACCAAAAGTTATTTAGCAAGTTTTGCTGCCGTTAAAGATGAAGTAACAGCATGTTTATATTCCACTGATTTTAATATTAATGTTAATAAAATTTATATTAGTAGTTATACCTCTGATATTAATCGGTTTGTCACAAAATGACAAGGAAAGATTGAAATTTCCCAAGAAATTCGCGGAGATCGTTCATCGTTAGAAATTACTAGTTGTAATGTTAATAAAGCAACTGGAATTGCTAAAATTTGTGCGAAGTACCAATTAACATCAAAAAATGTGTTAGCTTTTGGGAATGAACATAATGATGTTGCAATGTTGCAATGAGCTGGAATTGGTATTGCAATGGGGAATGCTCCTGATGATGTTAAAACAATTGCTGATTTAGTGACTGATGATAATGACTATGACGGTATTGCTAATGTAATTGAACAAATGTTTTTATCGTAGTGGGTTAGAATGAAGGTTATTAATATCATTACCAATAAACTTTAATTAAGTTTTTTGTAAAAAATAATATCTTAAATGAATTATTCTTGTTGTATTGATGAAAGGGAAAAAATGAAAGTAGTTACAAAAAAACCAAGTAAAAAAATTATTCTTAATGGGTATCGACAATTTTGTTTTAATTGATGACGAATATTATTAACTGTTTTATTATTTCCAATTATTATTTTTTGATCAAAAAATATGTGCGAGATTTTTTTAATTTTACCCAAAATTATCAACGAACTGGGATGTTAACAATGAATTCAAAAAATTTTGATTTTAATAGTTTTGAAGCATATCATCAAGATCTTATTGCAAAAGAATTAAAGCAATTAAATTTTTGTTTTAACACAATAGAAGAAACACAAATGAAAACCGTAACAATTTTAAACCAACAACAAGAATCCATTAGTGCTCTTTATTTACAACATCCACATTCTCAAAAGTGAGTAATTGGTTTACATGGGTGAACAGAAAACAAATACTTAGCGTTACGACAAGTTTATTATTTTTATCAACAAGGTTATAATGTTTTGACATTTGATAGTGTTGCACACGGTTTAAGCGCTGGAAAATATAGTGGGATTGGTTATTTAAATGTAGAAAACTTAAATGATGTTATTGCATGGATAACAAATAATTTTACCGTCAATGAAATTGGCTTAATTGGAAATAGTATGGGAGCGGCTTGTTTAACAAAATATTTACTAGATCATGGATACCAAAATGCTTTAATTAAATGAGCAATTAGTGATTGTGGGTTTAGTAACTTATTAGTACAATTTCGGTATGTGATGCAATATCGTTATCAGCGTTGTTGATGATTAATTAGTTTTGGTTTAAGAAAGAAATTTAAACAAGAACTTGGTTTTAATCTTTGCCATTATGATTTATTAAAGCATACAGAACGATTAAAAAATTTACCAATGTTAATTTTTCATGGTACTAATGATGATTTTGTCCCTTATTTTATGAGTAAAGAATTTTATACTCAGAAAATTAAATCAGAACCATTAGGACAAAGTCAGTTGGTATCATTATTAAATTTAGGACATGTTGAAGCAATTTCAAAAGGTCATGAAAGTTATTTAGCAGCAATTAAAACATTTTTAATACAACAAGAAAGGAAAAAAAATGAAATTACAAAAAAAAATACGGCTTTTGACAAATTTTAGCCTTAGCCATTTCAACCACATTGGGTTCTTCAATTTTAGTTTCGTTTGGGCAAGTTGCTTTTCAAGCACAATTTAATTTAATTTTAATTATTATTGCATGAATTTTAAGGGGCTTATTAGTTTTACCAGAAATGTTATTATTATCCGAGGGTGCAACATCGTATCCTGAAAATGGGACAAGTTATTATTGAATTAAACGAGCAAAATGGAATGCTTGTTTATTTTGATTTGGATGAATTATGGTGTTATTTGTTAGTGCGACAGCAGTTGCAACTGCTTGTTTAGCTTTTGGGAATATTGTTGTGACATTATTAAAATTAGAAAATCAATGATATGATAAAATGTTTGGGATTTTGATTTTATTTGGTTTAGTTTTAATGCAACTATTGATTAAAAAGAGTAGTGGGTATTCACAAATTATTTTTGCTTTACTAAAGGGTTTACCGATTGTATTAGTATTAATTATTGCAATGGTATATGGTAATACAAGTAGTTTTACGGATGATACAATTAACCAAAATTTAAGTCAAATTTATTTATCTTTCTTTTTATTACTACCAGCAACAGCTATGACGATGTTTGCTTATTCTGGTATGAAAGCAATTACCTATGTTAGTGGAGAAGTTATTAATCCTCGTAAAAATATTCCCCGGGCAATGATTATTGCGACAATTATGATTGTAATTCTTTATATCATTTTAGCAATTAGTTTACTAACAATTAATAAACCGCAGGCATGAATCGGACCGAATGGATTTAATAATGTTTGATATTATGCTATTATGAATAATCCAGCAATTCCACCAGTTTTGAATTATTTATTTTCTATTTTAGCAATTTTTTTGTTGGTTCATTAAATTCATTTTTAGTTTATCATTCGCGGTTGATTTTTAAAATGAGTGAAGAAAAAGATTTTTTTGCTTTTTTTCAAAAAACAACAAAACGAACTAATATGCCATACTTAGCAATGCTATTTTTAGTTATATTAGCAGTTATTTATATTTTATGAACATCATTATTTAATGTTACAAATTATTTTATTTTAGCAGTTAGTGTTTTAAAATTTATTACAATGCTTAGTTTAATTTATTTACGGATTAATGATTCAAAATATGAACCATTATATCAAAAACCACTTTTTATTATCTTAGTTATTTTAGCATTAAGTTCTTGTTTGATTACTTTTATTGGTTCAATCTTAGCAATGTATTATTATGCACAAAATACCCATAATATGTGAGAGTTATGAAATTGTTTACTTATATTAGGTGGCATGTTAAGTGGTTATCCACTTTATTATGTTAAAAAATGATGTGCTCAGAAATTAAAGCCTAAAAAGCAAAAAGACAATATTAATAGCAAAGAAAATGGAGAATCTTTTACAAAATAATCTCTTTAAAAAAAATTTAATGATATAATATTGTTGTTCATATGACAATATAATAAATCTTCCTTTTTTTTCTTTTTAAAATTTAAAGTATGATTTTAGATATTCATTTGAATAAGAAAGGAGGGCAGCAAGAATGTATAATAATAAACCACAACACAGATTTAATAAAAAAAATGAACAATTTATTAACGATGAAAAGTTTTTATTAGCATCAAAACAACCGCAATTAAAAACAGTTACTAGTAAAGATGGACAAATAAGAGATTTATGTGAATTTTGAGTTTTAGATAATGGTGAAGAAGTGCAATGTGTAGTATGAAATGATTTAGCACAAAAATTAAATGCTGAATTTAATCTTGAAAGCTTTACAGCAATTACTATTACTTATAAAAAGAATTTTAATGATTTTACTGGTAAAACTCGTTATAGTGTTCGTGATTTTGCTTTTACTAATTAATTCATTCTTTGATTTTAAAGTAAAACAATAAAAACCCTTTTCAAAGGGTTTTTTTGGAGTTATTAATAAAAGTCTAGTATTAAAGGAATTTAAATTGTGTTTTATTTTGTTAATAAGACTTTTTTAGGGAAAAATGTTATAATAATATTAATTGAAAGCAAAAGGATGATATAAAATTTATGGAGAAAAAATATTTAATTAAAATATTAGCACAAAAGGATGCAACTTTAAATTATAAAACAGCAATGGCTTTGACCCAAAAGGTTTTAGCAGAAGAAACTGGGACTGTTGATCCTAAAATTATTTTACGTTTTAAATGATATCGCCCATCGCAAGAAGTTTTTGAAAGTATTTATTCAACTGCTGTATGAGGAACAAAGATTGCTTTTGAACGTTATCAAGATTTAATTCCTAATATTGCTTTAAAAGATGTTGTTTCTTTCAAAGCTTTATATAAAGGAATTATGAATGTTTTTGTTAAAATTGATGATGAAATCCAAGCTTATGGGGAAAATATAATTGCTATTACTGATTATGCTAATTTATTATTAACCATTATTTCGGAAATAACTAAAACCAATTTTATTCGAACATCTTTTCATGATGAACATCTTGAGAATCCTAATATTAATCCTTTTTTAAGTCATATTTTAGGGGGCAGCATTAGGAATTGCCCGTTGGTTTGGTTATCGAATTCTTCATCAAGATGACGGACATGAATTAATTCAAAAATTATATATGATGAATATTAAAAAAATTAAGGGATTTGACCATGATAATATTAATGACATTTTATTTTTAATTGAAGATTTATTAAATTATATTGAAAAAAACTCTTATTTTATTGAAGAGTTTACCGCAGCAGATCAATAGAATTGTTTCATAAAGGAGAAAAACTTATGGCAAAAATGAAAAACTTTGTAGATGCAACATATGATAACCAAAATGTTTATTTAATTATTAATAATCAAAATGAGGCAATTATGATTGATACATCAAATGCAACAAGAAGAGCAATTGAATATATTAAACAAAAAAAAATTAACCTTAAAAGCATTATTTATTACACATGGGCATATTGACCATTATGATGGCCTTGATAATGTTTTAAAAGAATATCCAGATTTAAAAATTTATATTCAAAAAATTGATTTACGATTATTGTCGCAACATAAGGTTGACGATGAGGCAGGTGCAATTTTAGGTCCAGGAATTAATTATCCATTAACAAACATTGTTGCTTTAAGTGGTGATACTGTTGTTGAAGAAATTGGTTATCACATTGAAGTTTTTCATATTCCTGGTCATACCGAAGGAACTCAAATGTTAAGAATTAAAGCGCTAAATTTAGTGACAACTGGTGCTAGTTTAATGCCTGATAAAACAAGTCCTGGTTATACCGGAGCTATGTGTAATGATAATTACTTTATTACTGAATTACGTCGCATTACTAATTTAGATGCAAAATGACATGTGTTACCTGGGCATAATAAACCATTTCGAATGGCCCATGCTTTTGCTGAAAAAGTAATTACAATAGAAGAAAATGAATAAATTTCTAAAGGGGAAAAGAAAAAGTAGAATCATTCTACTTTTTTCCCCTTTATTTAAGAAAACATTATTCTTGTGAGTAATGCATTACATAAGTGTTAAAATATAAATCTTGTGGTTCAAAACCCAGTTTTTGATACCAAGCACTTGGTTATCTGGTACCACAATACCAACAGTTTGATAATTTGCTTTTTTTGCTTGGTGTAATAAATGCATTAACATTTTCTTTTTATTTTCAGAATTATCATCATTGTCAGTAATTCTAATTACAGCGATTGTTGCTTCAAAAAAGAGAATCCCAGTTGTCATTGGTGTTTCATCTTTAGTTAAGGTTACAGCATAGCAAAGATTGTTAACTTGATCTAATGTAGGATTAGGTTGTGAAGTTGGTAAATCTTTTAATGGTAAATCAGCATCACTAATAATTTTAAGGTTTGTTGTAGTTATTAATTTGGGTTTTTTTTCTTCGCAAAACATTGTTAGATCAGTTATCGGATTAAATTTTTCGTTTTTCAATAATTTACTTTTTGCGGTAAAAGTTTTTAAATCAATCATCATTCCAATTCCGGTTTGCAAATATGTTAAACCATTTTTTCAAAAAATGAACGTTCTGCTTGGTTATTATCAACTGTAATTGTACACCAAATAAATGGTGTTTTTTCTGAATAATATTCATCAATAATTTCACCAGCTTTTGCAAATTGTTCTGATGTTGCTAGATGCGAACTAATAACACCATTAATACTATTTTTTAATTGACGAGTATCAATTTGATAAAAGAAATTGTTACTATCAAGTTTATTTTGTTGTTGTTCATTATCATGCTTTGAATCAACAGTATAATTAATATAATTTACAACCAACTGGTTTATTTTTTCACTATTAAAATTAAACATTTTGAATCCTCCTTTTATTAGTTATAATTTTATCACTTTTTGGTGTTAGAAGAAAAAAATTTAAAAAATAGATTTAAATTTAGTAAAATAATAAGGAAATTATGAAAAATAAAATAATAATGCCTACTTGTACTTTACCTAAAAAATGACTAAAATATATATTATATGATTTGATGTTAAAGGAGTTATACAATGTTTAAATGAAATCCTCGCGTCCATTTTTATTTACGTTTGGGAGCTTTAATTATTTTAAGTTTATTTTTATTGCTTGATTTAATCATAGCAATTTATTATCCACAACCAAAATTTGCACACTTAGGTTATGGTGAAAGAATTTCTAATTATTATTCTTTTTGGGAGTGTTGCATATAAACGGATATTACTTAATTTACTTAAAAACAAGAAACTTTTTTCTTTTATAAAAAATAATAACACTGTAAATTGTACTATGAAGTGTAGCACTCTACTTAATTTTATTATAACACCAATAAAATAAATGTTCAATATAATTTATTTAAAAAAATTTAGTAGTTTTGTTTTAAATTTATGAATTTTGGCACACTGAAAAATAAAATGATTAAAATTTTTATAGGTAATTATATTAAAAATTAAACATTTGTATAAAAACTTCTTTTGAAGATAGTAAATGTAAAGATTTTTTAAGTTTAGAGTTTATTATATTAGCAACTTCTTGATAATAATTTCTTGAATAAATACTTAAATCAATTCCTTTGGAAAATCAATGTCTAAAATCACGAATTGCTCTTTCAACTTTGGGTTTTTGAGTTGGAGTTCCAGCATCACAAAAATATACTTTAGCATTTGTTATTTTTTCAATTTTTTCTCAATCAGCAAATTCTTTGCCTTGATCTGTTATTATTCCTTTGCATCTATCTTTAAAAAATCTGTTAGAAAAAATTCGTTTTAATGCGTTTGTAACTTCTTTTTTTTAATGGTTCAATGATTTTAAATTGCGTTAATTCTTCGATTAAAACTAAACAAACACTATTATTTTTGCCAACCATAGTGTCCATTTGAAATCAACCAAATTCATATTTATCATGTTTTGCTTCTTCAATAGTTCTAAAATTTCTTATTTTACCGCGATTATCAATCCTATTTTTTGTTTTATTTTCTACCATGAAAATACAAATTATATTTTTTGAAATTTAAAAATCCCAAATGAATATATTTATATAAAGTTTTAAAACATACTGGAAATTTAATACCAAACTCTTTTTCATATTTTTTACAGATTTGTTCTGGTGAATCATGAAATTTGTTATATTTTTCATCTAGTCATTCTAAAATATTTAGCAATAATGATGATTTTTTAAAACATTTTTGTCGTTTTTGTAAATAATCTTCGTGTGCTAATTTAGCGTCATATTCATTATCTTTTAACCTTTTTATTTCTCGTCTAATTGTATTGCGATTTTTATGCAATATTTTTACTATTTTAGATATATTGGGTTTACCATTTTTTCTTTTTTTAAAGAATCAAGTTCTAATAAATCTTTTAACATTAGAGTGCACCCATTTTAGTAAGTACTAATAAAAAAGTATTTACTATTTTTTTAATTATATCTTTTTCTTTACGATTTGAATATCATGTATTTCATTTTATAACATCTTGTATATATTCTTCATGTGAATTATATATTTTATTATGGATTGTAGCTTTCTTAAGTAATGAATGAAAACTTTCTATAACAATATTATCTGCACAGTGGTAATTTTTTCCCATTGAAATTGTAATACCGTTAGATAAACATTTATCGTGATAAATAGTGGATGTATATTGATATCCGTGATCTGAGTGAATTATTATTCCATTCAGATCTTTTTTTATTAATTTTATTTTATTAATTGCATCATTTAAATTATCCATTACTAATTTATTGTCATTATATTTAGATCACTTTACATCAACTATTTCTTTAGTATATCCATCAATAATTGTTGATTGATAATATCTTTCTCCTTTTCAAATTAAATATGTTACATCAGTATATAGTACTGAAAACCTTGTTTTTATATCATTGAATTTACGATTAATTAAATCAGGATATTGCAATAAGCTTTTTTCTTTATTCTGTTTATATTTCATTTTTCTTCTCATTTTTCTTACATATTCAGGTTGTATTTGATTATCACGCATAATTCTTAAAACTTTTTTTGAATTATATTTTATACCATAATCTTCCTTTAAATATTTAGTAATTCTTCGATAACCAAATTGTTTTAAATTTTCTTCATAGACTTTTGCAATATCATTTATTGCTTTTTTATCTTTTTTGCTACTGTCATAATTTTTATATTTATCTCAATAACTACGTTTTAACCCTGTTACTTCTAGTAATAATTTTATTGAATATTCACAAAAATTTTGTTTAATAAAAGAGACAATTCTTAGTTTGCTTAATTGTAAAAGTCATGGAGCTTTTTTAATAATTCATACCTTGTTTTATAATATTCTAAATTTCTTTTGCCAAAAGAAATTTTAGGTCCTTTAGGATTGTTTAATTTTCCTTTTTTATGATTTGCTCATCAAGATTCTACTGTATTTGCATTTATATTATATTGTTTTGCTACTATTCAACAACTTTTTTGTTTAATTTCCTCAATGATTTTTGTTCTAAATTCTGATGTATATTTGTTATATTTTTGTCCTTTTTTTGCCATATAAAAATGCACCCCCTATAAAAATTTAGCAAAATCTTTTTTTATTTTACTTACTTTTTGGGGTGCACTCTACATTACTCTTTCTTTAAAAGTAAAATGATGCTTTGTTTTATCCATTTTAAAAAATCCTTTTTATATACAAAGCTAATTATATAGTTTTTTGAGGTTTTGGGCGAGCGGTTGATTTTCTTAAATTTTTGTGATAAAATGACTTACAAGTTAAAAAAATATTTTGAGGTTCTTTCAAACAAATTTGGGAACCTTTATAAAATTCTTCGCTTAACGCTTAGAATTTTTCCAAGTATTTTGAAAAGCGCGGCAAAAGTTTTTTTAAACTTTAAGTAATTTTTCACAAACTTATGAAAATCCCGCGAGCCCAGATTTAGTACAATATAATCAAAATAATAACCATTATAATTCATCTCCTTTCTAAAATAAATAGGCGTCCTGTACGATGAACCGGTAAAAAACAACTCTTGTGAGATTGTTTTTTTTATTTTTATATTAAAAAACATAAATTTATTTGCATTATTCATCGGATAGTATCTTTAAATTTAGAACTTTTATCATAAAAAAACAGATTAAATTCTGTTTTCCCTACACAAAATAAACGATATTTTTATAAATCCTTTCAATAAAGGTATTATCCGATGAATAATGCGGCACTTAAAATTTAATATTTTGATGCTTAAAGATGAATAACTCATCTATGGCACGAAGCCTTAAAGAAAGTGTGAAAGCGATTGGATTTACTACTCCTATTTATTTCTTTAATTCTTGGCAAGATTAATCACTTGCGAAATGTCAGAGCGCGTGTTTTTTGCTTGTTTTCATAAAAAGAGTGCTGTTAAACCGAAAAAAATAATATCGGACACTAAAAAAACAAGAGAGTTGGAACTCCAAAAGGTTATTTTCTTTATATAAAGTTGTCTAGGGATGGATGAAGCGTAATTAATAACTGGGTAAACTGTTTCTTTGTTTATTTCCGTATGGGGGTAAACTCTATCAAAATATCTTATCCCGCCCCCGCTCACCTTCAAAGTGAAGCGGGCGGCGAAGTAATTAAATACTAAAATAAATTATTTACTAAATATCAAAATATTAACCAATAAAGGAATATTATGTTTTTTACAGAAAGGAAAATATTTGATGAAAAAATGAAATAAAAAAATTAAAAATAAATTACAAGAATTAATGATACGAGCTTATCTAGTAACGGTAAATGATATTAATGATGAAATTTGAGCAACAAATAAAAATAATTAAGGAGTATAGATAAATGACAGAATATAAAAGTTTGTATATTAATAAAACTTGAAATGAAATAACAACGTCATTTGATTGAGTTAATTGTCAGCCTGTTAATTGTCGTATTTCACATCATAAAAAGCATTATGATTTGCAATGTTTAGAATGAGCCAAAATGTACTTAATTTTATTTGAAAACAATTGAGATGTAATTGCTTCTTATATGCAACATTACAAAATTAACGATATTTTAGATTTAGCATCAGATGGATGAAAAATATTACAAATTGACAAAAAAATAAAACAAATAAATTAAAATATATTATTGCAATTGACCCTGCTGGAATTGGACAAACTGGTATGATTATTTATAATGTTTTGCAAAAGAAAATAATTAATAATATTACTTTTAATTTTAAAAATGAAGAAGAAGCAATAAATAATATGTATTTAATATTAAATGAGTTTAAAAATAAAATTTGTTCTTATTTAAAAAAAGTTATTGTAATAATTGAAGATTATCAACTTCATAAGGGTTTAAAAATAAAAAATCCATTATCTACTCCTAAATTTATTGGTGGTTTAAAAGTTTTATGTAAATATCTATTTAATTTAAATTATGTTTTACAATCACCAGTTGTTAAAAAAAATTATATTTATAAAGGAAATATTAAAATGACAGAGCACGAACACGATGCTTGAAAACATTTACAATATTTTATAACAGAAGGAGTTGATAAAAATGGCACAAACAAAAAGTAATTTACTTAAAAAATCAATAACTAATAAATCTAAAATAAAAAAGTTAATAAATTAGAATTAACTGTTAGATTACATGAAAACCCAATTAAAACTAAAATTAAGGCACTGGTTGCTGGGGGTGTTGAAGTTGATGCTTGTTCGGCTAAATGTCAGTGAGAAGGATTAAATTACTCAACATTATCAATTTATAATCCGTCAGTTGTATCTGTTTTTTGAAATTAAAAAAAGATGATGAGATAAAAATTAAAGGCTCAGTATTTAATCAGTTAAATATAAAAACCAAACGCTATTTTTTGTCTTTTAGAGTAGATAGTTTTGAAATTATACAAAAAGCGATTAGAAAAAGAACAAATACAAATATTAAAAAATAGGAGGAAAAACAATGGCATTAAAAAATGTAAAATATGTTCTTATAAATGAAAATAATGAACCTATTAAAAATGAAGATGGTAGTTTAGATATTAAAACTGCTGAAATTATTTTAGAAAATACTGTTGAAGTTGAAGAATTTAATGCAAGTAATTTAGAAAATAGTAATCAACAAATCAACGAACTACAAACAAAAAATACTGAATTAACTTCACAAATTGAAGAACAAACAATTCAATTAAAACAAATTGAAGTAATTGATTTTATTAATTCTTTAACTGATAATGAAGATTTTAAAAATGTTTTATTAAAATCTTATGATATTACTGATGATATTGAAATCATTAAAGCACAATTGCAGAGTGTTTATAATGAATTAATTAAGGTACAAACAGTTAATACTGGTGGCGTACCAAAATCAGAAAATAAAGAAAACAATATTTTAGATACAGACAATGTATTTAATAAATAAGAAAGAAGGTATAAAATTATGGCACAAAATCCACAAAGAATATTCGGCGATATTGTTAATCAAGCAACACAAAAAGATTGTGAATCATTTGACCAATGATATTTACAAACTTATCAACAAAAATTTAGCTGAGAGGCATTATTTGCGTGAAAAGAAGCAAATAAGTTTGGTTTAACATATAAAAGAAAGAAAAATATTAAATATAATGAAGGTATAGGAAAAGATGGAAAAGTATTTAATACTGATGACAGTCTTTTAAACTACACTGAAGTAAAGTTTGAAGATGGAACAGTTGAATTAGATACAATTTTAACTTTTGCTCGTAAATTAGACCCCGTAGAAAGTGATTTTAATCCCAATCTTTGGGCGGCTAATATTGAGCAAGCAATGGATACTGAAGTTGCTTATAAACGCAATAAAATTTTAGAAATTATTAATAAAGGAACTGTTACAACTATTCAAGAACAAAAAGCAGATGATACAAATGCTTTACAAATCCACGATGAAATTATGGATAAAATATATGAAAATGGATTTACCTCATCAGAAACAGTAGTCTTGGGTTCGGTTGATTTTATTCGTGGAATTCGTAATAAATTACAGTTACAACTTGGCGCAAATGACCAAATAAATAGCGCAATTGAAACAAGTGGAGCAATGAAAACTGTTGAAGGAACAACATATTATATGGTTCCTAAAAAATTACCAATTATTAATAAAGATGGTTCAGAAGGAACAATTGAATTATTACCAAACGGAGTTAATGCAATTGCCTTTAAATTTAGTAAAAAATATGACCCTCTTATTTTACGTAAAAAAGACCATACTCCGCTAAGGGTTGGTGCTGCTGCGTTAGGTACTGGAATGGGTAATACTTTGATTATGGAAAGAGTTTTATATTTAGGTGGAGCAGTAGTTGAACCTAAAGGAATTATTAAACATATTGTTACAAAAATTGATATTAGTAAAATTAATAAATTAGATAAACCAACTATTCATGTTGCAAATCCAACACAAACAACAGCAGAACAGTTAAAACCACAATTTAAAGATGTTGTTTTAAAAGCAGTTAAAGCCGTAAATAGTTCTTTAACTGAAAGTGATTTTGATTACTTTATTGAAAGTAAAGGTGAAGATTGACCAATTAATATTACAAATGATAAAACTGTTTCTGTTCAAATTGAAGGTAAAAACAACGCTACTGGTCAAACATCTCCGATTGATGTTAAAATTAAAAATTCTTAATAGTACTAAAAAATAGTACTTTTTCGTTTGATAGATATGCCAATTGGAACATCTAAAACAGCTCTTATTTATGCTGTTAAAAAAATCCAACTAGATTGTCAATCCAACAACAAGAAAAAAGTTTTGGTTTAAAGTTATTAGAATTTTTAGGAATTCAAGTTTTAGCTCTTGGTTTATCAGTTTTAACTGGTGGTATTGCTTCGGCTGTTGGTCTTGGTGCGGGATTATCTAATTTTGCCGCAGCATTTATCTCATTTGGAGTAGAAACAGCAACCGATTTTGCCGTAAATCAAATATACGATAAATTAACATCAGAAGTGACAGTAAAAAGTACTGCCTTAAATTTGCTACCAGCAATTGGTGGTATTGGAAAATTAACGCATGCTGCTCGAACAACTAAAATTTTAAAATTAACGAAAGAAACTAAACTACTTGAAAAATTAGGTGTAATAACTGCTAATAATTTAGAAGATGTTGTAAGACAAGTTAGAGGTAAAAAGATTTTATCTGATAAATTAATATTTGATTTTACAAAACAAGCTAATAATGAAACTTTATTATATACAATTGGAAAATTAGCCCGAAATGATTTTTATAAGGGTTTTAAAGTTTCTAAATTAGAAACAATTAATAATTTATTAAAAATTGAAAAAAATATTCAAAAAATAAGTCCTACATTAGTTCAAAAAATACCACGCATAAATGAAATAAATGCTAATAAATGATTGTCTGAATATGGATTAAATATTGATAAAATAAGCAAAATTAATACTAATGAGTGATATAACATAATGACTAATCTTCATAAAAAAGGTGTTGGTAAAAACCTGATATTAAATGCTAATTTAATGCGGGGCAGTAAAATATATAATAATAAATTATTAAATATTTTTCATCAAACACCAATTAAATTAAATAAAATTTTAAATCATTTAAACCCAAATTTTTATATTCAAAAAGTAACTAAAAAATTATTAGCCCCAATTGAAAAACAAATAATTACTATTAAACAAAAAGTAATTAGTAAAATTACTGATAAAACTAAAAAAATATTATCTAAATTTGAAACTAAGGCTATTAAAAAAGGTCAATTATTACCTTTTGCTTATGGTTCTGATGTTTTTTTAGCAGTTAAAATTGTTCCATTATCAGTTGTGGGTGAAGTTGCTTTAACAATATATTATAAAAATCCTAAATATGCCCCTATTGTCGTTATGACAACTTTAATCAAAGCAGAACAGTTTGTTTTAGCTCCTGAACCGTTTAAATTCTATATGAACAGTGAATGGTTTATTGGTTGGGGATTTAAAAAAACAAGTTTGTTTAATTTAGTTTCTTTTGCCCCACTTGTTTATCAGCAAGTAGTAAAAGATAGTTTTAAAATATATCGGACAATTGCTAAGATATTAAAAATGCAAGAACAATTTAAAAATAACTTTAATAAATATAAATTGTTAAATACGCTAGAAGATAGTGCGGTTACTAGTTTGTTAGGTAATGGACTAGTATTTCAAGCATATAAACAACTCAGAACAAAACAAGATTTAAACAAAACAATTAAAACAAAAACATTACTAAATAGTAAAAAATTTATATTAAAGAAAATATATTCTAAAAAAAGTAAATGATAAGGAGATGATTAAATGTTAAATGAATTATGACAAAATGTTACTTTGGAAAATTATAATAATTTTATTCCAATGACAGGTAAAATTACACAAGTTCCAGTTCGTTATAATAAGTTTTTTAAAGGTGATGTAGAATTATGATTTAAAACATTTACTTTAAGAGCCCAAAATATGATTAATTCTTACTTAAACTATCCATTTTCAAAACTAAAGTTTGAAACATTTAAAGATCCATTATTAAAGAAAATTTGTATTAATATGGTGTTTATTACGATTGAGCATTGAACATTTAACCGCATTCCAATTGAATTTTTTACTTCGGCAAATATGAGTGTTGGTGATATTAATTATTCATCGCAAAATGACCCTATGATTACTTGACAAGGTCTATTGCCTACCTATGCAAAATCATTGGCTAATTTAACAACTTTAAAGAAAATGTTTCGTACTTTTCAAGAAGAAGGTATTGATTTAACAATGATTGATTTAGAAGCATATTATACTCAATTAGAAGTTGATGCTTTAATAGAAAAAGAAAAAACTAAGATTGACAATAAAACTATTGTTAAAAATAACAATAATGAAATAAATGTTCCCTTTGATAATGATACTATTTATGAAAAAAATGGTGTCTGAAAAGCAAAACAATGTGGCGGTAGTGATATTAAAATTGATAATAAAACAATTATTAAAAATACTGCTGATGAATTAATGGTTTCAGATTTAAAACAAAATAAAATAACTTTATTACCTAATAGTAGTGGTCGTGTTAATGCTGAAAACGGGGAATTAAGAATTTGAGACCCTAGTTTTGAAGGTGATAAAAATACTGCTGATTATATAATTATTGATAGTACAGTTGCGGGAATTGAAAGTACTGATGATACATTTGGTACTACTAAATATTTAGATAAATTTTATTTACAGAAAAAAGATTTACCTAAAATATCAAATGATTGAAAAGTTGTTGATACTAGTGATTTTGTTCAAGATTCTAAAGGATATAAAATTAAAAATTTTAATAAGTCAGAATATTATTATCGTTTATGGTGTTATACAACGCTTGAGATAGAACTATATATAATTACGCATATAAACTTTAAAGGTCAATTAGCAAGTGGAATATCATATGGAAATAATCCAAGTCGTTGAATTACCATTCAATTATTTTCCAACGGTGAGTTTAAATTATCATCAATATCAAATAGTGTTGAAATTAAAGGATTGTGTATTGAAAGAAAAAAAAGTAAGTTAGGAAGGAGATGGTATTATGCCAAAAGTAACTATTAAAGATATGATTATGTTTTTGAAAATCTTTGGAGTTTCATCATTGTTTTTTATTGCCGGAATTATTATTTGTTTTATCGGAGAAAAAACATTGGGTATTTCTTGACCAGCATATGTTATTGTTTCAGCAATGCTTATTGGAGCAGGAATTATAGTTTTAATTATTGAAACTATTAGATTTATCAAAACTCATAACAAACAACAAAAACAAGATAGTATTGAAGATGTTATTAAAAAAGAAGAAACAAAATAAAGAGGTGTTATAAATGGGATTGTTGCCAGCAAAAAAGAAATTAAAAAAAGAATATGATATTGATAGTTATTATCTTAATTTAGCATCAACGATTACTAATCGTAAAAATGTTACTGTTCAAAAACATAATAAGATTTTAGAAAAAAGAATTTGTGAAGATAATGCTAATTTTTTAAATCCGCGAGATTTAGAAATTAGCATTTATAACCCACTTACTAATCAAAAAATAGATACTAAATTAATTAATAGCTTTTAAAAAATGCAGGACTTTACCAATAAGAATTGATATAACGAATATAAAATTAATAAGAATGGTAAAGGTGCATATTTTATTTTTGCTAATAATTCAAAACTTAATTTTATTACTATTGATTTTTACAATGACCGGTATGAAGAATTAGGTAATTTAGTATCTTGCACTTTTGATTATGACCCTTATATTAAAAATGACCAGAGTATTTTTATTACTGAAAAATTAGAGATTGATGCTGTAACTAAACAAGTTAAAGTTATTAGAAAGTTAAAAACACGATTATATAGTACTATTACCGACTTATATATTGATGATGCTAAATGAAATAACTATACAACTTTACAAAGAGAAGAAATATTACCACTTAATTTTATTCCAATTCAAACTATTCCTAATAACCCTAATTTTGAGCCTTCTGCTCGTTATGGTAAACAATTTGCTAGTATTTTAGATATTATTGCTGAAAAGATAATGTTAGATCCATTATTAAATAGTGGTAAATTTACTATTAATACTAATGGAGTTACTGGTGTGGTTGACCAAGAAATTAGTAAAATGCTGGCATCATTTATTGAAAATGATTTGTTATTAGTTGAAGGAGACCCTGATAGTAATTTTCAACCAGTAGACTATATTGCTGGTAATTTTAAAGGTGAGCAATTAACTAAAATATATGATTGATTATTAACAAATTACTATAAAATAAATCGCCATCATGTTCCCGCAATCGCTAAGGGAGCCCAACAAACTCGGGCGGAAGTTGCTGGTGTAAATATTCAAACAAACGCATCATACGAACAAATGATATATATTAGAGAAATTAAATTAACTGAATTTATTATTAAGTTAATTAAATATGATAATGCGATTTTAAACAGTAGAACATTCAATATTAAAAATATTGATGAGTTAATTATTGATGTTCGCTTACCAGTAAATGCTACTTTAAACAGACAACTAAAAAACAACGAAACTATTATCAATATGCCCAACGAAGAAGGAGAACAAGAATAATGTTAAAACCATCTGAAAAAATGTTAGCACAATTAGCGGAAAATGATGAACCAATTGACTATTCAATCGATAGTATTCCGTTAGATTTTGCTAATCAATTGCAGTACAGCAACCCTGACTTAGAACAATTATTTACTGAAGACCGTGCAAGAACCTTATATATTTATAAAATTAATAATCTTGTTAAGACAAAGCAAAAACCAATCTTAAATTACTCTCAAAATAGCGTTAAAATAGGTTTTATTGACAAAGATGAATATATTAAAATAACTGGTTATGAAATTAGTGATTTTAACTTTAAATTACAAATTCAACAAAATACCACAGTCCAAGATAATAGCACAAGTTATGTTATGATTGATGAAAAAGATATTTTAATTAATGATATTTCAAAACAAGACAAAGAATTTTTAGAAGCCTATGACTTAAAAATAGTATCTATTAATGAGCCAATTAGTGAAGATAACAAAAATGAATGTTATATCATTGAAGAATACAAACGCCCTTATTCACCTGATGGTGTTAATATTATTAAATCTATGCATTTAGTTAAAATAACTGATTTTAAATGAAAAAATCAAAATAGCATTCATTTAGTATTACAAAAATCATTGCCCGAAGATACGGTATTTACTGGTATTGAAATTAAATATCCTAAATCAATGTTATTTGGTAATATTAAGTGTTGAGGTAATGTTAATGGTGTTTATTCTCATCCATCATCAAATATTGAAAATGCTAATTTAGTGCCATTGTTATCAATGCCCATTGAAACAAACCCTAATTTAAGAGTATTTCAATATTGATTTACCGAAAGTTTTTTACCATGAAGTATTGCCAAAAACTATATTAAAGGTAAAGATATACTAGGTTTATTAGATGTTAAAGAATTAAATATTGTTTTATTAAATTATTTAACATATCGTTATAATTATGATAGAAAATTTCAAGAAGCAAAGTATGATGAAAAAGGTAACCCCTCTAATAAAGCAGCAGAATTACGTCAAAAATTCGAAGGACAAAAACCCGAAGATGTAATTGATGGTTTATTTGAAAACTGAAAATTAGATAATTATAAATCTTTAAACGATAATGCTGTCAAAAGATTTAAACAAATTATCTATATGTTATCAAACTTTACTTATAGTAAATATGCAATTAATAAAGGTTATAATGACGATATTAAATTGTTTTCTCCTTATTATTTTGAATTAACTTCAACTCCCAATAAAATAGAAGATGGTTATTGAGAATTTAAAGATTGTCAAGTACTATTAAATTCATCATATTTTAATTTTTCTGGTGGACCTACTCCACCTAAAAATTATTGAGAAGAAGTTTATGCAAGTGAAAAACCTTTTAAACAATTAGACAATAAATATTATTTTGTAGTTTGGCGTGGTAATGAAAATAATTATTGACACATTATTAAATTTAAACATTTTGAACAAAAAGAAAAAGTTTTAGATAAGTATGATAAATATGAACTTAAAACATCACATTTTGGCGGTGATTTATTTATTTATAAAAATGGATTTGTAAGTTATGATTGAAATAAAGATAATGGAACTTATTTTAAATCAGTTTATCACTGAAATAATAACAGTGAACCAAATGCACCAATTATTGACAAAAAAACTGGACAAATTACAAATTGAAATTTAAAAAAACAAAATAATAACAATGATGAAATTAAAGTAACTGTTAAAAACAAAGATATTTCAGAAAACTCTGTTTATCAACTAGAAACAAATTATTTTAATTGATTATCAATAACAAATGAATTAAAAACAAACAATATTCCTTCTCTTATTCCTGCTGAAATTAAATTATCAGATGGCGAATATGGTAAATATTTAACAAATTTAATTGTTTCTAATGACAAAATAGAAAATTATTTAAACTATTTTTCACAATGATATAAATTACTTTATTCTAAAATAGATTGAATTAATACAATCGAATATTTAATTGATTATAGTATTAAAATAACTTTTGATAAAAAATTATTTACTTTAAATCAAATTGAAATATCTGGTATATGGGGTTATGGAAATTATGATATAAATATTTTTATTGAAAAACCAAACAAAAAAAATTATTAAAGAAAAAGATATTAACTTAGAATTAATTAAAAGTTGTCCTATAGGAACCAAAGTTAGTGGTAAAGATAGAAATACATATCTTCAGTTAATAGAAGAAAATGTGTGATATCTTTGAAAAAACGGTGTTGAAGATGAGAAATCATATTCAAATAAAGCAGTTATTGATTTTTAAAAACAATCAAATAGTATAATATTTTCTTATCCACCTATAAAAGAACAAATTAATATTAATAATTTACAATTATTTAATAAAAACAACGAAAAAATATCTTTAATTATACTAGAAATATAAAAACTTATTTAATTAATTAAATAAGTTTTTATATTTCTTAACTCTCATCTTTTATTTCACCAGTTTTAGAATCAACAACTAAATTAGGAATATTTTTATCTGAATTTCAGCGATAAACTGATTTAAAGTATGTGCCATTATCTGATTCTCAATCTGCTGGGGCTCAAGAAGATGAATATCTAACATATAAAGTAAAATCAAATGGATAACCAGTTTCTTGTCTTAATTCTAATGTATATTGATTATACTTATCGAATATTTTTCCTATTTTTAATTCATTATGTATTAATTTAATAATTCTTCAATCATCCTTTTTATTACCACGCCAAACTACAAAATAATATTTATTGTCTAATTGTTTAAAAGGTTTTTCTTGTGGTGCCATTCATTCTAATTTAATATCATTTATAATTTTGCTATTATCTTCTTTTATTTTTTCTAGCTCTTGTTGTGTAAAATGATTACAAGCAACTAAATTTGTTATACTTGTTCCTATTAAAGTGATTGCTCCCAAAAGACTTAATATTTTTTTCATATTTTAATTCTACTATACTATAGCTGCTATTAATTCTGGTTCTGCCATTTCTCAAATTGATGAAAAAATACTAATAGCTTTTTCACAAAATAATTGAAAAACATCTTCATGAATTAATACGATACCGTTTTCTATTTGATTAAATAAAATATTAAAAATTTGTTCCCCCGTCATTGAAATTTCTGTAGTTTGATCTGGAATAAATTCAGCTTCACCGTCTCTTCATGGATCTCTAACATAATAAGTATCTTCAAGTATATTTTCTTTATTTGGTTTGATTCCAACAATTAATGCAGCATGATAAGAGCTATCACATCCTTTATCATCATATTCGTCGTCATCAAATAAACCACCAAACATAATAGGAGATTGTCTAGAAAGAGATTCCCATATTAAATGTCTTATCCACATTCTTTTTTCTATATCATTTAATCTATTTCAAAATAATCGAGTTAAATCAATTTTATTTAAATTAAATCCCAAATTTTCCTGAATTATCGGGTTTGTGTTTAATATTTCAATTACCTTTGATAATGAAGCACCATCATTTGCATTGTTTGGAAAAAAACTTGCAATTTCTTCTTGTTCCATTTCTTTAAGATCTTTATTATTAAGAATATTATTATCAAATATATTTTTTAAAACTGCAATAACACATCATGCATTAGTTGTTTGAAATTGCATTGGTTTTTTCATGCTAGTTTTTCTTAAATCAATTAACACATCATCTAATATTGGATATGTTATTTCTTGTCTTTTAACTCTATTTAAATTTTTTAAATTATTTGTTTGTAAATAACTAATTTCATTATTTTCTAATTTAGTTTCTTCTTTTTGATAAGGACTAGCGGCAATTTTTGTTGGTACAGCAGTTCCACTAATAGTTAATACACTTAATAAACTTAAAAGTTTTTTCATTTTATATAATTTCCTTTCTTTCATCTTGAAACTTTTTTTCAAGATCTATTGACATTATATATATATATATATATATACAAGTCAAGCATTTTTAAATATGTTTTAGAAAGGAGATTGTTTAGAATGATTGTTATTGTAATTATATTTTATTACTAATCTGGGCTCGCGGTTATTTTCATAAGTTTGTGAAAAACGCCTTAAAGTTTAAAAAAACTTTTGCAAGCCTTTTCAAAATACTTGGGAAAAATTCTAAGCGCTAAGCGAAGAATTTTATAAAGGTTCCTAAATTTGTTTGAAAGAATCTCAAAATCTTTTTTAACTTGTAAGTCATTTTATCACAAAAATTTAAGAAAATCAATCGCTCGCCCAAAACCTAAAAAAATCTGCTATTACAGATTTAATAAAAATATAGATAAAAATTAATTGAAATATTCTCTAATTTTATTTCAATAATATTATAATACATTTTATATACCCATTTTAAAGCGATACGGATAAGAACCATAAAACAAAGCATCATATGGATCGTGGTACATTTTACTGTCGGGTGTGTTTGTTTTGGTATCGCTAAATCTTAATTCACTAATACACTTATCTAAAAATGGGAAGTTATATAATATACCATATATTTTGCCTTGAACAAACATTTTTCTTATTCATGTTACACGATTAATTATTCCCGCTTCTTTATTAAGGGATGTCTGATGTTTTTTGGCTTTAAACATCTTAATTTTATAACCTAAATAAGGGTAAATATCTTCTTGTAATTTTTGCATAAAGTCATGAGCATTAATATCATAATGAAATGTAGCATATTCAAAACCATCAAATTTATCAAAACAGTTAATTATTCATTGCCCGTAATGTTCAACTATTTCATTTAAATTCATTGCGTTTTTTGGGGTAACAACATTTTCTTTAATTAAATATTTATCATATTCATTATTTTCATTAATTTTATAACCACTAAATAAAAATACTGTATGGTCTTCACTACCATTAGCATAATCAACACCAATTGAATAACTATCAAATTGATATTGTTTTGTATTTGTATTATAAAAATCTTGTAAATTATACTCTTTAATATATTTACGATAATTTCGTAAAACATAAATACTGGGGTCATTATCGTTATATTCAAAACCGTAATATTCAAGTTCAAATAAATCGGGTCGTTCTTCTTTATTTGCTAAAACAATTTTTTTGGTAATATCAGGTATTTTATTTCAAACAGCCCCCATAGTTAAACGCAAATTAAAAATACCCAAACCATTAAATGCTTGTTTGTTTTCTGAATATACCTGATTGTGTTCTTTTAAAATATTTTTAATTCTTTCATTTAAAGGTAAATATGGCGTTACAAATTTTTTATAAAAGATATGGTATTTATCAAAAGGATTAAAGGTAAATTGATTAGAATATGTTTTATAAAAATATGTTGTAACTGTTATATATTGTTTTGCTTTGTTGTCTCATTATTGAAATGTCCAAGATAATTCTTTTACTGGAATAGGATTATCTAAATTATATTGTTCATTATCATTTTCATCCGTGTATTTTTCGTAAGACACTTTTAAACTTTTAGAACGAAACATTGAAACTCTTAAATTATTATATCTTTTATCTAGTTCTTTATCAGTTAAGATTTCTTTTTCTTCAGCATGTATCATTTCGTCAGTTCATGCTGATATAATACCACTACCTTTACCAACTTTCCCCATAATTTTATTACCATTAGCATAACCCGCAAAAGTAATTCGAACACCACTAGGAAAAACAATTTCGCCACCTTCTTTAACATTTTTAGGTCAAACAATGCCATTTTCATTGTCGGGTCCTATATCAATCCCATATTTATCATATAGATAGTTACAGACATTAATTGTATCGCCAAATGTAGTATCTTCGTGGGTGTTGGCATATCTTCGTAAAATGACCGACGAAGCATCAGTAAAATTACAAGCAAAAAATAATTTTTCTACTAAATGATTTCATGTTTTATTAGTACCACCCCCCGCTGAAACAAGCTTAAAAAAACTTGGCGAAGTAAAATATCGGGCATAACTATCTCCAACAAAGTCTTTAAATACTTCTCAATCAAAACCAAAATTATAGTCACTAAAATTTAAATCATATTTTTTATTTAAATGTTTATAACTAGTAATTCGTTTTTTGTTATTAATTTTACTAAATTCTTGCATATTTATTGACCTCTTTATTTTATATATAATACATTATAAGAAAAAATGAAAGAAATTTGTATAAAAATGAGAAAATTTAAACATTTAATATTTGATGAACGAGATTTATTTAAAGATTTATTATTATCTGATACTTGTAAAAAGAAAAATGGCACAATTAATTTATCTGAAATATCACGACAAACGGGTCGTGGAGTTAATACTGTTAAAAGAGAAATTAAGCGATTTAAAAATATACAAGATTATAATCCATATCAAGCACAAAAAGATTATAAACAAAAACGTAAAAAATGCATTAAAAAACTACCTAAATTTACAAAAGAGCAGTTAGATTTTATTAAAATAAGATTTAATAAATACCACGATACACCCGAACAATTAATTTATCATTATTTCTTGGAGTTTGGTGTTAAATTTCCTGCATGTGTTAAAACATTGTATAAATGAATTCGCTTAGGTGAATTTGGATTAAAAAAAGAAAATTTACCCCATCGTGGTAAAAAATATAAAACAAAAGGAAAAACTGATAATCGTGGTAAATTAACTAACTTTAAATCAATTTGAGATATTGAAAATAAAGTTTCTAATGTTGTATGATTTGAAATGGATACTGTTGTAGGAAAAGACCATCAATCTAGTAATTTAGTTTTAGTAGAACAATCAAGTAAAAATTATTTTGTAATGAAATTAAAAAATAATACTGCTAATGAAGTTTTAGAAAAATTTAAAGATATTGCTAAAAATAATAATTTAATTGGAAAAATTAAAGGAATAATAACAGATCGTGGAAAAGAATTTAGTAAATGAAAAGAAATGGAAATATTTGCTGAAACACAAGTTTATTTTTGTGACCCCGGTAAACCACAACAAAAACCATTAATTGAGCATATGAACGGTGAATTTAGATATTGACTTTCTAAGGGAATTGATTTTAATAATATTAGTCAAAAAATGATAGATTGAGTAGTTAATGTTATAAATGATAAACTCCGACCATGTTTAAATTAACTAAGTGTAAAGACAATGTTTTTACAAAATTTTAAATAAATTTATTAGTTAAAATTTAATAAATTATTTTTTAGTGTGCTTAAATATGAATAAAATAAGATAAAATTACAAAAATTTAATTTTTTCTGAAAAAGTTGTTGCAATTTATTAAAAATATTTTATTATTAACTTAACAAGATATAAATTTGCCGTTTATATATACACAGCGCCATATATTAAAATACTTGACTTGCATTATATATAATGCAAGCATATCTTGATAAAAAATTTCAAGATTAAGAAAAGGAGAAAAACAAGTATGAAAAAATTACTTAGTTTATTAAGTGTATTAACTATTGGTGGAAGTGCTACAACAACAATTGCCACTAGTCATTACAAAAAAAGTGTTGATAATATTAATTATTCACAAAAAATTAATTTAAAAAAAATAATTAGAAATAAACGAGAAAATGATAAAAAACTAAATGATTTATTAAAAACTTGATTTTTAGGTATTTTAGATAAAAATGATGAAGAAACAATTTTAAATAAAATTTGTGAATTAAATAAAAAAATACAAAAAAGAAATATAAAGATTACTAATATTTCAGAAATTAGTGCAAGAGTTATATGAAATAATAATGAAAATTCTGATGATTATATGTGAGTTGGTTTTCAACTTGCTTCTTCTGTTGGTACTAAAATAGTTGGTCATTCTTGTTTTTATACTCCTTCTAATGAAGAAAGTTATGATTCTTCTTCTAATTGAGAGTGTAAAAATGTTTTGCCAAATACAAGTAATAGTTCTATAGAAAATAATGGTAGATTAGTTGGAAATTCAAGATTTTTTGATAATTCAAATATCAAACAAGTTGATAATAGTGGAATAACAACTCAGAAAAATAAAAAAATACAAAGACCAAAAATAGCACCACCAACTCCGCCAACTAAAACAAAAGAACCTTTATATGCAACAGTTTTACCTAAAAGTCAAAGAAATATTAAAAGTAATGTTGCCCCCCAAAAGCCACCAAGAAATTTAAACAATCTTTTATTAAATACAAATTTAGGTGAATTACAAGATAATTTATCAGATACTATTTTAAATCGTTTTATTGAATTAAATGTTAATATAAATAGAAATCAAATTTCAATTTCAAATATAACAACTACATCAGCAATAATAATACCTAATCAAAATTCTAGATATATAGGAAATTTAGAAGTTTTCTTTACTTTAAATTATAAAGATAAAAAAAATTTAATTAAAATTAGTGATAATGAAAAAGATAATGATTCAAATTCGAATAACAATCAAAAAATAAAAGATATTATTAATAAATTTAATAATTTATCAAAACAATCTAAACAAAAAAAATTAAATGAAATCAATCAACATTATCAATCATTACCCAAAAATGAACAAAAAGCATTTAAAGATAAATTAAGAGATGTTGGTTTAGGACTTACCTCTACTGGAATTTCTGGTGCTGGAATTTTAGGTATTTCAAAAATGACCGGAATATCACCAATAAAAGGCTTATCAATCACTCGTACTGTCGTTTCATCAGAAACGGGGGAAGCAGTAGAAATGACCCCACTTTTATCAGAAAGTACTGTAGCAGAAGGTTTAACAGCGGCTGAAACTTTATCAGTTGCAGAAGAATCCGCAGTTGTGGTCACTGAAGGGGCATTTATTGGAACAGAAGCTGGTACTGCGGCAGCATTAGCTCCCGAAACTTTAGGTTTATCATTAATAATTGGGGGATTAGTAATTGCAGGAACTGCTATTCTTTGATGAATTAATTCTAATCATACAATAGTTAAACATGAATCACATAATCAATATAATGAAATTGAAAAATACTATAAATTTTTAGCTCATGATCAACTAAAATTAGATATTAATATCAATGAATGAAATAAAATTAAACAAATTTATCAAGAAAATGCAAATAATTATCAACAATTTAAAAATAAAATCAAATCAAAAATTAGTAATTTTCATAAAGAAGATCATAGCGGCTGAGGCGGATCAATTACTGATAATGATATTAATACTTTAATCAATATTCTTTACAATCATTTTCAAGAAATAAATAATCATTTTTTATCTAATCATAATCATGGTTGAAAAATTATTACAAATACTGTGGGCAGTTATTTTATAATTGAAGAAGAATAAAAATATGAAAAAAATATTAACTTTTTTATGTACAATCACTTTAATTGGAACAAATACAACCAGTTTAGTTGCTTGTAATACACCACAATATACCGAAGATGAATTAAAAAAAAAAAAAAAGGAAAAAAATAATATAAATATAAATGGAAATATTTTAGAATGAATAGCACCACAAGAAAAACCATTTAAAAAAGTTGATAATAAATATTATTTTGTTGTTTGGCGTGGTAATGAAAATAATGATTGACACATTATTAAATTTAAACATTTTGAACAAAAAGAAAAAGTTTTAGATAAGTATGATAAATATGAACTTAAAACATCACATTTTGGCGGTGATTTATTTATTTATAAAAATGGATTTGTAAGTTATGATTAAAATAAAGATAATGGAACTTATTTTAAATCAGTTTATCGTTGAAATAATGACGATGAACCAAATAAAAATGTTGAAAATAAATTAAAAAGTTATTTAGGTTTATAAACCTAAATAACTTTTTATATTTCTAATGTAATTAATGATATTTTTTCATTATTCTTATTAAATAATTCTAAATTGGCGCTGTGTATATATAAACGGCAAATTTATATCTTGTTAAGTTAATAATAAAATATTTTTAATAAATTGCAACAACTTTTTCAGAAAAAATTAAATTTTTGTAATTTTATCTTATTTTATTCATATTTAAGCGCACTAAAAATAATTTATTAAATTTTAACTAATAAATTTATTTAAAATTTTGTAAAAACATTGTCTTTGCACTTAATCAATTTAAACATGGTCGGAGTTTATCATTTATAACATTAACTACTCAATCTATCATTTTTTGACTAATATTATTAAAATCAATTCCCTTAGAAAGTCAATATCTAAATTCACCGTTCATATGCTCAATTAATGGTTTTTGTTGTGGTTTACCGGGGTCACAAAAATAAACTTGTGTTTCAGCAAATATTTTCATTTCTCTTCATTTACTAAATTCTTTTCCACGATCTGTTATTATTCCTTTAATTTTTCCAATTAAATTATTATTTTTAGCAATATCTTTAAATTTTTCTAAAACTTCATTAGCAGTATTATTTTTTAATTTCATTACAAAATAATTTTTACTTGATTGTTCTACTAAAACTAAATTACTAGATTGATGGTATTTTCCTACAACAGTATCCATTTCAAATCATACAACATTAGAAACTTTATTTTCAATATCTCAAATTGATTTAAAGTTAGTTAATTTACCACGATTATCAGTTTTTCCTTTTGTTTTGTATTTTTTACCACGATGGGGTAAATTTTCTTTTTTTAATCCAAATTCACCTAAGCGAATTCATTTATACAATGTTTTAACACAAACAGGAAATTTAACACCAAATTCCAAGAAATAACGATAAATTAATTGTTCGGGTGTATCGTGGTATTTATTAAGTCTTATTTTAATAAAATCTAACTGCTCTTTTGTAAATTTAGGTAGTTTTTTAATGCATTTTTTACGTTTTTGTTTATAATCTTTTTGTGCTTGATATGGATTATAATATTGTATATTTTTAAATCGCTTAATTTCTCTTTTAACAGTATTAACTCCACGACCCGTTTGTCGTGATATTTCAGATAAATTAATTGTGCCATTTTTCTTTTTACAAGTATCAGATAATAATAAATCTTTAAATAAATCTCGTTCATCAAATGTTAAATGTTTAAATTTTCTCATTTTTATACAAATTCCTTTCATTTTTTCTTATAATGTATTATATATAAAATAAAGAGGTCAATAAATATGCAAGAATTTAGTAAAATTAATAATAAAAAACGAATTACTAGTTATGAACATTTAAATAAAAAATATAATTTAAATTTTAGTGACTATAATTTTGGTTTTGATTGAGAAGTATTTAAAGATTTTGTTGGTGATAGTTATGCCCAATATTTTACTTCGCCATGTTTTTTTAAGTTTGTCTCAGCGGGGGGTGGTACTAATAAGACATGAAATCACCTAGCAGAAAAATTATTTTTTGCTTGTAATTTTACCGATGCTTCATCTAACATTTTACGAAGATATGCCAATACCCACGAAGATACTACATTTGGCGATACAATTAATGTCTGCAACTATCTATATGATAAATATGGGATTGATATAGGGTATGACAATGAAAATGGTATTGTTTGACCTAAAAATGTTAAAGAAGGTGGCGAAATTGTTTTTCCTAGTGGTGTTCGAATTACTTTTGCGGGTTATGCTAATGGTAATAAAATTATGGGGAAAGTTGGTAAAGGTAGTGGTATTATATCAGCATGAACTGACGAAATGATACATGCTAAAGAAAAAGAAATCTTAACTGATAAAGAACTAGATAAAAGATATAATAATTTAAGAGTTTCAATGTTTCGTTCTAAAAGTTTAAAAGTGTCTTACGAAAAATACACGGATGAAAATGATAATGAACAATATAATTTAGATAATCCTATTCCAGTAAAAGAATTATCTTGGACATTTCAAGAATGAGACAACATAGCAAAACAATATATAACAGTTACAACATATTTTTATAAAACATATTCTAATCAATTTACCTTTAATCCTTTTGATAAATACCATATCTTTTATGAAAAATTTGTAACGCCATATTTACCTTTAAATGAAAGAATTAAAAATATTTTAAAAGAACACAATCAGGTATATTCAGAAAACAAACAAGCATTTAATGGTTTGGGTATTTTTAATTTGCGTTTAACTATGGGGGCTGTTTGAAATAAAATACCTGATATTACCAAAAAAATTGTTTTAGCAAATAAAGAAGAACGACCCGATTTATTTGAACTTGAATATTACGGTTTTAAATATAACGATAATGACCCCAGTATTTATGTTTTACGAAATTATCGTAAATATATTAAAGAGTATAATTTACAAGATTTTTATAATACAAATACAAAACAATATCAATTTGATAGTTATTCAATTGGTGTTGATTATGCTAATGGTAGTGAAGACCATACAGTATTTTTATTTAGTGGTTATAAAATTAATGAAAATAATGAATATGATAAATATTTAATTAAAGAAAATGTTGTTACCCCAAAAAACGCAATGAATTTAAATGAAATAGTTGAACATTACGGACAATGAATAATTAACTGTTTTGATAAATTTGATGGTTTTGAATATGCTACATTTCATTATGATATTAATGCTCATGACTTTATGCAAAAATTACAAGAAGATATTTACCCTTATTTAGGTTATAAAATTAAGATGTTTAAAGCCAAAAAACATCAGACATCCCTTAATAAAGAAGCGGGAATAATTAATCGTGTAACATGAATAAGAAAAATGTTTGTTCAAGGCAAAATATATGGTATATTATATAACTTCCCATTTTTAGATAAGTGTATTAGTGAATTAAGATTTAGCGATACCAAAACAAACACACCCGACAGTAAAATGTACCACGATCCATATGATGCTTTGTTTTATGGTTCTTATCCGTATCGCTTTAAAATGGGTATATAAAATGTATTATAATATTATTGAAATAAAATTAGAGAATATTTCAATTAATTTTTATCTATATTTTTATTAAATCTGTAATAGCAGATTTTTTAGGTTTTGGGCGAGCGGTTGATTTTCTTAAATTTTTGTGATAAAATGACTTACAAGTTAAAAAAGATTTTGAGGTTCTTTCAAACAAATTTGGGAACCTTTATAAAATTCTTCGCTTAACGCTTAGAATTTTTCCCAAGTATTTTGAAAAGCGCGGCAAAAGTTTTTTTAAACTTTAAGGCATTTTTCGCAAAACTTATGAAAATCACCGCGAGCCCAGATTAGTACAATATAATCACAATAATAATCATTTAAATAACTTCCTTTCTCAAATATGTTTAAAAAGTGCTTGTATATATATATATATAATGTCAATAGATCTTGAAAAAAAGTTTCAAGATGAAAGAAAGGAAATTATATAAAATGAAAAAACTTTTAAGTTTATTAAGTCTATTAACTATTGGTGGAACCGCTGTACCAACAACAATTGCTGCTAGCCCCTATCAAAAAGAAGAAACTAAATTAGAAATTAGTAAAGTTAATTATTCACAAAAAAATAATTTAGAAAAATTAAATAGAGTAAAAAGACAAGATAATAAAAAAAATAATATTGTTGGAATTTCAGAAATTGTTATTATAACAAATAAAAGTATTATTTCTTCCGGTGTAGTTTTAAATAATAAATTATACTTTGGTTCTTTTGATCATAATGTTTATGAATATAATCCTGAAACTGAACAACAAAAAGTTGTAATTACAACAAATGGGAGTGTTTTTTCTTCCGGTGTAGCTTTAAATAATAAATTGTATTTTAGTTCTTATGATGGAAGTGTTTATGAATATGATCATACAACTGAAAAACAAAAAATTGTAATTACAGCAAATATTAATGCCATTTCTTCCGGTGTAGTTTTAAATAATAAATTATACTTTGGTTCAAAAGATAATAAAGTTTATGAATATGATACATTGCAATTAATTGAATCTAAAATTATTAATATGAGAGATCAAGTAAAAAGAGGGTTATATTTATATCATAAAAAACAAAATCCTAATTCTGAAATTAAACAGATTTTAAATATTAATTTAAAAAATTTAACAGAATCTGAACTTGTTTTAGAAGAAACACAAAAAAATAAATCATATAATTTAGAACAAGATCTTAATGATATTTGTAAAGATTCTAACTCAACATTTATAAATAATAGTAGTATTGAACAAATTCAAAATACAGTTTCTTGTTCTAAACAATTAACAGAAACAAATACATTTCAAAAAATGAATTGATTTTCTAAATCAGAAACAACATCAAATACTGATAATTGAAGTACAAATGTAAATACTAAAGTTACAGCAAAAGCTAGTAGTAATGCTGGTGTCCCTGTTGTTTTTGGTGCAAAACTTGAAGTTGCAGTTGAAGCTGGTGGTGGTTATACATGAGGGAAGTCAAAAACTTATACTATAACAGATACTTCAAATTCTTCTGAAACAGAAATTAAAACAACCACAAACACTACAACAATAACTGTTCCATCTCAACCAGTAAAGGTGCCACCACATAGTAAAATTTCAGTTTATGTTACTTCTTTACAAAATAATATAGAGCTTATTTTAAATTATTATCAAAAAATTGAAGGTATGGTTAGTGCAAAATTAATTGATAAAAATAATAATGAAATAATAGTTAATATTTCAATTAAAGATGCTATGCTTAGTTTATTTGAAAATGAAATTTTACCCTCAAAAATAAAAATAAATAATGATAATAGTATAAATTTTTACTATGATATTAAAAGTAAAAAAGAAATAATTATGCATCAGACTGAGATTGGGGAAGCTATTCCCTTAAATTCGGAAGAAAAAAATGTAACATTTAAAAATAAAAAAACAGATATAGTGGTAGTAAAGAATTAATTATAAACACGATATGAAAAATAAATTAAGTCTTTTGGGAACAATCACTTTAATAGGAACAAGTACAGCCAGTTTAGTTGCCTGTAATACACCACAATATATCGAGGAACAATTAAATAAACTAAAAGAAAAAAATAATATAAAAACAAAAAATGGTATTTTAGAATGAATAGCATATCAAGAAAAACCATTTAATCAAGTGGATAATAAATGATATTTTGCTATATGGAAACCTAATAATTCTATTTATTGAAAAATATCAAAATTTAAACACGATACAAATAAAGGAAAAAAATGAGGATTGAGATCCATTAAAACCATATTATATTGATCTCTTTTTATGGGTTTTTGAAACAAAAGAACAAGATTTATTAATAGATGATCAATCAGAAGGTAAAATAGAACGAATTTTTTGAAATGAAGATAAGGGACGAAATTTTAAAGCAGTTTATCGTTGAAATTTAGAAGATACTAATGTACCTAATTTAATTATTGATAAAACCGGTAATGTAAAAGTTAATGAATAATAAAAAGTCATTTTAATAAATGACTTTTTATATTTCTAATATAATTAATGATAATTTTTCATTATTTTTATTAAATAGTTGTAAATTATTAATATTAATTTGTTCTTTTTCAGTAAAAATTGTAATTTCATAATTACCATAACCTCATATACCTGATATTTCAATTTGATTTAAATTAAATAGTTTTTATCAAAAGTTATTTTAATACTATAATCAATTAAATCTTCGATTGTACTAATTCAATCTATTTTAGAATAAAGTAATTTATATCATTCAGAAAAATAATTTAAATAGTTTTCTATTTTGTCATTAGAAACAATTAAATTAGTTAAATATTTCCCATATTCACCATCAGATAATTTAATTTCTGATGGAATAAGAGAAGGAATGTTATTTGTTTCTAATTCATTTGTTACGGATAATCAATTAAAAAAATTTGCTTCTAATCGATAAATAGGATTTTCTGAAATATCTTTGTTTTTAACACTTACTTTAATTTCATTATCTTTGTTATTATTAACATTTATTTGTTGTTTTAAATTTCAATCAATAATTTTTCCAGTACTTGAATCAATTAAAGGTTTAAGAGGTTCACCACCACCATTTCAACGATAAACTGCTTTAAAATTTCGTCCCTTATCTTCATTTCAAAAAATTCGTTCTATTTTACCTTCTGATTGATCATCTATTAATAAATCTTGTTCTTTTGTTTCAAAAACCCATAAAAAGAGATCAATATAATATGGTTTTAATGGATCTCAATCCTCATTTTTTTTCCTTTATTTGTATCGTGTTTAAATTTTGATATTTTTCAATAAATAGAATTATTAGGTTTCCATATAGCAAAATATCATTTATTATCCACTTGATTAAATGGTTTTTCTTGTGCTTTAATTTCTTTTCAATAATTTACTGTAATTGGTGGATTAGAACCAATAAAATCAAAATATAATGAATATATTTGTACTTGACAATCTGAAAAATAAAAATATCCTTCTTCTAATCTATTTGGTTTTGAAATTAGTTTAAAATAATAAGGAGCAATTAATTTAATATCATCATTATAGCCTTTATTAATTGCATACTTGCTATATGTATAATTTGATAACATATAAATAATTTGTTTAAATCTTTTGCAACATTTTCATTAAGAAATGTGGAATTATCTAATTTTCAATTTTCAAATAAACCATCAATTACATCTTCTGGTTTTTGTCCTTCAAATTTTTGGCGCAGTTCAGCCGCTTTATTGGTAGGATTACCTTTTTCATCGTATTTTGCTCCTTGAAATTTACGGTCATAATTATAACGATATGTTAAATAATTTAATAAAACTTTTTCTAAACCATTTTTATTTACCAAATCTAAAATATCTTTTCCTTGAATATAGTTTTTGGCTATACTTCATGGTAAAAAACTTTCAGTAAATCAATACTGAAATATTCTTACATTAGGGTTTGTTTCAATTGGCATTGATAGTAAAGGTACTAAACTAGCGTTTTCAACTATTGATGATGGATAAGAATAAACACCATTAACATTGCCTCAACACTTAATATTTCCAAATAACATTGATTTAGGGTATTTAATTTCAATCCCAGTAAATACTGTGTCTTCGGGTAATGATTTTTGTAATACTAAATGAATACTATTTTGGTTTTTTCATTTAAAATCAGTTATTTTAACTAAATGCATAGATTTAATAATATTAACACCATCGGGTGAATAAGGGCCTTTGTATTCTTCAATGATATAACATTCATTTTTGTTATCTTCACTAATTGGCTCATTAATAGATACTATTTTTAAGTCATAGGATTCTAAAAATTCTTTGTCTTGTTTTGAAATATCATTAATTAAAATATCTTTTTCATCAATCATAACATAACTTGTGCTATTATCTTGGACTGTGGTATTTTGTTGAATTTGTAATTTAAAGTTAAAATCACTAATTTCATAACCAGTTATTTTAATATATTCATCTTTGTCAATAAAACCTATTTTAACGCTATTTTGAGAGTAATTTAAGATTGGTTTTTGCTTTGTCTTAACAATATTATTAATTTTATAAATATATAAGGTTCTTGCACGGTCTTCAGTAAATAATTGTTCTAAGTCAGGGTTGCTGTACTGCGATTGAGCAGCAAAATCTAACGGAATACTATCGATTGAATAGTCAATTGGTTCATCATTTTCCGCTAATTGTGCTAACATTTTTTCAGATGGTTTTAACATTATTCTTGTTCTCCTTCTTCATTAGGCATATTGATAATAGTTTCGTTGTTTTTTAATTGTCTGTTTAAAGTAGCATTTACTGGTAAGCGAACATCAACAATTAACTCATCAATATTTTTAATATTGAATGTTCTACTGTTTAAAATCGCATTATCATATTTAATTAACTTAATAATGAATTCAGTTAATTTAATTTCTCTAATATATATCATTTGTTCATATGATGCGTTTGTTTGAATATTTACTCCCGCAACTTCTGCTTGTGTTTGTTGTGCGCCCTTGGCGATTGCGGGAACATGATGGCGATTTATTTTATAGTAATTAGTTAATAATCAATCATATATTTTGGTTAATTGTTCACCTTTAAAATTACCCGCAATATAATCTACTGGTTGAAAATTACTATCAGGGTCTCCTTCAACTAATAACAAGTCATTTTCAATAAATGAAGCTAGCATTTTACTAATTTCTTGGTCAACTACACCAGTCACGCCGTTAGTATTAATAGTAAATTTACCACTATTTAATAATGGATCTAACATTATCTTTTCAGCAATAATATCTAAAATACTAGCAAATTGTTTACCATAACGAGCAGAAGGCTCAAAATTAGGGTTATTAGGAATAATTTGAATTGGAATAAAATTAAGTGGTAATATTTCTTCTCTTTGTAAAGTTGTATAGTTATTTCATTTAGCATCATCAATATATAAGTCGGTAATAGTACTATATAATCGTGTTTTTAACTTTCTAATAACTTTAACTTGTTTAGTTACAGCATCAATCTCTAATTTTTCAGTAATAAAAATACTCTGGTCATTTTTAATATAAGAGTCATAATCAAAAGTACAAGATACTAAATTACCTAATTCATCATATTGGTCATTGTAAAAATCAATAGTAATAAAATTAAGTTTTGAATTATTAACAAAAATAAAGTATGTACCCCTACCATTCTTATTAATTTTATATTCGTTATATCAATTTTTATTAGTAAAGTCTTGCATCTTTAAAAAGTTATTAATTAATTTAGTATCTAATTGTTGATTAGTAAGTGGATTATAAATGCTAATTTCTAAATCTCGTGGATTTAAAAAATTAGCATTATCTTCACAAATTCTTTTTTTTAAAATCTCATTATGTTTTTGAACAGTAACATTTTTACGATTAGTAATAGTTGATGCTAAATTAAGATAATAACTATCAATATCATAATCTTTTTTTATTTTCTTTTTTGCTGGTAACAATCCCATTTATAACTTCCCCTTTATTTTGTTTCTTCTTTTTTAATAACATCTTCAATACTATCTTCTTTTTGTTTTTTGTTATGTGTTTTGATAAATCTAATTGTTTCAATAATCAAAACTATAATTCCAGCTCCGATAAGCATTGCTGAAACAATAACATATGCCGGTCAAGAAATACCTAATGTTTTTTCTCCTATAAAACAAATAATAATTCCTGCGATAAAAAACAATGATGAAACTCCAAAGATTTTCAAAAACATAATTACATCTTTAATATTTACTTTTGACATAATAACATCTCCTTTCTAATTTACCTTTTTTCTTTCAATAAACACAAATCCCAAAGGTCTAAATGTTGCTGGACCATTAACTCCAATATTAATCAATTCATCAGGATTAATAGATAATGCTAAACATGCACTATTAACACCTATTTGATCATATATAACACCTATTGTTTGTCTAAAACTATGCCTTGTTTGCAACATCCCTTGACTTTTTAAATCTCCTTTGATATTTTTTCCTGAGGCTCAAATTCTATAAATATAATTTTCTTTATCAAAATTAGGAATAGTATATCCTTTTTGTCCAACTTTAAAATCACTAGTATCAACAATTTCTCAATCTGGAACTTTTGGTATAACAATTGATTTTTTTAATTCATCTAAAATTTCTTCTTTTATTTTTGCAAGTTTTTCATCTTTAATTTTTTCTATAACAAGTTTATCTAATAAAGCATCAACTTCTAATTGAGTATAATATGCTTCTAAATCAATCATTGTTAAATCAATACCTTCTTCTTGAAAAGTACGAAACATTTTCTTTAAAGTTGTTAAATTAGCCAATGATTTTGCATAGGTAGGCAATAGACCTTGTTAAGTAATCATAGGGTCATTTTGCGATGAATAATTAATATCACCAACACTCATATTTGCCGAAGTAAAAAATTCAATTGGAATGCGGTTAAATGTTCAATGCTCAATCGTAATAAACACCATATTAATACAAATTTTCTTTAATAATGGATCTTTAAATGTTTCAAACTTTAGTTTTGAAAATGGATAGTTTAAGTAAGAATTAATCATATTTTGGGCTCTTAAAGCAAATGTTTTAAATCATAATTCTACATCACCTTTAAAGAACTTATTATAACGAACTGGAACTTGTGTAATTTTACCTGTCATTGGAATAAAATTATTATAATTTTCCAAAGTAACATTTTGTCATAATTCATTTAACATTTAATCATCTCCTTATCATTTACTTTTTTTAAAATATATTTTCTTTAATATAAATTTTTTACTATTTAGTAATGTTTTTGTTTTAATTGTTTTGTTTAAATCTTGTTTTGTTCTGAGTTGTTTATATGCTTGAAATACTAGTCCATTACCTAACAAACTAGTAACCACACTATCTTCTAGCGTATTTAACAATTTATCTTTATTAAAGTTATTTTTAAATTGTTCTTGCATTTTTAATATCTTAGCAATTATCCGATATATTTTAAAACTATCTTTTACTACTTGCTGATAAACAAGTGGGGCAAAAGAAACTAAATTAAACAAACTTGTTTTTTTAAATCCCCAACCAATAAACCACTCACTGTTCATATAGAATTTAAACGGTTCAGGAGCCAAAACAAACTGTTCTGCTTTGATTAAAGTTGTCATAACGACAATAGGGACATATTTAGGATTTTTATAATATATTGTTAAAGCAACTTCTCCCGCAACTGATAATGGAACAATTTTTACTGCTAAAAAAACATCAGAACCATAAGCAAAGGGTAATAATTGGCCTTTTTTAATAGCTTTAGTTTCAAATTTAGAGAATATTTTTTTAGTTTTATCAGTAATTTTATTAATTACTTTTTGTTTAATTGTAATTATTTGTTTTTCAATTGGAGCTAATAATTTTTTAGTTACTTTTTGAATATAAAAATTTGGGTTTAAATGATTTAAAATTTTATTTAATTTAATTGGTGTTTGGTGAAAAATATTTAATAATTTATTATTATATATTTTACTGCTCCGCATTAAATTAGCATTTAATAGTAGATTTTTACCAACACCTTTTTTATGAAGATTAATCATAATGTTATATCACTCATTAGTATTAATTTTGCTTATTTTATCAATATTTAATCCATATTCATATAACAATTTATTAGCATTTTTTTTCATTTACGCGCGGTATTTTTTGAACTAATGTAGGGCTTATTTTTTGAATATTTTTCTCAATTTTTAATAAATTATTAATTGTTTCTAAATTAGAAACTTTAAAACCTTTATAAAAATCATTTCGGGCCAATTTACCAAATGTATATAATAAAGTTTCATTATTAGCCTGCTTTTAAAAATCAAATATTAATTTATCAGATAAAATCTTTTTGCCTGTAACTTGTTTTACAACATCTTCTAAATTATTAGCAGTTATTACACCTAATTTTTCAAGTAATTTAGTTTCTTTTGCTAATTTTAAAATTCTAGTTGTTCGAGCAGCACGCGTTAATTTACCAACACCGCCAATTGCTGGTAACAAATTTAAGGCGGTACTTTTTGCTGTTACTTCTGATGTTAATTTATCATATATTTGATTTACGGCAAAATCGGTTGCTGTTTCTACTCCAAACGAGATAAATGCTGCGGCAAAATTAGATAATCCCGTACCAAGACCAACAGCCGAAGCAATACCACCAGTTAAAACTGATAAACCAAGAGCTAAAACTTGAATTCCTAAAAATTCTAATAACTGTAAACCAAAATTTTTTTCTTGTTGTTGGATTGACAATCTAGTTGGATTTTTTTTAACAGCATAAATAAGATCTGTTTTAGATGTTCTAATTGGCATATCTATCAAACGAAAAAGTACTATTTTTTAGTACTATTAAGAATTTTTAATTTTAACATCAATCGGAGATGTTTGACCAGTAGCGTTGTTTTTACCTTCAATTTGAACAGAAACAGTTTTATCATTTGTAATATTAATTGGTCAATCTTCACCTTTACTTTCAATAAAGTAATCAAAATCACTTTCAGTTAAAGAACTATTTACGGCTTTAACTGCTTTTAAAACAACATCTTTAAATTGTGGTTTTAACTGTTCGGCTGTTGCTTTTGTTGGGTCTGCAACATGAATAGTTGGTTTATCTATTTTATTAATTTTACTAATATCAATTTTTGTAACAATATGTTTAATAATTCCTTTAGGTTCAACTACTGCTCCACCTAAATATAAAACTCTTTCCATAATTAAAGTATTACCGATTCCAGTACCTAACGCAGCAGCACCAACCCTTAGCGGAGTATGGTCTTTTTTGCGTAAAATAAGAGGATCATATTTTTTACTAAATTTAAAGGCAATTGCATTAACTCCGTTTGGTAATAATTCAATTGTTCCTTCTGAACCATCTTTATTAATAATTGGTAATTTTTTAGGAACCATATAATATGTTGTTCCTTCAACAGTTTTCATTGCTCCACTTGTTTCAATTACGCTATTTATTTGGTCATTTGCGCCAAGTTGTAACTGTAATTTATTACGAATTCCACGAATAAAATCAGCCGAATCCAAGACAACTGTTTCTGATGAGGTAAAGCCATTTTCATATATTTTATCCATAATTTCATCGTGGATTTGTAAAGCATTTGTATCATCTGATTTTTGTCCTTGAATAGTTGTAACAGTTCCTTTATTAATAATTTCTAAAATTTTATTGCGTTTATAAGCAACTTCAGTATCCATTGCTTGCTCAATATCAGCCGCCCAAAGATTGGGATTAAAATCACTTTCTACGGGGTCTAATTTACGAGCAAAAGTTAAAATTGTATCTAATTCAACTGTTCCATCTTCAAACTTTACTTCAGTATAGTTTAAAAGACTGTCATCAGTATTAAATACTTTTTTATCTTTTCCTATACCTTCATTATATTTAATATTTTTCTTTCTTTTATATGTTAAACCAAACTTATTTGCTTCTTTTCACGCAAATAATGCCTCTCAGCTAAATTTTTGTTGATAAGTTTGTAAATATCATTGGTCAAATGATTCACAATCTTTTTGTGTTGCTTGATTAACAATATCGCCGAATATTCTTTGTGGATTTTGTGCCATAATTTTATACCTTCTTTCTTATTTATTAAATACATTGTCTGTATCTAAAATATTGTTTTCTTTATTTTCTGATTTTGGTACGCCACCAGTATTAACTGTTTGTACCTTAATTAATTCATCATAAACACTCTGCAATTGTACTTTAATGATTTCAATATCATCAGTAATATCATAAGATTTTAATAAAACATTTTTAAAATCTTCATTATCAGTTAAAGAATTAATAAAATCAATTACTTCAATTTGTTTTAATTGAATTGTTTGTTCTTCAATTTGTGAAGTTAATTCAGTATTTTTTGTTTGTAGTTCGTTGATTTGTTGATTACTATTTTCTAAATTACTTGCATTAAATTCTTCAACTTCAACAGTATTTTCTAAAATAATTTCAGCAGTTTTAATATCTAAACTACCATCTTCATTTTTAATAGGTTCATTATTTTTATCAATAAGAACAAATTTTACATTTTTTAATGCCATTGTTTTTCCTCCTATTTTTTAATATTTGTATTTGTTCTTTTTCTAATCGCTTTTTGTATAATTTCGAAACTATCGACTCGAAAAGATAAAAAATAGCGTTTAGTTTTTATATTTAACTGATTAAATACTGAGCCTTTAATTTTTATCTCATCATCTTTTTTTAATTTCAAAAAAGCAGATACAACTGACGGATTATAAATTGATAATGTTGAGTAATTTAATCCTTCTCACTGACATTTCGCAGAACAAGCATCAACTTCAACACCAGCAGCAACCAGTGCCTTAATTTTAGTTTTAATTGGGTTTTCATGTAATCTAACAGTTAATTCTAATTTATTAACTTTTTTATTTTAGATTTATTAGTTATTGATTTTTTAAGTAAATTACTTTTTGTTTGTGCCATTTTTATCAACTCCTTCTGTTATAAAATATTGTAAATGTTTTCAAGCATCGTGTTCGTGCTCTGTCATTTTAATATTTCCTTTATAAATATAATTTTTCTTAACAACTGGCGATTGTAAAACATAATTTAAATTAAATAGATATTTACATAAAACTTTTAAACCACCAATAAATTTAGGAGTAGCTAATGGATTTTTTATTTTTAAACCTTTATTAAGTTGATAATCTTCAATTATTACAATAACTTTATTTAAATAAGAACAAATTTTATTTTTAAACTCATTTAATATTAAATACATATTATTTATTGCTTCTTCTTCATTTTTAGAATTAAAAGTAATATTATTAATTATTTTCTTTTGCAAAACATTATAAATAATCATACCAGTTTGTCCAATTCCAGCAGGGTCAATTGCAATAATATATTTTAATTTATTTGTTTTATTTTTTTTGTCAATTTGTAATATTTTTCATCCATCGGATGCTAAATCTAAAATATCGTTAATTTTGTAATGTTGCATATAAGAAGCAATTACATCTCAATTGTTTTTAAATAAAATTAAGTACATTTTGGCTCATTCTAAACATTGCAAATCATAATGCTTTTTATGATGTGAAATACGACAATTAACAGGCTGACAATTAACTCAATCAAATGACGTTGTTATTTCATTTCAAGTTTTATTAATATACAAACTTTTATATTCTGTCATTTATCTATACTCCTTAATTATTTTTATTTGTTGCTCAAATTTCATCATTAATATCATTTACCGTTACTAGATAAGCTCGTATCATTAATTCTTGTAATTTATTTTTAATTTTTTTATTTCATTTTTTCATCAAATATTTTCCTTTCTGTAAAAAACATAATATTCCTTTATTGGTTAATATTTTGATATTTAGTAAATAATTTATTTTAGTATTTAATTACTTCGCCCCCGCTTCACTTTGAAGGTGAGCGGGGGCGGGATAAGATATTTTGATAGAGTTTACCCCCATACGGAAATAAACAAAGAAACAGTTTACCCAGTTATTAATTACGCTTCATCCATCCCTAGACAACTTTATATAAAGAAAATAACCTTTTGGAGTTCCAACCCTCTTGTTTTTTTAGTGTCCGATATTGTTTTTTCGGTTTAACAGCACTCTTTTTATGAAAACAAGCAAAAAACACGCGCTCTGACATTTCGCAAGTGATTAATCTTGCCGAGAATTAAAGAAATAAATAGGAGTAGTAAATCCAATCGCTTTCACACTTTCTTTAAGGCTTCGTGCCATAGATGAGTTATTCATCTTTAAGCATCAAAATATTAAATTTTAAGTGCCGCATTATTCATCGGATAATACCTTTATTGAAAGGATTTATAAAAATATTGTTTATTTTGTGTAGGGAAAACAGAATTTAATCTGTTTTTTTATGATAAAAGTTCTAAATTTAAAGATACTATCCGATGAATAATGCAAATAAATTTATGTTTTTTAATATAAAAATAAAAAAAAACAATCTCACAAGAGTTGTTTTTTGCCGGTTCATCGTACAGGACGCCATTTACAATTAAATTTTCTAATTGATAAATTTTTAATCAATGTTCTTCACATAATATAATTTCTTTTTTATAACCTAAATTTCACTCTAATTTATCACCAATTTTCTCAATATAATTATTTCCAAAATAAGCATTTTTATATATTACAATTAATTTTTTGACATTTCATAGGTTAGTTTCTCCTAATTTTGTTTTCCTAATGCTCAATGCTCATCAGTCATATCTTCAAATGATACTGGATAACTTTTAAGCATTAATTCTTGTAATTTATTTTTTTGATCGCATTTTGAACAATAACCTCAATATCTTTGTTTAAGACAAGTTTTATTTAACTTTTTCATATTTATTTAATTCCTTACTATTTTCTATTCTTGCTCTTTCATTAGCACGCTCATTTTTTTCTTATGTAATTGCTTTTTACTTAAAAACTTTCAAGGTTTTTTATTTAACTTTTTCATATAAACCTCCTAAATTACTCCTTTAATTTTTTGGTCAATTTGTAATATTCTTCATCCATCGGATGCTAAATCTAAAATATCGTTAATTTTGTAATGTTGCATATAAGAAACAATAACATCTCATCTATTTTTAAATAAATTTAAGTACATTTTTGCTCATTCTAAACATTGTATATCATAATGATTTTTATGATGTGAAATACGACAATTAATAGGCTGACAATTAACTCAATCAAATGATGTTGTTATTTTATTCCAAGTTTTATTAATATATTTACTTTTATATTCTGTCATTATAATTCCTCCTAGTTTTAACTCGCTGGCACTCACTCCCAAGTGAAAGTGCCAAGCGAGAATTAGTTATATAAGTATTTATCTATTTATTTACTACGCCATCCGCTTCACTGGGGGTGAGCGGTGGCGGTATGTTAATTATTTGAATGTTTAATAATACACAGTTGTTTTTTAATATTGACGCCAGACATATATATCTTCCTTTATCCGTGCCCATTTGTGCTTTCGCTCTGGGATTTGACGCTCAGTTTTTGAAATTAAATTTACTCGCACCCATGCAAAGGACCGAATGCTAAACGCAAATTTAATTGTTTGTGTCACCATCTCAATATTTATTGTCGTTTGATGTTAGCCTTGGACACATCACGACTATCGCTTAGTTCTAATGAACCAGCGTCGATTTACATATTTCCTCATACACTGTTTCAGTACTCGCCTCGGCTGGTTGTGGGAATGAGTATAAACTCATGTTCTTATGGAAGCACTTAGTTATTTAAAATAACCGTCCCACTCTGCATTAAGTTGTTTTGTAAAATTTAAGTTTTAAAAACCCAGTTTCTCAATCAAAGATAATTTTTGAATTTTCTAAACGTTTATAAAACCGCTTTTGTGTTTTATCTTTTACTTTATTCAATAAATCTTTATGTTTTTCACAAGTTCATAAAACTTTATTTGATAAAAATTCTTCGGTAATGAATGATATTATTTTATAACAATCATTAACATCACATATTTTTTGTTGCTTAATTATTATTATCTCCTTTTAGGAGTTGTTTTATTTCAAATAAAAAAACAACCCTTTAATAAGAGTTGTTTTGTTCTAATTGGTTTACACTATACAAATATTATTTTGAAAATAATTGTCATAAATTTAATTTCAATGATTTAACTATAAGTAAAAATATAATAAAAATAAATAAAATTCAAAGTAATATAAGCTTAACTGAATTAAATGTTTTGGCCGGACTAATTATTTTTAATAGAAATTAAGAAAAAATAAAGAAAATATTTGATTTGAGTTATGGTACCCTGTAAAATTATGTAATAGTAAATAATTTCTAGTTTGCTACTTTTTATTGAAAAATATAGTTTTAATATATAAAATTATCGCTTGCTACAATTTTAATTATAAAAACCCATCTATTTTGAGTCTTTTTAAAAAAATTTTTTATTTTTTTGCTATAATAAAATAGGAGATTTTTAAAAGGAGAAGAAATATGAAAAATTCAACGAGAAAAGTAGTTTTAGTTGGATGTGGAATGGTAGGAAACAGCTTTTTATATTCAGCGATGAACAGAGGGATTGCACAACATTATGTACTAATTGATGCGTTTCGACAAGCAGCAGAAGGGAATGCTATTGATTTATCAGATGCAACTGCTGTTTTAGAAAATCGTTTTAGTACAATTAAAGCTGGTGATTATAGTGATTGTAAAGATGCTGATTTAATTGTTATTACAGCAGGAAGACCACAACGAGATGGTGAAACACGATTAGATATGGTTGCTGATAATGCAAGAATTATGCAAGATATTGCTTTAAAAATTAAAGCCTCAGGTTTTAAGGGTGTTACGCTAATTGCTTCAAATCCGGTGGATGTTCTGGCATCAGTTTATCAAAAAGTAACTGGTTATGCAAAAAAAAAAGTTATTTCTTCAGGAACAACTTTAGATTCAGCACGTTTAAGAAGATTAGTTGGTAATAAATTAAACATTGCTCCAGCTAGTGTTAATGCTTATGTTTTGGGTGAACATGGTGATTCATCAGTTTCTGTTTGATCAAAAGCTTCAATTATGCAAAAATCAATTGCTGATTTTGTGGCAGAAGGAAAATTAACAGAAAAAGATTTAGAAGATATGCACCAACAAATGATGAAAATGGCTTATACAATCATTAATTTAAAAAAAGCAACTTTTTATGGAATTGGTGTATGTTTATCATCAATTGCAAAAGCAATTTTAAATGATGAAAGATCAACCTTTTTAATTGGTGCAAAATGTGAAGGTGAATATAATGTTACGGGAACTTACATTGGTGTACCAGCAGTTATTGGTGTTAATGGGATTGAAGAAATTATTGAGTGAAAATTAACAAAGGAAGAGCAAGTTAAATTTGAAAAATCAGCGACACAATTACATGAAGCTTTAAATGTTGCTCTTGCAGCATTAAAGTAATATTTAGGAGGACTTTTTTAGAGTGCACCCATTTTAGTAAGTACTAATAAAAAAGTATTTACTATTTTTTTAATTATATCCTTTTCTTTACGATTTGAATATCATGTATTTCATTTTATAACATCTTGTATATATTCTTCATGTGAATTATATATTTTATTATGGATTGTAGCTTTCTTAAGTAATGAATGAAAACTTTCTATAACAATATTATCTGCACAGTGGTAATTTTTTCCCATTGAAATTGTAATACCGTTAGATAAACATTTATCGTGATAAATAGTGGATGTATATTGATATCCGTGATCTGAGTGAATTATTATTCCATTCAGATCTTTTTTTATTAATTTTATTTTATTAATTGCATCATTTAAATTATCCATTACTAATTTATTGTCATTATATTTAGATCACTTTACATCAACTATTTCTTTAGTATATCCATCAATAATTGTTGATTGATAATATCTTTCTCCTTTTCAAATTAAATATGTTACATCAGTATATAGTACTGAAAACCTTGTTTTTATATCATTGAATTTACGATTAATTAAATCAGGATATTGCAATAAGCTTTTTTCTTTATTCTGTTTATATTTCATTTTTCTTCTCATTTTTCTTACATATTCAGGTTGTATTTGATTATCACGCATAATTCTTAAAACTTTTTTTGAATTATATTTTATACCATAATATTCCTTTAAATATTTAGTAATTCTTCGATAACCAAATTGTTTTAAATTTTCTTCATAGACTTTTACAATATCATTTATTGCTTTTTTATCTTTTTTGCTACTGTCATAATTTTTATATTTATCTCAATAACTACGTTTTAACCCTGTTACTTCTAGTAATAATTTTATTAAATATTCACAAAAATTTTGTTTAATAAAAAAGACAATTCTTAGTTTGCTTAATTGTAAAAGTCATGGAGCTTTTTTAATAATTCATACCTTGTTTTATAATATTCTAAATTTCTTTTGCCAAAAGAAATTTTAGGTCCTTTAGGATTGTTTAATTTTCCTTTTTTATGATTTGCTCATCAAGATTCTACTGTATTTGCATTTATATTATATTGTTTTGCTACTATTCAACAACTTTTTTGTTTAATTTCCTCAATGATTTTTGTTCTAAATTCTGATGTATATTTGTTATATTTTTGTCCTTTTTTTTGCCATATAAAAATGCACCCCCTATAAAAATTTAGCAAAATCTTTTTTTTATTTTACTTACTTTTTTGGGTGCACTCTATTTAAGTCTTTTTTTATGTTAAATTTATAATATTTTTTTCTTTTTAAAAGAAAAATGTGGTATCATTTTCTCATAGGATTGCCTATTTTTATATCAACCATGTATTAACTATGTATCAATTATCAACAATATCAATTTAATATATACAAAAAGGAGTTTTTAAATATGAAAAGATTTACTTTAGGAATGATTGCAGCGACAACGACTTCAGTTGCAGGTATGCCAAATATTAATAAAGGAACTTCAACAGTTCAAGCGCATAAATTTGCACAAGAGGCAGTAGAATATAGTATTGCAAGTATGACAGGAACAGATACTTTTCCTGTGCAAAAACTTGCCTCTGGTTTTGTCAATAAACAAAAAGCTTTAGTTTTTGAATATGGAAACTATGCTAAGACTTGAGCAGAATTTGTTCAAAAATATCCAAAATTTAAATTTACTACATTAAGTATGAAAACTAATTTAAAAGGAGACCAAAAAATAAGAGATTTGTCAAATATTACTTTTAACACTGCTGATTTTAAATTACAAGAACGAAATGGTCAATTTATAATTGACACAATTGAATCAAAATATATTACTGATTTTATTCGTTTATCAGTTCTTGGTCAAGTAAAAGAAGACAAGAAGATTATTAATTTTGGTGTTGTATATAATATCAATATTTCACAACAATATGTTAGACCTTATCCATTTTTTAGTTCAGAAACTAACAAAATCCAGTTTTACAGTGAATAAAAAATTAATTTGTTTGTAAAGAAAGGACAATAATTTTGAAAATTGATAGGTTGTATCAAATTAGAAAAAACGGAAAAGGGTATCGTAACAATAGTAATAAAATTAAAATTAAAAATATTTATGAATATTTTATTAAAATTATTACTTTAATACAGTAAACTATAAGTATTAGAAGAAACTTTGCGATACGAATAAATAAGTATAAGAATTTATATATAAATTAAAATTTAATACTTTCAAAAAAGTTTAAATTTTAAATTTCTTTTTGAAGGAGAATTTAATAAATGAAAAAAATTAATATTGGTTTAGACATTAGTATTGCTTCAGTGGGGTGATCTATTACATCAGCTGAACCTAATGATTATAAGATTTTGGATGCAGGAAGTAGATTATTTGAGGAAGCCAATAGTTCTAATAGTAAGAATTCATCAACAGCAGATCGCCGAGGTCAAAGAGGGCGGCAAAGAAATTTGCGAAGACTTAAATTGAAAAAAAAGATTTAATAAATTTATTTAAAAAATACAATTTATTAGAAAATTGTGAATCTTTATTATTGTTATCTAAAAATGAAAACTTGCTTAAAATACGAGTAAAAGGTTTAACAGAGGCTATTACTAAAGAAAAATTAACGCTTGTTTTATTTAATTTTTTAAAGCATAGAGGAACATTTAATATTAAAGATGATAAGAGTAAAGAATTATTAGAAAATATTGATGCTAATTTAAATATTATTGAAGGCGATTCATTATTTCCTTGTGAAAAACAATTAAAATTTTATGAACAGAATAATTATTTTAGAGGACAAGATGAATTTTATATAACTCATAAAGATTTGTTAAAAGAAATTAAACAAATTTTATCAGTACAAATTAAACATAATTTAATTAATGAAGATTTTAAAGAAGAATATTTAAAAATATTTAATCGAAAACGAGAATATTATATTGGTCCTGGAAAAGGAAGCAAATATGGTTGAAAAAAAAGGAAGAAGATTTTTTTAATAATTTAATTGGACAAGATACATATGATATAAATGAGAAACGTGCTCCAAAGCATAGTTTAACATTATATATTTTTATTTTATTAAATGATTTGAATAATTTAAAATATAAAGTAAATGAAAAATTGCAACTTTCATTTGAAAATAAAATAGATCTTATTAAATTAACTGTTGATAGTTCAACTACAAAAAATATTAGTTTAAAAGATATAGCGAAGATAATTGCCATTGATAAAAATAATATTAGCGGTTATCGCATAGATAAAGATGAAAAACCTCTTTTTACTAAATTTGAAAGTATAAATACAATAAGACATTTTTTAAATAAAAATAATATTGATATTTCCTAAATTAAGTTTAATAATAAAGAAAAATTAGATGAAATTATTTATGTGTTAACAATTTATCAAAGTTATGATACTAGAAAAAAAGAATTAAAAAAACTTAATTATCAATTTTTAACAGATAACATAAAAGAGTATCTTGCATACTTGTCTTTTGGCGGAACACATAGTTTATCCACAAAGACAATGAAATTATTAATTGAAGAAATGTTACATAATAATATTGAGCATATGCAAGCTTTAAAAGAGTTAGGAATTAAACGACAATATAAATTTTTTGATAAGTTCCAAAATCAAAAATATATTCCCATTTTACGAAAAGAGATAAATGATTTGTATATTTCACCAGTTGTTAAACGTTCTTTGTTAGAATCAATTAAGATTATTCAAGAAATTCAAAAAAATTATGAATATGAAATAAATTCAATTGTAATTGAATTAGCTCGTGAGAAAAATAGTGATGAATATAAAAATTATTTGAATAAACAACAAAAAAGCAAAAAAAAAATGAGAATAAAGAAATTAATGCGTTTGTTCAAAAGATGGCAGATTTTAAAAAACTAATTTCACCAAGATTACATGAAAAATTAAAATTATTAAAAGAACAAGATAATCTTTGTCCTTATTGTGGTGATACTATTGAAATTGAAAAAGTTATGCAAGATGATTTTTATACTGAAATTGATCATATTATTCCTGAATCAATTTCATTTGACAGTTCTTTAGCAAATTTAGTGTTGGTTCATAAGCAAGAAAATAGTATTAAAGGACAAAAAACACCATATAAATATTTGCTTGATGAAAAGGGTTCTAGTGCATATGAAGAGTTTAAAACACGAGTATTAAGAATGTATGAAAAAATAAAGTCTAATAATAGAAAATATTATTTAAAAAAGATAAATAATTTACTTTTAGAACATGATATTAATGATCCAAATTGGCAAAGAGAGTTTGTTCAAAGAAATTTAAATGATACAAGATATGCAACAAAAGAAGTTAAAGAATATTTAGAAAATTATATTAAAGCTAATGCTTTGCATTGAAAGATATATACAGTCAATGGTTCATTTACTAATTATTTACGATATAATTTTTTCAAAATTAGTTTTAAAAATCGTGATGAATATCATCATCATGCAATGGACGCCACTATAATATCGTTTTTGCCTCAAATTAAGTTTTCAGCAAATAAAAGTATTTTAGATAATGATGATAAAACGTATCAAATAAATTTAAATTATAATTCTAATTCGGTTTATCAATTATTAGCTACAATTGGCAATGATATTCTTACTTTTCCTTATAAATATTCTTGAAAAATACAAAACAAAAATAATAAGTCTTTGTCGGATGAAACGATTTATGCAACGAAAGTACAAGAAGATGGAACATTGAAACAAATTTCAAAAATTAATTTAATTACTGGAGATAGTAAAAAAATTGAAAAACTTTTTGAAGAAAAATATACAGATTTATTAATTTATGATAGTGATAAAAAAACTTTTGAATATGTAAAGTAAAGATGCAAATAGGACAATTTGCCCTTATTTAAGTCAATAATATATCTTTTATTAAAAATTGCAACTATTTTTTAAAAAAAAATATTTTTTTAAATATAAGTTAATATTTAAGCACGACAAAAAGAAAACTTTGTTACAAATATATAATTCATATTTAAAAAAATTAAATATTAATATTTTTTAAAATACCTCTTTGGAGAATAATCAACCTAAACTCGGTCGTGGTTTCTCATTAATAATTTTCATAAATTTATTAATTTCTTTTTGACTAATAGGATTAAAATCTGTTCCCTTAGGAAGATATTCTCTAATATCTCTATTCATTCTTTCAACTTTTGGTTTTTGTGTTGGAGTTCCAGCATCACAAAAGTATACATTTGCATTAGTAATCTTTTCAATTTTTTTTATTTACTAAATTCTTTACCTTGATCAGTTATTATTCCTTTTATATTTTCCTTATAAAGTTTATTTTTAAAAATACTTTTAATGGCTTTATTAACCTCTTCTGAATTATGGTGGTCTAATTTAAAACAAATCGTATATAAACTTTTTGGTAGTCGGAAAAAAGTTGAGATTTTATAAAAATTATAAATAAAGTAATTAAATACAAATTAAAGTAATCGCTTATTAGAGCGATTTTTTTATTTGCACTATTCATCAGATAGTATCTTTAAAATTAAAAATTAACCTATTTTTTCCCTACAAATTAGTTAATTTTTATAATTTCCTTTCTGTGATTTATTATATTTTTTCGGTTTAACAACTAATAATATCATTTTTAATAAAGGTACTATCTGATGAATAATGCAATCTAAAACTTAATATTTTTTGATGCTTAAAGATGGATAACTCATCTATGGCACGAAGCCTTAAAGAAAGTGTGAAAGCGATTGGATTTACTACTCCTATTTATTTCTTTAATTCTCGGCAAGATTAATCACTTGCGAAATGTCAGAGCATGTGTTTTTTGGCTTGTTTTCATAAAAAAAGTGCTGTTAAACCGAAAAAAACAATATCGGACACTAAAAAAACAAGAGGGTTGGAACTCCAAAAGGTTATTTTCTTTATATAAAGTTGTGTAGGGATGGATGAAGCGTAATTAATAACTGGGTAAACTGTTTTTTGTTTATTTCCGTATGGGGGATAAACTCTATCAAAATATCCTATCCGCCCCCGCTCACTCCCCAAAGTGAAGCGGGCGGCGAAGTAATTAAATACTAAAATAAATTATTTACTAAATATCAAAATATTAACCAATAAAGGAATATTATGTTTTTTTACAGAAGGAAAAATATTTGATGAAAAAATGAAATAAAAAAATTAAAAATAAATTACAAGAATTAATGATACGAGCTTATCCAGTAACGGTAAATGATATTAATAATGAAATTTGAGCAACAAATAAAAAGAATTAAGGAGTATAGATAAAATGACAGAATATAAAAGCAAATATATTAATAAAACTTGAAATGAAATAACAACATCATTTGATTGAGTTAATTGTCAACCTATTAATTGTCGTATTTCACATCATAAAAAGCATTATGATTTGCAATGTTTAGAATGAGCCAAAATGTACTTAAATTTATTTAAAAACAAGTGAGATGTTATTGCTTCATATATGCAATATTATAAAATTAACGATATTTTAGATTTAGCATCCGATGGATGAAAAATATTACAAATTGACAAAAAAATAAAACAAATAAATTAAAATATATTATTGCAATTGACCCTGCTGGAGTTGGTCAAACTGGTATTATTATTTATAATGTTTTGCAAAAGAAAATAATTAATAATATTACTTTTAATTCTAAAAATGAAGAAGAAGCAATAAATAATATATATTTAATATTAAATCAATTTAAAAATAAAATTTGTTCTTATTTAAATAAAGTTGTTGTAATAATTGAAGATTATCAACTTCATAAAGGTTTAAAAATAAAAAATCCATTATCTACTCCTAAATTCATTGGTGGTTTAAAAGTTTTATGTAAATATCTATTTAATTTAAATTATGTTTTACAATCGCCAGTTGTTAAAAAAATTATATTTATAAAGGAAATATTAAAATGTCAGAGCACGAATTAGATGCTTGAAAACATTTACAATATTTTTTAAAAAAGGAAGTGATAAATAATGACTATAACAGAATCAATTAAATTTAACAAAATTAAAGAAGAAAATGAAACACTTAAAAAAGAACTTGCTGAAAAAGATAAAGAAATATCTAAATTAAAACAAGATGTGGCAGATTTAGAATGTAATCAATATACTTTAGAAGCAAAACAATTATATAAAGAAGATTTTTACAAAAATCCATATTCAACAGGTTCTATCGATTGAATATTAGTTGACAGTTCAAAATATGACAAATTATCTAATAAGGATGTTAAATAATGTCTCAAACAAAAAGTAATTTACCTAAAAATTCTAATAACTGTAAACCTAAAATAAAAAATAAAAAAGTTAATAAGTTAGAATTAACTGTTAGATTACATGAAAATCCTATTAAAACAAAAATTAAGGCTCTTGTTGCTGGTGGTGTTGAAGTTGATGCTTGTTCTGCGAAATGTCAGTGAGAAGGATTAAATTACTCAACATTATCAATATATAACCCATCTGTTTTAACTGAGTTTTTGAAATTAAAAAAAGATGATGAGATAAAAATTAAAGGCTCAGTATTTAATCAGTTAAATATAAAAACTAAGCGCTATTTTTTGTCTTTTAGAGTAGATAGTTTTGAAATTATACAAAAAGCAATTAGAAAAAGAATAAATACAAATATTAAAAAATAGGAGGAAAAACAATGGCATTAAAAAATGTAAAATATGTTCTTATTGATGAAAATAATGAACCTATTAAAAATGAAGATGGTAGTTTAGATATTAAAACTGCTGAAATTATTTTAGAAAATACTGCTGAAGTTGAAGAATTTAATGCAAGTAATTTAGAAAATAATAATCAGCAAATCAACGAACTACAAACAAAAAATACTGAATTAACTTCACAAATTGAACAACAAACAATTCAATTAAAACAAATTGAAATAATTGACTTTATTAATTCTTTAACTGATAATGAAGAATTTAAAAATGTTTTATTAAAGTCTTATGATATTACTGATGATATTGAAATCATTAAAGCACAATTGCAAAGTGTTTATGATGAATTAATTAAGGTACAAATAGTTAATACTGGTGGCGTACCAAAAGCAGAAAACAAAGAAAACAATATTTTAGATACAGACAATGTATTTAATAAATAAGAAAGAAGGAGATAATTGTGGCACAAAATCCACAAAGAATTTTCGGAGATATTGCTAATCAAGCAACACAAAGAGACCGAGAAACATTTGAACAATGATATTTACAAACTTATCAACAAAAATTTAGTTGAGAAGCACTATTTGCGTGAAAAGAAGCCAATAAGTTTGGTTTAACATATAAAAGAAAGAAAAATATTAAATACAATGAAGGTCTAGGAAACGAAGGACAAGTATTTAATACTGATGATAACCTACTAAAATATTCAACAGTGGAATTTGAAGATGGAATTGTTGAATTAGATACAATTTTAACTTTTGCTCGTAAATTAGATCCCATAGAAAGTGATTTTAATCCTAATCTTTGAGCAGCTGATATTGAACAAGCAATGGATACTGAAGTTGCTTATAAACGTAATAAAATTTTAGAAATTATTAATAAAGGAACAGTTACAACTATTCAAGGCAAAAAAGCAGATGATACAAATGCTTTACAAATTCATGATGAAATTATGGATAAAATATATGAAAACGGCTTTACTCCATCAGAAACAATTGTTTTAGGTTCGGCTGATTTTATTCGTGGAATTCGTAATAAATTACAGTTACAACTTGGAGCAAACGACCAAATAAATAGTGTAATCACAACAAGTGGAGCAATGAAAACTGTTGAAGGAACAACATACTATATGGTTCCTAAAAAATTACCAATTATTAATAAAGATGGTTCAGAAGGAACAATTGAATTATTACCAAATGGAGTTAATGCAATTGCCTTTAAGTTTAGCAAAAAATATGACCCTCTTATTTTACGCAAAAAAGACCATACTCCGTTAAGAGTTGGTGCTGCTGCGTTAGGTACTGGTATGGGTAATACTTTGATTATGGAAAGAGTTTTATATTTAGGTGGAGCAGTAGTTGAACCTAAGGGAATTATTAAACATATTGTTGCAAAAATTGATATTAGTAAAATTAATAAAATAGATAAACCAACTATACATGTTACAGACCCAACAAAAGCAACAGCCGAACAGTTAAAACCACAATTTAAAGATGTTGTTTTAAAAGCAGTAAAAGCAGTAAATAGTTCTTTAACTGAAAGTAATTTTGATTACTTTATTGAAAGTAAAGGTGAAGACTGACCAATTAATATTACAAATGATAAAACAGTTGCAGTTCAAATTGAAGGTAAAAACAACGCTACTGGTCAAACAAATCCGATTGATGTTAAAATTAAAAATTCTTAATAGTACTAAAAAATAGTACTTTTTCGTTTGATAAATGATATGCCAATTGGAACATCTAAAACAACCCTTATTTATGCTGTTAAAAAAAATCCAACTAGATTGTCAATCCAACAACAAGAAAAAAGTTTTGGTTTACAGTTATTAGAATTTTTAGGAATTCAAGTTTTAGCTCTTGGTTTATCAGTTTTAACTGGTGGTATTGCTTCGGCTGTTGGTCTTGGTGCGGGATTATCTAATTTTGCCGCAGCATTTATCTCGTTTGGAGTAGAAACAGCAACCGATTTTGCCGTAAATCAAATATATGATAAATTAACATCAGAAGTAACAGCAAAAAGTACCGCCTTAAATTTGTTACCAGCAATTGGTGGAATTGGTAAATTAACGCGTGCTGTTCGAACAACTAGAATTTTAAAATTAGCAAAAGAAACTAAACTACTTGAAAAATTAGGTGTAATAACTGCTAATAATTTAGAAGATGTTGTAAGGCAAGTTACAGATAAAAAGATTTTATCTTCTAAATTAATATTTGATTTTACAAAGTATGCTAATAATGAAACTTTATTATATACAATTGGAAAATTAGCCCGAAATGATTTTTATAAAGGTTTTAAAGTTTCTAATTTAGAAACAATTAATAATTTATTAAAAATTGAGAAAAATATTCAAAAAATAAGTCCTAAATTAGTTCAAAAAATACCACGCGTGAATGAAAAAAATGCTAATAAATGATTGTCTGAATATGGATTAAATATTGATAAAATAAGTAAAATTAATACTAATGAGTGATATAACATTATGACTAATCTTCATAAAAAAGGTGTTGGTAAAAATCTACTATTAAATGCTAATTTAATGAGGGGCAGTAAAATATATAATAATAAATTATTAAATATTTTTCATCAAACACCAATTAAATTAAATAAAATTTTAAATCATTTAAACCCAAATTTTTATATTCAAAAAGTAACTAAAAAATTATTAGCCCCTATTGAAAAACAAATAATTACTATTAAACAAAAAGTAATTAGTAAAATTACTGATAAAACTAAAAAAATATTATCTAAATTTGAAACTAAGGCTATTAAAAAAGGTCAATTATTACCTTTTGCTTATGGTTCTGATGTTTTTTTAGCAGTTAAAATTGTTCCTTTATCAGTTGCGGGTGAAGTTGCTTTAACAATATATTACAAAAATCCTAAATATGTCCCTATTGTCGTTATGACAACTTTAATCAAAGCAGAACAGTTTGTTTTGGCTCCTGAACCGTTTAAATTCTATATGAACAGTGAGTGGTTTATTGGTTGGGGATTTAAAAAAACAAGTTTGTTTAATTTAGTTTCTATTGCCCCACTTGCTTATCAGCAAGTAGTAAAAGATAGTTTTAAAATATATCGGACAATTGCTAAGATATTAAAAATGCAAGAACAATTTAAAAATAACTTTAATAAAGATAAATTGTTAAATACGCTAGAAGATAGTGCAATTACTAGTTTATTGGGTAATGGACTAGTATTTCAAGCATATAAACAACTCAGAACAAAACAAGATTTAAACAAAAAAATTAAAACAAAAACACTATCAAGTAGTAAAAAGTTTATCTTAAATAAAATCAAATCAAAAAGAAATAAATGATAAGGAGATGATTAAATGTTAAATGAATTATGACAAAATGTTACTTTGGAAAATTATAATAATTTTATTCCAATGACAGGTAAAATTACACAAGTTCCAGTTCGTTATAATAAGTTCTTTAAAGGTGATGTAGAATTATGATTTAAAACATTTGCTTTAAGAGCCCAAAATATGATTAATTCTTACTTAAACTATCCATTTTCAAAGCTAAAATTTGAAACATTTAAAGACCCATTATTAAAGAAAATTTGTATTAATATGGTGTTTATTACGATTGAACATTGAACATTTAATCGCATTCCAATTGAATTTTTTACTTCGGCAAATATGAGTGTTGGTGATATTAATTATTCTTCACAAAATGACCCTATGGCAACATGACAAGGTCTATTGCCTAGCTATGCAAAATCATTGGCTAATCTAACAACTTTAAAAAAATGTTTCGTACTTTTCAAAAAGAAGGTATTGATTTAACAATGATAGATTTAGAAGCATATTATACCCAATTTGAAGTTGATGTTTTAATAGAAAAAGAAAAAACTAAGATTGATAATAAAAGTATTATTAAAAATAATAATGGAGAAATTGCGGTTTCAGATTTAAAACAAAATAAAATTACTTTAATGCCAAATGTTAGTAAGCGTAATAATGCTGATTTTAGTGCTGAAACTGGTGAATTAAGAATATGAGACCCAAGCTTCCAAAATAATGACCAAGTTGCAGATTTTAGTGTTGTTAAAACAAACAAAACGCCCGGACTAGAAGCAACAGATGACACATTACCAACCACTAAATACATTAATGAACATTATGCTTTAAAAAAAGTATTGGGCAGTGAAAAGAAGTTGGAGAAAGAGTAAACGAAAAAGTAATTAAATATAAATTTATTTTAGGGAAAAAATATAAAGTTCATTTTATTTGAGAACGACCAACCGCAGATTTTGTTATAACAACTTGTTTTGAATGTAAAAATAATGGTGGTGGTTTGCAAACTATTTCAACTAGTTTGGCCTTGGGAAAAGGCGGGGCAACAAGAATTGGTTTTTTAAATGTAGATAATTCTTCTAATAATCATAAAGTAGTAATTTCAATGACGGGTGATGAATATTCGCCAACAATTCTAAAATTAGAAGAGTTACAATAAATTAACGAAGATAATTATGTTTAATAAAAATATTACAATTAAAAATAATAATGAATTAATTACAAATTAATGCTAATTTATTAAAATAAAAAAATAATTTAGAAAGAAAGTAGAGTGTTATAAATGAATTTAAAAGATTATAAATCAGAAATTTTATTATTAATTCGTAAAATATTTATTTGGGGATTAGGGGCAATTTTAATAATAAGTGCAATTGTGTTATTTTTTTGCAAAGCATTTAAAGTAATTGAAATTTCATGACCAGAATATTTTTATATTGGTTTATCATTACTTATTAGTGGTGTTTTAGTCTATTTAATTGATAAAATTTTTGAATTTTTTAAGAAAGATAAAAAACAAGATAGTATTGAAGATGTGGCGTCCTGTACGATGAACCGGCAAAAAACAACTCTTGTGAGATTGTTTTTTTTTATTTTTATATTAAAAAACATAAATTTATTTGCATTATTCATCGGATAGTATCTTTAAATTTAGAACTTTTATCATAAAAAAACAGATTAAATTCTGTTTTCCCTACACAAAATAAACAATATTTTTATAAATCCTTTCAATAAAGGTATTATCCGATGAATAATGCGGCACTTAAAATTTAATATTTTGATGCTTAAAGATGAATAACTCATCTATGGCACGAAGCCTTAAAGAAAGTGTGAAAGCGATTGGATTTACTACTCCTATTTATTTCTTTAATTCTCGGCAAGATTAATCACTTGCGAAATGTCAGAGCGCGTGTTTTTTGCTTGTTTTCATAAAAAGAGTGCTGTTAAACCGAAAAAACAATATCGGACACTAAAAAAAACAAGAGGGTTGGAACTCCAAAAGGTTATTTTCTTTATATAAAGTTGTCTAGGGATGGATGAAGCGTAATTAATAACTGGTTAAACTGTTTCTTTGTTTATTTCCGTATGGGGGTAAACTCTATCAAAATATCTTATCCCGCCCCCGCTCACCTTCAAAGTGAAGCGGGGGCGAAGTAATTAAATACTAAAATAAATTATTTACTAAATATCAAAATATTAACCAATAAAGGAATATTATGTTTTTTACAGAAAGGAAAATATTTGATGAAAAAATGAAATAAAAAAATTAAAAATAAATTACAAGAATTAATGATACGAGCTTATCTAGTAACGGTAAATGATATTAATGATGAAATTTGAGCAACAAATAAAAATAATTAAGGAGTATAGATAAATGACAGAATATAAAAGTTTGTATATTAATAAAACTTGAAATGAAATAACAACGTCATTTGATTGAGTTAATTGTCAGCCTGTTAATTGTCGTATTTCACATCATAAAAAGCATTATAATTTGCAATGTTTAGAATGAGCCAAAATGTACTTAATTTTATTTAAAAACAATTGAGATGTAATTGCTTCTTATATGCAACATTACAAAATTAACGATATTTTAGATTTAGCATCCGATGGATGAAAAATATTACAAATTGACAAAAAAAAATAAAACAAATAAATTAAAATATATTATTGCAATTGACCCTGTTGGAATTGGACAAACTGGTATGATTATTTATAATGTTTTGCAAAAGAAAATAATTAATAATATTACTTTTAATTCTAAAAATGAAGAAGAAGCAATAAATAATATGTATTTAATATTAAATGAGTTTAAAAATAAAATTTGTTCTTATTTAAATAAAGTTATTGTAATAATTGAAGATTATCAACTTAATAAAGGTTTAAAAATAAAAAATCCATTAGCTACTCCTAAATTTATTGGTGGTTTAAAAGTTTTATGTAAATATCTATTTAATTTAAATTATGTTTTACAATCGCCAGTTGTTAAGAAAAATTATATTTATAAAGGAAATATTAAAATGACAGAGCACGAACACGATGCTTGAAAACATTTACAATATTTTATAACAGAAGGAGTTGATAAAAATGGCACAAACAAAAAGTAATTTACTTAAAAAATCAATAACTAATAAATCTAAAATAAAAAAGTTAATAAATTAGAATTAACTGTTAGATTACATGAAAACCCAATTAAAACTAAAATTAAGGCACTGGTTGCTGCTGGTGTTGAAGTTGATGCTTGTTCTGCGAAATGTCAGTGAGAAGGATTAAATTACTCAACATTATCAATTTATAATCCGTCAGTTGTATCTGCTTTTTTGAAATTAAAAAAAGATGATGAGATAAAAATTAAAGGCTCAGTATTTAATCAGTTAAATATAAAAACTAAACGCTATTTTTTATCTTTTCGAGTCGATAGTTTCGAAATTATACAAAAAGCGATTAGAAAAAGAACAAATACAAATATTAAAAAATAGGAGGAAAAACAATGGCATTAAAAAATGTAAAATTTGTTCTTATTGATAAAAATAATGAACCTATTAAAAATGAAGATGGTAGTTTAGATATTAAAACTGCTGAAATTATTTTAGAAAATACTGTTGAAGTTGAAGAATTTAATGCAAGTAATTTAGAAAATAGTAATCAACAAATCAACTAACTACAAACAAAAAATACTGAATTAACTTCACAAATTGAAGAACAAACAATTCAATTAAAACAAATTGAAGTAATTGATTTTATTAATTCTTTAACTGATAATGAAGATTTTAAAAATGTTTTATTAAAATCTTATGATATTACTGATGATATTGAAATCATTAAAGTACAATTGCAGAGTGTTTATGATGAATTAATTAAGGTACAAACAGTTAATACTGGTGGCGTACCAAAATCAGAAAATAAAGAAAACAATATTTTAGATACAGACAATGTATTTAATAAATAAGAAAGAAGGTATAAAATTATGGCACAAAATCCACAAAGAATATTCGGCGATATTGTTAATCAAGCAACACAAAAAGATTGTGAATCATTTGACCAATGATATTTACAAACTTATCAACAAAAATTTAGCTGAGAGGCATTATTTGCGTGAAAAGAAGCAAATAAGTTTGGTTTAACATATAAAAGAAAGAAAAATATTAAATATAATGAAGGTATAGGAAAAGAAAAAAAAGTATTTAATACTGATGACAGTCTTTTAAACTATACTGAAGTAAAGTTTGAAGATGGAACAGTTGAATTAGATACAATTTTAACTTTTGCTCGTAAATTAGACCCCGTAGAAAGTGATTTTAATCCCAATCTTTGGGCGGCTGATATTGAGCAAGCAATGGATACTGAAGTTGCTTATAAACGCAATAAAATTTTAGAAATTATTAATAAAGGAACTGTTACAACTATTCAAGGACAAAAATCAGATGATACAAATGCTTTACAAATCCACGATGAAATTATGGATAAAATATATGAAAATGGCTTTACCCCATCAGAAACAGTTGTCTTGGATTCGGCTGATTTTATTCGTGGAATTCGTAATAAATTACAGTTACAACTTGGCGCAAATGACCAAATAAATAGCGTAATTGAAACAAGTGGAGCAATGAAAACTGTTGAAGGAACAACATATTATATGGTTCCTAAAAAATTACCAATTATTAATAAAGATGGTTCAGAAGGAACAATTGAATTATTACCAAACGGAGTTAATGCAATTGCCTTTAAATTTAGTAAAAAATATGATCCTCTTATTTTACGCAAAAAAGACCATACTCCGCTAAGGGTTGGTGCTGCTGCGTTAGGTACTGGAATGGGTAATACTTTAATTATGGAAAGAGTTTTATATTTAGGTGGAGCAGTAGTTGAACCTAAAGGAATTATTAAACATATTGTTACAAAAATTGATATTAGTAAAATTAATAAATTAGATAAACCAACTATTCATGTTGTAAATCCAACACAAACAACAGCAGAACAGTTAAAACCACAATTTAAAGATGTTGTTTTAAAAGCAGTTAAAGCCGTAAATAGTTCTTTAACTGAAAGTGATTTTGATTACTTTATTGAAAGTAAAGGTGAAGATTGACCAATTAATATTACAAATGATAAAACTGTTTCTGTTCAAATTGAAGGTAAAAACAACGCTACTGGTCAAACATCTCCGATTGATGTTAAAATTAAAAATTCTTAATAGTACTAAAAAATAGTACTTTTTCGTTTGATAGATATGCCAATTAGAACATCTAAAACAGCTCTTATTTATGCTGTTAAAAAAATCCAACTAGATTGTCAATCCAACAACAAGAAAAAAATTTTGGTTTACAGTTATTAGAATTTTTAGGAATTCAAGTTTTAGCTCTTGGTTTATCAGTTTTAACTGGTGGTATTGCTTCGGCTGTTGGTCTTGGTACGGGATTATCTAATTTTGCCGCAGCATTTATCTCGTTTGGAGTAGAAACAGCAACCGATTTTGCCGTAAATCAAATATATGATAAATTAACATCAGAAGTAACAGCAAAAAGTACCGCCTTAAATTTGTTACCAGCAATTGGCGGTGTTGGTAAATTAACGCGTGCTGCTCGAACAACTAGAATTTTAAAATTAGCAAAAGAAACTAAATTACTTGAAAAATTAGGTGTAATAACTGCTAATAATTTAGAAGATGTTGTAAAACAAGTTACAGGCAAAAAGATTTTATCTGATAAATTAATATTTGATTTTTAAAAGCAGGCTAATAATGAAACTTTATTATATACATTTGGTAAATTGGCCCGAAATGATTTTTATAAAGGTTTTAAAGTTTCTAATTTAGAAACAATTAATAATTTATTAAAAATTGAGAAAAATATTTAAAAAATAAGCCCTACATTAGTTCAAAAAATACCGCGCGTAAATGAAAAAAAATGCTAATAAATTGTTATATGAATATGGATTAAATATTGATAAAATAAGCAAAATTAATACTAATGAGTGATATAACATTATGATTAATCTTCATAAAAAAGGTGTTGGTAAAAATCTACTATTAAATGCTAATTTAATGCGGAGCAGTAAAATATATAATAATAAATTATTAAATATTTTTCACCAAACACCAATTAAATTAAATAAAATTTTAAATCATTTAAACCCAAATTTTTATATTCAAAAAGTAACTAAAAAATTATTAGCCCCTATTGAAAAACAAATAATTACAATTAAACAAAAAGTAATTAATAAAATTACTGATAAAACTAAAAAAATATTCTCTAAATTTGAAACTAAAGCTATTAAAAAAGGCCAATTATTACCCTTTGCTTATGGTTCTGATGTTTTTTTAGCAGTAAAAATTGTTCCATTATCAGTTGCGGGAGAAGTTGCTTTAACAATATATTATAAAAATCCTAAATATGTCCCTATTGTCGTTATGACAACTTTAATCAAAGCAGAACAGTTTGTTTTGGCTCCTGAACCGTTTAAATTCTATATGAACAGTGAGTGGTTTATTGGTTGGGGATTTAAAAAAACAAGTTTGTTTAATTTAGTTTCTTTTGCCCCACTTGTTTATCAGCAAGTAGTAAAAGATAGTTTTAAAATATATCGGATAATTGCTAAGATATTAAAAATGCAAGAACAATTTAAAAATAACTTTAATAAAGATAAATTGTTAAATACGCTAGAAGATAGTGTGGTTACTAGTTTGTTAGGTAATGGACTAGTATTTCAAGCATATAAACAACTCAGAACAAAACAAGATTTAAACAAAACAATTAAAACAAAAACATTACTAAATAGTAAAAAATTTATATTAAAGAAAATATATTTTAAAAAAAGTAAATGATAAGGAGATGATTAAATGTTAAATGAATTATGACAAAATGTTACTTTGGAAAATTATAATAATTTTATTCCAATGACAGGTAAAATTACACAAGTTCCAGTTCGTTATAATAAGTTCTTTAAAGGTGATGTAGAATTATGATTTAAAACATTTGCTTTAAGAGCCAAAAATATGATTAATTCTTACTTAAACTATCCATTTTCAAAACTAAAGTTTGAAACATTTAAAGATCCATTATTAAAGAAAATTTGTATTAATATGGTGTTTATTACGATTGAGCATTGAACATTTAACCGCATTCCAATTGAATTTTTTACTTTGGCAAATATGAGTGTTGGTGATATTAATTATTCATCGCAAAATGACCCTATGATTACTTAACAAGGTCTATTGCCTACCTATGCAAAATCATTGGCTAATTTAACAACTTTAAAGAAAATGTTTCGTACTTTTCAAGAAGAAGGTATTGATTTAACAATGATTGATTTAGAAGCATATTATACTCAATTAGAAGTTGATGCTTTATTAGATAAACTTGTTATAGAAAAAATTAAAGATGAAAAACTTGCAAAAATAAAAGAAGAAATTTTAGATGAATTAAAAAAATCAATTGTTATACCAAAAGTTCCAGATTGAGAAATTGTTGATACTAGTGATTTTAAAGTTGGACAAAAAGGATATACTATTCCTAATTTTGATAAAGAAAATTATATTTATAGAATTTGAGCCTCAGGAAAAAATATCAAAGGAGATTTAAAAAGTCAAGGGATGTTGCAAACAAGGCATAGTTTTAGACAAACAATAGGTGTTATATATGATCAAATAGGTGTTAATAGTGCATGTTTAGCATTATCTATTAATCCTGATGGATTGATTAATATTGGAGTTAATGGTCCAGCAACATTTAGACCTTTGGGATTTGTGTTTATTGAAAGAAAAAAGGTAAATTAGAAAGGAGATGTTATTATGTCAAAAGTAAATATTAAAGATGTAATTATGTTTTTGAAAATCTTTGGAGTTTCATCATTGTTTTTTATCGCAGGAATTATTATTTGTTTTATAGGAGAAAAAACATTAGGTATTTCTTGACCGGCATATGTTATTGTTTCAGCAATGCTTATCGGAGCTGGAATTATAGTTTTGATTATTGAAACAATTAGATTTATCAAAACACATAACAAAAAACAAAAAGAAGATAGTATTGAAGATGTTATTAAAAAAGAAGAAACAAAATAAAGGGGAAGTTATAAATGGGATTGTTACCAGCAAAAAAGAAAATAAAAAAAGATTATGATATTGATAGTTATTATCTTAATTTAGCATCAACTATTACTAATCGTAAAAATGTTACTGTTCAAAAACATAATGAGATTTTAAAAAAAAGAATTTGTGAAGATAATGCTAATTTTTTAAATCCACGAGATTTAGAAATTAGCATTTATAATCCACTTACTAATCAACAATTAGATACTAAATTAATTAATAACTTTTTAAAGATGCAAGACTTTACTAATAAAAATTGATATAACGAATATAAAATTAATAAGAATGGTAGGGGTACATACTTTATTTTTGTTAATAATTCAAAACTTAATTTTATTACTATTGATTTTTACAATGACCAATATGATGAATTAGGTAATTTAGTATCTTGTACTTTTGATTATGACTCTTATATTAAAAATGACCAGAGTATTTTTATTACTGAAAAATTAGAGATTGATGCTGTAACTAAACAAGTTAAAGTTATTAGAAAGTTAAAAACACGATTATATAGTACTATTACCGACTTATATATTGATGATGCTAAATGAAATAACTATACAACTTTACAAAGAGAAGAAATATTACCACTTAATTTTATTCCAATTCAAATTATTCCTAATAACCCTAATTTTGAGCCTTCTGCTCGTTATGGTAAACAATTTGCTAGTATTTTAGATATTATTGCTGAAAAGATAATGTTAGATCCATTATTAAATAGTGGTAAATTTACTATTAATACTAACGGCGTGACTGGTGTAGTTGACCAAGAAATTAGTAAAATGCTAGCTTTATTTATTGAAAATGACTTGTTATTAGTTGAAGGAGACCCTGATAGTAATTTTCAACCAGTAGATTATATTGCGGGTAATTTTAAAGGTGAACAATTAACCAAAATATATGATTGATTATTAACTAATTACTATAAAATAAATCGCCATCATGTTCCCGCAATCGCCAAGGGAGCCCAACAAACACAAGCAGAAGTTGCGGGAGTAAATATTCAAACAAACGCATCATATGAACAAATGATATATATTAGAGAAATTAAATTAACTGAATTCATTATTAAGTTAATTAAATATGATAATGCGATTTTAAACAGTAGAACATTCAATATTAAAAATATTGATGAGTTAATTGTTGATGTTCGCTTACCAGTAAATGCTACTTTAAACAGACAATTAAAAAACAACGAAACTATTATCAATATGCCTAATGAAGAAGGAGAACAAGAATAATGTTAAAACCATCTGAAAAAATGTTAGCACAATTAGCGGAAAATGATGAACCAATTGACTATTCAATCGATAGTATTCCGTTAGATTTTGCTGCTCAATCGCAGTACAGCAACCCTGACTTAGAACAATTATTTACTGAAGACCGTGCAAGAACCTTATATATTTATAAAATTAATAATATTGTTAAGACAAAGCAAAAACCAATCTTAAATTACTCTCAAAATAGCGTTAAAATAGGTTTTATTGACAAAGATGAATATATTAAAATAACTGGTTATGAAATTAGTGATTTTAACTTTAAATTACAAATTCAACAAAATACCACAGTCCAAGATAATAGCACAAGTTATGTTATGATTGATGAAAAAGATATTTTAATTAATGATATTTCAAAACAAGACAAAGAATTTTTAGAATCCTATGACTTAAAAATAGTATCTATTAATGAGCCAATTAGTGAAGATAACAAAAATGAATGTTATATCATTGAAGAATACAAAGGCCCTTATTCACCCGATGGTGTTAATATTATTAAATCTATGCATTTAGTTAAAATAACTGATTTTAAATGAAAAAACCAAAATAGTATTCATTTAGTATTACAAAAATCATTACCCGAAGACACAGTATTTACTGGGATTGAAATTAAATACCCTAAATCAATGTTATTTGGAAATATTAAGTGTTGAGGCAATGTTAATGGTGTTTATTCTTATCCATCATCAATAGTTGAAAACGCTAGTTTAGTACCTTTACTATCAATGCCAATTGAAACAAACCCTAATGTAAGAATATTTCAGTATTGATTTACTGAAAGTTTTTTACCATGAAGTATAGCCAAAAACTATATTCAAGGAAAAGATATTTTAGATTTGGTAAATAAAAATGGTTTAGAAAAAGTTTTATTAAATTATTTAACATATCGTTATAATTATGACCGTAAATTTCAAGGAGCAAAATACGATGAAAAAGGTAATCCTACCAATAAAGCGGCTGAACTGCGCCAAAAATTTGAAGGACAAAAACCAGAAGATGTAATTGATGGTTTATTTGAAAATTGAAAATTAGATAATTCCACATTTCTTAATGAAAATGTTGTCAAAAGATTTAAACAAATTATTTATATGTTATCAAATTATACATATAGCAAGTATGCAATTAATAAAGGCTATAATGATGATATTAAATTAATTGCTCCTTATTATTTTAAACTAATTTCAAAACCAAATAGATTAGAAGAAGGATATTTTTATTTTTCAGATTGTCAAGTACAAATATATTCATTATATTTTGATTTTATTGGTTCTAATCCACCAATTACAGTAAATTATTGAAAAGAAATTAAAGCACAAGAAAAACCATTTAATCAAGTGGATAATAAATGATATTTTGCTATATGGAAACCTAATAATTCTATTTATTGAAAAATATCAAAATTTAAACACGATACAAATAAAGGAAAAAAATGAGGATTGAGATCCATTAAAACCATATTATATTGATCTCTTTTTATGGGTTTTTGAAACAAAAGAACAAGATTTATTAATAGATGATCAATCAGAAGGTAAAATAGAACGAATTTTTTGAAATGAAGATAAGGGACGAAATTTTAAAGCAGTTTATCGTTGAAATGGTGGTGGTGAACCTCTTAAACCTTTAATTGATTCAAGTACTGGAAAAATTATTGATTGAAATTTAAAACAACAAATAAATGTTAATAATAACAAAGATAATGAAATTAAAGTAAGTGTTAAAAACAAAGATATTTCAGAAAATCCTATTTATCGATTAGAAGCAAATTTTTTTAATTGATTATCCGTAACAAATGAATTAGAAACAAATAACATTCCTTCTCTTATTCCATCAGAAATTAAATTATCTGATGGTGAATATGGGAAATATTTAACTAATTTAATTGTTTTTAATGACAAAATAGAAAACTATTTAAATTATTTTTCTGAATGATATAAATTACTTTATTCTAAAATAGATTGAATTAGTACAATCGAAGATTTAATTGATTATAGTATTAAAATAACTTTTGATAAAAAACTATTTAATTTAAATCAAATTGAAATATCAGGTATATGAGGTTATGGTAATTATGAAATTACAATTTTTACTGAAAAAGAACAAATTAATATTAATAATTTACAACTATTTAATAAAAATAATGAAAAATTATCATTAATTATATAGAAATATAAAAAGTCATTTATTAAAATGACTTTTTATTATTCATTAACTTTTACATTACCGGTTTTATCAATAATTAAATTAGGTACATTAGTATCTTCTAAATTTCAACGATAAACTGCTTTAAAATTTCGTCCCTTATCTTCATTTCAAAAAATTCGTTCTATTTTACCTTCTGATTGATCATCTATTAATAAATCTTGTTCTTTTGTTTCAAAAACCCATAAAAAGAGATCAATATAATATGGTTTTAATGGATCTCAATCCTCATTTTTTTCCTTTATTTGTATCGTGTTTAAATTTTGATATTTTTCAATAAATAGAATTATTAGGTTTCCATATAGCAAAATATCATTTATTATCCACTTGATTAAATGGTTTTTCTTGATATGCTATTCATTCTAAAATACCATTTTTTGTTTTTATATTATTTTTTTCTTTTAGTTTATTTAATTGTTCCTCGATATATTGTGGTGTATTACAGGCAACTAAACTGGCTGTACTTGTTCCTATTAAAGTGATTGTTCCCAAAAGACTTAATTTCTTTTTCATATCGTGTTTATAATTAATTCTTTACTACCACTATATCTGTTTTTTTTATTTTTAAATGTTACATTTTTTTCTTCCGAATTTAAGGGAATAGCTTCCCCAATCTCAGTCTGATGCATAATTATTTCTTTTTTACTTTTAATATCATAGTAAAAATTTATACTATTATCATTATTTATTTTTATTTTTGAGGGTAAAATTTCATTTTCAAATAAACTAAGCATAGCATCTTTAATTGAAATATTAACTATTATTTCATTATTATTTTTATCAATTAATTTTGCACTAACCATACCTTCAATTTTTTGATAATAATTTAAAATAAGCTCTATATTATTTTGTAAAGAAGTAACATAAACTGAAATTTTACTATGTGGTGGCACCTTTACTGGTTGAGATGGAACAGTTATTGTTGTAGTGTTTGTGGTTGTTTTAATTTCTGTTTCAGAAGAATTTGAAGTATCTGTTATAGTATAAGTTTTTGACTTCCCTCATGTATAACCACCACCAGCTTCAACTGCAACTTCAAGTTTTGCACCAAAAACAACAGGGACACCAGCATTACTACTAGCTTTTGCTGTAACTTTAGTATTTACATTTGTACTTCAATTATCAGTATTTGATGTTGTTTCTGATTTAGAAAATCCATTTATTTTTTGAAATGTATTTGTTTCTGTTAATTGTTTAGAACAAGAAACTGTATTTTGAATTTGTTCAATACTACTATTTTTTATAAATGTTGAGTTAGAATCTTTACAAATATCATTAAGATCTTGTTCTAAATTATATGATTTATTTTTTTGTGTTTCTTCTAAAACAAGTTCAGATTCTGTTAAATTTTTTAAATTAATATTTAAAATCTGTTTAATTTCAGAATTAGGATTTTGTTTTTTATGATATAAATATAACCCTCTTTTTACTTGATCTCTCATATTAATAATTTTAGATTCAATTAATTGCAATGTATCATATTCATAAACTTTATTATCTTTTGAACCAAAGTATAATTTGTTATTTAAAGCTACCCCAGAAGATCAAATACCACCATTTGTTGTAATTACAACTTTTTGTTGTCCAGTTTCAGGATTATATTCATAAACTTTATTATCTTCTGAACCAAAGTATAATTTATTATTTAAAGCTACTCCAGAAGATAAAATACTTCCATTTGTTGTAATTACAACTTTTTGTTGTTCAGTTTTAGGATTATATTCATATACTTTTTTATCATATGAACCAAAATATACTTTATTGTTTAAAACAACTCCAGAAGATCAAATACCATCATTTGTTGTAATTACAACTTTTTGTTGTCCAGTTTCAGGATTATATTCATAAACATTATGATCAAAAGAACCAAAGTATAATTTATTATTTAAAACTACACCGGAAGAAATAATACTTTTATTTGTTATAATAACAATTTCTGAAATTCCAACAATATTATTTTTTTATTATCTTGTCTTTTTACTCTATTTAATTTTTCTAAATTATTTTTTTGTGAATAATTAACTTTACTAATTTCTAATTTAGTTTCTTCTTTTTGATAGGGGCTAGCAGCAATTGTTGTTGGTACAGCGGTTCCACCAATAGTTAATACACTTAATAAACTTAAAAGTTTTTTCATTTTATTATTTCCTTTCTTTTATCTTGAAAATTTTTATCAAGATCTATTGACATTATATATATATATATATATATACAAGCACTTTTTAAACATATTTGAGAAAGGAAGTTATTTAAATGATTATTATTGTGATTATATTGTACTAATCTGGGCTCGCGGTGATTTTCATAAGTCTTGCGAAAAATGCCTTAAAGTTTAAAAAAACTTTTGCCGCGCTTTTCAAAATACTTGGGAAAAATTCTAAGCGTTAAGCGAAGAATTTTATAAAGGTTCCCAAATTTGTTTGAAAGAACCTCAAAATCTTTTTTAACTTGTAAGTCATTTTATCACAAAAATTTAAGAAAATCAACCGCTCGCCCAAAACCTAAAAAATCTGCTATTACAGATTTAATAAAAATATAGATAAAAATTAATTGAAATATTCTCTAATTTTATTTCAATAATATTATAATACATTTTATATACCCATTTTAAAGCGATACGGATAAGAACCATAAAACAAAGCATCATATGGATCGTGGTACATTTTACTGTCGGGTGTGTTTGTTTTGGTATCGCTAAATCTTAATTCACTAATACACTTATCTAAAAATGGGAAGTTATATAATATACCATATATTTTGCCTTGAACAAACATTTTTCTTATTCATGTTACACGATTAATTATTCCCGCTTCTTTATTAAGGGATGTCTGATGTTTTTTGGCTTTAAACATCTTAATTTTATAACCTAAATAAGGGTAAATATCTTCTTGTAATTTTTGCATAAAGTCATGAGCATTAATATCATAATAAAATGTAGCATATTCAAAACCATCAAATTTATCAAAACAGTTAATTATTCATTGTCCGTAATGTTCAACTATTTCATTTAAATTCATTGCGTTTTTTGGGGTAACAACATTTTCTTTAATTAAATATTTATCATATTCATTATTTTCATTAATTTTATAACCACTAAATAAAAATACTGTATGGTCTTCACTACCATTAGCATAATCAACACCAATTGAATAACTATCAAATTGATATTGTTTTGTATTTGTATTATAAAAATCTTGTAAATTATACTCTTTAATATATTTACGATAATTTCGTAAAACATAAATACTGGGGTCATTATCGTTATATTCAAAACCGTAATATTCAAGTTCAAATAAATCGGGTCGTTCTTCTTTATTTGCTAAAACAATTTTTTTGGTAATATCAGGTATTTTATTTCAAACAGCCCCCATAGTTAAACGCAAATTAAAAATACCCAAACCATTAAATGCTTGTTTGTTTTCTGAATATACCTGATTGTGTTCTTTTAAAATATTTTTAATTCTTTCATTTAAAGGTAAATATGGCGTTACAAATTTTTCATAAAAGATATGGTATTTATCAAAAGGATTAAAGGTAAATTGATTAGAATATGTTTTATAAAAATATGTTGTAACTGTTATATATTGTTTTGCTATGTTGTCTCATTCTTGAAATGTCCAAGATAATTCTTTTACTGGAATAGGATTATCTAAATTATATTGTTCATTATCATTTTTATCCGTGTATTTTTCGTAAGACACTTTTAAACTTTTAGAACGAAACATTGAAACTCTTAAATTATTATATCTTTTATCTAGTTCTTTATCAGTTAAGATTTCTTTTTCTTCAGCATGTATCATTTCGTCAGTTCATGCTGATATAATACCACTACCTTTACCAACTTTCCCCATAATTTTATTACCATTAGCATAACCAGCAAAAGCAATGCGAACACCACTAGGAAAAACAATTTCGCCACCTTCTTTAACATTTTTAGGTCAAACAATACCATTTTCATTGTCATACCCTATATCAATCCCATATTTATCATATAGATAGTTGCAGACATTAATTGTATCGCCAAATGTAGTATCTTCGTGGGTATTGGCATATCTTCGTAAAATGTTAGATGAAGCATCGGTAAAATTACAAGCAAAAAATAATTTTTCTGCTAGGTGATTTCATGTCTTATTAGTACCACGCCCCGCTGAGACAAACTTAAAAAAACATGGCGAAGTAAAATATCGGGCATAACTATCACCAACAAAATCTTTAAATACTTCTCAATCAAAACCAAAATTATAGTCACTAAAATTTAAATTATATTTTTTATTTAAATGTTCATAACTAGTAATTCGTTTTTTATTATTAATTTTACTAAATTCTTGCATATTTATTGACCTCTTTATTTTATATATAATACATTATAAGAAAAAATGAAAGGAATTTGTATAAAAATGAGAAAATTTAAACATTTAACATTTGATGAACGAGATTTATTTAAAGATTTATTATTATCTGATACTTGTAAAAAGAAAAATGGCACAATTAATTTATCTGAAATATCACGACAAACGGGTCGTGGAGTTAATACTGTTAAAAGAGAAATTAAGCGATTTAAAAATATACAATATTATAATCCATATCAAGCACAAAAAGATTATAAACAAAAACGTAAAAAATGCATTAAAAAACTACCTAAATTTACAAAAGAGCAATTAGATTTTATTAAAATAAGATTTAATAAATACCACGATACATCCGAACAATTAATTTATCGTTATTTCTTGGAATTTGGTGTTAAATTTCCTGTTTGTGTTAAAACATTGTATAAATGAATTCGCTTAGGTGAATTTGGATTAAAAAAAGAAAATTTACCCCATCGTGGTAAAAAATACAAAACAAAAGGAAAAACTGATAATCGTGGTAAATTAACTAACTTTAAATCAATTTGAGATATTGAAAATAAAGTTTCTAATGTTGGATGATTTGAAATGGATACTGTTGTAGGAAAAGACCATCAATCTAGTAATTTAGTTTTAGTAGAACAATCAAGTAAAAATTATTTTGTAATGAAATTAAAAAATAATACTGCTAATGAAGTTTTAGAAAAATTTAAAGATATTGTTAAAAATAATAATTTAATTGGGAAAATTAAAGGAATAATAACTGATAGAGGAAAAGAATTTAGTAAATGAAGAGAAATGAAAATATTTGCTGAAACACAAGTTTATTTTTGTGACCCCGGTAAACCACAACAAAAACCATTAATTGAGCATATGAACGGTGAATTTAGATATTGACTTTCTAAGGGAATTGATTTTAATAATATTAGTCAAAAAATGATAGATTGAGTAGTTAATGTTATAAATGATAAACTCCGACCATGTTTAAATTGATTAAGTGCAAAGACAATGTTTTTACAAAATTTTAAATAAATTTATTAGTTAAAATTTAATAAATTATTTTTAGTGCGCTTAAATATGAATAAAATAAGATAAAATTACAAAAATTTAATTTTTTCTGAAAAAGTTGTTGCAATTTATTAAAAATATTTTATTATTAACTTAACAAGATATAAATTTGCCGTTTATATATACACAGCGCCTGTTATTAAAAAAGAAGAAACAAAATAAAGAGGTGTTATAAATGGGATTGTTACCAGCCAAAAAGAAATTAAAAAAAGAATATGATATTGATAGTTATTATCTTAATTTAGCATCAACAATTACTAATCGTAAAAATGTTACTGTTCAAAAACATAATGAGATTTTAGAAAAAAGAATTTGTGAAGATAATGCTAATTTTTTAAATCCACGAGATTTAGAAATTAGCATTTATAATTTTATTACTAATCAACAAATAAACTCTAAATTAATTAATATCTTTTTAAAAATGCAAGACTTTACTAATAAGAATTGATATAACGAATATAAAATTAATAAAAATGGTAAGGGTGCATATTTTATTTTTGCTAATAATTCAAAACTTAATTTTATTACTATTGATTTTTACAATGACCATTATGATGAATTAGGTAATTTAGTATCTTGCACTTTTGATTATGACCCTTATATTAAAAATGACCAGAGTATTTTTATTACTGAAAAATTAGAGATTGATTCTGTAACTAAACAAGTTAAAGTTATTAGAAAGTTAAAAACACGATTATATAGTACTATTACCGACTTATATATTGATGATGTTAAATGAAATAACTATACAACTTTACAAAGAGAAGAAATATTGCCACTTAATTTTATTCCAATTGAAATAATTCCTAATAACTCTAATTTTGAACCTTCTGCTCGCTATGGTAAGCAATTTGCTAGTATTTTAGATATTATTGCTGAAAAGATAATGTTAGACCCATTGTTAAATAGTGGTAAATTTACCATTAATACTAATGGAGTTACTGGTGTGGTTGACCAAGAAATTAGTAAAATGCTGGCATCATTTATTGAAAATGACTTGTTATTAGTTGAAGGAGACCCTGATAGTAATTTTCAACCAGTAGACTATATCGCTGGTAATTTTAAAGGTGAACAATTAACTAAAATATATGATTGATTGTTAACTAATTACTATAAAATAAATCGCCATCATGTTCCCGCAATCGCTAAGGGAGCACAACAAACGCAAGCAGAAGTTGCTGGTGTAAATATTCAAACAAATGCATCATACGAACAAATGATATACATTAGAGAGATTAAATTAACTGAATTTATTATTAAGTTAATTAAATATGATAATGCTGTTTTAAATAGTAGAACATTCAATATTAAAAATATTGATGAGTTAATTGTTGATGTTCGCTTACCAGTAAATGCTACTTTAAACAAACAATTAAAAAACAACGAAACTATTATCAATATTCCTAATGAAGAAGGAGAACAAGAATAATGTTAAAACCATCTGAAAAAATGTTAGCAAAATTAGCAGAAAATGATGAACCAATTGATTATTCAATTGATAGTATTCCGTTAGATTTTGCTATTCAATCACAGTATAGCGACCCCGATTTAGAACAATTATTTAGTGAAGACCGTGCTAGAACCCTTTATATTTATAAAATTAATAAATATCTTGTTAAGACAAAGCAAAAACCAATCTTAAACTACTCTCAAAATAGCGTTAAAATAGGTTTTATTGACAAAGATGAATATATTAAAATAACTGGTTATGAAATTAGTGATTTTAATTTTAAATTACAAATTCAACAAAATACCACAGTCCAAGATAATAGCACAAGTTATGTAATGATTGATGAAAAAGATATTTTAATTAATGATATTTCAAAAAAGACAAAAAATTTTTAGAATCCTATGACTTAAAAATAGTATCTATTAATGAACCAATTACCGAAGACAACAAAAATGAATGTTATATCATTGAAGAATACAAACGCCCTTATTCACCTGATGGTGTTGATATTATTAAATCTACTCATTTAGTTAAAATAACTGACTTTAAATGAAAAAATCAAAATAGTATTCATTTAGTATTACATAAATCATTACCCGAAGATACTGTCTTTACTGGAATTGAAATTAAATATCCTAAATCAATGTTATTTGGAAATATTAAATGCTGAGGCAATGTGAATGGTGTTTATTCTTATCCACAATCAATTATTCAAAATGCTAACTTAGTACCCTTACTATCAATGCCAATTGAAACAAAACCTAATGTACGAATATTTCAATATTGATTAGGATATAGTTTTTTATCATGAGTAATTGCATTAAATTATATTGAGGAAAAGGATTGTTTAATTTTAACTAGTATAGATGATTTACCATCTAATAAACAAAAAAAAGTATTTAATAATGTTAGAATTGCTAGTGGAAAAATAAATTTTGCTGGAACTAGTGCAACATTTCCTTCAGAAGCCCCAAAACCAAACTGACCAGAAGGTAATCAAATAACTGTAAAAGATAATGATTATGTTCAAGTAGCAAATTATTCATTAGGTATTGGTATTGGTACTCGTGATGTTGCAAAATGAGTATCAACAATTGGAAATAATAATGATAATAATTATGGTAATGTTGTTTTAGAATTTAAACAAGCACCTGTAAAAGGTAATTTAGCAGATGTATTGAAAAAAATGCTAACTTATAGATATAATTATGATAGAAAATTTGAAGGTGCTAAATATGATGAAAAAAGAAATCCTATAAATAAAATTGCTGAATTACGCCAAAAATTTGAAGGACAAAAACCAGAAAATGTTATTGATGGTTTATTTGAAGAATGAAAATTTAGAAACCCATCTTATCTTAATGATAGGGCAGTAAAAAGATTTAAACAAATTGTATACATGTTGTCAAATTATGTATATAGTAATATGGCAGTAAATAAAGGTTATAATGATGATATTAAATTAATTGCTCCGTATTATTTTGAACTAGTTTCAATATCAAATGAATCAGAAAAAGATTACTGAATATTTGAAGATTGCAGAGTTAAATTAAAATCATCATATTTTAATTTTTCTGATTTAAAAAATATTAATATAGAAAATATAAAATTAAATAATTTAAAAAATATAAATAATAATATTTCAGAAAATAAAGTTTATCAATTAGAAACAAATTTTTTTAATTGATTATCAATAACAAACGAATTAGAAACAAATAATATTCCTTCACTTATTCCGGCAGAAATTAAACTATCAGATGGAGAATATGGCAAATACTTAACTAATTTAATTATTTCTAATAATAAATTAGAAATATGTTTAGAAAAACTATTTGATTTTCATAAAGAAAGCATTATATATTCAAAATCAGAATGATTAAATTTAATTAATAATTTTGTTGAAAATAATATTAAAATACTTTTTTCACAAAATATTAATTTTTTAAGCAAAATTGAAATATCAGGAATATGAGGTTATGGAGATTATGATATTACAATTTTTACTGAAAAAGAACAAATTAATATTAATAATTTAGAATTATTTAATAAAAACAATGAAAAATTATCATTAGTTACAATAGAAATGTAAAAAAAGTCATTTATTAAAATGACTTTTTTAATTTATGAAATAATCATCAGGATATTTTCTATCTCATTCTTTTGAATAAACATCTGAATTTCATGTATCTATATTAAAACTATATAAATTCATTTTTTTTCAAATTTATTGAAAAATCCTCCTAAGGCAATAGAATATAATTTATCAGGATAACTTCCTTCAACAATTGGATTGTTTGTACAATAAAGTTTTATTGTATATTTTTGTAAATTTTTATTATCTTTTGTTTTGTATCTTATTTTCATTTTTCCAATTTTTTCACCTTTATTACAAACTATTGTAGTATTATCTCTTTCAAAAAAAGTTCTATATTTTTTGTCTTTTTCATGAGTAATTGCAGTAAGTGTAACTAATACAATCATGCATAAAATTAAAATGGTAGATAATATTATATATATTGATATTATTTTATGTTTTTTAACTAATTTCAACAACTTCATAATAATTATCCTTTCAATATTATTTAAAGTTTTTAATCAATCTGGGCTCGCGGGATTTTCATAAGTTTTGCGAAAAATGCCTTAAAGTTTAAAAAAAGTTTTGCCGCGCTTTTCAAAATACTTGGGAAAAATTCTAAGCGTTAAGCGAAGAATTTTATAAAGGTTCCCAAATTTATTTGAAAGAATTTCAAAATCTTTTTTAACTTGTAAGTCGTTTTATCACAAAAATTTAAGAAAATCAACCGCTCGCCCAATTCCTGCAAATGATTTTTATAGTCTTAATGATATAATTAAAGCATTTAAAGAAAGGAAGTATATTTAATTTTATGTATAAAAAAGGAAATAAAGTTAATGTTAAAATAACAAACATTACACCTTATGGTGCTTTTTGTAGAGCAGAAAAGGCTGGTGGTTTAATTCATATTAGTGAGATTTCAGATTACTTTGTTAGAGATATTAGAGATTTTTTTGATGTTGGTGATGAAATTGAAGTTGAGATACTAGATTTTAATTCAGTTAGAAAACATCTTAAATTAAGTTATAAAAATTGTCATCCTGAACTATTGAAAAATGATGATGGTAATAAAATACAAGAAAAATCACCTAGTTTAGAAAAATCATTAAATACTAATTATTTAATAAATAAAAAGTAAATAAAATTTATAAATTTTAGAAGGTTTTTAAAACCTTTTTTATATTTTCATTTTAAAACGATATGGATAAGAACCATAAAACAAAGCATCATATGGGTCATGGTACATTTTACTATCGGGTGTGTTTGTTTTGGTATCACTAAATCTTAGTTCACTAATGCACTTATCTAAAAATGGAAAATTATTTAAAATGCCATATATTTTGCCTTGGACAAACATTTTTCTTATTCATGTTACACGATTGATTATACCCGCTTCTTTATTCAACGAAGTTTGATGTTTTTTAGCTTTAAACATTTTAATTTTATAACCCAAATAAGGGTAAATATCTTCTTGCAATTTTTGCATAAAATCGTGGGCATTAATATCATAATGAAATGTAGCATATTCAAAACCATAAAATTTATCAAAAGTATTGATTATTCATTGTCCGTAATGTTCAACTATTTCATTTAAATTCATTGCGTTTTTTGGGGTAACAACATTTTCTTCAATTAAATATTTATCATATTCATTATTTTCATTAATTTTATAACCACTAAATAAAAACACCGTGTGGTCTTCACTACCATTAGCATAATCCACACCAATTGAATAACTATCAAATTGATACTGTTTTGTATTGGAATTATAAAAATCTTGTAAATTATACTCTTTAATATATTTACGATAATTTCGTAAAACATAAATACTGGGGTCATTATCGTTATATTCAAAACCGTAGTATTCAAGTTCAAATAAATCAGGTCGTTCTTGTTTGTTTGTTAAAACAAGTTTTTTAGTAATATTAGGTATTTTATTTCAAACAGCACCCATTGTTAATCGTAAATTAAAAATACCCAAACCATTAAATGCTTTTTTGTTTTCTGAATATACTTGATTGTGTTCTTTTAAAATATTTTTAATTCTTTCATTTAAGGGTAAATATGGGGTTACAAATTTTTCATAAAAGACATGGTATTTATCAAAAGGATTAAAAGTAAATTGATTAGAATATGTTTTATGAAAATATGTTGTTACTGTTATGTATTGTTTTGCTATGTTGTCTCATTCTTGAAATGTCCAAGATAATTCTGTTACTGGAATAGGATTATCTAAATTATATTGTTCATTATCATTTTCGTCTATATATTTTTCATAAGATACTTTTAAACTTTTTGAACGAAACATTGAAACTCTTAAATTATTATATCTTTTATCTAGTTCTTTGTCCGTTAAAATTTCTTTTTCTTCAGCATGTATCATTTCATCTGTTCACGCCGATATAATACCACTACCTTTACCAACTTTTCCCATAATTTTATTACCATTAGCATAACCCGCAAAAGCAATGCGAACACCACTAGGAAAAACAATTTCGCCACCTTCTTTAACATTTTTAGGTCAAACAATGCCATTTTCATTGTCAGGTCCTATATCAATCCCATATTTATCATAAAGATAGTTACAGACATTAATTGTATCGCCAAATGTAGTATCTTCGTGAGTGTTGGCATATCTTCGTAGAATATTAGATGAAGCATCGGTAAAATTACAAGCAAAAAATAATTTTTCTGCTAAATGATTTCATGTTTTATTAGTACCACGCCCCGCTGAAACAAACTTAAAAAAAGTTGGCGAAGTAAAATATCGGGCATAACTATCACCAACAAAATCTTTAAATACTTTTCAATCAAAGCCAAAATTATAGTCACTGAAATTTAAATCATATTTTTTATTTAAATGTTCATAACTAGTAATTCGTTTTTTGTTATTAATTTTTGTAAAATCTTGCATTTTTAATTAGCCTCCTTTTTTTTGATAAGATTATATGAAGTATTAAGTATCAATTAAGTATCATAATTTAAAAAAATTGTTTAATTACGAAAGGAAATTATAAAATGGAATTAAAACAAAATTTATTAGGAAATTATAAAGAAAATAAAAGAATAGAAACAAAAAATGAAACTAAAAATTTCTTGATTGAAAGAGATAATGAGATATTTAAATTATATCAACAAGGACAAATATTACAAGGATATAAGGTTGTATCAAAAATACCAAAAACAATTAGAACAGAAGATGGAGATATACCTTTAAAAAGAAGAAGATATGTTAAATATGATGAAGAAAAAAATGAATATATAAATCGCTATCCTTTGGATGAAGAATTAGGTTTAAAAAAATACCAAAGAAATGAACAAAATTTAATAAATAAAATTACTTCATTTATGGGTGATGGAAAAAGATATAAAGATATTTTAGATACTGTCGAAAACGCTAATATTAGTGAAAAAACAATATCTAATATTTTTAAAAATGCAGATTTAGAAGAAACCGATTACATTAGTAATAAAAATAACAATAAAATTAAAATTACAAATAATGTTTTATATATTCAAGTTGACGGGGCTTTTGTGCCAATGCGAGAAAATAAAAAAAGAGTTGAAAATAAAATATTTCTTTCAACTATGCATGTTGGTGTTGATGAAGAAAAGTCAACAAAAACCAGAAAAAAAAATGAAAAAGAAAAAAGGCGTTTTTCAAATGATGAATAAAAATCATAAGAATAAAAATGATAAATCTAATATTGATAATTTTATTGATAAAATTTTTAAATCAATGGATACTTATGATATTAATGAAGATAATAAAATATTAATATTAAGTGATGGTGAAAAACAAATTAAAAAAATTTATAGAGCAGTAAAAGCAAAATATAAAAATAACACTGTATCATATAGTTTAGATAAATTTCATTTATCAAATAGATTTAAACAATTATTCCCAAATCGAAATAGAATCAAAATTCATAGAATAAAATATAAATTAGCAAAAATATATTTCTTTACTGGAAATTATAAATTATTATTAGATTTTTTAATATGTCATTTACCATATGTTAATGGTAATAAAAAAATATTTTTATTAGAAACTATTGAATTAATTAAAAATAATAAAGAAGGAATTGAAAATCAAGCGTTAGAATATAATATTGGTTGTCATGTTGAAGGTGATGTATCACATTATATTAAGGCTGTTAAAGGGCGTGGCGCGAAAATATATTGTAAAGAAACATTTATCAATATGTTAATTGCTTCTATGTTAAAACTTAATAATCAAATTAATGATGAGAAAGTTGATAAAACTAATAAAAATAATAAAGAAAAAATTGAATTTAATATATTTAATTTAAATCAATCTCAAAATCAATTTTTATCTTTATAAAAAATAAAAAACCTGTTAAAATTACAATTAAACCAAGATAAAAAAGAAAAAAGTGGAGTAGGCTGTAAACCACCGAGCCTATTACTTTTAAAATAGATACCAACTCCACTTTGATTAATTATAATTATAACATTTTTATTTAATTGGTCAATAAATCATATTAATTGTTTTTTCTGTACTATTTTCAAAAGTATTTTTTAGTGTGTCAAAATTTATAATTTTATAAATTATTTCTTCAAATAAAAATTATGCTTTAAAAAAAGTTGAATTTTTTATAAATTTTGTTACAATTTAGTTATAAGCGAAACTTAATTTGTTTCTAATTACTTAATTTTATTAAAAACCTCAAAATAATGTATACTACCAACTTTTTTCTTCTGTAAAAGTTAAACAAGCAGATTGATGGCCTTTACCTACTATACAGTCCATTTGAAATCAACCAAAAGTACCTTTTTCTTGTTCTGCTTCTTCAATAAATCTAATATTAGTTAATTGACCACGATCATCTTTTCTCTTTTTTGTTTTAAACTTTTTACCTTTAAATGGCAGTTTTTTCTTAATTTCAGTATTTTCATCATCAAAAACTCCATATTCAATATATTTGTAAAGTGTCACATGTGAAAATGGAAACTTTTCATTATACTTTTTTTCATATTCAAAAATAATTAACATTGGTGAATAGCGTCTTTTACTTAAAATTTTTCTTATATGATTTACAACCTTTTTCTAATTGTAGTATATTTTATAAATTTTTTTTATAATCATCATTCGCTTTTTTAGGATCGTATTCTTCTTTAAGTCTTTTAGCCTCTAATCTAATTGTATTACGACTTTTATTCATTACTTTTCCTATTTTAGAATAATTAGGTGTGCCATCTTTCTTTTTAAATTTTTCGTATATTAAATATTCTTTTAAGTCATTTCTTTCTGCTAAATTAAAATGTTTAAATTTTTTCTTTTCTTTTTTCATATGACAACCTAGCCCTTTCTATTAAAATATTTATACACTAAAAATTAAAATTTTGTTGACAATACTTTAAATGATGGTAGAATGGTGATGTAATTTAATACAAGTAGGATTTACTAGCCCTTAATCGCTTGTTTAAAAATTACTAAAAAATAGAGACTTGAAATAGAGTGCACCCCAAAAAGTAAGTAAAATAAAAAAAGATTTTGCTAAATTTTTATAGGGGGTGCATTTTTATATGGCAAAAAAAGGACAAAAATATAACAAATATACATCAGAATTTAGAACAAAAATCATTGAGGAAATTAAACAAAAAAGTTGTTGAATAGTAGCAAAACAATATAATATAAATGCAAATACAGTAGAATCTTGATGAGCAAATCATAAAAAAGGAAAATTAAACAATCCTAAAGGACCTAAAATTTCTTTTGGCAAAAGAAATTTAGAATATTATAAAACAAGGTATGAATTATTAAAAAAGCTCCATGACTTTTACAATTAAGCAAACTAAGAATTGTCTCTTTTATTAAACAAAATTTTTGTGAATATTCAATAAAATTATTACTAGAAGTAACAGGGTTAAAACGTAGTTATTGAGATAAATATAAAAATTATGACAGTAGCAAAAAAGATAAAAAAGCAATAAATGATATTGTAAAAGTCTATGAAGAAAATTTAAAACAATTTGGTTATCGAAGAATTACTAAATATTTAAAGGAAGATTATGGTATAAAATATAATTCAAAAAAAGTTTTAAGAATTATGCGTGATAATCAAATACAATCTGAATATGTAAGAAAAATGAGAAGAAAAATGAAATATAAACAGAATAAAGAAAAAAGCTTATTGCAATATCCTGATTTAATTAATCGTAAATTCAATGATATAAAAACAAGGTTTTCAGTACTATATACTGATGTAACATATTTAATTTGAAAAGGAGAAAGATATTATCAATCAACAATTATTGATGGATATACTAAAGAAATAGTTGATGTAAAGTGATCTAAATATAATGACAATAAATTAGTAATGGATAATTTAAATGATGCAATTAATAAAATAAAATTAATAAAAAAAAGATCTGAATGGAATAATAATTCACTCAGATCACGGATATCAATATACATCCACTATTTATCACAATAAATGTTTATCTAACGGTATTACAATTTCAATGGGAAAAAATTACCACTGTGCAGATAATATTGTTATAGAAAGTTTTCATTCATTACTTAAGAAAGCTACAATCCATAATAAAATATATAATTCACATGAAGAATATATACAAGATGTTATAAAATGAAATACATGATATTCAAATCGTAAAGAAAAAGATATAATTAAAAAAATAGTAAATACTTTTTTATTAGTACTTACTAAAATGGGTGCACTCTATTTCAAGTCTCTAATTTTAGTAATTTTTAAACAAGTTAGAAAGAGCTGGAAAATTCACATCTTGTTTACAACTACGACACCATCTTAACATCAACTTAAAATAAGTCAACATTTTTTAAATTTAATGCTATAAATAAAATGAGAGGAGTTAAGAGCATGGAAAATTATCACCATCTAGAATATGATGAGAAAAAAAGAATAGTTTAGAGTGCACCCATTTTAGTAAGTACTAATAAAAAAGTATTTACTATTTTTTTAATTATATCTTTTTCTTTACGATTTGAATATCATGTATTTCATTTTATAACATCTTGTATATATTCTTCATGTGAATTATATATTTTATTATGGATTGTAGCTTTCTTAAGTAATGAATGAAAACTTTCTATAACAATATTATCTGCACAGTGGTAATTTTTTCCCATTGAAATTGTAATACCGTTAGATAAACATTTATTGTGATAAATAGTGGATGTATATTGATATCCGTGATCTGAGTGAATTATTATTCCATTCAGATCTTTTTTTTTTATTAATTTTATTTTATTAATTGCATCATTTAAATTATCCATTACTAATTTATTGTCATTATATTTAGATCACTTTACATCAACTATTTCTTTAGTATATCCATCAATAATTGTTGATTGATAATATCTTTCTCCTTTTCAAATTAAATATGTTACATCAGTATATAGTACTGAAAACCTTGTTTTTATATCATTGAATTTACGATTAATTAAATCAGGATATTGCAATAAGCTTTTTTCTTTATTCTGTTTATATTTCATTTTTCTTCTCATTTTTCTTACATATTCAGATTGTATTTGATTATCACGCATAATTCTTAAAACTTTTTTTGAATTATATTTTATACCATAATCTTCCTTTAAATATTTAGTAATTCTTCGATAACCAAATTGTTTTAAATTTTCTTCATAGACTTTTACAATATCATTTATTGCTTTTTTATCTTTTTTGCTACTGTCATAATTTTTATATTTATCTCAATAACTACGTTTTAACCCTGTTACTTCTAGTAATAATTTTATTGAATATTCACAAAAATTTTGTTTAATAAAAGAGACAATTCTTAGTTTGCTTAATTGTAAAAGTCATGGAGCTTTTTTAATAATTCATACCTTGTTTTATAATATTCTAAATTTCTTTTGGCAAAAGAAATTTTAGGTCCTTTAGGATTGTTTAATTTTCCTTTTTTATGATTTGCTCATCAAGATTCTACTGTATTTGCATTTATATTATATTGTTTTGCTACTATTCAACAACTTTTTTGTTTAATTTCCTCAATGATTTTTGTTCTAAATTCTGATGTATATTTGTTATATTTTTGTCCTTTTTTTGCCATATAAAAATGCACCCCCTATAAAAATTTAGCAAAATATTTTTTTATTTTACTTACTTTTTGGGGTGCACTCTAAAAAAGTCTTTTTTTATTTATTTTACTTTTTTATATTTTTTTGTAAAATGGTGATGACAAAAAGAGGTAAAAAAGATGCAAAAAAAGGTAAAAAAGACGGCAAAAGAATGATAAAATAGTGTAAAAGAGCGTCAGATTAAAGATAAATTAACAAAATTTGATGAATATTGTAAAGAAAATAATATCAAACTTGCCACAAAAGAAACCTTATTAATCTTTTGTAATTTAGAAGAAGATGAATATAATGCCTTAAAAGATACTAATTTATTAGCATTTAATGAACTTAAAATGAAAATAAGAATATTAGAAAATAATATAAAATTACATCTCTTAAACGAAACTAAGGGGGTGTATCAGTATATGCACAGTATTATGGCCGTGAAAATGAAACTGAAATAAATTATGCTCCTCCAGTAATTAACATAACAGATAGGAGAAAAATATAATGGCAATGTTATATGAATATAGTTATCTTAATGAAATAGTAGTTAGTTTACTAAATAATACTGAATATATTGCTGATGAGATTAATTTAGCAGGTAGTCGTAAAGCAGGTAAAACATATTCTATTGATGAATTAATAGCATTATTAAGTTGTGTAGTATTAGCACATAAAGATAAAAAAATAGCAATATATGGTTTTAGATTAAATAGTGCAGATACTGCTGAAATGCAACAAGATATTCAAGATGCCTTAGATAAAGTTGGTTTAATACTTAACAATACTAAAAAATGGCGTGGTGGACATTATCAATATAATGCTAGATTTAATAAACCCACTTGATTATTCCCTAATGGTAGTTTTATTAAATTACAAGGAGCAAGAAAAAGTAATTCATCGCAAGTATTAGAGAAAGGAACAGCAAGAGCAAATGGTGCTGATTTATGTATTATTTGATTAGAAGAAGCTAATGAATTTAGTAAATCAGAAAAAGAAGCAATTATGCAAGCAGTTCGTGATTATAAAAAATTAATATTAATTACAAGTACTAACCCTGATAGTATTTATCAAGATCATATAGATTATTTAAATAAATTATTACCTTTTAATCGTAAAGAATTAGAAAGTAATGGTGAACAAATATCTAAATTAATAGTTCCAGTATTAGATCCTAAAACAGGTCATAAAGCATATAATAAAAAAGTAATTAATCATTATACTAATTATTTAATTAATAAAGATAATTTAAATTATGATGAATTAATGAAATTATATGAATTAAAAGCAGAATGACCTAAAAAATATGAGGTTTGAGGAATTGGAATGCCTGGAGCATTAGATGGTAGTATTTTTGCTAATTATTTATTTAGTAAATTATACGATTTTGAACCAGTTAATTTTAGAGCAGGTTTAGATTTAGGTTATGCAGATAGTCCATTGGGACATGCAATTCATGCTATTTTAATGGGATTAGATAGAAAATATAAAAAAATGACACCATTAATGGAATATAAACATAGTAATGCTGAAATGATACATAAAGATACAACTAAGATTTTATTTGAAATAGTACATTTTTTTATAACTGCTTCTATAAAATGAGATTATTTACAAGATGGTTTAGATGTAAATGTTGACTATGGAAATGGTGGTTTAGTTTCTATTGATACATTAAATAATATTAGGCGACAATATTTTCCTGAGGCTAATTGATTAAGATTTAAACCAGTAGTAAAAGATGTTTGATATAGAACTGATAGAATTGATGCTATAATCATCCTGCTAAATAAGAATTATTTACAAATTAGTCAACGATTAACACCAGAGTTATTTAAGGATATGTTAAAAATGGAATGAAGAAAACCACCTGTAAATAAATCTACTTATAAATTAGAAGATAATAAATTATTTGATGATGGTTTTGATGCTATGACTTATGCTGTTATGGATATTATGGAATATTTTATAAAAACATTAGATAATCCATTTTAATAAGTAAACAATTCGGAAAGCGAGGTTAAAATTATGGCATTTTAAAATAAAAATAACTATGTAATTGTTTTAGATAAAAAGAATTATAAAGAATATATATTATTTAAGTGAGATAGATTTATGAGTGGATTTACTCATTTATGATGAGCATTAATTTATAATACATTTTTTGCATTAGGTTGAACCTGAGCATTTAAAAGTGGTCAATTTAATGGTTTTAGTTAGATAGTATTATGTCATCAAGTAATATTATTGGTTTAGGATTTGGCCATATTACTTTATTAGGTATTCAAGGTATTTTAATGTGAATTGGTCGTAAACCTAAAATAGATAAAAATATTAAATCACAAGGTAATCATTTAATTCGTAAAAGAAAATTAGGTATTATATTTATTATTTTAGGTTTAATGCCGTTAATTATTTGATCTATTGGTAGATTAATTATTATGTTTTTGTGTAAAGCATATTTAAAAGCAAATGGTAGTTATGAAAGAACTGAAAATAAATTTATTAAAGATTTAGAAATTAAAAAAGTAGATAAAGATACAGCAATAGAAACTGTTTCACAGTTTGCAGAAAAAATATTGAAAGGAAAAGATTAATTATGGCAAAGAAACAAATTAAAAGAAATATTGAAAAAATGCGAATAGATAAAAATATTTGTTGAATGATAATTGATGGCAAAGAGTGTTTTAAAAAAGTAAGTAAAAATTGAAATGGTATTGGTGTTCCTGCGTGTGAAGAACATACTAAAATATTCCAAGAATTAATGAAAGAAACTTATGATTATGGCGTTAATAATCAAAAAGAATATTTAGATCAATATGAAAAAGGTTTTAAAAAAGGTATTGAAGAAACTAGAACTGAAATTAAGAAAAAATATCCACAAGTTTACAAAAATTAAAATGATGGTAAGATGGTGACGATAGTTTTTGAAATTTTCTATAAAAAAATAATGGAGGGATTAAAGTTATGTCAAACTTTAAATATGAATATAAAGAAAATATGACACAAGATGAAATTAATGCTTTATTAGAACAAAAAGAAAAACAAGTATTATCTAGTGTCTTACCAAGTGCAGAAACTCGTATTAAATCAGAAACTGAAAAAGAATATTTAGAACAAATTAATAATTATCAGTCAAAAATAAAAGAATATGAGTTATCACAAATACCACAAGAAAATCGTAAATTAGTTGAAGAACTATTAAATAGTGGTAAAGATATGGAATATATTAAAACTAATTTTAAAGATTTAGTTGAGAAAAAACCAACATTAGATATGAAAAACCTAATGAATGGTGGTATTCAAATTAAAGATGAAAATATGTTTATTGAAGAATTATCACAAAAAATAAAAGATAATTTACAAAATAATCATAATATTCCTATTAATGAAAGAATTAAAAACTTAGTTCAAAAAGAATATCAGAAAGGAAAATAAAATATGGCATCAATTATAGGATTACATGAGGGATTTGTTATTGGTAATGGTGTAGCAAATTTAACAAAAGAAGGACATTTATTATTATCAGCACAAGAAATGCGAGTAAAAGATATTTTTTCAAATCCTGATTATTATACTTTTCATCGTTTAACAGCAACAGCACAATCAATTCCTAATATGGAAAGTTCAGATTATGCGGTTGCAATTTATACAATACCTGAACGATTATTTTATGGTGATTCAGAATGAAACCACGAAAAAGGAAATCCAAAACAAAATCAAAATGCTAAGCGTGGTCGTTTAGTAATTGATCATACTATTGGTTTAAAAACACAATGAAGAAGATTTGATTTATCTCGTTTAAAAAATACTGACCCATCATTACGCGGTGAATTAGTAGCAAAATGAACTGGTTCAATTACAGAAAATATGATGTTTAATTTAGAATTATACTTTTTAAAAGGTGTAATTGATAATTATATTGCTAGATCTAAATTTAATAAAGATTATGCTTTTGTTTATGATACAACTAAAATTAAAACTCAACAAGATGCATTAGATTTAATGTATAAATTAGGACATCGTATGACAGATGAAACACGAAAAATTAATGCATCTCAAATTGGTACAAATACTAGTGATTGAGAAATGATTTGAGAACCACATTCATATTTAGATTTAACACGAGCATATACTCAATTAATCGGTGAAAATATTTCAGCAAATACAATGGTGACTGGTACTTTATTCCAAGATAAAGTTTTAGGTTATATGGTTTCTAAATCATTATGACTTGGTCAAAATATTAAACCTTTGTATGGTAAAACATCAGATGGACAATTAGAGGTTAATTTACAAGGAATGAATAGAACTCGTGACTTTGATTTATCTATTAATAATAAAGTAGAAGCATTGGTTATTCATAGAGATAATGCCGCAATGATTACTATTTTTACTGAAAATATTAGTTATGTAGATAATGATACACAAGAACCTGCATTTACTAGTCGGGTATTATTTTCATTACCTGCTTTAACAAGACCAGAATTAGGTTTCTTAATTGTTAAAGAAATGTTTACAGAACAAGAACAAATGGATGCTATTGCTCGCTTATGAGATAATACAAATCCAACTGGTAATTCATGACAAAAATATAATGAATTTACTGGTGAATGAGAAAATGAATTAACTTATCAATTATTAAATTATGATCCAAATTATAAAGATTTTTATAATCCTGAATTTAAAACTACAATGCAAAATACTATTAACAATATTAATAATTTAACAGAAGATCAAACAGCATTAAATATGGATGTTAAGAAAAAATATTATGAATTCTTTGGAATTACTCCATCTACCCTTGACAAAGCAGAGATTAAAAAATTATTTGATAAAGTATTAGATAAAAATTTAACTACGCCACAGAAACAAAGAGTTTTAGCATTTATGCATTCTATTATGGTATTAAGTGATGGTAAAAATGATTATCCAATTCAAACAAATTCAGCAGGTATTTATTTACCAGTTAATGAAATTGTAAGTGGTAATATTTATTTACATATTAATGCAGGTATTATTGATAATCAAAATATTAATGATAAAAAAATATTAATTAAAGGCAATTCTAAAATAAATATTAACGGGATTAATAAATTAGATAAACCAACTATTAATGTTGCAGTTCCAACACAGCAACATCCGAACAATTAAAACCACAATTTAAAGATGTTGTTTTAAAAGCAGTAAAAGCAGTAGATAGTTCTTTAACGGAAAGTGATTTTGATTACTTTATTGAAAGTAAAGGTGAGAATTGACCAATTAATATTACAAATGATAAAACTGTTGAAGTTCAAATTCAAGGTAAAAATAACGCTACTGGTCAAACAAACCCTATTGATGTAGTAATTAAAAATTCATAGTATATAAAAAATAGGAATTAACCTATTTTTTTATTTTTTATAGTATTTATTGGATGTTTAATTACATTAATACCTTTTTTAAGTTCTTTATAAAGATTAATTGTTTTTGGTTTTGATATTATTTTAGTATGTAATTTTTGATAACCCACTTTTAAATTAGTTGCATATTCTCGCTGTTGATTTAATCAATTTTTATTATCAATATACTGCTTATGATGATTTAATTTAGCATCTTTTGTATTGTAAAAATTATTACTATAACGATTTATTTCTTTATTTAATTCTAATAGGTTTTTATTAATACGACTTGCTCTTAATTTAACATCTCCGCCGTCTTTATTTTGTTGTGTATATATTTGTCAATTAACATATTCTCTTAATTCACTGCGTAATCATACATGTAATCACATATTCCAAAATACAGACCCTGCCCCAGTTCCATTTTTACCAGTTGCTGATTTCATTGCTTGTCATACTTGAATATGTACTTTTGGATATGTATAAGATCCATATCATCTTCTTTGTTTATCATTATCTGATTGAATTAAAATAGTTAAATTACCTATTAATTTTTGTTTATTAGTTATTTGAAACAAACCTTTTTTACATCAACTACTAGATAATATAGTTCAATTACTTTCTGTTGGAGTTAATGATTTTACAATTTCTTTATATTTATTTTTATCTAAAAAACTAATATCTTTAAATAATTGTATTTCTAAATTTTTAGGTATTTTTGCTAATAAATCACTTAATATATTTGGGTTTAAATAATATTGAATTTGTGCTAATTGATGTTCAATATCTTTAATACTTTGTAAAATTGCTTTTATTTTAGAATTACCATATTTTTCTAATAATTTTATAATTCTTAATGCTATTTTTGGATTTTCTAAAATACTAGTAATTAATGTTAATAACTTTCACATTTTTTGGCACTCTCCTTATGGTGATTATATAATGGGTGATGACAAAAAGAGGTGTAAAAATGGATAATAAACAAGAAATAAATTTTAATGAATTAATTAATAAGCCTGAATATTTATGTTATTTAGAAACGGGAAAATATAAAATATTGCAAGAACAAAAATACTATATTGATATTCCTTGAATTATTGCTAATAGAAAAGCCGCTCCGTTAACTATTGGACAAGGTTTAATGTTTAATTGTGATAATGATGATACACAAGATTGAATAGAAGAATGATACGAAAAAAACTATGTTTATTCTAAGTTATATCAAAATGAATTAGCAAATAGTTTATATGGTCGTAGTGTAATGTATTTATTAAAAACAGAAACTGGCGATTTAACTATTGATGTTACTCCAATTAGTTCAAATGTTTGTATTGCTAAATATTCAGAAATAGAACAATATGCGGAAATGTGAATATTACCTGCTCAATCTGATTATATGTGATATCAAAGAGTACAATTTTATCCCAGAAAAGCAAAAATAACTTATTATACAGCCAAAGATTTAGAAATTGGTATTTGACAAACTTATGGAGAATTAGAAAGTAAATTAAGACCAGTTTTTACAATGGAATATGATACTGGGATTGATATATTACCTATTGTTGAATTTACAAATTTACCTAAATTAGTGCATGTTACAAAAACAACAGTAGATGCTACCCCTGATTGTTTACCTATATTTAATTTAATTAAAGATGTACAAGACAATATTTACTATAAAAGAATTGAAAGAATTATTAATCGTACTCATTTTATAGGACAAAAAGATACTACTCATTCACTTGTTGATAATGGTAAAGGTTCAGAAGAATTAGTAAGTGCCGATGCTATTATTACTAGTATAGTACAAGGTTATGCTAATTTAACTGGTAATAGTGGAATGGGTTTAATTCATGCTCAACAAAATTATACTGAAATAACCATTGATAGTGATTATTCAATGAAAATGATATTTAATGGTGCAGGTTATGAATATGATAATTTTTCAGGGAATAATTATACAAATAAAACAGAGTCTTTAATGAATAATAAATTAGATATTGAAACTACTTTACAAAAAAGGTCTTTACGAATTCCTAATTTATATCGTTTATTTGATTATATATTTAGACATTATAAAAAATGAGATAACTTAAATGATAACAATCCAAATAATGATAATATTAGACCTTATACATTAGAATTTATTGATATATCAATGGTTAATGAAATTACACAATCAGAGGTAATTGATAGAAGATTAAATAATGGAACTATTACTCATATTGACGCAATTCATAAACAAGATAAGGTGACAAATAAAAAAGCACGAATGATGTTTGAAGAAATTAAAACAGAACAAAAAGCACAATTAGAACAAGAAATGAATTATATTGATGATGAAGAAAATCAAACAAGAGAAGAAGATATTAAAGGAGATATACAATAATGCAAGTACCAAATATTAATAGTATTTTTAAAAACTTAAATGAAAGAATAATGGATAATAGTGTTCGATCTGATTTAACTAAATTAGATATTGATATTAAAAATAATTATTTCTTTTTTCCATTTATTATTAAAACTGGTTTAGTAAATATTACTGATAAAGGTTTTCAACCTAATAATGGAGTACCACAAAACTTTACACAAATGTCACAAATATTTACTGGGAAAGAGGGAATTATAGCACAATGAAAAAATGCAATTAAAATTAGATCGAGACATATCCCTGATATTTGAAATTATGATTTTTTCCAAAAAGAAAAAGATTGATTTACTTATTTTATTGATGATTTTAAAAATAGTTTAACAGATAAAATTAGTTATTTATATATTACTAGTACCGAAAAAACTTATTTATGAGATGAAACAAAACAAGTTTTTATTAATTCAGAAGAACCTGAAAATAATTACCCAGTTAATGATATTTGAGAAAAAATTAATAATGAAAATGGTTTTAATGTTTATGTTATTAATTTACAAAAAATTAATAAAGCATTAGATAATTTTGCTATTAAAAGAAAATTTAAAGGTGATGCTTATAAATGTCATATTGTTAATATTAATGATACTGTTGAATTTTCTAAATTAGGTGGTGAAGAATATTTTGGCGAATATAACGCTTGATATCTTGATCGTACAATTACGATTGAAACCACTTATAATTTTCAAAGAAAAGATTTTTTAAGATTTTATTTAGTTCCTTTACAATCTGATAAAGAAGATGTTGATGATAATTTATTAATGTTTATCTCAAATGCTCAACCAAAATATAATGATTTAAATGAATTAGTATATTGAGTTATTACTTTTATTTATGTTAAAGATTATATTAATACTACTGGGCAAACTATTCAGCAATTTGTACAATTTTCAGCAGCAGGTGAAGGTTATGTAATACCTAAAATAATATGAGATGAATTAGGTATTCCAAAAGATTATGAAATTAATGAAAAATTTGTTGGGGATAATGGAATTAAAAGTATTCAATTAACTTTATTAGGTAATAATGGTTTTACTGCTCCTGTTATATTTGGTCGACCTATTGAAAATTTAGGGAAATGAAATGAAAAAGTATATCCTCAGCGTAGATTATTTATTGACAATTTAAAAATGCCAGTAGCAGATAGTTTAACAAAATCATCTAAACCATTAACTACTTATTTACTAACAAATGGTATTCCTGCTATTAATGGTCAATATGATAATTGATTAAAAAGAAAACAAGGTCAATCTAACCAAGAAATTAAAAAGAATTATGAGGGTTATTTGAATACAGATAAAAAATTAACACAAGCAACTAATCCAAATAATTTAACAGTTAAAGATGTTGCTTTAAATTATAAAGGTAATAAAATTATTAAAGACTTTGATGTACGAGCAAATGGTTATTTTAAATTTAATGTTGATATTGGTCATAATATAATTAATCCAAGTAAAAATCGTGGGCAATTAAAAGACATGTTAAATTTATTTAGTGTTATGGTTAATCATATTATTAGTTTACCAATAGATATAACAGAAAGTATTGCATGAACTCAAAGAGATATTCCTATTGTTGGTAAATTTTTAAATGCAATAAGTTTAGGTATTCCGATTTATTGAAAAACTATTGATAATAATACTAATAATTTATATCCAAATATTAAGACAGGAATTCCTTTATTTATTGGTAAAGCAAATTATACTTTTTATGATGAAAGTTATTGACCTATTGTTGAAGATAGTACGCGTCCACAAGCAAAAAATCAAGGTAATATTCCCTTAGATGCATTTAGATATAATACACAAGATGAGGTTAATGATATAATCGGTGCTAGTGCAAGTAATACAAGTTGAGCATTTACTTTAACAGATAAAATAACAGCATCAATGTGATCTAAAAAATCAAAAACAGAATATGGAAAAAATTATAGAATTAGTAGTGTAATGATACCTCAATCATTTAAGGATGAAGATAGTATTTATTTAATTAATGAAGAAAGTGTATCATTACCAACAATGACAAATGAAAATTTACTAACTGATGTTGTTGGTAGTGGTCGTTATATAATTGATGCAGTTGGTTTTTATAATTTAGGTAAAACTGCATGTCGTATTTATATGTTTTCTGATGATATTGATTTATATGATCCATATTCAATTATGAGTTATTTTGTTAGTTTACAAACAACAAGTTTATATAATAATTCAGTGCGAGATTGATTAACTCTTTATTCACTTAGTTATTTAGATCAATACATAGATGATGATATCGTACACGATTGACCTGTTAAATTACCTGACCCACCACCAAGTATTAATTTCTATCCAGTACAATTAATATTAAACAAAGCAGATAGTAAATTAAATTTTAAAAGTATATGAGATGGATGATCCGCTATACCTGATAATAGAACATATTCACAAGATATAATATTATTTGATTTTGGAACATTTGGTGCAACTGATTGACAACAAGTTAAAGATAATTATGATGAATTTGAGTTTGGTAATGATGGATTTATAAGAATATGAAATAACTCTCAAGGTACAGAAACAAATTATATTAATAAAAAGTTAGGTATAAGAAATATAATTAAAATTGAAAATATTAATGAAAGTGGATATATTATTTTTAATAATTTAGAAGAAAAAAATTACCCTTGAGATAAAGAAGAAGGATATCATTTTAAAACACAAATTGTATTTTACAATGAGGGTGTTAAATTAAAAATGAGTGTTAATTATGAATTATGAGTTAAAGGAGGAAATTATAGTATTTCTGGATATAGTATAAATGGTAATTTTGAAATTGATAATATGGCAACAACTAATATTATTTTAAAACAAAAATAGGAAATTACTCCTATTTTTTAATTTAAACAATTATATTTCCATTATCATCTATTTTAGGTAAAGATGGAATAGATTTATCGGTATCTCATTTATATAAAGATTTAAAAAAATCTTGTTGTTTTGAATCATCTTCTCATCTTTTAATTAATGCATCTCTTCCATCATCTTTTTGTTCAACTAACATTAATCCTGAATTATATCCTTGTTTAATACTATATTGAAGAATATATTTATTATAGCTATCAATATTTGTAATATTTTTATTTATAAAATTAAATAAACTAATTTTTCATTTATCTTCTTTTGTTGTTCTTCAAATTGTAACATAATATTTATTATCAACTTTTTTAAATGGTTGGTCTTTTGGACACATTTGTTTTCAATTACCAATATCATTTCGTTCGCAGTCACTTACATTATCAACTTTGCAACTAATTACACCTAATGTACTTGTTCCTACTAATGATATTGCACCAATAATACTTAATAATTTTTTCATTTATACTAACCCTCTTTTCTGCTATTTTACTAACTGGTCACATTATATATATACAAGGGTAAATTAGATAATAAAAATAAAAAAGTGCTCATAATAAGCACTTTTGTTGATATTTTGATAAATAATTTATTCGTAGAAAAGATTACTACAAATATTTTAAAGAAGGATAAGTAATTTATTAAATTAAATAAATTATTTAGTTAAATTATACAATAAAAATAAAAAATGCTATAATTAAATAGCAAGTGATGTTGCGAGTTATTCTAGGTTCTACTTGCAAGTTTAAATAAAGAAAAGAAACCTTGCCAGTCAGTAGTCTGTGCAATACTATAAATAAAAAAAGAGGAAATTGTTATTTTTCCTCTTTTTTTTGTTTCTTCTTCATATTTTTTAGAAAATTAATTGCCTTTTGAATATCAGCCGTTTCAATTTCTATTTTAATTTTTGTTATATCATTACCATAATAATTTTTTACAATACTCACTTTTTATTTCTCCTTTCCTTAATCGTCATCATCTTAAAATGTTTTTTAAATAAGTGGTGGACAAATTTTATGGTGATGTTAAGATGGTGTCGTAAAATTAAGAAAGGAAGATAAAATATGAGTTATGAAATCTTAGTTGGTATTGGTGTTGGTGCTTGTTTTGTAGGTATTTTAGGTTATAAAGGATTGGAACTTTTAATTAAAAAAGTAACTAAAAATAAACTTAAAGAGTCTACAAATAAAGTAGTAGGACAAGAAACATTAGAAGCTATTCATTTAGGTTTAATTCAAACTGCTAATACTTTGGGTCTTGGTAATACAGAATGAGCACAAGTATTAGAAACAAATAAACCTATTAGTGAAGAAGAATTTAATCATATTGTTAAAGTTCAAAGAGCAAAAACACCAATTTCTAAAAAAGATATTAAGTTATCTAATAAAACAATTAAAGTCTAAAAAAGACTTTTTTTGTTTATAATGGTGATGCAAAGAGGTGAAATTATGGCAGATATAACAAAATTAGAAAGTTTTAAATTAATAACATTAGAAGAGTTTAAAAATTGAGAGGGTTTTGATAAATTAGTAGCACAATATGGGAAAAAACTTTATGATAATAATATTTCAAATTATTTAATTGAAGGTATTACAAGAGCAAGTTTACAATTAGATAGTATTTGTGGTTATCGTTTAGAGACTGAGTTTCCTTTACTTGATCCAAATAGTGAAATTGATAAAAAACGCATTAATTATGTAAAAATTGCTTGTTGTTTACAAACTCAATATTTGATAAGAACTGGGATTGAATATTCTACTGGTGGTGAAAATAGTAGTGATAAAGTTACAAGTTATACATATCCTACTAATATGAAAATAGAATTTTCACCTGATGTTATTAGTTTATTAGAAAAAGCAAAGTTTTATAAATCACAAACTATAACTAAAATAAACCCTGATAATTATGGTTTTAAAAATGAATATCATACTTGATTTGGTCGTCCTGATACTAATTATAAAGATAGACCAATTATGTTAAGTGAAGCAGATGCTAAATATGTATGAAAAAATAGTATATTTAAATCTAATACTTTTTCTATTATTCCTTGGGTAGATACAGAAAAAAGCGGAACATGGCAAATTGAAATATCACAAGAATTATTAACTAAATATATTGATAATTATATTAAAAATTTTTCAATTAAAGTTGATAATAAATCAGTGGTATATAATTCTAATAATGAGTTATCAGTTCCTTTTGATAATAATACGATTTATTATGAAAATAATGTTTGAAAAGCAAAACAAGGTTCAAGTGTAGAAACACCAATTGACAATAAAACTATTATTAAAAATGAACAACAACAATTAATGGTATCAGATGTTAAACAAGATAAATTAGTAAGTGGTACAAATATTAAAACTATTAATGGTAATTCATTATTAGGTAGTGGTGATATATCTATTAGTAGTGGCAATAATTGAGAAGTTATTAATACTAGTGATTTTATTAAAAATTCAAAAGAATATACTGTTAGAGCATTTGATAATAAATATTATTATCGCATAAATTGTTCTGTTGAAACACAATTTAGAATATATGGTTTTACAATTTTTGTAAACCCTAAATTTATAAGTGAAAAAATACCCAGAACTCATTATATTGGAACATCAATAGAAGGATATTCTTCAATATTTGAATGAGATAAAAATACTAATTATGGAACAGTAACTATTGAAAAAGCAGAATCAGCGCAATATTTAAATGGAATTTATATTGAAAGAAAAAAAATAAATAATTAATATTATTTTTGTGTTTAACAAATTATTTTCAGCATTTTAGTAATATAGTTATTTTATAAAAGGAGAAAAATATATTATGTATGACAAAAATAACAAAATTATTGTAAAAATAACAAATATTACTCCCTATGGTGCTTTTTGTAGGGCAGAAAGAGCTGATGGTTTAATTCATATTAGTGAAATTTCAGATTATTATGTAAGAGATAAAAGAGACTTTTTTGATATTGATGATGAAATTGAAGTTGAAATAATAGATTTTGATACAGTTAGAAAACATCTTAAATTAAGTTATAAAAAGTGTCGCCCTAAATTATTGAAAAATGATAATGATAAAATCAACCAAAATTTACCTAATTTAGAAAAGTCATTAAACACCAATTATTTACTAAAAAAAGAAAAATAGTCTTTACAGGACTATTTTTTTAATTTTATTTATTTTCTTCATTGTGTAGTATATAAAAATTAATAAGATGTTCAATTCGTTGTGAGTTGGTATATAATTCAGGAAGTTCATTTCATACTTTTTCTTGTTTTTCATTTAAGTAAACATTAATATTACGAATTAATTTTCTTTTCATAAATGACCTCCTTTAAATAAATAATGTAGTTTGAATATTACTTAATCTTTTTTTTACTAACTTATAATATTTTTCATTAATTTCTATACCAATTCAACGCCGATTTAATTGTTCACAAGCAATAGCAGTTGTACCACTACCTAAAAAACAATCTAATACAGTATCACCAACTTTACTGTGTTTATTAATTTGTAATTTAATTAAATTAATATCTTTAACAGTAGGATATTTAATAGTTCCTATAAATTGATTATTACTATTTGTTATTTGATAAATAGTTTGCATATCTTGATTTCAAACATTACTATAACTAATTGGTTTTTTATAAATATATAAACATAATTCTTTATTTTTGCGATATGCATTATTGGTGGGTGCATCATTTGTTTTTTGATAAATAATTGGCTCAAACTTTAAATTATAATTATCAATTTCAATTAAATAATCTTTTAATTGTTGTTTTGATAAATAAATAATAAAATTGGGTTTTTTAATAATTCGTATTCATTCTTTAAAATATGATGGTATATCAAAACTATCAATAAATTCACCTTGTAAAAATTCAAGTTCTCTTTTACGAATTTGATATTGAATATTAGATGTATTAGGATCATTTAATTTTTTTAAATTATATTCAATATGTTTTTCTTTATTTTCTAATTTTTTAGCAATATCAGGGTAAAGGTATGGTGGATCAGTTAATATTAAATCAATACTTTTATCAGGTATTGTTTTTAGTATTTCTAAACTATCACCCAAATATAATTCACCTAAATTAGTTTTCATAATTAACTCTCATAATTAGCAATAATAATTGCGTCTCGTAAATGATTACTAATTTTGTCATTATTATATTTTCAACCTTTACCATATTGATAAGTTAAATTACTATCAATTCCCCAATAAATTTTATTTCCATAATACTTACTTTCATTTTCTATATTTTTAACAACTGATTTAGTATGGCGTGGTGAAACATTAGCAATATATCCTTGTGTTTCTAACGAACCTAATAATTTCAATAAATCATCTCTATCTTTTGAGCCATTGGCATTTGTATATAAACAATTTTTTATAAAAACTAAATATTCTAGTTTATGATTATTTAATAATATTTTCCAAAATGGTTTTTCATTTTTTAAATAATTTATAATAAATTTAGAATGTTTTTTTCAATCTTTATTTATAAACTCTTGTTTATCTAATAAGATATTATTTTCAAAAACAACAATAGCCGTAGTACCAGATCCAGAAGGGTCAATACCTATTTTTATCATGCGTATACATCCTCATCATTGTTAATTGCTGGTACTACATTAGAGATATCTTCTTCTTTAACTACATTATCGTTTGTGTACGCTATTTCATCATTACATGGGGTAAATTTATATTATTTGATAAGGGGTCATCGCTCATCTGCCCCTGATTTTTGGTGACATTAGTATCATTATCAATATAAATTTTTTCATCATTAGTTGTAATAACTGCTTGATCTGATTTATATGCTTGTTGTAATTCAACTGACATAATACCTCATTTTTTTAATAATGATTTTAATACTGTTTTTAATGCCATTTCATCAAAAGTAGCAATCATAAACTTTTTATTTTTAGCATAAGTTTTAGAATATTTCATAAAATGATTTTCCATTTGTTCTTTGGTCATATATAAAGTTTTTTCAAAACCATTAACTATTTTAAAATATGATACATAACCTATAATTGGTAATTTTTCTCTATCATCTTCATTTTGAATTCAATTAAAAGTAGTACCTTTTAAACAATCATAATTTACTAATTCATTTTCTCTTACATCTGATACTGACATATCTAAATATTGACCGCTTCTTTGCGCTAATTGAATATAACCTTTATAACCCATTTGAAATTGAACTTGATTAACTCATTCTTGTATTTTGCGACCATTAATAATTCTTGTTATTTTTGTGTTATATGGAACTACATAAGCATATCCAAATTGTTTTTCCATTGGTAAATTTAATAAAACACCTTGATAACAAGCAGTCATAATTGTTTTTGGATCTGCTTTTTGTAATAATTCATTACTATTTGATATTGCAACTATATTACTTTTAAATCTTGCAATTTCATTTTCATTTGAAAATTTACTTTTTATTCAATCAGTTGCCTTATCTTTTCTTAAAAATTCAACAATATTTGCCATGTTATTTTTCTCCTTTATTTATTTTAAAATTAATACCTTTAACACCAATTAAATTAATATCTTTATTACTATCTCATTGTTCTTTAATTTTATTTTTAACAATTTGTTCATCAACAATTAAATAGTTTTAAATAAGATTAATAAGTTCTAATTTATCTGCTTTTTGTAAAAAATCATCATTAATACCAATAACTTCAATATCTTTAATTAATAATTTATCTTTACGAAAATTACTAGTAATAATTTTTAATTCTTGTTCTTGTTTTGCTACACTTTTAATTTCTAAAAATTGTTCTTTTTTATGAGTTTCAATAATTTCATTTTGTTTTTGAAATTGAATATTAATTACACTATTTTTTAAAGAATCATGATTATTCTTAATATTATTTTCTAAATTTAAAATATCTTTTCTAATAAAATTTAATTCATCTTTAAAATTTTTTATTAATTCTAATGGTTCTCTAAAAATATAATCAATTTTTGAAACTACTATTTTTAAATCTTTTAGAGATTGTGATTTATATTCTCCATTTATTAATCAAGCTTGTTGGCGATATATAAATTCTGATAATTCTTGTCCATTTTCATCAATTCATTTTTTTAATTGTTAATGCTTTTAAACTTAATTCTTTAAAATCATCTCCTTTTAAATAAAACGGATAAGTAATATTTTTAACTTCATTATTTAACTTTAAATCTGCCATAATTAAATTTCCTCTAATTCCATTTCTTCAATTAAAGTATCAATATAGTCATAAGCACTTTCTTCTGAATAACATTCTTCTAATGCTAAATTAAATAAATCTTCTTCGGTATAAACTTTGCCATCTTCATCTTTTCACATATTATTCACATCCTTGTCATTTAATATTTTCTAAATCAATAATTGTTGTTTTACAATAACTTAAATTTTTGGAATGTGCTTTTGCTTCTTCAAATGTATAAAAATATGTAGTATTTAGGCTATATTTATCTTTTGCTACTAATAAATATCTTTTATTCATAATTTATCACCTCGTAATCTGCTTCTTCATCTTCTAAATAATCACTAATTAAACCTTTAACTTCATAAATTTCATATCATTTCAAATTCAAGTCAAAATCTGTTGGCAACGAAACATTGCCCACATATCGTTCTTCATTACCAAATTTAAAATATAAATTTAATTCTCAATTATCTGAATAACCACTATCAATTTGTGCATAAATAATATCTTTATTACTAATTTTTAATGCTTTATTATTAATTCATTTTTCATTTAAGTAATCACTAATACAATATGACATTTTTATTTCTCCTAATTCTGTTTACCTAATGCTCACTGTTCATCAGTCATATCGTCAAATGATACGGGATAAGCTCGTATCATTAATTCTTGTAATTTATTTTCTTGATTGCATTTTGAACAATATCCTCAATATTTTTGTTTAATGCAAATTTTATTTAACTTTTTCATATAAACCTCCTAAATTATTCCTTTGATTTTTTGGTCAATTTGTAATATTTTTAAACCATATGATGCTAAATCTAAAATATCGTTAATTTTGTAATGTTGCATATAAGAAGCAATAACATCTCAATTGTTTTCAAATAAAATTAAGTACATTTTGGCTCATTCTAAACATTGCAAATCATAATGCTTTTTATGATGTGAAATACGACAATTAACAGGCTGACAATTAGCTCATTCAAAAGATGTTGTTATTTCATTTCAAGTTTTATTAATATACAAACTTTTATATTCTGTCATTTATTTTTTCCTCCTAGTTTTAACTCGCTGGCACTCACTTCCAAGTGAAAGGGCCAAAGCGAGAATTAGTTATATAAGTATTTATCATTTATTTACTACGCCATCCGCTTCACTGCGGGTGAGCGGTGGCGGTGTTAACATTTACAATTAACTACAAAGTACTACAATGTTCTCATTTTGTAGTTACTTGTAGTATTAAGTACCTCCTCATTAAGTTCCCACTAGTAGATTAATTAAGAAATCCTTGCCCAGTTCTTAAAAGTTAATCAACCTCTACGCACACGATTTTATTTTTATTCTTGCAATTAATAGTTATGAATACAGCATTATCTGTTTATCTTAATCAAAGTCATTAATTTACAAAATCGCAAAAAAACAAGTTAACAGTTCTATTGGTTTCTTTACTGACAAAATGCCATGTTGGGGAACCTTCCACTAAAAAATATGTAATTGTAAAATTAAATAATTGTAGAACCAACATATTTAATTTTTAAAGTTAATTTTTAAATAAAAAAATCAACTCTTTAATAAGAGTTGACATTTTGTCCTACTTCATCGTACATTATACGTTTTTATATTATTAGAATTATCTTTATATATTATAAAATACCATTTATTATCAACTCTCTCATTAAACGGTTTTTGGTTTTTTTAAACTTCCTTTCAATAATTTTTAGATGGAGTAGGTCCACCAGAAAAAACAAAATATGATGAATTTAATAGTACTTGACAATCTTTAAATTCTCAATAACCATCTTTTATTTTATTAGGAGTTGAAACTAATTCAAAATAATAAGGAGCAAATAATTTAATATCATCATTATAACCTTTATTAATTCCGTATTTACTATATGTATAATTTGATAACATATAGATAATTTGTTTAAATCTTTTGACAGCATTATCATTTAAAGATTTATAATTATCTAATTTTCAGTTTTCAAATAAACCATCAATTACATCTTCGGGTTTTTGTCCTTCGAATTTTTGGCGTAATATAGCTGCTTTATTAGAGGGGTTACCTTTTTCATCATATTTTGCACCTTGAAATTTTCTATCATAATTATAACGATATGTTAAATAATTTAATAAAACTTTTTCTAAACCATTTTTATTTACCAAATCTAAAATATCTTTTCCTTGAATATAGTTTTTGGCTATACTTCATGGTAAAAAACTTTCGGTAAATCAATATTAAAATACTCTTAAATTAGGGTTTGTTTCAATTGGCATTGATAGTAAAGGTACTAAACTAGCATTTTCAACTATAGATTGTGGATAAGAATAAACACCATTCACATTTCCTCAACATTTAATATTTCCAAATAACATTGATTTAAGATACTTAATCTCAATACCAGTAAATACTGTATCTTCGGGTAATGATTTTTGTAATGCTAAATGAATGCTATTTTGATTTTTTCATTTAAAGTCAGTTATTTTAACTAAATGAGTAGATTTAATAATGTTAATTCCATCTGTTGAATATGGTTTTTTGTATTCTTCGATGATATAACATTCATTTTTATTGTTTTCGGTAATTGGTTCATTAATAGAAACTATTTTTAAGTCATAGGATTCTAAAAATTCTTTGTCTTGTTTTGAAATATCATTGATTAAAATATCTTTTTCATCAATCATTACATAACTTGTGCTATTATCTTGTACTGTGAATTAATAAACCCTTAGGAGTAAAACATATTATTAAAATAGAAAATATTAATGAAAGTGGATATAGTGTGTTTGTTAATTTAGAAGAAGAAGCATATCCATGAAGTAAACTAGCGGGTTATCATTTTAGAACACAAATTTCATTTTACAATCAAGGTGTTAAATTAAAAATAAAAGTTAATTATGAATTATGAGGTATCGGTGCCAGTAATTTAACTAGTATGAATTCAAATGGACATTTTGAAATTAATACTATTGCAGGTGCATATATTAGGTTAAAAGAAAAATAGGTTTTTATACCTATTTTTTTATTCACCATTAACTTTTATATTATTATTCTCATCAAGAATTAAATTAGGTTCTTGTGTATCTTCTAAATTTCAACGATAAACTGCTTTAAAATATTGAATATCCTTATGCCAAAAAATTCATTTTAAATTATTTTTTTGGATAGTTAAATCAAATGTATTATTCCAATCTAAATCTTGAACTAGTGCAAGTTTATAATTATCATATTCATCTTTATTTTTTAATTTATCTTGTTGATTATTCTGAAATTTAATTAATCTTCAACTATCATTTTTATTACCACGCCACACTACATAATAATATTTATTATCAACATTATCAAATGGTTTTTCTTGTGATGCCATTCATTCTAAATTGTTTTTAATAGTTTGGTCTTTTGTATCTATTTTATGTTTTTCTTTTTCTTTTTTTAATTCATCTTCGCTATATTGTGGTTTATTACAAGCAACTAAACTTGTGGTACTTGTTCCTACTAATGTAATTGCACCTAAAATACTTAATAATCTTTTCATTGTAGAATTTTCCTCCCTTTATCGTCATCATCATAACATATTATTTTAATTTTTTATAAATTATTATGATACTATTATCATAGTTAAATAAAAAAAAGAGAATGATTTAGTAGAGTGCACACCAAAAAGTAAGTAAAATAAAAAAAGATTTTGCTAAATTTTTATAGGGGGTGCATTTTTATATGGCAAAAAAAGGACAAAAATATAACAAATATACATCAGAATTTAGAACAAAAATCATTGAGGAAATTAAACAAAAAAGTTGTTGAATAGTAGCAAAACAATATATTATAAATGCAAATACAGTAGAATCTTGATGAGCAAATCATAAAAAAGGAAAATTAAACAATCCTAAAGGACCTAAAATTTCTTTTGGCAAAAGAAATTTAGAATAGGCGTCCTGTACGATGAACCGGCAAAAAACAACTCTTGTGAGATTGTTTTTTTTATTTTTATATTAAAAAACATAAATTTATTTGCATTATTCATCGGATAGTATCTTTAAATTTAGAACTTTTATCATAAAAAAACAGATTAAATTCTGTTTTCCCTACACAAAATAAACAATATTTTTATAAATCCTTTCAATAAAGGTATTATCCGATGAATAATGCGGCACTTAAAATTTAATATTTTGATGCTTAAAGATGAATAACTCATCTATGGCACGAAGCCTTAAAGAAAGTGTGAAAGCGATTGGATTTACTACTCCTATTTATTTCTTTAATTCTCAGCAAGATTAATCACTTGCGAAATGTCAGAGCGCGTGTTTTTTGCTTGTTTTCATAAAAAGAGTGCTGTTAAACCGAAAAAACAATATCGGACACTAAAAAAACAAGAGGGTTGGAACTCCAAAAGGTTATTTTCTTTATATAAAGTTGTCTAGGGATGGATGAAGCGTAATTAATAACTGGGTAAACTGTTTCTTTGTTTATTTCCGTATGGGGGTAAACTTTATCAAAATATCTTATCCCGCCCCCGCTCACCTTCAAAGTGAAGCGGGGGCGAAGTAATTAAATACTAAAATAAATTATTTACTAAATATCAAAATATTAACCAATAAAGGAATATTATGTTTTTTACAGAAAGGAAAATATTTGATGAAAAAATGAAATAAAAAAATTAAAAATAAATTACAAGAATTAATGATACGAGCTTATCTAGTAACGGTAAATGATATTAATGATGAAATTTGAGCAACAAATAAAAATAATTAAGGAGTATAGATAAATGACAGAATATAAAAGTTTGTATATTAATAAAACTTGAAATGAAATAACAACGTCATTTGATTGAGTTAATTGTCAGCCTGTTAATTGTCGTATTTCACATCATAAAAAGCATTATGATTTGCAATGTTTAGAATGAGCCAAAATGTACTTAATTTTATTTGAAAACAATTGAGATGTAATTGCTTCTTATATGCAACATTACAAAATTAACGATATTTTAGATTTAGCATCCGATGGATGAAAAATATTACAAATTGACAAAAAAAAATAAAACAAATAAATTAAAATATATTATTGCAATTGACCCTGCTGGAATTGGACAAACTGGTATGATTATTTATAATGTTTTGCAAAAGAAAATAATTAATAATATTACTTTTAATTCTAAAAATGAAGAAGAAGCAATAAATAATATGTATTTAATATTAAATGAGTTTAAAAATAAAATTTGTTCTTATTTAAATAAAGTTATTGTAATAATTGAAGATTATCAACTTAATAAAGGTTTAAAAATAAAAAATCCATTAGCTACTCCTAAATTTATTGGTGGTTTAAAAGTTTTATGTAAATATCTATTTAATTTAAATTATGTTTTACAATCGCCAGTTGTTAAGAAAAATTATATTTATAAAGGAAATATTAAAATGACAGAGCACGAACACGATGCTTGAAAACATTTACAATATTTTATAACAGAAGGAGTTGATAAAAATGGCACAAACAAAAAGTAATTTACTTAAAAAATCAATAACTAATAAATCTAAAATAAAAAAGTTAATAAATTAGAATTAACTGTTAGATTACATGAAAACCCAATTAAAACTAAAATTAAGGCACTGGTTGCTGCTGGTGTTGAAGTTGATGCTTGTTCTGCGAAATGTCAGTGAGAAGGATTAAATTACTCAACATTATCAATTTATAATCCGTCAGTTGTATCTGCTTTTTTGAAATTAAAAAAAGATGATGAGATAAAAATTAAAGGCTCAGTATTTAATCAGTTAAATATAAAAACTAAACGCTATTTTTTATCTTTTCGAGTCGATAGTTTCGAAATTATACAAAAAGCGATTAGAAAAAGAACAAATACAAATATTAAAAAATAGGAGGAAAAACAAAGGCATTAAAAAATGTAAAATTTGTTCTTATTGATAAAAATAATGAACCTATTAAAAATGAAGATGGTAGTTTAGATATTAAAACTGCTGAAATTATTTTAGAAAATACTGTTGAAGTTGAAGAATTTAATGCAAGTAATTTAGAAAATAGTAATCAACAAATCAACGAACTACAAACAAAAAATACTGAATTAACTTCACAAATTGAAGAACAAACAATTCAATTAAAACAAATTGAAGTAATTGATTTTATTAATTCTTTAACTAATAATGAAGATTTTAAAAATGTTTTATTAAAATCTTATGATATTACTGATGATATTGAAATCATTAAAGTACAATTGCAGAGTGTTTATGATGAATTAATTAAGGTACAAACAGTTAATACTGGTGGCGTACCAAAATCAGAAAATAAAGAAAACAATATTTTAGATACAGACAATGTATTTAATAAATAAGAAAGAAGGTATAAAATTATGGCACAAAATCCACAAAGAATATTCGGCGATATTGTTAATCAAGCAACACAAAAAGATTGTGAATCATTTGACCAATGATATTTACAAACTTATCAACAAAAATTTAGCTGAGAGGCATTATTTGCGTGAAAAGAAGCAAATAAGTTTGGTTTAACATATAAAAGAAAGAAAAATATTAGAGTGCACCCCAAAAAGTAAGTAAAATAAAAAAAGATTTTGCTAAATTTTTATAGGGGGTGCATTTTTATATGGCAAAAAAAGGACAAAAATATAACAAATATACATCAGAATTTAGAACAAAAATCATTGAGGAAATTAAACAAAAAAGTTGTTGAATAGTAGCAAAACAATATAATATAAATGCAAATACAGTAGAATCTTGATGAGCAAATCATAAAAAAGGAAAATTAAACAATCCTAAAGGACCTAAAATTTCTTTTGGCAAAAGAAATTTAGAATATTATAAAACAAGGTATGAATTATTAAAAAAGCTCCATGACTTTTACAATTAAGCAAACTAAGAATTGTCTCTTTTATTAAACAAAATTTTTGTGAATATTCAATAAAATTATTACTAGAAGTAACAGGGTTAAAACGTAGTTATTGAGATAAATATAAAAATTATGACAGTAGCAAAAAAGATAAAAAAGCAATAAATGATATTGTAAAAGTCTATGAAGAAAATTTAAAACAATTTGGTTATCGAAGAATTACTAAATATTTAAAGGAAGATTATGGTATAAAATATAATTCAAAAAAAGTTTTAAGAATTATGCGTGATAATCAAATACAATCTGAATATGTAAGAAAAATGAGAAGAAAAATGAAATATAAACAGAATAAAGAAAAAAGCTTATTGCAATATCCTGATTTAATTAATCGTAAATTCAATGATATAAAAACAAGGTTTTCAGTACTATATACTGATGTAACATATTTAATTTGAAAAGGAGAAAGATATTATCAATCAACAATTATTGATGGATATACTAAAGAAATAGTTGATGTAAAGTGATCTAAATATAATGACAATAAATTAGTAATGGATAATTTAAATGATGCAATTAATAAAATAAAATTAATAAAAAAAGATCTGAATGGAATAATAATTCACTCAGATCACGGATATCAATATACATCCACTATTTATCACGATAAATGTTTATCTAACGGTATTACAATTTCAATGGGAAAAAATTACCACTGTGCAGATAATATTGTTATAGAAAGTTTTCATTCATTACTTAAGAAAGCTACAATCCATAATAAAATATATAATTCACATGAAGAATATATACAAGATGTTATAAAATGAAATACATGATATTCAAATCGTAAAGAAAAAGATATAATTAAAAAAAGTAAATACTTTTTATTAGTACTTACTAAAATGGGTGCACTCTAATATTAAATATAATGAAGGTATAGGAAAAGATAAAAAAGTATTTAATACTGATGATAACCTACTAAAATATTCAACAGTGGAATTTGAAGATGGAATTGTTGAATTAGATACAATTTTAACTTTTGCTCGTAAATTAGACCCCGTAGAAAGTGATTTTAATCCCAATCTTTGAGCGGCTGATATTGAGCAAGCAATGGATACTGAAGTTGCTTATAAACGCAATAAAATTTTAGAAATTATTAATAAAGGAACTGTTACAACTATTCAAGGACAAAAAAGCAGATGATACAAATGCTTTACAAATCCACGATGAAATTATGGATAAAATATATGAAAATGGCTTTACCCCATCAGAAACAGTTGTCTTGGGTTCGGCTGATTTTATTCGTGGAATTCGTAATAAATTACAGTTACAACTTGGCGCAAATGACCAAATAAATAGCGTAATTGAAACAAGTGGAGCAATGAAAACTGTTGAAGGAACAACATATTATATGGTTCCTAAAAAATTACCAATTATTAATAAAGATGGTTCAGAAGGAACAATTGAATTATTACCAAACGGAGTTAATGCAATTGCCTTTAAATTTAGTAAAAAATATGATCCTCTTATTTTACGCAAAAAAGACCATACTCCGCTAAGGGTTGGTGCTGCTGCGTTAGGTACTGGAATGGGTAATACTTTAATTATGGAAAGAGTTTTATATTTAGGTGGAGCAGTAGTTGAACCTAAAGGAATTATTAAACATATTGTTACAAAAATTGATATTAGTAAAATTAATAAATTAGATAAACCAACTATTCATGTTGTAAATCCAACACAAACAACAGCAGAACAGTTAAAACCACAATTTAAAGATGTTGTTTTAAAAGCAGTTAAAGCCGTAAATAGTTCTTTAACTGAAAGTGATTTTGATTACTTTATTGAAAGTAAAGGTGAAGATTGACCAATTAATATTACAAATGATAAAACTGTTTCTGTTCAAATTGAAGGTAAAAACAACGCTACTGGTCAAACATCTCCGATTGATGTTAAAATTAAAAATTCTTAATAGTACTAAAAAATAGTACTTTTTCGTTTGATAAATGATATGCCAATTAGAACATCTAAAACAGCTCTTATTTATGCTGTTAAAAAAAATCCAACTAGATTGTCAATCCAACAACAAGAAAAAAATTTTGGTTTACAGTTATTAGAATTTTTAGGAATTCAAGTTTTAGCTCTTGGTTTATCAGTTTTAACTGGTGGTATTGCTTCGGCTGTTGGTCTTGGTACGGGATTATCTAATTTTGCCGCAGCATTTATCTCGTTTGGAGTAGAAACAGCAACCGATTTTGCCGTAAATCAAATATATGATAAATTAACATCAGAAGTAACAGCAAAAAGTACCGCCTTAAATTTGTTACCAGCAATTGGCGGTGTTGGTAAATTAACGCGTGCTGCTCGAACAACTAGAATTTTAAAATTAGCAAAAGAAACTAAATTACTTGAAAAATTAGGTGTAATAACTGCTAATAATTTAGAAGATGTTGTAAAACAAGTTACAGGCAAAAAGATTTTATCTGATAAATTAATATTTGATTTTTAAAAGCAGGCTAATAATGAAACTTTATTATATACAATTGGAAAATTAGCCCGAAATGATTTTTATAAAGGTTTTAAAGTTTCTAATTTAGAAACAATTAATAATTTATTAAAAATTGAGAAAAATATTCAAAAAATAAGCCCTACATTAGTTCAAAAAATACCGCGCGTAAATGAAAAAAATGCTAATAAATTGTTATATGAATATGGATTAAATATTGATAAAATAAGCAAAATTAATACTAATGAGTGATATAACATTATGACTAATCTTCATAAAAAAGGTGTTGGTAAAAATCTGCTATTAAATGCTAATTTAATGCGGAGCAGTAAAATATATAATAATAAATTATTAAATATTTTTCACCAAACACCAATTAAATTAAATAAAATTTTAAATCATTTAAACCCAAATTTTTATATTCAAAAAGTAACTAAAAAATTATTAGCTCCAATTGAAAAACAAATAATTACAATTAAACAAAAAGTAATTAATAAAATTACTGATAAAACTAAAAAAATATTCTCTAAATTTGAAACTAAAGCTATTAAAAAAGGCCAATTATTACCCTATGCTTATGGTTCTGATGTTTTTTTAGCAGTAAAAATTGTTCCATTATCAGTTGCGGGAGAAGTTGCTTTAACAATATATTATAAAAATCCTAAATATGTCCCTATTGTCGTTATGACAACTTTAATCAAAGCAGAACAGTTTGTTTTGGCTCCTGAACCGTTTAAATTCTATATGAACAGTGAGTGGTTTATTGGTTGGGGATTTAAAAAAACAAGTTTGTTTAATTTAGTTTCTTTTGCCCCACTTGTTTATCAGCAAGTAGTAAAAGATAGTTTTAAAATATATCGGATAATTGCTAAGATATTAAAAATGCAAGAACAATTTAAAAATAACTTTAATAAAGATAAATTGTTAAATACGCTAGAAGATAGTGTGGTTACTAGTTTGTTAGGTAATGGACTAGTATTTCAAGCATATAAACAACTCAGAACAAAACAAGATTTAAACAAAACAATTAAAACAAAAACATTACTAAATAGTAAAAAATTTATATTAAAGAAAATATATTTTAAAAAAAGTAAATGATAAGGAGATGATTAAATGTTAAATGAATTATGACAAAATGTTACTTTGGAAAATTATAATAATTTTATTCCAATGACAGGTAAAATTACACAAGTTCCAGTTCGTTATAATAAGTTCTTTAAAGGTGATGTAGAATTATGATTTAAAACATTTGCTTTAAGAGCCCAAAATATGATTAATTCTTACTTAAACTATCCATTTTCAAAACTAAAGTTTGAAACATTTAAAGATCCATTATTAAAGAAAATTTGTATTAATATGGTGTTTATTACGATTGAGCATTGAACATTTAACCGCATTCCAATTGAATTTTTTACTTCGGCAAATATGAGTGTTGGTGATATTAATTATTCATCGCAAAATGACCCTATGATTACTTAACAAGGTCTATTGCCTACCTATGCAAAATCATTGGCTAATTTAACAACTTTAAAGAAAATGTTTCGTACTTTTCAAGAAGAAGGTATTGATTTAACAATGATTGATTTAGAAGCATATTATACTCAATTAGAAGTTGATGCTTTATTAGATAAACTTGTTATAGAAAAAATTAAAGATGAAAAACTTGCAAAAATAAAAGAAGAAATTTTAGATGAATTAAAAAAATCAATTGTTATACCAAAAGTTCCAGATTGAGAAATTGTTGATACTAGTGATTTTAAAGTTGGACAAAAAGGATATACTATTCCTAATTTTGATAAAGAAAATTATATTTATAGAATTTGAGCCTCAGGAAAAAATATCAAAGGAGATTTAAAAAGTCAAGGGATGTTGCAAACAAGGCATAGTTTTAGACAAACAATAGGTGTTATATATGATCAAATAGGTGTTAATAGTGCATGTTTAGCATTATCTATTAATCCTGATGGATTGATTAATATTGGAGTTAATGGTCCAGCAACATTTAGACCTTTGGGATTTGTGTTTATTGAAAGAAAAAAGGTAAATTAGAAAGGAGATGTTATTATGTCAAAAGTAAATATTAAAGATGTAATTATGTTTTTGAAAATCTTTGGAGTTTCATCATTGTTTTTTATCGCAGGAATTATTATTTGTTTTATAGGAGAAAAAACATTAGGTATTTCTTGACCGGCATATGTTATTGTTTCAGCAATGCTTATCGGAGCTGGAATTATAGTTTTGATTATTGAAACAATTAGATTTATCAAAACACATAACAAAAAACAAAAAGAAGATAGTATTGAAGATGTTATTAAAAAAGAAGAAACAAAATAAAGGGGAAGTTATAAATGGGATTGTTACCAGCAAAAAAGAAAATAAAAAAAGATTATGATATTGATAGTTATTATCTTAATTTAGCATCAACTATTACTAATCGTAAAAATGTTACTGTTCAAAAACATAATGAGATTTTAAAAAAAAGAATTTGTGAAGATAATGCTAATTTTTTAAATCCACGAGATTTAGAAATTAGCATTTATAATCCACTTACTAATCAACAATTAGATACTAAATTAATTAATAACTTTTTAAAGATGCAAGACTTTACTAATAAAAATTGATATAACGAATATAAAATTAATAAGAATGGTAGGGGTGCATACTTTATTTTTGTTAATAATTCAAAACTTAATTTTATTACTATTGATTTTTACAATGACCAATATGATGAATTAGGTAATTTAGTATCTTGTACTTTTGATTATGACTCTTATATTAAAAATGACCAGAGTATTTTTATTACTGAAAAATTAGAGATTAATGCTGTAACTAAACAAGTTAAAGTTATTAGAAAGTTAAAAACACGATTATATAGTACTATTACCGACTTATATATTGATGATGCTAAATGAAATAACTATACAACTTTACAAAGAGAAGAAATATTACCACTTAATTTTATTCCAATTCAAATTATTCCTAATAACCCTAATTTTGAGCCTTCTGCTCGTTATGGTAAACAATTTGCTAGTATTTTAGATATTATTGCTGAAAAGATAATGTTAGATCCATTATTAAATAGTGGTAAATTTACTATTAATACTAACGGCGTTACTGGTGTTGTTGACCAAGAAATTAGTAAAATGTTAGCTTCGTTTATTGAAAATGACTTGTTATTAGTTGAAGGAGACCCTGATAGTAATTTTCAACCAGTAGATTATATTGCGGGTAATTTTAAAGGTGAACAATTAACCAAAATATATGATTGATTATTAACTAATTACTATAAAATAAATCGCCATCATGTTCCCGCAATCGCCAAGGGAGCCCAACAAACACAAGCAGAAGTTGCGGGAGTAAATATTCAAACAAACGCATCATATGAACAAATGATATATATTAGAGAAATTAAATTAACTGAATTCATTATTAAGTTAATTAAATATGATAATGCGATTTTAAACAGTAGAACATTCAATATTAAAAATATTGATGAGTTAATTGTTGATGTTCGCTTACCAGTAAATGCTACTTTAAACAGACAATTAAAAAACAACGAAACTATTATCAATATGCCTAATGAAGAAGGAGAACAAGAATAATGTTAAAACCATCTGAAAAAATGTTAGCACAATTAGCGGAAAATGATGAACCAATTGACTATTCAATCGATAGTATTCCGTTAGATTTTGCTGCTCAATCGCAGTACAGCAACCCTGATTTAGAACAATTATTTACTGAAGACCGTGCAAGAACCTTATATATTTATAAAATTAATAATATTGTTAAGACAAAGCAAAAACCAATCTTAAATTACTCTCAAAATAGCGTTAAAATAGGTTTTATTGACAAAGATGAATATATTAAAATAACTGGTTATGAAATTAGTGATTTTAACTTTAAATTACAAATTCAACAAAATACCACAGTCCAAGATAATAGCACAAGTTATGTTATGATTGATGAAAAAGATATTTTAATTAATGATATTTCAAAACAAGACAAAGAATTTTTAGAATCCTATGACTTAAAAATAGTATCTATTAATGAGCCAATTAGTGAAGATAACAAAAATGAATGTTATATCATTGAAGAATACAAAGGCCCTTATTCACCCGATGGTGTTAATATTATTAAATCTATGCATTTAGTTAAAATAACTGATTTTAAATGAAAAAACCAAAATAGTATTCATTTAGTATTACAAAAATCATTACCCGAAGACACAGTATTTACTGGGATTGAAATTAAATACCCTAAATCAATGTTATTTGGAAATATTAAGTGTTGAGGAAATGTGAATGGTGTTTATTCTTATCCATCATCAATAGTTGAAAACGCTAGTTTAGTACCTTTACTATCAATGCCAATTGAAACAAACCCTAATGTAAGAATATTTCAGTATTGATTTACTGAAAGTTTTTTACCATGAAGTATAGCCAAAAACTATATTCAAGGAAAAGATATTTTAGATTTGGTAAATAAAAATGGTTTAGAAAAAGTTTTATTAAATTATTTAACATATCGTTATAATTATGACCGTAAATTTCAAGGAGCAAAATACGATGAAAAAGGTAATCCTACCAATAAAGCGGCTGAACTGCGCCAAAAATTTGAAGGACAAAAACCAGAAGATGTAATTGATGGTTTATTTGAAAATTGAAAATTAGATAATTCCACATTTCTTAATGAAAATGTTGTCAAAAGATTTAAACAAATTATTTATATGTTATCAAATTATACATATAGCAAGTATGCAATTAATAAAGGCTATAATGATGATATTAAATTAATTGCTCCTTATTATTTTAAACTAATTTCAAAACCAAATAGTTTAGAAGAAGGATATTTTTATTTTTCAGATTGTCAAGTACAAATATATTCATTATATTTTGATTTTATTGGTTCTAATCCACCAATTACAGTAAATTATTGAAAAGAAATTAAAGCACAAGAAAAACCATTTAATCAAGTGGATAATAAATGATATTTTGCTATATGGAAACCTAATAATTCTATTTATTGAAAAATATCAAAATTTAAACACGATACAAATAAAGGAAAAAAAATGAGGATTGAGATCCATTAAAACCATATTATATTGATCTCTTTTTATGGGTTTTTGAAACAAAAGAACAAGATTTATTAATAGATGATCAATCAGAAGGTAAAATAGAACGAATTTTTTGAAATGAAGATAAGGGACGAAATTTTAAAGCAGTTTATCGTTGAAATGGTGGTGGTGAACCTCTTAAACCTTTAATTGATTCAAGTACTAGAAAAATTATTGATTGAAATTTAAAACAACAAATAAATGTTAATAATAACAAAGATAATGAAATTAAAGTAAGTGTTAAAAACAAAGATATTTCAGAAAATCCTATTTATCGATTAGAAGCAAATTTTTTTAATTGATTATCCGTAACAAATGAATTAGAAACAAATAACATTCCTTCTCTTATTCCATCAGAAATTAAATTATCTGATGGTGAATATGGGAAATATTTAACTAATTTAATTGTTTCTAATGACAAAATAGAAAACTATTTAAATTATTTTTCTGAATGATATAAATTACTTTATTCTAAAATAGATTGAATTAGTACAATCGAAGATTTAATTGATTATAGTATTAAAATAACTTTTGATAAAAAACTATTTAATTTAAATCAAATTGAAATATCAGGTATATGAGGTTATGGTAATTATGAAATTACAATTTTTACTGAAAAAGAACAAATTAATATTAATAATTTACAACTATTTAATAAAAATAATGAAAAATTATCATTAATTATATTAGAAATATAAAAAGTCATTTATTAAAATGACTTTTTATTATTCATTAACTTTTACATTACCGGTTTTATCAATAATTAAATTAGGTACATTAGTATCTTCTAAATTTCAACGATAAACTGCTTTAAAATTTCGTCCCTTATCTTCATTTCAAAAAATTCGTTCTATTTTACCTTCTGATTGATCATCTATTAATAAATCTTGTTCTTTTGTTTCAAAAACCCATAAAAAGAGATCAATATAATATGGTTTTAATGGATCTCAATCCTCAATTTTTTTCCTTTATTTGTATCGTGTTTAAATTTTGATATTTTTCAATAAATAGAATTATTAGGTTTCCATATAGCAAAATATCATTTATTATCCACTTGATTAAATGGTTTTTCTTGATATGCTATTCATTCTAAAATACCATTTTTTGTTTTTATATTATTTTTTTCTTTTAGTTTATTTAATTGTTCCTCGATATATTGTGGTGTATTACAGGCAACTAAACTGGCTGTACTTGTTCCTATTAAAGTGATTGTTCCCAAAAGACTTAATTTCTTTTTCATATCGTGTTTATAATTAATTCTTTACTACCACTATATCTGTTTTTTTATTTTTAAATGTTACATTTTTTTCTTCCGAATTTAAGGGAATAGCTTCCCCAATCTCAGTCTGATGCATAATTATTTCTTTTTTACTTTTAATATCATAGTAAAAATTTATACTATTATCATTATTTATTTTTATTTTTGAGGGTAAAATTTCATTTTCAAATAAACTAAGCATAGCATCTTTAATTGAAATATTAACTATTATTTCATTATTATTTTTATCAATTAATTTTGCACTAACCATACCTTCAATTTTTTGATAATAATTTAAAATAAGCTCTATATTATTTTGTAAAGAAGTAACATAAACTGAAATTTTACTATGTGGTGGCACCTTTACTGGTTGAGATGGAACAGTTATTGTTGTAGTGTTTGTGGTTGTTTTAATTTCTGTTTCAGAAGAATTTGAAGTATCTGTTATAGTATAAGTTTTTGACTTCCCTCATGTATAATCACCACCAGCTTCAACTGCAACTTCAAGTTTTGCACCAAAAACAACAGGGACACCAGCATTACTACTAGCTTTTGCTGTAACTTTAGTATTTACATTTGTACTTCAATTATCAGTATTTGATGTTGTTTCTGATTTAGAAAATCCATTCATTTTTTGAAATGTATTTGTTTCTGTTAATTGTTTAGAACAAGAAACTGTATTTTGAATTTGTTCAATACTACTATTATTTATAAATGTTGAGTTAGAATCTTTACAAATATCATTAAGATCTTGTTCTAAATTATATGATTTATTTTTTTGTGTTTCTTCTAAAACAAGTTCAGATTCTGTTAAATTTTTTAAATTAATATTTAAAATCTGTTTAATTTCAGAATTAGGATTTTGTTTTTTATGATATAAATATAACCCTCTTTTTACTTGATCTCTCATATTAATAATTTTAGATTCAATTAATTGCAATGTATCATATTCATAAACTTTATTATCTTTTGAACCAAAGTATAATTTGTTATTTAAAGCTACCCCAGAAGATCAAATACCACCATTTGTTGTAATTACAACTTTTTGTTGTCCAGTTTCAGGATTATATTCATAAACATTATGATCAAAAGAACCAAAGTATAATTTATTATTTAAAACTACACCGGAAGAAATAATACTTTTATTTGTTATAATAACAATTTCTGAAATTCCAACAATATTATTTTTTTTATTATCTTGTCTTTTTACTCTATTTAATTTTTCTAAATTATTTTTTTGTGAATAATTAACTTTACTAATTTCTAATTTAGTTTCTTCTTTTTGATAGGGGCTAGCAGCAATTGTTGTTGGTACAGCGGTTCCACCAATAGTTAATAGACTTAATAAACTTAAAAGTTTTTTCATTTTATTATTTCCTTTCTTTTATCTTGAAAATTTTTATCAAGATCTATTGACATTATATATATATATATATATACAAGCACCTTTTAAACATATTTGAGAAAGGAAGTTATTTAAATGATTATTATTGTGATTATATTGTACTAATCTGGGCTCGCGGTGATTTTCATAAGTTTTGCGAAAAATGCCTTAAAGTTTAAAAAAACTTTTGCCGCGCTTTTCAAAATACTTGGGAAAAATTCTAAGCGTTAAGCGAAGAATTTTATAAAGGTTCCCAAATTTGTTTGAAAGAACCTCAAAATCTTTTTTAACTTGTAAGTCATTTTATCACAAAAATTTAAGAAAATCAACCGCTCGCCCAAAACCTAAAAAATCTGCTATTACAGATTTAATAAAAATATAGATAAAAATTAATTGAAATATTCTCTAATTTTATTTCAATAATATTATAATACATTTTATATACCCATTTTAAAGCGATACGGATAAGAACCATAAAACAAAGCATCATATGGATCGTGGTACATTTTACTGTCGGGTGTGTTTGTTTTGGTATCGCTAAATCTTAATTCACTAATACACTTATCTAAAAATGGGAAGTTATATAATATACCATATATTTTGCCTTGAACAAACATTTTTCTTATTCATGTTACACGATTAATTATTCCCGCTTCTTTATTAAGGGATGTCTGATGTTTTTTGGCTTTAAACATCTTAATTTTATAACCTAAATAAGGGTAAATATCTTCTTGTAATTTTTGCATAAAGTCATGAGCATTAATATCATAATGAAATGTAGCATATTCAAAACCATCAAATTTATCAAAACAGTTAATTATTCATTGTCCGTAATGTTCAACTATTTCATTTAAATTCATTGCGTTTTTTGGGGTAACAACATTTTCTTTAATTAAATATTTATCATATTCATTATTTTCATTAATTTTATAACCACTAAATAAAAATACTGTATGGTCTTCACTACCATTAGCATAATCAACACCAATTGAATAACTATCAAATTGATATTGTTTTGTATTTGTATTATAAAAATCTTGTAAATTATACTCTTTAATATATTTACGATAATTTCGTAAAACATAAATACTGGGGTCATTATCGTTATATTCAAAACCGTAATATTCAAGTTCAAATAAATCGGGTCGTTCTTCTTTATTTGCTAAAACAATTTTTTTGGTAATATCAGGTATTTTATTTCAAACAGCCCCCATAGTTAAACGCAAATTAAAAATACCCAAACCATTAAATGCTTGTTTGTTTTCTGAATATACCTGATTGTGTTCTTTTAAAATATTTTTAATTCTTTCATTTAAAGGTAAATATGGCGTTACAAATTTTTCATAAAAGATATGGTATTTATCAAAAGGATTAAAGGTAAATTGATTAGAATATGTTTTATAAAAATATGTTGTAACTGTTATATATTGTTTTGCTATGTTGTCTCATTCTTGAAATGTCCAAGATAATTCTTTTACTGGAATAGGATTATCTAAATTATATTGTTCATTATCATTTTCATCCGTGTATTTTTCGTAAGACACTTTTAAACTTTTAGAACGAAACATTGAAACTCTTAAATTATTATATCTTTTATCTAGTTCTTTATCAGTTAAGATTTCTTTTTCTTCAGCATGTATCATTTCGTCAGTTCATGCTGATATAATACCACTACCTTTACCAACTTTCCCCATAATTTTATTACCATTAGCATAACCAGCAAAAGCAATGCGAACACCACTAGGAAAAACAATTTCGCCACCTTCTTTAACATTTTTAGGTCAAACAATACCATTTTCATTGTCATACCCTATATCAATCCCATATTTATCATATAGATAGTTGCAGACATTAATTGTATCGCCAAATGTAGTATCTTCGTGGGTATTGGCATATCTTCGTAAAATGTTAGATGAAGCATCGGTAAAATTACAAGCAAAAAATAATTTTTCTGCTAGGTGATTTCATGTCTTATTAGTACCACGCCCCGCTGAGACAAACTTAAAAAAACATGGCGAAGTAAAATATCGGGCATAACTATCACCAACAAAATCTTTAAATACTTCTCAATCAAAACCAAAATTATAGTCACTAAAATTTAAATCATATTTTTTATTTAAATGTTCATAACTAGTAATTCGTTTTTTATTATTAATTTTACTAAATTCTTGCATATTTATTGACCTCTTTATTTTATATATAATACATTATAAGAAAAAATGAAAGGAATTTGTATAAAAATGAGAAAATTTAAACATTTAACATTTGATGAACGAGATTTATTTAAAGATTTATTATTATCTGATACTTGTAAAAAGAAAAATGGCACAATTAATTTATCTGAAATATCACGACAAACGGGTCGTGGAGTTAATACTGTTAAAAGAGAAATTAAGCGATTTAAAAATATACAATATTATAATCCATATCAAGCACAAAAAGATTATAAACAAAAACGTAAAAAATGCATTAAAAAACTACCTAAATTTACAAAAGAGCAGTTAGATTTTATTAAAATAAGATTTAATAAATACCACGATACACCCGAACAATTAATTTATCGTTATTTCTTGGAATTTGGTGTTAAATTTCCTGTTTGTGTTAAAACATTGTATAAATGAATTCGCTTAGGTGAACTTGGATTAAAAAAGAAAATTTACCCCATCGTGGTAAAAAATACAAAACAAAAGGAAAAACTGATAATCGTGGTAAATTAACTAACTTTAAATCAATTTGAGATATTGAAAATAAAGTTTCTAATGTTGGATGATTTGAAATGGATACTGTTGTAGGAAAAGACCATCAATCTAGTAATTTAGTTTTAGTAGAACAATCAAGTAAAAATTATTTTGTAATGAAATTAAAAAATAATACTGCTAATGAAGCTTTAGAAAAATTTAAAGATATTGTTAAAAATAATAATTTAATTGGGAAAATTAAAGGAATAATAACTGATAGAGGAAAAGAATTTAGTAAATGAAGAGAAATGAAAATATTTGCTGAAACACAAGTTTATTTTTGTGACCCCGGTAAACCACAACAAAAACCATTAATTGAGCATATGAACGGTGAATTTAGATATTGACTTTCTAAGGGAATTGATTTTAATAATATTAGTCAAAAAATGATAGATTGAGTAGTTAATGTTATAAATGATAAACTCCGACCATGTTTAAATTGATTAAGTGCAAAGACAATGTTTTTACAAAATTTTAAATAAATTTATTAGTTAAAATTTAATAAATTATTTTTAGTGCGCTTAAATATGAATAAAATAAGATAAAATTACAAAAATTTAATTTTTTCTGAAAAAGTTGTTGCAATTTATTAAAAATATTTTATTATTAACTTAACAAGATATAAATTTGCCGTTTATATATACACAGCGCCTCAGTATTAAATACTTTCCCATCTTTACCAGAACCTTCATTATATTTAATATTTTTCTTTCTTTTATATGCTAAACTAAATTTACTTGCATCTTTTCATGCAAATAATGCTTCTCAACTAAATTTTTGTTGATAAGTTTGTAAATATCATTGTTCAAATGTTTCTCGATCTCGTTTTGTTGCTTGATTAGCAATATCTCCGAAAATTCTTTGTGGGTTTTGTGCCATAATTTACTTCCTTCTTTCTATTTATTAAATACATTGTCTGTATCTAAAATATTGTTTTCTTTGTTTACTACTTTTGGTACGCCCCAGTATTAACTGTTTGTACCTTAATTAATTCATCATAAACACTTTGCAATTGTGTTTTAATGATTTCAATATCATCAGTAATATCATAAGATTTTAATAAAACATTTTTAAATTCTTTATTATCAGTTAAAGAATTAATAAAGTCAATTACTTCAATTTGTTTTAATTGAATTGTTTGTTGTTCAATTTGTGAAGTTAATTCAGTATTTTTTGTTTGTAGTTCGTTGATTTGCTGATTACTATTTTCTAAATTAATTACATTAAATTCTTCAACTTTAGCAGTATTTTCTAAAATAATTTCAGCAGTTTTAATATCTAAACTACCATCTTCATTTTTAATAGGTTCACTATTTTCATTAATAAGAACATATTTTACATTTTTTAATGCCATTGTTTTTCCTCCTATTTTTTAATATTTGTATTTGTTCTTTTTCTAATCGCTTTTTGTATAATTTCAAAACTATCGACTCGAAAAGATAAAAAATAGCGTTTAGTTTTTATATTTAACTGATTAAATACTGAGCCTTTAATTTTTATCTCATCATCTTTTTTTAATTTCAAAAACTCAGTTAAAATAGATGGGTTATATATTGATAATGTTGAGTAATTTAATCCTTCTCACTGACATTTCGCAGAACAAGCATCAACTTCAACACCACCAGCAACCAGTGCCTTAATCTTAGTTTTAATCGGATTTTCATGTAATTTAACAGTTAATTCTAACTTATTAACTTTTTTATTTTTTATTTTAGGTTTATTAGTTATTGATTTTTTAGGTAAATTACTTTTTGTTTGTGCCATTTTTATCAACTCCTTTTGCTAAAAAATACTGTAAATGTTTTCAAGCATCGTGTTCGTGCTCTGACATTTTAATATTTCCTTTATAAATATAATTTTTCTTAATGACTGGTGATTGTAAAATATATTTTAAATTAAATAGATATTTGCATAAAACTTTTAAACCACCAATAAATTTAGGAGTAGCTAATGGATTTTTTATTTTTAAACCTTTATGAAGTTGATAATCTTCAATTATTACAATAACTTTATTTAAATAAGAACAAATTTTATTTTTAAACTCATTTAATATTTAATACATATTATTTATTGCTTCTTCTTCATTTTTGGAATTAAAAGTAATATTATTAATTATTTTCTTTTGCAAAACATTATAAATAATAATACCAGTTTGTCCAATTCCAGCAGGGTCAATTGCAATAATATATTTTAATTTATTTGTTTTATTTTTTTTGTCAATTTGTAATATTTTTCATCCATCGGATGCTAAATCTAAAATATCGTTAATTTTATAATATTGCATATATGAAACAATAACATCTCACTTGTCTTTAAATAAATTTAAGTACATTTTGGCTTATTCTAAACATTGCAAATCATAATGCTTTTTATGATGTGAAATACGACAATTAATAGGTTGACAATTAACTCAATCAAATGATGTTGTTATTTCATTTCAAGTTTTATTAATATATTTACTTTTATATTCTGTCATTTATCTATACTCCTTAATTCTTTTTATTTGTTGCTCAAATTTCATCATTAATATCATTTACTGTTACCAGATAAGCTTGTATCATTAATTCTTGTAATTTATTTTTAATTTTTTTATTTCATTTTTTCATCAAATATTTTCCTTTCTGTAAAAAAACATAATATTCCTTTATTGGTTAATATTTTGATATTTAGTAAATAATTTATTTTAATATTTAATTACTTCGCCGCCCGCTTCACTTCGGGGGGTGAGCGGGGGCGGATAGGATATTTTGATAGAGTTTATCCCCCATACGGAAATAAACAAAAAACAGTTTACCCAGTTATTAATTACGCTTCATCCATCCCTAGACAACTTTATATAAAGAAAATAACCTTTTGGAGTTCCAACCCTCTTGTTTTTTTAGTGTCCGATATTGTTTTTTTCGGTTTAACAACACTCTTTTTATGAAAACAAGCCAAAAAACACATGCTCTGACATTTCGCAAGTGATTAATCTTGCCGAGAATTAAAGAAATAAATAGGAGTAGTAAATCCAATCGCTTTCACACTTTCTTTAAGGCTTCGTGCCATAGATGAGTTATCCATCTTTAAGCATCAAAAAATATTAAGTTTTAAAGATTGAATTTTGGATTAATCGTTAGATAGTATCTTTATTTTTTTATCTCATTATCTTTTTTAATTCTTTGTTTATTAAATATATTTTTTAGTAATTATATTTAACAATTAACTAACAACTAAATAAAACAATTATTCAAAATTTTTTAAGAAAAGAAAGGATGGATTTTTCTGAAAAAACATATTTTATTAAGTGTAAAAGATACTATCTAACGATTAATCCAATAAATATAAGTATTTTTTACAAAATAAAAAGCACTTTATTCTTTTTCAATAAAGTGCTACATTTGCATTTACAATTTACAATAGATAAATATTTATTAGAATAAGATATCACCAACCGAATAATTTACTCCCTCCATTATGTACTAATTGATGCGTTTCGACAAGCAGCAGAAGGGAATGCTATTGATTTATCAGATGCAACTGCTGTTTTAGAAAATCGTTTTAGTACAATTAAAGCTGGTGATTATAGTGATTGTAAAGATGCTGATTTAATTGTTATTACAGCAGGAAGACCACAACGAGATGGTGAAACACGATTAGATATGGTTACTGATAATGCAAGAATTATGCAAGATATTGCTTTAAAAATTAAAGCCTCAGGTTTTAAGGGTGTTACGCTAATTGCTTTAAATCCGGTGGATGTTCTGGCATCAGTTTATCAAAAAGTAACTGGTTATGCAAAAAAAGTTATTTCTTCAGTAACAACTTTAGATTCAGCACGTTTAAGAAGATTAGTTGGTAATAAATTAAACATTGCTCCAGTTAGTGTTAATGCTTATGTTTTGGGTGAACATGGTGATTTATCAGTTTCTGTTTGATCAAAAGCTTCAATTATGCAAAAATCAATTGCTGATTTTGTGGCAGAAGGAAAATTAACAGAAAAAGATTTAGAAGATATGCACCAACAAATGATGAAAATGGCTTATACAATCATTGATTTGAAAAAAACAACTTTTTATGGAATTAATGTATGTTTATTTTCAATTGCAAAAGCAATTTTAAATGATGAAAGATCAACCTTTTTAATTGGTGCAAAATGTGAAGGTGAATATAATGTTACGGGAACTTACATTGGTGTACCAGCAGTTATTGGTGTTAATGGGATTGAAGAAATTATTGAGTAAAAATTAACAAAAGAAAAGCAAGTTAAATTTGAAAAATCAGCGACACAATTACATGAAGCTTTAAATGTTGCTCTTGCAGCATTAAAGTAATATTTAGGAGGACTTTTTAAGTCTTTTTTTATGTTAAATTTATAATATTTTTTTCTTTTTTAAAAGAAAAATGTGGTATCATTATCTCATAGGATTGCCTATTTTTATATTAACCATGTATTAACTATGTATCAATTATCAACAATATCAATTTAATATATACAAAAAGGAGTTTTTAAATATGAAAAGATTTACTTTAGGAATGATTGCAGCGACAACGACTTCAGTTGCAGGTATGCCAAATATTAATAAAGGAACTTCAACAGTTTAAGCGCATAAATTTGCACAAGAGGCAGTAGAATATAGTATTGCAAGTATGACAGGAACAGATACTTTTCCTGCGCAAAAACTTGCCTCTGGTTTTGTCAATAAACAAAAAGCTTTAGTTTTTGAATATGGAAACTATGCTAAGACTTGAGCAGAATTTGTTCAAAAATATCCAAAATTTAAATTTACTACATTAAGTATGAAAACTAATTTAAAAGGAGACCAAAAAATAAGAGATTTGTCAAATATTACTTTTAACACTGCTGATTTTAAATTACAAGAACGAAATGGTCAATTTATAATTGACACAATTGAATCAAAATATATTACTGATTTTATTCGTTTATCAGTTCTTGGTCAAGTAAAAGAAGACAAGAAGATTATTAATTTTGGTGTTGTATATAATATCAATATTTCACAACAATATGTTAGACCTTATTTTTTTTTAGTTCAGAAACTGACAAAATCCAGTTTTACAGTGAATAAAAAATTAATTTGTTTGTAAAGAAAGGACAATAATTTTGAAAATTGATAGGTTGTATCAAATTAGAAAAAATGGAAAAGGCTATCGTAACAATAGTAATAAAATTAAAATTAGAAATATTTATGAATATTTTATTAAAATTATTACTTTAATAATTATTCCATTATTATTAATTGTTTTAATTTATGGAATTGGCTTGATTTTACAAGAATATACTAGTAATCTTGTTGCCCTAACGATTGGTGATGTTTGTATTAAGATTGGAAAAGCAGTCTTTAACAATTTATCAATTATCTTTTGTTTAGTAACAGTGATTAGTATTACCAACAATGTAAAAGCTGTAGCAATTGCTGTTACTGGCTTTTTAGTTTTCATTGTGATGCAATATGCATTAATTCAATATAAAATAACCCCAGAAGGAAAACTTTATGTAACAAGTATTCTCTTCTTTTACCAAGGTAAAAATTTAGCAATGTTTTTAGGCTCAAGTTTTGGCCTTGTTACTTTAAATACGTCAATTTTAGGGGGAATAACAGTAGGAATTATTTCATCATACATTTACATTAAGTGTATTGATTTACGCTTGGCAAAACCATTTGGTTTATTAAATGGTTTTCCATTTGTTACCTTACTTGTTGTTTTAGCAAGTATGTTCTTAGCGTTATTTTTCTTATTACTATGAATTGTAATTGCAATTGTTTTAAACCATATTTATCAATGAATGTGACAACAAAATGCAAACCATTTTTTAGGAGCTGCTTTTGTTTATGAACTATTAAATACATTATTAATTCCATTTGGTTTTAAAGATCTTGTTACTAATTTATTTATTAACCCAAATGTTGAATTATTAAGTCAAACAGAGTTTGAAAATTTATTCAAAAATATTGCCGTGCATTATGGTTGAATACACAATATTTTTGATGATACTTGGAATAATGCCACAATTCAAAAAGTGTGGGATTTTACTAACCAACCAACATTTGAAGAACGTCATTTAACAATTTTAGATTGACTTAACTTACTACCAATTGACCGATTACCACAAGCAAATGGTTATTCTGTGCAAACTTATAATTGGTTTTTATCTAGTAATTTTGGTCATTTATTACAACTAAAATTACCACCAAATTATGCATTTGTCTTTGGTGGTTCGTTAGCAATTAGTACGGCCATTATTTTAACTAGTAAAAAAGAAAACCGTATGCCAACAGCAATTTTAATGACAGCAATTGTGGTGGTTACTATTTTAACAGGGAATAATGTTATTATTAATTTATTTACTTTCTTTGTTTCACCAATGTTATATTTTTGTGTTTATACTCCACTTGCTGGTCTTAATGGTTTATTTATGTCGATGTTTGATGTGCATATTTGAGTATCATTTGTTAATGGTTTAATTGATTTTATTTACAGAGGAATTATTCCAGTGGCCAAAGGAACTAATTTCTTTTGAGTCCCAGTCTTTACTCTTATTTGATTTGTTATTATTATGCCAATATTTTTGAAAGCAATTCTTTATTTTGATTATCCTTTTATTGGTCGAAGAGAAACGATTTTACCACGAATTACTCACAAGAATTATCATGAAATGTGGAATCATTAATGGAAAACAAATATATTATTATTTAGGTTAATGGAAAGGTGTTATAAAATAACACCTTTCCATGAACTTTTTAAATATCTATTAACATTATATTTTAGAATGTTATAATTATTATACAAAAACTATGCCATGTGGAAAATATGAAATGCTATTTATTTTAATTCATATTATATTAAACGGGAAATTTAAAAATAGGTGAAAAATATGTCAATCAAGAGTTCTGAAATTAAGAAAATAGGTTCTTTTATTTTTGGTGATACTTACTGAATACCTGATTATCAAAGAGAATATTCATGAGATAAAGAAGAACTTACTGATTTATGAATAGATTTAGAAGAAATGATTAATGGAGAAATGGAGTCCCATTTTTTGGGCAAATAGTTGTTCATAATAGTATTAATGAAAAAAAGAGTTTTATTATTGATGGACAGCAACGTATGACAACAACTATTATTTTACTATCAGTTTTTAGGAAATTTTTTGAAAGTATTAATTTAGAAGATTCAAAAGAGACTGCCAATGATATTACAAGTAAATATATAGGTAGAATTACTGAAACACGCGAAGAACAAACATTATATTTAGGTGAAAGTGATAGAATTTTTTTAAAAGATGTAATACAAGTCAAAAATCCAATAATTCCAAAGGAAAAATTGTCAAATTCACAAAAAAGAATTATATTTGCTAGTGATTTTTTTATAAAAAAGTTAAATGAAAAATTAAATGATATTATGTCAGAAACTTCTAAATATAATTATCTTAATAAAATATACAAAGTTTTTATTGAACAATTTAACATATTAGCTGTAAAAACTGATGATATTAATGAAGCTTTTATTATTTTTGAAACTTTAAATGCTCGTGGGAAAGATTTAGAAACAGCTGACTTATTAAAAAATCATTTATTTAGAATTTCTGATTCAAAAATAGATGATATTAAGGAAGAATGAAAGATAATGCTTAGTAAACTAGGGAAAATTGATCCAACAACTTATATACGACATTATTGAAATTCTCAAAATATTTTTTTACGTGAAAAAGATCTTTATAAAATAATGCGTAAAAATATTACTTCTCCAAAAAAATGTTTTGAGTTAGTGAAAGATCTATCTTTTTTAGCTGAAGTATATAGTAATTTAGTTAATCCGAGAGAGGAATCATATTTTTCAAATGATATTAATAAAAAATTAATAATATTAAAAGATTTGTCAGCAAAAACTTTTTATCCTATTTTATTAGCTTTAACAAAGCAGAATTTTGAAGATAAAGAAATATTAAAAATATTATCTGTACTAGAAGTTCTTGTAGTACGAAATTTTGTAGTAGCTCAAAAAGTAACAAATATTTATGAACTTAAATTCTCTAAAATTGCATTTAAGATTTCTCAAGAAAAATTAATAAAAATTGATGATATAATTTAAGAAATTAATAAATGAATTGTATCCGATGATGATTTTAAACAAGCATTTTCAACTTTTGAAATTAAAAACAAATCAGCAATTAGGTATATTTTAAAAATGATTGATAGTAGCATTTCTTTAGTTGCGCCAGAAATGAAAATTATTGATGATAATGCTATTGTTAATATAGAACATATTTTGCCAGTAGATTATAGTTTATGAAAAGATGTAACAATAGATTTTCATGATGAATATTTATGACGTTTAGGTAACTTGTCTTTATTAAATAGTGAATTTAATAAAAAATGTAGTAATTATCCTTTTGAACAGAAAAAAGAAATTTATAAACAGTCATCTATTGAAATAACTAAAAAAATATTAAATTATAATAATTGGACAGAAAAAGAAATAAATGAACGGCAAAAATATTTTACAAATTTTGCAGTATCTATATGAAAAAAATAGTTTTACATTTTATAATTTATTAAAAATATTTTAGTTGTAATAAGTATTTTAGGTTTGTTTGCAAAATAAACCTAACCAATGTGTAATTTTACTACAATTTTAGTTTTGCACTTTATAGTAAATTTATTTTAAAAAGAATTGAAATAATATTTGAAATTTTTAAATTATTACAAAAAACAAACAGAAATTAATTAGTATTAAAAATAAATCTAGTAAAGTAGTAGAGTGCACCCATTTTAGTAAGTACTAATAAAAAAGTATTTACTATTTTTTTAATTATATCTTTTTCTTTACGATTTGAATATCATGTATTTCATTTTATAACATCTTGTATATATTCTTCATGTGAATTATATATTTTATTATGGATTGTAGCTTTCTTAAGTAATGAATGAAAACTTTCTATAACAATATTATCTGCACAGTGGTAATTTTTTCCCATTGAAATTGTAATACCGTTAGATAAACATTTATCGTGATAAATAGTGGATGTATATTGATATCCGTGATCTGAGTGAATTATTATTCCATTCAGATCTTTTTTTATTAATTTTATTTTATTAAATGCATCATTTAAATTATCCATTACTAATTTATTGTCATTATATTTAGATCACTTTACATCAACTATTTCTTTAGTATATCCATCAATAATTGTTGATTGATAATATCTTTCTCCTTTTCAAATTAAATATGTTACATCAGTATATAGTACTGAAAACCTTGTTTTTATATCATTGAATTTACGATTAATTAAATCAGGATATTGCAATAAGCTTTTTTCTTTATTCTGTTTATATTTCATTTTTCTTCTCATTTTTCTTACATATTCAGGTTGTATTTGATTATCACGCATAATTCTTAAAACTTTTTTTGAATTATATTTTATACCATAATCTTCCTTTAAATATTTAGTAATTCTTCGATAACCAAATTGTTTTAAATTTTCTTCATAGACTTTTACAATATCATTTATTGCTTTTTTATCTTTTTTGCTACTGTCATAATTTTTATATTTATCTCAATAACTACGTTTTAACCCTGTTACTTCTAGTAATAATTTTATTGAATATTCACAAAAATTTTGTTTAATAAAAGAGACAATTCTTAGTTTGCTTAATTGTAAAAGTCATGGAGCTTTTTTAATAATTCATACCTTGTTTTATAATATTCTAAATTTCTTTTGGCAAAAGAAATTTTAGGTCCTTTAGGATTGTTTAATTTTCCTTTTTTTTGATTTGCTCATCAAGATTCTACTGTATTTGCATTTATATTATATTGTTTTGCTACTATTCAACAACTTTTTTGTTTAATTTCCTCAATGATTTTTGTTCTAAATTCTGATGTATATTTGTTATATTTTTGTCCTTTTTTTGCCATATAAAAATGCACCCCCTATAAAAATTTAACAAAATCTTTTTTTATTTTACTTACTTTTTGGGGTGCACTCTAAACTGGTTTAATTGAATATGATAAATGATTAAGTTATATTCAATCTGCTTGTTTATTAGCAGTTATAAATTGATATTTACCAAAAGGAGTTAATGATTTAACTGGTAGTGCTTCATTTTCACAAGATGGAGTTGCTTATTCACAAACTAATGACCCTGAAGCAAATGAAAATATTACTCGTGATGTTAAAAATGCTTTAAAATTAGCCGGTGAAATAATTGATATTATATCTAGTAAAACAGTATTTAGACCTTATAATTATAGTTTAGATAATTATGCTCATCCATGAGAAGAAGAATATAAACATATTAGTAAAAAAACTTTTTATCCAACATTATTATTTTGATTAAAAGATAGAATTGTTAAAGATAATAGTATTAATATTAGTTATCCTACAAAAAAATGATTTTAGTAAAATTGATTATAATGAATATATTAAATTAGTCGTTCCGTTTGATAATGATACTATTTATGAAGAAAATGGTGTTTGAAAAGCAAAACAAAGTGGTGAAATTCCATCGGATGTTATTAAAGATAGTGATTTAAATAAAAATTATATTGAAAAAGTTGATGATAAATATATTGTAAAAACATCACAAGATATTAATACTAAACAAGATAAATTAGTAAGCGGCACAAATATTAAAACTATTAATGGTTCTTCATTATTAGGCAGTGGTGATATATCTATTAGTGGTGGCAATGATTGAGAATTAATTAATTATCCAGAAGCAAACGAAAAATTAACATTTAAAATTCCAGATTATGATTTAACAAAATATTACTATAAAATATCAATTTCAATAACAGATTATGCATCTGCTAATAAATTTGTACCACATTATTTTGAAACAATATCACAAAAATCAATTTTTTCATTTTTAGCAGCTAATTCTTATGAAAGCATAACAATTAAGCAAGATGGATCAATTAAAAATGAAACAAATAATATTGTTATTAAAGATTTAACAATTAAAAGAAAATTAATAAATAATAGCGAATTAATGTCAAATGAACCACATTCTATTTATAATCGTGATATGGATATTGATTTACCCAAGTATCAAGAAAAAACATCGGACTCTTATGATATAGTGATAAGAAAAATAAATAGTGCAACAACTATTAATGAATTAAATTTATTTGAAAAACATCCAATATGAAGAATTATTTCAAATAATAGAAATGATATTAAAGAATTATTCAATAAAAAATGATTAGAATTAAATAAAAATGAATAAAAAATTAAATGAGGTAAATAATTATGAAACAAGATAAAATAACTTGATTAAAGGGTGCCTTACCTTGAAATTGATTTAAAAAAGACCCTATTCCGACTTATAATTGAACTCATAAAGATATTAGAGAATGAGAAAGAAAATATAAAATTCGTAGTTGAGTAGTTAGTTTTTATACATTGATATTTTTAGCATTAAATTGTTGATTAGAGTATGGGATGATTAATGGCATTAAAGACCAAATTAATTGGTATAATTATGGACAATATTGAGGTAATGGAATTGCTATTTTGATAACACCTTTATTTACACACGGAATTCAAGGTATATTTGTTGCTAGTAGTAAACCAAAAGTAGATATGAAAATTGATATACCAAGATTAAAAATATCTAAAATGGGATTAGTATTTACAATATTACCTTTAATTACTTTAATAATTTCTTTAATTATTATTTGAATTGATAAATCAAAATGAAAAAAAGACCATTTAAGACATTGTTTTGACTGTCGTATTAATCCGCGTGTCGTTCAACCACGAATAGCTAAACAATGAAATAATTTAGATGGCATAACAGAAGAAAAATTAAAAAATATACAAAATGAAAATATTAAAAAACAAAAACAAGAAGAAAATAAACAAGAATTAAATATAAACAAATAATTAAATTTTATTAAAATAGACTATATTTATAGGGGTGGTTGATATTTTTGGGTGGTTATATAGTTTAATTTATAAATTATTTTGTTTTGAAAGGATGGATGGCCACTGTTTGAGTAAGGATGAGAAAGGAAGTAAAAAAATGTTAAATGATACATTAATGATTGCTTTACTTGTATTAGCGGGTGCTGGTGGAATGGGTAGTCTTGGTATTCTTGGATTATCTGCTAAGAAAATTAAAAAATATAAAGCAGAAATTAGAGAATTAAGAACAGCTGTTATTGCACACGAAAAACATTTACGAGGACCTGAATATGCAACAGAATTAGCACTTAAAACAGGTCAAATTAAAAATGTTAAAAAACAAGTTAAAGTAAACAACAAAAAACAAGAACAAAAAGATGCTATTAGACAACTAACAAATAGTATTTAAAAAAATAACCTTAATTGGTTATTTTTTATTTTTCTTTATTGTGTTTTATATAAAAATTAATAAGATGTTCTATTCGTTGTGAATAAGTATCAAAATTTAATTTATTTCAAACTTTTTCTTCATTTTCATTTAAGTAAACATTTATATTACGAATTTTACAAGAATAATATTTTCTTGTTTTTTGATTGTATGATTGTTTCATAATATATTACCTCTCATAATGAGCAATAATAATTGCATCGCGTAAATGATTACTTATTTTATCATTATTATAAAATCAACCCTTACCATATTGATAAGTTAAATTAGTATCTTTATCAAATTTTCATAAATAACTATCATTATATTTACTTAAATTTTCCATATTTTTAACCACTGATTTAGTATAACGGGGTGATATTCAATTAACATTATTTAATTCGTGTGTATCATATTTAATTACTCCAATTATTTTTAATAAATCATCACGGTCTTTTGAACCATTAGCATTTGTATATAAGCAATTTTCAATGTTTACAAGACAAACACTATTGCAGTGTTTAAATAATATATCTTTAATAAAATCAACTTGTTTTATTCATAAATAATTAGTAAATTCTAATTTTTCCTTTAATTTATTATCTTCATAAACAACAATAGCGGTAGTACCAGTTCCTGATGGGTCAATACTTATTTTTATCATTATCTTAAAAATCTTTCTTTAAATTGATAATAAAAATCTTCGCTTTATTTTCTAATCAGAACTGGTGATAATTTTTCAACATTTAATTCTTCTTTTAATCAATTTTTACCTTTTGAAATAATATCTTGTTCTATTTTTGTATTTGTAATAAAATTTTTAATATTATTGAAATGCTGTTCACTCATTCAATTTGGATTTGAGTTGTTAATAATTTCTGTTTGTTCTTTTTCTTGTTTAGAATTAATTTTACTTATTTCACTATTATCGGGGTCTAATTCTTCGGTTGGTAAACCTAATAGTTTGCTTAAAACATATTTAACTCCATAAGTTAATGCTGACCCAATACTTTTAGCGGGGTCAGTATTTTTCCCTGTAAAAGGTCAATAAGTTTTAATTTCTTCTGTTTCTTTACATAAAGTTAATTCCATTTCAAAATATGGTATATCATTAATTACTTTTAAAGTATCTTTCACATAACTCCAAATATATGTAATATGATGCTTTTTAAATTCTTTTTTAACTAATTCTAATACTTGTGCTTCACCAAAATAGTTATAAATTGTTCTACCATTCATTTGCATTGTTTGGTTTTTTTCTAAATATAATGATAAATCGTGTTGTATTTCACCAATACTTGCTACTAATGTTTTTTTAGTTTCTTGTGGCATTTTCTCATTCCTCTCTTTCTTGTCATATTAAAATTGCTTCTTTAATTTGTTCTAAATTTTGTTTAGTAATATCAACTTTTTCTTTAATTACTATTTTTAATTTTGGATTTATAATTATCATTAATATTTTTTTATTATCTATACAAAAGTCTTTTTCTAATAAATAATAAAGTTTTAATTGCCAAATATAGCGTTCAATATCTGTTTTCTCATTAGAACTAGTAATTTTTTAATCACATATTATATATTCATTATCAGTTGTTATTCCAATAAAATCAGTTGTCCCACACATTAAAGGACTATAAAGTGTTTTTTCAGTTTCATAATATTTAAATTTAATATCTTTAAAAGTTTCTTGATATAGTTTTGTAAAATTTTTAAATAATTCACGATGTGATTTTATTTCACAATCAATAAATTCAATTAATTCATCATCAAAATTATTTTTTATTCAAACATCAATCATATTATGTAAACATATTCCACGATTTTGTGCTAATTTTAAAATATTCTCATCAATTTGTGAAAAATCTTTTGACACTAAAATATTAACAATTTTACTTACACTAGGTATTAAAATACTATACTTATGTAATTCATTATTAAAAATATATAAAGGTTTTAAATCTAATCTCATAAAATTGTTTCATCATTACCAATATTTTGATTATCATTATTAAATAATTCTTTTGTCTCAGATGAATTAAATTCTATTTTTTCTTGTGGTTTATCAGATTTTTTTAAATCATTATTTGTATGTAAAAATTCATAATTAGATACTTGAACTATTCATTCAGTTTTATTATCTTTATTTTTAAAAGATTGTAAAACACCAGTAATTGCTATTTGACTACCTTTTTGACAATATTTTTGTAAAGTAATTGCTTGTTTATTTCAAACTTGACAAGGAATAAAATCAGTTTCTTTTTGTTTTGAATATGGGCGAGTAATTGCTAAATTAAAAATAGTATATTCTTTTCCATTACTTGTTTTCTTAATTTCAATATCTTTTGTTGTTATACCAATTCCAATAAATTTATTCATTATTAAATTTCCTCCAAATTCTTTTCCATAATTAAAGTATCAATATATTCATAAGCACTTTCTTCTGAATGACATTCTTCTAATGCTTCATTAAATAAATCTTCTTCGGTATAAACTTTGCCATTTTCATCTTTTCACATATTATTCACATCTTTGTCATTTAATATTTTCATTTTCTAAATCAATAATAGTTGTTAATCATTCTTGTTGATTTTCAACATTAGCAGTAGTTTTTGCTTCTTCTAATGTATAAAAACAGCTCGTTTTAAAATCACTATATTTACTTTTCATTACCAATAAGTATCTTTTATTCATAATTTAATTCCTCCTAATTCTTTTTAGTATTTAATGCTCAATGTTCATCTGTAATATCTTCAAATGATACTGAATAACTTTTAAGCATTAATTCACTTAATTTATTTTCTTGATTGCATTCTTTATGAAAACAATAACCTCAATATCTTTTTTTAATACAAGTTTTATTTAACTTTTTCATATATACCTCCTAAATTATTCCTTTGATTTTTTTCTCAAATTGCAATATTTTTCAACCATCAGAAGCTAAATCTAAAATATCGTTAATTTTGTAATATTGCATATAAGAAGCAATAACATCTCATTTATCTTTAAATAAATTTAAGTACATTTTGGCTTATTCTAAACATTGCAAATCATAATGTTTTTTATGATGTGAAATACGACAATTAATAGGTTGACAATTAACTCAATAAAATGATGTTGTTATTTCATTTCAAGTTTTATTAGTATATTTACTTTTATATTCTGTCATTTATTTTTCCTCCTAGTTTTAACTCGCTGGCACTCACTCCCAAGTGAAAGTGCCAAGCGAGAATTAGTTATATAAGTATTTATCTATTTATTTACTACGCCATCCGCTTCACTGGGGGTGAGCGGTGGCGGTATGTTAATTGTTTGAATGTTTAATAATACACAGTTGTTTTTTCTTTTTGAAGCCAGAGAGTTTTCTCTCTCTTCATCCGCACCATTTCAGGTCAAAGCGTTCAGTTTTTAAAATAAATCTACTCGCACCTTGAAGAGCCTAATGCTAGCTTTGTGGTTATTAAAACCGCTGCCATCCTCTATGGGATAAATCTATCGCAAATTTATTTATAAAGTGACCATCTCTTTGTTTATTGTCGTTTGATGTTGACCTTGCACTTATCACGACTATCGCTTAGTTATAAAACCAGCGCCGATTTACTTTTTTCCTCATACACTATTTCAGTACTTGCCTCGGCTGGCTGTGGGAATGAGTGTAAACTCATGTTCTTATGGAAGCACTTAGTTAAAAATAACTGTCCCACACTGCATTAAGTTGTTTTATTAAATCAAAGTTTTAAAAAACCAGGTTTCATAATCAAAGATAATTTTTGAATTTTCCAGTTTCTGATAAAACCGCTTTTGTTTTTTATCTTTTGTATGATTTAATAACTCTTTATGTTTTTTACAAGTTCATAAAACTTTATTTGATACAAATTCTTCGGTAATGAATGATATTTCTTTATAGCAATCACTAACATCACATATTGTTTGTTGATTATTAATTTCTATTACTTACTTCTTCCTTTATTAAGTTTTTTTATTAGCAAATTAATTAACTGAAACAGAGAAAGGACAACACCTTAAAATTGGAGAAAAAACAGGTACACTTTGTAAAGATTTCTAAGATATTTAATAAATGTTTAAACAACTTAAAGAGGGTATCAAAAAGTTGTAATAAAAGTTTCTATTTTAAGAATTTAAGATGCTGTCCTTTCTCTGAATCAATTAATAATTTTGGTTTAACAAATAAAAAAACCATTTTAGTAAATGGTTTAATTTATTATTTCTATTCAATTTCTATGTATTTGTTAAAACCCTTCTTTTTTCCATGCGATCAACTTTTTGAATTATATTTTATACCATAATCTTCCTTTAAATATTTAGTAATTCTTCGATAACCAAATTGTTTTAAATTTTCTTCATAGACTTTTACAATATCATTTATTGCTTTTTTATCTTTTTTGCTACTGTCATAATTTTTATATTTATCTCAATAACTACGTTTTAACCCTGTTACTTCTAGTAATAATTTTATTGAATATTCACAAAAATTTTGTTTAATAAAAGAGACAATTCTTAGTTTGCTTAATTGTAAAAGTCATGGAGCTTTTTTAATAATTCATACCTTGTTTTATAATATTCTAAATTTCTTTTGGCAAAAGAAATTTTAGGTCCTTTAGGATTGTTTAATTTTCCTTTTTTATGATTTGCTCATCAAGATTCTACTGTATTTGCATTTATATTATATTGTTTTGCTACTATTCAACAACTTTTTTGTTTAATTTCCTCAATGATTTTTGTTCTAAATTCTGATGTATATTTGTTATATTTTTGTCCTTTTTTTGCCATATAAAAATGCACCCCCTATAAAAATTTAGCAAAATCTTTTTTTATTTTACTTACTTTTTGGGGTGCACTCTAATTTTTAATAAATTATTAATTGTTTCTAATTTAGAAACTTTAAAACCCTTATAAAAATCTTTTCGGGCTAATTTTCCAATTGTATATAATAAAGTTTCATTATTAGCTTGTTTTGTAAAATCAAATATTAATTTATCAGATAAAATCTTTTTACCTCTAACTTGTCTTACAACATCTTCTAAATTATTAGCAGTTATTACACCTAATTTTTCAAGTAGTTTAGTTTCTTTCGCTAATTTTAAAATTTTAGTTGTTCGAGCAGCACGCGTTAATTTTCCAATACCACCAATTGCTGGTAGCAAATTTAAGGCAGTACTTTTTACTGTCACTTCTGATGTTAATTTATCGTATATTTGATTTACGGCAAAATCGGTTGCTGTTTCTACTCCAAATGAGATAAATGCTGCGGCAAAATTAGATAATCCCGCACCAAGACCAACAGCCGAAGCAATACCACCAGTTAAAACTGATAAACCAAGAGCTAAAACTTGAATTCCTAAAAATTCTAATAACTGTAAACCAAAATTTTTTTCTTGTTGTTGGATTGACAATCTAGTTGGATTTTTTTAACAGCATAAATAAGGGCTGTTTTAGATGTTCCAATTGGCATATATATCAAACGAAAAAGTACTATTTTTTAGTACTATTAAGAATTTTTAATTTTAACATCAATCGGATTTGTTTGACCAGTAGCGTTGTTTTTACCTTCAATTTGAACTTCAACAGTTTTATCACTTGTAATATTAATTGGTCAGTCTTTACCTTTACTTTCAATAAAGTAATCAAAATCACTTTCAGTTAAAGAACTATTTACGGCTTTAACTGCTTTTAAAACAACATCTTTAAATTGTGATTTTAACTGTTCGGCTATTGCTTTTGTTGGGTCTGTAACATGAATATTTGGTTTATCTATTTTATTAATTTTACTAATATCAATTTTTGAAACAATATGTTTAATAATTCCCTTCGGCTCAACTACTGCCCCACCTAAATATAAAACTCTTTCCATAATCAAAGTATTACCGATTCCAGTACCCAATGCAGCTGCACCAACTCTTAATGGAGTATGGTCTTTTTTGCGTAAGATAAGAGGGTCATATTTTTTACTAAATTTAAAGGCAATTGCATTAACACCATCTGGTAATAGAGTAATTGTTCCTTCTGAACCATCTTTATTAATAATTGGTAATTTTTTAAGAACCATATAATATGTTGTTCCTTCAACAGTTTTCATTGCTCCGCTTGTTTCAATTACATTGTTTATTTGGTCATTTGCTCCAAGTTGTAACTGTAATTTATTACGAATTCCACGAATAAAATCAGCCGAACCCAAGACAACTGTTTCTGATGGGGTAAATCCATTTTCATATATTTTATCCATAATTTCATCGTGAATTTGTAAAGCATTAGTATCATCTGCTTTTTGGCCTTGAATGGTTGTAACTACTCCTTTATTAATAATTTCTAAAATTTTATTACGTTTATAAGCAACCTCAGTATCCATTGCTTGTTCAATATCAGCAGCCCAAAGATTAGGGTTAAAATCACTTTCTACAGGGTCTAATTTACGAGCAAAAGTTAAAATTGTATCTAATTCAACAATTCCATCATCAAATTCTACTTCTGAATAATTTAATAATTTATCATCAGTATTAAATACTTTCCCATCTTTACCAGAACCTTCATTATATTTAATATTTTTCTTTCTTTTATATGCTAAACTAAATTTACTTGCATCTTTTCATGCAAATAATGCTTCTCAACTTAATTTTTGTTGATAAGTTTGTAAATATCATTGTTCAAATGTTTCTCGGTCTCGTTTTGTTGCTTGATTAGCAATATCGCCAAATATTCTTTGCGGGTTTTGTGCCATAATTTACTTCCTTCTTTCTATTTATTAAATACATTGTCTGTATCTAAAATATTGTTTTCTTTGTTTTCTACTTTTGGTACGCCCCCAGTATTAACTGTTTGTACCTTAATTAATTCATCATAAACACTTTGCAATTGTGTTTTAATGATTTCGGTAGTATACATTATTTTGAGGTTTTTAATAAAATTAAGTAATTAGAAACAAATTAAGTTTCGCTTATGACTAAATGATAACAAAATTTATAAAAAATTCAACTTTTTTTAAAAACATAATTTTTATTTGAAGAAATAATTTATAAAATTATGAATTTTGACATACTAAAAAATACTTTTTAAAGTTATTACTAATTTTAAAAGGTTTTTTTATTTTTTATAAAGATAAAAATTGATTTTGAAATTGATTTAAATTACAAATATTAAATTCAATTTTTTCTTTATTTTTTCTAGTTTTATCAATTTTTTCTTTATTTGTTTTACTATTAAGTCTTAACATTGAAAAAATTAACATATTAATAAATGTTTCTTTACAATATATTTTCGCGCCACGCCCTTTAACAGCCTTAATATAGTGTGATATATCTCCTTCCATGTGACAACCAATATTATATTCTAATGTTTGATTTTCAATACCTTCTTTATTATTTTTAATTAATTCAATAGTTTCTAATAAAAATTTCTTTTTATTATCAATAACATAGGGCAAATGACACATTAAAAAATCTAATAATGCTTCATAATTTCCAGTAAAAAAATATATTTTTGCTAATTTATATTTTAATCTATGAATTTGGTTTTTCTTACGATTTGGAAATAATTCTTTAAATCTTTTTACTAAATGAAATCTATCTAAACTATATGATACAGTATTATTTTTATATTTTGCTTTTATTGCTTTGTAAATTTTTTTAATTTGTTTTTCACCATCACTTAATATTAATATTTTAGTATCTTCATTAATATCATAAGTATCCATTGATTTAAAAATTTTATCAATAAAATTATCAATATTAGATTTATCATTTTTATTCTTATGATTTTTATTCATCATTTGAAAAACGCCTTTTTTCTTTTTCATTTTTTTTCTGTTTTTTGTTGATTTTTCTTCATCAACACCAACATGCATAGTTGAAGCAAATATTTTATTTTCAACTCTTTTTTTATTTTCTCACATAGGTTCAAAAGCCCCATCAATTTGAATATATAAAACATTATTTGGAATTTTAATTTTATTGTTATTTTTATTACTAATATAATCAGTTTTTTCTAAATCGGCATTTTTAAAAATATTAGATATTGTTCTTTCACTAATATTAGCGTTTTTGACAGTATCTAAAATATCTTTATATCTTTTTCCATCACCCATAAATGAAGTAATTTTATTTATTAAATTTTGTTCATTTCTTTGGTATTTTTTTAAACCTAATTCTTCATCCAAAGGATAGCGATTTATATATTCATTTTTTTCTTCATCATATTTAACATATCTTCGTCTTTTTAAAGGTATATCTCCATCTTCTGTTCTAATTGTTTTTGGTATTTTTGATACAACCTTATATCCTTGTAATATTTTTCCTTGTTGATATAATTTAAATATCTCATTATCTCTTTCAATTAAGAAATTTTTAGTTTCATTGTTTGTTTCTATTCTTTTATTTTCTTTATAATTTCCTAATAAATTATTTTTTAATTCCATTTTATAATTTCCTTTCTTAATTAAAAAAATATTTTAAATTATGATACTTAATTGATACTTAATACTTCATATAATCTTAACAAAAAAAGGAGGCTAATTAAAAATGCAAGATTTTACAAAAATTAATAACAAAAAACGAATTACTAGTTATGAATATTTAAATAAAAAATATGATTTAAATTTTAGTGACTTTAATTTTGGCTTTGATTGAGAAGTATTTAAAGATTTTGTTGGTGATAGTTATGCCCGATATTTTACTTCGCCAAGTTTTTTTAAGTTTGTCTCAGCGGGGCGTGGTACTAATAAAACATGAAATCATTTAGCAGAAAAATTATTTTTTGCTTGTAATTTTACTGATGCTTCATCTAATATTTTACGAAGATACGCTAACACCCACGAAGATACTACATTTGGCGATACAATTAATGTATGTAATTATCTATACGATAAATATGGGATTGATATAGGACCTGACAATGAAAATGGCATTGTTTGACCTAAAAATGTTAAAGAAGGCGGCGAGATTGTTTTTCCTAGTGGTGTTCGCATTGCTTTTGCTGGTTATGCTAATGGTAATAAAATTATGGGAAAAGTTGGTAAAGGTAGTGGTATTATATCAGCATGAACTGATGAAATGATACATGCCGAAGAAAAAGAAATCTTAACTGATAAAGAATTAGATAAAAGATATAATAATTTAAGAGTTTCAATGTTTCGTTCAAAAAGTTTAAAAGTATCTTATGAAAAATACACGGATGAAAATGATAATGAACAATATAATTTAGATAATCCTATTCCAATAAAAGAATTATCTTGGACATTTCAAGAATGAGACAACATAGCAAAACAATGCATAACAGTAACAACATATTTTCATAAAACATATTCTAATCAATTTACTTTTAATCCTTTTGATAAATACCATGTCTTTTATGAAAAATTTGTAACCCCATATTTACCCTTAAATGAAAGAATTAAAAATATTTTAAAAGAACACAATCAAGTATATTCAGAAAACAAACAAGCATTTAATGGTTTGGGTATTTTTAATTTACGATTAACAATGGGGGCTGTTTGAACTAAAATACCTGATATTACCAAAAAACTTGTTTTAACAAACAAAGAAGAACGACCTGATTTATTTGAACTTGAATACTACGGATTTGAATATAATGATAATGACCCCAGTATTTATGTTTTACGAAATTATCGTAAATATATTAAAGAATATAATTTACAAGATTTTTATAATCCAAATACAAAACAGTATCAATTTGATAGTTATTCAATTGGTGTTGATTATGCTAATGGTAGTGAAGACCATACGGTATTTTTGTTTAGTGGTTATAAAATTAATGAAAATAATGAATATGATAAATATTTAATTGAAGAAAATGTTGTTACACCTAAAAATTCAATGAATTTAAATGAAATAGTTGAATATTACGGACAATGAATAATTAATACATTTGATAAATTTGATGGTTTTGAATATGCTACATTTCATTATGATATTAATGCCCACGACTTTATGCAAAAATTACAAGAAGATATTTACCCTTATTTAGGCTATAAAATTAAAATGTTTAAAGCCAAAAAACATCAGACATCTCTTAATAAAGAAGCAGGTATAATCAATCGCGTAACATGAATAAGAAAAATGTTTGTTCAAGGCAAGATATATGGTATATTAGATAATTTCCCATTTTTAGATAAATGTATTAGTGAATTAAGATTTAGCGATACCAAAACAAATACACCCGATAGTAAAATGTACCATGACCCATATGATGCTTTGTTTTATGGTTCTTATCCATATCGTTTTAAAATGGGCATATAACTAATCCTATTTTTGGGCGAGCGGTTGATTTTCTTAAATTTTTGTGATAAAATGACTTACAAGTTAAAAAAAGTTTTGAGGTTCTTTCAAACAAATTTGGGAACCTTTATAAAATTCTTCGCTTAACGCTTAGAATTTTTCCCAAGTATTTTGAAAAGCGCGGCAAAAGTTTTTTTAAACTTTAAGTAATTTTTCGCAAAACTTATGAAAATCACCGCGAGCCCAGATTGACCCTTTCCACATAATAAATTAAATAATTTCCTTTCAAACTCTTAAATAGCCCTTGTATATATATATATATATATATATAATTGTGATTGTAAGAAAATTTTAGCGAAAGGAATTTATAATAATGAAAAAGATATTAAGTCTTTTAGGTACAATCACTCTAATTGGAACAAGCACAACCAGTTTAGTTGCTTGTAATACACCGCAATATACTGAAAAAGAATTAGCAGATTTAAAAGAAAAAAATAATATAAATATAAATGGAAATATTTTAGAATGAATAGCATCACAAGAAAAACCATTTAGTAAAGTTGATAATAAATATTATTTTGTAGTTTGACGTAGTGATACAAATAGTAATTGAAGAATTATTAAATTTTTGAATGATACAAATAGTAAAAAAGAATTAGATAGTTATGGTAGATATAAACTTATTTTTAAAGAATATAGTCCTTTTTATGATTTTACATTATTAATTAGAGGTGAGCGAGGTGATGCAGATCATACTTGAAAAGATGATAATGGCACATATTTTAAGTTTCTTTATCGTTGAAATTTAGTAGATAAACAAGCACCCGATTTATATCTTGATAATAAGAATAATATAAATGTTAAATAATAAAAATAATAGATAAATTAAAAAAGTCATTTTAAAATGACTTTTTATATTTCTAATGTAATTAATGATAATTTTTCATTGTTTTTACTAAATAATTCTAAATTATTAATTGTAATTTGTTCTTTTTCTGTAAAAATTGTAATTTCATAATTACCATAACCTCATATCCCAGATATTTCAACTTTATTTAAAATAAATAGTTTTTCGTGTTTAAAAAAAGTTATTTTAATACTATCTTCAACTAAATTTTTAATTATACTTATTCAATTTGCTTTTGAATAAAGTAATTTATATCATTGCGAAAAATAGTTTAAATAGTTTTCTATTTTGTCATTAGAAATAATTAAATTTGTTAAATATTTGCCATATTCTCCATCAGATAATTTAATTTCTGCTGGAATTAGAGAGGGAATGTTATTTGTTTCTAATTCATTTGTAATTGATAATCAATTAAAATAATTTATTTCTAGTTGATAAATAATATTTCCTGAAATATCTTTGTTTTTAACAGTTACTTTAATTTCATCATTACTATTAATATTATTTTGTTGTTTTAAATTTCAATCTGTAATTTGTCCTGTTTTTGGTGATATAAAGGGTGTATTTGGCTCACCAGTTCCTTCTCAACGATAAAGAAACTTAAAATATGTGCCATTATCATCTTTTCAAGTATGATCTGTATCACCTCGCTCACCTCTAATTAATAATGTAAAATCATAAAAAGGACTATATTCTTTAAAAATAAGTTTATATCTACCATAACTATCTAATTCTTTTTTACTATTTGTATCATTCAAAAATTTAATAATTCTTCAATTACTATTTGTATCACTACGTCAAACTACAAAATAATATTTATTATCAATTTCTTTTAAGGGTCTGTTCTTTTCAAAAATTTCTTCTCAATAATTTATTGGTGTTGGTGGAGTAGAACCGCCACTAAAATTAAAATATGATGAATTTAATTTAACTTTGCAATGTTCAAATTCTCAATATCCAGTTTCTACCTCTCTTGGATTAGATAATAATTCAAAATAATAAGGAGAAAATAATTTAACATCATCATTATAACCTTTATTAATGGCGTATTTACTATATGTATAATTTGATAACATGTATATCACTTGTTTAAATCTTTTGACAGCATTTTCATTAAGAGATGTGGGATTATCTAATTTTCAGTTTTCAAATAAACCATCAATTACATCTTCGGGTTTTTGTCCTTCGAATTTTTGGCGCAATTCTGCTGCTTTATTAGTAGGATTACCTTTTTCATCATATTTTGCACCTTGAAATTTACGGTCATAGTTATAACGATATGTTAGATAATTTAATAAAACAATATTTAATTCTTTAACATCTAATAAACCTAAAATATCTTTTCCTTTTATATAATCTTTGACAATACTTCATGGTAAAAAACTTTCGGTAAATCAATACTGAAATATTCTTACATTAGGATTTGTTTCAATAGGCATTGATAGTAAAGGTACTAAACTAGCGTTTTCAATGTTTGATGATGGATAAGAATAAACCCCATTCACATTGCCTCAACACTTAATATTTCCAAATAACATTGATTTAGGGTATTTAATTTCAATTCCAGTAAAAAGTGTATCTTCGGGTAATGATTTTTGTAATACTAAATGAATACTATTTTGGTTTTTTCATTTAAAATCAATCACCTTAACTAAATGAGTAGATTTAATAATATCAACACCATCAGGTGAATAAGGGCGTTTATATTCTTCGATAATATAACATTCATTTTTATTGTTTTCGGTAATTGGTTCATTAATAGAAACTATTTTTAAGTCATAGGATTCTAAAAATTCTTTATCTTGTTTTGAAATATCATTAATTAAAATATCTTTTTCATCAATCATTACATAACTTGTGCTATTATCTTGGATTGTGGTATTTTGTTGAATTTGTAATTTAAAATTAAAGTCACTAATTTCATAACCCGTTATTTTAATATATTCATCTTTGTCAATAAAACCTATTTTAACGCTATTTTGAGAGTAATTTAAGATTGGTTTTTGCTTTGTCTTAACAAGATTATTGATTTTATAAATATATAAGGTTCTAGCACGGTCTTCTGTAAATAATTGTTCTAAATCAGGGTCGCTATACTGCGATTGATTAGCAAAATCTAATGGAATACTATCAATTGAATAGTCAATTGGTTCATCATTTTCTGCTAATTGTGCCAACATTTTTTCAGATGGTTTTAACATTATTCTTGTTCTCCTTCTTCATCATTGGGAATATTGATAATATTTTCATTATTTTTTAGTTGTCTGTTTAAAGTAGCATTTACTGGTAAGTGAACATCAACAATTAACTCATCAATATTTTTAATATTGAATGTTCTACTGTTTAAAATCGCATTATCATATTTAATTAACTTAATAATGAATTCAGTTAATTTAATTTCTCTAATATATATCATTTGTTCGTATGAGGCGTTTGTTTGAATATTTACACCAGCAACTTCCGCCTGAGTTTGTTGTGCTCCCTTAGCAATAGCAGGAACATGATGGCGATTTATTTTATAGTAATTAGTTAATAATCAATCATATATTTTGGTTAATTGTTCACCTTTAAAATTACCAGCGATATAGTCTACTGGTTGAAAATTACTATCGGGGTCACCTTCAACTAATAACAAGTCATTTTCAATAAATGAAGCTAACATTTTACTAATTTCTTGGTCAACTATACCAGTCACACCATTAGTATTAATGGTAAATTTACCACTATTTAATAACGGGTCTAACATTATCTTTTCAGCAATAATATCTAAAATACTAGCAAATTGTTTGCCATAACGAGCAGAAGGTTCAAAATTAGGGTTATTAGGAATAATTTCAATTGGGATAAAATTAAGTGGTAATATTTCTTCTCTTTGTAATGTTGTATAGTTATTTCATTTTGCATCATCAATATACAAATCGGTAATAGTGCTATATAATCGTGTTTTTAACTTTCTAATAACTTTTACTTGTTTAGTTACATAATCAATTTCTAATTTTTCAGTAATAAAAACACTCTGGTCATTTTTAATATAAGGGTCATAATCAAAAGTACACGATACTAGATTACCTAATTCATCATACTGGTCATTATAAAAATCAATGGTAATAAAATTAAGTTTTGAATTATTAGCAAAAATAAAATATGCACCTTTGCCATTTTTATTAATTTTATATTCGTTATATCAATTCTTATTAGTAAAGTCTTGCATTTTTAAAAAGTTATTAATTAATTTAGTATCTAATTTTTGATTAGTATTAGGATTATAAATGCTAATTTCTAAATTTCGTGGATTTAAAAAATTAGCATTATCTTCACAAATTCTTTTTTCTAAAATCTCATTATGTTTTTGAACAGTAACATTTTTACGATTAGTAATCGTTGATGCTAAATTAAGGTAATAACTATCAATATCATATTCTTTTTTTAATTTCTTTTTTGCTGGTAATAATCCCATTTATAACACCTCTTTATTTTGTATCTTCTTTTTTAATAACATCTTCAATACTATCTTGTTTTTGTTGTTTGTTATGAGTTTTGATAAATCTAATAGTTTCAATAATTAAAACAACAACCCCAAAACCATTAAGCATTGCAGCAATAATTACATATGCAGGTCAACCAATTCCTAATTTAGTTGGTCCTATAAAACAAATAATAATTCCTGCAATAAAAAACAATGATGAAACCCCAAAGATTTTCAAAAACATAATTACATCTTTAACTTCTACTTTTGGCATAATAACATCTCCTTTCTAAGCTTACTTTTTTCTTCTAATTTTTATAAACTTCATATTAATTGGTTGGTCATTTTTTAAAAACATTACTTCTCCATTTTCTGATAATTGAATATTACATATTTGATTTTGAAACAATGATGTTGCTTGCATTATAAAACCATTAAAATTAGGAATACTTATAATAGTTCCTGCATTTGAAGAACTGCTGCCCGTATATATTTGGTAAGTATAATTTATATCAAAGTTTTTTATTTTATATTCAATATTAGTAACAAAATCATTTGTATCAATATTTTCTCATGTGCTATATTCATATACTGATTTTGCAGTTGGTACTTCTTCATCTGTTGACTTATCATTAATAATTTTTGTAATTGGTACCTGAATATTATTTTGTACTTCTCTGACTATTTTTGTAAATCTTGGTATATCTTCGGGCTTTGGGTCATTATGAAAACTTAAATCACCATATATGTATATATCTTTAGAACTAACATATCTTTGACAAGATATATAATCAATTTCTATATTAGAATTTTTTGTTAATTTATCTTGTTTTTTATCTAAATTTTCTTTTGTTTCACTTGATAAATTATCAATTTTTTTATCTAATTTGTCATCAGTTTCTATTCTTTCTGTTTTTTCTTTTTCAATTAAAGCATCAACTTCTAATTGAGTATAATATGCTTCTAAATCAATCATTGTTAAATCAATACCTTCTTCTTGAAAAGTACGAAACATTTTCTTTAAAGTTGTTAGATTAGCGAGTGATTTTGCATAAGTAGGCAATAGACCTTGTCATGTTGCCATAGGGTCATTTTGTGAAGAATAATTAATATTACCAACACTCATATTTGCCGAAGTAAAAAACTCAATTGGAATGCGATTAAATGTTCAATGCTCAATCGTAATAAACACCATATTAATACAAATTTTCTTTAATAACGGGTCTTTAAATGTTTCAAATTTTAGTTTTGAAAATGGATAGTTTAAATATGAATTAATCATATTTTGGGCTCTTAAAGCAAATGTTTTAAATCATAATTCTACATTACCTTTAAAGAACTTATTATAACGAACTGGAACTTGTGTAATTTTACCTGTCATTGGATTAAAATTATTATAATTTTCCAAAGTAACATTTTGTCATAATTCATTTAACATTTAATCATCTCCTTATCATTTACTTTTTTTAGAATATATTTTATTTAAAATAAACTTTTTACTATTTAATAGTGTTTTTGTTTTAATTGTTTTGTCTAAATCTTTTTTTGTTCTAAGTTGTTTGTATGCTTGAAATACTAATCCATTACCCAATAAACTATTAACCGCACTATCTTCTAGCGTATTTAACAATTTATCTTTATTAAAGTTATTTTTAAATTGTTCTTGCATTTTTAATATCTTAGCAATTGTTCGATATATTTTAAAACTATCTTTTACTACTTGCTGATAAGCAAGTGGGGCAAAAGAAACTAAATTAAACAAACTTGTTTTTTTAAATCCCCAACCAATAAATCATTCACTATGCATATAGAATTTAAAAGGTTCTGGGGATAAAACAAATTGTTCTGCTTTGATTAAAGTTGTCATAACGACAATAGGGGTATATTTAGGATTTTTATAATATATTGTTAAAGCAACTTCGCCCGCAATTGATAATGGAACAATTTTAACTGCTAAAAAAACATCAGAACCATAAGCAAAGGGTAATAATTGTCCTTTTTTAATAGCCTTAGTTTCAAATTTAGACAATATTTTTTTAGTTTTATCAGTAATTTTATTAATTACTTTTTGTTTAATAGTAATTATTTGTTTTTCAATTGGGGCTAATAATTTTTTAGTTACTTTTTGAATATAAAAATTTGGGTTTAAATGATTTAAAATTTTATTTAATTTAATTGGTGTTTGATGCAAAATATTTAATAATTTATTATTATATATTTTACTGCCCCGCATTAAATTAGCATTTAATAGTAGATTTTTACCAACACCTTTTTTATGAAGATTAGTCATAATGTTATATCACTCATTAATATTAATTTTGCTTATTTTATCAATATTTAATCCATATTCAGACAATCATTTATTAGCATTTTTTTCATTTACGCGTGGTATTTTTTGAACTAATTTAGGACTTATTTTTTGAATATTTTTCTCAATTTTTAATAAATTATTAATTGTTTCTAAATTAGAAACTTTAAAACCTTTATAAAAATCATTTCGGGCTAATTTTCCAATTGTATATAATAAAGTTTCATTATTAGCCTGCTTTGTAAAATCAAATATTAATTTATCAGATAAAATCTTTTTACCTGTAACTTGTTTTACAATATCTTCTAAGTTATTAGCAGTTATTACACCTAATTTTTCAAGTAATTTAGTTTCTTTTGCTAATTTTAAAATTCTAGTTGTGCGAGCAGCACGCGTTAATTTACCAATTCCACCAATTGCTGGTAACAAATTTAAGGCAGTACTTTTTACTGTCACTTCTGATGTTAATTTATCGTATATTTGATTTACGGCAAAATCGGTTGCTGTTTCTACTCCAAACGAGATAAATGCTGCGGCAAAATTAGATAATCCTGCCCCCAATCCAATAGCAGATGCCAAACCACCAGTTAAAACTGATAAACCAAGGGCTAAAACTTGAATTCCTAAAAATTCTAATAACTGTAACCCAAAACTTTTTTCTTGTTGATGGATTGACAATCTGGTTGGATTTTTTTTAACAGCATAAATAAAGGCTGTTTTAGATGTACCAATTGGCATTTTTAAAATGAAAAAGTACTAATGAAAATTATTCATTAGCACCTTTTTTATTAGGTGCAATAGGTCTTAAAACAACTTTAATAGGTTTTGTTTGGCCAATTGCTTTATTTTTACCTTCAATTTGAACAAAAACAGTTTCTCCATCTGTTAAATTAATAGGTCAGTCAACTTCATCGCTTTCAACAAAATAATTAAAATCATTCTCAGTTAATACAATATCTACTTGTTTAACTGCTTTTAAAACAACATTTTTAAATTGTGGTGTTAATTCTTCTTGTGTAACACTTTGCGGATTTTTTACTTTTATATCTGGTTCATCAATTTTATTAATTTTACTAATATCTATTTTATATGTATGTTTAATAATTCCCTTAGGTTCAACTACTGCTCCACCTAAATATAAAACTCTTTCCATAATCAAAGTATTACCCATTCCAGTACCCAATGCAGCTGCACCAACTCTTAATGGAGTATGGTCTTTTTTCCGTAAGATAAGAGGGTCATATTTTTTACTAAATTTAAAGGCAATTGCATTAACACCATCTGGTAATAGAGTAATTGTTCCTTCTGAACCATCTTTATTAATAATTGGTAATTTTTTAGGAACCATATAGTATGTTGTTCCTTCAACAGTTTTCATTGCTCCACTTGTTTCAATTACATTGTTTATTTGGTCGTTTGCTCCAAGTTGTAACTGTAATTTATTACGAATTCCACGAATAAAATCAGCCGAACCCAAGACAACTGTTTCTGATGGAGTAAAACCATTTTCATATATTTTATCCATAATTTCATCATGAATTTGTAAAGCATTTGTATCAACTGCTTTTTGGCCTTGAATGGTTGTAACTGTTCCTTTATTAATAATTTCTAAAATTTTATTGCGTTTATAAGCAACCTCAGTATCCATTGCTTGCTCAATATCAGCAGCTCAAAGATTAGGATTAAAATCACTTTCTACGGGGTCTAATTTACGAGCAAAAGTTAAAATTGTATCTAATTCAACAATTCCATCTTCAAATTCCACTGTTGAATATTTTAGTAGGTTATCATCAGTATTAAATACTTGTCCATTTTTTCCTAGACCTTCATTATATTTAATATTTTTCTTTCTTTTATATGTTAAACCAAACTTATTTGCTTCTTTTCACGCAAATAATGCTTCTCAACTAAATTTTTGTTGATAAGTTTGTAAATATCATTGTTCAAATGTTTCTCGGTCTCGTTTTGTTGCTTGGTTAGCAATATCTCCGAAAATTCTTTGTGGGTTTTGTGCCATAATTTACTTCCTTCTTTCTATTTATTAAATACATTGTCTGTATCTAAAATATTGTTTTCTTTGTTTTCTACTTTTGGTACGCCACCAGTATTAACTGTTTGTACCTTAATTAATTCATCATAAACACTTTGCAATTGTGTTTTAATGATTTCAATATCATCAGTAATATCATAAGACTTTAATAAAACATTTTTAAATTCTTCATTATCAGTTAAAGAATTAATAAAGTCAATTACTTCAATTTGTTTTAATTGAATTGTTTGTTGTTCAATTTGTGAAGTTAATTCAGTATTTTTTGTTTGTAGTTCGTTGATTTGCTGATTATTATTTTCTAAATTACTTGCATTAAATTCTTCAACTTCAGCAGTATTTTCTAAAATAATTTCAGCAGTTTTAATATCTAAACTACCATCTTCATTTTTAATAGGTTCATTATTTTCATCAATAAGAACATATTTTACATTTTTTAATGCCATTGTTTTTTCCTCCTATTTTTTAATATTTGTATTTGTTCTTTTTCTTATTGCTTTTTGTATAATTTCAAAACTATCTACTCTAAAAGACAAAAAATAGCGTTTAGTTTTTATATTTAACTGATTAAATACTGAGCCTTTAATTTTTATCTCATCATCTTTTTTTAATTTCAAAAACTCAGTTAAAACAGCTGGATTATATATTGATAATGTTGAATAATTTAATCCGTCTCACTGACATTTAGCCGAACAAGCATCAACTTCAACACCACCAGCAACCAGTGCCTTAATTTTAGTTTTAATCGGATTTTCATGTAATTTAACAGTTAATTCTAACTTATTAACTTTTTTTTATTTTAGGTTTATTAGTTATTGATTTTTTAGGTAAATTACTTTTTGTTTGTGCCATTTTTTTCAACTCTTTTTGCTAAAAAATACTGTAAATGTTTTCAAGCATCGTGTTCGTGCTCTGACATTTTAATATTTCCTTTATAAATATAATTTTTCTTAATGACTGGTGATTGTAAAATATATTTTAAATTAAATAAATATTTGCATAAAACTTTTAAACCACCAATAAATTTAGGAGTAGATAATGGATTTTTTATTTTTAAACCCTTATGAAGTTGTATAGTGTAAATGCAATTAGTTATTTCCTACTCTTATTAATTAAAGTAATAGCACTTAAAAATAAGTTTCAAACAAATTGTTTGTGTCACCATCTCAATATTTATTGTCATTTGATGTTAGCCTTGGACACATCACGACTATCGCTTAGTTCTAATGAACCAGCGTCGATTTTTACATATTTCCTCATACACTGTTTCAGTACTCGCCTCGGCTGGGGCTGTGAGAGTGAGTATAAACTCATGTTTTTATGGAAGCACTTAGTTATTTAAAATAACCGTCCCACTCTGCATTAAGTTGTTTTGTAAAATTTAAGTTTTAAAAACCCAGTTTCTCAATCAAAGATAATTTTTGAATTCTCTAAACGTTTATAAAACCGCTTTTGTGTTTTATCTTTTACTTTATTCAATAAATCTTTATGTTTTTCACAAGTTCATAAAACTTTATTTGATAAAAATTCTTCAATAATGAATGATATTACTTTATAACAATCATTAACATCACATATTTTTTATTGCTTAATTATCATTACCTCCTTTTAGGAGTTGTTTTATTTCAAATAAAAAAACAACCCTTTAATAAGAGTTGTTTTGTTCTAATTGGTTTACACTATACAAGTTGATAATCTTCAATTATTACAATAACTTTATTTAAATAAGAACAAATTTTATTTTTAAACTCATTTAATATTAAATACATATTATTTATTGCTTCTTCTTCATTTTCAAAATTAAAAGTAATATTATTAATTATTTTCTTTTGCAAAACATTATAAATAATAATACCAGTTTGTCCAATTCCAGCAGGGTCAATTGCAATAATATATTTTAATTTATTTGTTTTATTTTTTTGTCAATTTGTAATATTTTTCATCCATCGGATGCTAAATCTAAAATATCGTTAATTTTATAATATTGCATATATGAAACAATAACATCTCACTTGTCTTTAAATAAATTTAAGTACATTTTGGCTCATTCTAAACATTGCAAATCATAATGCTTTTTATGATGTGAAATACGACAATTAATAGGTTGACAATTAACTCAATCAAATGATGTTGTTATTTCATTTCAAGTTTTATTAATATATTTACTTTTATATTCTGTCATTTATCTATACTCCTTAATTCTTTTTATTTGTTGCTCAAATTTCATCATTAATATCATTTACTGTTACCAGATAAGCTCGTATCATTAATTCTTGTAATTTATTTTTAATTTTTTTATTTCATTTTTTCATCAAATATTTTCCTTTCTGTAAAAAAACATAATATTCCTTTATTAATTAATATTTTGATATTTAGTAAATAATTTATTTTAATATTTAATTACTTCGCCGCCCGCTCCACTTTGAAGGTGAGCGGGGGCGGATAGGATATTTTGATAGAGTTTACCCCATACGGAAATAAACAAAGAAACAGTTTACCCAGTTATTAATTACGCTTCATCCATCCCTACACAACTTTTTATAAAGAAAATAACCTTTTGGAGTTCCAACCCTCTTGTTTTTTTAGTGTCCGATATTGTTTTTTTCGGTTTAACAACACTCTTTTTATGAAAACAAGCCAAAAAACACATGCTCTGACATTTCGCAAGTGATTAATCTTGCCGAGAATTAAAGAAATAAATAGGAGTAGTAAATCCAATCGCTTTCACACTTTCTTTAAGGCTTCGTGCCATAGATGAGTTATTCATTTTTAAGCATCAAAAAATATTAAGTTTTAAAGATTGAATTTTGGATTAATCGTTAGATAGTATCTTTATTTTTTTATCTCATTATCTTTTTTAATTCTTTGTTTATTAAATATATTTTTTAGTAATTATATTTAACAATTAACTAACAACTAAATAAAACAATTATTCAAAATTTTTTAAGAAAAGAAAGGATGGATTTTTCTGAAAAAACATATTTTATTAAGTGTAAAAGATACTATCTAACGATTAATCCAATAAATATAAGTATTTTTTACAAAATAAAAAGCATTTTATTCTTTTTCAATAAAGTGCTACATTTGCATTTACAATTTACACATAAAATAAGGTCTTACTGATAAAAACCAGTAAACCCTATCTTTTTAAACCACTAACAAAAGTAAAGTATGAACCAATACTAATTGTACTAATAAAAATTAAAGTACCAAAAATTGGTTGATAAATTGAGGTAAATGCTAAACTCCGATCCACAGAAGGGACAATTAAGAAAAAGCCGTTTGAATTATAATTACTTTGTGTGTAGAATATATAAACAATTCAAGTAATATATTTTTGTGGAATAAAATAACCAATAATGATTGCTGGTGTTGTTGTTGCATATGATAAATCAATTAAAAAGTCACCGAACAAAAAAGATAAAATAAAAATTAAAATATTAATTGTTTGTACGATATAAATATTTTTTAATGAACCAGCAACTAAAAATGCTAAGAAAAACATTAATAAAATATTTAAAATAATACCAAAAATTCAACCAAATCATTGTGAAAACAATGTAATAAAATTAAATCAATTTTGAACAATATGTTCCTGATGGGCTAAATCAATTAAGAATAAATAACCCACGATTAACCAAATAATAACAAACGTAATTGTAAATAAGACAATTAATAAAGATACCATAAACTGAAGTTTATTTAAACCAAAGTTTTTTAAATACTTTAAAAACACTGAATCATGTCATTCACAAATAATAAATGAACCTAGAAATAGTAAAAACAACGTTGGAATTAAGGTAAAGGATGAAATCATAATATAGCGATTTGTTTTTAACATTTGTTGATATCAAAAGAAATAAACAAAAGTAATTAAAATAATTGGTGCAACAACCATATAAATATATGTTCGCGATGTTTTTAAAATCGTTTTAAACATATAGACAATACAACGATTAAACATCTGATAATTCTGACTAATTTTCATCAATACCTCCTTATGATACCTGAACATTAAAGACAAAACCTGTTGTAGCAATGTTATCGTTATAAACTGGTTTAATCATTAACTGAATGATTTGTTGAGAACTTGTTAAGTCTTTTAAAAAATAATAATTTTTTGTTGTTTCACCAACTCGATATCATTTATTATCTGCAAAATAATATATTGCATAATAATTAAGGTTCCTTACATTTTGACTTTCTCAACTAAAACGAAGATTAAATCATTCTTTGGTTGAATTATGGCGTTTTATGGCATATTCAACATTTGGATTAGTAATATCAACACTATTAGTTTGTTGGTTTGTCGCAGTTGTAATGCTAAATTAACCAACATTAAATTTAAATTCTTCTTTTTGTGGTTTAATTTGTAACCCAATTTTTGAAATCCGATTTGTTTTTGTCACATTTCCAATGCGGTTTAAATCAAATGAGATTTTTACTTACCCATCTTTTAATTTTTCAGTTTGGGTTGGACTAAAAGTTTGTCCCGATGATTCTCCTGTTGTTTGATTAGTTGTTGTAATTCAAAAATTAACATTAGCATTACTTTTATCATTCGAACCATCATAATAAATAAAACTAGCTTGATGTTGATCACTAATTAAATTAGTTCCCATAATATCTCAATCATAAACTTTACCTTGCTTTCATTTTGCTGGTAAAACTTTTCCTAGCCCATCAAAACCACTACCAATTGCAATTGAATTTCCTTTTTTATAAACATTATCATAGTCATACACCCCAGTAATCTCACTAATATTTAGAGGTTGATCTTTTTTTCTTCATCATAAATTTTCCATTGATAAGTTGGAAGAATGTCTGTTAAGCGCCGATTTGTCCAAGGATAATCATTCGCCACAATAGCATTTCCTTGTTCATCCCGATCAGCAAACTTAATTCCACTCCCCATTGAAAAATTAGTCGATTTATTTAAAACTTGATTTTCATCAAATAATGTTGTTCTTTCTTGGACTAAACTCCCAACGCCAAAACTAGTTGAATTATAACCATTGTTTGATTCGTAATCATAAATATTTTGTTTCAGAAAATCATTAACTGGGCCCTTATTTTTTACTTTAATACGTGGATCAGCCGCAAATGCTGCTGCAGTAAAGTCAATTTTTGGATCTAACTTAGTATAATCATTACATAACCGATTTGCTTGTAAACCCGTATCTTTATCACTAATAAATGTATTTGTTCCTGAATAATGAATCATATTAAATAAGTTTGAAACCTGTGTTGCAAATAGAAAAGCTCTTGTTTCATTATGAAAACCTTGTTTTTTAATTCAATTATAAGCATAGCCCCCAAAGATAGAAGCCCCGTTATCCATATATGATGAAAAACTTGTATAAACATTTGGATTAAATGTTGGACGCCCTGTATGTGCTGATAAAGCATAAGCTAATTGGCGAAAATCATAGGTACCATAATATTTTGCATTTGTTCATTCATCAATCATTGTATATAAATCCGATGGACGATAATTTGGATTTTCTTTTAAAAAGGTTCTTGTTTTATCTGGCGTTTCTCCAAAATTTAATTGTACTTGTGTTGGGATAATAACCCCATTTCGTGGATAACCAGTTGTTGTCATTTTAACTGTTTCAGCATCATCATAACCAGTTACACTTTTTGAAACAGTTGCATCATTACAATAATATATAATTTGCAATTTTTTAATATCGGGGTCTGTTGCAGTTCCAACTTTATAATTAAATTCTTTTAAAATTTGGTACATTTCATTATAATCTAAAATGGTTCCATTAGGAGAACTCCCATTTGCTTCATTGTTAATAAATCAGCCATCAAAGCCATTATATTTGGCAATTTTGATTAAAATATCAACAATTTTATATGTTCCATCAGCATTGCGTGCTAAAAAATCTTTTAACATTACTCGAGTTAACTCATGATAACCATCTAAAAAGACATTACCATAAATTGGAGTCCCATTAATATGTGCTGCGTCAATAACATCAGCCGGTGGCGGAATGATTGGTCCTTCAAATCATGAACCAGATCAATTAATAAATTCATTTACATATTGTCAGTTCAAGTTAGTATTTTCAAAGGGATTTTTTGTACCAACAATTGTATTATCAAAAGTTCGATGTTTACGAGATGAAAATCCTAATTGATTATAATTAACATTCCGATTTTGTTGTTTTGAATTAACCGTTGCAACAAAAGTACGTTGCTGTAATGGGATTTCTGCTTGATTATATTTTGCATCATAATCTATTGCTGGATCTCAATTTAAAATTGAATTAAGGCGTAAGTACTTTTGCGCAGCGGAAGTAATGCCAAAATCTGCAGCATAATTACCATTTGGCATAAAACCTTTGTTCAACGGTACACCCGTTACTGCTTGCTTACGAATATTTTAATCTCATTGAAAGCCAGTACTAAATTTTGAATAATCCCAATATGAATTTAAATATTGCGGGTTAACTGTTCCAAAATCAACTTGTTCACCTTTACTATTTAAAATATTTTGTGAATTTTTATTATCAAATAAAATACCATCACCATATTCTGACCTTTCTAAATTAAAATTAGGTAACCTTTTTAAATAAATACTACCATCAAGATTTCCAATCGTACAAGCGACAGTTAAAGTAACCGGGTTTGTTATTAATGTCATTAGCCCCAAATAAGTAAATATTTTTTTCATCTTATTTTCCTTTCATTCCTCAATTAAAATAATGCTTTGCCAAATACCCAAATAAAGCAGTAAAAACGATCATCCCCAGTAGTGGCTGTCAAAGACTAGTAAATGTAATAAAAGAAACGGTATTATAATCCTGAATAATTTGACTAATGCCTAACGGATCCATAAACTGATAAGATGTAATTAGCATATTAAATCAAATAAAATATTTAGCTGGGCATAAGTAATTAATGATAATAAAAAACCAATGATGATTAGTAATTGTTGGCTGAATTATTACATCTGAAAAAGTAATAAAAAATAAGGTAACAATAGTTAAAATTGCAAATGACAAATTACGACTTGATAATGCTGTTGCTAAAAAAACATACAAAACAGTTAGAAAAAAAGTAAACAAAACAATTCCAATAAAATATAAGATTCAAATAAATGGTCTAATATTGGATAATAATGCAATTCTAAACCCAAAAATTGAAATTAAAGCATACAAATTATATAACGCAATATTTAATAAAATTGAAATTGTTGACAATGTTAAATTTAAAAGAAAAATTACAAAAATAACATTATATTCTGTCAAATTAATTAGTTTAATTCGTTTTAAAAAGTTCTTTTTTCGTCATTCTAATAAATAGGCACCTAAATAAAAACTACTAGTAAAAACTGAAACAGACAAAAAATTAATTAAAACTGGTGGTAAAACAGCATAATAACTATAAGTATTTCAAAACCATGAACAAATTGCTGATAAAATGACAGAAAAAAGAAAAACAAACATATATGTGCGGGGATTTGTAAAAATAGCTTTAAACAATAAATTATTAGTTTTATTTAATTTTGAAAATAATGGTTTAAATTCAAATTGTATTTTCTAATTCATAGCCGACAACATTCTCAAAGTAATTAACTAACATTTTCCGTAAACTACCATTATTTTTAATAATTTCTGTAATTAGTTGGTCACTATAAATTTCACCATCTTTTAAAAGTAAAACCCGGTCACAAAGTAATTCAACTTCTTCTGGGGTATGTGAAACAACTAATAAATTAATTTTTTTTCGTTTTTTCAACTTTTTAAAAAATTAACAAGTTTAATTTGCATTTTTAAATCTAACCCCGTAACTAATTCATCTAAGACAAAAATTTCTGGATCATTTAAAATTGATAAAAAACAATTAAAACGTTGGCGTTGTCCACCAGACAAAGCTGAAATTTCTTTTTTTAACAAATTCTTTAACTCAAAAACCTCAATTAATTTTTGTCCTTCTGGAGTTGTTAAGTAACCACGTCCTTTATAAAATTTAATTAAATCCATAGGAGTTGTTCCTGAAGGCCAATAACCATCTTGAAATTGTACCCCAACCATTACCTTACCACTTGAAGGTTTTAAGACACCAGAAATAATTTCAACTAAGGTTGTTTTTCCACTCCCATTCGCTCCTAAAAAAGCGACTGATTCACTTTCTTTAATTTCTAAATTAATATCTTTTAAAACATGATTTTTCCCATAATGTTTACTAATATTTTCTAAAATAATCATTTTTAATTTTCCCTCCCAAAGACAATGTTATAAACTTTATCAATCATATTTGTCATCACATAATCAAGTTTTAACCGTGGTTTTACTTTTGCTGCAGCAACTGGGTCAGGCCCTTGTGTTCATAACGAATTCCCATCCTTATCACGAGGAACTAATGATCCAAATACATAAAAAACAACATCAATTGATTTTTCAATTGTTCGACCTAAATCTTGAATCCAAATTTTTGCTCATTGAAAATAAAATCCCGCTTGAAAATACTTCATAACTCATAAGTTTAAATACTCACTCGGATTAATATTATTATTAGTTAGATCAAGAATTTGATTAATTGATACTTCAATAAAATATGATCGTAAACTTAAAGCCATAAATTTTTGCATATCATAAAAAAACAATCTTTTGCTCAATATAATCATTAATTTTAGCAAGGGGCAGACCAATTTCATCATAACCAGGTTTACCAATGTTGCCTTCCGCTGTATCACGATATTTATAATATTCATCACGATAAAAACTATAAAAACCATCCATCATTTTCTCATTTGTTGCAACAATTTTTTGTTGAGTATCATTATATAAAAATTATCAAATTTTTAATTGACTCATATCTTTTGCTGGTCAACCGCGACTTGGCTCCACAATTTGTTTTAAATCATCTGATGTTTTAAAACTATTATTTGTAAAAAAATTAATAATACTAGCAAGTGGAATAATTAAAAATGAACTTATTAAAATAGCTCAGAAGTATTTTTTCATATTTTTTCTCCTTTTGTTTAAAGTGCTTCAATAATTTACAAACTGTTCATATTGAACTATGCTTAATTATGACAAAAAAAGCAAGTAAATGATAACCCTGCTTCAAAAATTACTGTTCCTAATTTTACTTTGATGTGTATCCCTAAATGAGAACAGAAAAAAAGATAAAATACTATTCAGGAAGAATTTAAAAAATGGCACAAAAAAAACAAAAATTTAATAAATATGACCAAGAATTAAAAAATCAAATTATACAAGAATTCTATCTTAGTCATTATTCATACAAACTAATATCAATAAAATATTCGATTCCAATTGAAACATTGCAATATGAATTAGTCATTATATTCAAATTTTTCACTTAAACAATTTATCTATTATTAAATTTGCATTAGAATTATTGTTACTTTTTTTAGGTTTTGGGCAAGAACATGTGTGAGATTTTACTTTCACTTTGCATTTACTTTTTGCCATTTTTTCTACCTCCTTAAATAAATAATATCAATATATCAAAATATATAATTGTTGCTTTAAAACAAGTATGTAATAACATACAAGAAAATTTAAAACGCTAAAAACTATTAGAAAATTAAATATTTTTGTACAATTATTGAATTAATAAACTTAATGTACTTAATTTACACTTATATTTACAATTTATATACAACTAATACACATTTACATTAAATAATTAAACTTTTTATTTCATTAATTATTTTTTCTTCATTGTCAAGTGAAGTTGTTTTAATTCTATAAATTTTAATTCCATTTTGTTCAAGAGCTCTATCTTTAACTTGGTCACGTCATGCTTGAATTGAATTATTATGTTGTTGTCCATCAACTTCAATTGCTATTATTGGTTTTTTTGAAATTTTATTAAAAATTAAAAAATCTAAATGTGCTCACGGATGATTAATAAATTGCTTTTCTCTATTATTAAAACCATCTTGATTTTTAATAACTAATTTTAAATTATAAAACATTGTATATTCAATATCTATAATTTGATTAACTAATTGATCTAAAAGTTTTGAAAAGATATATTCTGATGTTTGGCCAATAAAACCATTAAACTCTTTTTGTTGTGTTTCTATTTCATAATTACTAGAAGATAGAGCAGCAAAAACCCCAAGCCTATGTTTAAAAACAGTTTCTCCCTTATATAAAACATTAATATAATTAACTAACCTTGTAATATCATTGCTTTTATTAGTTTCACTAATTCTTTTATTAACGACAACAACAAGTTCGTATTTAGCACGAGATACAGCAACATTTACCGAATTAGCCTTTGATGAAAATTCTAAATTTGAAACTTTATCTTGTGTTGTACAATAAATAATTTTTTTCTTATCTCTTCCCTGAAATTTATGAACAGTGTCAATCTCAACATCTGTTGAGATTGACAAGCTTAAACTTTTAATTTTCTTTGATTGTTCTGTATAAGGAGAAATGACACCAATATCGTTATACTTATATTGATAACTAAATATGTTACAAAAATTGGGGCAAAAAGCAAATACATTATTCGAAAAAAAAGAAAAGTAGCACTCCCACTTTTAATGACTTGTTCATAGTTTAAAAAGAAAAAAGTAAAAAAGGTTCATGTTATCACAAAACCAAAAAATAACCATAACCACATTATTTTTGATTTAAAATTTTTTTTAAAACAAAATAACCACAACTTCATTAAAAAAACAACTCCTTTTCTTCAGGTTCTTTTTGCACTTTTTTAAGCTGATCATAATATAGTTTTTCAAGGTCTTCTTGTTGATAATTAAAATTTTTACTACATAAAATTTGCCCTTTCTCAAGAATAACAACATAATTAATTAACGATTCTAATTCTGACAAAATATGGGAAGCAATAATAATTGTTATTTTAGGATTTCTTTGATGTAATTTAAAAATTAATTCACAAACCTGTTTTCTAGTCTCTGGGTCTAAATTAGCTGTTGGTTCATCTAAAATTAATAAATCAGGATCATTAATTAAACTTAACGCTAATAAAAACTTCTTTTTCACTCCACTGGAAAATTTAGCAAAACTTTTGTGGGCATGCTCAGTTAAATCAAAATATTTTAACACTTTCGGAATTAGTTCATTTGCTTTTTGGTAGTTAAGTTTTGTTATAAAAGCTTGATAAAATAAAATATCTTTTGCACTTATATTACGTTGAAACGAATTATTTGCAGGTGCAAAACCAACTTTTTTTGAATTAACAACAAAATCATCATATTTTAAGGTTAAGGACTGATCTTTTTTAATTAGCCCTAAAATAATCTTAATTAAGGTTGTTTTCTCTGCTCCGTTTGGACCAATCAAGCCAATAATTTGGCCGTCATCAATATTTAAATTAATATCTCTAAGGATATTTTTATGTTTATATTCAAAAAATAGTTTTTTGCACCTAACTTTAGCCATCTGTTAAACGTCCTTTCTTTTAACTTTTAATTTTCTAGTAGTTGAATTTTATTTTCTAATTTGTTAATATTAGCATTTACTTTCTTCAATTGTTCTTGTAAATTTACTAATGTTTGCTCAATGTATTTTTTTAAATGAAATGTTGTTTTAAAATTCTTAATTACTAAGTATTGATTGCATCAGATCCCAATATTAGTTACATTTTCAATATTAAATCCCTTAACCTCTTTTACTAGATTATGTTTATTTTTAAATTTAATACTAGCATCCTGATATACACATCAACCATCAGAATCTTTCGTTGTTTCACCTAAATGAATTCAAATTGAACTATTACTAAAATCATCACTAAGATTATCATAAAAAGATGGGAGATTACGATAGGATATTTCATGATAAATATCAGGCATTGTTTCTACTTAAAATGCCCAGAGATTTTGTCCACGATAAACATCATAATTAAAACTTATTTTTTTTCAATTTTGGTTGATAATATTGTAATCAATTAAAGTTGCCCTTTCTTTTTGCATGAAAGTTATCTCATTTATAAGATTCTACCTCTGTTATTCCAATTTGAGCAATTTCAATCTCTTTTTTTAATTCATTAACTTTATTTTGTAAAATTTTAATTTGTTCTAATTTAATTCTAATAATATTGTATTTTTCATCACTAGTAATATTAATTAAATTATTTATTATACTAGTTAATTGCAGAATAACTGCATCTTTAAATTGAATCACTTCAAATAAAAAACTAATAATGCTATCCTTGTTGTTAAAATTAAAATTACTTATCCGATTAATTAGTTCATTACAGCGAGAAATTAAATGTGAGATTTGTGCTGGATCTTTTTTACGAATAGTTTCTAATATTAAAATCATATTTTGTTAATTGTTATTAACTTTGTCACGAATATCACTATTATAGTCATACAATAAATTAACCATAAATGCTTTATCATTAGCTGTTGTTAATTCTTTTTTTAATTCATACAACCGAGTGATTATCCCAATGTTCTTATAATTTCCCTCTGCTAAAACTTCATCAATTTTATTAATTAACTCTCTTGTAAAAGAAAGACTATTAATACTATCATTTTGTAATTTCATAAATGTATTAATATATGTTTGTAACAAAATTAAATCATTATTTATTAATGTTATTTGTTCTTTAGCGATAATTATGTTCTTTAAATCATTATTTTGTTAAAATTGATAATTTGGCGGAACCACATTCATTGATGTTGCCATAAGAATGGCTGTTAACAACATCTTTTCCATAATATTTGTCCTTTCTCTATTTAATAGTAAATATATTTTCATAGTAAATTTCTTGAAAGTTAATATTACGGTAAAATTATTTTTTCATTGCTAATTCTAAGTTGCATTTAAATTTTTTAAATGATAGTTTAATTTTATTATAAAATAAAAAACAATATAAAAAGGATTCAATAATATAATTATTTATTCTTTTTGAGGTTGTCCTATGACAAAGAAAAAACACATTCATACAATAAAAATTGCAGCATGTGCCATTGGTTATCTACTATACCAATTTATTACTAAATTATTCAATTTATAAAATTATACAACCTTAAATTCTAGTATCTGTAAAAATCTAAAGTCACTATCATTAATATTCCTTTCATCATCATTAGAATGAAAAAAGAAACTATAGCCAAAACTATTATAATAAAAGTTTGCATAATAGTGTTGAGGCATGGTGTTTAACCACTCTTGGTACGAGTTATATATTTCATTATCGTATAATTCTATTTCGGGATGAAATAATTTAATAGTAAAAACATTATTTTTAATTAAATTAACTTTATATTTTTTTTACCAGGATTTGATATGAAAGGACTAAAATACGGTTTTTCTAATGAATCTAATGTGCTTTTAAAAAAATTAAAAATTGATTGAAAAATTGGTTGAAGGCTTATTATGTTTATTTTTTTTCTAAAACACTAGCACTTTCAACTAATGCATCAAACTCATTTTGCCGCATTTTAAAAACAAGGCGATGATACTCATTATATGTTTCTAATTTATAATAATGTCAAAAAGCCATTATCACCTTAGCAAATTCTTCTAACTTTTCGTGAACTTTATCTTTTTCCTTTAATATTTTAACTGGTGATTTTAGTTTTATTCTAGAAAAATTACATTTAAATAATAAATTTTCAATTGTAAAATTAACTGGAATAATGCTTTTTATGTTTCCAAAATAATAATACTTTTCTTCACTTAATATCGCTGCTTTTTTTATATAAAATTTTAAAAAGTTTTCTGGTGTCAATTTATCAGGGTTATACCCCTCTCCCGCTCACATCAAGGTAGAATCCGATTTGCGAAAAGGAAGACGATTAGATCTCTCTGTAAAAGAGTTAGAAACTGATTCAAAGTCAAAGAATAAAAAATTAATATTATTAAACAAAAAATTTGCTTCTTTTAACTTATTTTTAATATTTGTTCTTAATATATTTACCCTTCTAACAGCATCTAAATTTACTTCTGCTGGTACAATAAGCCTAAAATTTTGTTCTTTTAAAATATTATTAACAAACATAATAAAATACTCATCAAGTTTATCTTGCACATTAGTCAAGGCATCTAAATTATTACTAATAGTCACTAGATTATCAATCTTATTCTGGAATGGTTGTATTTCTTTAAACCTAACTTCATAAGGAATATTAACTTCCATTGTAATTCCCAACAGTTCTTGTGAAGTACTTTTTAATAACTTTGCGATGTTACCAAAATTAATATTATACAAAGTAAATGAAATATCATCCTCCATTAAGAGTAATGGCATTGAATTAGGATAATAATTTGAATATTTATTTTGTAAACTTTGATTTAAATTAGCAAACTCTGCTTTAAAACCAATAAATAACTGCGTTAAAAAACGATATTTATTGATTTCTTCTCTTCTGAGAGTTAATTCATTATCTTTTGTTTTTACTTCTTTAACTAAGTTTGTAAAAAATATTTCTTGGTCCGGATAATTCTTAATATTAACTGTTGATTTTGATTTTCATCATGTTACAAAATATTGGTAGCTTTCTTTTTTAATCTTATTTAAAATGTCAAGATCTTGATTGGCATCTAAGTCATTTTCATCAATATCATGCTTCACTCGTGTTTTACAACTAGCAACCCGCAAACTACTGCCAAGTCCTAAAACGAGAACACTAAAAAAGGTTAATAACTTTTTCATCAAATTGTTCCCTTCCCTTTGTATGATATTTATTATTATACTAAATAAAATAAATAAAAAAAGTCTAGGGTCTCCTTTAACAAGTTAGTTGCTTAAAAAGGATGTTCTAGAAATTATTTGTGTTATTAATAATAATTTTATTTTCTGCTATAAAATAAAAACAATATAAAAAGGATATTTCTATCTCCTAAATATTGCCTAATTCTCTTCAATGGAATGATGTTTTATTCAACTTCTTAATTTCTTTTTTATTTAGAAGATAAACTACAACTCCACAAAGTAAACCAAGCAAAGCACATCCAATCGTAATCAGTAATAAGATTTGTAACCCTTGTAGATTATATTTTTGATTTATATCATCTCAATTACCAGCTAATTTACCAATTTTTCCTGCTAAATAATTAAATCAAGCATCGGGGGTAAAAGCTAAAAATGATATCACAGCTAATATACTAGCATAGCTATTCTTTTCCATTGGTAATTCACCAATTTGAACAAATCGTAATGTTAATAACGCTCACCCAATACAACCAATAAAGATAAATAATCCACACATTATAATATGAAATAAGATTTTAATTCCAGCTTGTTGTTGATTAAATCATGCTTCACCTCACCCTGGAATTAAGGTAAATAAAATACAAGCTAAGATGCCAATTAATAAAATAAATATTAAACCTAAAACATATGATTTTCATTTATCTGATAATTTACCAACTGGACTAGCAACTAAAAAGCGTAAACCATACGATCTAATTCCGCCAAGGACAGCAACAATCGTTGTATTAATCCCAATCACAGTTAAAACATCTTTCATATAATACGAAAAGACCGATTGAAACATATACATCCCAAATACAAAAATTCCACATAATCAGACACGCAAGAATTAAAAAGGTCGTAATAAGTTAAAAAAATGCTTACTAAATTTAATTATTTCTTTTTCTTCACGTTTTTTCAGTGTAATAAAGATTAATGCTAAAACTCCCATTAAAATTACCATCCCACAAATAAAATATGCAAAGATTAAAAATGGCGCCGTTTCAGTTACACCGGTTGATTTAGTTGCTTCTGTAACTCCCGTTGCCGCTCCACCAATAACTAACACTCCAAACAAACCAAGAATGCTGCCTTGTAACCCATAGGCTGCTTTTTGTTTTTCTTTTGGCACATTTTGCGAAACTAATTTCCACAATGGATTTCAAAATAAACCCGCAATTGAAATTCCTCATAATAAGTAAATAACATATAATTGTCCTAATCGAATTCTTTTATCCATATCATCAAAAATTGGTAATGTTAAAGTAGTCCATCATATCCCGACTAACCCTGTTATGAATAATGCTACTACAAACATAATCTTTGCATTCAATCTGTCTGCTAAATATCCCCCTGGGATCCGAGTTACCAACGCAGTTAAACCATAAATCGAAATAGCAATATCAAATTTTGATTGATTTAACTTTAAGTAACTAGCAAAATCAGGGATGATATATCGTAAATATAAAACCCCACTAAAAACAAATAAATCTGCTAATGATAAGATTGTAATAATTCCAATGCTTTTTCTACTTAACCCATGTGTAAAAAAATTAATAAATTTTTGTTTTTTCGTAAGAGCGGCTGTTTCTTTTTTATCCATTATTATTCCTACTTTCTTCCTACATTTTGTAAATTAATTATGGTAAATATAAAAAGAGAACTATAGAGTGCACCCCAAAAAGTAAGTAAAATAAAAAAAGATTTTGCTAAATTTTTATAGGGGGTGCATTTTTATATGGCAAAAAAAGGACAAAAATATAACAAATATACATCAGAATTTAGAACAAAAATCATTGAGGAAATTAAACAAAAAAGTTGTTGAATAGTAGCAAAACAATATAATATAAATGCAAATACAGTAGAATCTTGATGAGCAAATCATAAAAAAGGAAAATTAAACAATCCTAAAGGACCTAAAATTTCTTTTGCCAAAAGAAATTTAGAATATTATAAAACAAGGTATGAATTATTAAAAAAGCTCCATGACTTTTACAATTAAGCAAACTAAGAATTGTCTCTTTTATTAAACAAAATTTTTGTGAATATTCAATAAAATTATTACTAGAAGTAACAGGGTTAAAACGTAGTTATTGAGATAAATATAAAAATTATGACAGTAGCAAAAAAGATAAAAAAGCAATAAATGATATTGTAAAAGTCTATGAAGAAAATTTAAAACAATTTGGTTATCGAAGAATTACTAAATATTTAAAGGAAGATTATGGTATAAAATATAATTCAAAAAAAGTTTTAAGAATTATGTGTGATAATCAAATACAACCTGAATATGTAAGAAAAATGAGAAGAAAAATGAAATATAAACAGAATAAAGAAAAAAGCTTATTGCAATATCCTGATTTAATTAATCGTAAATTCAATGATATAAAAACAAGGTTTTCAGTACTATATACTGATGTAACATATTTAATTTGAAAAGGAGAAAGATATTATCAATCAACAATTATTGATGGATATACTAAAGAAATAGTTGATGTAAAGTGATCTAAATATAATGACAATAAATTAGTAATGGATAATTTAAATGATGCAATTAATAAAATAAAATTAATAAAAAAAGATCTGAATGGAATAATAATTCACTCAGATCACGGATATCAATATACATCCACTATTTATCACGATAAATGTTTATCTAACAGTATTACAATTTCAATGGGAAAAAATTACCACTGTGCAGATAATATTGTTATAGAAAGTTTTCATTCATTACTTAAGAAAGCTACAATCCATAATAAAATATATAATTCACATGAAGAATATATACAAGATGTTATAAAATGAAATACATGATATTCAAATCGTAAAGAAAAGGATATAATTAAAAAAATAGTAAATACTTTTTTATTAGTACTTACTAAAATGGGTGCACTCTACTCACAAGTTCTTTTTTTATTATCTATATTTTACATAAAAAAAAGACTTTTGCAAGTCTATATTTTTGTAATTTTCTTCTGCCTTTTTAGATTTACAATATTATCATATCATCATTAAATTTAATGTCAATAATTTACTTTTTTTTATTGTATTATGTAAATATTTTAAGAAAGGATAGAAAAAAATGAAAAAGTTTAAACATTTAAGTTTTATTGAAAGATGTAATTTAAAAGAAGCGTTAGAATCTGATATTTTTAAGAAAAAATAACACTCTTAATATATCAAAAATAGCAAGATATATAGGTCGTAGTAAAAGTACTATAATTCCATTAATGAACGCTCATCCTAAAATAGCAAGGCCAACTATTGCAAAAAATAGTTTATAAATTTGCTTTCAAGCTAATTTTATTTTTAAAATCATTGATAACTATTTTTCCTTGTTTTTTAGTTTTTTGTAGTAATTTAATATCCTGCATTACTACTATAATATTGTAGCATTGATTATTTTTAAAAATGCTTTATCAAATCAGAAAACTTTATTAAAATAATGTTTTTATTTAAAAAGGTATACATTTTTATAAAAATTGGGTAAGATAATATAAACCTAAATTTATACAAGGTTTATTAGAAGAGGTGTAATTATGTCAAAAAAAGAACTAGCAGCGCAAATTGCCGAAAAATTTACTGATGTGTTATCAAAAACACACGCAGAAGAAATTACAAATTTTGTTTTTGATCATATTAAAAATGCTTTAGTTGCTGGAAAAGAAGTTTCAATTGCAGGATTTGGGAAATTTGCTGTAACTGAAAGAGCAGCAAGAGATGGAAGAAATCCATCAACAGGTGAAACAATTAAAATCCCAGTTTCTAAATCAGCTAAATTTAAAGCAGGTAAACAATTAAAAACTGATTTAAACAATAATTAACAATTAGGAAAGATTTAATTGTTATGTTAAATAGTTTATTTAACAAAGGAAGTATTAATAAGTGACGTTTTTTGTTAAGTCATTATAAATTAATAAATTTGTCAGAAGAACAGTTAGTATTAATCATGTTGATTATGAACTGTTCTTCTTCTGAAAAAAGGTTTATTACGCCATTAGAAATTGCAAATCATTCTAATTTTAGTGAAGCTCAAGCAAAAAAGATGTTAGATCATTTGAAACAAGCTGGTTTTATTGATATTAAAATGAAAAAAGGTGTTTTAGAAATGGATTTATCCCCAATTTTTAATAAGATCATTATTGCAATTGAAAACCTAGAATTAAATGTTGAAAAAAAGATTTTATTTGAACAAGTAAATCAAATTTTACAGCATCCTTTAAATGAACACGAAAAAGCAACTTTAAATACTTATTTAGAAAATAAAATTTCTGATTTTCAATTAACCCTAATTATTAATAATCATCAAAATGCAAAACTAACTTTTAAAGAATTACTAAAGTTTATTGATAATTATCTTAAAAATAAATCAAAATCATTAACTAAATATAATTGATTAATTGATTAAGAATTGGTTCGAAATCAAGAAAATTAGGAAAAACTAAAAAAAGTTCATGGCCATTTTCAATAAAATATGAAAGTGGTATTTGTTTTGTTGGCATTAATTTTATTCACTCTATTAATTTTTGATATGATAAAATAAAATAACGATCATAATAATGAAAGTAAATAATAATAAAACTAATGCCATAATGATTATGAACTGATGCTAATTGTTGTAATTGATGGGTCTTAAGATTGTTTAAATTAAATTTTTGTTGAGTACTTTCCTTTGCTTCAAATTCAATATAATAACCTTGATAAAGTCCATAATAATCACATCCAGTTTTTGTTTTAAAATAACTTTTTGTGATTAAATGCTGTTGTTTTTCAAGCGGGGTAATATTTACTGGTCGTTTAAAAAAAGACCAGTATTATTATCAAAATATTTTTGAATAGTATAATTAAGTAAAAATTCTAAAAACATGCCACGATTATTGGGTAGATACATTTTTGTTTCCTCCTTCAATAATTAATTATCAAAAAAGGAAGTTTGTTCCTTGCAAATGAGGTGTAAAAAATGAAAACAATTAAATTACGAGCAACGGATATTATTAATAAGGAATTCCAAGTTGATTATCAAGGCTATGATCCAAATGAAGTTGATACATTCTTAGATATGGTTGCGACAGATTATCGAGTTTTTGAAGGAATTACAAATGACTTTAATAAGGAAATCAAGTACTTGCGTCAACAATTAAATGTTTTGCAAGATAAAAATGATGTTTTAAGAGCTCAGCTTGATGAAACAAAAGCTCAAAAAGCCCGCTTAGAAGAAGAAGGTTTTTCAAAAGCGGATTTAATAAAGCGTATTCATAACTTAGAAGGAAAAATAAATAACGATTAGATTTATTTAATTAATTTCTAAGATATAGTATAATATACATGAGTTATAACAGAACTAGTTGCTATTAACATCCTGTTAATAGAGGAAACTCCACGCTCGCACAATCTGTGATGATTGTAGTGTTTGTGCTAATTTAATTCATAAAATTAGGCATAAGGTTACTTATGACGGCTGAAAAAAATCCTACGTTATTATTAAATAATATGGAGTTTTTTCTATAAAAGTGCCACAGAAACGAGTTTTTAAAGAAATTTAAAAAATGGAACGGGTAAACCCCACAAGCGAGAAACCTAAATTTTGGTAAGGGAACTTCTTGTTTTGAAGCAGAAAAAACAAGGGGATCAATTTAATAATTGATAGATAAATAACTAGTATTTTATTTCAAAAAATAAAAAACAGAACGTGGGTTATGATGTTGTAACTTTACTAATAAAAATAGATATTAATCTATTTTTTTGTTTATGTAGTTATAATTTATTTTTATAAAACTAATAATTTAACTTGACTTTTTATAAAAATAAATTATAATTTTTATAAATAATAAAGGAAAAAAGAAATGAAAAAAAATACTAACGATGTTTTAACAATGCAAAATGATAAGATTTGAACGCGGATTAAAAAGTCAGTTTTTCATAAGGAATTATATAATCAGAGGTCAATTACGTTTAAAATTGCTGCTTCTGCGATTTTTTTAGCGATGGCCGTTGGATTAAGTTTACTAGAGGTTTTTAGTGTTCCAACTCCTTGGGGGGCAACGTTTGGTTTACGATTTTTTGCTACTTTAGTAATTATTTATTCAATTGCAATTGTTGGATTAGGATTTGCTTTATTAGAAGGAATTGCATTACCTTGAATTCATAATTTAATTGATGGGTATCATACTTGACTTGAAATGGCATTCTTTATGATTTCTAATATCTTAGTTGTGTTCGTAACTTGATTTGTTTACTATATTTTATTTAATGCTTGTCATAAAATTACTGTTCCAGAAAATGTTGCTGACCATACTATTCATGAATATCATCATGTTAAAAAAGCGCATGACCATCATCATAAAATTGTTAATATTAAATGAGGGAAAAAAATCTTGGCATTTACTATTATAGTGCCAATATGTGCTTTAATTGAAGCAATTTCATTTTTAATTGTTGCAAAGATTTTAGTAAATATGGGTCATACGCATCCAGATGCTGACCATGCTCATGTTCTACACGATAGCTTGAAGATATTAGATCCGACAGGGAATATAATAAGTAATCCGATTGATTGGTCTAATCAAGTTACTGTTGCGCATGCTGGTCATGATGATGACCACGATAATAGTGGGATGGCATCTATTTTTGAGTCATGACAACATACTTTAATTTTTATCGGAATTTTCTTTGGAATTTTTACCGCTAAATATATTATAAACGCTACTTTATTTTTATTATTAGAACAACGAACAAGACAATTAGTTGATCGATATGGAATATATGTATAAAAACTTTTTTAAAATTTTAAAAAAGTTTTATTTTTTTGATATAATACATTGATAAGAGAGCAAATATTAAGCTCGCATTTTTTAAGAAATGAGGTGAGGTTATGGGGAAAATTAAAGAATTAATTGATATTAATAAAATTGAAAAGAATTTAGATTACAATGAATTACATGAAAAAAATCAAGCTCGTAAACAAGAAACGCCATTAGAAATGATGAAACGAATCAATGAACCTCGAATTGGTTTTTTTAAGTTAGTTGCAATTTATTACCGTCGTTATTTATTACGTTCATTTACAATTTTATTTGCGTTAGTACTAAGTTCAACTTCAATTGTTATAATGACTTTTTTAATTAACCAATTAATAAGTGAAATTTTATTTGAATTTGGAGATAATCCAAGTTCAGTCACAACAGGCTTACGATGATATATATGATTAATTATCATTGGTGTTGATTTATTAATTGCCGTAATTACAACAAATATTCGTGAACGAGTAGGTGGAATGCTAGGGCGGAATATTGAAATTGATGTTCGTAATGCGGTATTAAATAATTTAGTTAATTTAAACATTGGTTATTATTCTGATAAAAAAATTGGAGAAACAATGACTAAATTAATTAATGATACACAAGTTATTGGGGATGAATCACAATTAACCCCAGCTAACTTAATTAGTATTCCAATTATATTTATTGGTAGTGCAATTTCATTATTAAATATTGATTGAAAATTAGCATTGATTTGTTTAGGATCAACAGCATTATTTATGGTTGCTGTCGCAGTAACTTTCCGTTCACAAGCATCAGAAACAGAAAATGTTCGTGCTAAAATTACAGATGTTAATGGAGATGTGACCGATCGAATTGCATCAATTGCGCTAATTAAAGCAACAGGGACAGAAGAATATGAACGTGTTCGTTTTGAACAAATTCATAAAGAATATTACCGTGTTAATCGTCGTTTAAATCGTATTCAAGCACGAATGACAACAATTATTATTTTATGTGCATTAAGTTTAACAGTGATTGTTGTTTTAGCAAGTATTATTTTATATGGTAATAAAGGAGCAGAACATACTAATCGTATTATGAAAATGTTGTCAGCCTTTATTACAGGGGTTAATACTTTGGCATTTCCAATTTGAACTTTAACTGGATTAGTTCCAGGATTAGCACGTGCAACAGCTTCAACAAAACGAATTATTCAATTAATTCGTGTTGATACAACCATTGATCCAAACCGTAATGCGCCTGAGATACAAGAAGTTAAAGGTGATATTATTTTAAAAGATATTGTTTTTGAATACCCTGAAAAATCAGGTGTTATTATTTTGCCTAAAACAACAGTTACATTTGAAAAAGGAAAAAGTTATGCTTTCGTTGGAGAAACTGGAAGTGGTAAATCAACAATTTCAAAATTATTATTACGTTTCTATGATCCAACGAGTGGGGAAGTTATTGTTAATAATACTAATCTAAAAAAAATAAATTTAGCAAGTTATTTAACACATGTTGGTTATGTTGAACAAGAACCAAAAGTTTTATTTGGGGATGTAATTTATAATGTTAAATACGGAATGTTTAATGCAACAGATGAAAAAGTAGTTGAAGCTTGTAAAAAAGCCAACCTGCATGATTTAGTAATGGGTTGAAAAGATGGTTATAATACTATTTTAGGAGAACGAGGGTTTATGTTATCAGGTGGACAAAAGCAACGCCTAGTTATTGCCCGAATGATTTTAAAGAACCCACAAATTTTAATCTTAGATGAAGCAACAAGTGCTTTAGATAATATTGTGGAAAAAGAAATTCAAGCTGAATTAGAAAAAATTATGGTTGGTAAAACAACAATTTCAATTGCGCACCGATTAAGTACAATTAAAAATGTTGATCAAATTTTTGTCTTAGGAAAAGGGCAAGGAATTATTCAAAATGGTAAGTATGATGAGTTAATTGCAGTTGATGGTCCATTCCGTGACCTTCATCGTGCTGGTAATCAAGGCAAATAAAAAAGTGTTTAAAATAAACACTTTTTTATTTGCAAATCATAAATTTATTTATAATAGATTAGCTAATATTTTTAGAGTGAGGATTGAGCTATTCAAATGTTTATAGAAATTTATTGTATAATTTACTTATACATTAATTAGGAAGGATAATATTGTAAGAGTAAAAAACTATTTTTATGTTAAATTGAAAGGATGATGAAAATAAAATTTAGAGAATGGAAACATACCTTACGGGATGATGTTGAATTACATATGTATGAATGGAAACCTGATAATGATAAAAACATTAAGGGGATTGTTCAACTAGTTCATGGTAGTGCAGAGCATGCTTTTCGTTATAATGATTTTGCTAAATTTTTAGTAGCAAATGATTATGTTGTCATTGCTGAAGATCATCGTGGGCATGGAAAAACAGCTCTGTCTTCCGAAGATCTTGGTTTCTTTGCCGAAGAAGAAGGGCGAGAAAAAATTATTGATGACTTATATGAAGTAACAACTTATATTAAAAAAAGTTATCCAAACCAACCAATTGTAATGTTTGGTCATTCAATGGGTTCTTTTATAATACGTCATTATGCAATAAAATATGGCACAAATATTGCGGCATTAGTTATTTGTGGGACAGCACATTACTCAAAACGATTGTTAAAATTTTCAGTTAAAATGGCTAAAATTGAGCAAAAAATGAAAGGACCAAAATCAAAGGATAATTTTATTTATAAATTTTTTTATGCGCCATTAAATGCTCGTTATAAAAAAGAAGGCAATTTAGGAACTGAATGATTATCAACAGATAAAACAGTTCAAGAAGCTTTTGCAAACGACCCATTAACAGGACAAGTTTTTTCAACAAGTGCTTTAAAAGATATGTTTACAGGATTGTTGTTTATTACAAATAAGAAAAATATTAAAAATACACCAGATAACTTGCCATTACTATTTATTGCAGGTGCTGATGATCCAGTTGGAAAATATGGAAAGATGGTTATGAAGACTGTTGTTTTATATAAAAAGGCAGGAAAAAAGTTAAAGTCAAATTATATCCAAATGCTCGTCATGAGATTTTGAATGAGCCAATTAAAAAGGAGATTTATCAAGATATTTTAAATTTTTATAATAAGAGTCTTTTTGTTTAAATAAAAGCACCTTATTTTTTAAAAAACAAGAGTTAGTATCTTGTTTTTTCTTTTTTTTGCTTTAATATAGTTAGTAAGCAATATCGGATTATATTGAAATTTGTGAGGAGAGAAAAATGAATTTATTACATGAATGATCAAGTTTTAATATCCTAAATTCAATTTCATTTTTCTTTAATCCGTTATTGGAACGTATTGCAATAATTTTTTTTACTAATTTTCTTTTATTCTATTTTGTTTTAAAGATTGTAAAATATTTTTTTACTATTCGCGCTAGAAAAAATAAAGCAAAATCTTTAGTAGCAAAATATTTCTTTAATGCAACTTTTGCTATTAGTGAATTTATTGTGCTTTTAATTTTACAAATCATTCTTTTACAAATTTATGCAAGTAAAACAGATACTAGTATTTATCTTAGCACTATTTTAGTTATACAATTTTTTATTGCAATTATTATCTTAATAAATAAACAATTTTTAAACTATACTTTAAAATTAGTTATGTTTGTTTTGTTCTCATTGTTGTTTTCATTTTTAATAACAAAGCAATTGTGAAATTGTTTTTATCATATTAATAATAATCATATTTTAGCATTATGATTAATAAAAAATATTTCAATTGTTTTTATTATTACATTTTTTTATTTATTTGATTTAAAAACAACATTTTTACATGATTTTGCTTTCCGAATTTTAACTTTCTTAATTTTAATTAGTAATTTTGAAAATGGCTCAGCAGACTTAAAAATTTTAGATCGTTCATTGTTTTTTAAAATTATTTTAAAAATAATTAAAGTTTTATGTTTATTAGATTTATTTTTCTTAATAAAAACTGCCAAGAAAACAATGAAAAATTTATGACAAATTAATGATGATAATTCAATTCAACTTGTTGCACTTTTATTATTGTTAAATAATATTCGTTTTTTTAATATTAGTGAAAAAAATGGTTTAGAAAATTTACCAAATAAATTCTTAAGAAATGAAATTAATGGTTGAAGAGGGATCCTTCAAGAATAAAATAAGAATTAATTTATTTTACTAATTCAATGATTTAGTTATTTATTAATTATAAAAAGAAAAGAGGAAATAATAATGCGAAAGTTACTTAATATTTTAGCAGCAGCAACGTTAGTAGCAACGCCAGCTCTTACTGCTAGTTGTAAAACTAAGACAAAAGCAGTAGAAGACAAATATAAAGATTCATCAGTTGAAAATTTACCTAATGGACCATTAAAATCAAAAATTTTACAAACAACATTATTTACAAAACTAACAATTGCGAATCGACATGAAATTTTAAATACATATACACCTTCAATGTTACAAATGTTAATGCGACTACCTGATTCATATAAAGATAAGGATGGTAATATTGTTGATATTGATTACTATCGGGGTAAATATTTAAATAAAAATGATGGGATGCCGTTAACAACTTTATTATCAAATTATGATTATATGAATTTATTAGATAATGAATTATATAATACAGAAAAACAAACTAAGAAAAAAATTCCTGATTATTCTGATAAAGACCCGTTACCAACAATTCCTAATTTAGCAGAAAATAGTAATATGTTAAATTATTGATTTGATGGCGGACCAATGTCAAGTTATTCAACTGCAAAGGAAATTTTACCAACTAAATGTGATGATAACAGAATTAATCAAAACATTATTGATGCATGTAATAAAGCAATGTTTGAGATGCCACGCGCAACTTATTTTTATAATTTAAATATGGATTATAATCCAGTGGCAACAAAAGATATTAAATTTGATACGAGTACAAATCAGAACTTCCTTATTAATAATCAAAAATTTGAGACAGGAGGTCCATTTAAAACAACCCAAAAATCAGAAGAACAAGATAAATTAGCAATAATTTTACAGTTAATTTTAATGGCGGATATGTTTACAGACCGTTCACAATCAAAAGCAAATATTAATCAATTGAACAAATTTTTAGCTTTATCAAAAGATAGTGATGGAACATTTATGGGAAGTATTTTAGGAGCTATTTATTATCAGATTTTTGCTTCTCCTAAATTACCTAATGACCCAACAAAAGAAAATGCAAATTATATTTTTGCAAAATTTGGGGTAACAAAAGCGTTGCAACTTTTAGGTAAAGATAATACTGAAAGACAAGCAATTCAACAAAAAATTGATGATTTTTTCACTAAACAATCACAAGTTTTTAGTGATTTATTAAAAGTAAAACCAATGAAACCGGAACTAGACTTAGCTAATCCAGAAGATCAATATAAAAATCGTGATGCAATGTGAAATGGTAAAACACCAAACTTAAAATTAGCTGATTTATTGTTTAAAAAAGATGATTCAACAAAATCTTTGGCTGAATTATTTACTGATTTTGGAGAATATCTTGATGATTTATATACTAAAGCAGATTTAGAACGCCAAAGAGAAGCAAATAATTCAATTAGTAGTTTTTTAACACTTGCTGCTAATAAAGTTACTCCTGGATTTAAAGTAGTATTACAGTCAATGTCAAAAATGATGTTATCAAAATCAGAAGATGGTTTAGGAACCTTAAGTGTTAATGATATTAATCGTTTTGTTGTTGCTTTATCAAAAGGAATCTTACAAAGTTCTAATGCGTTAACAGAAGTTAGCAAGTTGCCATGATCAGAAGCAAGTGACCAAGAACAAAATCAAACAAAAATTGCACAATTATTAACAGGCAGTGATGACCCATCGACACCAGCAAAGAGTTCATTTATGGATTTAGCATTTACATGGTTTAATGATAGTGCGCAACCAGTAAGGGCATTATTAAACAAATTATATTTTGATCCAAATTCAGAAACACGAAAAGATTTATTAGCAATTAATAATGCTTTATATGACTATTCAAATACTTTATTATTAGGAGCAAATTGAAATATTAGCAATGCTAAATTAGAAGAAAATAAATTATCGTATGATATTGAATATCAAGGAACAGGTGATGCTGATGTTGCTGCTAATTTAGATTTACATCAAAAATGATATGTTTCAAAAGCAGACATTAAGACTTATCAAGATTTAAATGCAGCTTATTTAAATGCATTAGGTAATCATGATTTGGATTGATTTATGAAATATGATGGTCTAGGAAATAATTACCAAAAAGTGCATTATAAATATAAAGTAACTTGAATGAATATTAATCCTGGTGATGATAGTCATCAATATTGAGTAATTTCTAATATTCAATGATTTGCAAAAGATAGTAGCGGGCAATGAAAACATTATTATGATGCAATTGAAAATGATTAAAAGTGGAATATAAGAGCTAAACATGAAAAAAATATTGTTAATGAAGCAAGGGATTTTAGGAATAATTAAAGCAAAAGGGCAATTCATTTCTTTGCTTCTTTTGATTTTTATTTGTTCAATTATTACTTCTTGTCTATTTACAACGGTCACTAGTTTACAATCAGCAAATCGACAAATGGGTTATGGTAGTTTTGATTATAATTATTCATTTCATTATTTAGCAATGGATTTTGAAAATTCAAATATGCAAACAATTACTCCAAGTTTTGCTTTTGATACAGAATATGTTTTAGTAGAAAACAATGATAATAAATTAACATATCCAAAAATTACAATTGGTGCAGCAGCGACAGATGTTTTTACTGCATTAAAACCATCTGATATTAATTTTAAATTAACAAATGATAAAATTAGTAATTTAACATTAAATTTAACATTACGAACAACTGCGCCAAATTATCAAAACTCATTAATAGCAAAATTACGAGCAATGGGTTATAATGCTTTAGCTGACCAATATTTTAAACTATTTTATACAACGCAAATATATAAGAACTTTTTAGGAATTATTACGGACTATATTAATACTAGTTTTTTAAAAAAGCAAAGTAATGCAACGAATGAAGAAATTAAAGTAAGTATTGCTAATTTTATTAATGGAAAAGCAACTTCCGAACAGCGAGCAATTGAACGATGAGATTATAATTTAAAAACAGTTGATAATGATTTTACTAAATTTGATATTCCTGATATTACTTTAACATTTGGGAAACAAGATAGTAAAACAGCGGTAACTAATATTTCAGAAAATACTTTATTTAAAAAAGGACTTCGTGGTAGTTTTGGCGTTGCTACTCGTTTTAATGTAATTGATACAAGTGGAAACAAGGAAACACGAATTCAGTATTTAGCACAATCACCGTGGCAATATATTGATAAATTAAATCAAACAGGAATTAATGAAGCCCGAATGGTTATTGGTGATTTATTTAATAAAGTTACTTTTTTTGGTAATTATAGTGAACGAAGTTCTTTTCTTAATTTTGTACAGACTTATTATACAATGTTGGGCGTTGTTAGCAATTTTGATATTGCAATTCGACAAGAAGTTATAACTTGGGATATTGCTAATAATTTAAAATATAAAGTAATTGGTTGACATGATTTATTAAAAGAAGAACAATTAAAGCTTTTTGATAAAGTTAATGAGTGGTCAGGACTATCATTAAATGAATCGACAATTAGCAATTATTATGCTGTTGTTAGTCCTAATTATCTAAAAGTACATCATAAAAATTTGCGTGATAATATCCAAATTGGCGAACGAACATTTTCAATTGGGGCAAGTGGTGGTGATACTTTAAATATTTATCCAACTATTTATGAAACTGATTTTATTCCTGATTTTAAAACGGATGTTGTCATTTATCTATCGTCTTATGGAATGTCTTTATTAGCAGAAGATAATAATAAAGGTTTAATTAATTTAAAGGATAATTCGCGAGTATTCTTAAAAAGTTTAACAAATAGACCAACCGAGAATTTAGCAATTTTTAAAAAATATTATGCAAATAATCCTAATCAATTAGATTTTTATGCTCAAATGCTAACCAAAAATTCAACACCACTGGGCAACGATCCTTCAATTGGTGCTTTTGAACCAAAAGAAGTAACAAGTTCATTAACACGACGCTATGATTTATTAGCAAAAACAATTAATGTTTACATTTATATTGGCTTATTCTTCATTATTATTTTTGCCATAACATTATTTGCTGTTTCATATATTATTATTAAAGAAATGATTAAACGTGAGTCACCACAAACTGGAATGTTAAAAGCTGCTGGCTATTATTTACGTGAAATTGCATTTTCCTATTGAAGCATTTTAATGGTTAGTATTTTAATTGCAGTACCAACCGGTTGATTAGTTGGAATTACCGTCCAATTATTCGTTGTAAAATTATTTAATATGTTTTTTATAATCAATTGAAGTTTTACTTGAAACTGAATGATTTTGCTTTTCCTAATTGGGTTCTTTGTTATTTTCTTATCATTAATTACTTTTATTACTTGTTATTTTTCAATTAATAAAACAGAAGTTTTAAGTTTAATTCATCCAATGCGTGAGTTAAAAGTTAATAATAGTTTAGCTCGTACTGTACGTAGTTTCCATTTTAAAACTTTTGTGGGTCGTTTCCGGATGGTTATTTTATCAACTTCACTAAAACAAGCATTTACTTATTTAGGAATTTTTGCCTTAGTAACATTTACTTTGACTGTCTCATTATTAGCACCAGTCTATGCAAAAAATTTTAATACAAATTATTATAAAAACATTAAATATGGTAGTGAAGTTAAATACAGTAATGTCATAAGTAATAATCCGTTTTCTTATTATAAAACTTATGCATGAAATGGAATTGATAATGTTCCTAAGTCAACTGATCCAATTGAACAAGATTTATATCCCATTGGTGGGATAACACCACTAGCAAATTACTATAGTATTGATGGAGGAGCGATAATTAAACCATTAAAAGCGGTGAAACAAGAGCCAACTGTAGCTGGGATTTTAAAAGATATGTTATCTTATAATTTTGTTACTTTATCAGGAACTAATTTATCATTAGGAATTTTTAATTATTTAAATAACTTAGTAAAAAATTCTTCAGCTGGTGATAGTGTTCGAACTTTAGTATCAGAAATTTTATGTACCGTATTACCAAAAGCATTAGGCATTGGGGCAATTCCATACCCACCATTTACTGACAAGGAAGATTATCCTGCGTTATGAAGAACATGTTTTAGTAAAACAACAAATGGGATTATCCCAGCTGCAGTTAAAGAAGATTGAAATAAAAATCCGGATCGAGCAAATTATTTTGCATTAGGAATTGGAACAATGAGTTATAATCCAGCAACTGATGATGTTTTTACTAGTTTTGATGGAACATATAATGATAAGCAATTTCCTATTTATGGAATTAATCCAAATACAAAAATGTTAAAATTATCATCCGCTGAGCGTGCTATTTTAGCAAATAATAATGGTACCGTAATTAATGCAATTGCTAATGTTACTGCATTACATCGTTTAAATCTTAATGTTGGAGAGGAAATTGAATTAACTCCCGAAGTAACAACATTGCAATATAATACTGGTTACCATGAATGAACAGAATTTACTAACAATAATACAGATTTAAAATATCAAAACTGAAAATATAATTTAAGTGGTAATGCTGTTGGATGAAATGTAAATAATTATCAAAGTTTGTATTCATTAGATAAAAGTTATTTTACTTATAATACAAGTTCACAAACGAAATATTATGTTACTGCTGATCGGAAGAGTAAATATCATAATTTAAATAATGTTGAATTATGAATTCCAACGAATTCGGCGATGGGAGCAATTTGAAGTAAAAAAATAATTACATTGAGTAATGGTCTTCAACGGATTTTATTAAAAGAATTAACAGTTGACGGAAATAAAATTATTCGAAAAGAACGAGTTGATAATAAAGAGTACTGAGTTATTAAACCATATAATTTTAGTTTTGGTGGAACATATAGTGGCGATTTTATTGATGGAATTCCAACAACATGATACCAAGCTGCTGTTGATAATAATTTTATTAAAGCAGCACCATCTTTAACACAAAAGCCAGTTAAAGTTAAAATTGTTAAAAGCATTGCAACTTATGATGCACCACGCTTGTTTATTAGTATCAATGATGCTAATCAAATTAATTCATTTCCAATAAATAAAATTGATAATAATTTAAATATAATGCAATGATACAATGGAAAATATACAACCGAATTACAACCATCTGATCAAATTAATCGTTATGCGTTATCATCAACAAATGGTGATTTATCATTAAATAATTTCACGACTTCTTATAACTCATCTGTTTTGACAGCTGATTATGTTGGTATTAAAGCCAAAATTATGAGTCGGGTTATTATTGTTGTTTTATCAGTTGCTTTAATTTTTATTGTCATTATCATTATGGTTTCTGTTATTACAATATATTTTGCAATTGATCTCTTTATTAAAAAGTTTATTAAAATTATTGCAACAATGAAAGTACAAGGTTATAGTCGTTGAGAAATTAATAATTTAACATTAGGAATTTTTATTCCCTTTGCTGTTGTTGGTTGATTACTGGGATATTTTATCACTTGAGGTTTAGCATGGACAATTACCCAGCGGATTTTAATGTTCTTTAATTTCTATGTTTCAATTGGAACAGGACTAATTACATTACCAATTATCTTAGGAGGAATTATTATTTTATATGTTATCTCGTACTTTATTTCAATGAAAAAAATTAATCAATTAAATATTCAAGAAATTGTTATGATGGAAAGTTAACAGGATTTAATAAAACTATGGTTTAGAACCATAGTTTTATTTTAATTCATTAATAGGTTTTAAAAACAGTAAAAATAGCGTATAGTTAATATTAAGGATTTATTTTAAATAAGATAATTTATTTTTAATGAGGGTTTGAAATGTTTAACTTTACAACAAAACAAAAGTTAGTAATTAATGGTAGTTTATTAGGAATGACTTTATTAGCTTTAATTGGGTTATTATGTTATTTTTTAAAATTGTTAATTCCAGCGATTGTTTTATTATCAATTGCTGGTCTTGGTTTTTTTGCGATAATGATTATGTGACTCGTTATGGAACGGCATAATAAGAAAAAGTAAGGAGTTGATGTAATATGACTGAAAATGAAATTATTCGTAAAATTAAAGATATTAGTATAGATACTGATCACCGTTTTTCTTTTATCGCAAAATATATTTTACAAAATTTAATGATTGTTCCTGAAATTACGATTAAGGAAATGGCTGAATGTACTTATACATCAATTGCTACTATTAATCGCTTTACCAAATATTTAAATTTAGATGGATATAAAGAATTAATTCATATTATTAAATATTTTAACCATAACCTGGCTGGTGAAGAAAGCATTATGATTGGTGAAACTAATAATAGTTTAATTTTTAATACGTATAATAATATTATTCGTAGTTTACATGATACATTCCGATTAACATTAAATCAAAAGGGTATTATTAATAATGTTATTAAACATTTGTTTAACGAGACTGCGTCTTAATTTGAAACCAACAGCAGAGATTGATCTAGATAAATTAAAAGCAACACCAAATGTAATGGGTGTATTGAAACCATCACCAACAGAGTTACAGATTGTCTTGGGGCCAGGTTTTGTTGCAAATGTTACACAAGCTTTTGGGAAATTAGTTAATGCTAATAAAACTGCTTATAACGAAAATGATGGTACGAATGAATTTGTTAGTGCTGCACAAGCAGCGAAGGCTGTAAAAGGCGAAATGAAAGAAAAACAAAATAAAGTACAAACTTTTTTTACTAAATTTTTAAAAATCTTTTCACCAATGATTATCGGTTTTATTGGGGCAGGGATTTTATCGGGAATTGCTGGAATTATGCAATCTGCATATGGTGGCACAATGGATACTAGTCATGCCCCAGCAGCTGTCGTATCTTGATTTAAGGCATTAAACTTAATTCTAGACATTTGAAAAATGCTTTTATAATTATTGTTGGATGACGAACTTGTGAAGTTTGAGGAGGCAGTGGTGTCTTAGAAGCAATGACTGCTGCAATTTATTCGCCAGTTTTTGTAAGTAGTGTAATTCCAATGCTAGTCGTTGGTGATGCTAATCATGTTAATTATTTAGGGATTAATATTACTAATCCACTAACAAATTGATTAACAGTTGGCTTTCGTCCAAGCATAGATGCTAATGGTAATTTAGTGTTTGGATATCCGTCAGGAAATATTTTAGGGGCCTTATTAACAGCAACAGCGGCCTTATGAATGGAGCCGCGGTGTTCATAAATTTATGCCAGGAGTCTTAGACACAATTGGGACTCCAACATTAGTATTATTTGGCCTATTATTATTAAATATCTTTTTACTAATCCCTATTTCAGGTTATTTATACCAAGCAGTAGCATGATTATTTGCACATTTATACACTAATCCTTTTGGCGCCTTTGTTTTAGCCGCAATTTTCTTACTTGCAGTTGCTTTTGGAATTCACCAAGGATTTGTTCCAATTTACGGAATTTTAATTGAACAAACAGGAGTTAATGGTTTATTTTCATTTTTAGGAATGGCAGGAATGGCACAAGTTGGTACTGGGATTGCCCTATGAATTATGGCAGCAAAAGGGAGTTTATTGCGTCGTCAAATTCAAGGAGCCTTGATTCCAGCAATTTTTGGAATTGGAGAACCAATGATTTATGGAGTAATTTTACCACGAATCCGTCCATTTGTTACAAGTTTAATTGGAGCAGGTTTTGGTGGCTTCTTTATTGGTGCAGTTGTATATGTGAGGACATATTACTTTTGGTTTAAATGCAATGTTTGGCCCTTCAGGAATTTTAGCAACCTTTATGATGACTACTGATACTGGTAATGTTCCATTAGCAGTGGGGATTTATCTTATTGGCTGTGCCATTGCAATTTTAGGATAGTCGGAAAAAAGCTTAGTTTTTATAAAAATTATAAATAAAGTAATTAAATACAAATTAAAGTAATCGCTTATTAGAACGATTTTTTTATTTGCATTATTCATCAGATAGTATCTTTAAAATTAAAAATTAACCTATTTTGCCCTACAAACTAGTTAATTTTTATAATTTCCTTTCTGTGATTTATTATATTTTTTCGGTTTAACAACTAATAATATTATTTTTAATAAAGGTACTATCTGATGAATAATACAATACTAAAACTTAATATTTTGATGCTTAAAGATGGATAACTCATCTATGGCACGAAGTCTTAAAGAAAGTGTGAAAGTAATTGGATTTACTCTCCTATTTATTTCTTTAATTCTCGGCAAGATTAATCACTTGTGAAATGTCAGAGCATGTGTTTTTTTGGCTTGTTTTCATAAAAAGAGTGTTGTTAAACCGAAAAAAACAATATCGGACACTAAAAAAACAAGAGGGTTGGAACTCCAAAAGGTTATTTTCTTTATATAAAGTTGTGTAGGGATGGAAGAAGCGTAATTAATAACTGGGTAAACTGTTTTTTGTTTATTTCCGTATGGGGTAAACTCTATCAAAATACCCTATCCGCCCCCGCTCACCTTCAAAGTGGAGCGGGCGGCGAAGTAATTAAATATTAAAATAAATTATTTACTAAATATCAAAATATTAACCAATAAAGGAATACTATGTTTTTTTACAGAAAGGAAAATATTTGATGAAAAAATGAAATAAAAAAATTAAAAATAAATTACAAGAATTAATGATACAAACTTATCTGGTAACAGTAAATGATATTAATGATGAAATTTGAGCAACAAATAAAAAGAATTAAGGAGTATAGATAAATAACAGAATATAAAAGTAAATATATTAATAAAACTTGAAATGAAATAACAACATCATTTAATTGAGTTAATTGTCAACCTATTAATTGTCGTATTTCACATCATAAAAAGCATTATGATTTGCAATGTTTAGAATGAGCCAAAATGTACTTAAATTTATTTAAAGACAAGTGAGGTGTTATTGTTTCATATATGCAATATTATAAAATTAACGATATTTTAGATTTAGCATCCGATGGATGAAAAATATTACAAATTAACAAAAAAAAATAAAACAAATAAATTAAAATATATTATTGCAATTGACCCTGTTGGAATTGGACAAACTGGTATTATTATTTATAATGTTTTGCAAAAGAAAATAATTAATAATATTACTTTTAATTCCAAAAATGAAGAAGAAGCAATAAATAATATGTATTTAATATTAAATGAGTTTAAAAATAAAATTTGTTCTTATTTAAATAAAGTTATTGTAATAATTGAAGATTATCAAACTTGTATAGTGTAAATGCAATTAGTTATTTCCTACTCTTATTAATTAAAATAATAGCACTTAAAAATAAGTTTGCAAGTATTTTTAAATTATTTTTTTAATTTATTTAAAATTAGTATATTTGGGCACACTAAAAAATAATTTATTAAGTTTTTTTATTTAATAAATTTATTTAATATATTTATTAAATAACTGTGTTGATGTTTCTCAATTTAAACAAGGTCTTATCTTATCATTAATTGTATTAATTATTCAATCTATTTTATCTTGTTTAATAATTCTAAAATCAGTACTTTTTGGTAATTCTCACCTTATATCTCTATTCATTCTTTTTACAATTGGTTTTTGTGTAGGACTACCTTTATCACAAAAATATGCATTTGTTTTAAGATGTTTTTCAATATCTTTTCAATTTCAAAATTCTTTTCCTTGATCAGTTATAATTCCCTTTAAATGTTTTTTTAAAAGTTTATTTTTAAAAATTTGTTTTAAAGTTTCTAATACTTCTGTTGAATTTTTTTCTTTTAATTTTTTTAAAAAGGTAAATTTAGTTAATTCTTCTGTTAATGTTAAACATGCTGATTTCTTTTCTTTACCAACAATAGTATCCATTTGAAATCAACCAAAAGTACCTTTTTCATGTTTTGTTTGTTTAATAGTTTTAAAATCATTGCTTAAATTACCACGTTTATATTTTTTCCCTTTATGTATCTTTTTTTTACTATGAAAATACAAATTACGTTTATTTAAACCAATTGGTCGCATGGAAAAAAGAAGGGTTTTAACAAATACATAGAAATTGAATAGAAATAATAAATTAAACCATTTACTAAAATGGTTTTTTTATTTGTTAAACCAAAATTATTAATTGATTCAGAGAAAGGACAGCATCTTAAATTCTTAAAATAGAAACTTTTATTACAACTTTTTGATACCCTCTTTAAGTTGTTTACACATTTATTAAATATCTTAGAAATCTTTACAAAGTGTACCTGTTTTTTCTCCAATTTTAAGGTGTTGTCCTTTCTCTGTTTCAGTTAATTAATTTGCTAATAAAAAAACTTAATAAAGGAAGGAGTAAGTAATGGAAATTAATAATCAACAAACAATATGTGATGTTAGTAATTGCTATAAAGAAATATCATTCATTACCGAAGAATTTGTATCAAATAAAGTTTTATGAACTTGTAAAAAACATAAAGAGTTATTAAATCATACAAAAGATAAAAAACAAAAGCGGTTTTATCAGAAACTGGAAAATTCAAAAATTATCTTTGATTATGAAACTGGTTTTTTAAAACTTTGATTTAATAAAACAACTTAATGCAGTGTGGGACAGTTATTTTTAACTAAGTGCTTCCATAAGAACATGAGTTTACACTCATTCCCACAGCCAGCCGAGGCAAGTACTGAAATAGTGTATGAGGAAAAAAGTAAATCGGCGCTGGTTTTATAACTAAGCGATAGTCGTGATAAGTGCAAGGTCAACATCAAACGACAATAAACAAAGAGATGGTCACTTTATAAATAAATTTGCGATAGATTTATCCCATAGAGGATGGCAGCGGTTTTAATAACCACAAAGCTAGCATTAGGCTCTTCAAGGTGCGAGTAGATTTATTTTAAAAACTGAACGCTTTGATCTGAAATGGTGCGGATGAAGAGAGAGAAAACTCTCTGGCTTCAAAAAGAAAAAACAACTGTGTATTATTAAACATTCAAACAATTAACATACCGCTACCGCTCACCCAGCGAAGCGGATGGCGTAGTAAATAAATAGATAAATACTTATATAACTAATTCTCGCTTGGCACTTTCACTTGGGAGTGAGTGCCAGCGAGTTAAAACTAGGAGGAAAAAATAAATGACAGAATATAAAAGTAAATATATTAATAAAACTTGAAATGAAATAACAACATCATTTTATTGAGTTAATTGTCAACCTATTAATTGTCGTATTTCACATCATAAAAAACATTATGATTTGCAATGTTTAGAATGAGCCAAAATGTACTTAAATTTATTTAAAGATAAATGAGATGTTATTGCTTCTTATATGCAATATTACAAAATTAACGATATTTTAGATTTAGCTTCTGATGGTTGAAAAATATTGCAATTTGAGAAAAAAATCAAAGGAATAATTTAGGAGGTATATATGAAAAAGTTAAATAAAACTTGTATTAAAAAAAGATATTGAGGTTATTGTTTTCATAAAGAATGCAATCAAGAAAATAAATTAAGTGAATTAATGCTTAAAAGTTATTCAGTATCATTTGAAGATATTACAGATGAACATTGAGCATTAAATACTAAAAAGAATTAGGAGGAATTAAATTATGAATAAAAGATACTTATTGGTAATGAAAAGTAAATATAGTGATTTTAAAACGAGCTGTTTTTATACATTAGAAGAAGCAAAAACTACTGCTAATGTTGAAAATCAACAAGAATGATTAACAACTATTATTGATTTAGAAAATGAAAATATTAAATGACAAGGATGTGAATAATATGTGAAAAGATGAAAATGGCAAAGTTTATACCAAAGAAGATTTATTTAATGAAGCATTAGAAGAATGTCATTCAGAAGAAAGTGCTTATGAATATATTGATACTTTAATTATGGAAAAGAATTTGGAGGAAATTTAATAATGAATAAATTTATTGGAATTGGTATAACAACAAAAGATATTGAAATTAAGAAAACAAGTAATGGAAAAGAATATACTATTTTTAATTTAGCAATTACTCGCCCATATTCAAAACAAAAAGAAACTAATTTTATTCCTTGTCAAGTTTGAAATAAACAAGCAATTACTTTACAAAAATATTGTCAAAAAGGTAGTCAAATAGCAATTACTGGTGTTTTACAATCTTTTAAAAATAAAGATAATAAAACTGAATGAATAGTTCAAGTATCTAATTATGAATTTTTACATACAAATAATGATTTAAAAAAATCTGATAAACCACAAGAAAAAATAGAATTTAATTCATCTGAGACAAAAGAATTATTTAATAATGATAATCAAAATATTGGTAATGATGAAACAATTTTATGAGATTAGATTTAAAACCTTTATATATTTTTAATGATGAATTACATAAGTATAGTATTTTAATACCTAGTGTAAGTAAAATTGTTAATATTTTAGTGCCAAAAGATTTTTCACAAATTGATGAGAATATTTTAAAATTAGCACAAAATCGTGGAATATGTTTACATAATATGATTGATGTTTGAATAAAAAAAATTTTGATGATGAATTAATTGAATTTATTGATTGTAAAATAAAATCACATCGTGAATTATTTAAAAATTTTACAAAACTATATCAAGAAACTTTTAAAGATATTAAATTTAAATATTATGAAACTGAAAAAACACTTTATAGTCCTTTAATGTGTGGGACAACTGATTTTATTGGAATAACAACTGATAATGAATATATAATATGTGATTGAAAAATTACTAGTTCTAATGAGAAAACAGATATTGAACGCTATATTTGACAATTAAAACTTTATTATTTATTAGAAAAAGACTTTTGTATAGATAATAAAAAAATATTAATGATAATTATAAATCCAAAATTAAAAATAGTAATTAAAGAAAAAGTTGATATTACTAAACAAAATTTAGAACAAATTAAAGAAGCAATTTTAATATGACAAGAAAGAGAGGAATGAGAAAATGCCACAAGAAACTAAAAAAAACATTAATAGCAAGTATTGGTGAAATACAACACGATTTATCATTATATTTAGAAAAAAACCAAACAATGCAAATGAATGGTAGAACAATTTATAACTATTTTGGTGAAGCACAAATATTAGAATTAGTTAAAAAAGAATTTAAAAAGCATCATATTACATATATTTGGAGTTATGTGAAAGATACTTTAAAAGTAATTAATGATATACCATATTTTGAAATGGAATTAACTTTATGTAAAGAAACAGAAGAAATTAAAACTTATTGACCTTTTACAGGGAAAAATACTGACCCCGCTAAAAGTATTGGGTCAGCATTAACTTATGGAGTTAAATATGTTTTAAGCAAACTATTAGGTTTACCAACCGAAGAATTAGACCCCGATAATAGTGAAATAAGTAAAATTAATTCTAAACAAGAAAAAGAACAAACAGAAATTATTAACAACTCAAATCCAAATTGAATGAGTGAACAGCATTTCAATAATATTAAAAATTTTATTACAAATACAAAAATAGAACAAGATATTATTTCAAAAGGTAAAAATTGATTAAAAGAAGAATTAAATGTTGAAAAATTATCACCAGTTCTGATTAGAAAACAAAGCGAAGATTTTTATTATCAATTTAAAGAAAGATTTTTAAAATAATGATAAAAATAGGTATTGACCCATCAGGAACTGGTACTACCGCTATTGTTGTTTATGAAGATAATAAATTAAAGGAAAAATTAGAATTTACTAATTATTTATGAATAAAACAAGTTGATTTTATTAAAGATATATTATTTAAACACTGCAATAATGTTTGTCTTGTAAACATTGAAAATTGCTTATATACAAATGCTAATGGTTCAAAAGACCGTGATGATTTATTAAAAATAATTGGAGTAATTAAATATGATACACACGAATTAAATAATGTTAATTGAATATCACTCCGTTATACTAAATCAGTGGTTAAAAATATGGAAAATTTAAGTAAATATAATGATAGTTATTTATGAAAATTTGATAAAGATACTAATTTAACTTATCAATATGGTAAGGGTTGATTTTATAATAATGATAAAATAAGTAATCATTTACGCGATGCAATTATTATTGCTCATTATGAGAGGTAATATATTATGAAACAATCATACAATCAAAAAACAAGAAAATATTATTCTTGTAAAATTCGTAATATAAATGTTTACTTAAATGAAAATGAAGAAAAAGTTTGAAATAAATTAAATTTTGATAGTTATTCACAACGAATAGAACATCTTATTAATTTTTATATAAAACACAATAAAGAAAAATAAAAAATAACCAATTAAGGTTATTTTTTTAAATACTATTTGTTAGTTGTCTAATAGCATCTTTTTGTTCTTGTTTTTTGTTGTTTACTTTAACTTGTTTTTTAACATTTTTAATTTGACCTGTTTTAAGTGCTAATTCTGTTGCATATTCAGGTCCTCGTAAATGTTTTTCGTGTGCAATAACAGCTGTTCTTAATTCTCTAATTTCTGCTTTATATTTTTTAATTTTCTTAGCAGATAATCCAAGAATACCAAGACTACCCATTCCACTAGCACCCGCTAATACAAGTAAAGCAATCATTAATGTATCATTTAACATTTTTTTACTTCCTTTCTCATCCTTACTCAAACAGTGGCCATCCATCCTTTCAGAACAAAATAATTTATAAATTAAACTATATAACCACCCAAAAATATCAACCACCCCTATAAATATAGTCTATTTTAATAAAATTTAATTATTTGTTTATATTTAATTCTTGTTTATTTTCTTCTTGTTTTTGTTTTTTAATATTTTCATTTTGTATATTTTTTAATTTTTCTTCTGTTATGCCATCTAAATTATTTCATTGTTTAGCTATTCGTGGTTGAACGACACGCGGATTAATACGGCAGTCAAAACAATGTCTTAAATGGTCTTTTTTTCATTTTGATTTATCAATTCAAATAATAATTAAAGAAATTATTAAAGTAATTAAAGGTAATATTGTAAATACTAATCCCATTTTAGATATTTTTAATCTTGGTATATCAATTTTCATATCTACTTTTGGTTTACTACTAGCAACAAATATACCTTGAATTCCGTGTGTAAATAAAGGTGTTATCAAAATAGCAATTCCATTACCTCAATATTGTCCATAATTATACCAATTAATTTGGTCTTTAATGCCATTAATCATCCCATACTCTAATCAACAATTTAATGCTAAAAATATCAATGTATAAAAACTAACTACTCAACTACGAATTTTATATTTTCTTTCTCATTCTCTAATATCTTTATGAGTTCAATTATAAGTCGGAATAGGGTCTTTTTTAAATCAATTTTAAGGTAAGGCACCCTTTAATCAAGTTGTTTTATCTTGTTTCATAATTATTTACCTCATTTAATTTTTTATTCATTTTTATTTAATTCTAATCATTTTTTATTGAATAATTCTTTAATATCATTTCTATTATTTGAAATAATTCTTCATATTGGATGTTTTTCAAATAAATTTAATTCATTAATAGTTGTTGCACTATTTATTTTTCTTATCACTATATCATAAGAGTCCGATGTTTCTTCTTGATACTTGGGTAAATCAATATCCATATCACGATTATAAATAGAATGTGGTTCATTTGACATTAATTCGCTATTATTTATTAATTTTCTTTTAATTGTTAAATCTTTAATAACAATATTATTTGTTTCATTTTTAATTGATCCATCTTGCTTAATTGTTATGCTTTCATAAGAATTAGCTGCTAAAAATGAAAAAATTGATTTTTGTGATATTGTTTCAAAATAATGTGTTACAAATTTATTAGCAGATGCATAATCTGTTATTGAAATTGATATTTTATAGTAATATTTTGTTAAATCATAATCTGGAATTTTAAATGTTAATTTTTCGTTTGCTTCTGGATAATTAATTAATTCTCAATCATTGCCACCACTAATAGATATATCACCACTGCCTAATAATGAAGAACCATTAATAGTTTTAATATTTGTACCGCTTACTAATTTATCTTGTTTAGTATTAATATCTTGTGATGTTTTTACAATATATTTATCATCAACTTTTTCAATATAATTTTTATTTGAATCACTATCTTTAATAACATCCGATGGAATTTCACCACTTTGTTTTGCTTTTCAAACACCATTTTCTTCATAAATAGTATCATTATCAAACGGAACGACTAATTTAATATATTCATTATAATCAATTTTACTAAAATCATTTTTTGTAGGATAACTAATATTAATACTATTATCTTTAACAATTCTATCTTTTAATCAAAATAATAATGTTGGATAAAAAGTTTTTTTACTAATATGTTTATATTCTTCTTCTCATGGATGAGCATAATTATCTAAACTATAATTATATGGTCTAGATACTGTTTTACTAGATATAATATCAATTATTTCACCGGCTAATTTTAAAGCATTTTTAACATCTCTGGTAATATTTTCATTTGCTTCAGGGTCATTAGTTTGTGAATAAGCAACTCCACCTTGTGAAAATGAAGCACTACCAGTTAAATCATTAACTCCTTTTGGTAAATATCAATTTATAACTGCTAATAAACAAGCAGATTGAATATAACTTAATCATTTATCATATTCAATTAAACCAGTATAGAGTGCACCCATTTTAGTAAGTACTAATAAAAAAGTATTTACTATTTTTTTAATTATATCTTTTTCTTTACGATTTGAATATCATGTATTTCATTTTATAACATCTTGTATATATTCTTCATGTGAATTATATATTTTATTATGGATTGTAGCTTTCTTAAGTAATGAATGAAAACTTTCTATAACAATATTATCTGCACAGTGGTAATTTTTTCCCATTGAAATTGTAATACCGTTAGATAAACATTTATCGTGATAAATAGTGGATGTATATTGATATCCGTGATCTGAGTGAATTATTATTCCATTCAGATCTTTTTTTATTAATTTTATTTTATTAATTGCATCATTTAAATTATCCATTACTAATTTATTGTCATTATATTTAGATCACTTTACATCAACTATTTCTTTAATATATCCATCAATAATTGTTGATTGATAATATCTTTCTCCTTTTCAAATTAAATATGTTACATCAGTATATAGTACTGAAAACCTTGTTTTTATATCATTGAATTTACGATTAATTAAATCAGGATATTGCAATAAGCTTTTTTCTTTATTCTGTTTATATTTCATTTTTCTTTTCATTTTTCTTACATATTCAGGTTGTATTTGATTATCACGCATAATTCTTAAAACTTTTTTGAATTATATTTTATACCATAATCTTCCTTTAAATATTTAGTAATTCTTCGATAACCAAATTGTTTTAAATTTTCTTCATAGACTTTTACAATATCATTTATTGCTTTTTTTTCTTTTTTGCTACTGTCATAATTTTTATATTTATTTCAATAACTACGTTTTAACCCTGTTACTTCTAGTAATAATTTTATTGAATATTCACAAAAATTTTGTTTAATAAAAGAGACAATTCTTAGTTTGCTTAATTGTAAAAGTCATGGAGCTTTTTTAATAATTCATACCTTGTTTTATAATATTCTAAATTTCTTTTGGCAAAAGAAATTTTAGGTCCTTTAGGATTGTTTAATTTTCCTTTTTTATGATTTGCTCATCAAGATTCTACTGTATTTGCATTTATATTATATTGTTTTGCTACTATTCAACAACTTTTTTGTTTAATTTCCTCAATGATTTTTGTTCTAAATTCTGATGTATATTTGTTATATTTTTGTCCTTTTTTTGCCATATAAAAATGCACCCTTATAAAAATTTAGCAAAATCTTTTTTTATTTTACTTACTTTTTTGGGTGCACTCTAGTATTATCTTTTTTTACTCATGGAAATAAATCTTTTTTATTTATTTTATCAGATATTGCCCCGCCTAATAATCTATCCATTCATAAACTAGTTTTTAAAATAGCATTATAAATTAAATTATCATTATAAGCAGATTGTTTTCTTTCATTAATAGGTTGTCAAAGTTTACTTTCTTTAACATCTTCAACTGTTATAAATAATAAATTACTTAAATTATTTTCCATATAATACACCTCTTAATTGATTACGATATTTATTTTTTAAATTACTTGGCTTATAACTATTAACTCTTGTTTTTGTTTTCTTAATTGTTTTAATAGTTTGATTAGTTTTGTAAAACATATTTTTAACTGGTGTTTTATATAAATTCTTAATATTTTTAACATCACTTCGGCGTTCACGATACCATTTTTTATTATTAATTTCACCAGCAAAATTAAAATTAAAATGTCCAATTTTTAAATTATTAATAAACTTTTTAATTTGTTGTAATTTTTGAACTGTTGGTAATGTTAATTTAGTAGTTCCTTTGGGATATTTTTCTTTTAATGCTTGTGGTAATCGTTTTTTAATATAATCTCTTAAATGACTAGGTAATCATTTTCTTAATCAATAACGCCAAAATAAAGTTCCTGCATTAGATACAGCATTACTTAATAATTTTCAAATTTCAACTGGAACACTAGGATAAACATATGGACCATAAAATTTCGGATGTTTTGCTGTTTTTGTATATATTAAAATAGTTAAATTGCCTGTTAAAGTTAACTTATTTGTAATATTAAACATACCACTATCAAGTCAACTACTATTTAAAGGTTGTCAATTAGTATTTAAATAATTTTCATTTTTAAATTGTTCTCTATTTTTAATATTATTATCTTTTTCTAATTGACTTAATATTTGTTGAATTTCTTTTTTATGACCTTTTTTAATTAAATCTACATAAGTAGAAGGATTTAATCGCTGATAAATATCTTCAACTTTATTTGTAATTTTATTATATTTATCACTAATATAATTAATTGACTTTAATATTTTATTTTTAACTTGATTAACTCTATTAATTAAATTTACAAATTTACTTATTAAAGGTTTATTTTCTAAATTAGATACTAATAAAGTTAAAACGCGTAATATTAGTAAATTCATTTTATATTAACCTTGATTATTTGGTTTTGATTCTGGTTTTGATGCTGAAATTAGATAATCAACTGGAACTCTAAAAGTTTTATTTAGATTACTTTTAGCGGCAGTAATTTCATCTTGGCTTGGTTGTTTTTCCAAAATAATTTTACATGTTTTTGGATATAAAATAGTTGGTGTTGCATATTGAACTTTACCAATTCATTTAGGGTTAGCAGTATCATTATCTAAAACTTGTTGAATAGTATCCATATTAATTGGATAAGCTCATATTTGTTTATTAATAATTAAACCATTTACATTAGTAAAATTATAACCTTTATCACGGTTAACTTGTCCTTTTGTATATGTTTTTTCTAAATGAAAGCTTTTTGATATTGGAATACCCATTGCAGTATTTTCATATAATTCACCATTAACCATTGCTTTTAATTGAGCTTGTGAACCAATTACTTTTAAATAAGCAGGTGTTAATCCTAAATATGCTCTTCGTCCTAAAACCATAAACATTTTATCTGTTGGTAAACCAAAATATAAATTACTAATTTGATTTGTTAATTCAATCAAAGTTTCATTTAATGTAAAGAATGCTTTATTTGCATCATCAGCATTTTCAGCTGTATAACTACGAAATGGAATTACTTCATATTGACCATCTGCTAAACAATAATCATAAATAGCCTGAATTAATTCACATTCTAAATTAACAAATTTATTCTGTACAACACTAGAAATAGCATCAGCAATAACGCCATTTTTAATATTTTGTTATATTAATGCTAAGTCAAAAGCTTCATTCATTAATTTTAAATTAAATCTTTTATCAATAAGAACTGGAATTCTTGTTAATCCCATTGTTTGAGTTGTCCCACCATTTGGTAATGAATAATCATCTTGTCATACTACACGATGAGTTAAATTATATAGTGCTTGTCCTGCATTTGGTAATCAAGCAACTTGTTCTGCGGTTGCAGTAGCATACTGCATAATACTTGCATATTCATTATATAAAGGTCCACGCAATAGAGCATTAACCATATCAACATACGCTTTTTGGTCTGTTGTATTACCTTGTAATATAAAAGGTACTTGTGGCAAATTAATTGTTGCCATAATATTTCACTCCCTTATTATCTAAGGTTTTTAAGTGTATAATCAGTTATTTTTTTAATTTCATCAGGAGTATATGCTCCTTTTTCTTTAATAGTTTCAATTTCATCACTCTTATTTTCAGTAGACTTTTCAATCATTTCTTTAATAATATTAGTTGGTGAAACTGATGGTTGTTCTTCAACAAACAAATCAGGTTTTAATTCTTTTAAAGTTTGCATTTTTTCAAATAAAGAATTACCACTAACTTTATCTAAATTAGCTTTAATATCTTCAATTTTAGTGGGTGGGACATCTTTAAATGCTTTTAATTCATCTAATTCATTAGCAACTTTTAAATAATCTTCTTTTGAAATAGTATCTTTTCGTTTTTGTATACCTTCAATAATTTGTTTTGTTTTATTATGAAATTCATTTAAAATATTATCTGCAATTTCTTCACTTAAACCTTGTTCGATTAATTGTTCTTTTGTAAGTGCCACTTTATAAACTAGAGTGCACCCAAAAAAGTAAGTAAAATAAAAAAAGATTTTGCTAAATTTTTATAGGGGGTGCATTTTTATATGGCAAAAAAAGGACAAAAATATAACAAATATACATCAGAATTTAGAACAAAAATCATTGAGGAAATTAAACAAAAAAGTTGTTGAATAGTAGCAAAACAATATAATATAAATGCAAATACAGTAGAATCTTGATGAGCAAATCATAAAAAAGGAAAATTAAACAATCCTAAAGGACCTAAAATTTCTTTTAGCAAAAGAAATTTAGAATATTATAAAACAAGGTATGAATTATTAAAAAAGCTCCATGACTTTTACAATTAAGCAAACTAAGAATTGTCTCTTTTATTAAACAAAATTTTTGTGAATATTCAATAAAATTATTACTAGAAGTAACAGGGTTAAAACGTAGTTATTGAGATAAATATAAAAATTATGACATTAGCAAAAAAGATAAAAAAGCAATAAATGATATTGTAAAAGTCTATGAAGAAAATTTAAAACAATTTGGTTATCGAAGAATTACTAAATATTTAAAGGAAGATTATGGTATAAAATATAATTCAAAAAAAGTTTTAAGAATTATGCGTGATAATCAAATACAACCTGAATATGTAAGAAAAATGAGAAGAAAAATGAAATATAAACAGAATAAAGAAAAAAGCTTATTGCAATATCCTGATTTAATTAATCGTAAATTCAATGATATAAAAACAAGGTTTTCAGTACTATATACTGATGTAACATATTTAATTTGAAAAGGAGAAAGATATTATCAATCAACAATTATTGATGGATATACTAAAGAAATAGTTGATGTAAAGTGATCTAAATATAATGACAATAAATTAGTAATGGATAATTTAAATGATGCAATTAATAAAATAAAATTAATAAAAAAAGATCTGAATGGAATAATAATTCACTCAGATCACGGATATCAATATACATCCACTATTTATCACGATAAATGTTTATCTAACGGTATTACAATTTCAATGGGAAAAAATTACCACTGTGCAGATAATATTGTTATAGAAAGTTTTCATTCATTACTTAAGAAAGCTACAATCCATAATAAAATATATAATTCACATGAAGAATATATACAAGATGTTATAAAATGAAATACATGATATTTAAATCGTAAAGAAAAAGATATAATTAAAAAAATAGTAAATACTTTTTTATTAGTACTTACTAAAATGGGTGCACTCTATGATATTGATAGTTATTATCTTAATTTAGCATCAACGATTACTAATCGTAAAAATGTTACTGTTCAAAAACATAATGAGATTTTAGAAAAAAGAATTTGTGAAGATAATGCTAATTTTTTAAATCCGCGAGATTTAGAAATTAGCATTTATAATCCACTTACTAATCAACAAATAAACTCTAAATTAATTAATATCTTTTTAAAAATGCAAAACTTCACTAATAAGAATTGATATAACGAATATAAAATCAATAAATATGGTAAGGGCGCTTATTTTATTTTTGCTAATAATTCAAAACTTAATTTTATTACTATTGATTTTTACAATGACCAATATGATGAATTAGGTAATTTAGTATCTTGTACTTTTGATTATGACCCTTATATTAAAAATGACCAGAGTATTTTTATTACTGAAAAATTAGAAATTGATTATGTAACTAAACAAGTAAAAGTTATTAGAAAGTTAAAAACACGATTATACAGTACTATTACCGACTTATATATTGATGATGCTAAATGAAATAACTATACAACATTACAAAAAGAAGAAATATTACCACTTAATTTTATTCCAATTGAAATTATTCCTAATATCCCTAATTTTGAGCCTTCTGCTCGTTATGGTAAACAATTTGCTAGTATTTTAGATATTATTGCTGAAAAGATAATGTTAGATCCATTATTAAGTAGTGGTAAATTTACTATTAATACTAACGGAGTTATTGGTGTGGTTGACCAAGAAATTAGTAAAATGCTGGCATCATTTATTGAAAATGACTTGTTATTAGTTGAAGGAGACCCTGATAGTAATTTTCAACCAGTAGACTATATTGCTGGTAATTTTAAAGGTGAGCAATTAACTAAAATATATGATTGATTATTAACAAATTACTATAAAATAAATCGACATCATGTTCCCGCCATTGCTAAGGGAGCACAACAAACTCAGGCAGAAGTTGCTGGTGTAAATATTCAAACAAACGCTTCTTATGAACAAATGATATATATTAGAGAAATTAAATTAACTGAATTTATTATTAAGTTAATTAAATATGATAATGCGATTTTAAACAGTAGAACATTCAATATTAAAAATATTGATGAGTTAATTGTTGATGTTCGCTTACCAGTTAATGCTACTTTAAACAGACAATTAAAAAACAACGAAACTATTATCAATACGCCTATTGAAGAAGGAGAACAAGAATAATGTTAAAACCATCTGAAAAAATGTTAGCACAATTAGCAGAAAATGATGAACCAATTGACTATTCAATTGATAGTATTCCATTAGATTTTGCTAGTCAATCGCAATACAGCGACCCTGATTTAGAACAATTATTTACTGAAGACCGTGCTAGAACCTTATATATTTATAAAATTAATAAAATCTTGTTAAGACAAAGCAAAAACCAATCTTAAACTACTCTCAAAATAGCGTTAAAATAGGTTTTATTGACAAAGATGAATATATTAAAATAACTGGTTATGAAATTAGTGATTTTAATTTTAAATTACAAATTCAACAAAATACCACAGTCCAAGATAATAGCACAAGTTATGTAATGATTGATGAAAAAGATATTTTAATTAATGATATTTCAAAAAAAGACAAAGAATTTTTAGAATCCTATGACTTAAAAATAGTATCTATTAACGAAACAATTAGTGAAGACAATAAAAATGAATGGTTATATCATTGAAGAATACAAACGCCCTTATTCACCTGATGGTGTTGATATTATTAAATTCACTCATTTAGTTAAAATAACTGACTTTAAATGAAAAAACCAAAATAGTATTCATTTAGTATTACAAAAATCATTACCCGAAGACACAGTATTTACTGGGATTGAAATTAAATACCCTAAATCAATGTTATTTGGAAATATTAAGTGTTGAGGCAATGTTAATGGTGTTTATTCTTATCCATCATCAATAGTTGAAAACGCTAGTTTAGTACCTTTACTATCAATGCCAATTGAAACAAAACCTAATGTACGAATATTTCAATATTGATTTACCAAAAGTTTTTTACCGTGGTTTATTGCAAAAATATATATTCAACCAGATGATATTTTAAGTTTAATAAAAAATAATGGTTTAGAAAAAGTTTTATTAAATTATTTAACTTATCGTTATAATTATGATCGAAAATTTCAAGGGGCAAAATACGATGAAAAAGGCAACCCTACAAATAAAGCGGCTGAATTACGCCAAAAATTCGAAGGACAAAAACCAGAAGATGTTATTGATGGTTTATTTGAGAATTGAAAATTAGACAATCCAAGTGAATTACATAAAAGATATGTAAAAAGAATTAAACAAGTGATATACATGTTATTAAATTATACATATAGTAAATATGCAATTAATAAAGGCTATAATGATGATGTTAAATTATTTGCCCCTTATTATTTTGAATTAATATCTAATCCAAGAGAGGTAGAAACTGGATATTGAGAATTTGAACATTGTAAAGTTAAATTAAATTCATCATATTTTAATTTTAGTGGTGGCTCTACTCCACCAACATCAATAAATTATTAAGAAAAAGTTGATGCAACGGAAAAACCATTTAACAAAATTGATGATAAATATTATTTTGTTGTGTGGCATGGTAATGTAAATGATGATTGAAAAATTATTAAATTTAAATATGATAAGTATGAAAAAAATAAAGTACTTGATAAATATAATAATTATGAACTTCAATTATTTCAAACCGGAAAAGCAGAACAAGGTTATTGAAAAAGTATTTGTTTAGTTGATAATAATGGAATATCCAAATATTTTGCGTGAAGTTTTTATCCTAATTATTTTAAATCAGTTTATCGTTGAAATAATGATATTGAGCCAAATCTACCTTTTATTTCATTTAAAACTGGGCAAATTACAGATTGAAATTTAAAGCAACAAGTTAATATTAATAACAACAAAAATAATGAAATTAAAGTAAATGTTAAAAATAATGATATTTCAGAAAACCCCATTTATCAATTAGAAGCAAATTATTTTAATTGGTTATCAATAACAAATGAATTAGAAACAAATAGCATTCCTTCTCTTATTCCTGCTGAAATTAAATTATCAGATGGAGAATATGGCAAATATTTAACTAATTTAATTGTTTCTAACTACAAAATAGAAGAATATTTAAACTATTTTTCACAACGATATAGATTAATTTATTCTAAGGCGGTTTAAACAAGTATGACTAAAAATTTAGTTGAAAATAGTATTAAAATAACTTATGATGTTAAACTATTTATTTTAAATCAAATTGAAATATCTGGGATATGGGGTTATGGAAATTATGATATTACAATTTTTACTGAAAAAAAACAAATTAATATTAATAATTTACAATTATTTAATAAAAATAATGAAAAAATTTCATTAATTACATTAGAAATATAAAAAGTCATTTTAATAAATGACTTTTTATATTTTTTTATTCTCTTTTAACTTTTATTTGTCCGGTTTTTGAATCAATAATTAGTGTGTTTGGTTCACTATCATTATTTCAACGATAAACTGATTTAAAATAATTAGGATAAAAACTTCACGCAAAATATTTGGATATTCCATTATTATCAACTAAACAAATACTTTTTCAATAACCTTGTTCTGCTTTTCCGGTTTGAAATAATTGAAGTTCATAATTATTATATTTATCAAGTACTTTATTTTTTTCATACTTATCATATTTAAATTTAATAATTTTTCAATCATCATTTACATTACCATGCCACACAACAAAATATCATTTATTATCAATTTTGTTAAATGGTTTTTCTTGTGGCGCCATTCATTCTAAATTGTCTTTTATTTTTTGCTTATTTGTATTTATTTGATTTTCTTCTTTTAATTTTGCTAATTGTTCTTTTGTATATTCTTGTGTTGTATTACAAGCAACTAAACTTGTTGTACTTGTTCAAATTAAAGTGATTGAACTTAAAGGACTTAATATTTTTTTCATTTAATTACATTTAACAATTCTAATTGTTAAAGCTAATAATGTACCAATAATAGCTCCAATTGCAGTCCCTAAAACAGGAACAGTTTCTGTACCAACTGTTGCTCCAATTGCAGCACCGGTTCCTGCTGCTGCATCAAGAGATGTTGTGGGGTTATTACATAAAGCACTACCAATTTCCATTGATTCGTGTATTTGAATATTATGCCCCATTGTTCGTGGATCGTGATAAATTAAAAAACCACCATTAGATAATAAAGAATTTAATTGATTGCTTGAAAATCTTCTCATAACACCACCATCTGGATCCATATAGTTAAAATATAAATTATTATCTGTTGAAGTATTTCTATAAATACCATTAATTAAAATAAAATGATTACGTCGTGGTTCATTATCATTAAATCTACCTGTAAAACCTAAAGCAACTGGCATACTATTATTTAAACTATTATAAAATAAACTAAGAAAAATATTCAAATTTGTATAATTATTATAATCAACGCCAACTCTAGTGCTTCCAGCAAGTGTGGGGTCATTAATACTTGGATTTAATGAATGTGCAACATATCTTCTAAAATTATTTAATCTATTATTAATAATGTAATTATTAACTGTATTTGTTCAATTTGGTACAATGGTTCCTCCTCCTAAAAAGTTGAAATTATCTACTGTTTGCAATGTTGTTTCCATATTACCAATTAAATGTTGTTGACATGAATATAATGGAGTATCTGGCGTTCTAAAATTTCTAAGACCTAAAGATCTTAAAATTGACTCTGCTATTACTGGGCCACAAGATAAAGATTCTGTTTGAGCAACAGTTGGTACTGCTACTTCTAAGTTAATATCTAAAAGTTCGGAAACGTAAGTAATTTCATCTTCTCTTTTATTTCTATTTGAAGTTTCTAAATTATTTGAATTTGATTCCATTGTTTCTCTTAGATTGTTGTTATTATTTTCTTTTTGATAAGGCCTTGCAGCAATTGTTGTTGGGATTGCAGAGCTACTAATTGTTAATACACTTAATAAACTTAAAAGTTTTTTCATTTTGTATAATTTCCTTTCTTATCTTGAAACTTTTTATCAAGATCTATTGACATTATTATATATATATATATATATGCAAGTCAAGCAATTTAAATATATTTTAGAAAGGAGATGAATTATAATGGTTATTATTGTGATTATATTGTACTAAATCTGGGCTCGCGGGATTTTCTATAGTTTGTGAAAAATGCCTTAAAGTTTAAAAAAACTCTTGCCGCGCTTTTCAAAATACTTGGGAAAAATTCTAAGCGTTAAGCGAAGAATTTTATAAAGGTTCCCAAATTTGTTTGAAAGAACCTCAAAACTTTTTTTAACTTGTAAGTCATTATATCACAAAAATTTAAGAAAATCAACCGCTCGCCCAATTCCTGCAAATGATTTTTATAGTCTTAATGATATAATTAAAGCATTTAAAGAAAGGAAGTATATTTAATTTTATGTATAAAAAAGGAAATAAAGTTAATGTTAAAATAACAAACATTATACCTTATGGTGCTTTTTGAAGAGCAGAAAAGGCTGATGGTTTAATTCATATTAGTGATATTTCAGATTACTTTGTTAGAGATATTAGAGATTTTTTTGATGTTGGTGATGAAATTGAAGTTGAGATACTAGATTTTAATTTAGTTAGAAAACATCTTAAATTAAGTTATAAAAATTGTCATCCTGAACTATTGAAAAATGATGATGGTAATAAAATACAAGAAAAATCACCTAGTTTAGAAAAATCATTAAATACTAATTATTTAATAAATAAAAAGTAAATAAAATTTATAAATTTTAGAAGGTTTTTAAAACCTTTTTTATATTCCCATTTTAAAACGATATGGATAAGAACCATAAAACAAAGCATCATATGGGTCATGGTACATTTTACTATCGGGTGTGTTTGTTTTGGTATCACTAAATCTTAGTTCACTAATGCACTTATCTAAAAATGGGAAATTATCTAATATGCCATATATTTTACCTTGAACAAACATTTTTCTTATTCAGGTTACGCGATTGATTATACCTGCTTCTTTATTAAGAGATGTCTGATGTTTTTTGGCTTTAAACATATTAATTTTATAGCCTAAATAAGGGTAAATATCTTCTTGTAATTTTTGCATAAAGTCGTGTGCATTAATATCATAATGAAATGTAGCATATTCAAAACCATCAAATTTATCAAATGTATTAATTATTCATTGCCCGTAATGTTCAACTATTTCATTTAAATTCATTGCGTTTTTTGGTGTAACAACATTTTCTTCAATTAAATATTTATCATATTCATTATTTTCATTAATTTTATAACCACTAAATAAAAACACCGTGTGGTCTTCACTACCATTAGCATAATCCACACCAATTGAATAACTATCAAATTGATACTGTTTTGTATTGGAATTATAAAAATCTTGTAAATTATACTCTTTAATATATTTACGATAATTTCGTAAAACATAAATACTGGGGTCATTATCGTTATATTCAAATCCGTAGTATTCAAGTTCAAATAAATCAGGTTGCTCTTGTTTGTTTGTTAAAACAAGTTTTTTAGTAATATCAGGTATTTTATTTCAAACAGCACCCATTGTTAATCGTAAATTAAAAATACCCAAACCATTAAATGTTTGTTTGTTTTCTGAATATACTTGATTGTGTTCTTTTAAAATATTTTTAATTCTTTCATTTAAGGGTAAATATGGGGTTACAAATTTTTCATAAAAGACATGGTATTTATCAAAAGGATTAAAAGTAAATTGATTAGAATATGTTTTATGAAAATATGTTATTACTGTTATGTATTGTTTTGCTATGTTGTCTCATTCTTGAAATGTCCAAGATAATTCTTTTACTGGAATAGGATTATCTAAATTATATTGTTCATTATCATTTTCATCAGTATATTTTTCATAAGATACTTTTAAGCTTTTTGATCTAAACATGGAAATTCGCAAATTATTATAACGTTTATCTAATTCTTTATCAGTTAAAATTTCTTTTTCTTCAGCATGTATCATTTCATCTGTTCACGCTGATATAATACCACTGCCTTTACCAACTTTTCCTATAATTTTATTACCATTAGCATAACCCGCAAAAGCAATTCTCACACCACTAGGAAAAACAATTTCGCCACCTTCTTTAACATTTTTAGGTCAAACAATGCCATTTTCATTGTCGGGTCCTATATCAATCCCATATTTATCGTATAAATAATTACATACATTAATTGTATCGCCAAATGTAGTATCTTCATGGGTATTGGCATATCTTCGTAAAATGTTAGATGAAGCATCAGTAAAATTACAAGCAAAAAATAATTTTTCTGCTATGTGATTTCATGTCTTATTAGTACCACGCCCCGCTGAAACAAACTTAAAAAAAGTTAGTGAAGTAAAATATCGGGCATAACTATCACCAACAAAGTCTTTAAATACTTCTCAATCAAAACCAAAATTATAGTCACTAAAATTCAAATCATTTTTTTATTTAAATATTTATAACTAGTAATCCGTTTTTTGTTATTAATTTTGGTAAAATCCTGCATTTTTAAATAGCCTCCTTTTTTTGATAAGATTATGTGAAGTATTGAGTATCATATTTTAAAATAATTTGTTTATATGAAAGGAAATTATAAAATGGAATTAAAACAAAATTTATTAGAAGATTATAAAAAAGATAAAATAATAGAAACAAACAATGAAACTAAAAATTTCTTGATTGAAAGAGATAATGAGATATTTAAATTATATCAACAAGGACAAATATTACAAGGATATAAGGTGATATCAAAATTGCCAAAAACAATTAAAACAGAATATGGAGATATTTTTATTAAAAGAAGATTATATGTTAAATATGATGAAGAAAAAAAGAAAATATAAATCGTTATCCTTTAGATGAAGAATTAGGTTTAAAAAAATACGAAAGAATTGAAATAAATTTAAAAAATAAATATATGTCTTTTATAGGTGATGGAAAAAGATATAAAGATATTTTACATACAACAGAGAATGCAAATATTAGTGAAAGAACAATATCTAATATTTTTAAAAATGCCGATTTAGAAGAAACCGATTACATTAGTAATAAAAATAGCAATAAAATTAAAATTCCAAATAATGTTTTATATATTCAAATTGACAGAGCTTTTGAACCAATGCGAGAAAATAAAAAAATTGAAAATAAAATATTTCTTGCGACTATGCATGTTGGTGTTGATGAAGAAAAGTCAACAAAAACCAGAATAAAAATGAAAAAGAAAAAAGGCGTTTTTCAAATGATGAATAAAAATCATAAGAATAAAAATAATAAATCTAATATTGATAATTTTATTGATAAAATTTTTAAATCAATGGATACTTATGATATTAATCAAAATACTAAAATATTAATATTAAGTGATGGTGAAAAACAAATTAAAAAAATTTATAGAGCAGTAAAAGCAAAATATAAAAATAACACTGTATCATATAGTTTAGATAAATTTCATTTATCAAAATAGATTTAAACAATTATTCCCAAATCGAAATAGAATCAAAATTCATAGAATAAAATATAAATTAGCAAAAATATATTTCTTTACTGGAAATTATAAATTATTATTAGATTTTTTAATATGTCATTTACCATATGTTAATGGTAATAAAAAAATATTTTTATTAGAAACCATTGAATTAATTAAAAGTAATGAAGAAGGTATTGTAAATCAATCATTAGAATATAATATTGGTTGTCATGTTGAGGGTGATGTATCGCATTATATTAAGGCTGTTAAAGGGCGTGACGCAAAAATATATTGTAAAGAAACATTTATCAATATGTTAATTGCTTCTATGTTAAGACTTAATAATCAAATTAATGATGAGAAAGTTGATAAAACTAATAAAAATAATAAAGAAAAAATTGAATTTAATATATTTAATTTAAATCAATTTCAAAATCAATTTTTATCTTTATAAAAAAATAAAAACCTTTTAAAATTAGCAATAACTTTAAAAAGTATTTTTTAGTGTGTCAAAATTCATAAATTTATAAATTATTTTTTCAACTAAAAATTATATTTTTAAAAAAGTTGAATTTTTTATAAATTTTGTTATCATTCAATTATAAGCGAAACTTAATTTGTTTCTAATTACTTAATTTTATTAAAAACCTAAGAATAATGAATACTACCAATTTTTTACTTCAAAACTAATACTTTCTAATGTGTGTAAATCGTCGGATAATTCATTTTCTGCTTCTTCTTCAGTTAATTTCATTTTTATACTACATCCAAAAATTGTTGTTCCAAAAGTTGCAACAATCCCAAATGTTTCTAATAAAATTAATCATTTTTTCATATTTTTCTCCTATAAAAATTAAAAATATTATACATAAAATAATATCATCAAAATAATAGTACTTGCCTTGTGAAAATTATTAATAAAAGACGTATTACAAAACTTATTAACTTTTTTTCATTTTATCACATAATTGAAATATAATAAAAAAATTGCAACCGATATAAAATATATTGCATCAAGTAGAATTTATTTGTATTTTTTCTTTTTTTGTTACAATTTTTATAGTACAAACAAATTAACATCTATTATCAAAATAATATTAAAAATTTAACATTTAAAATTATAGTTTTTTTTAAAAAAAATAGGTAATTATTATATTTTTAATTTTATTTATTAATGAACGTGATCGGATTAATAGTGAAAACGATGTTTCAAAAACTTTAGCAGAAATTGCGGCTGGGAAAAAATCAGCTGAACAAGTGCAAGAAACATATAAGAATTTAATGAGTATTACATATCCATTAATTGATTTTTCATTGTTATCCTTTAATTTTTTGGAGAAAACAATAATGTAACCGATTGAAGTGCAGCATGAAATCAACGTGCAACAAATATTAATATAGCTTATTCATATTTATTTATTACGAGGATGATTGCCTTGATTGCGTTATGCTATTATATTGTCATTATTATTAAAATAGCACAACGTCATCGCTTTGAAGTTCGTTATGGATTATCCACAACTTTTCCAAATGATTATGTTATTTTTAATCCGCGAATGTATTTAAACTTTTTAACAAATTTAACAATAATTTTTAGTTTTTTTAACTTTTTAACAACCTTAATTACTTTAATATATGGCATTTTATTAGTCTTAGTGTCATATTTCTTCTGATATGTGTTGAACCGTCAAACAGAAGTTTTAGTTCCACATAAATGATGAAAAGCAACTAACTTTAGTTTCTTTATTACTGTTTTACTAATTCAAAATGGTTTTACTTTAATTAAAGCAATGTTTGCAACAAAATTTGGTGTTGATTTAGACTTGATTGTTTCAATTATTATTTCAATTGGGACAATTACTGTTATTATTGCAGTCTTTATCAAAAATATGTTGTCAACAAAAGTTACTGATGTTCGTAATGTTATTAAAACAATTGGAGCAAAAGTGAGTGCTTTTCGAATTTTCTATTATACTGAAAAAGAAAAAGCATTGGAAGACTATGCTTTTGTAACACAACTACCAACATTGGTGAAAAAGCCATTATCAAATAATAGCATTACTCGTGAACAAGCTTATGAGTTAATGAAAACAATTGATGAGACAGTTGCTTTCTTCGATAAACATCTTTTGAAAGAAAAAGAAAAAAATTATATGTTATATCATTTATTTAATCAAATTACAGATGTGGCTGAAATTGCAGAAATTAAAGCAAATATCTTAAAAGTTAAAGAAAAACAGAAAGCAAAAAATGATAAACATTCTAAAATAATAGCTTAGAATGTTTTTTCTTCGGATAATGGTTAACTTTCATTATATAATTAATACTAGGAAAACGGGGGAAGTATGGAACCAAAAACAGTTGTTACTTTAACAGTTAAAGCAAATGATGTTAATCAAACAATTTTTAATTTTATTAAAAAAATGTTTCAAACAACTCCATTATCAGTTATTTATAAGTTATTTCGTAATAAAAAAATTAAAGTAAATAACAAAGTAATGAAAGAACGAAATTATAAACTTCAATTAGGAGACCAAATTATTATTTTTGATAAAAATTTAGTTGTAACAGAACGAAACCAGACAGCAACTTATAATAATGTTGCACCATTACAAGTTGTTTATGAAGATGATAACATTCTTGTTGTTGATAAACCACATGGAGTAGAAATGCACTCAAAGTTTCATACTTCATTAGATGCTATGATGCAACATTATTTAATCCAAAAAGATGAATATAATCCACAGAATGAACAGTCGTTTGTCATTTCCCATGTTCATCGATTGGATAAATTAACACGAGGATTAGTGCTATATGCGAAAAATAAAATTACATTAGATTTGTTATTAGCTAAAATTAACCAAAAAGAATTTATTGAAAAGAAATATTTAGCAAAGTGTGAAGGAATTATTCAAGAAACTGATTTTACCCTTAGTGGTTATTTATATAAAGAAGAAGATAAACAAAAAATGGTTTTTACTAAAACAGAGCAACCACAGGCTAAAGTAGTTAAAACACATTTTAAAATTCAAGCTCAGATATCAAATGCAACGTGATTGGAAGCAACATTAATAACTGGCCGTAAACATCAGATTCGGGCTTCATTAAGTTATTTACATCACCCCATTATTAATGATGTTAAATATGGAGCAAAACAAGAAACAAAGAAGTATATGATTGCTTTATATGCAACAACCTTAATCTTTCATCAATTGCCAGACCATTTAAGTTATTTAAATAAAAAGATTATTAAAATTCCAGAAAATATTATAAAATAAAAATATTAGGAACGAGGTGAAGTAATTGTCAACAAGAAGAGGAATTTTTAGTATTTTAATCGGGGCTTTTATTTCGTTAATTGGAACATGTTTTCAATTTACGCTAATGTATTTATTAATTCGTAGTTATGGTTCGCAGTTTAATGGGTTTGTAAAGAATAGCGTTGCAATTGTTGCTTTTTTAGGAACAGTGGAAGGTGGCTTAGGAGCCATTACTGTTTTTTTTTTAGTAAAACCATTGTTACAAAAAGATTGAATTAAAGCAAATGAAATGGTTAATACAGCAAAGCATCAATATAAAATATCAGGGTACATTGGCATTATTTTATTAATTGGCATTGCTGTTGGGTATAGTGCTTATATTTATTTATTTGAAAAGAATTTTAGTATTTTACAAAATGATAAAACAATTAGTTATCCGTTATGAAAAATGATTTTAATTATATTTATTATTGGGTCAAAAAACTTAATTGCATTATTTTGAACGGCAGCATATGAAAACTTAATGCAAGCTGATCAAAATAATCATTTACGCCGTTTAATTTTAATGATTTGTGATTTAATCTCATATTCAATTGTTTTCTACATAATTTCAATTGCAGTGGATTCTTTTTTTGTCTTTTTAATTTTCTTACTTTATTCTGTTATGAAAGGAAGTTTAGTTTATTTATTTATTAAGTTACATTATCCTTGAGTTCGTATTGCTCGCCAACGCGATAACATGCAACTAGTTAAATCAAGTAATATTGTTGTATTTAAAAATATTGGAGAAACATTGTTAATTAACGGTGATGTTATTATTACGGCGCTGTTATTAGGGTTACGAATATCATCAACCTTATCGCTATATATGACAATTACGGTTGGAGTTCGTAGCATTATGATAATTTTAATTAATTCCTTCCGTGAGTTTTTTGCCGCATGAACAGCAAAAAATGGTCGGGTTGATTGACAGAGTTATATGAAATTTGAAACATACGCTTTTATGATAGCTGGGTTCTTGTTTGTTAACCAGTTTATTTTATCACCATATTTTGTGACAACATTGTATGCGCCACAAATTATTGAACAAATTCGAACTAGCGATTCAACATTAAATCCATGAACATCACAAGAACGCGAAATTTTTAAAAGCATCTTTTATCAACCAACCTTCTCCTTATTAGTTGCTTTAAGTTCTGTTTTTATTGTCTTAGCTGAACCTGCAAATGTTTTGGTATATGCTAAAGCAAATTATAAACAAACCGCAATTCCGACTTTCATTATTGGCTGTCTTAACATTGTCTTTTGTTTTTTTAGTGCTTTACTATGACGTTTTGGCTTTAATAATTTAGCAGCTGCATTATATAGTATTTTAATTATTACTTGCTTAATGAGTTTTTTGCGGTTTTTATACTTGTGATGTTATAATTGAATATTTTTAACTTATAATAGTAACTTTAAAGGTGTTTTTCGAAATTGAATGATTTTGTTAGTGCCAATGATTATTGCTATTTTAGTTAATTATTTATTTTTTTCAAAAACACATAATCCTAATCAAATTTATAATATTGATTTACAACCAGTTTGAGGATGACAAAAATTATTAAATTTCTTCTTTGGTTTAATCTTTGCTTCCTTGTTTGTTATTTTTGCTAATTCAATCTTTTGAGCACCCGGTTCTGTTCGTGGCATCTTCTTACGGTTACCACTTGTTTATAAAATTTGAACTAAACGTCAAGATAAAATGCGAATTCTACGTCGTAAAAAATATGAAGATGATTTTATTACCTTAACGGAACCAGAAATGCCATATCAAAAAATGTGAGAACGAGAAGAAACTTTACGTAAAAATACGAAAAAAATAGAGAAGGATGAACCTAATAAAGAAATTTATAAGTTAACAGGCTAAAAAAAATAAGTTATTCCTAACTTATTTTTTAATATCTCTTAAATAACCAGGATGGTATTTTTGACCATGAATAATTTTTGTAATATTATAAAGCGCATTAATAGCTTCACCAAATCCAGTTACCATATTATAATATTTTCCTTCATAATAAGCATTATTTCCAGCCGCAAAGATATGAGGATGACTTGTTTGCCCAGTTGGTGCAATAATAATTTTTCACATTGGAGTTGTTGTTAAAGTTAATTGTTGCAACATTGTTGGTGCAACTTTTGTTCCATATTGAACAATAAAATAATCAGCTGTAATAGTTAATAGTTTATGTGTTGTTTCATGCTCTAATGTTAAAGCGGTAATTTTATTATCAATTGTCTCAACTGTTTTAACATGATAAGGTTTTAATTCGGTCACCTTATTTTGTTGTAATTTTTGGACATTGTTTTCTTTAGCTCGGTATAATGTTCGACGATGGATAATTGTAACATCTTTACTAATGTTATCTTCAATCAAATGATTTGCCCAATCAACAGCACTATCACCACCACCAAGAATAACAATTTTCTTGTTTGTTAAAAGAGTTGGGTTTTTAACAGCGTATCATAAGTTTTCATATTCCTGGTGAGGGTCAAGTTGTTTTAAGCGAATGGGGGTAAAAACACCATTTCCACTTGTAATTAAAATTGTTTTAACTGTAAATGTTTCATTAGTTGTTAAAGTAATAGTAAATCCATCAGTTGTTGTAAGGATATTACTAATGTTAGTTTTACCAATGTATGTTATTTGCCCCGTATTTTTTTTGTTTGGTTAATTAAATTCTCAATAAATGTTTTAGTTTTGATTTCGCCAAATCCGGGCATATCATATAATGGTTTTTCTGGATATAATTCTCATGGTTGTCCACCAGGACTATCATTTCCTTCAATTATATAGCCACTTAATCCTAACATGCCAGCACAACTCCAAGCATATAATCCAACCGGCCCAGCCCCAATAATTAAAATATCTTTCATTTATTTATAACAACCTTTCTAATTTTTCTGCACTTTAATTATTACATATTTTTCTAAAAGTCTAGCACAATAATTAATTCCTAGATATAATTAGTAAAAGAGAGTGGGATATTGATGAAAATAATTGTTAAAAATGAGATAGCAACAAAACTTTTAGCTGAAAAAATTGCTCCGTTTTTACATCCTAATTTATGCTTATTATTAGATGGACCGTTAGCCACTGGGAAAACAACTTTTACAAAATATTTATTAAAAGGGTTAGGGGTAACTACTCCTGTTACTTCACCAACGTTTTTAATTATGCAACAGTATAGGACAAATCAGCAGGTTATTATTAATCATATGGATTGCTATCGATTGTTAGGCTTAGAACAAGAAGAAGAGTGAGAAATGTATTTTGAACATTTTTCTGATAGTATTAATATTATTGAATGACCAGCGGGAATTAGTAACCAGTTAAGTTCAAAGTACGAGGTAATTAAAATTACCATTAAGATAATTAATGAGAATGAACGAATTTTTACCATTAAAACCAACAATAAACATTTACAAAGCGCATTAGGAAAAGAGGGATAAGATGTTAAATCTATTTATTGATACTAGTACTGATTTTTTAATTTTAATTTTAGAAAAAGAACAAAAAAACATTGGTCAAGTTCACCAAAACCATGCTCGTCATCATACTGAAGCAACATTACCAACAATTACCCAGTTATTAGGTCAACATCAACTAAAATTAAAAGACATTAATAATTTTTTTTTAACAGCTGGTCCAGGTAGTTATACTGGTGTTCGGATTCCAATGACGATTGTGAAAACAGTTAAAGTAATTAATCCAGCAATTAATGTTTATACAATTAATACATTACTTTATCAGGCTGGGCTAGATAATGTTGTTTCAATGCTTGATGCGCGGAGTGGAAAACGATATTTTGCGGTAATTAGTAATGGTGTAGAGGTGATTCCAAGGCAAGTTCTTGATTATGAAACTTGTATTGAAATTACAAAGCAATTTCCAGGTTATGAGTTTCGTTATGATTTACAAGAAATTAATTTTGTTCAAAATTATCTTGTTCTAAAAAAGCATTTTACATTAGTTGAAGATATTTTTGCTTTAGAGCCACAGTATTTAAAAAAGGATTGAAGTTAAATGGTTATTTTAAAACCAGTTAATAATAGTGATGCTTTATTATTATTTTTATTAGAACAAGAAAATTATCCACATAATTATTATAAATATCGTAATTTAATTCAAATGATTAATAATACAAATTATCTTGTTTATAAATTAATTGTCAAAAATAATCTTTATGGTTATTTTATTTTAATGCATAGTGGGAATGATTTTGAATTAATACACTTAACAGTTAAAAAGCGTCATCACCATCAAGGTTATGGTCAACAAATGTTAAAATATATTCTAACACATTTTTCATATCAACAAATTTTTTTAGAAGTAAATGAACATAATTTGGTTGCTCAACAATTATATTTAAAGCATGGGTTTAAGATTATTCGAACAATTGCCAAATATTATGGTGCAGAAAATGGATACTTAATGGTTTATCATCACTAACTTTATTTAATTTTACGGTATAATATATAAGAAAAAATTAGGTTGTAAAGGAGAGAAAAAATGGGAAGAGCATTTGAAGTTCGCAAGCAGTCAACGGCAGCAACAGCTGCGAAAAAAGCAGTATTATATAATCGTGTTGCACGAGAAATTTATTTAGCAGCACGCGAAAGAAGTGTTGATCCCAATGCTAATTTAGCGTTACGGAATGCAATTGATAAAGCAAAAGCAAAACAAATTCCACGTGATGTTATTGAACGTGCGATTAAAAAAGCAAGTGGAAACGATAATGAAAATTACCAAGCAATTCGTTATGAAGGATATGGACCAGGGGGCAGTGCAATTATTGTTAATACATTGACAAATAATGTTAACCGCGCTGTGGCAGAAGTACGCAATTGTTTTACTAAAACAGGTGGTAAACTAGGAGTTAATGGGGCTGTCGTGCATTTATTTGATCATTTAGCAGTGTTTGCTTTTACAGGTAAAACGGTTGAAGAAGTATTAGAATTATTATTACTAGCAGATTGTGATATTAATGATGTTGTTGCTGAAGATGGACAAATTGTTGTTTATGCGCCAGGAACAGCATTTAATAGTGTTAAAACGGCATTAGATCAAGCCGGGATTACAACATTTCAAATGGCAGAAATTACAATGCTTCCCCATGACCGGATTACTTTACATGGTGATGACGCTGAACAATTTGAAAAAATGTTAAATATGTTAGATGACATTGATGATGTGCAAGATGTTTATCATAATGTTTTCCTTGCTTAATTCAGAGTGAAAAGCAGGAAAACAACTTGGAAAATTAGAAACAATTGAAAAATTATTGCTAATAGTGCATAATAATAGTAAAGTAAAAAAGGAGTTTAGATAATAATGTCAAATTTTTTGGGTGGTAGTATGACAATGAATGTGATTTTAGTCGTAATTGTAGTCGCAGTTATTATTTTTGCAATTGTTTCTTCAATTATGGGACGAAAAGCACAACGCATTGAACGAGAAAAACGAAAAAAACAAGTTAAAGATAAAATTAAACAATATATTAAAGATACTGATAATCGTAAAAACTTAAGATTAGAATATGAAAAAGTTATTGCTCGTAAAGGAAAAGAATTTAAATATCGCGATATTTTTGATGTTATTGTTGATATTTATGAAGCAAAAACAAATGCTTTTTTAGAACAAAAAGCTTTTGAAATTGAAGGTATTTCAAAAAAAATTAGTAAAAAACAATATGAAACAACTTGAATTGTTAACCAAGAAATTGATTTAGAAGAAACAAAACATCGAATTGAAATTAGTGAAAAAAAAGTTAAGTTAACAAAAGAAGAAAAAAAAGCAGCAAAAATTGCGGCAAGAAAAGAATATAAAGCACATCGTGCTGAAATGCTTAAAAAGCGTGAAGAAGAACGGAAATTGCGAAAAACTGGACAACTTCCTGTTGATGAACGCCCAAAACCAAAACCAGAGAAATTTGTCCCTAGAAAATAAGTTCTATCTTATTTTCTTTGTCTTTAAAAAGCAAATCCGAAATAACGAAAGTGAAGTGCAATAATGGATTTAGAAATCACTTTAAAAAAAGAAGATTTTAAACGATTTAAAAAATGTTTTAAAATTGCTTGAACATTAGCTTCACGAAGTAATTTTAAAACAGTGCAAGAATGAGTGACAGCTCAAAAAATTTCGGTCTTTTTTGACTTGCAAGATAATATTAACAGTGCCAAAATTGATAAAGCTATTTTTATTGATGATGATGAAAATGATGAGGGAAAAGGTTTATTTCAACCACATTTGTATGATTTAGCGCTAGAAACTTATTGACCAGCAGCTGAGGACACGGATAGTAATGATGTTCGAACTTTACCAGATGAGATTCAAACAACGATGGCAGATGTTCAAATTGATTTTTATCCCGGTGAAACAATTGCTGATGGGAATGAAGTTGGTCAACGCGCGCGCGAATATTTTATGCGTGATTATACCTATTTTAATTTAGAACATTACAGCAAGAAAATTGCTTTTGAAAAGACAACTGAAGTGTTAGCAAATCCAAACTATGATGTTTATTTTGAACCATCTTTTGTTTATAACAATTGTATTACAAAGTGTGATATTTTAAAGAAACTTCCCAATGGTACTTATCATTTAATTGAGGTTAAAGCTTCAACTGGTCGGAAATATGATAAAGAAGCACAAATGTATGTTGACAAGGATGTTAAGGATGAATATGGTTATGATGTTGCCTATCAGTATTATGTTTTAACTGGGGCAGGCTTAACAATTAGTCGGGTTTCGTTAATGTTGTTAAATTCGGAGTATCAACGGATTGGTGATATTGATGATGACCAGTTGTTTATGTTTCAAGATTATTATAAATTGCCAACCAAAACCTTACCGGCTATTAATTTATTAGAATTTTGTCAGCAAATGATGACTGGACAATTTGCCAAACGTGTTGAAAAGAATCGCATCATTACTGATGATTTAGCTTTAATTAAACATTATTTTATGCTACCAGTTGAAACAATTTTTCCGTTATTTAGCAAGGAACAATGTTTCAATGGAAAAGGTGATCGTTATGGTTATTGCCAACATGTTACTAGTTATTTACCACCGCATCATAGTGTCTTTGAGTTAACCCATGGGATGGAAAAAAAGATATTATTAAAATATCAAGAACACATTGATTTGTTAAAAGATATTGTGTTACCATTTACCTTTAAGCAATCAACGCGACAAAAAAAACCAATTTTATTTTCAGAAAAACAACAACGCCAAATTCTTGCTGTTCAAGATAATGCCCCAGTTGTTGATCCAAAGAAGGTTGCTATTATTAATCAAATTTTAGAACAGTATCAGTATCCAATATATATGTATGATTTTGAAACAATGAAAGCGGCAGTTCCTCGCTTTGATTATTCATATTCTTATCAGCAAATTCCGTTTCAATATTCAGTCCATCTTATTAAAGATAATCACTTTGATTATCAAGATGAAACGACAATGGAACATTATGCCTTTTTAGCAGATGGTGAAGGTGATCCACGCTTAGCACTAATTAAACATTTAGTTACTGATTTATTTAGACATGGCGGAGGAGTTTATGTTGCTTATTATAAGAGTTTTGAATGTAAGGTTTTAGACGAATTAATTAATTATTTAACAATCTTAATTAATCAAAGCCGCAATGAGGAACTTATGACAACTTATCAAGATTGCCAAAAAAAATTAAGGATTATTCGAAATAAAACAATTGACTTAATGGATTTTTTTCAGGACTTTATGATTTATAAAAAAGAATTTTATGGTTCAGCTTCAATTAAAAAAACACAACCAGCATTTGATAATCAATTTACTTATCAAGCATTAAAGGTACAAAAAGGTGATATGGCGAGTGAAATCTTTCGTCGCCGGGTGGAGAATAATATTCCAATTACCATTTGACAAAAATCATTTCGAGGAGAAATGTTAAAATATTGTAATCGGGATACATTAGCAATGATTGTTATTTATCAACATATTGTTCGTTTAATGGGGTCTTTAACACCAATTAAGGGAGGGAAAAAAGATGCAGAAATATAGAGTAATTTTTATGGGAACGCCAATCTTTGCAACAGCTGTTTTAAAAGCTTTACAAAAGTTAGCGCCAACAATTGAAATAATTGGAATTGTTACCCAACCTGATCGTAAAATTGGACGTCAGCAACTCGTTCAATTTTCCCCAGTCAAAGAATTTGCCTTAACAAATCAGATTCCTGTTTTTCAACCAGAAAAAATTAATGATCTTTATACAGAGTTAGGAACTTTCCAACCAGATGTTATTGTAACGTGTGCTTATGGGCAATTTATTCCAGAGCGAATTTTAAAATTAGCACGTATTAATTGTATTAATGTTCATGCTTCATTATTACCAAAATTACGCGGTGGGGCTCCTATTCATAAGGCTATTATTTATGGTAAGCGAGAAACAGGGATTACACTAATGAAAATGATTAAAAAAATGGATGCAGGAGAAATGTATGTTCAAACAGCAATTCCAATTAGTGCCACCGAAACAGCCTCATCTTTGCATGACCGGTTAATGGTTTTAGCAGGTACAATGATTGAAAAATATTTATTAGATATTATTACTGATAAAATTAAAGGAACACCACAGGATGATAGTCAAGCAACATTTGCTTATAATATTACATGTGATGAAGAAAAAGTAAATTGGTTTTTACCAAAACAAAAAATTGTTGACCAAATTCGTGGATTATATGCATGACCAATTGCTTATACAACTGTTAATAATATTCATTATAAATTGCACCAAGCAATGATTACTTTAGAGCCATTAGCGGAAAAAGACGCTGATTTTGTAAATGGGACAATTATTGATATTTCAAAATTAGGGATTAAAGTTAAAGTTGAAGATGGTTATTTGCTAATTACGCGTTTACAACGCGAGGGAAAAAAAGTAACTGATGCTAAAAATTACTATCATAATGCCTCGTCAGAAATTATGGTTAAAAATATTTTTATTTAAAATGTATCGTTTAAAATCACTAAAATATTTAGCAACAACAGGATTAATTACTGCTTTGTTAGTAGTTATTGCTTATATTTCCCAATTTATTCAGTTCAATTTTGGTGTTGGTAAAGGGATTATTCAGTTAGCAGATGGGTTATTTTTAGGTTTAATAACGTTAATTAAAGGGCCAATGTTATTAATTAGTGGTATTTTGTATGTAACAATTATTGATCTTGTTACTGGCGGTTTTATTTTTATTCCTATTTCAATTTTAATTAGAATTTTAATGTTTTTAATTACTTATTTTGGTGCTCGCATTTTAAGTCGCTATGGTGCTATTTTTGTTAGTTCTTTAATGTTATTATTATATGTTTTGTATAGTTATTTCTTTTTTGGGCCTGATGTTGCAATTGTTGAATTAATTGCTGATGCAATTCAAATTGCTGTTGCAACAATAATGGGAATTACGTTAGCAATTGTTTTTGTTCGAATTAATGAGCATAGTACAAATAAAATTTGAGATGATGAACAATTTTGACATTATAAAAAGAGTAATTATGTCCTAATTACTCTTTTTATAATGTTCGTGCGGACAAACTAATAATTTTTAATGTTTCTTCAATTTTATCTTTTAAATAATTTAAGTAATAATAATTAATGATTGATTCTCGTAAAATTTTAAGTTTGTTGCCATAATTAGTTTGTAGTTGTTTTTTACAATACTCAAAAATTCGTAAATTTTCTTGTCGCATGTTTAAATTAACTTTTAAATGTTGTCGATATAATTTGCGATATTCATTAAGGGCATTACTAATATAATTTGGTAAATTAACCCTTCATGTTGTTGCAGCTTAATTTGTTTTATATTAAAAGTTTTTAAATTTTTTAATAATGTATACAACCAATCTTTTTTTGTATCAGAAATTTTTTCAACATTCGTAATTAAAGTTACTTCTGCCATTAACTGATTGTAATATTCTGTAAAGTTAGTACTCACAAGTATTCCCATTCCGTGATATTAATAAACACTAATAATTTTATCTTTTTTTAAAAATAATTGTTTCAGAGTTTCATTTTTTAAATTATATAATATATTATATCGTATTTATTTTAAAAATTCAATGTGACTATAATTATTTATTATTAAAACCTGCTATTTCAGGTTATTTTGCTAAAATTATGTATAATAATATCAGAGATGTAACTGTTTATAGAAAGGGTTTTAATTTTAAATGGATAAAAAATTAATTCGTAATTTTTCAATTATTGCTCATATTGACCATGGGAAGTCAACCTTAGCAGACCGGATTTTAGAGTTAACAGGGACAGTTGAAAAACGAGAAATGCAAGAACAATTATTGGATTCAATGGATTTAGAACGTGAACGAGGAATAACAATTAAATTAAATTCTGTTCAGTTAAAATATCGTGCTCAAGATCAACAAGAGTATATTTTTCATTTAATTGATACACCAGGGCATGTTGATTTTACCTATGAAGTTTCACGTAGTTTAGCAGCTTGTGAAGGAGCAATTTTAGTTGTTGATGCAGCACAAGGAATTGAAGCCCAAACATTAGCAAATGTTTATTTAGCAATTGATAATAATTTAACAATTATTCCTGTTATTAATAAAATTGATTTACCATCTGCTGATCCAGACCGTGTCAAAGAAGAAATTGAAAATTTAATTGGAATTCCAACAACAAATGCACCATTAATTAGTGCTAAGACAGGGTTAAATATTGAACAGGTCTTAGAAGCAATTGTTAAAGATATCCCTGCGCCGTTAGAAGATGATGATAATAATCCATTGCAAGCATTAATTTTTGACTCATATTATGATAAATACCGTGGTGTAATGGTCTCAATTCGAGTTAAACAAGGAATTGTTCGTGTTGGTGAAAAAATAAAATTAATGAATACTGGTGCTGTTTATGAAGTTACTGAATTAGGAGTTAAAACACCAAAAGAAGCTAAAAAAAACCAATTAGTTGCTGGTGAAGTAGGTTGATTAGCAGCAAGTATTAAAATGGTCCGTGATGTTCGGGCTGGTGATACGATTACAACCGTTGCTAATCCAGCTCAACAGCCATTACCAGGATATAAAAAAATAAACCCAATGGTATTTTGTGGATTATATCCAATTGATTCCGCTAAATATAAAGATTTAAAAGAAGCTTTAGAAAAAATTCAGTTATCCGATGCTTCCCTTGTTTATGAACCAGAAACATCACAAGCATTAGGTTTTGGTTTTCGTTGTGGCTTTTTAGGATTATTACATATGGATGTTATTCAAGAACGGTTAGAACGAGAATATAATTTAGAATTAATTGCAACTGCTCCATCGGTAATTTATCATGTTTATTTAACAAATAAGGAAATGATTAGTATTGATAATCCAAGTGAATTACCAGCTGTGCAAAAAATTGATCGCATTGAAGAACCATTTGTCAAAGCAACGATTATGACTCCTGAGCAATATATTGGTTCATTAATGGAATTATGTCAAAATAAACGTGGAACATATGTTAATTTAGAGTATATTGATGATACACGGCGAATTTTAACTTATGAAATGCCATTAAATGAAATTGTGTTTGATTTTTTTGATCGGTTAAAATCAATTAGTAAAGGTTATGCTTCGTTAGATTATGATTTTATTGGTTATCGTCCTAATAAATTAGTTAAAATGGATATTTTATTAAACAATGAAATTATTGATGCTTTATCAATTATTGTTCATCGTGATTTTGCTTATGGACGTGGTAAGGCCTTATGTGCAAAATTAAAAGAAATTATCCCTCGTCAAAATTTTGAAGTTCCAATTCAGGCAGCCATTAATCATAAAGTTATTGCACGAGAAGATATTAAAGCAATGCGTAAAAATGTCTTAGCAAAATGTTATGGTGGTGATATTACTCGGAAAAAGAAATTATTGGAAAAACAAAAAGAAGGAAAAAAACGAATGAAAGCAATTGGTTCAGTTGAAGTCCCCCAAGAAGCTTTTTTGACTGTTTTAAAGTTAGATGATTAATTGCTATTGTTAGCAATTTTTTATTAATAAAAAGTGATATAATTATTTAAAGGTATTAATTATAATAAAAGGTGATAACAATGAATCTAAAACATAATAATTTTTATCATAAGTTTCTTAGTTTCTTTTTATTAGCATTATTATTTTATATTTTTTTCTTTTGAGGAATTGGAATTATTTATCCAGTAAATAATTTTGTTTTCGATAATGTTCTTTTTAATTTAGCCTATGTAGTATTAATTTCCTTTGTTTCTGTTTTTGTCGTAGGGATTTTAATGCAAATTTTAATTAATTTCCGCTTATATCAATGATCATTTGACCATTATAAATTATTGATTAAAACAAATTGATTTGTTCTTTTAACATGATTATTAAATTTAATTTTATTAACAATAACATTAGCTTATAATTTTCAACGTTATATTAATTTAGTTCAAAATCAACATTTAGCACGAATTCCGTATTTAATTTTATTAAATTTATTTTATATTTTTTATCTTATTATTGGTTTATCATTATTATTAACAATTGCACTAGTTATTATTTATGGATTTTATCTTAAAAAAATTACTTTTTTTGTTATTTGAACTAACACGGAAATTTATAATGAATTATTTATAAATAATTTTACAATTGATCCATTTGCTGCGCTGATTCGATTTTTACAACAAATGAAGATTGTAGTAATTATTAAATTACTCATTTGTCGCACATTTTTAAAAGCGCAATTACGAAAAACAAAATTATTAATTCAATTCAAAAAGGAAAATTGTCCACCCTTGCTTTGTTTATAATAATATTTTTAAATAATTTTTTAGAATAGAGGATCTTTTAGGTATGAAAAAATTAATGATGATTTTAGCATCCCTAACATTTACTTCGGCTTTTATTACTTCAGTTGTTAGTTGTACTAATGTTGTTGATATTACACAAAAAACCAATTATCATGTCATCCCAAATGTTGCTAGTATTAAAGCAACTATTCAAAAGTTAAATTATAATGCAGATAATTTTGATGTTGATCTTGCTTCAGGGATGAAAACAGCAATAATTTGTTCAATGCCAGATGTTACGAATCAACCATTTTTAACAAAAAAAATTAATTTGGATTGAACAACAAATGATTTAACAAAAATTATTACGTTCACTTCATTACCATATTCAGAAGAAGCAGTTGGTAAACCCGCTGATCCTGCTCGTGTTTTAGCAGTGATTAATGTCTTAAATGGAACAAATTTTATGAGTGATGATGTCCAAATTATTATGGAAGGTAATAATTATAAAATGATTGCAAAAGAAGGCAGTAATTTTACTGGTGAATTAGAAATTATTTCAGAAGCTGTTACTTTTGACCAAGTGTATTCAGTTGTTAACTTAGGAAATGTCTATTTAAATAGCGCTATATATAATAATTGAAAAAAAGATCCAACCGGAAATAAATTAATTATGGCAGCAACCCTAATGGAATTTACTGGTGATTGTAATCGTTTTTCTGCTTTTTATAGTCAAGCTATTATGCAAGCCTTTATGCAAGGCGGTATCTTAGATATTACCATTGATGATCAATTCAACGGTACTTTTTACTTAAGTGGTAGTGTCCCTAATATTTTCAATGATTCGAATGTTACTTTTAAATTTCATGTTATTTTAGATCACCGTAAATATTTAAATTATAATAATAAAAAACCAAAAAATATGGCACAAATTAAAGTTAACCTAACTGAAACATATGCTGGAAATAATTTAAATGACATTCGTTATGCTGTTGTTAAAGAACTGTTGGGAAAAGATTTTGCCGAGCAATATAAAGACTTATGATATGATGAACTTTTAGTTGACAAACCATATAATCCAGATAAAAAAGAACTTGTTTTTCGAGCAAAACCAGATTCAAAAATTTTAGCATCGTCTGATAAAATGGCATCAATTTTAACAAAACAGCCGTTTTATAAAATTATTGCAACATTACAATAAAAAAATAAAAAGAAGTAATTACAATTGAAAAAAGTGTTAGTATAAAACTAGTTTTAAATAAAACTAGTTTTTAATTTTTAAAGTAAATTATCTTGTTGAAAATAAAATAATATATTATATAATGTAATTGGATATACGTTATTTTGATGCAGGATTATAAAGTTTAACATTTATTTAATGGTTAGTTAGCAATTAGTAGCTAATTCATTTTACTTTTAAATTTATCAATCTTTTGGAGTTCTGGTAGGGTGGTTGGGATGTTAAGCGAAAGGATATAGATATTTTTTAAATGTATTAAAATATCAAATATCAATTAACAAAACTATTAACTTTCAATCGTTTCAGAATAATAATTAAAAATAATTCCCTTGTCTATTTCATAAAAAACAAACTAGTCTGTAAAATGATTTGTGATACAAATATGTCCATTCTTTTTTTCCTTTAAACTAAGTAGCAAATCAATTTTTAATAAACATAATATATATACCCTGAATTATTTAATTATTTCTGAACAAAAATATAATTATCAAAATAATAAACATTACCCTGAGTGAAAGTTGTGTTTCAATTATGTGAAATGATACTAGTTTTAAATTAAAACTAGTATCTTTTTTATTTTTAAAATTTTAAATTGTTTTTTCTGTTGGATTTTGTTTTAATTAAAATGATAAATAACAAACGATTTTTACATTTTATTATTGGTTTTGATAGAAATAGGGTATAATTACGGTATATACCTAAATAATATATGTATGGTTTGTTATGGTTAAAAGATAGGTGAAAAAAATGGAGAAATTACGTAGAGTGTCATTAACTTTCTTAACAATTGGCGGAATTTTTAGTGCGTTACTGTTCGGAATATTAATTATGCTAGCAAATAAAATTAATAATCAAATGTTCCTTTATAATTCTGCAGATATGCTATTACACGATATTGCTCTTTTAGTTTTACAGTTTTCAAATATGACAGTATATCATAATGTGATGGCAAACCCAGAATTAGTTGGGGGGATTTTAATTGGAATTTCTAGTTTTTTAGTATTGCTGTATTTAATTCCAAATTATTTTTCAAAAAATAATGGTTATAAAATTTTTGGCATAAGTGGCGCTTTTGTTATTGGATTAATATCTTGCATTTTATTAATAATGGCTGTTGTGTTTGCTGGTCAACCAATAAGTGCTAAAACTGGTTTAAATATTTTTAAGTTAAATTTACCAATTAATTCAGGTTTTATTTTACTATTTATTGGACCAGTCTTAACCTTCTTTGGTAGTTGATTTGCAATAGCTTATTATCATACAACACGAAAAGCAAAATCATTAACACAAGATCAAAAAAATCGTTTAACAGCGATTAATTTTGAAACTGATAAAATTGGTGCTCGTGGGTTAACACCACAAAAAGAAATGGTTAATCAAGCTGAACTTACTCCTATTGAAGAAACAAAAACTCCTTTTAACAACAAATCAGTTGCAACAACAAATGATTTAAAAGCAAAAATGGCATTATTGAAAGCAAAAATGGCTCGGAATGCTCTTTTTCATGAGCAAGGTGAAGCACATCTTGTTTCAGAGGAAGAAGATAATAATTCTGATAATTCAAAACCAACAATTCGTGTTGGTGCAGAAGGCCAATATTTACGCACAATTAAAGAGGGAAAAGGAATTGTTGATGAATCACCAGCAGGATTACTTGTTGAACAAGAAGGTGATTTTGTAAAAAAAGGTGATATTATTAAACATCGTGATTATTCAGCCCCTATTTTTAGTGCGGAAGCTTCGCCTTCAAAAGGAAATTTCAATGCCTATGATTCAATTATTATTCCAAAATCAAAACAACATATGTCATTAGATAAAACAGAATTAGCGGAATGAATTGGTTCGGTTCCAAAACCAAGTGGTAAGCAACGCATTAATCCCAATGCCCGTGTTGATAGTTCTTATGATGGTAAAGTTTTTTTAGGTGATATTGATAAAATTTGAACAGCAGAAAAAAAATACCGTGAAGATATTACAAAAAAACCAGCAACTAATAATTCTTTACAATCATCGGATTTACACCATAATTTTGAGAATGAAAATGAAAATGATGATAAAATAGATGATAATCATTAATTAATCCATATTTATGATAGGGGGAGGAATAGCATGGCATTGGAAAAAGTGCTACCATATCAGGGCAACTTAATTAAATATGATTTAATTATTAAAAAACAGAAGAATATTGTGTTGAATGTTAATAATGGCAAAATTAAAGTATCGGCCCCTAGTTATGCCCATGATTGGGAAATTGAAGCTCTAATTTATAAAAATATTAAAAAAATTATTACGGTAATTAATGTTCACGATAATTATCGAAAGATTGTCATTAATCCAAACGGAATAGGTTATGTTTATGTTTTTAATGAAAAATATCCGTTGCAATTAACCAATGAAAATATTCATACAAAAATTATTAATCGACAATATTTTTTATTAAAAGATGCTGGTAGTTATGATGAAAATGTTAAAAAGTTACACCATTTTTTAAAACAAAAATTTAGTTATAAATTTGAACAGTTATTAAATAAATGAGTAACAATAATGAATTTATCTTATAAAAATTTAACAATTAAAGCAATGGTTCGTAAATGAGGTGTGTGTTATCCACAAACGGAAAAAATTGTTTTAAATACAAAGTTAATTCATTTTGATCCGACAGTATTGGAATATGTAATTATTCATGAATTATCACATTTAGTTCATCATAATCATTCTAAGGAGTTTTGATATCATGTTGAAAAATATATGCCAAATTATCGTGAAAAAGTTGAAATTTTAAAAAAACCAGGAATCTAATATGGTTTTCTTTTTAATTTAACATAAATAAGTAAGGAGTTAAGAAATATGCTTTATATTAGTAATCAACAAGACACTAAAAATCTTAAAAATTTTATTTTTAATCAATTTGATATTTCAGCAGTTAAATTAATGGCGAAAGCAGCCGAAGGTTTATTTCATCATTTGAATTTAGCAGTTCATAGTTTTTTAATTTTAGCTAACATTGGTAATAATGGTGGGGATGGTTTTTGTTTAGCAAAATTAATTAGTGATTATGATGGAACAAAAAAGATCCATATTCATATTTGCACTGATAAAAAAACCTTTGATACTGCTAAAACCCCAGAAGTGGCATATTATTATTCATTAGTTAAAAAGTTTCGAAATGTAACAATGACCTTTCTTGATGATAATATTGAGGCAGTAATTTTATGAACTGATATTATTATTGATTGCATTTTTGGTATTGGTTATCATGGAAAAATGCCACCTGCCATTGCTGAAATTATTAAAAAAGTTAATGAAAGTCAAAAATATGTTTTAGCATGTGATATTCCAAGTGGAATTGAAAATGATAGTGCAACAATTCCAACAATTGCAATTAAGGCTAATAAAACTGTTACTTTTTTTACTTATAAATCAGCTTTTATTAATTATGATATTATTCCTTACTTAGGAAAGGTTGTTGTATGACAATTGGAGTTTCATAAGCAAGAAATTAATAGGATTTGCACAAAATTAATTGATAACAACTTATTTTATACGGATAGTGTCCAATTACATTCCCGCTCACTAATTTCACACAAAGGCATTTATAAAAATTTACTTATTTTTGCTTCAAGTTTAGAATATTTAAATGCTGGGACTTTAGTTGCTAATATGGCATTAAATGCTGGAATTGGTCTAGTAATTTGAGCATTATCCCCAGAATTATTAGGAAAAACCAATAATACTGCTCCAGAAATTACGTTTTGTGATGCTTCTGATCGAGCCCGAATTTTAGATTTATTAACAAACAAAGTTAATGTAGTTGCCTATGGAATGGGAAAAGGAAAAACAGAACGGACATATAATATTTTAAATTATATTTTAGATAATTATAAAGGTTCAATTGTTGTTGATGCTGATGGAATTAATGTTCTAGATGTCTCATTATTACGTAAATTACGTGGACGAGCAATTTTAACACCCCATGCATTGGAATTATCACGTTTAATTAATAAAAGTGTGCCAGAAATTTTAAGTAATCGAATTAATATTGCAAAAGAATTTGCTAATAAGTATAAAATTATTGTTGTTTTAAAAGGATATCAATCAATTATTACGGATGGTAATCGCGTGTATATTAACGGTACCGGTAATCCATATATGGCTGTTGCTGGCATGGGTGATACGCTAACTGGTTTAATTGCTAGTTTAGTTGGTCAAGGTTATGAATTGTTTGAAGCAGCAATTGTTGGAACGTATTTACATGGGTTAGCTGGTGATGAAATTTCACAATACAAAAAACCAGTGTTACCAACAGACATTATTGATCAAATTGGTTTTGTATTAGCAGAACTTATTGGAAGTGACGATTCGCTTAATTTCAAAAATAGTTATTTTGATTATTTCGATAACTTTTAAATTTGTTATAATTGATTAAAATGAAAGATGGAGAATAATAATGCGCCAAATTTTAAAAAGTTATTTAAAATCATATTTTAAAAATTGAATTGAAGCCGGAGGTTTAATTCTTTTTATTATCATTATTATTGCAACAATTGCCGGAATTTTATCAGGTGCTTTACAATATAAAATAAAATATAATGATTTAGTATATACATCTGAACAATGAGATTATAATTTTAGTGTTGAAGATTATAAACCTAATTTTATGGAAGATTATTATTTACATAATAAGTTTATTGATAAAAATAAGCAAGAAATTAATGTTACAGGATTTCCCCAAGCAATTTTAAATGAAAACAGTAGTTGGTGAAAAACAACAAAAAGTGTGTGTGGTACTCTTGCAAGTCCAGAATTACAGCAAATTTGTTCAACAAGTCAAATTATTACTAAATTAGCAAAAGTTGCGCAATATCGAGGAATGAAGCAAAATATTGATGGTGTTAATCCGATTGGCTATCTTTATTTTAAAAAATTTAATTGAAACCAACCAAAAGAAATGGTAACACGGTTATTACGACAAAAAACTTTGCCAGAATATTCTGTTGGTGTTTTTGAAGCTATTTCTTTTAAACAAGAAAGCGGTTCAAATTATACTTTAAAGATTACTCCTGCGGTAGTACAAAATGTAGTACAAAATCTAGAACAGACAGCCGCCGTTAATTTTAACCAATTGAAATTATACCAAGGACAGTTGCCAACAGTAGATGATGAAGCGGTTGTTAGTAGTTTATTTGCAGAGCAAAATCATTTAAAAATTGGAGATATTTTTCCAGTCATTTCGAACAACCCAAAATTTAATTTAAAAATTGTTGGAATTGGAAATAATTTAGATAATTTTATTAAGCGGACAAGTTTAAAAATTAATAGTAGCAATGATATTCGGAAATACGGTGTGTTATTTACAACTGAGCGTTTCCAAACTCAATTGCAAAATGCAAATGTTCGTGGTGAGTTAGGGAATATTACTTTAAACCCAAGACAAAAAATTTTAATTAAATTAAATTCAACAAATGCAATTTTAACTTTAAAAGAAAATTTAGCACAGGGTTATATTAATCCAACAGCAACTTTAATTCCATATGAAAATAGTGATATTGCAATGCAAACGCAAAATATTAATATTCAAATTATTTTGTATAGTGCAATTGGTTTGGTGTTGTTATTTTTAGGTTTTATTTTTATTAATTATACAATAAAAAAAGAGATGAATAAAACTCGTCGCCAAATTGGAATTTTTAAAGCTTTTGGTTATCAAACAACGGAATTATCATGAATTTTTTCAACAAAGTTTTTTGTCACGATGCTATTTGGTATTATCTTAGGATATTGTGTTAGTATTCCTATTCAGTTATATGTTAATACATTATATACAACAGGATTATTAATTCCATTTAAATTAATTTATGTTTCCTGATGATTTATGCTAATTTTGTTTTTAGTTATCCCCATCTTTTTTACTACTTTATCATTTTTATTTACAATGAGTTATTTAAAAAAACCAAGTTTAGTATTAATTAATGGTGCTGGAAAAATGCATTTTTATGGTTTAATAATTGGGATTAAAAAAATTTTTAGTAAAACAAGTTTCTTGTTTCGAATTCAATTAGCATTTACTTTAAAAGGATTTTGAAAATGAATGATTGTAATGTTTATTTTCTTTATTTCTTCATTACTCTTTATCATTCAATTTAATGCATCTGATATTTTTCGACAAATTGTTTATTTGTTTAGTAATGTTTATCAAAAAGATGTTGACCATCGCTTCCAATTTCCAAATTTATTAACAATGGCAACAAGGCATCGAACTCCAACAGGAGAAGAAAAATTAAAATTAATAAATAATAATCATTTTCGAGTGTTACCAACAAGTGATGTTGAACAAACCCAAGCTGTTTCATTAGCAAAATTTAATGCATTAGCAACAGCCATTCATCATAATCCGATGGATATGGAATTATGACAAAAACTCTTTCTTTATCAGCCAATTTATCAGTCAGTTTATTTAACTGATTTAATTCAAGTTGTTAAAGATATAACAAATATAAAAGGAGGAAATTTACCAGATTGAGGAAAAAATATTGTTAATTTAAGTAATCTGATTGACCAGACACATATTAAGACAGTTGTTAGTTTTAATACATTGTATTATAATCCTCAAACTGAATTGTCAGTTCTTAATTTAGCTGTAACTCCAAGTAATCGTGAAACAGCAGTAATTAGTGATCTTAATTTAAAAGGGATTGAACCAAATACTTGGACAAAGTTTTATCAAATGGAAGGTGTTAACAAAACGGTTATTAACGAATTGTTTGCAGCACCATTAACAAGAACACAAATTCCTGCAATTATTTCAGAAAAAATAGCTAAATTAAATAATTTAAAAATTAATGACACTTTTGAATTTACTGTTAAAAATGTAAGATCTCCGTATAATATATCAATTGTTGTAAAGGGAATTAATAAAAATGATACAACACGAAGCAATGTTTTTATTAATGCTAATACTATTCGGTTTTTATTTTATGATTTTAACGAAAAACCAGTCCCAAATGATTTTTATGATGGAGTTATTTCTAAGGAAAAAATGATTTATGATAAGATCAACCCAAAAGAATTGCTAATGGGGAAACAAGATTATAAGATTACATTGCAAAACTTAACAATTAATATTTTTAACCATGATATTATGGCAGAATTAGGAAAAATTATGACAACAATAACTAGTGATGGTAGTGATATTAATATCTTTACGGGTCCAAATAATGTTGAATTAATTACCTTGCAAAAATTATTAGCATCGGCAGGCTTGGGGATGTTAAATGATTCATTGTTAATTTTACAAATATTAAATGGAATTATTATTTTTATTATTTTAGCAGTTATTACTTCTTCGGTAATTGATGAAGCTAGCTCAGTTATTTTAACAATGCGAGCCTTAGGATATAAACCACGGCAAGTAAACTTTATTGTAATTGGTAATTATGTTTTTGGTGTTTTATTTACCTTCTTCCTGGCATATGTTATTTCCTTACTAATTTGGTACTTTGCTGTTAACATTATTTTAGAACAGTTTAAATTTGTTATTAATTTACCATTAAATTGACAAACACCATTAAAAGTTGGGACTATTATTAGTATTATTTTAGTTCTATCATGACTATTATCTATGTATTTAGTAAAAAAACAAAAACTAAATGAATTAACTGAGTAAAATAGGTTATAATAAAATTATAAAATTTCAGATTAAATCGTTGATTTAGGAATAGTAATTAATATGCTTATCGTCAGAGAGGTTATGATTGGTGCAAATAACTGGTGAGATATTAAGGAATTCACCTAATGAGAGCTGCTAATCCCAGCCGGATTATTAATATTAATAATTCGTTAACTGTAATTAAGACTATTTATTAGTAAAAAAAGGATGGTACCGTAAGAAATTGCTCCTTGTTTATATTTTTTAATATAGACAAGGATTTTTCTAACTTAATTAGACTTCAGCAAGAAAGGATTAAACAATGGAAAAAGAATTAGACTTATTATTTACCCAAGCAACAAAAAACATTAAAGCAGCAAAAACAGTGGCGGAAGTTAATGCCGTTCAATTAAAATATTTAGGGAAAAAATCAATGTTGAATGATTTATTGAAAAAAATGAAAGATTTAACACATCAAGAACGTTTAACAATTGGTCAAAAAGCAAATCAAATTAAAGGAGAATTAACTGAATTATGTCAAGTTAAAAAAACCGAATTAGAAAATGCTTTATTAATTGCGACAATTGAACAAGAAAAAATTGATTTATCATTACCAGGATATAATTTAGTATTAGCAACAAAGCATCCATTAAACCAAGTTATTGATGAAATTTCGCAATTATTTCAAGAATTAGGATATGATATTGTGTTTGGAACTGAAGTTGATGATGATGAATATAATTTTCAACGCTTAAATTTACCATTAGGACATCCAGCTCGTGATATGCAAGATACATTTTATTTGTCTAAAAACACATTATTACGAACACACTGTACCAATATGACAGCCCGTGCAATTTCACAGATGAAAAGTAAAAATGAAATAATTGCAATGATTTCAACTGGAAATACTTATCGCCGTGATGATGATGATGCTACACATTCACATCAATTTATGCAAGTTGATGGGTTTTTAGTTGCCCCAAATATCACTTTTGCTAATTTAAAATGAACAATTCAATACTTTTGTCAACGGATGTTTGGTGAAGCAACACAAATCCGTTTACGGCCAAGTTTTTTTCCATTTACAGAACCATCTGTTGAAGTTGATGTTACTTGTGTTAATTGTCAAGGTAAAGGTTGTTCAATTTGCAAGCAAACTGGTTGAATTGAGATTATGGGCTCTGGGATGATTAATCCGCTTGTTTATCAAGCATGTGGACAAGATCCAACATTAACTGGCTTTGCCTTTGGCATTGGGATTGAACGAATTGCGATGTTAAAATATGGGATTGATGATATTCGTTGTTTTTATACAAATGACATCCGCTTTTTAAAACAATTTAAGAAATTTGATTAGGAGGTTTAAAATGATTATTACAAGAAGATGATTAAATAAATATATTGATTTTACTGATATTAGTAATGCTGATATTGTTGCTGTTTTAAATAGTTTAGGGTTTGAAGTAGAACGTACGCATAATTTTGATCGTAATAGTAATATTGTTTGTGGTCGAATTCAAGTTGTTAATGAAATTCCTGATACGCATTTAAAGTTTTGTCTAGTTGATACAGGACAAGAATTAGTTGATCCAATTGTTTGCGGAGCTAGTAACCCAGCGGAAAATGGATATGTTGTCGTTGCTCGTCCAGGGGCAGTGTTAGCCGATGGCACAAAAATTGCAAAACGTGAAATTAAAGGATATGCTTCGGAAGGAATGATGTGTTCACTAAGTGAATTAGGAATTGCTGAAAAATATTTAACGCCAGCCGAACAAGATGAAATTATTTTAACTTTTAATGAAAAAGAAGGTTCATATGATATGATTGGTGCTGAAGATGCTTTAACTAAAATTGGTTTAACTGATTATTTGTTTGAGATTGATTTAACATTAAACCGCAGTGATTGCTTAAGTGCTTATGAATTAGCCCGTGAATTAGCCCACTATTTTAAACGTGAATTATTTCCGTTAGAATTAGAATCAACAGAAAATTTAAAAGAATATCAAAATCCATTAAAAGTAGAAATTTCAACATCAGCAGTTGAATCAGCAATTAGTGTTAATATTAAATTAACGCCAGAAAAAACTCCGCTAAAATTATCAGATCGAATTTGGTTAAAAATTAATGAATATCAATCAAATGTAGCAGATCCATTTGGCGATTTAGCAATTAAAGCAACCCTTGAAACAGGGCAACCATTATTACTTTATGATTTTAATAAAATTAAAAACCCTTTAAAAATTACTGATGATTATGAAAATAAAACTTTTAATATTAAAAAAGGTGATTTAGTAGTTCTTGATGGGAATGAATTTGTAGAATTAATTGGTGTTCGCGTTAATCCGACTTATGCTATTAGTGCTACAACAACGGAGATAACAGTGTTAGCACTCCATTTAAATCATATTATAATGCGTCAACAACAACGAAAAGTTGGTATTAGTAACATTAATTTACAACGTTATATCAAACCCCTTAGTTATGCTACTGTTGGCTTAGGATTATCACGTTATTTGTATTTATTAAAAATTAATGGTTTTTTAGCCGAGTTATCAGTTTTAAACTTTATTAAAGAATATAAGAAAACAGTTGAGCCAATTAACATTACTTTACTTGAGATTAATCAATTTATCGGTCATTCTTTTACCTTATTAGAAATTAAAGCTTTATTAGAATCATTAGCTTTCCAATTTAAAACAGAAGGTGAACAATTATTTGTGACACCACCAGTAACTCGTACCGATATTTTTCAGAAAGCTGATTTGATTGAAGAAATTGCCCGGTTATTTGGTTATAATAACATTGTTGCTCAACCACCAGTCTTACCAAATTTAGTTAAGGCTAAACGTCCTACTGAAAAAACAATTAAAAATTTTGAAACTTTCTTTTTAAATAATGGTTTTTATCAGGCAAAAACATATGCGCTAGTTAAACAAGAAGAAATTACTCATTTTAACTTTTTTAATTATCAAAAACCATATCAATTACTATCGCCATTATCGGAAGAACATGCCATAATGCGGTTAAGTTTAACAAATAGTTTATTAAACAGTGTTAAATATAATAATGCTCGAAATCAAAAAAATGTTAAGTTATTTACTGTTGAAAAAATTTATGTAAATGAGAAAAGTTATTATCATGGGGCATTTGTAAGTCAAGCAGAAATTGTTCAAAATAAAATAACAGGCGATAGTCTTTCTAATTCGTATTATTATATTAAAAGTTTATTGGAATCTTATTTGCAAAGTGAACAAATTGATATTGATGAATTATCATATCAATCAGCACCAAAAAAAAAATTTACCATCCTTATCAAACTAGTCATGTTTTTTTAGAAAAACAATTATTAGCAATTATTGGTGTGATTCATCCTAGTTATCAAAAAGAAGTTGATTTAAAAACTACAACTTATTTTGGTGAAATTAATTTTGAAGTAATGTTTAATTATCCGCATAAGAAACAAACATTTTTCACACCGCCTTCTAAATTTAGTACAAGTAGTCGTGACATTTCAATTTGAGTACCAGTAACAGTAACCTATGAACAAATTAAGAAAAAGATTTTAACAGGAGTTAAAAATGTTGTTGCAATAAAAGTGATTGACCAGTATTTTGATCATAAAGAAATGCCTAATCATGTTGCTTTAACAATTAGTTTTACATTTAATGATATGGCAAAACAGCTAACTGAAACAGATATTAACCAACAATTTGAACAAATTAAAATGAATTTGAAGAAATTACAATTACAAATTCGCTAGAAAAAAATTTATGTATTTGAGGATTAAGGTAATTTATGAACACTAAATCTTAATCCTTTTAATTAGAACTTGGTTTATTTTTTATATAAAAAGAACATCCTTAGAGTGCACCCCAAAAAGTAAGTAAAATAAAAAAAGATTTTGCTAAATTTTTATAGGGGGTGCATTTTTATATGGCAAAAAAAGGACAAAAATATAACAAATATACATCAGAATTTAGAACAAAAATCATTGAGGAAATTAAACAAAAAAGTTGTTGAATAGTAGCAAAACAATATAATATAAATGCAAATACAGTAGAATCTTGATGAGAAAATCATAAAAAAGGAAAATTAAACAATCCTAAAGGACCTAAAATTTCTTTTGGCAAAAGAAATTTAGAATATTATAAAACAAGGTATGAATTATTAAAAAAGCTCCATGACTTTTACAATTAAGCAAACTAAGAATTGTCTCTTTTATTAAACAAAATTTTTGTGAATATTCAATAAAATTATTACTAGAAGTAACAGGGTTAAAACGTAGTTATTGAGATAAATATAAAAATTATGACAGTAGCAAAAAAGATAAAAAAGCAATAAATGATATTGTAAAAGTCTATGAAGAAAATTTAAAACAATTTGGTTATCGAAGAATTACTAAATATTTAAAGGAAGATTATGGTATAAAATATAATTCAAAAAAAGTTTTAAGAATTATGCGTGATAATCAAATACAATCTGAATATGTAAGAAAAATGAGAAGAAAAATGAAATATAAACAGAATAAAGAAAAAAGCTTATTGCAATATCCTGATTTAATTAATCGTAAATTCAATGATATAAAAACAAGGTTTTCAGTACTATATACTGATGTAACATATTTAATTTGAAAAGGAGAAAGATATTATCAATCAACAATTATTGATGGATATACTAAAGAAATAGTTGATGTAAAGTGATCTAAATATAATGACAATAAATTAGTAATGGATAATTTAAATGATGCAATTAATAAAATAAAATTAATAAAAAAAGATCTGAATGGAATAATAATTCACTCAGATCACGGATATCAATATACATCCACTATTTATCACGATAAATGTTTATCTAACGGTATTACAATTTCAATGGGAAAAAATTACCACTGTGCAGATAATATTGTTATAGAAAGTTTTCATTCATTACTTAAGAAAGCTACAATCCATAATAAAATATATAATTCACATGAAGAATATATACAAGATGTTATAAAATGAAATACATGATATTCAAATCGTAAAGAAAAAGATATAATTAAAAAAAGTAAATACTTTTTATTAGTACTTACTAAAATGGGTGCACTCTATCCTTTAAAACAGATGTTCACTAGTTATTTTATTTTTTTAATATATTCGTGTCATTCATCAATGGCTGCATAATAATCTTGATATTCTTCATTATGAGTAGGATGATATTTTGCAATTAACATTCCAAAAACAATATTAATTAGCATCAACCGTGAAACATAACGGGGATTATCAACATAAAAATTTAGAATTTCAGTATTCTCTAAGGTTAGTTTTTGTAAATTAGGTGGTCCTTTATATTCTTTATTAATTGTTAATAAAATAATTTTAACATTTCGTTTTGTTGCAATTTCAATTAGGAAATGATATTCAGCATCTTGTAAGCTTTTTGAAATTAAAATTAATAAATCATTTTCACTAAGAGTTTCAATTAATTGAATTGTGGCATAATAATTAACAAGATAAGTTGAGTTATATTTTAAAACATTTAAGTGTAAATTTAAATTTTCGCAAATTAAAGTATGGCGACTAATTCCCCAGATAACAATTCGTTCACTCGTATGAATTGTATCAATGAATTTTTCTAATTGATTAACTTTTAAATTTCGATAAGTTTCATCTAATGCATAAGTATGCAGTTTATAAATATTATCAATAATATTATGAAGAGTTGTCTCATTTTCTTGGATATCAAATTCCTTGATATTATTATACTTTCCAGCAACTCATACTTTAAATTTACTATAATTTTCAAACCCCAATTTTTTAATTAAACGACTTAAGGTCGAAGTATTGATGAAAAGACTATCTGCTAATTCGTTAATAGTTAACTCTAGAACACTCTGAATGTCATTATTTAATTTTTCAATTAATTGAATTTGCAAATCAGTTAATTGGTTTTCTTTTTCGTATGTTATAATTTTCATTTTGGCTCCTCATTTTTTACAGCACATTTATATTTTATAAAAATAAATGTATAATTATATTATATTATATTAATGAATAATTTAACAAAAGATTTATTAGAGTAAGATTATTCAAATTTGGCAACAAAAGTCAATAAAATAATGAGGGAACAAAATGATTTATACAGAAACAGATTTTATTAAACAACCGCAAGTTAGTGTCGATATACCATTAAATATTAGCCCAGAATTACTAGATTATTCGGTTAATATTAGAGGAATCAAAGATGTTAATATTAAGGGAATAATTACTTATCATCCAAATCTTAATGCAATTAATATTGTTGCAACAATTATTGGCGAAGTTGTTGTTGAGGATGCTCAGACATTAGAACATTTTGCTGTTCCAATTAATTTAAAATGAAATGATGAGTATAGTTTTAAATTTTATAAAAAAAGTGATATTAATTACTTAAATGAGCAAAATTTTGATATAATAAAATATGCGTGAGATGAAATAATTATGAATATTCCTATTAATTTATCTAAAAATAATGATAAAATAATTAGTGGTGATTCAACTTGGCAAGTTTTTTCTGAGGAAGAATTTGCAGCGTATCAAGCAGCTCAAGCTGATTCACGATGAGAACAATTACACGAAAAATTAGTTAAAACAACAAAGGAGGAGAAATAATGGCGGTACCATTTCGAAAAACATCCAAACAGGCAAAAAGAAAACGCCGAACACATTTTAAATTAGTTGAAGCAACTTTGATAGCATGTAAAAATTGTGGTGCATTAATTAAACCACATAGAGTTTGTCGTGAATGTGGATATTATAAGGATAAAGAAGTTATTAGAGTTGATTAGGTTATAATAATTAATTATAGGAAGGATCAAGATAGAGTGCACCCATTTTAGTAAGTACTAATAAAAAGTATTTACTTTTTTTAATTATATCTTTTTCTTTACGATTTGAATATCATGTATTTCATTTTATAACATCTTGTATATATTCTTCATGTGAATTATATATTTTATTATGGATTGTAGCTTTCTTAAGTAATGAATGAAAACTTTCTATAACAATATTATCTGCACAGTGGTAATTTTTTCCCATTGAAATTGTAATACCGTTAGATAAACATTTATCGTGATAAATAGTGGATGTATATTGATATCCGTGATCTGAGTGAATTATTATTCCATTCAGATCTTTTTTTATTAATTTTATTTTATTAATTGCATCATTTAAATTATCCATTACTAATTTATTGTCATTATATTTAGATCACTTTACATCAACTATTTCTTTAGTATATCCATCAATAATTGTTGATTGATAATATCTTTCTCCTTTTCAAATTAAATATGTTACATCAGTATATAGTACTGAAAACCTTGTTTTTATATCATTGAATTTACGATTAATTAAATCAGGATATTGCAATAAGCTTTTTTCTTTATTCTGTTTATATTTCATTTTTCTTCTCATTTTTCTTACATATTCAGATTGTATTTGATTATCACGCATAATTCTTAAAACTTTTTTTGAATTATATTTTATACCATAATCTTCCTTTAAATATTTAGTAATTCTTCGATAACCAAATTGTTTTAAATTTTCTTCATAGACTTTTACAATATCATTTATTGCTTTTTTATCTTTTTTGCTACTGTCATAATTTTTATATTTATCTCAATAACTACGTTTTAACCCTGTTACTTCTAGTAATAATTTTATTGAATATTCACAAAAATTTTGTTTAATAAAAGAGACAATTCTTAGTTTGCTTAATTGTAAAAGTCATGGAGCTTTTTTAATAATTCATACCTTGTTTTATAATATTCTAAATTTCTTTTGCCAAAAGAAATTTTAGGTCCTTTAGGATTGTTTAATTTTCCTTTTTTATGATTTTCTCATCAAGATTCTACTGTATTTGCATTTATATTATATTGTTTTGCTACTATTCAACAACTTTTTTGTTTAATTTCCTCAATGATTTTTGTTCTAAATTCTGATGTATATTTGTTATATTTTTGTCCTTTTTTTGCCATATAAAAATGCACCCCCTATAAAAATTTAGCAAAATCTTTTTTTATTTTACTTACTTTTTGGGGTGCACTCTAAGAGATTCTTTTTTTTAACTAATGTTGTATTTATAATTTATCTTATTTTAAAAAGCCTTTAAATTATTGGTCCAGTAGTAGGGCTATTTTTTTGTAAAAAATTTTTTGGGAAAAGTGTTGCAATATAGGAAAGAGTATAATACAATATGTATGAAAGTGGGGGAGAATGGGGCAAAATGGCATTATTAGGAACTTACAATCATACATTAGATAATAAAGGACGATTAACAATTCCTTCTAAAATGAGAGAACAGTTTAAAGATGATAAAGTCTTTATTTCTCTTGGTTTTGATGGTTGTATTGATGTTCGTAATGAAGCTGAATGGTTAAAGTGAACAGAAAAAGTTGCTTCAACTGGACAAGCCACAGCCGAAGGAAGAGCTTTGACACGAAAAATTATGTCAATGTCTGATGAAACTACTTTCGATAATGCTGGACGAATTAAAATTTCGTCCATTTTGCAAAATAAAGCAAATATTACAAAAGATGTTGTTATTATTGGAAACAATGACCACTTAGAATTATGAGATCCGAAAGTTTGAGAAGTATACATTGAACAAGCGCCAGGAATCGAAGAAGCGGCAAAAAATTTTGAGGAAAAAATTTAACGTATGGAATTTAAACATCAGACAGTCTTATTACAAGAAGCAATTGCCGGTTTAAATGTTCAAAACAATGGAATTTATGTTGATTGTACCTTAGGGCGAGCCGGACATAGTCTTGAAATTTTAAAGCATCTTCCAAGTGGAAAGTTATATTGCTTTGAGCAAGATGAAGCAGCAATTGTTGCTTCTGAAGAAATTTTGCAGAAGAGTAAATATCGTAATTATGAAATTATTAAAAATAATTTTGTTAATTTAGCTGCTGAATTACAACTACGACATGTTAAAGCAGTTAATGGGATTTTATATGACCTCGGAGTATCATCACCACAATTAGATGATGATAACCGTGGTTTTAGTTATCGCTATGATAGTCCATTGGACATGCGGATGAATCAACATCAAGGATTAACAGCAAAAATCATTGTTAATACTTATTCGCAAGAAGCTTTAGTAAAACTTTTTCAAGATTATGGTGAAGAACCATTTGCAAAAGTAATTGCAAAAAACATAGTTATTGCTCGTAATGAACAAGAAATTGTTACTACTTTTCATCTTGTTGAAATTATTAAAAAAAGTTTGCCACAAAAGATTTTAAAAAAGGCAAAACATCCAGCAAAACGAGTTTTTCAAGCATTACGAATTGAAGTAAATCAAGAGTTATTTGTTTTACAAGAATCGTTACGACAAGCAACAACTTTATTAGCGGTGCATGGTCGGTTAGTTGTAATTTCGTTTCATTCATTAGAAGATCGTATTGTTAAAAAATATTTTCAAAGTTTAACAAAAGATCCTAATTATGAAATAAATCAACAGCTACCAATAATATCACATTTTGAAAGTGATTATCAGATTATTACTAAGAAAGCAATTGTACCTTTGGTAACTGAACAAACAAACAACCATCGAAGTACAAGTGCTAAATTAAGAATATTAGAACGGGTAAAATAATATTCTAAAATTTGAAAAGGAGGTGAACGAAGTGGATTATAAGTTAAAAGAAGTATATGCTGTGTTAGAAATTAAAAATTATAGTTTTAGTTTTATGGTTGGTGTTTATACTGAATCACAAATTAAAGTGCTTTATAAAAGGCATCTTGAATATCATTTTTGTGATAATGGTATCATTATTGATGAAAAAAATGTGGCTAAAGAATTAGTTAATTTAATTAAAGATGCAAATCGACAATTAGGAATTGTAATTAAACGGGTGGCAATTAGTATTTTAGCAAATAATATAACAATTAAAACTTCAACCAAAATGCTAAATTTAACACATGATCGTCTAATTACGAAGAATGATATTGATTCATTAATTACATTAGCAAAAGAAGTTCCTTTATTAGATGATGAAACTGCTTTTTTTATTAGACCATATCGTTACATTCTTAATGAACAAAAAGCATTATCAGCGCCACCAATAAGGCAGGCGGCGCACAAAGTAAGTATTAAGGCAATTGTTTATGTAACAAAAAAACAGATTATTCAAAGTATTTTTGCGACACTTAAATATGCCAAAATTGAAGTTATGGGTATCCTTCCAGAAGGGTTTAGTCTTGCGTGAAATATTGCATCACCAGTTGATTTGCAAAATGGAATTACAATTATTAATTGAGATTATGATAATATTATCGCTTATGTTTTTGTTCGTGAAACTTTATGTGAACAAATTATTATTCCGGGTGGGATTAAAAAAATAATTACGCGATTACGTAATGTCTTAAGTTGTGATAAAAAGCAAGCACTAAAATATTTATATAAAATTATTAATTTGAATAATAATAGTAAAGATAATTTAATTATTTATAGCAAATATGATCAACAGCAACAAACACAATTAAATTTTACCCATTATGATTTAAAACGAATTGTTAATCATGTTTTAACAGAAGAAATGGAAACATTGAGTGAAAAGTTAGCTAATAGCTTAGGGCGCTATAACTATCCAGTGGTTGTTGTTGGTGAAATTTTACGAATTAGTGGGTTTAAAGAAAATTTGTTGGCGTTAAATAAAGATAAAAATGTTACCGTTTATATTGCTTCAACATTAGGAGCAAAAGAAACATGATGTACTGGCTTATTGGGAAATATTTATTATCAACATTTAGCAAATAAAGTTAGTGCAACAAATATTCAATCGGTTGATCATCGTTATATTCGTTATTTAAATAATAATGGTGATAAAAAAGGACCACGAAATGACAAATATGGTGAGCATCATAAACCAGGTGGCAATGCTAACCCGGCACAAGGGGTTATGCCGCTAAGTAACCAGCATTTAAACGGTTCGCAACAATATCAACAAAAATACTACCAAAATATTAAATAAATAGTATAATATATAAAAAATGGAGGAATTAAGGTTATGGACAATTTTGATAATTATGAACAAGTCGCGTCAATAAAAGTTATCGGTATTGGTGGTGCTGGTAATAATGCTGTCAACCGGATGATTGAAGCAGGCGTACAAGGGGTTGAATTTATTGTTGCTAATACTGATGCCCAGATTATTAGTGTTTCAAAGTCAAAAAATAAAATTGTATTAGGTAAAGAAACATCAAAAGGGCTAGGAGCAGGTGCTAATCCTGATGTTGGTCGTCAAGCAGCAATTGAATCAGCAGAGGAAATTAAAGACGCTTTAAAAGGGGCAGATATGGTTTTTGTCGCCGCTGGAATGGGTGGTGGAACTGGAACTGGGGCTGCTCCTATTATTGCCAAACTTGCCAGAGAACAAGGTGCTTTAACCGTTGGAATTATTACAACGCCATTTTCATTTGAAGGACGTGCGCGCAATAGTTATGCTATTCAAGGAACCGAAGAACTACGTAAACATGTTGATTCATTAATTATTATTTCAAATGATCGCCTATTAGAAGTAATTGGTGGTGTCCCATTAAAAGATTCATTCAAAGAAGCAGATAATATTTTACGCCAAGGAGTTCAAACCATTACTGATTTAATTGCAGTACCATCCTTAATTAATTTAGACTTTGCAGATATTAAGACCGTGATGAAAAATAAAGGGAATGCTTTATTTGGCATTGGGATTGGTTCAGGCAAAGATAAAGCAATTGAAGCTGCTAATAAAGCAATTATTTCTCCGTTATTAGAAGCATCAATTCGTGGTGCTCGTGATGCTATTATTAATGTTACTGGTGGTAATACCTTAACCTTAAATGATGCTAATGATGCTGTTGATATTGTTAAACAAGCAATTGGTGGCGAAGTTAATATTATTTTTGGAACAGCAGTTAATGAGCATTTAGATGATGAAATGATTGTAACTGTCATCGCAACTGGGTTCGAAGAAGAACAAAATTTTACTAATCCAGATAATGATTATCGTGCTTCAATGGAAGAATACGAAGCACCAGCACCACGTCCAACACGGGATGCTGAGGTTAGTGATGACAATGATCAAGATGTTGCTCATAAACGGCCAAGTTATTTCACTAATTTATCTGAAAATGTTGAACGTGAAACAGCGAATGCAAACCGTCAGATTAGTGCGTGACGAGAACATGTTAATAATAATCAAGTCGTTGAACATGACGATGAAGATGATGATTTACCACCATTTGCTCGTCGTAGTTGATAATAATGAGCATTTTTAAGAAAAAACAACGAAGTATTTACGAATCTCAACCACGAATTGATTTTAATGATAGCCCAACCGCACCAATTGTCCATAGTGATCAACCATTAGATCAACCATTAACAAAACCTGTTCTTGCCCCAGAATCACCCTTTCAAAAGGTGAATTTTGAACGTGAAAGCGAAGTACAGCCTTCTTCTGAAGTTAGTAGTAACACAAGTGTGCTTACAACTGGTTTTATTGCTGATAGTTATAATGATGCTCCCAAAATGGCTGATTTATTATTGACAAAAGGGCAATTAATTGTTCATTTAGAGAAGTTACCAAAAGGAGAACGGGTACGGCTATTAGATTTTATTAGTGGTGTGATGTATGCTTTTAATGGTGATGTTCAAAAAATTGAACATAGAACTTATCAATTTACAATTCAAAAAGATGCTTAACTAAGACACAATTATTGCAACATTATCAGCAAGATTATGAATTAATTAATAAAATTAAAGGATGATGTGAACAAGCCCACCGTGGGCAAGTTGTTAACACAGATTTTCTTGATTTACGTCAAATTGCAATTTTGCAAGCAATCTTGGTACAAGAAAACATTACTAATTATTTTATTCATAAACCCTTAACAAATGGTTTTCGAGCAACAGTTAGTTTTAATGCTAAGCATGATAATACGGTTATTTTACATGTGAAACAACCAACACCGCATTTTTTTCAACATCATCAGGTGCTTGGTTTTATTTTAAACCAATTACAATTAGAAATGCGAGTGATTGGTAATTTATATATCACAGCAAATGATTTATATTTAAGTGTTTTAAAGAAAATTATGCCAGTGTTTATTAATGCTCCATTAATTATTCAAAAGAACTTATTAACTTGAACTATTAACCCTGCCCCTGTTGTTATTGAATATCAATTTACTGTTTTTACAAAAACAGTAAAAAGTTTACGCTTAGATGCTGTGGTAAGTGCCCTTTGCAATGTTTCACGTCAACAAGCACAAAATTATGTTGAACAAAATTATGTTTATGTTAATTTTTCAGTGGTAAATAATAAGACTTTTCAAGTTGCTTGTGATATTATAATATCAATAAAACGGTATGGTCGTTTTAAAATTAATGCAATTTTACCATCAAAAAATCAACATTATCGGATTACAATTGCAAAGTTTGCATAAAGTAGGGGAAAATATGGCAGAACAAGAGAAAGATTTACGGACAATTATTTATGAACAAAATAAAATTATAGAAAAATTAACATACGATAATCGCCAATTAATGTTGCGTTTACAAGAATTACAACATTTAGAGCATATTTCACGGTATAATATTGAAAAATCACGCGAAGCATTTGAAGTTGCAAGTCATAATGCAGGACGGATTATTATGAAAGCAATTGATTTTTCTTATGCTTTTAAAGAAGAAATTGCAGTATTACTTAATGACATTGATCATAATCGGCATAATCCCCAGAATGTGCTAAAAGTAATTGATGATTTTTTAGAACGAAATAAGCGCATTTATGCCTTTTCCATTAATGATGGTGAACGAATTACAGAATTGATTAAAAAAGAAATTATTAACAAAATTAAATAAATAGTGTAATATTTATTTATAAGAAAACAAACCACGGTTATTTGCTCGTTTTATTACAGCAAGATTAGGATGATGTGAGCTAATCAAAAAAGACAAATAATTATCTCTTGTTTTTACAATTTAAAATAAAGAAAAAAAGGTAAATATTATTACAATATTTATAAAGTAAGAAGGTACCGTGCATTTGCGCTCTTATAGTCTTACTTTTTTTATGACAGAAAGGAAAAAACACTGATGAATTATAAAGATACATTATTAACTCCCAATACCTTATTTGAGATGAAAGCTAACTTGGCAAGAAAAGAACCGCAAATTCAGTTAGAGTGACTTAAAACAAATGTTGTTTCAGGACGCTATCAACATAATACTAACAACCAACCCTTTATTTTACATGATGGCCCTCCTTATGCAAATGGGGATTTACATGTTGGTCATGCGTTAAACAAAATTTTAAAAGATTTTATTATTCGTTATTATAATCAAAAAGGATTTTATAGTCCATGAATTTGTGGCTGAGATACGCATGGTTTGCCAATTGAAACTGCTGTTGTTAAAAGCGGGGTTGATCGGAAAACAACTCCACCAGTTGCCTTTCGCCAAATTTGTCGTCAATATGCTTTAGACCAAATTGAAAAACAAATTACGCAATTTAGTCGGTTAGGTTTGTTTAGTGATTTTCAGCAAAAATATGTAACATTAGATTTGCCATATGAATTAGAACAATTAAGATTATTTCAAACAATGGTTCAAAAAAAATTAGTTTATCGGCAATTAAAACCAATTTATTGATCACCTTCAAGTGAATCAGCTTTAGCGGAGGCAGAAATTGAATATGCTGATTTAACATCACCATCAATTTATGTAACTTTTACAGTAACAATAGGAAATAAGGTGATTAAACCAGGAACAAAATTTTTAATTTGAACAACAACACCATGAACAATTCCAATGAATCAATTGTTAGCGGTTGGAAAAGATGTTGTTTATGTTGAAGTTCTTGTTGAAGGTGAAAAATACTTATTTGCTAAGGCTTTATTTGACGAGTTACAAACATTATTAAATTGGAAAAAAGTTAAAATTGTACAAGAAGTGGTTGGTGCTAAATTAGTTGGAATTATTACAAAACATCCTTTATATGACCGCGATAGTTCTGTTGTTCTTGGCCACCATGTTACTGTTGAAGCTGGGACAGGAATTGTCCATATCGCATCGGGATTTGGTGAAGATGATTATTTGATTGCCCGTACAAACAATGTTCCAATCTTTGCACCATTAGATGATACTGGAAAATATACTCCAGAAGTAGCAGATGATAGTTTAGTTGGTGTTTATTATGAAGATGCAAATAAAATGATTGGTCAACGATTAGAACAAACTGGCGCTTTGTTAAAATTAAAATTTACAAAACATCGTTATCCAATTGATTGACGAACAAAAAAACCAGTTATTTATCGTGCAACAGCACAATGATTTGTTTCAATTGAAAAAATTAAACCAGAATTATTAAAAGAAATTAAACAAGTACAATGAAATCCACAACGAGCAGCAAAAAGAATGGAAACAATGATTGAAAATCGTCAAGATTGATGTATTTCTCGTCAAAGATTATGGGGTGTACCAATTATTGCCTTTTACGATGAAAATAATCAACCACAATTTACAACAGAATTAATTGAACATGTAATTAATTTATTTGCCAAAGCAAAAACAACTGACATTTGATTTGAATGAAGTGCTGATCAATTGTTGCCACCAGTTTATCAAAATCGCAATTGACGAAAAAAGCAAGATATTATGGATGTTTGATTTGATAGTGGTGTTAGTAATTTAGCAGTAACAAAAGAATATCATTTGCCCCATCCCGTTAATGTTTATTTGGAAGGAATTGACCAATTTCGAGGATGATTTAATTCATCATTAATTACTTCGGTTGTGGCGACAGGTCATGCTCCTTACCAAGTTGTTTTATCACATGGTTTTGCTAATGATGAAAAAGGCCGCAAAATGAGTAAATCATTGGGAAATGTTATCTCACCATTAGCAATTACTGACCAGTATGGAGCTGATATTTTACGAATGTGAGTAGCTTCGGTTGATTATCGTGATGATGTTAAAATTGGGCCAGAAATTTTAAAACAAATTGCGGAAGCTTATCGAAAAATTCGTAATACATTACGGTTTTTATTAGCAAATTTAAATGATTTTAATCCAGCAACTGATTTACAATCAAAATTAGGAGAGGTTGATTATTATGTGTTACATTTAGCGCAGGAATTTCAACTAAAAGTAAATAAAAGTTATGAAGAATTTAATTTTAATAATGTTTATACTTTAATTAATAATTTTGTTACCACAACATTATCAAAATTTTATTTAGATTTTACAAAAGATATTTTATATATTGAGGAAATGAAATCACCACGTCGTCGTGCGGTACAAACAACATTATATTATTTATATCGGATTTTAGTTGATGTTTTAAAACCAATTATTCCGCATACAGTTGAAGAAAGTCATCGCTTTATTACATATCCCGACCAACAAAGCTCGGTTCATTTAGAAGAAAATTTTGTCTTAACAATGGCTATTAATGATAAATTAATTGCAAAATGAGACCAAGTGTTAAAATTACGAGATGATGTTAATAAAGAATTAGAACGTCGTCGTGAACAAAAAGAAATTAAAAAATCATTAGAATGTCAAGTAACGATTGCTTTAAAACCAGTCTATGCAAGTTTAGCAACAATTAAGGATTTATATCAAATTTTTATTGTTAGTGAAATTATTTTTACTACTGACCATCAGAACTTAACAGAATATGAAACTGGTTTTTTAAAAGTTCAAGAAAAAACTGGTTTAAAATGTCAACGTTGTTGAATGATTTATAATTATTTAAATGTCCAAAATAATGAAATTTGTGATCGTTGTTTTAATGTTTTATCGGCAAAAAATGTGCGATAATGTATAAAACGAAAAAGGAGTCAAAAGCAAATGAAAGAACGAACAAAACAATTTTGATATGATTTTAAAGACCATTTTAAAAATCGAGATTATATTTGAAGATATAAACTCCAAGTTTGTCTACCAATTTTTATTTCGTTATTAATATTAGATATTATTACGAAGCAATTAGCTTTTCATTTATTGTCCCATGATCCAGCAGCTCCCGAAGTTAAATTTTTGGATGGATTTATTAATTTTAAATTTATGGTTAATAAAGGAATTGCTTTTGGAACAAATGCTGATAATCTTCCGCTTGTTATTATTGGTGCAGTTTTTATTACTTTGCTTGCATTTAGTATTTTTTTATATATTAATAATAAAACTGCTGCTGTTGGTTTAATGATGATTACAACTGGTGGGTTTGGTAATTTAATTGACCGTATGTGAAACCATGGTGGGGTTGTTGATTTTCTAGCATGAATTTTATTTCCCCCTTATAGTGTGTTTAATTTAGCTGATACTTGAGTAACCTTTGGTGTTATTGTCTTAATTTTTGCTATTATTATTGAAATTATTCAGTTTTATCGTGAGCGAGCACGAAGCAAACGCGAAGAGCATTCTGAACCAAATGACTAAGATTACCTTTATTGTTTCTTCATCAGCTCGAATTGATAAAATTTTAACTGATTATTTTAAAACAAATCCCACTCCTTTTTCGCGAACTAAAATCCAAGCATTAATTAAGCAAGAGAAAGTTCAAGTTAATGGACAAGTTGTGCTGGCAAATTATGTTAGTCAAATTGGAGACCATGTTCGCATTGAATTTCCAAATCCTGAAGTAAGTGAATTAACACCAATGCCAATCCCATTAACAATTTTGTATGAAGATAGTTATTTAATGGTGATTGATAAACCAAATAATTTAGTTGTTCATCCAGCACCAGGACACCAGAATGATACTTTAGTTAATGCTTTATTAGCACGAGGAGTGCAATGGTCAACTGCTAGTGGTGAGCAACGCCCGGGAATTGTCCATCGCATTGATCGCCAAACGACAGGAACTTTAATTATTGCTAAAAATGATGTTGTTCATCATCAACTACAACAACAAATTCAAACAAAGCAATTACAACGCCGCTATTTAGCACTTGTTCATGGTCAAATTATTGAGAATCGAGCTAAAATTGATGCGCCAATTGGCCGTGATCCTAATAATCGCAAGAAAATGACAGTTACAGCAAAAAATTCTAAAAAAGCAGTAACTAATATTCTTGTAATTGAACGCTTTAATGATTATACTTATATAGAGTGTGAATTAGAAAGCGGGCGAACTCATCAAATTCGAGCCCATCTAAAATACATTAACCATCCTATTGTTGGTGATCCGTTATATGGCACAGCCGCTGATAAAAAAGAAAGTTTTGGACAATATCTGCATGCGTATCAATTAAGATTTATTCATCCAGTTACTAAAGAAGCTCTGACCATTACAGCAGCCTTACCACAAGAATTTGAACAAAGATTAGCAATATTAGGCGCGAAAGGATAGAAAACAATGAGTTTTGATAAAGATAAATTATCTCTAGTTGATTATTTTTTAAAACAAGAAAAATACAATGTTTATAAAAGTAAACCACGCAATAATAATAATAATGTTTATTTATATAAAGTTGATAGTAAAGAATTTCAAATTATTAAAATTATTGATAATTTTAGTGGTGAATTTAATGACTTCATCATTAATGATGAGGTTGTGCAAACGTTAAAGACTTTTTTAAATAAAAAATTTCAACGCGCAAAACTTACTATTTTATCAATTATTTTAATTGAAAATCGTTCGCAGATTTATAAAGATGATAGTGGCGATGTAACATTATTTGTTGACAAAAATAATTATCTTGACCGTTTAAGTACTTATTATCCGAACATTACAATGTTGCAAGAAAATAATGAAAATGATACTTCAATGACGGGTATGACAACTGAGGAAATTTTAGATGGGATTAAAGATCCTAATAGTAAATTAACAAAAAATTTAAAGCAACTAAGTGATAAATTAAGTGTCAATAACCTAGGTGTTACGTGAATTTTAATTGCTTTATTATTAATTATTCCAATTGTTGGAATCTTTTTTGGTGCACAAATTTTTAATACTCAAGGCTTAAGCGAAGGAGCAACGCAATTAGTTTATGGTGGTGTTACTCGTGATTTAATAATTTGAAATAATCAATGATGGCGATTATGAACATATGTTTTATTTTCAAGTAACCCATTGTTAGTAGTTTTAAATTTATTTATGATTTTTAGTGTTGCTCGTTATGCAGAAGCTTTGTTAGGGCGTTGACGATTATCAGTCATTTTAGTAGTTGGGATCCCCTTAGCCGGAGTATTTTTAGCAGCCGTATTACCAAATTGAATTTTTGGCGGGTCAACTATTTTATTAGCTATTTTATGGGGAAGTTTGTTTAGTTATAACTATGGTAAAGAGGATTTAGGGGCGTTAATTGCAAACCAACGAACTTTAATTATTATGCTGTGGTTGCTAATAATGCCAATCTTTTTAGGTTATTCATTTTATTTAATTAATTTTGTTGGTTTTTTTGTTGGTAGTGCACTTGGTTATGGTTTAGAATTTAACCGTTTACATCGTGTTAATTGAACAATATTATATCCAGTTTTTATTATTGTAACAATGATAGTGGTTAGTACAATTGCATTATTATGAATACGTTATGTTCCACCCTATAATCGTGCTGTAATTGATGCATTATTAAGTTATTGACGTGCAGGTTTAATGGAAAAGAGTGCAATTGAGGAAATGTTAAATAATTATTATTTTTATCCAAGAGCAAATTGACCAATCTTTTTATTACAAAGTCAGTCTAGTTTTAGTGATATCTTTTCCAATTTTAAAGGAGGAATCTTTAATTTATGACAACAGTAACAGGGAAAAAACGTAATGATTATTTATCATGAGATGATTTCTTCTTAAGTGTTGCACATGTTTGTGCAATGCGAAGCAAAGATCCACATACACAAGTAGGGAGTTGTGTTGTTAACCAAATTGGGCAAATTATTGCGACAGGTTATAACGGTTTACCCCGTGGTTTAAATGATGATGATTTTCCATGAGCACGGGAAGGGGAATATTTAGAAACAAAATATCCTTATGTTGCTCATGCTGAATTAAATGCCATTTTAAGTGCACGAACAAATTTGGAAAATTGTCGAATTTATACAACGTTATTTCCTTGTGCAGAATGTACAAAAATCATTATTCAGGCCGGGATTAAAGAAGTTATTTATGATGATGACAAATATGAAGGCAGCGATGATAATCAAGCAGCAAAGCGAATGTTTAATCAAGCACAAGTGCATTATCGCTGTTTACCAGTTATTAATGTTATAGTTGAACGACAAGAGGAAAAATAATTAAATTTACAAATAAAACTATAAATTATCAAATAAAATCAAAATCCTTTATTAACTTATTTTTATAAAATATTAGAGAAAGAAAGGTTTTTAAGATGAAGCATTTTTTACAGATCGGAAATTATTAATTTATCGTATTATTGGTATTATGTTAATTTTTGCTTTTTTAGTTTGTGATTTTATTTTAGCGTTAAAAACAAAAAGTGGCATTTATGGGCAGTTACCAAGTTATGGAGAGCGCTTAAACCATTATTATTCATATTTTACAACGCAAACAAATTATCTAGTTTTTGTTTATTTTGTTTTTTATTTATTTCAAAAAAAATTTAAAAATACAAAACCAGATTTTATTATTCGGTTAATGGTAACAGTTTATATTACAATGACAATGCTAGTATTTTGATTAGTATTAGTAGTGCAAGGTGATATAGTAACAAATATGAGTGTTTATGAATGAATTTCGACATTTATTTTGCATACCATTATTCCTATTGTAATGATTTTAAGTTATATTGTTACCGCTGGTGATACATTTTACAAATTTGAAACCCATCATAAAACTAATTATTGATTAATTTGTTTATATCCAACCCTATATTTAATTTGTATTTTAATTCGTGGTTATATTCGTCATAGTGATCACCAACCGGAATTGAAGCTGCTGTTGGTTCAGTGTTAATTTTTACCTTATGTACTTCATTTCAATATTTTTATATTTGAATTAATAACTTATTTTATTTTCGTAAGCAAATTAAAGAAAATAATATTACCAAAGTTGATCAAATTAAAATTATGATAAATATTAAACAACATCGCCAATTAGATCAAAAAGGTAAAATTGTTATGATTCTAGCGATTGTAGTTGCTATTTTTAATATTATTTTTTCCGTTTTATATTATGTTTATCGTGATATGTGGTCAAAAATCTTAAATTATCCTTATCAAAAAAACTTGTCTTAGCTTTTAGTATTATTATTAGCATTTTTAGTATTATTACCTTAGTTTTTGCCATCTTAGGATTAAAAAATCTTTATTGAGCTCGAATTGTGGTTGGCTTTTGTTCAATTGCTTTAGTATGTTTTAATTGAATTTGAATTCTTGGTTTTGTGTTTGATATTGTAATTGCAACATTATGTTTAAATAATCATAAATATTCGAAAGCAGATTTGGATGCTTATTTAACAACACATCAGCAACCATTAAAATATAAAGCAAAAATAATTCTTAATAAAATAATTGCTTTTGATGAAGATGAAAAATAATCCTTCTAGAAGGATTATTTTTTTGTTAAATTAAAATGTTCTTTTAAAAATTGAGTGTAAGTAGTTGCTGGTAGCAGTTCTTTATATTTACGTGCTAGCGCTTTAACATCTTCACTACCCCCTAAGGGAAACGATAAATGATATTTTGTTTCAAGTTCATTAATTTTAATTAGAAAGGCGGCACGACTTAAAATCGCGCTACAAGCAATGGCTAATGATTTTTCTTCTCCTTTAGTAATAAAAACAAGGTTATCTTTGATAATTGTACTTGTTTTAGTTTTTTGTAAATATTCAAAATATTTTGTTTGGTTAACAAATTGGTCAATAAAAATTGTTTTATTATTCAACTGATGTTTTGTTAATAATTGGACTAAAGCTTGATTATGCGCTAAGGTTTTAATAATATGGGCGTTTTGATATTTAGCATATCATTTGTTATAAAGTTCATTATTAATAATAATAGTAACACTTTTGACCATTTTTTTAATTATTGGGGCTAAACTTAAAATCTGCTGTTTTGTCATCTTTTTACTATCCTTAATTGGTAACTTTGCTAATTCGTTAAAAGTTGCAAGCGGAAGATAAGAAGCGGTAACAACTAGCGGGCCAAAAATATCGCCAACACCAACTTCATCGTTACCAATCACATCTTTTTGAAAATATGTCATTGGAATAGAAACATTTTTATTTGGTAAAGGACTCATTAAGGTTGGAAAAAAACGTTTTGCTTCTTTTTCAGCTTGATAGCCTTGAAACAAAACACTATTTGTTTTATAAATTGTAATAATAATCCCATTTTTATTAAAAACATTAGTTTTATTGGAATCTGTATTATGAATTGCATAATTTTGATAAGTAGTAATAATTGCTTTAATAATTGTGGAATCAACTTTCTTAAAACTGATATTATTCATATGATGGCCCTCATTATTTTCTTTTATACAATTATTATATCGTTTTTCAACCTTTTTTGTTAAAATATTAATAAGTTATCAAAACGGAGAAAAAAATTATGATTAAAAATGTTGGTATTGATATTATTCAAAATAAACGAATTAAATTATCGACAGAATTCATTCAAAAAGTATTAAGCCCAGTTGAAAGAAAACAATATGCAACTTTTTTTGATAAAAATGCTCAACGACAATTTTTAGCAGGACGATGAGCGGCAAAAGAAGCTTTAGTTAAAGCATTAGAAAGTAAGTTAATTTTAAACCAAGTAACAATTTGTTTAAAAGATGATAATAACCTTCATGTTGAAGGACTTTCATTAGAACAAAATGAACTTGTTCATGTTTCAATTAGTCATGAACGAGAGTATAGCGTTGGCTTTGCCATTTTTTCAACTTTTTAATAATTGTTTTTCTTTTTTTCGGTAGTATACATTATTTTGAGGTTTTTAATAAAATTAAGTAATTAGAAACAAATTAAGTTTCGCTTATGACTAAATGATAACAAAATTTATAAAAAATTCAACTTTTTTTAAAAACATAATTTTTATTTGAAGAAATAATTTATAAAATTATGAATTTTGACATACTAAAAAATACTTTTTAAAGTTATTACTAATTTTAAAAGGTTTTTTTATTTTTTATAAAGATAAAAATTGATTTTGAAATTGATTTAAATTACAAATATTAAATTCAATTTTTTCTTTATTTTTTCTAGTTTTATCAATTTTTTCTTTATTTGTTTTACTATTAAGTCTTAACATTGAAAAAATTAACATATTAATAAATGTTTCTTTACAATATATTTTCGCGCCACGCCCTTTAACAGCCTTAATATAGTGTGATATATCTCCTTCCATGTGACAACCAATATTATATTCTAATGTTTGATTTTCAATACCTTCTTTATTATTTTTAATTAATTCAATAGTTTCTAATAAAAATTTCTTTTTATTATCAATAACATAGGGCAAATGACACATTAAAAAATCTAATAATGCTTCATAATTTCCAGTAAAAAAATATATTTTTGCTAATTTATATTTTAATCTATGAATTTGGTTTTTCTTACGATTTGGAAATAATTCTTTAAATCTTTTTACTAAATGAAATCTATCTAAACTATATGATACAGTATTATTTTTATATTTTGCTTTTATTGCTTTGTAAATTTTTTTAATTTGTTTTTCACCATCACTTAATATTAATATTTTAGTATCTTCATTAATATCATAAGTATCCATTGATTTAAAAATTTTATCAATAAAATTATCAATATTAGATTTATCATTTTTATTCTTATGATTTTTATTCATCATTTGAAAAACGCCTTTTTTCTTTTTCATTTTTTTTTCTGTTTTTTGTTGATTTTTCTTCATCAACACCAACATGCATAGTTGAAGCAAATATTTTATTTTCAACTCTTTTTTTATTTTCTCACATAGGTTCAAAAGCCCCATCAATTTGAATATATAAAACATTATTTGGAATTTTAATTTTATTGTTATTTTTATTACTAATATAATCAGTTTTTTCTAAATCGGCATTTTTAAAAATATTAGATATTGTTCTTTCACTAATATTAGCGTTTTTGACAGTATCTAAAATATCTTTATATCTTTTTCCATCACCCATAAATGAAGTAATTTTATTTATTAAATTTTGTTCATTTCTTTGGTATTTTTTTAAACCTAATTCTTCATCCAAAGGATAGCGATTTATATATTCATTTTTTTCTTCATCATATTTAACATATCTTCGTCTTTTTAAAGGTATATCTCCATCTTCTGTTCTAATTGTTTTTGGTATTTTTGATACAACCTTATATCCTTGTAATATTTTTCCTTGTTGATATAATTTAAATATCTCATTATCTCTTTCAATTAAGAAATTTTTAGTTTCATTGTTTGTTTCTATTCTTTTATTTTCTTTATAATTTCCTAATAAATTATTTTTTAATTCCATTTTATAATTTCCTTTCTTAATTAAAAAAATATTTTAAATTATGATACTTAATTGATACTTAATACTTCATATAATCTTAACAAAAAAAGGAGGCTAATTAAAAATGCAAGATTTTACAAAAATTAATAACAAAAAACGAATTACTAGTTATGAATATTTAAATAAAAAATATGATTTAAATTTTAGTGACTTTAATTTTGGCTTTGATTGAGAAGTATTTAAAGATTTTGTTGGTGATAGTTATGCCCGATATTTTACTTCGCCAAGTTTTTTTAAGTTTGTCTCAGCGGGGCGTGGTACTAATAAAACATGAAATCATTTAGCAGAAAAATTATTTTTTGCTTGTAATTTTACTGATGCTTCATCTAATATTTTACGAAGATACGCTAACACCCACGAAGATACTACATTTGGCGATACAATTAATGTATGTAATTATCTATACGATAAATATGGGATTGATATAGGACCTGACAATGAAAATGGCATTGTTTGACCTAAAAATGTTAAAGAAGGCGGCGAGATTGTTTTTCCTAGTGGTGTTCGCATTGCTTTTGCTGGTTATGCTAATGGTAATAAAATTATGGGAAAAGTTGGTAAAGGTAGTGGTATTATATCAGCATGAACTGATGAAATGATACATGCCGAAGAAAAAGAAATCTTAACTGATAAAGAATTAGATAAAAGATATAATAATTTAAGAGTTTCAATGTTTCGTTCAAAAAGTTTAAAAGTATCTTATGAAAAATACACGGATGAAAATGATAATGAACAATATAATTTAGATAATCCTATTCCAATAAAAGAATTATCTTGGACATTTCAAGAATGAGACAACATAGCAAAACAATGCATAACAGTAACAACATATTTTCATAAAACATATTCTAATCAATTTACTTTTAATCCTTTTGATAAATACCATGTCTTTTATGAAAAATTTGTAACCCCATATTTACCCTTAAATGAAAGAATTAAAAATATTTTAAAAGAACACAATCAAGTATATTCAGAAAACAAACAAGCATTTAATGGTTTGGGTATTTTTAATTTACGATTAACAATGGGGGCTGTTTGAACTAAAATACCTGATATTACCAAAAAACTTGTTTTAACAAACAAAGAAGAACGACCTGATTTATTTGAACTTGAATACTACGGATTTGAATATAATGATAATGACCCCAGTATTTATGTTTTACGAAATTATCGTAAATATATTAAAGAATATAATTTACAAGATTTTTATAATCCAAATACAAAACAGTATCAATTTGATAGTTATTCAATTGGTGTTGATTATGCTAATGGTAGTGAAGACCATACGGTATTTTTGTTTAGTGGTTATAAAATTAATGAAAATAATGAATATGATAAATATTTAATTGAAGAAAATGTTGTTACACCTAAAAATTCAATGAATTTAAATGAAATAGTTGAATATTACGGACAATGAATAATTAATACATTTGATAAATTTGATGGTTTTGAATATGCTACATTTCATTATGATATTAATGCCCACGACTTTATGCAAAAATTACAAGAAGATATTTACCCTTATTTAGGCTATAAAATTAAAATGTTTAAAGCCAAAAAACATCAGACATCTCTTAATAAAGAAGCAGGTATAATCAATCGCGTAACATGAATAAGAAAAATGTTTGTTCAAGGCAAGATATATGGTATATTAGATAATTTCCCATTTTTAGATAAATGTATTAGTGAATTAAGATTTAGCGATACCAAAACAAATACACCCGATAGTAAAATGTACCATGACCCATATGATGCTTTGTTTTATGGTTCTTATCCATATCGTTTTAAAATGGGCATATAACTAATCCTATTTTTGGGCGAGCGGTTGATTTTCTTAAATTTTTGTGATAAAATGACTTACAAGTTAAAAAAAGTTTTGAGGCTCTTTCAAACAAATTTGGGAACCTTTATAAAATTCTTCGCTTAACGCTTAGAATTTTTCCCAAGTATTTTGAAAAGCGCGGCAAAAGTTTTTTTAAACTTTAAGTAATTTTTCGCAAAACTTATGAAAATCACCGCGAGCCCAGATTGACCCTTTCCACATAATAAATTAAATAATTTCCTTTCAAACTCTTAAATAGCCCTTGTATATATATATATATATATAATTGTGATTGTAAGAAAATTTTAGCGAAAGGAATTTATAATAATGAAAAAGATATTAAGTCTTTTAGGTACAATCACTCTAATTGGAACAAGCACAACCAGTTTAGTTGCTTGTAATACACCGCAATATACTGAAAAAGAATTAGCAGATTTAAAAGAAAAAAATAATATAAATATAAATGGAAATATTTTAGAATGAATAGCATCACAAGAAAAACCATTTAGTAAAGTTGATAATAAATATTATTTTGTAGTTTGACGTAGTGATACAAATAGTAATTGAAGAATTATTAAATTTTTGAATGATACAAATAGTAAAAAAGAATTAGATAGTTATGGTAGATATAAACTTATTTTTAAAGAATATAGTCCTTTTTATGATTTTACATTATTAATTAGAGGTGAGCGAGGTGATGCAGATCATACTTGAAAAGATGATAATGGCACATATTTTAAGTTTCTTTATCGTTGAAATTTAGTAGATAAACAAGCACCCGATTTATATCTTGATAATAAGAATAATATAAATGTTAAATAATAAAAATAATAGATAAATTAAAAAAGTCATTTTAAAATGACTTTTTATATTTCTAATGTAATTAATGATAATTTTTCATTGTTTTTACTAAATAATTCTAAATTATTAATTGTAATTTGTTCTTTTTCTGTAAAAATTGTAATTTCATAATTACCATAACCTCATATCCCAGATATTTCAACTTTATTTAAAATAAATAGTTTTTCGTGTTTAAAAAAAGTTATTTTAATACTATCTTCAACTAAATTTTTAATTATACTTATTCAATTTGCTTTTGAATAAAGTAATTTATATCATTGCGAAAAATAGTTTAAATAGTTTTCTATTTTGTCATTAGAAATAATTAAATTTGTTAAATATTTGCCATATTCTCCATCAGATAATTTAATTTCTGCTGGAATTAGAGAGGGAATGTTATTTGTTTCTAATTCATTTGTAATTGATAATCAATTAAAATAATTTATTTCTAGTTGATAAATAATATTTCCTGAAATATCTTTGTTTTTAACAGTTACTTTAATTTCATCATTACTATTAATATTATTTTGTTGTTTTAAATTTCAATCTGTAATTTGTCCTGTTTTTGGTGATATAAAGGGTGTATTTGGCTCACCAGTTCCTTCTCAACGATAAAGAAACTTAAAATATGTGCCATTATCATCTTTTCAAGTATGATCTGTATCACCTCGCTCACCTCTAATTAATAATGTAAAATCATAAAAAGGACTATATTCTTTAAAAATAAGTTTATATCTACCATAACTATCTAATTCTTTTTTACTATTTGTATCATTCAAAAATTTAATAATTCTTCAATTACTATTTGTATCACTACGTCAAACTACAAAATAATATTTATTATCAATTTCTTTTAAGGGTCTGTTCTTTTCAAAAATTTCTTCTCAATAATTTATTGGTGTTGGTGGAGTAGAACCGCCACTAAAATTAAAATATGATGAATTTAATTTAACTTTGCAATGTTCAAATTCTCAATATCCAGTTTCTACCTCTCTTGGATTAGATAATAATTCAAAATAATAAGGAGAAAATAATTTAACATCATCATTATAACCTTTATTAATGGCGTATTTACTATATGTATAATTTGATAACATGTATATCACTTGTTTAAATCTTTTGACAGCATTTTCATTAAGAGATGTGGGATTATCTAATTTTCAGTTTTCAAATAAACCATCAATTACATCTTCGGGTTTTTGTCCTTCGAATTTTTGGCGCAATTCTGCTGCTTTATTAGTAGGATTACCTTTTTCATCATATTTTGCACCTTGAAATTTACGGTCATAGTTATAACGATATGTTAGATAATTTAATAAAACAATATTTAATTCTTTAACATCTAATAAACCTAAAATATCTTTTCCTTTTATATAATCTTTGACAATACTTCATGGTAAAAAACTTTCGGTAAATCAATACTGAAATATTCTTACATTAGGATTTGTTTCAATAGGCATTGATAGTAAAGGTACTAAACTAGCGTTTTCAATGTTTGATGATGGATAAGAATAAACCCCATTCACATTGCCTCAACGCTTAATATTTCCAAATAACATTGATTTAGGGTATTTAATTTCAATTCCAGTAAAAAGTGTATCTTCGGGTAATGATTTTTGTAATACTAAATGAATACTATTTTGGTTTTTTCATTTAAAATCAATCACCTTAACTAAATGAGTAGATTTAATAATATCAACACCATCAGGTGAATAAGGGCGTTTATATTCTTCGATAATATAACATTCATTTTTATTGTTTTCGGTAATTGGTTCATTAATAGAAACTATTTTTAAGTCATAGGATTCTAAAAATTCTTTATCTTGTTTTGAAATATCATTAATTAAAATATCTTTTTCATCAATCATTACATAACTTGTGCTATTATCTTGGATTGTGGTATTTTGTTGAATTTGTAATTTAAAATTAAAGTCACTAATTTCATAACCCGTTATTTTAATATATTCATCTTTGTCAATAAAACCTATTTTAACGCTATTTTGAGAGTAATTTAAGATTGGTTTTTGCTTTGTCTTAACAAGATTATTGATTTTATAAATATATAAGGTTCTAGCACGGTCTTCTGTAAATAATTGTTCTAAATCAGGGTCGCTATACTGCGATTGATTAGCAAAATCTAATGGAATACTATCAATTGAATAGTCAATTGGTTCATCATTTTCTGCTAATTGTGCCAACATTTTTTCAGATGGTTTTAACATTATTCTTGTTCTCCTTCTTCATCATTGGGAATATTGATAATATTTTCATTATTTTTTAGTTGTCTGTTTAAAGTAGCATTTACTGGTAAGTGAACATCAACAATTAACTCATCAATATTTTTAATATTGAATGTTCTACTGTTTAAAATCGCATTATCATATTTAATTAACTTAATAATGAATTCAGTTAATTTAATTTCTCTAATATATATCATTTGTTCGTATGAGGCGTTTGTTTGAATATTTACACCAGCAACTTCCGCCTGAGTTTGTTGTGCTCCCTTAGCAATAGCAGGAACATGATGGCGATTTATTTTATAGTAATTAGTTAATAATCAATCATATATTTTGGTTAATTGTTCACCTTTAAAATTACCAGCGATATAGTCTACTGGTTGAAAATTACTATCGGGGTCACCTTCAACTAATAACAAGTCATTTTCAATAAATGAAGCTAACATTTTACTAATTTCTTGGTCAACTATACCAGTCACACCATTAGTATTAATGGTAAATTTACCACTATTTAATAACGGGTCTAACATTATCTTTTCAGCAATAATATCTAAAATACTAGCAAATTGTTTGCCATAACGAGCAGAAGGTTCAAAATTAGGGTTATTAGGAATAATTTCAATTGGGATAAAATTAAGTGGTAATATTTCTTCTCTTTGTAATGTTGTATAGTTATTTCATTTTGCATCATCAATATACAAATCGGTAATAGTGCTATATAATCGTGTTTTTAACTTTCTAATAACTTTTACTTGTTTAGTTACATAATCAATTTCTAATTTTTCAGTAATAAAAACACTCTGGTCATTTTTAATATAAGGGTCATAATCAAAAGTACACGATACTAGATTACCTAATTCATCATACTGGTCATTATAAAAATCAATGGTAATAAAATTAAGTTTTGAATTATTAGCAAAAATAAAATATGCACCTTTGCCATTTTTATTAATTTTATATTCGTTATATCAATTCTTATTAGTAAAGTCTTGCATTTTTAAAAAGTTATTAATTAATTTAGTATCTAATTTTTGATTAGTATTAGGATTATAAATGCTAATTTCTAAATTTCGTGGATTTAAAAAATTAGCATTATCTTCACAAATTCTTTTTTCTAAAATCTCATTATGTTTTTGAACAGTAACATTTTTACGATTAGTAATCGTTGATGCTAAATTAAGGTAATAACTATCAATATCATATTCTTTTTTTAATTTCTTTTTTGCTGGTAATAATCCCATTTATAACACCTCTTTATTTTGTATCTTCTTTTTTAATAACATCTTCAATACTATCTTGTTTTTGTTGTTTGTTATGAGTTTTGATAAATCTAATAGTTTCAATAATTAAAACAACAACCCCAAAACCATTAAGCATTGCAGCAATAATTACATATGCAGGTCAACCAATTCCTAATTTAGTTGGTCCTATAAAACAAATAATAATTCCTGCAATAAAAAACAATGATGAAACCCCAAAGATTTTCAAAAACATAATTACATCTTTAACTTCTACTTTTGGCATAATAACATCTCCTTTCTAAGCTTACTTTTTTCTTCTAATTTTTATAAACTTCATATTAATTGGTTGGTCATTTTTTAAAAACATTACTTCTCCATTTTCTGATAATTGAATATTACATATTTGATTTTGAAACAATGATGTTGCTTGCATTATAAAACCATTAAAATTAGGAATACTTATAATAGTTCCTGCATTTGAAGAACTGCTGCCCGTATATATTTGGTAAGTATAATTTATATCAAAGTTTTTTATTTTATATTCAATATTAGTAACAAAATCATTTGTATCAATATTTTCTCATGTGCTATATTCATATACTGATTTTGCAGTTGGTACTTCTTCATCTGTTGACTTATCATTAATAATTTTTGTAATTGGTACCTGAATATTATTTTGTACTTCTCTGACTATTTTTGTAAATCTTGGTATATCTTCGGGCTTTGGGTCATTATGAAAACTTAAATCACCATATATGTATATATCTTTAGAACTAACATATCTTTGACAAGATATATAATCAATTTCTATATTAGAATTTTTTGTTAATTTATCTTGTTTTTTATCTAAATTTTCTTTTGTTTCACTTGATAAATTATCAATTTTTTTATTTAATTTGTCATCAGTTTCTATTCTTTCTGTTTTTTCTTTTTCAATTAAAGCATCAACTTCTAATTGAGTATAATATGCTTCTAAATCAATCATTGTTAAATCAATACCTTCTTCTTGAAAAGTACGAAACATTTTCTTTAAAGTTGTTAGATTAGCGAGTGATTTTGCATAAGTAGGCAATAGACCTTGTCATGTTGCCATAGGGTCATTTTGTGAAGAATAATTAATATTACCAACACTCATATTTGCCGAAGTAAAAAACTCAATTGGAATGCGATTAAATGTTCAATGCTCAATCGTAATAAACACCATATTAATACAAATTTTCTTTAATAACGGGTCTTTAAATGTTTCAAATTTTAGTTTTGAAAATGGATAGTTTAAATATGAATTAATCATATTTTGGGCTCTTAAAGCAAATGTTTTAAATCATAATTCTACATTACCTTTAAAGAACTTATTATAACGAACTGGAACTTGTGTAATTTTACCTGTCATTGGATTAAAATTATTATAATTTTCCAAAGTAACATTTTGTCATAATTCATTTAACATTTAATCATCTCCTTATCATTTACTTTTTTTAGAATATATTTTATTTAAAATAAACTTTTTACTATTTAATAGTGTTTTTGTTTTAATTGTTTTGTCTAAATCTTTTTTTGTTCTAAGTTGTTTGTATGCTTGAAATACTAATCCATTACCCAATAAACTATTAACCGCACTATCTTCTAGCGTATTTAACAATTTATCTTTATTAAAGTTATTTTTAAATTGTTCTTGCATTTTTAATATCTTAGCAATTGTTCGATATATTTTAAAACTATCTTTTACTACTTGCTGATAAGCAAGTGGGGCAAAAGAAACTAAATTAAACAAACTTGTTTTTTTAAATCCCCAACCAATAAATCATTCACTATGCATATAGAATTTAAAAGGTTCTGGGGATAAAACAAATTGTTCTGCTTTGATTAAAGTTGTCATAACGACAATAGGGGTATATTTAGGATTTTTATAATATATTGTTAAAGCAACTTCGCCCGCAATTGATAATGGAACAATTTTAACTGCTAAAAAAACATCAGAACCATAAGCAAAGGGTAATAATTGTCCTTTTTTAATAGCCTTAGTTTCAAATTTAGACAATATTTTTTTAGTTTTATCAGTAATTTTATTAATTACTTTTTGTTTAATAGTAATTATTTGTTTTTCAATTGGGGCTAATAATTTTTTAGTTACTTTTTGAATATAAAAATTTGGGTTTAAATGATTTAAAATTTTATTTAATTTAATTGGTGTTTGATGCAAAATATTTAATAATTTATTATTATATATTTTACTGCCCCGCATTAAATTAGCATTTAATAGTAGATTTTTACCAACACCTTTTTTATGAAGATTAGTCATAATGTTATATCACTCATTAATATTAATTTTGCTTATTTTATCAATATTTAATCCATATTCAGACAATCATTTATTAGCATTTTTTTCATTTACGCGTGGTATTTTTTGAACTAATTTAGGACTTATTTTTTGAATATTTTTCTCAATTTTTAATAAATTATTAATTGTTTCTAAATTAGAAACTTTAAAACCTTTATAAAAATCATTTCGGGCTAATTTTCCAATTGTATATAATAAAGTTTCATTATTAGCCTGCTTTGTAAAATCAAATATTAATTTATCAGATAAAATCTTTTTACCTGTAACTTGTTTTACAATATCTTCTAAGTTATTAGCAGTTATTACACCTAATTTTTCAAGTAATTTAGTTTCTTTTGCTAATTTTAAAATTCTAGTTGTGCGAGCAGCACGCGTTAATTTACCAATTCCACCAATTGCTGGTAACAAATTTAAGGCAGTACTTTTTACTGTCACTTCTGATGTTAATTTATCGTATATTTGATTTACGGCAAAATCGGTTGCTGTTTCTACTCCAAACGAGATAAATGCTGCGGCAAAATTAGATAATCCTGCCCCCAATCCAATAGCAGATGCCAAACCACCAGTTAAAACTGATAAACCAAGGGCTAAAACTTGAATTCCTAAAAATTCTAATAACTGTAACCCAAAACTTTTTTCTTGTTGATGGATTGACAATCTGGTTGGATTTTTTTTAACAGCATAAATAAAGGCTGTTTTAGATGTACCAATTGGCATTTTTAAAATGAAAAAGTACTAATGAAAATTATTCATTAGCACCTTTTTTATTAGGTGCAATAGGTCTTAAAACAACTTTAATAGGTTTTGTTTGGCCAATTGCTTTATTTTTACCTTCAATTTGAACAAAAACAGTTTCTCCATCTGTTAAATTAATAGGTCAGTCAACTTCATCGCTTTCAACAAAATAATTAAAATCATTCTCAGTTAATACAATATCTACTTGTTTAACTGCTTTTAAAACAACATTTTTAAATTGTGGTGTTAATTCTTCTTGTGTAACACTTTGCGGATTTTTTACTTTTATATCTTGTTCATCAATTTTATTAATTTTACTAATATCAATTTTTGCAACAATATGTTTAATAATTCCTTTTGGTTCAACCACTGCTCCACCTAAATATAAAACTCTTTCCATAATCAAAGTATTACCGATTCCAGTACCTAACGCAGCAGCACCAACTCTTAACGGAGTATGATCTTTTTTGCGTAAAATAAGAGGGTCATATTTTTTGCTAAACTTAAAGGCAATTGCATTAACACCATCTGGTAATAATTCAATTGTTCCTTCTGAACCATCTTTATTAATAATTGGTAATTTTTAGGAACAATATAGTATGTTGTTCCTTCAACAGTTTTCATTGCTCCACTTGTTGTGATTACACTATTTATTTGGTCGTTTGCTCCAAGTTGTAACTGTAATTTATTACGAATTCCACGAATAAAATCAGCCGAACCTAAAACAATTGTTTCTGATGGAGTAAAGCCGTTTTCATATATTTTATCCATAATTTCATCATGAATTTGTAAAGCATTTGTATCATCTGCTTTTTTGCCTTGAATAGTTGTAACTGTTCCTTTATTAATAATTTCTAAAATTTTATTGCGTTTATAAGCAACCTCAGTATCCATTGCTTGCTTAATATCGGCAGCCCAAAGATTAGGATTAAAATCATTTTCTACAGGATCTAATTTACGAGCAAAAGTTAAAATTGTATCTAATTCAACAACTCCATCTTCAAATTCTACTGTTAAATATTTTAGAAGATTATCATCGGTATTAAATACTTGTCCATTTTTTCCCAAACCTTCATTATATTTAATATTTTTCTTTCTTTTATATGTTAAACCAAATTTATTTGCTTCTTTTCACGCAAATAAAGCTTCTCAACTAAATTTTTGTTGATAAGTTTGTAAATATCATTGTTCAAATGTTTCTCAGTCTCTTTGTGTTGCTTGATTAGCAATATCGCCAAATATTCTTTGCGGGTTTTGTGCCATAATTTACTTCCTTCTTTCTATTTATTAAATACATTGTCTGTATCTAAAATATTGTTTTCTTTGTTTTCTACTTTTGGTACGCCGCCAGTGTTAACTGTTTGTACCTTAATTAATTCATCATAAACACTTTGCAATTGTGTTTTAATGATTTCAATATCATTAGTAATATCATAATACTTTAATAAAACATTTTTAAAGTCTTCATTATCAGTTAAAGAATTAATAAAGTCAATTACTTCAATTTTTTTTAATTGAATTGTTTGTTGTTCAACTTGTGAAGTTAATTCAGTATTTTTTGTTTGTAGTTCGTTGATTTGTTGATTACTATTTTCTAAATTACTTGCATTAAATTCTTCAACTTCAGCAGTATTTTTTAAAATAATTTCAGCAGTTTTAATATCTAAACTACCATCTTCGTTTTTAGTGGGTTCATTATTTTCATTAATAAGAACATATTTTACATTTTTTAATGCCATCGTTTTTCCTCCTATTTTTTAATATTTGTATTTGTTCTTTTTTCTAATCGCTTTTTGTATAATTTCGAAACTATCGACTCGAAAAGATAAAAAATAGCGTTTAGTTTTTATATTTAACTGATTAAATACTGAGCCTTTAATTTTTATCTTATCATTTTTTTTAATTTCAAAAACTCAGTTAAAATAAATGGGTTATATATTGATAATGTTGAGTAATTTAATCCGTCTCATTGACATTTAGCCGAACAAGCATCAACTTCAACACCACCAGCAACAAGAGCCTTAATTTTTGTTTTAATCGGATTTTCATGTAATCTAACAGTTAATTCTAATTTATTAACTTTTTTATTTTTTATTTTAGGTTTATTGGTTATTGATTTTTTAAGTAAATTACTTTTTGTTTGTGCCATTTTTATCAACTCCTTTTGCTAAAAAATACTGTAAATGTTTTCAAGCATCTAATTCGTGCTCTGACATTTTAATATTTCCTTTATAAATATAATTTTTCTTAACAACTGGCGATTGTAAAACATAATTTAAATTAAATAGATATTTGCATAAAACTTTTAAACCACCAATGAATTTAGGAGTAGCTAATGGATTTTTTATTTTTAAACCCCTGTGAAGTTGATAATCTTCAATTATTACAATAACTTTATTTAAATAAGAACAAATTTTATTTTTAAATTGATTTAATATTAAATAAATATTATTTATTGCTTCTTCTTCATTTTTAGAATTAAAAGTAATATTATTAATTATTTTCTTTTGTAAAACATTATAAATAATAATACCAGTTTGTCCAATTCCAGCAGGATCAATTGCAATAATATATTTTAATTTATTTGTTTTATTTTTTTGTCAATTTGTAATATTTTTCATCCATCGGATGCTAAATCTAAAATATCGTTAATTTTATAATATTGCATATATGAAACAATAACATCTCACTTGTTTTTAAATAAATTTAAGTACATTTTGGCTCATTCTAAACATTGCAAATCATAATGCTTTTTATGATGTGAAATACGACAATTAATAGGTTGACAATTAACTCAATCAAATGATGTTATTATTTCATTTCAAATTTTATTAATATATTTACTTTTATATTCTGTCATTTTATCTATACTCCTTAATTCTTTTTATTTGTTGCTCAAATTTCATCATTAATATCATTTACCGTTACTGGATAAGCTCGTATCATTAATTCTTGTAATTTATTTTTAATTTTTTTATTTCATTTTTTCATCAAATATTTTTCCTTCTGTAAAAAAACATAATATTCCTTTATTGGTTAATGTTTTGATATTTAGTAAATAATTTATTTTAGTATTTAATTACTTCGCCGCCCGCTTCACTTTAAAGGTGAGCGGGGGCGGATAGGATATTTTGATAGAGTTTACCCCCATACGGAAATAAACAAAAAACAGTTTATCCAGTTATTAATTACGCTTCATCCATCCCTACACAACTTTATATAAAGAAAATAACCTTTTGGAGTTCCAACCCTCTTGTTTTTTTAGTGTCCGATATTGTTTTTTTCGGTTTAACAACACTCTTTTTATGAAAACAAGCCAAAAAACACATGCTCTGACATTTCGCAAGTGATTAATCTTGCCGAGAATTAAAGAAATAAATAGGAGTAGTAAATCCAATCGCTTTCACACTTTCTTTAAGACTTCGTGCCATAGATGAGTTATCCATCTTTAAGCATCAAAATATTAAGTTTTAGATTGCATTATTCATCAGATAGTACCTTTATTAAAAATGATATTATTAGTTGTTAAACCGAAAAAATATAATAAATCACAGAAAGGAAATTACAAAAATTAACTAATTTGTAGGGCCAAATAGGTTAATTTTTAATTTTAAAGATACTATCTGATGAATAATGCAAATAAAAAAAATCGCTATAATAAGCGATTACTTTAATTTATATTTAATTACTTTATTTATAATTTTTATAAAACCTCAACTTTTTTCCGACTACCTTTTTTTCTGTAAAAGTAGAGTATAATGATAGTGGAGAAATTTGAAAAAAGGAGGAGAAAACATTAATGAATTATTCATTTGATGATATTTTATTTAAAGACTTTTGTAGCAACCCTTTTATTCGTCAATGAATTCTTGAAAATAGATATGTCAGTGATAGTGTCTTTAAGTTCTTTTTATGAATGTTTATTTTTGCTGCCTTTTTTATTTACAATTCTTTCATAATGAACTTTTTTACATTATAAAAGTAAAAAAATTAGTGCTTCGCGTAGTTTACTAAATTGTATTTCAATTATTGGAGGAATTAGTACCTTTTTCTTTAGTAAATTAATTTGAAATTTAGTGTTAGTACCAGATTATTCAATTGATCCAAGTTATTATTGAATATTATTAACAGGATATTCATATGTACAATTAACGATTACCCTAGCTATGATTTTCAATAGTCGGCGTTTAGTTTCACTTTTGTTATATATTGTTTATGCTTCACCATTTGTTATTATTGGACCAGTTATTCTTAATAATTTTAATGATGTAAATCTTCGTTATGATAAAGAATTATTTATTATTTTAACTATTTTAGTAATAACGATTTTTATTGCTAGTTTACAATTATGTGGTCTTTTAACCCGTCAAGATAAAAAAAGCAATGTTATTTGTTTTGCTATTATTTTGATTCTTTTCAATATTATTAATAATACTTCAAAATTATTAATTCCAATGATATTAGAAGAAAATATTAAATTGCGTCAATTTTTCCAACAAATTTATTCTATTACAACATTAATTGTCGATTTATTTGCCTTATTTATTTTGGTATTATATTTGCAGCAAATGTTAACTCGCTCAAGAGATGAAATTCATCAAATTGAAAATTTAGATTTAATTAAAATTTTAACATTGCAACAACTTAATCCGAATTTACCATTAATTAATTTTTTAAAGGAAGAAATTAATCCAAACCATTGGACATTAAAAATGTTAAATTAAAAATATTTGTTTTTGATTTACTTATTTTTAATTTATTAAAAATTATGAAACCTTAAAAAACAAACAATTTTTAATTAAAACACAATAATAGAAAAATGAACAGAATTCAAATGAACAGCCAAAAATGTTATTTATCAAAGATAAATAACATTTTTATTTATTTGTTTAAAACAAAATATGTTATAATCTTATTGCTTGTATTCAATAAAATTAATGATATACAATACACATTTATGGATTCATTTGCCCAGTGCTATTTGTTTTAATAAGATAGTGGTAAATGTTAGAAATAAATGGATGTTTTAACGAAAAGGAGAATTAAATAGAAATATGGCAAAAGAATTAACAAGAGAAATGTTATGAGAAGCTGGTGCTCAATTTGGGCATCAAACAAAACGATGAAATTCAAAAATGAAACCATACATTTATGGTGAAAAGAATAAGATTCACATTATTGATCTACAACAAACATTATGAAGATTAGAAGATGTTAAAAAATTAATGGCAAGTATTGCTGCACGTAAGGGAAAAATCTTATTTGTTGGAACAAAAAAACAAGCCAAGTGGATTGTTAAGGATGCAGCGGAACGTTGCGAATGTTTTTATGTTAATCAACGTTGATTAGGTGGAACATTAACAAACTTAAAAACAATTCATTTACGTGTTAAAAGATTATGAAATATTGAACGCCAAGAAAAAAATGGAGAATTAAAATTATTACCAAAAAAAGAACAAATGTTAATTAAAAAAGAAAAAGACAAATTAGAAAAATTCTTAGGTGGAATTAAAGGAATGAAAGAATTACCACAAGCATTATTTGTGGTTGATCCAAAAGAGGAACATATTGCCGTTCGGGAAGCACGCAAATTACGAATTCCAGTGATTGCTATTTGTGATACAAATATTGACCCTGACCCAATTGACTATATTATTCCAGCAAATGATGATACTTCACGCTCAATTGCAATTATTACTCATCATATTGCTGATTTATATGGTGATGCAATGGGAATTAAAATGCCAGAACCTCAATTTAAACCAAATGAATTTACGCGCCGTGATGGTGATGACAATCGTAATTCACGTGGTGGGCAATATGATAATCGAAGAATGAGTAGAAGAAATGAACGTGGAAAAGAAACATATTCTGCACATAAAGTACAACCTTCAAGAAAAGAAGAGGCACCTGCTGTAGCAGAACCTGTCGCAGTTAAAGAAGAACCAGTTCCAGTTCCCCCACCAAGTTTTAATTTTGATACAATTAATGTAGTTGATAATGTTTTTTCTAAATCATTATCAAAATTAAAAGTTGATGAATTAGAAATTCTTAGTGAAGGATTTGCCTTACCAAAAGCAAAAAAAGCTGAAATGGTTAGTGAATTAAGTAAACATTTAACAATTGTTGATAATAAAATAGTAAAAAAATAACATAAAATTAAATTGTATTAACTGGTTAGTTTCAATACAAGCACCCTTAAATTTGAAAGGAGAATTAGAATGGCAGTTACTGCACAATTAGTAAAAGAATTAAGAGATAGAACAGGAGCCGGAATGCTAGATTGTAAAAAAGCATTAGAAGCTACTGATGGAAAGATTGAAGAAGCAATTACATGGTTGCGTGAAAAAGGAATTACCAAAGCGGCCAAAAAATCTGATCGAGTTGCTGCTGAAGGATTAGTTGGTTTAGTAACTAAAGGTGATAAAACAGTTATTTTCGAAGTTAATTCAGAAACCGATTTTGTTGCAAAAAATAAGCAATTTTTAGATTTAATGGCAACTGTAGGAGAAACTTTAATTAATAATGAACCAAAAACTGTGGAAGATGCATTAAAAATATCAGTTAATGGTGAACCATTAGAAACTGTTATTGTTCATGCTATTGCAACAATTGGCGAAAAGATTACCTTACGTCGTTTTAAAATAATTCATTTAAAAGCAAATCAATCAATGGGAGTTTATTTACATTCTAATAATCGCATTGCAACTGTTTTAACTTTTAGTGGTAAAATTGATAAAACAATTGGAAAACAATTAGCAATGCATGTTTCGGCAATGCGTCCACAATTTATTTCACGTGATGATATTTCAACGGATTTTTTAAATAGTGAAAAAGCAATTTTAACGGCTGAAGCAAAAAATGATCCAAAAAATGCTGAAAAACCAGATAATATTTTAGAAAAAATGGTTGAAGGGCGTTTAAATAAACAATTAACAGAAATATCATTTTTAGACCAAGTTTTTGTTGTTAATCCTGATCAAAAAATTAGTGATGTTATAAAAGCAAATAATGTTCATGTTGTTGATATGATTCGTTATGAAGTTGGCGAAGGAATTGAAAAAGAAGAAATTGATTTTGCTTCAGAAGTAATGGCACAAGTTCGCAAATAAGAATCATTGTGATAGAAAGGAAAGCCTAAAAATGGAAAATACTGAAAAAGGAACAATAATTGCAATCTCGATGGCAGCATTTTTATTTGTTGCAGTTAGTTTATCAATTATTGGTTATTTAATTAGTTTTATAAAACGAGAATTTAAATCACGTTTTATTAATAAAAAAATTTTAATTTTTTTATTTACAGTGTTAGGAATTAATTTACCAGTTGTTATTCTTGGATTTTTATTCCAATTTGTTATTGATTTCTCAACAACTGCACCATTAATTATTATGATTGTGTTAGCTTTTGGCTTGACAGTTGGGGTAGGAGTTTATATTTTCTTATTTTTACAACTAATTGCTGTTGGAATTGATGAAAAGGAAATTGCTTTTTTAGGGGAGCGAATTTTAATTCGAAAAATTACTCGTGTTGAACGCAATGATAAAACAAATCAATTAGTAATTTATCATACCGAAGGAACCCGTAGTAAAAAGAAATGTCGTTTTTCATTAGCAAGTCAAGCAGGACAATTTATGATTAATAATGTTAATTTATTAAATCAAGAAATTATGCCATTTGTTCCAGAATAGACCAAACCAGAATTAAAAGTTAGTGAACAACAAGTAAGCGAAGAACCGGTTTCTGAATCAAAAGAAGCTAAAAATACAGAAAAAGATTAAACAATTTATTTGAAAAATCTTTTTTTAAGAAATATTTATTGTATAATTGCTTCTATAAGGGAAAGAAAAAGAAAAGGAAAAATATAAATTGTATAAAGTGGGGTTAGAAGCAATTAATAATTATTATTAATGTTATTTTTCTCTTATATATTCAATGTAATTTTAATTACATTTGCTTTTATAAAAACACTACTTAATAGAGAAAGGAAATATAAGAAATGAAGAGACTTTTATCGATTTTAGCAGTTTTTGGTGTATCAGCTGTAGGGACAACATCAGTAATCGCATGTAACAAAACTGAAAGTAACAACTTATCAAGAGTTAAAACAATTGCAGCACCTGCAACTGTAGCGGCAAAAGATGCAACAAAAGTTACAAAAGATGAAATTAAAAAAGCATTAGATCCTAATGTTTTAAAAGCAGTACAAGGCGTTGTAAAAACAGCACAAGCAACTGACTTTGTATATGAAGTTTATGCAAACAACAACGGTAAAGCGTTAGAAACTGTTAATTTAGAAGAAGGTAAAGTTGATGTATATGTTCAAATTACTCCAGCAAAAGATAAAACCGTTGTTATTGGTAAATCAGGATATATTAAAGTAACTTTACCAAAAATGGTGAAGTAACAAAAGCAGATATTTCAGATGTAACAGTGCCTGATCAAACTGTAGGAATTAAAGCAAACGATCCACAAAACGTTACAAAAACTGAATTAGAAACAGTTAATAAAGATACAGCTCTTGCAAAAGCTGTTTTAGATGATAAACAAGCGAAAGTACCAGGTGGAGAAGCAAGTGAATTTGAAATTACAAATAGTGGTGCAACGGGAGACTATTCAGCAGAGAAACCTGTTGAAGTAAAAGTTAAAGCAAAGGATAGTTCAGGAAAAATTACTGGTTAATTTAAATTAAATGCAAAGTAACAGCTACAAAAGCTGAATAAGAATTACTTTTTCTTATTTGGAACAAAATAAAAAAACACTTACAAAGTGTTTTTTTATGTTTTTTAGTTAAAAAAATCTTTACAATCGTAGAATATCAACTAAAATTAATATAAACAAGATGAAAAAAACAAAAGAGAAGGAGAAAAAGCATGCTTAAAAAAATTGGAATTTTAACATCTGGTGGTGATTCACAAGGAATGAATGCGGCAATTGCAGGGGTTATTAAAACAGCATATGCTAAAGGATTAGAAACATATATTATTCGTGATGGTTATTTAGGATTAATTAATAATTGAATGGAAGTTGTTGATAATAATTTTGCGGATAGTATTATGCGTTTAGGGGGGACTGTGATTGGTAGTGCACGATTACCGGAATTTAAAGACCCAAAGGTACGAGAAAAAGCTGTTGCTAATTTAAGAAAACAAGGAATTGTAGCATTAGTAGTTATTGGTGGTGATGGCAGTTATCAAGGAGCGCAACGGTTAACAGAGATGGGAATTAATTGTATTGCTTTACCAGGAACAATTGATAATGATATCACTTCATCAGATTATACGATTGGTTTTGATACTGCCATTAATATTGTTGTTGAAGCAATTGACCGCTTGCGTGATACAATGCAATCACATAATCGATGTTCAATTGTGGAAGTAATGGGTCATGCTTGTGGTGATATTGCTTTATATGCTGGGATTGCTGGTGGAGCAGATATTATTTCAATTAACGAAGCTGCTTTATCTGAGACAGAAATTGCTGAGCGGGTTGCAACATTACATCAAGCACAAAAACGAAGTGTTATTGTTGTTGTTAGTGAAATGATTTATCCCGATGTGCATAAATTAGCAAAATTAGTTGAAAGTAAAAGTGGTTATATTACCCGTGCGACAGTTTTAGGACATACCCAACGAGGTGGTAATCCAACGGCAATGGAACGTTATCGTGCTTTTCAAATGGCACAATTTGCTGTTGAACAAATTATTGTGGGAGCAGATGGTTTAGCAATTGGCAATCACGGCGATCAAATTATTGCTCGTCCAATTATGGAAGCATTAAGTATTCCACGACCATCACGGAAAGAAATTTGAGCTAAATTTGATGAATTAAATCAGAATATTTATCAAAAATCATAATTTTACGATAAAATAAAGTGGTAAAATATTTTTAGAAGGAGATTGTCAAGAGAATGGATAACTTTAATATTAACGAGAAAATGAAAAGAACAAAAATTATTACAACAATTGGGCCAAGTACACATTCAGCAGGTGCCCTTGAAGAACTGTTTAAAGCAGGAATGACCACAATTCGCTTAAACTTTTCACATGGAGATCATGCTGAACAAGGAGCACGAATTGTGTGAGCACGAGAAGTTAGTGCTAAAATTGGTAAACCAATTTCAGTATTATTAGATACGAAAGGTCCAGAAATTCGTGTTGGAATAATGAAAGATGGGAAACAAGAAATTGTTGCTGATGCAACAGTTACGATTTATTCATTACCAAAGGAATATCAAAGCCGTGAAGGAACTGGAACGGAAATTACTGTTTCATATGATATGTCACAAGACTTAAAAGTTGGTGACGTAGTATTAGTTGATGATGGGAAATTACAGTTAAATGTTACTGGTGTTAAGCCAGGAATTATTGAAACAAAAGCTTTCAACCATCATATTGTTAAAACAAATAAACGAATTAATTTACCGGGGGTCGACTTTACATTACCATTTTTAGCTGAAAAAGATATTAATGATATTAAATTTGGAGTTGAACAAGGAATTGATTATATTGCAGCATCATTTGTTAACACAGCTGGTAATATCAAAGAAATTCGAAAATTATTAAAAGAGTGTAAAGCTGAACATGTTCAAATTATTGCTAAAATTGAATCACAAATTGGAATTAATAATATTGATGAAATTATTGCCGCATCGGATGGAATTATGGTTGCGCGGGGAGATTTAGGTTTAGAAATTCCTTATTATGATGTTCCATATTGAGAAAAAATTATTATTCGTAAATGTCGTGAAGCAGGAAAAATTGTTATTGTTGCAACACAAATGTTAGAAACAATGACAGAAAATCCATCGCCAACACGAGCAGAAGTTACTGATGTTTATTTTGCAACAGAATTAGGATCTGATGCAACAATGTTATCAGGTGAATCAGCAAATGGTGACTATCCATTTATTACTGTTCATACGATGGCAATGATTAATAAACGAGCAGAGCATGAATTTTATTCAAAATTATATTATGAAAAGCAATTAGAAGATGCTATGAATTCAACATCAGGCCCACGCGCTGATATTGCTAAAAAATTAGCAAATAAATGTAAAGATGGAAAATATGAATATGCTGTTGTTGTTTCAAACACCGGAGAATTATTAAAAACAATTTCAAAATTCCGTCCGAATGTAGTAATTTTAGGAGTTAGTCCACTGCCAGAATTGTATACTGCCTTTGGATCATGGCATTCAATTTTTATGAATAAAGTTGATAATTATGAAGCATTTAAAACAGATGAAAAGGCAATTTGTGAAGTTGCAAAAAAATGAGGAGCAAAAATTGGTTCAACAATTTTATTTGCGCGCAACGAAGAAATTAAAGAAATTAAAATTAAATAATTAAACTAGTTACCCAAGGTCTAATCTTCCTCTTTTCTCAGCAAGTTAAGGATGATGGAAGCTTAATAAAAGAACGATTAGATTACTAGTAACAACGGTTAGTTTACGTTTAAGCACTTTTCGTTATTAAGTGTGAAAGATAAATTAGATTAAATCCTAATTTAATTAGGATGGTACCGCGAAGACCTCGCTCCTAGTATTATTGTTTTAATAATATTGGGAGCGAGTTTTATTTTTAGGAAAGGAAGATTACAAATGATTAAAATTACATTACCAGATGGGCAAGTTCGTGAATTTAAAAGTCCACAAACAATTCATGCTATTGCCAGTAGTATTTCATCAAGTCTAGGGAAAGCTGCCTTTGGTGGGGTTTTTGCTGGTCAAATTCGTAGTTTAGAATATTTAGTAACAATTGATGGGCCATTAGAAATTATTACTGATAAATCACCACTAGCCTTATCAATTTTGCATAATACAACAGCATTAATAGCAGCAAAAGCAATTACTAATTTACATCCAACCGCTAAAATTGCTAAAATTGTGGTACAAGATGATACCTTTTTAATTGACTTTGATGTTGAACCACATTTAAAAGAAACTGATCTTAGTGCTTTAGAACAGGAAGTAACAAAATTAATTAATAATAATCTTGCTATTACACCTGTTTTAGGGACCCTGACCGATGCAAAAAAATGATATAGAGAGGATAATAATCCTTATTTATTAACTTTTTGTCTAGAAACAGGGGCAGAACAAGCCGGATACTTACTTGGTAATGAATTATATTTACCAAATACTTATCCAGTTACAACTTTAAAACATATTAAAGTATTAAAACTTTGAAGTTTAGCAGGAGCGTATTGACAAGATGATGCTAAAAATAAAATGTTGCAACGATTAACTGGAAGTTCACATTTTTCGCGTGAATTATTTGAACAAATATTATTAGCATATGAAGAGCGAAAAGAACGCGATCATCGTAAAATTGGAAAGGATTTAGAAATCTTTACTTTTGATAAATTAGTTGGACCTGGTTTACCAATTTGGTTACCAAATGGAATGGCATTAAAAAAAGTACTACAAGAATATATCCGAGAAAAAGAATGAGAATATGATTTTATTGAGGTTGATACACCAGTTATTGGAACTAGTGAAATGTATAAAATTTCTGGTCATTGGGATCATTATCAAGAAAATATGTTTGCACCAATGGCACAAGATAATGAAATTAGTGTTTTACGGCCAATGGCATGTCCGCACCATATTGCTGTCTATAATTATAAACAACGTAGTTATCGTGAATTACCATTACGGATTGCTGAGCATGCCATTTTACATCGCTATGAGACATCGGGAAGCTTAACAGGACTCGAGCGAGTACGAATGATGCAATTAACTGATTCACACATCTTTTTACGTCATGACCAGTTAAAAGAAGAATTTAAACGTTGTTTTAAATTAATTAATGAAGTTTTAACAGATTTAAAAATTAATGTTGATTATTATTCATTATCATTACGTGATCCAGCAAATAAGGAAAAATATTATGATGATGATCAAATGTGAAATCATGCTGAACAAATGCTACAAGAAGCATTAGATGATTTAAAAATTCCATATGTACCAATGATTGGCGAAGCAGCGTTTTATGGGCCAAAGTTAGACATTCAAATTAAAACAGCATTAAACCATGAAATTACTGTTTCAACTCTACAATTTGATTTTTTATTACCAAAAAAATTTAATTTAAGTTATATTGATGCAACAGGAGCAAAAGCAAGACCAGTAATGTTACATCGTGGTTTAATTGGAACTTATGAACGTTTTATCGCAATTTTATTAGAACAAACAAAAGGGGTTTTATTATTTTGATTAGCTCCAAAACAAATTGTCATAATCCCAGTTAATAATGAGCATCATTTGGAATATGTTAATGAATTACATCAGCAATTTAAAAAGTTAAAATTACGTACAATGATTGATGATCGTGATGAGCGTTTAAGTTATAAAATTCGAGAAGCACAAGTTGCTAAAATTCCATATCAAATTGTGATTGGTGACCAAGAACGGGATAAAAAAATGATTACTTATCGAATTTATGGACAAGAAGACCAAATTACTACTACTTTTGATAAGTTTATTATTTTAATTAATGAACAAATTGTTAATAAAGTTTAAAAAAATATTTTTTTCAGGAAAATTATATTTCCTTTTTTTAACTCCTAAAATTATGATAAACTAAAAGTGGAAAAAACTTTTTAATGGATAAATATTTGCTAATATTTATGTTTAATTTTCGTAATAAATATTATAAAACAAAACTAGGATTATGATGTTAGGTCGTTTAACTAAAAAGGATTACTACTTTAATTGTTATAAATTTACAATTAATCAAAAATAAGTATTTTGTTGTATTAATTAATTTTAAGAAAAACAATTACCCTCTATTTGATAACATAATTTTAACTTTATTTTTAACACAAGATATTTGCTAGTTTATTGTATTTATGATAAGGTTAGAATAATATGAGGAAAATTGGTGAAGAAATGGCAATTAATCTTTTTGAAATTGATTATTTACAATTATGTTTTTCTTATTTAGGTTCAAATTATATTAAACAATCAGAAATGACAGATATTATTTTATATCAAAATGAAATCCAAGTTGATAAATTACGGGTTAATTATCATCAAAGACAATTAGAAAAAGAATGAGATTCATTTAAACTTAAAATTGTTAATCCGACTGTTGCAACAGAAGTTTTTAATCTTTGTTTAAATTTAAATTTTGCTTTAACAAACAAAATTAAGGTTCTTTGTAAATTAAAACCTCAGGGAAAAATGATTATACGTTGTATCGCAAGTATTAGTCAAATTATGTCATCTTCACCAGTTTCTTTTGAAATTAATATTTTAAATCAAATGTATTAAAAAAATATCTATATTGAAAATTTTTGTTTAAAAATGATTTTTAATAATAATCATTTATATATTATTTGTTATTTAAAACAAATAATATTTTTTAATTATATTTTTCTTTATTAATAAAATAGTCGGTGCTATTTAGAACGGAGGAATTATAAAATGAGTAAATTATTAATAACAACTCCGCAAGAAGATGGGTTTTATTTGCCAGCAGAAGCAAGTAATCATTTACAAACTTGAATGATATGACCATATATGAAAGATAATTGACAGAAAAATGCTTTTCTCGCGCAAAAAATTTTTGCATTAGTTGCTAAAATTATTAGTAATTATGAACCAGTCCAAATGATTGTTAATGAACAGAATTATTTACGAGTTAAAAAAATGCTAGGAAATAGCAATATTAACTTAGTAAAAACAAATTATTATGATAGTTGGGCACGTGATATAGGAGCACTTTATTTAATAAATGAAAAGGGAGAACGCCGTGCAGTTAGTTTTGAATTTAATGGCTGAGGAATGCAAAATAGTTTAATGTTAAAAGCAAAACATTTTAACTGAGATTATAATGTGGATAATAACGTGGCTATTACAATGGCAAATACTAGTGGTGTTGATTATTATGCTTGTCCGTTGGTGCTAGAAAGTGGGAGTATTCATGTTAATGGCGAAGGAACATTATATACAACCAAAGAATGTTTATTAAACCCAAATCGAAATCCGACTTTAACAAAACTTGAAATTGAACAATATTTGAAGCAATATTTAAATGTTAAAAAAATTATTTGAATTACAAGGGGACTATATAATGATGAGGCATGTGGTCATATTAACAATTTACTTCAAATTGTTGAACCCGGACATGTTTTATTAGCATGAACAGATAATAAAAATGATCCACAATATGAGCGAAGTATCGAAGCTTTATCATTGTTAGAATCAACAACTGATGCCAAAGGGCAAAAACTAAAAATTACTAAAATTTATCAACCACTTCCATTATTTTTAACCCAACGTGAAGCAACTGACCGTAAATGTAGTTTGCGTTTTAAACATCGAATGCCAGGTTTTCGTCTTCCTGCTAGTTATCTTAATTTTCATTTTGTTAACAAAGCGCTGATTTGTCCAATTTTTGGTGATCCAGTTTATGATCAAAAAGCAATTTTGGTATTACGAAAATGTTTTTTAAAACGGAAAGTAATTCCTGTTTATGCACGTAAAATAATTTTAGGTGGTGGGGTCATTAATTCAATGACACAATCAGAATTTTAATCTTAAAATTCTAATATTTTTTTGTTTTTATCTTTACAAATATAATAATTTTGGTATTATATACTATTAAGGTGATAATAAATGAAAATGAAAAATCAGGACAATTATGTAAAAAATAACATGAGACTTTTGTTACAAGAAGCCAATGTTTTTATTTCTTATTTGTTCTTAACTTTATTTCTCTCCCCATCATTTTAAAACTTACTTAATTAATTGGAAATTATCTTATTAATTAAGTAAGTTTTTTTTATCTTTATTTAAAAATCAGGAAAGTGAGGTTATATTTTAATGAAAAATAAAAGTTTATTTAATTTAGATAGTTGAACTGAAGATGATGTTCAAGGAATATTAACAACAGCATTACAATTTAAAAATAATGAGAAAAAAGTAAACTATCAACAAACAAAGATTGTGGCAAATCTTTTTTTCGAACCATCAACAAGAACCCATTATTCGTTTGAAGTGGCAGCACATAAACTAGGTTGTAAAACGTTAAATTTTAATGAATCATTTAGTGCAACAAAAAAAGGAGAAACATTATATGATACAGTTAAAACATTTGAAGCATTAGGAGTTGATGCACTCGTTATTCGTCATCCGGAAAAAAATTATTATCACCAGCTTGCTGATAAAATTAAAATCCCAATCTTAAATGGTGGTGATGGGTCAGGAAATCATCCAACCCAAAGTTTATTAGATTTGTTGACAATTAAAGAACATTTTGGTGAATTTAAAGGATTAAATATTATCATTGTGGGCGATATTAAATATTTACGAGTTGCAAAAACTAATATTCAAATTATGCAAAAATTAGGAATGAATGTGTATACAACAGGAATTAATGAATTACAATTACCTGGTGTAAAAACTGTTGATTTTAAAACAACTTTGCCAAAAATGGATGTTGTAATGTTACTACGTTACCAGTTTGAACGATTTCATGCTGATGAAAAATATCATTTAGATTACTTACGAAATTATAAGTTAACATCTGAATTAGTTACAACAATGAAGCCAACCGCAATTATTATGCATCCAGCTCCTTTTAACCGTGGTATTGAAATTGATGATGATGTTGTTGAATGTCAACAAGCAAAAATATTTGTGCAAATGGCAAATGAGGTTTTTATACGAATGGCATTATCAAGGAAAGGGGCTCCGCCCCTAGATCGCTGCGCGACCTGTACCCCGCAAACAACACACGGGGAGGACATAAAGTCCCTCCTCCGGCGTGTTTGCTTGCCTGTTTGTCTCTGTCTGTGTCTGTCTTTGTTTTGCTTGTATTTGTATCTGCTTTTACTTTTATAAATATCGCATAACACCATTAAACATCGCTAGTGAAATAATAGCATTAAGCAATAATTTAAAAGTTATATCAAAGGCAAATAAATTACTAATATTTTCTCAAAGCAAATTAACATTATGCATCGTATTTCCCAAAGCATTAATATATTTGCCAACCTCTTTAATACCAGGCAAAGTATTAAACGCACAAATAAGAGCATTAATAATATGTTTATCTAATCTATATCACGGAGCATCTAAATAAGGCAATTGTCATATTTTTCCACCATTAATTTCATTTTGTCAATCTTTATTGTAATATATTATTTTTAATTTTGCAATATTTATTTTAATGATGTGCAGTTATGCTAGTTAATTAAATAATATTTTAGCAAATAATTAAGATGATTTATACATTTACTAACGCTTATGTTTATTTACCAATTGGTTTTAAACAAACTAATATTACGATTGAAGGAAATAAAATTATTCACATTGGTTCAAGTATTTTAGGAACAGAAATTAAGTTGTCATTAAATTGTATTATTGTTCCTAGTTTTATTGATTTACATGCTCATTTTCGTGAACCAGGTCAAACAGAAAAAGAAGATTTAATAACAGGTGCAATTAGCGGCTTATATGGAGGTTATCAGACGGTATGTGTGATGGCCAACACAAAGCCAGCAATTGATAATATTGATGTTTTAAGACCATTGTTAGTTAAAGCAGCAAAATTACCAATTAATGTTCAATTTTTTTGGGCAATTACAAAGCAATTAGCTGGTCAAGAATTGGTTGATTTTGCAACAATTAGTGATGATGTTATTAGTTTTAGTGATGATGGGGTTTATTTAGCAAATCAAACTTTATTAATTAAGGCTTTAAAATATGGGCAAGCAATTCAAAAACTTATTTCGTTGCATGTTGATAATCGGCAAAATATGAATAAACAAACAGTTGTTTTACAGCACCAAATTGCGCAAAAGTTTGGTTTAATTGGTATTGATGATAACTATGAATCGAAACTATTGCATAATGATTTAAAAATTGTTAATAAACAACAATTACCTTATCATTTATGTCATGTTTCCACGGCTAAAAGTATTGCTCTAATTCGCGAAGGAAAAAAAATAATCCCTTTTTAACTTGTGAAGTAACGCCGCACCATTTAACATTATCAGTTGATGATATTACAACAAATGATGGGAATTATCTAATGAATCCACCCTTAAATAACAGATGTACAAAAACAATTGATGGGGTTAATAAAAAAATTGTACAGATGGACCAATCATTATTGTTGAATATTAAAAGCAGGGAGGGTAAAAATTATTATGTTAAAAACAAAATTTTTAGGATATACCTTAAATTGTCCTTTGACAACAGCAAGTGGGACATTTGGTTATGGTGAATGTTATTAAGACTTTTTTGCTGTTAATGAGTTGGGAATGCTAACAACAAAAGGAATTACTTTAGAGCCACGGTTAGGCAATAGTGCACAGCGGTTAGCTGAAGTTACAGCGGGATTAATTAATTCTATTGGTTTAGAAAACCCAGAGTTAGATTATTTTACAGCGAAGATTGTGCCCACCTTTGCTGCGTTTCAGATTTTAATTATTGTGAACTTAAATGGAAAAACAATTGAAGAATACGAAATATTAGCCATTGCTATTAATGAAATTGATGCAATTGCTTTTGTTGAATTAAATATTTCTTGTCCAAATGTTAAAGAAGGCGGTATTTTATTTGGAACTGATCCGGTGGTAACACGACAAGTAGTTAAAAGAGTTCGCCGTGTTTTAACAAAAAAGAAATTAATTGTGAAATTATCACCATCAGTTAGTGATATTAAGCAATTTGCGATTATTTGTCAAGAAGAAAGAGCAAATGCAATTAGTCTAATTAATACTATTCCTGCAATGCAGATTAATCTTAAAACGAAAAAACCGGCCTTAGGTAACATTATAGGAGGGTTAAGTGGACCTTGTATTAAACCAATCGCAATTCGGATGGTTTATGAAGTTGCTAAGGTAGTTAAAATCCCAATTATTGGCATGGGGGGAGTTAGTTCTGCCAATGATGTTCTTGAATTTTTAATGGCTGGAGCAAGTATTGTTGCAATTGGTACTAATTTATTTACTAATCCAAACCTTGTTTTAGAGATTAAAAGAGATTTGTTAGCATATTGTGAAGAACAAAATTTACAACTTTTAAGCGATATTGTGGGAATCGCGCACCAGAAGGAGAAATAATTATGCCAAAAATATTTATTGCGTGTGATTTTAATACAGAAGAACAATTATGAACTTTTTTAAACAAGTTTCCGCCACAATCATTATTTTTAAAAGTTGGGATGGAATTAATTTATGCTGTTGGTTTTGAAATTATTAATAAATTAAAACAGCACGGTCATATTGTTTTTCTTGATTTAAAATTAAATGATATTCCAATTACAGTTGAAAAGGCTTTACAAGCATTAAAACAATATCAAGTTGACTTTGTTACAATTCATTTAACAAGTGGTGAAAAAAACATTAGAATTAGCGCATCAGGTTGTGCAAGATACTTCAATTAAATTATTAGGTGTAACAGTATTAACTAGTCTTGATAATGATGATCTTCAAACTTTATTTTTATCTTCAACATTAACAACGGAGCGATTAGTACAAAATTTAGCAAAATTAGCAGTAGATAATCACTTTTATGGTGTGATTTGTTCCCCTTGAGAAGCAAAGATGATTAAAACACAGTTTCCATCGTTACAAACAATTACCCCTGGAATTCAATTAGTAACTAAACAAACTGATCAAAAACGGGTGGCAACACCAGTTCTTGCAAAAGAATTAGGAGCTGATTATTTAGTAATTGGTCGTGCAATTACAAGCGCTGCTGATCCGGTAGCCGTTTATCAACAAATTGTAACAACATTGGCAGATTAGAAAGGACGAATGAAGATGAAAAACATTATTACGGAATTAATTAGAATTAAAGCAATTAGTATTAATACTACCGAATTATTTACTTGAGCATCGGGAATTAAAGCATCAATTTATATTGATAATCGATTAACGATGGGTTATCCTAATTTGCGGTGAACAATTGCTGAAAGGTTTGCTGAATTTATTAATACTAATTTCGGACAAGATAAAATTGATAATATTTTTGGAACAGCAACAGCAGGAATTCCCCATGCTGCTCTATTAGGCCATTTATTACAATTACCATTTGGGTATGTTCGTAGTAGTAAAAAAGGTCACGGAAAACAAAATCAAATTGAAGGAGTCTATGAAAGGGGACAAAAGGTTGTGGTCATTGAAGATTTAATTTCTATCGGTGGGTAAGTTATTGAAGTTGTGAAAACTTTACAAGCGGCAGGTTTGGAAGTTGTTGCGGTATTAGCAATTTTTAGTTATCAATTTAAAAAGCTATTATTGCTTTTGAAAGTTTACAAGTTCCTTTATATACATTAACTAATTTTGAAAGTTTAGTAACAACTAATGGTTTGTTGTCAAAAGCAGAACAACAAATTTTAAAAGAGTTTCAGCAACAATTAGAGTAGAAGAATACAATGATTTGAATTAGTAAGTTAATTTAAAATATCTTATTAATATTATTGACTAAATTAAAAAAACATCATATAATTAATAATGAAAAATGTTAAAGTAGCTAATGCTCACCTATGCCCTTTAGTGTGGTTAATAGGTTTTACAAGATAAAATTAAAGTTTTTAATGATTATATTTTAATCATTTAAGAAGATAATTCTTGTTAATGAAAGCGCTACTTTTGATCGTTTTTTTTTAATTAATTAAAATGGAGGTATTGGATGAATCAGCCCACTAAAAACAATAAAAATATCGAGCAAGTAAATTATGATATTAGAGCACGTGAAGTTTTAATTATTTTAGATAATGGTAATAAAGTTGGCCCTTTAGGGCGAAATGAAGCAGTTCGTTTTGCTGAAGAAAAAGGTTTAGATTTATTGTTAGTATCAGCTGCTTCAAATCCACCGGTAGCAAAATTGGTTGATTATGGAAAATATAAATACGAACAAAAGAAAAAAGAAAAAGAAAATAAGAAAAATCAACATGTAACTGAAAATAAAGAAATGCGTTTACGAACAGGAATTGGTGAACATGATTTGGAATTTAAGGCAAAAAAAGTGCGTGAATTTCTAACTGATGGAAACCGTGTTAAAATTTCTTTAAAGTTTCGTGGTCGAGAAGTTGCAAGACCTGAATATGGCAAAGAAACATTAGATAAATTTTTTAGTTATATTGAAGATTTGGCAAAGATTGAAAAACAACCCCAGTTAAATGGCTTGTTTTTAGATATGTATGTTGTACCAAAAAAATAATTAATTAAATTAACTTTTAAAAGAAAAGACAAGGAGGAAAATTTATGCCAAAAATGAAAACGAAAAAATCTTTAGCAAAAAGAGTTAAAATAACAGGAACAGGAAAATGAAAGATTGCGCATGCATATACTTCACATTTAGCCCAAAATAAAACAACAAAACAAAAACGTCATTTACGTAAAGCTGGTTTAATGGATCAAACTGATCAGAGTCGATTAAAACAACTATTACAAGGATAAAGAAAGAGAAGGGAGTATTAACAAATGGCAAGAGTTAAAGGCGGACCAACAACAAGAAAACGTCGTAAAAAAATTATTAAAGAAGCAAAAGGATATTTTGGAACAAAATCAACGCATTATAAAAAAGCAAAAGAACAAGTAATGAAATCATGAGCGTATGCTTTTCGTGATCGTAAGCAACGTAAAAGAGATTTTCGTTCATTATGAATCCAAAGAATTAATGCTGCAGTACGTGAACATGATATGTCGTATTCACAATTTATGAATGGTTTAAATAAAACTAACATTGAAGTAAATCGTAAGATGTTATCAGAATTAGCAATTAATAATCCAAGTGAATTTAAAGTGTTAGTAGAAAAATCAAAACAAGCGTTAAAAAATTAACAAAACTACTTTTCTGAAAAGTAGTTTTTTATTTTAATATTAAGTCCGTTTTCTTATCTTGGATTTTTTATGATGAGTTGCTAATTGTTTTAATTAAGCATAAAATATTAACAAACATAAGGGAAAGAATGAAAAATGTCAGAAAAATTATCGTTAAAAGAGCAAGCTGAGATTTTACCAACTAAACCAGGATGCTATTTATTTTACAATAATTATCATCAAGTATTATATGTTGGAAAGGCAAAAAACTTACGAAGTCGTGTTAGTTCTTATTTTAACAAAGTGTATAATTATAAAACAACCCGCTTAGTTCAAGAAATAGTTCGTTTAGAAACAATTATTACGAAAACTGAAAAAGAAGCACTAATTTTAGAACATAATTTAATTAAGCAGTGCAAACCAAAATACAATATTTTGTTAAATAATGATAAACATTATCCTTATATTGTAATTACAAAAGAAAAAGACCCTCAATATTTGTATGTTCGTAATGTTCATCAAAAATATGCTCGCTATTATGGACCATTCCCAAAAGGGAGTCATGCGCGGGAAATTATTAAAGTCTTAGAACGATTATATCCTTTACGTCGTTGTAAAGGAAATCTTGAAAAACCTTGCCTTTATTATCATATTAATCAATGTTCGGGTGCTTGTTTTAAATCAGTTCCTTCAGAGTATTATACAAAAATGATTAAAAAAGTTCATAATTTTTTTAAAGGTAATTTTACTGAAACAAAAAAACTACTAGAGAAACAAATGTTTCAAGCCGCAGATAACTTACAATTTGAAGAAGCACATAAATTAAAAGTTTTAATTCGAAACTTAGATTGAACTTTATCATCACAAACAGTTGAAATGTTAAATCAAAATGATGATTTAGATGTGATTAGTTTATATCAAACTACTGAGCATTTAGTGTTAACAACTTTATTTTATCGTGCTGGAAAATTAAGCTATAAAGATTATGAATATTATCATCTTGATTTTGCTGAAGATTACCAAGAATTATACCGCTTATACTTGCAAAATATTTATCAAAAAAATATTTTACCCACAAAAATAATTGTTAACGAGGCAATTGCATTACCAGAATTAAACTTGTTATTTGATAATCGTGTTTTTCATCCTAAAACATCAATTGAAAAAACAATTATGAAATTAGCGACTGAAAATAGTTATGAATCTTATGTCCAATACCAGACAACTGCCCAACGAGAATTAAATAATGCTGAAGTTTTAAAAGAGTTACAAATGCTATTAGGTTTATCAGAATTACCATATTTAATTGAAATGATTGATATTGCTAATATTAATAATGAGTTTGTGACTGGTGGGGTTATTGTTTATAAAAATGGTCGTCCATCACGAAATGATTATCGTAAGTATAATTTAGAAATTCCATATCAAGATGATACGCACCGTATTGCGGCGGTTGTTGCTCGTCGTTATCAAAAGATTATTCAAGAAGAACAAGCCCTTCCTAATTTAATTATTATGGATGGTGGGATTCAACAAGTTAATGCTTGTTTAAAAGAACTAGCAAAATTAGATTTATCAATTCCCGTGATTGGTTTAGTTAAAAATGATCATCATAAAACTGACCATTTACTTAATTTAAAAAAAGAGAAAGTATATTTGGATAAAAGTAGCCGTTTATTTTTATTTTTAACAAGAATGCAAGATGATGTTCATAATTTTGCAATTACTAGTTTTCGCCGCCGGCAAACAAAAGCTTTGACAACAAGTATTCTAGAAACAATCCCAGGGTTTGGAAAACAACGAATTAAATTATTAAATCACCATTTTGAAAGTATTGGTGCAATTCAAAAAGCAAGTGATGCTGAATTATATCAATTATTGCATAATAAAAAACTTATTGAAAATTTAAGAAAATTTTTGGAACATTTTGGTAAATAACTTTTTTTCGGTATAATAATTAAGTACAGAATTAAACAATGAAAGGAGTAGAGAATTATCCATCGAGTCCAACGAAAAGATTTATTATTAGCATATTTGTGTCAAAAACTTTTTCACGAAATGAATCATGTTCTTGAATATGTTCGAAAATATAATATTTCAGCAACAACTGCGCGCCGTGATTTAAAAGAACTTGAAAATGAAGGAATTATTACAATGTATTATGGTGGTATTAATTTTTTAGGAGTTCATAATAAAACATGTAATATTAATGTTCGAACAAGTAGTATTAATTTTGATAAAAAAATGATTATCGGAAAAAAGTTAACAAATTTGTTAGAAAAAAATGATGTTATTTTTGTCGGAGCAGGATCAACTTGTGAAATTTTTGTTACTTTAATTGATAAACCAATAAAAATTGTCACTAATTCATTTCGAATTTTACAATTGGCAAAAGATAATCCTAATGTTCAATATAATGTCTTATTTGGAGGCAAATTACGAGAAAAATCACAAGCTTTTTATGGTTCGTTTTGTGAGGAAAGTTTATCATTAATTCAATTTTCAAAAGTTATTTTTTCAGCAAATACAATTGACAAAACTGGCGCTGTTTTCAAAAGTAATGAAGAAGAAGCGCGGGTTGAATTAGCAGCCTTAGCACGGGTTCAAGTTAAAATTTTATTAGCTGATAGTACAAAATTTAATAAAATTGGGTTTTTTAAATTTTATGACGTTAAAGATGTTTCATATTTAGTAACGGACAAACCAGAAGTTATGAAACAATATGATTTTAATGTTAAAGTAATATAAAACTTTGTTGTTAAACAAAGTTTTATATTTGCAAGGAAAAGTTAACTTAGGATGGTAATTTTTTGTTTGAAAGGAGGTTAAAATGGATTTAAATAATGTCCAACATGTATGTAATTAAATTGAAAAGTTTGAATTTGAAGAATTATTTACTGTGCTAGCAAAAATTGAGGAAGTAGTAAAAGACCGTACCGATGAGGTAGATTAGGAAAATATTTTCATTAAACTCTCAAATTTTTTTCATTCCATTGTTATCTAAATTTTATTAAAATCTAATTGAAATCTGAAGGGATTAAACCATGGAATGAATAGGTGGGTAATATGCAATTAAAAACTAATATTTTTGAGAAGTTGGAGGAAATTATTAATCGTAATGATGATACTGTTAATGGTATTATTGCACAAACTATTTTAAATTTTGCTAAAGTATCAAATGAAAATTTTATCATTAATGATGTTGCAGAAACATCACATACAAGTGTTTTAGCGGTGACAAAGTTTTGTAAAAGTTTAGGTTTTACAGGATGAAAAGAATTTTATATTTTTTTTCGCTATGAATTAGATAATTTAAAAAAACTTAATTAGTTTTATCGTCTTAATCCATCAAAAAATACTGTTAATGATTTAGTATCAAACCATAGTGCAATGATGACAAATTTATTAAATGAAAATTTATCATCAATTTTAGAATTAAAAACAATGCTAAAAACAACAAAAAAATTTATTTGATTGGTGAACATACACATTTAGATTTATTAATTAATTTTTATCATCAATTGTTAGGAATTGGTTTTGATGTAAGTGTAACAACACATGAATTTATTGCTAAAAAATTTTTAGAACGATTAAGAGATGATGATCTTGTAATTTGAATTATTATTGATACAGATCAAACTTATTTATTTAATGTTTTAAAACATACTGATAAAACTTTACCGTTAGATAATATTAAATTTATTTTAAAAGAAAATTCACCGATTATAGAAACTAATTTAACAACAAAAACACCGATTATTATTAATGATCAGCGCAAAATGTATACCTACCAAATTATTTATAATCATTTATTTATTATTTTTAATGCAATTTTAACAATGATTAATTAAAAAAATACCCAGCAAGTTGTCTGAGTATTTTTTATTATGATTTATTATGATCAATATCTCAATCTTCTAAGACCATATGTTTAATAAAACGATTCATTCATAAGTCAGAATTGGCCCCCGTTTGTAAGTTTCAAACTTCACCAGTTTCGAACCCAACATAATTTCCATTTTTAATATAGACGTAAGTTGGCGTTACAGTTAATCCTAATGAAACAGTAGTAATTGTTTTGTCAATTTTACCATTAATTTTATGAGCATTTCGCTCTTGTGTTACAATTCAATCAGCAATTTTTTTTGCTCATTTTTCTTTTCAAATACCATTATAATCTTTAATGTTATCAGTAATAATTAAGCGAGTGTTTTTAATTTTTTCTTGTTCATCAGAACTAATCGGATATGTTTTTAAAGCATATTGGGCACCAAAATTACCTGCTAAATACTTGTCATATTTATCATTACCATAGCCATTTTTATTATATAAATCTGGAATTGTTGTATCTGTTGTATTTTGACAATGAATGCAATTCTTTGCTGAAACCATAAAAATAAAACTTTCTTTATTGTTTATACCATTGATGAATTGGTTGTAATAAGCCATATTTTGATCTGAACAAGCGATTGTTGCTGTTGCTGTTGTTGCTGCGAGTGTCATTGCTGCCATTGTATTTAACAGTTTTTTCATTTCTATTCCTCCCCAAGAATTATTTTATATAATTGTCTATCTATAACTATACATTATTTTTTATATTTTTAAAGTTAAATCTAAATATTTTTATGGTGTTATTTAGTAGATAATTATGAGAGAAAAGTATATAATGATAAAAAATAATACAGATTTTAAAGGAGAGTAAATGATGATGGATATGACCACCGCATTGGCTGTGTTACTTCCAATAATGATTATTTTATTAATTTTTTCAAGTTTTTTTTCGGCTTCAGAAACAGCTATTACCTCAATTAATGTTATTCGTTTAAAACAAATGGCAAAAAAGAATGTTAGTAAACGGAAAAAAGAACAACAAATAAAACAATTCGTCGAGCAAAACAAGTTTATAAATTGGTCAAAGATTATGATCGTACTTTAGCAACTATTTTAATTGCAAATACTTTAGTTAATACGGCTTTAGCAACAATTGGAACTTTATTTTTTGCGTCTTTGATTATCAATGCTGAAACAGCAACAGGAGTAGCAACAGGAGTTATTGGTTTAACTGTTTTAATTTTTAGTGAATTATTACCAAAAACAATTGCTAAAGCTTTTCCTGAAAAGTTTTCAATTTTTTCAGCTTATATTTTATGAATCTGAAAAATTTTGTTTTATCCTTTTACTTGGTTGTTAACCTTTCATAAACAAAAAAATGGTGTTTTAACAACAGAAAATGAATTGTTAGAATTAATTTTAACAATTGAATCAGAAGGTGTTTTAGAAAAAATGAGAAAGAACTAATTGAATCAGCAATAACTTTTTATGAAAAAACAATTGGTTCAATTATGACAGCAAAGGAAAAAGTTAAAACAATTTATAGTAATATTTCATGACAAGAATTACAACGGTTTTATAAGCAAGAACGTTTTACGCGTATTCCTGTTTTAGTTCCAGAAACTAAAAAAGTAATTGGAATTTTAAACATTAAAGATGTTTTTATTGCCGTTATTGATCATCAAGAAGTTGATATCAAAAGTTTAGTTTCTGAACCATTTTTTTCTCGTTATTTAAAATTAGATGATGCTTTAGAATTATTTCAACAAGAACAAGTTAATATGGCAGTTGTTAGTACCAATGAAGATAGTAATAATTTTCTTGGAATCGTTACACTGGAAGATATTTTAGAAGAATTAGTTGGTGAAATTTATGATGAAGATGATGAAACTGGGCAAGTAAAAGAAATTGGTCACCATATGCTTTGAATTCATGGTAGTACTTCGATTAAAAAAGTATTTCAAAAATATTTGCATTTAGCAGCACCACCAGAAAGTACAAGTAAAACATTATATCAATGATTTGTTAAGGAAACAGGATATGATTTAACAAAATCAGAAAATAAAATTAAAGAATTTGTTTATCAAAATTATGCTTTTCGCGTAAATGATGAGAAAAAAGGCAAATTAACTTCCAAAAATATTATTTTTGAAATTGAATTTTTAACTAATAATAATCCAATTCATGATTTAGAACGTTAAAAGCAAAAAAGTGTATTTATTTTAAATACATTTTTTATTTATCTTTGTTAAATACTTAACATTAATTTATTCTATGTTAAGATAAAAAAAGATAAGAAATATAGAAAAATTAATGAGAAGGAGGAGGATTATTTTGGAAAAAATGCAAGTAGAAAATGAAGTATGTGATGGATTACTTTTTCGTTATTTAGGTTTTATTAACAAAGCATTTACACAGCAAATTGAAAATGAACTACAAAAACAAGGTTATTATGATTTTCAAATTTCTAATATTTGGTTATTAATTTTAATTGAACGGTTTCCTGACTATACAATGAATGAATTAGCACAAGTTGTTAATCAATCACGGGCAAATATTACGATTGTTTCAAAAAAATTAGTACAAAAGGGTTATGTTGTAAAAAATCGCCCAGAAAATAATAAAAAAATTATTTATTTAACCTTAACTGAAAAGTGATGAAAATTAAAACCAATTGTTTTTAATTTAGTAAATCAATTAGATCAACGCATTATGCAAATTTTATCAAAACCACGATATGAAACTTTACTAGCTGATTTAGGAAAAATAGTTGAATTGCTAAAAAAAGGGTCTACATCTTAAATAAAATGTTAAATATTTAACAAATATTAATAAAATAACTTGTAATATTTTTTAGAATTCGTATAATTATTTTGTTAAATACTTAACAAAATGCACAAAAAGGAGTTTATGATGAGAGAAAAAAATGATGGGTTAAATTTAACTGGCAATAATACAAAAAAAGAACCGTTGCCAATTAAAAAGCCAAAAGCCACCCCAATGGGATTTTTTAAATTATTATCAATTTATTATAAACAATTTTAATTTCGTTGATTATGTTTAATCTTATTTATTATTATTACTTGTGGAATTACAGTTGCCTTACCTAAATTAACAAATATTGTTATGATGGAATTGACAACGGGAATGTCAAAGCGTTCAAGTATTAATGATCCTGCGATGCCATGAGGAACATTACTATACTGAGCAATTGGTTTTGTCGGAACTTTTATTGTTTCGGGAATGTTTTTATATTTACAAAGTTTAGTTGGTGGGTCAATTTCACGAAAAATTGAAATTGATATTCGAATTAAAGTTTTAAATAAATTAGTTGATTTAGATATGAATTATTATCATGATAAAAAAATGGGTGATATTTTAACTAAATTAATTTCTGATACGCAAATTTTAGGTGACCAAGCATTTCAAGTTTCACAAAATTTTTTAAATGCTTTCTTCACCTTCATTGGTAGTATTGGGATTATGTTTACTTTAGATAACCGTGTTTTGCAATACCAAGATGGCCCACGCGGGATTGAACCAGTTATTGATCAAGATGGTAATTTTGTTTATCTTGATGGAAGTGCAACTGTTGCGGAATTAGCTGGTATTATTTTAGGAATATCATTTGGAATTTTATTATTAACTTCATTTGGTTTTACTTTTATTCGTCGGTTAATGTATAAACAACGAAAAGTGGTCTCTGATGTTAATGGTGATGTTAATGATCAGATTAATGCAATTCGATTAATTAAAGCAACAGGTACAAATGAATATGAAAAAGAACGTTTTAATAAAATTCATAAAGAATATTATAAAGTTAGTATGTGTGCTATTAAAGTCCAATCAATTGTAATTGCTTTTGTTATAACAACCTTGACTAGTATGAATACAATTGCATTAATTGTTGGAATTATTTTTGTTAACAATAATCGATTAGACCCAACTGTGATGTTGTCAATTACAATGAGTATTAATTCCCTAATTTTTCCAATTATTCAAGTTGTTCGATTACTAGCTAATTTAGCAACAGCATCAACATCAGCAACTCGTGTTGCAGAAATTTTTAATGAAATTCCTAACATTAATATTAATGCAACCATACCACCATTAAAAGAAATTAGTGGTGATATTGTCTTTGACAAAGTTTGATTTAAATATGATGCGGCAAATGAAGATGAACCATATATTTTAGAAAACTTTAATTTTCATTTTCACCAAGGAAAAAGTTATGCTTTTGTTGGAGAAACAGGTGTTGGAAAATCAACAATTTCAAAATTATTATTACGATATTATGATCCAACAAAAGGGAATATTTATGTTAATAATAATCAAAATTTAAAAAAATTAATTTAAAATCATATTTAGACCATGTTGGTTATGTTGAACAAGAACCACAAATTATTTACGGAAGTTTTTACGATAATATTCGTTATGGAACTTTTATGGCAACTGATGCTGAATGTGAAGCAGCAGCAAAAAAAGCAGAGTTATATAATTTTATTATTGACTTACCAGAAGAGTTTAATACTTTACTAGGAGAGCGTGGTTTTATTTTATCAGGAGGGCAAAAGCAACGATTAGTAATTGCGCGAATGTTTTTACGAAATCCTGAAATTTTAATTCTTGATGAAGCAACAAGTGCTTTAGATAATTTGTTGAAAAAGAAATTCAAACGGAATTAGATAACCTAATGAAAGGTAGAACAACAATTATTATTGCTCATCGTTTAAGTACCATTAAGAATGTTGATCAAATTTTAGTTTTAGAAAAAGGAAATGGAGTTGTTCAAAGTGGAACCTTTGATGAACTAAAAAAGTTGAAGGACGTTTTAAACGATTATACGAAGCTGGTTTAATGACATAAAATAAGTAACACAAAACAATTGTTTTGTGTTTTTATTAACAAATTTGTTTTTTAAATTATGATATTATTAAACCATAATCATGGAGGGCTTGGTATTATGGCAAAAAAGAACCAACAATTTAATGAAACTAAAATTTTTACTGATTATCAAGCACTTGCCCAAGCAACCATTCCTGAAATTGTTGCAAATTTACCTAATCAAAAAATTGGTTATCATAATGATGAAGTTAAACAATACTTAGCTCACGCAGATCAAACTGCAATTAAACCACAACAATTTAATTGAATGAAAAATATTTTTTTGACAATTGTTAATCCTTTTAATTTATTATTAATTGTAATTTTTGGTTTTCAATTAGGAACTTTTTTGTTAAAGATTTTCATGATCCATTAGCTTTAGCTAGTGCAATTATTATTGCCATTATGATGACCTTAAGCGCAACAATTTCATTAGGACAAGATTATAAAGCATTTTGAACAACAAAAAAATTACAACAATTAGTAAAAAAACTTCAATGGTAATTCGAACAGGGGAATGCCATTTTGCAACAGTTAATGAAACAATGTTACCGAATTTAGTTGCAAAAGCAGTTAAAGTAGAATCAAAAACATTAATTTTTGGTGATTTAATTTATCTTTCCACAGGTGATATTGTTCCTTGTGATGTTCGAATTATTTATACTAAAAATTTGTCAGTTAACCAAGCTGTTTTAACTGGTGAAGCAACACCTGTTTTTAAAACAATTGTTGCGAATGCTGCACCACATCAAATTTTTGATTTATCAAATCTTTGCTTTATGGGAAGTAGTATTGTTGCTGGAAGCGCTGTTGCGGTAGTTTTAAAAACAGGTGTTAATACTTATTTAGAAATGTTAAATGAACAATTAGCAGCAGTACCAACAGAAAATAGTTTTAATTTAGGAATTAAAAAAATTACGCGCTTAACTATTCTAATTATTTTAATTATGGTACCAATTGTGCTAGTGTTAAATGGCATTCGAACAGGACAATGATTAGAAGCTTTAATTTTAGCATTGTCTGTAGCAGTTGGTTTAACTCCCGAATCGTTGCCAGTAATTGTTGCTGTTAACTTGACCCGGGGAAGCAAAAATTTAGCAAAAGAAAAAGTTGTAATTAAACAACTTGATGCAGTTCAAAATTTAGGAGCAATTGATGTTTTATGTACGGATAAGACAGGAACATTAACTGAGGATAAAATTGAATTACAAAGTTATCATAGCATTAATCAAGTTAATGCTCCAAAATTTTTAAAATATGGCTATTTAAATAGTTATTTTCAGTTAGGAATGAAAAAACAAATTGATAATGCAATTATTAGTTATTCAAAAGTTAATTATACAAAAAGTTTACGAACAACTTATCAATTATTGGTTATCTAGGAAATATTCTCTTTTTTTGGTTAACAATAACTAGAAAAAGAGGTGTTTTTATGTAATATCCTTTTATTAAACAAAAGCAAAATGATGATTGTGGTTATGCTTGTTTAGCAATGTTAATTGAATATTATCATCACCAAAAATTGACAATTAATGAATTGAAAAATCACCTTCCTGCTTATCAGGGAGCATTAAATGTTTATAGTTTAAGTCAAATTGCTAGTAAATACAATATCGGATTAACTGCTTTTGAAATTAATAAACAAGAATTAGCAACATTAACATTTGAGCAACTATTAATTGCCTATGTTTTAAATGCAATGGGTTATTATCATTATGTTGCCATTTATCAACGTCGTGGAAAATCCTTTTTTGTTGCTGACCCTAGTGCGAATAAAGGCAGTTGAATTTTAATTAATACATTTATGGAAAAATTTCAAGATGTGATTATTTTTACAAAAAAAGTAAAACAATTGTTGGCTGTATGTATTATTTAAGGGTTTTAACTAGTATCTTAGAAATTGTGGAATAAAAATACCACTTACTTATCTAAATTATATTACTTTTAATTTTATTGTCAACAATATTTTAACATTTTTTAAATTTTTCCACGACAAAAATACATGTTTATTAAAGTTATTTAATTTATTAGATAAAATTAATAAAAATTAAGTTTAGTTGTAAATTATTATTTACAAAATTATTAACTGAATAATTAATTCTATTTTCTTCTAATGGTTCATTAGTATTAAATAAATTAATTTTATTTTTAAAATTCATCATACTAGTATTTAATTTATTTTTAAGAGTTTTTTCATGATAAGTTGCTTTTTTAACCAAAACACCTTTACAGTAATGTGATATATCACCCTCAATATGACTACCAATATTATTTCATAATGTTTGATTTCTGACACCTTCTTCATTATTTTTAATTAATTTAATTGTCTCTTTTAAGAATTTCATTTTTGATTCTTTTATAAAAGAAGCACTGTTTTCTAAGCGTTCTAATAATTCTTCATATTTACCATTAAAAAAATAATCGACTGCTTTATGGTATGTTTCTCTGTTTTCTTTGTTTTTACTTTGATAAGGATATAATTTTTTAAATCTACTTGTAAGGTGAAATTTATCTATCGTGTAATGTACTTTATTTTTAGGAAAATATTCTTGAATAAATTTTGCCATATTTTTAATTCAAAGTGTAGTATACCACACACATTTTGGAGATTGCAAGAAAACAAGAAAAAATAATAAAATATATAATTTAAAATATAAAAACATCATTAAAAATGATACACATATAAATAAAAATTCTAAAATTGACACACTAAAAAATAATTTAAATAAAACTTTATAAATTTAAAATTATTTAGTTAAATTAGTTAAAAATTCAAATGGTGTCTGAAAATTCAAAGATTTATGCACTCTTTCAAAATTATAAAAGTAATAATAATCATTTAGTTTATTTTGTAAACCAACTGCATCCAATATTTTTTCATCAAATACAAATAACTTAGTATAATTTTGATGAAATCTTTCAATTTTACCGTTTGACTGTGGAGAACGAACAGGTGTTGTTTGATGTAAAATATTTTTATCTGTTAAAAATTGAGTAAAAGTAGTTTCTTTAACAGTACTTTTTTGATTATTCCGATGACTATTAATAAATTCAAAACCGTTATCAGTTCTAATTCGTGTTATTTTAATACCAAATATTTTTTTAAAATCACTGATTGCTCTTTTAACAGCATCAATAGCATTCTCAGTGCATAATTTATCATAAATATAACCGAATACTCCTCTAATTCTTTCATCAATAAAATCATAAACATAATACTTTTTATCAACTGGAAATTTACTTGGCATAAAATATTTAGCATCCATTTGTAATAATCCTAATTCTTTAACTTCATATCTTGGATGTTGTCTTTTAATTTTTTTAATTTTATTTTTTATTTTTAATCATCGTTTATCTTTTTTAAGTCAACGAAAAAATGTTTTTAAATTTTTTGGTGCTTTATTTTTTAATTCTTCGCCATGAATTCCTTTTTTTAAAATTATAAAACAATGATAAAACACCACCAGCACGTTTATCAAAATATTCAAAATATAAATCACAGATATTTTCACGAACATCATTACTATATTGATAATTAATATTATTAGGAACTGTTGATTTTAATAATAAATCTTCAAAATTATTATTTGCATATGCAACTAAAATTTTATTCGCTAAATAATAAAAAGTTGAAAATTTATTTTTAAAATATTTTTTAATTAAATCTTTTAATAACAACTTAGTTTCAAGAAAAAACTCCTTACATAAATTAATATATGCAAATATTTTCTTTTTTATTCTTTTATAATATTTATTTTGATAATTTTTACTTAAAAAATCTTGCAATTTTGCTTGTAAATCGCTTAAATTAGAGTTATTAATAATATATTTCATTAATTTACACCCACCTTAAAAATATATATTATAATTATTGTTAATTATAACATTTTGAAATTAATTAACTTTTTATTAGTTATTATTTACAATTTGTAAAGAAAGAAGAGAAAATATTATGCATGACTTAATAAACCTAGACGAAGATTTAAGAAAATGTAAAAATTGTAGTTTTATTACTCAAAAAATAGATGATAAATGAATGACTATAAATATTGGCGATAAAAACTGTGATAAATAAAAATTAATTTTATCTTTAATTTATAAAATATATCAAATACCCAACTAAAAATGTTAAAATGATTATAATATTTTAAAAAAAGGAAAAATTATATGAAAAAGATACTTAGTATTTTAGGAACAATTGGAATAACAGCAACAAGTACAACATCATTAATTAGTTGTGAAAAACCAAATAACAATGAAAACGGGGGGGGTAATAAACCAGAACCTAAACCCGAAAAACCACAAGAACCGCCAGTTGAAGGTAATTGAAAATTAATTACTGATTATAATTCATTTGTTTTTAATATAGATAATAAATTTTATTTTTTTGTTTTTCAACCTTTTAATAGTAAACAATGAAAAATATTAAAATTTAAACATGATACAGATTACGCCAAAGAAATAAATGGTATTCCATTTATTCCCAGTGATATAAAAGTTTATGTTGAAATGGGTAAATTAAAAGGTCTTTATTGTTGAGATAGAGTTGGTGAACCACAAAAACCAACAATTAATCTAAATACTGGTGAAATTACAGATTGAAAAGGTTAAAAAGGAACTATTATTAAGTTCCTTTTTTATATTAATCGTACAAATTTCATAAATATAATTAATAAGAATAAATTAGTTATTGTACTATATAATGCAGGGCTAAATTTTCATACTTCAAATGTTTGACTAAAAAAACTATATATTGTTTGAAATATTTTACCAACACCACTCGCTAGTTCGTTTACTTGCTTAATACCAGGAATATTATTAACTATTCAAATTGCAGCATTTCTGATATGACACGCTAAATTATATCAACTACAACTTTCATATTGTGCTTGTCATCATTGACTATCAGGAAATAATCCACCATTATTAATTTCTTGTCAGTTATAAATTCCAAAATTAAAGTCATAATATCGATACATATCATTTTCTTTTTGTGCTTGTAATTCAAAAACATTATAACCGTTTTTTTGTTCTTCCATTTTCTTATATTTTAAACCATATTTGTTTTTTAAAATGCTTTCAAAAACATAACCTTCATTTTGATTAATATTATAATTATTTGCAACTGAAAAATCATAGTTAAATACATCTCCATAATTTGTGTTATAAAACCGATTTTTATAAGCAGAGTACATTTTAAAATCTAATGATTTATATTTATCAGAAAAATAAAAATATCGTGGGTAAATTTTAAAACCATTATTTGCTAATAAACCATATTTTTTATTATATCCTTGTGTATAAGTATTATTTTCTAAATCAAAAATTGTGCGTAAATAATCCTTATAAAAATTTTGTGAAACTGTAAACATACTATTTAATAATTTTTCAAATTGATTTTTATTAGTATTTTTTTCATCAATTAAAACATCTCTAAAATTAACTAATTTTAAACCAAAAAAGTTAATTAAAACAGTATCATATTGTAAATTATCAATATAACCACTTTCAATAAAATTACTACGATTTTGAAATACTGGCACCAAAGCATACGCAAAAAATGCTTTTAAAAACTTATTAATATCAATTTGACCTTTTATCTGTTCATAATATTTAATATTTCCATTTTCTAAATATGAATTAGTATTTCCATCAAAATTAAAGATGTTATCTTTATCTTTTATAAAAGTAAACAAAAAACCTAATTTATCTTTTTAATTTTTAACAGGTTCATCTGCATATTTTCAATTATGAAATAATTCTAAACTACCAGCAATAATATTATTATTTTTATCAATTGTTAAAATCATTCTATAAATTGGGTAGTATACATTATTTTGAGGTTTTTAATAAAATTAAGTAATTAGAAACAAATTAAGTTTCGCTTATAACTAAATTGTAACAAAATTTATAAAAAATTCAACTTTTTTTAAAGCATAATTTTTATTTGAAGAAATAATTTATAAAATTATAAATTTTGACACACTAAAAAATACTTTTGAAAATAGTACAGAAAAAACAATTAATATGATTTATTGACCAATTAAATAAAAATGTTATAATTATAATTAATCAAAGTGGAGTTGGTATCTATTTTAAAAGTAATAGGCTCGGTGGTTTACAGCCTACTCCACTTTTTTCTTTTTTATCTTGGTTTAATTGTAATTTTAACAGGTTTTTTATTTTTTATAAAGATAAAAATTGATTTTGAGATTGATTTAAATTAAATATATTAAATTCAATTTTTTCTTTATTATTTTTATTAGTTTTATCAACTTTCTCATCATTAATTTGATTATTAAGTTTTAACATAGAAGCAATTAACATATTGATAAATGTTTCTTTACAATATATTTTCGCGCCACGCCCTTTAACAGCCTTAATATAATGTGATACATCACCTTCAACATGACAACCAATATTATATTCTAACGCTTGATTTTCAATTCCTTCTTTATTATTTTTAATTAATTCAATAGTTTCTAATAAAAATATTTTTTTATTACCATTAACATATGGTAAATGACATATTAAAAAATCTAATAATAATTTATAATTTCCAGTAAAGAAATATATTTTTGCTAATTTATATTTTATTCTATGAATTTTGATTCTATTTCGATTTGGGAATAATTGTTTAAATCTATTTGATAAATGAAATTTATCTAAACTATATGATACAGTGTTATTTTTATATTTTGCTTTTACTGCTCTATAAATTTTTTTAATTTGTTTTTCACCATCACTTAATATTAATATTTTATTATCTTCATTAATATCATAAGTATCCATTGATTTAAAAATTTTATCAATAAAATTATCAATATTAGATTTATCATTTTTATTCTTATGATTTTTATTCATCATTTGAAAAACGCCTTTTTTCTTTTTCATTTTTTTTCTGGTTTTTGTTGACTTTTCTTCATCAACACCAACATGCATAGTTGAAAGAAATATTTTATTTTCAACTCTTTTTTTATTTTCTCGCATTGGCACAAAAGCCCCGTCAACTTGAATATATAAAACATTATTTGGAATTTTAATTTTATTGTTATTTTTATTACTAATGTAATCGGTTTCTTCTAAATCTGCATTTTTAAAAATATTAGATATTGTTCTTTCACTAATATTAGCGTTTTCGACAGTATCTAAAATATCTTTATATCTTTTTCCATCACCCATAAATGAAGTAATTTTATTTATTAAATTTTGTTCATTTCTTTGGTATTTTTTTAAACCTAATTCTTCATCCAAAGGATAGCGATTTATATATTCATTTTTTTCTTCATCATATTTAACATATCTTCTTCTTTTTAAAGGTATATCTCCATCTTCTGTTCTAATTGTTTTTGGTATTTTTGATACAACCTTATATCCTTGTAATATTTGTCCTTGTTGATATAATTTAAATATCTCATTATCTCTTTCAATCAAGAAATTTTTAGTTTCATTTTTTGTTTCTATTCTTTTATTTTCTTTATAATTTCCTAATAAATTTTGTTTTAATTCCATTTTATAATTTCCTTTCGTAATTAAACAATTTTTTTAAATTATGATACTTAATTGATACTTAATACTTCATATAATCTTATCAAAAAAAAGGAGGCTAATTAAAAATGCAAGATTTTACAAAAATTAATAACAAAAAACGAATTACTAGTTATGAACATTTAAATAAAAAATATGATTTAAATTTCAGTGACTATAATTTTGGCTTTGATTGAAAAGTATTTAAAGATTTTGTTGGTGATAGTTATGCCCGATATTTTACTTCGCCAACTTTTTTTAAGTTTGTTTCAGCGGGGCGTGGTACTAATAAAACATGAAATCATTTAGCAGAAAAATTATTTTTTGCTTGTAATTTTACCAATGCTTCATCTAATATTCTACGAAGATATGCCAACACTCACGAAGATACTACATTTGGCGATACAATTAATGTCTGCAACTATCTATATGATAAATATGGGATTGATATAGGACCTAACAATGAAAATGGCATTGTTTGACCTAAAAATGTTAAAGAAGGTGGAGAAATTGTTTTTCCTAGTGGTGTTCGCATTGCTTTTGCGGGTTATGCTAATGGTAATAAAATTATGGGAAAAGTTGGTAAAGGTAGTGGTATTATATCGGCGTGAACAGATGAAATGATACATGCTGAAGAAAAAGAAATTTTAACGGACAAAGAACTAGATAAAAGATATAATAATTTAAGAGTTTCAATGTTTCGTTCAAAAAGTTTAAAAGTATCTTATGAAAAATATATAGACGAAAATGATAATGAACAATATAATTTAGATAATCCTATTCCAGTAACAGAATTATCTTGGACATTTCAAGAATGAGACAACATAGCAAAACAATACATAACAGTAACAACATATTTTCATAAAACATATTCTAATCAATTTACTTTTAATCCTTTTGATAAGTACCATGTCTTTTATGAAAAATTTGTAACCCCATATTTACCCTTAAATGAAAGAATTAAAAATATTTTAAAAGAACACAATCAAGTATATTCAGAAAACAAAAAAGCATTTAATGGTTTGGGTATTTTTAATTTACGATTAACAATGGGTGCTGTTTGAAATAAAATACCTAATATTACTAAAAAACTTGTTTTAACAAACAAACAAGAACGACCTGATTTATTTGAACTTGAATACTACGGTTTTGAATATAACGATAATGACCCCAGTATTTATGTTTTACGAAATTATCGTAAATATATTAAAGAGTATAATTTACAAGATTTTTATAATTCCAATACAAAACAGTATCAATTTGATAGTTATTCAATTGGTGTGGATTATGCTAATGGTAGTGAAGACCACACGGTGTTTTTATTTAGTGGTTATAAAATTAATGAAAATAATGAATATGATAAATATTTAATTGAAGAAAATGTTGTTACCCCAAAAAACGCAATGAATTTAAATGAAATAGTTGAACATTACGGACAATGAATAATCAATACTTTTGATAAATTTTATGGTTTTGAATATGCTACATTTCATTATGATATTAATGCCCACGATTTTATGCAAAAATTGCAAGAAGATATTTACCCTTATTTGGGTTATAAAATTAAAATGTTTAAAGCTAAAAAACATCAAACTTCGTTGAATAAAGAAGCGGGTATAATCAATCGTGTAACATGAATAAGAAAAATGTTTGTCCAAGGCAAAATATATGGCATTTTAAATAATTTTCCATTTTTAGATAAGTGCATTAGTGAACTAAGATTTAGTGATACCAAAACAAACACACCCGATAGTAAAATGTACCATGACCCATATGATGCTTTGTTTTATGGTTCTTATCCATATCGTTTTAAAATGAAAATATAAAAAAGGTTTTAAAAACCTTCTAAAATTTATAAATTTTATTTACTTTTTATTTATTAAATAATTAGTATTTAATGATTTTTCTAAACTAGGTGATTTTTCTTGTATTTTATTACCATCATCATTTTTCAATAGTTCAGGATGACAATTTTTATAACTTAATTTAAGATGTTTTCTAACTGAATTAAAATCTAGTATCTCAACTTCAATTTCATCACCAACATCAAAAAAATCTCTAATATCTCTAACAAAGTAATCTGAAATCTCACTAATATGAATTAAACCACCAGCCTTTTCTGCTCTACAAAAAGCACCATAAGGTGTAATGTTTGTTATTTTAACATTAACTTTATTTCCTTTTTTATACATAAAATTAAATATACTTCCTTTCTTTAAATGCTTTAATTATATCATTAAGACTATAAAAATCATTTGCAGGAATTGGGCGAGCGGTTGATTTTCTTAAATTTTTGTGATAAAATGACTTACAAGTTAAAAAAGATTTTGAGATTCTTTCAAATAAATTTGGGAACCTTTATAAAATTCTTCGCTTAACGCTTAGAATTTTTCCAAAGTATTTTGAAAAGCGCGGCAAAAGTTTTTTTAAACTTTAAGGCATTTTTCGCAAAACTTATGAAAATCCCGCGAGCCCAGATTGATTAAAAACTTTAAATAATATTGAAAGGATAATTATTATGAAGTTGTTGAAATTAGTTAAAAAACATAAAATAATATCAATATATATAATATTATCTACCATTTTAATTTTATGCATGATTGTATTAGTTACACTTACTGCAATTACTCATGAAAAAGACAAAAAATATAGAACTTTTTTTGAAAGAGATAATACTACAATAGTTTGTAATAAAGGTGAAAAAATTGGAAAAATGAAAATAAGATACAAAACAAAAGATAATAAAAATTTACAAAAATATGCAATAAAACTTTATTGTACAAACAATCCAATTGTTGAAGGAAGTTATCCTGATAAATTATATTCTATTGCCTTAGGAGGATTTTTCAATAAATTTGAAAAAAAAATGAATTTATATAGTTTTAATATAGATACATGAAATTCAGATGTTTATTCAAAAGAATGAGATAGAAAATATCCTGATGATTATTTCATAAATTAAAAAAGTCATTTTAATAAATGACTTTTTTTACATTTCTATTGTAACTAATGATAATTTTTCATTGTTTTTATTAAATAATTCTAAATTATTAATATTAATTTGTTCTTTTTCAGTAAAAATTGTAATATCATAATCTCCATAACCTCATATTCCTGATATTTCAATTTTGCTTAAAAAATTAATATTTTGTGAAAAAAGTATTTTAATATTATTTTCAACAAAATTATTAATTAAATTTAATCATTCTGATTTTGAATATATAATGCTTTCTTTATGAAAATCAAATAGTTTTTCTAAACATATTTCTAATTTATTATTAGAAATAATTAAATTAGTTAAGTATTTGCCATATTCTCCATCTGATAGTTTAATTTCTGCCGGAATAAGTGAAGGAATATTATTTGTTTCTAATTCGTTTGTTATTGATAATCAATTAAAAAAATTTGTTTCTAATTGATAAACTTTATTTTCTGAAATATTATTATTTATATTTTTTAAATTATTTAATTTTATATTTTCTATATTAATATTTTTTAAATCAGAAAAATTAAAATATGATGATTTAAATTTAACTCTGCAATCTTCAAATATTCAGTAATCTTTTTCTGATTCATTTGATATTGAAACTAGTTCAAAATAATACGGAGCAATTAATTTAATATCATCATTATAACCTTTATTTACTGCCATATTACTATATACATAATTTGACAACATGTATACAATTTGTTTAAATCTTTTTACTGCCCTATCATTAAGATAAGATGGGTTTCTAAATTTTCATTCTTCAAATAAACCATCAATAACATTTTCTGGTTTTTGTCCTTCAAATTTTTGGCGTAATTCAGCAATTTTATTTATAGGATTTCTTTTTTCATCATATTTAGCACCTTCAAATTTTCTATCATAATTATATCTATAAGTTAGCATTTTTTTCAATACATCTGCTAAATTACCTTTTACAGGTGCTTGTTTAAATTCTAAAACAACATTACCATTATTATTATTATTATTTCCAATTGTTGATACTCATTTTGCAACATCACGAGTACCAATACCAATACCTAATGAATAATTTGCTACTTGAACATAATCATTATCTTTTATAGTTATTTGATTACCTTCTGGTCAGTTTGGTTTTGGGGCTTCTGAAGGAAATGTTGCACTAGTTCCAGCAAAATTTATTTTTCCACTAGCAATTCTAACATTATTAAATACTTTTTTTTGTTTATTAGATGGTAAATCATCTATACTAGTTAAAATTAAACAATCCTTTTCCTCAATATAATTTAATGCAATTACTCATGATAAAAAACTATATCCTAATCAATATTGAAATATTCGTACATTAGGTTTTGTTTCAATTGGCATTGATAGTAAGGGTACTAAGTTAGCATTTTGAATAATTGATTGTGGATAAGAATAAACACCATTCACATTGCCTCAGCATTTAATATTTCCAAATAACATTGATTTAGGATATTTAATTTCAATTCCAGTAAAGACAGTATCTTCGGGTAATGATTTATGTAATACTAAATGAATACTATTTTGATTTTTTCATTTAAAGTCAGTTATTTTAACTAAATGAGTAGATTTAATAATATCAACACCATCAGGTGAATAAGGGCGTTTGTATTCTTCAATGATATAACATTCATTTTTGTTGTCTTCGGTAATTGGTTCATTAATAGATACTATTTTTAAGTCATAGGATTCTAAAAATTTTTTGTCTTTTTTTGAAATATCATTAATTAAAATATCTTTTTCATCAATCATTACATAACTTGTGCTATTATCTTGGACTGTGGTATTTTGTTGAATTTGTAATTTAAAATTAAAATCACTAATTTCATAACCAGTTATTTTAATATATTCATCTTTGTCAATAAAACCTATTTTAACGCTATTTTGAGAGTAGTTTAAGATTGGTTTTTGCTTTGTCTTAACAAGATTATTAATTTTATAAATATAAAGGGTTCTAGCACGGTCTTCACTAAATAATTGTTCTAAATCGGGGTCGCTATACTGTGATTGAATAGCAAAATCTAACGGAATACTATCAATTGAATAATCAATTGGTTCATCATTTTCTGCTAATTTTGCTAACATTTTTTCAGATGGTTTTAACATTATTCTTGTTCTCCTTCTTCATTAGGAATATTGATAATAGTTTCGTTGTTTTTTAATTGTTTGTTTAAAGTAGCATTTACTGGTAAGCGAACATCAACAATTAACTCATCAATATTTTTAATATTGAATGTTCTACTATTTAAAACAGCATTATCATATTTAATTAACTTAATAATAAATTCAGTTAATTTAATCTCTCTAATGTATATCATTTGTTCGTATGATGCATTTGTTTGAATATTTACACCAGCAACTTCTGCTTGCGTTTGTTGTGCTCCCTTAGCGATTGCGGGAACATGATGGCGATTTATTTTATAGTAATTAGTTAACAATCAATCATATATTTTAGTTAATTGTTCACCTTTAAAATTACCAGCGATATAGTCTACTGGTTGAAAATTACTATCAGGGTCTCCTTCAACTAATAACAAGTCATTTTCAATAAATGATGCCAGCATTTTACTAATTTCTTGGTCAACCACACCAGTAACTCCATTAGTATTAATGGTAAATTTACCACTATTTAACAATGGGTCTAACATTATCTTTTCAGCAATAATATCTAAAATACTAGCAAATTGCTTACCATAGCGAGCAGAAGGTTCAAAATTAGAGTTATTAGGAATTATTTCAATTGGAATAAAATTAAGTGGCAATATTTCTTCTCTTTGTAAAGTTGTATAGTTATTTCATTTAACATCATCAATATATAAGTCGGTAATAGTACTATATAATCGTGTTTTTAACTTTCTAATAACTTTAACTTGTTTAGTTACAGAATCAATCTCTAATTTTTCAGTAATAAAAATACTCTGGTCATTTTTAATATAAGGGTCATAATCAAAAGTGCAAGATACTAAATTACCTAATTCATCATAATGGTCATTGTAAAAATCAATAGTAATAAAATTAAGTTTTGAATTATTAGCAAAAATAAAATATGCACCCTTACCATTTTTATTAATTTTATATTCGTTATATCAATTCTTATTAGTAAAGTCTTGCATTTTTAAAAAGATATTAATTAATTTAGAGTTTATTTGTTGATTAGTAATAAAATTATAAATGCTAATTTCTAAATCTCGTGGATTTAAAAAATTAGCATTATCTTCACAAATTCTTTTTTCTAAAATCTCATTATGTTTTTGAACAGTAACATTTTTACGATTAGTAATTGTTGATGCTAAATTAAGATAATAACTATCAATATCATATTCTTTTTTTAATTTCTTTTTGGCTGGTAACAATCCCATTTATAACACCTCTTTATTTTGTTTCTTCTTTTTTAATAACATCTTCAATACTATCTTGTTTTTTATCTTTCTTAAAAAATTCAAAAATTTTATCAATTAAATAGACTAAAACACCACTAATAAGTAATGATAAACCAATATAAAAATATTCTGGTCATGAAATTTCAATTACTTTAAATGCTTTGCAAAAAAATAACACAATTGCACTTATTATTAAAATTGCCCCTAATCCCCAAATAAATATTTTACGAATTAATAATAAAATTTCTGATTTATAATCTTTTAAATTCATTTATAACACTCTACTTTCTTTCTAAATTATTTTTTTATTTTAATAAATTAGCATTAATTTGTAATTAATTCATTATTATTTTTAATTGTAATATTTTTATTAAACATAATTATCTTCGTTAATTTATTGTAACTCTTCTAATTTTAGAATTGTTGGCGAATATTCATCACCCGTCATTGAAATTACTACTTTATGATTATTAGAAGAATTATCTACATTTAAAAAACCAATTCTTGTTGCCCCGCCTTTTCCCAAGGCCAAACTAGTTGAAATAGTTTGCAAACCACCACCATTATTTTTACATTCAAAACAAGTTGTTATAACAAAATCTGCGGTTGGTCGTTCTCAAATAAAATGAACTTTATATTTTTTCCCTAAAATAAATTTATATTTAATTACTTTTTCGTTTGCTCTTTCTCCAACTTCTTTTCACTGCCCAATACTTTTTTTAAAGCATAATGTTCATTAATGTATTTAGTGGTTGGTAATGTGTCATCTGTTGCTTCTAGTCCGGGCGTTTTGTTTGTTTTAACAACACTAAAATCTGCAACTTGGTCATTATTTTGGAAGCTTGGGTCTCATATTCTTAATTCACCAGTTTCAGCACTAAAATCAGCATTATTACGCTTACTAACATTTGGCATTAAAGTAATTTTATTTTGTTTTAAATCTGAAACCGCAATTTCTCCATTATTATTTTTAATAATACTTTTATTATCAATCTTAGTTTTTTCTTTTTCTATTAAAACATCAACTTCAAATTGGGTATAATATGCTTCTAAATCTATCATTGTTAAATCAATACCTTCTTTTTGAAAAGTACGAAACATTTTTTTAAAGTTGTTAGATTAGCCAATGATTTTGCATAGCTAGGCAATAGACCTTGTCATGTTGCCATAGGGTCATTTTGTGAAGAATAATTAATATCACCAACACTCATATTTGCCGAAGTAAAAAATTCAATTGGAATGCGATTAAATGTTCAATGTTCAATCGTAATAAACACCATATTAATACAAATTTTCTTTAATAATGGGTCTTTAAATGTTTCAAATTTTAGCTTTGAAAATGGATAGTTTAAGTAAGAATTAATCATATTTTGGGCTCTTAAAGCAAATGTTTTAAATCATAATTCTACATCACCTTTAAAGAACTTATTATAACGAACTGGAACTTGTGTAATTTTACCTGTCATTGGAATAAAATTATTATAATTTTCCAAAGTAACATTTTGTCATAATTCATTTAACATTTAATCATCTCCTTATCATTTATTTCTTTTTGATTTGATTTTATTTAAGATAAACTTTTTACTACTTGATAGTGTTTTTGTTTTAATTTTTTTGTTTAAATCTTGTTTTGTTCTGAGTTGTTTATATGCTTGAAATACTAGTCCATTACCCAATAAACTAGTAATTGCACTATCTTCTAGCGTATTTAACAATTTATCTTTATTAAAGTTATTTTTAAATTGTTCTTGCATTTTTAATATCTTAGCAATTGTCCGATATATTTTAAAACTATCTTTTACTACTTGCTGATAAGCAAGTGGGGCAATAGAAACTAAATTAAACAAACTTGTTTTTTTAAATCCCCAACCAATAAACCACTCACTGTTCATATAGAATTTAAACGGTTCAGGAGCCAAAACAAACTGTTCTGCTTTGATTAAAGTTGTCATAACGACAATAGGGACATATTTAGGATTTTTGTAATATATTGTTAAAGCAACTTCACCCGCAACTGATAAAGGAACAATTTTAACTGCTAAAAAAACATCAGAACCATAAGCAAAAGGTAATAATTGACCTTTTTTAATAGCCTTAGTTTCAAATTTAGATAATATTTTTTTAGTTTTATCAGTAATTTTACTAATTACTTTTTGTTTAATAGTAATTATTTGTTTTTCAATAGGGGCTAATAATTTTTTAGTTACTTTTTGAATATAAAAATTTGGGTTTAAATGATTTAAAATTTTATTTAATTTAATTGGTGTTTGATGAAAAATATTTAATAATTTATTATTATATATTTTACTGCCCCTCATTAAATTAGCATTTAATAGTAGATTTTTACCAACACCTTTTTTATGAAGATTAGTCATAATGTTATATCACTCATTAGTATTAATTTTACTTATTTTATCAATATTTAATCCATATTCAGACAATCATTTATTAGCATTTTTTTCATTCACGCGTGGTATTTTTTGAACTAATTTAGGACTTATTTTTTGAATATTTTTCTCAATTTTTAATAAATTATTAATTGTTTCTAAATTAGAAACTTTAAAACCTTTATAAAAATCATTTCGGGCTAATTTTCCAATTGTATATAATAAAGTTTCATTATTAGCATGCTTTGTAAAATCAAATATTAATTTAGAAGATAAAATCTTTTTATCTGTAACTTGCCTTACAACATCTTCTAAATTATTAGCAGTTATTACACCTAATTTTTCAAGTAGTTTAGTTTCTTTTGCTAATTTTAAAATTCTAGTTGTTCGAACAGCACGCGTTAATTTACCAATTCCACCAATTGCTGGTAACAAATTTAAGGCGGTACTTTTTGCTGTTACTTCTGATGTTAATTTATCATATATTTGATTTACGGCAAAATCGGTTGCTGTTTCTACTCCAAATGAGATAAATGCTGCGGCAAAATTAGATAATCCCGCACCAAGACCAACAGCCGAAGCAATACCACCAGTTAAAACTGATAAACCAAGAGCTAAAACTTGAATTCCTAAAAATTCTAATAACTGTAAACCAAAACTTTTTTCTTGTTGTTGGATTGACAATCTAGTTGGATTTTTTTTAACAGCATAAATAAGGGCTGTTTTAGATGTTCCAATTGGCATATCATTTATCAAACGAAAAAGTACTATTTTTTAGTACTATTAAGAATTTTTAATTTTAACATCAATCGGATTTGTTTGACCAGTAGCGTTGTTTTTACCTTCAATTTGAACTGCAACTGTTTTATCATTTGTAATATTAATTGGTCAGTCTTCACCTTTACTTTCAATAAAGTAATCAAAATCACTTTCAGTTAAAGAACTATTTACTGCTTTTACTGCTTTTAAAACAACATCTTTAAATTGTGGTTTTAACTGTTCGGCTGTTGCTTTTGTTGGGTCTGTAACATGTATAGTTGGTTTATCTATTTTATTAATTTTACTAATATCAATTTTTGCAACAATATGTTTAATAATTCCCTTAGGTTCAACTACTGCTCCACCTAAATATAAAACTCTTTCCATAATCAAAGTATTACCCATACCAGTACCTAACGCAGCAGCACCAACTCTTAACGGAGTATGGTCTTTTTTGCGTAAAATAAGAGGGTCATATTTTTTGCTAAACTTAAAGGCAATTGCATTAACTCCATTTGGTAATAATTCAATTGTTCCTTCTGAACCATCTTTATTAATAATTGGTAATTTTTTAGGAACCATATAGTATGTTGTTCCTTCAACAGTTTTCATTGCTCCACTTGTTGTGATTACACTATTTATTTGGTCGTTTGCTCCAAGTTGTAACTGTAATTTATTACGAATTCCACGAATAAAATCAGCCGAACCTAAAACAATTGTTTCTGATGGAGTAAAGCCGTTTTCATATATTTTATCCATAATTTCATCATGAATTTGTAAAGCATTTGTATCATCTGCTTTTTTGCCTTGAATAGTTGTAACTGTTCCTTTATTAATAATTTCTAAAATTTTATTACGTTTATAAGCAACTTCAGTATCCATTGCTTGTTCAATATCAGCTGCTCAAAGATTAGGATTAAAATCACTTTCTATGGGATCTAATTTACGAGCAAAAGTTAAAATTGTATCTAATTCAACAATTCCATCTTCAAATTCCACTGTTGAATATTTTAGTAGGTTATCATCAGTATTAAATACTTGTCCTTCGTTTCCTAGACCTTCATTGTATTTAATATTTTTCTTTCTTTTATATGTTAAACCAAACTTATTGGCTTCTTTTCACGCAAATAGTGCTTCTCAACTAAATTTTTGTTGATAAGTTTGTAAATATCATTGTTCAAATGTTTCTCGGTCTCTTTGTGTTGCTTGATTAGCAATATCTCCGAAAATTCTTTGTGGATTTTGTGCCACAATTATCTCCTTCTTTCTTATTTATTAAATACATTGTCTGTATCTAAAATATTGTTTTCTTTGTTTTCTGCTTTTGGTACGCCACCAGTATTAACTATTTGTACCTTAATTAATTCATCATAAACACTTTGCAATTGTGCTTTAATGATTTCAATATCATCAGTAATATCATAAGACTTTAATAAAACATTTTTAAATTCTTCATTATCAGTTAAAGAATTAATAAAGTCAATTATTTCAATTTGTTTTAATTGAATTATTTGTTGTTCAATTTGTGAAGTTAATTCAGTATTTTTTGTTTGTAGTTCGTTGATTTGCTGATTATTACTTTCTAAATTACTTGCATTAAATTCTTCAACTTCAGCAGTATTTTCTAAAATAATTTCAGCAGTTTTAATATCTAAACTACCATCTTCATTTTTAATAGGTTCATTATTTTCATCAATAAGAACATATTTTACATTTTTTAATGCCATTGTTTTTCCTCCTATTTTTTAATATTTGTATTTATTCTTTTTCTAATTGCTTTTTGTATAATTTCAAAACTATCTACTCTAAAAGACAAAAAATAGCGCTTAGTTTTTATATTTAACTGATTAAATACTGAGCCTTTAATTTTTATCTCATCATCTTTTTTTAATTTCAAAAACTCAGTTAAAACAGATGGGTTATATATTGATAATGTTGAGTAATTTAATCCTTCTCACTGACATTTAGCCGAACAAGCATCAACTTCAACACCACCAGCAACAAGAGCCTTAATTTTTGTTTTAATAGGATTTTCATGTAATCTAACAGTTAATTCTAACTTATTAACTTTTTTATTTTTTATTTTAGGTTTACAGTTATTAGAATTTTTAGGTAAATTACTTTTTGTTTGAGACATTATTTAACATCCTTATTAGATAATTTGTCATATTTTGAACTGTCAACTAATATTCAATCGATAGAACCTGTTGAATATGGATTTTTGTAAAAATCTTCTTTATATAATTGTTTTGCTTCTAAAGTATATTGATTACATTCTAAATCTGCCACATCTTGTTTTAATTTAGATATTTCTTTATCTTTTTCAGCAAGTTCTTTTTTAAGTGTTTCATTTTCTTCTTTAATTTTGTTAAATTTAATTGATTCTGTTATAGTCATTATTTATCACTTCCTTTTTTAAAAAATATTGTAAATGTTTTCAAGCATCTAATTCGTGCTCTGACATTTTAATATTTCCTTTATAAATATAATTTTTTTTAACAACTGGCGATTGTAAAACATAATTTAAATTAAATAGATATTTACATAAAACTTTTAAACCACCAATGAATTTAGGAGTAGATAATGGATTTTTTATTTTTAAACCTTTATGAAGTTGATAATCTTCAATTATTACAACAACTTTATTTAAATAAGAACAAATTTTATTTTTAAATTGATTTAATATTAAATATATATTATTTATTGCTTCTTCTTCATTTTTGGAATTAAAAGTAATATTATTAATTATTTTCTTTTGCAAAACATTATAAATAATAATACCAGTTTGACCAACTCCAGCAGGGTCAATTGCAATAATATATTTTAATTTATTTGTTTTATTTTTTTGTCAATTTGTAATATTTTTCATCCATCGGATGCTAAATCTAAAATATCGTTAATTTTATAATATTGCATATATGAAACAATAACATCTCACTTGTTTTTAAATAAATTTAAGTACATTTTGGCTCATTCTAAACATTGCAAATCATAATGCTTTTTATGATGTGAAATACGACAATTAATAGGTTGACAATTAACTCAATCAAATGATGCTGTTATTTCATTTCAAGTTTTATTAATATATTTGCTTTTATATTCTGTCATTTTATTTATACTCCTTAATTCTTTTTATTTGTTGCTCAAATTTCATTATTAATATCATTTACCGTTACTGGATAAGCTCGTATCATTAATTCTTGTAATTTATTTTTAATTTTTTTATTTCATTTTTTCATCAAATATTTTTCCTTCTGTAAAAAAACATAATATTCCTTTATTGGTTAATATTTTGATATTTAGTAAATAATTTATTTTAGTATTTAATTACTTCGCCGCCCGCTTCACTTTGGGAAGTGAGCGGGGGCGGATAGGATATTTTGATAGAGTTTATCCCCCATACGGAAATAAACAAAAAACAGTTTACCCAGTTATTAATTACGCTTCATCCATCCCTACACAACTTTATATAAAGAAAATAACCTTTTGGAGTTCCAACCCTCTTGTTTTTTTAGTGTCCGATATTGTTTTTTTCGGTTTAACAGCACTTTTTTTATGAAAACAAGCCAAAAAACACATGCTCTGACATTTCGCAAGTGATTAATCTTGCCAAGAATTAAAGAAATAAATAGGAGTAGTAAATCCAATCGCTTTCACACTTTCTTTAAGGCTTCGTGCCATAGATGAGTTATCCATCTTTAAGCATCAAAAAATATTAAGTTTTAGATTGCATTATTCATCAGATAGTACCTTTATTAAAAATGATATTATTAGTTGTTAAACCGAAAAAATATAATAAATCACAGAAAGGAAATTATAAAAATTAACTAATTTGTAGGGAAAAAATAGGTTAATTTTTAATTTTAAAGATACTATCTGATGAATAATGCAAATAAAAAAATCGCTCTAATAAGCGATTAATTAATTTTATTTATAATTATGTTATTTATAATTTTTATAAAACCTCAACTTTTTTCTTACTACCACAATTCTTAAAACTAATGACGTTGAGTTAACCTATATTTTTGTTCCCCATCAGACACCTTGAGTTATTAAACCAGGACAACAAGTAAAAATAAAATATTTTGTAGAGAAACAATGACAAATAATTATAACGCAAGTTAAAAGAGAAAATGATTATTATCTTATTTTAAATCAGGCAGAATTTATGATTAATGTTTAATATTTATCAGCGAAAATGGAAATTGGTTCGCAAACAACATTAGATTATTTATTGAAGATAATGATTTAATTTGTTATAATAAAAAAAGAGAAGGGTCTGGTGAGGTAATGAAAGATGATTTTGTGATTTACAATGAAACAAAGTTTGATATTAAACCATATCAAGATGATTTTAATGCAATTTTCAAAAAAATTAAAACTTTATTAGCAATAACTGAGCCATTAGAATTATCATTAATTATTGTTGATGCACAAGAACAATTAGAACTTAATCGAAAATATCGTAACAAAGATTATGTTGCTGATGTTATTACCTTTGCTTTAGAAGAAGAAAATAAGATTGATTTATTTCAATTAACCGGACTGCGCAGTTTAGGGGATATTTTTATTTGCTATGAAAAAGCTCTTGCTCAAGCTGCTGAATATAACCATTCTCTTCGTCGTGAATTTGCTTTTTTATTTGCTCATGGTATGTTACATATTTTAGGTTATGATCATCAAACTCCGACTGATGAAGAAAAAATGTTTAATTTACAACGAAAAGTATTAAATGATTTACAAATTAACCGAATTCCAATAAAATAAAAACAGAAAGAAGAAAGGGATACATAATGGCAAAAGAGTCACCAGTCAAGAAAAAAATATTTTTTAAATTACGGAATAAATTTTCAAATGCTTTTCGTGGAATTTATACAGCAATTAAAGAAGAATCAAGTTTAATTATTCATTTTATTGTGTCATTGGTTGTTATTGGTCTAGGAATTTGATTGCAAAAAATGGTTCCTAACCAGTTTGGATATGTTCAATGAGCAATTTTATTATTAACCATTGGAATTGTCATTGGTTTTGAGTTAATTAATACAATGGTTGAAAATTTTGTTAATTTATTATCATTTGAATATAATATTAAAGCAAAAAAAAAAAAAAAAAGATATTTGTGCCGCGGCAACATTAATTAATTCTATTTTGGCAATTGCAATTGGATTATTAATAATGTTACCACCGTTGGTGGATGTTATTAAGTTATATTTACACATTAGTTAAAAAGGGGAGTTAATGAAATGCCAATTTATTTTGAAAAGTTAAAATTATTAAGTAAAAAAGCTTATGCACCATATTCAAATTTTCGTGTTAGTGCAATTTGTTTGTTAAAAGATGGTACAGAAGTTATTGGTGTTAATGTTGAAAATGCAGCATATGCTGCTACGATTTGCGCAGAACGGACAGCTTTAGTTCAGGTTTATGCGTTAGGTTATCGTAAAACAGATATTATAAAATTTTACTTATATACTGACAGTAAACAAGCAGGTTCTCCTTGTGGAATATGCCGGCAATTTTTATGAGAATTAGTTGATCATCGAATTCCAATTGAAATTTATAATCAAAAAGGTGAATCATATGTTTTAACAATTAAAGATTTACTACCATATGGCTTCACGAAGGAGGATTTACAGTAGGGTGGTCAAGAAACATAAAGATGAGGAAGATTTTCAACAAGATTTCGTTACTGACTATAGTTATCGTCTTGTTCCTGATGATCAATTACAAGAATATATGCATAATAATGCTATTTATATTAAAATCTTTTATGCTTTTCATGACAAACGGTTTTTATTAACTCATCATACTTGATGAAAAAAAACTGATAATTATTTAGAAACATATTGTAAAAAGTATATTATGGATTTAACCAAGCGTTTGCATCTTGAAACAATGGCATTAACTTCTGATGAATTAGCACAAAAATGAGATATTCAGGAATATGATATTCCTGGTTATGAAGATGTTATGTTAAAAGGAGTTTCAATTCGTTCATGAGTAAAAAATGACAACAATAAAAAATGAGTTATTATTGTTCACGGATTAAATTCACATAAATTCCGTGCAATTTTTTTTGGTTTAATTTATCTTCGGTTAGGTTATAATATTCTTGTTTTTGACCAACGAAATCATGGCGAATCAACTACTAAAATGACAACAATGGGTTACTATGAGAAATATGATTTAGCAGCAGTAGTTGATTTTTTACAAACTAAAATTGATCCAAAATTAAAGGAACTTAATTTTCATGGTTGGTCAATGGGAACTTTTGTTATTATGGAATATTTAAAATTTGCATTTGATAAAAATAAATTAATTAATAGTGCTGTTTTAGATTCAACAATTAGTAATTTAAATGTTTTATATCGTTATTATATGTTAAAGACAAAAGTTAATTATTATGAACATTATTATGCAATTCGTCGTTATGCGATTGAAACACGCGGGTATGATCCAGAACAAATTAATCCTGGTGAGAATTTGGAAGCATTAGCAAAATTACCAGTGTTATATATCTTGAATAAGAAAGATCATGCAACACCATATATAATGGGGCGGGTGGCTTACCAGAATAAGCGTAAGTATGAAAAACAAAAAATTAGTCGTCGAATTGTTTTTGATTGTGATCATGTTCGCGGAATATATCATAATTCAACGGAATATTTAATAGCAATAATAAATTTTATTACAACTGCAAAAAGAAAATAGTGATAAATAACTTTATTTATCACTATTTTCTTTTTTTATTTTTAGTTTGATTTTTATTAAAAACACGGTACATACCATTGTTAAGACTATGCAAACTAATGTGAAAAATAGTAAAAACAATAATAAAAATAAAAGCAATAAAACATGCTGCTTGTACTCTTGATAATCCTGAAATAATTGGATTATCAATGTCTAAAAATGAATAAGGATATTCTCAAGTAATATTGCCATCTCGTTTTCAAGCTGCTGCCCGCACAATAACATACATTAAATAAAAAAATGGATAACTTAAACTAATTCATCAATCTTTTTGTAAAAAGTCTTTTTTTCAACTAAGACGATGATCACCAAATGACAAGAAGGTATAACCAAAAAAGAGAATTGGCATAATAAAATGAGTAACAACAGTACAACTAATTTGTGCTTTACTATATTCAGAAATTGTTACTTCTCCGTTTTTATAACCAATAATAATTCCAATTCAAAAAATAAAAAACATTAATAAATTTCAGTTTAAAATACTTAATTTAGCATTAGTTGAAAAAAATCAACTTTTTTGTTCACGATGATGATTTAAAATTGCTAATATTAACCAAGTAATAGTTATGATATTAACTTGAACAGAATAAAAACTTAATAAGATGTCATAATTTTGCAAACTAGTAAGTTTTGTTCCTTTTACATATCAAAATTCTTTAAAAATATCCATGTAAAATCCATAAGTTAAAAATCCAAAAGCTAAACTGGCAATTATTACTTTATAATATCAGAGATAATCTTTGTATCAAATCTGATAATTTCAACGTTTCATAGTCCCTCCTTGGTATATTTTACATACTATCACATAAAAATTGTTTTTTTTTAATGACATCTAATCCTTTTTTAGTTCTTTTTAAAAATAATTTTGTTTATTAATAAAATTATTCCTTTTTATAAAATGCTTTGTTATAATGCTAGTAAGTTAGAAAAAAGGTGAAATAATGGCAAATAAAATTAAAGTTGAAAGAATGCAATCTTTGATTACCCGTGATTTAACAATTATTATGCAACGAGAAATTCGTGATGAAATTTTAAATACTATATCAATTCATGCTGTCAAATTATCAAATGATTTGAGTCATGCAAAGGTTTATTATTCATCATTATTAAATAAATCAGAGGCAGAACTTCACAATATTGTTCAGAATTATAAAAATGAAATTCGAAGTAAATTAGCACATAAATTAGAAATTTATCGTTGTCCGGATTTAGAATTTGTTTTTGATCATTCATTAGATAATGCGAATAATATTGAAGCAATCTTGCAAAATTTAAAATAAGAAACCTTATCAAAGTACAAAGTATGTTTCTTTTAACTAAAATATTGGTGATATAAAAGTTAAAAGAAACATTTTTATATTTCTTGATTTAATTGATAAAGGTATAAGATGTTTTCTAATAATGCGGCAATTGTCATTGGCCCAACTCCGCCAGGAACAGGGGTAATCATTTTTACTTTTGATAAAACATTATTAAAGTCAACATCACCACATAAGTTATTATTTTCATCACGATTAATTCCAACATCAACCACAATAGCATTTTCTTTAATCATCTCTGCTGTAACAAATTTAGATTTCCCCACGGCAGAAATTAAAATATCAGCTTGTTTTGTAAAAACAGATAAATTTTTTGTTTGTGAATGGCAAACTGTTACAGTTGCTGAGGCATTTATTAAAAGATTAGCAAGGGGTTTACCAACAATGTTACTACGGCCAATAATTACAACATGTTGTCCTGCTAATTGAATTTGATAGTGTTTTAAAAGGGCAATAATTCCTTTGGGCGTCCCTGGCAGTAAGCTATAATGTCCAAGCATTAAATTGCCTAATATTTCTGGAGTAAACCCATCAACATCTTTTATAGTTGTTATTGTGTTAATAATTTTTTCACTATTGAGATGCCTTGGTAATGGAAGTTGAACAAGAATTGCATCAATGTTAAAATTATTATTTAAGTCATTAATAATTTTTATTAAAACTGATTCGGCAATACTATCTGGATAATTTAATACATTACAAGTAACACCAACTTTTTCACAAGCAATTTTTTTATTTTTAATATAAGTAGTACTGGCTTTATTATTACCAATTTGAATAATTGTTAAGGCAGGTACACGTTGCTTTTTTGCCTTAATTTTTAAAATTTGTTTAGTTATTTTTACTTTGATTAATTCACTAACCATTTTCCCATCAATTATTTTTGTTTTATCCATTAAATTTTCGCTCTTTTCTATGCTAAAATACCTGTATATAAATTATTGTATCTGAAAGAGTTAAATAATTAAATACAAAATCTTAGCATTTTTAAAATAGCATCGTGTTTAAAAATTATTGACACTCCCTAAAATAGGACATTATTAATTAAAAGGAGTAAAAGAAAATGGAAAAAATTATCACAATTGGAACAAAAATTAATTTAAAAGATGATGACTTAATTAAATATGGTAATTATATGGCAAAAGTAAAAGCCTTTAATTTTATTAATTTACCTAAAAAACAAAGTTTATTTTAGTGACAGCAATTAATCCAACCAAAGCAGCAGAGGGAAAAACAACTTGTTCAATTGGTATTGCTAATATGTTGAATCATTTAGGATATCAAACAACTTTAGCATTATGAGAACCATCGTTAGGACCAGTGTTTGGATTAAAAGGTTCAGCAACCGGTGGCGGCGAATGCATTATGGAACCAGAAAATGAAATTAATTTACATTATACTGGTGATTTTCATGCAATTACAACAGCAAATAATATGGTCAGTGTTATGATTGATAACCTTCTTTATTGAGGAAATCCACTGCAAATTGATCCTAAACAAATTGTTTGGCAACGTTGTTTGGATGTTAATGATCGTGCTTTACGAAATATTGAAATAAAAATTAATGATAAATTACATCGTTCAGAACATTTCCAAATTACTGCTGCTAGCGAAATTATGGCAATTTTAGGTTTAAGTAAAGATTTTGATGATTTACGTCGTCATTTAAACCAAGCAATAGTTGCTTATAATTTGAATAATAAACCAGTTTACCTACACGAATTAAAAATTACGGGTTCATTATTAGCCTTATTAAAAAATGCTTTATTGCCAAATTTAGCACAAACAAAATATGGTACACCATTATTAATCCATTGTGGGCCATTTGCAAATATTTCCCATGGGACAAATTCTTTAATTGCAACAAATTTAGCATTAAAATTAAGTGATTATGTTGTTAGTGAAGTTGGATTTGGGAGTGACTTAGGGTTTGAAAAATTTAATGATTGGCGTCCTGTACAATGAACCGGCAAAAAACAATCTCACAAGAATTGTTTTTTGCCGGTTCATTGTACAGGACGCCAATTAAATAGTATTGTTAGTAAACAACTTAATTTAGCAACTAATATTCGAAAAAAAATGCAGGAAATTTTTAGAATTTATAAAAATAGTTTTCAAAAATTAGGTTATCAAACAATTGCTCTTGGAGAATATGGTTTTAAAACATTAACAAAATATGACAAGTTAGAGTTAGAATTAGCCATTATTAAGTATCATCCTAAAAATAAAACAGGCTTACGTGAAAAAATGTTTCAAGTTGTTTTGAATGAAATGCGCAAAAATATTAGTAAAGGAACAGTTATCAAGGATAGTCAAAATGATGGTTATTTAGAATATCAAGTTAACGATGAAATTAATTTTATTGTAAGAATTATTCCTTTTTGTTACAAAAAAAATTCAGAAGGAGAATTAACATATATTTTTTGACGAAATGAAATTGAAAAAAATGATAATGTTTTTCAAGTTGTCCAAGGTTTTAATAAAGCTAATAAGATTTCTAATAATTTATTACGAACATTAATAAAACTGATTAAGTATGTTTTGAAAGATGATTTTCCATATTATTATATTTTTTATACCTTAACCTTACGATGGTTTTATGAATATTTTACAAAAAGATATGATAATTATTTACAAAAAATTGATATGAGTAAGCGGATTGAAAAACAAGATTTAATGAAGTATCGTAATATTAATTTTCAAAAAAATTGATTTTTAAATAATATTGATGGTGAAGAATTAATTTTTTATATTTTAGAACGGTTTTGAAAAACAGAAACATATTATTTTCGTGAATTTGAATTTATTGAAGAAGAAATTTTTGAATCAATTTCACGCTATAGTTGATATACCAATAATTGCTTTTTAACACCATATGATTATTATGTGGATTTTAAAATTTATAATATTAAAGAATTTAATGATTTAAATTATGTTCAATCAGAGTTTAAAAATACTAATTTTTCGCGAATTCAGTATGATTACTGCCGTAATCATGATTTAGGAATTTATGTTACACCAGTTAAAATTTCAGGGGTAGTTGGTTTTATTGATTACGCAATTAATTTTAAACAAAAAGCAACAGGTCTATTTAAAAAAATGGATCCGGCAAAACAAAAAGATGCCATAAGTGTTAATCAACGAGATATTATGGAGGAACTAAATTTAATTGCACATAAATGATTAACAACTTATCGTAAAAAATTAACATATATTAAGGTTTATTTTGATAAAAAATATCCAATTATTTCATCATCAAATTATTATATGCGATTGCAAGCTATTATGACTTCTGTTGATAACTTAAAAAATGATGATTATGTTATTGGTAATGATAATTAAAGGATAAAAACTATGAATTAGAACTTTTCCTAGTTAAGTTTTTAATTAAAAATAATAAATATACGGTATAATGTTATTATGAGAAAGGTACTTGATTAAAACTATTTATAAGGATTTAAAAACTATTTATTATGTGGGGTGAAAAAGTGTCAACTTTAGGAGGGAACAATTGTAGCCAATTTTATGATAATGTTATTCGTGAATTATCAATGATTGTGAATAATAAAAAAATTATATCACATAATAATCCTGTCTTAGCATTAGAAATAAAATTGTATTATGTTATGAAAAGTTCAAAATATAATTCAACATAAAAAGATGAAATTTTAAAACGAATGATTATTGAACGAACAAAAGCCTTAGAATATAAGGCAACCGAGTTAATTAAAGAATATGCACAGGTTTATCAAAAAATTTATCAAAAACCATTAGATTTACAATATGCCTATATCTCAATATTAAAAAAGGTAAAATATTTTGCTCAAGAACGTTATGGTGAACGATTAAATATTATTCGTAACTTTTATTGCCGTTATTTAGAGCAACAACAATGACAAGAATTAGTAGAAGGAATTATTGCCGAATCGCAACGAAGAATGCAGGCTGTTTTTTGCAAAGAAAACAACAAGGTAATAATTAAAAATCGATATATTTATGTTAATATATCGATTTTTATTTATATAATTATAACAATGAGTGAGGTGTTAATATGACAAAAATTATTTTAGTTATTACGGGAAGCATTGCTGCTCATAAGGGTCTTCATTTATATGAAGCATTGAAGAAAGAACATGATGTTGAATTGCTTTTGACACAAGATGCTTTAAAATTTTTAAAGGATTGACCAACAACAGCAAAAACCGAAATTTTTATGAAACAATATTATGATAAAAAAGACTTATCAGAACATATTACAATTGCTGAGCAAGCTGATTTATTTGTTGTTTACCCAGCAACACAAAACTTTATTGCTCAGATTGCTCATGGTTTTACAAATACGTTAGCGAGTTTAGTATATAGTGCTACGCAAAGTTATAAAATGATTTTTCCTGCAATGAATAGTAAGATGTATTTATCACCAGCTAATTTACGGAATTTAGCACAATTAATAGCAGATGGGAATCAAATTTATGAACCTCGTTCAGGGACGCTTGCTTGCAATATGGTTGGGATTGGTCGTGCCTGAGAATGAAAAGATGTTCTAAAGGAAATAAAGCAATTTTTAGTTTGAAAAAACTTGTGAAAAGATAAAAAAGTTATGCTTAATTTTGGGCGAACAAAAACATATTTAGATGATATTCGTTATTTGACAAATAATTCGAGCGGGAAAATGGGAAATGCATTGCATACTGTATTAACATGAACAAACTGTTCCTTAACAACAATTGTTGGTGATTGTGATTTTCCAATTTATTATGAGCATGTTAAAGCAAACACAAACAATGAAATGTTAACAGCAATGTTAAAAACGTATAAAGAACAAGACATTATTATTGCGTGCGCTGCTTTAAATGATTATCAAGTTGCGGTTCCTATTAAAGGAAAAATTAGCAAGCGAAAAAACCCTCAACTTGCTGTATCATTACTTCCTAATGTTGATGTCTTATCTGAATTAGGTAAGTTAAAACAGTACCAAATTTTAATTGGTTTTAGTGCTCAAAATAATTTTGATTTAGATTATGCTCGTCAAAAGTTAATTGACAAAAATTTAGATTTAATTATTATCAATCAAATTAATGTTATGGGTACTGATCAAAATGAAATCATTTTATTAACAAAAAAAGGGCATCAACAAATTCCTAGTCAAAACAAAATTATTATTGCAAAAGAAATTTTAGCAGCAATTAGTGAATTAATAAAGGAGCGAACACAGTAATGAAATTATTAATTGATATTGGTAATACAGCGATTAAATTTGCAATTCTTAATTCTCAAAAAAAGATTATTGTTTTTTTAACAATGTCTAGTCGCGAATTAGTTGCTGAAAAGAATTTTCGGCAAAAAATAATAACTGGTTTAAGTACAATAAAATTAGTTTTAACAGATCTTACATTATTAGCTTTATCTTCTGTTCGGCCAATGTGAGATGATTTATTTTACCAATTAGCTGCAGATTTAAAAATTCCTTTTTATCAAGTTAAAAAAAATTTGTTTACTGAGCGATTAAAAACAGACATTCCTAATCTTCGCAATCTTGGTGCTGATTTAATTGTTGGTTCATATGCAACATTAGTTTTATTTCCTAAACAAGATGTTATTTTAGTTAATATGGGAACAGCAACAACAATTTCATTACTAAAACAAGGAATTCTCTTAGGAACAATTATTATGCCAGGTTTAGAAACAGCAGCAGAAGCTTTATTTGAACGGGCACAATTATTACAAAAATTTGATTTTTCTTATGATAATGCGACTTTAGGAAAAAATACTAAGCAAGCAATCAATATTGGATTAGTCAATGGTCATTTATTAACAATTACTGCTTTTGTTAACCAACTTGCAACTGAAGCAATAAAACCACAAGTAATTTTAACAGGAGGTAATGCTGTTTACATTAAAAAATTAGTTAATTACCATTATGATAAAGATTTACTTTTTAAAGGATTAGTTGCCATTTTACAAGATAATAAATTAATATAAAAAATAGGACTAAAGTCCTATTTTTTATATTTTTTGAGATATTTTATTAATTTTAAAGGCTATTTAGGTATTTAATACATTTATCTGTGTTCGTTGCTTTATTTTATTAAAAAATAAAGATTACCTAACATGTCCAATTTTCTTATTTTGATTTACTTATTTGTCTACTTAAGACATTTTTAATAATAACATACATTTTTGAAATTGCAAGATTTTAAAAGTAATTTTTTTGTTTTAGACAAATAAAAAAAATTAATTGAAGAAAAATGAACAGCCTATAAGAAACTTCAATTAATTTTTAAAAACGTATGAAAAACAAACTTTAAGATTATTTTAGATTTAAATATTGTTACAAAATACAAATTTTAGCACAAAAGGAAAGGCTAAAATAATTTAAGAAAGATATAAATGTAACAATATTTATTTTTCATACATAAATATCATAAACTATATTTTTCTAATAATCAATTAATTTTGTAAATACGGTAGTATTCATTATTCTTAGGTTTTTAATAAAAATAAGTAATTAGAAACAAATTAAGTTTTGCTTATAATTGAATAATAACAAAATTTATAAAAAATTCAACTTTTTTTAAAATATAATTTTTAGTTGAAAAAATAATTTATAAATTTATGAATTTTGACACACTAAAAAATACTTTTTAAAATTATTGCTAATTTTAAAAGGTTTTTATTTTTTTATAAAGATAAAAATTGATTTTGAAATTGATTTAAATTAAATATATTAAATTCAATTTTTTCTTTATTATTTTTATTAGTTTTATCAACTTTCTCATCATTAATTTGATTATTAAGTCTTAACATAGAAGCAATTAACATATTGATAAATGTTTCTTTACAATATATTTTTGCGCCACGCCCTTTAACAGCCTTAATATAATGCGATACATCACCCTCAACATGACAACCAATATTATATTCTAATGATTGATTTACAATATCTTCTTCATTACTTTTAATTAATTCAATGGTTTCTAATAAAAATATTTTTTTATTACCATTAACATATGGTAAATGACATATTAAAAAATCTAATAATAATTTATAATTTCCAGTAAAGAAATATATTTTTGCTAATTTATATTTTATTCTATAAATTTTGATTCTATTTCGATTTGGGAATAATTGTTTAAATCTATTTGATAAATGAAATTTATCTAAACTATATGATACAGTGTTATTTTTATATTTTGCTTTTACTGCTCTATAGGTCGCATGGAAAAAGAAGGGTTTTAACAAATACATAGAAATTGAATAAAAATAATAAACCATTTACTAAAATGGTTTTTTTATTTGTAAAACCAAAATTATTAATTGAGTCAGAGAAAGGACAACATCTTAAATTCTTAAAATAGAAACTTTTTATTACAACTTTTTGATACCCTCTTTAAGTTGTTTACACATTTATTAAATATCTTAGAAATCTTTATAAAGTGTACCTGTTTTTTCTCCAATTTTAAGGTGTTGTCCTTTCTCTGTTTCAGTTAATTAATTTGCTAATAAAAAAACTTAATATAAGGAAGGAGTAGGTAATGAAAATTAATAAGCAACAAACAATATGTGATGTTGATAATTGCTATAAAGCAATATCATTCATTACCGAAGAATTTTTATCAAATAAAGTTTTATGAACTTGTGAAAAACATAAAGATTTATTGAATAAAGTAAAAGATAAAACACAAAATCGGTTTTATAAACGCTTAGAAAATTCAAAAATTATCTTTGATTATGAAACTGGTTTATTAAAACTTAAATTTTATAAAACAACTTAATGCAGAGCGGAACGGTTATTTTAAATAACTAAGTGTTTTTATTCCACAGCCGGCCGAGGCAAGTACTGAAATAGTGTATGAGGAAAAATGTAAATCGGCGCTGGTTCATTAGAACTAAGCGATAGTCGTAATAAGTCCAAGGTTAATATCAAACGACAATAAAAATAGAGATAGTGACTTTACAATTAAATTTGCGAAAAGTGTGGTTGGTTGGAGTTTTATAGCATTTGGTCCTTTAAAATGCAAGTGAATTTTTAATTTAAAAACTGAACGTCAAATCCCAGAGCAAAAGCACAAATGGGCACGGATAAAGGAAGATATATATGTCTGGCGTCAATATTAAAAAAACAACTGTGGATTATTAAACATTCAAACAATTAACATATCGCCACCGCTCACCCCCAGTGAGGCGGATAGCGTAGTAAGTAAATAGATAAATACTTATATAACTAATTCTCGCTTGGCACTTTCACTTGGGAGTGAGTGCCAGCAAGTTAAAACTAGGAGGAAAAAATAAATGACAGAATATAAAAGTAAATATATTAATAAAACTTGAAATGAAATAACAACATCATTTGATTGAGTTAATTGTCAACCTATTAATTGTCGTATTTCACATCATAAAAAACATTATGATTTGCAATGTTTAGAATGAGCCAAAATGTACTTAAATTTATTTAAAGATAAATGAGATGTTATTGCTTCTTATATGCAATATTACAAAATTAACGATATTTTAGATTTAGCATCTGATGGATGAAAAATATTACAAATTGACAAAAAAATCAAAGGAATAATTTAGGAGGTATATATGAAAAAGTTAAATAAAACTTGTATTAAAAAAAGATATTGAGGTTATTGTTTTCATAAAGAATGCAATCAAGAAAATAAATTAAGTGAATTAATGATTAAAAGTTATTCAGTATCATTTGAAGATATTACAGATAAACATTGAGCATTAAATACTAAAAAGAATTAGGAGGAATTAAATTATGAATAAAAGATACTTATTGGTAATGAAAAGTAAATATAGTGATTTTAAAACGAGCTGTTTTTATACATTAGAAGAAGCAAAAGCTACTGCTAATGTTGAAAATCAACAAGAATGATTAACAACTATTATTGATTTAGAAAATGAAAATATTAAATGACAAGGATGTGAATAATATGTGAAAAGATGAAAATGGCAAAGTTTATACCGAAGAAGATTTATTTAATGAAGCATTAGAAGAATGTCATTCAGAAGAAAGTGCTTATTACTATATTGATAGTTTAATTGAAAAAAAGAATTTGGAGGAAATTTAATAATGAATAAATTTATTGGAATTGGTATAACAACAAAAGATATTGAAATTAAGAAAACAAGTAATGGAAAAGAATATACTATTTTTAATTTAGCAATTACTCGCCCATATTCAAAACAAAAAGAAACTGATTTTATTCCTTGTCAAGTTTGAAATAAACAAGCAATTACTTTACAAAAATATTGTCAAAAAGGTAGTCAAATAGCAATTACTGGTGTTTTAAAATCTTTTAAAAATAAAGATAATAAAACTGAATGAATAGTTCAAGTATCTAATTATGAATTTTTACATACAAATAATGATTTAAAAAAATCTGATAAACCACAAGAAAAAATAGAATTTAATTCATCTGAGACAAAAGAATTATTTAATAATGATAATCAAAATATTGGTAATGATGAAACAATTTTATGAGATTAGATTTAAAACCTTTATATATTTTTAATGATGAATTACATAAGTATAGTATTTTAATACCTAGTGTAAGTAAAATTGTTAATATTTTAGTGCCAAAAGATTTTTCACAAATTGATGAGAATATTTTAAAATTAGCACAAAATCGTGGAATATGTTTACATAATATGATTGATGTTTGAATAAAAAATAATTTTGATGATGAATTAATTGAATTTATTGATTGTGAAATAAAATCACATCGTGAATTATTTAAAAATTTTACAAAACTATATCAAGAAACTTTTAAAGATATTAAATTTAAATATTATGAAACTGAAAAAACACTTTATAGTCCTTTAATGTGTGGGACAACTGATTTTATTGGAATAACAACTGATAATGAATATATAATATGTGATTGAAAAATTACTAGTTCTAATGAGAAAACAGATATTGAACGCTATATTTGGCAATTAAAACTTTATTATTTATTAGAAAAAGACTTTTGTATAGATAATAAAAAAATATTAATGATAATTATAAATCCAAAATTAAAAATAGTAATTAAAGAAAATGTTGATATTACTAAACAAAATTTAGAACAAATTAAAGAAGCAATTTTAATATGACAAGAAAGAGAGGAATGAGAAAATGTCACAAGAAACTAAAAAAACATTAATAGCAAGTATTGGTGAAATACAACACGATTTATCATTATATTTAGAAAAAAACCAAACAATGCAAATGAATGGTAGAACAATTTATAACTATTTTGGTGAAGCACAAGTATTAGAATTAGTTAAAAAAGAATTTAAAAAGCATCATATTACATATATTTGGAGTTATGTGAAAGATACTTTAAAAGTAATTAATGATATACCATATTTTGAAATGGAATTAACTTTATGTAAAGAAACAGAAGAAATTAAAACTTATTGACCTTTTACAGGGAAAAATACTGACCCCGCTAAAAGTATTGGGTCAGCATTAACTTATGGAGTTAAATATGTTTTAAGCAAACTATTAAGTTTACCAACCGAAGAATTAGACCCCGATAATAGTGAAGTAAGTAAAATTAATTCTAAACAAGAAAAAGAACAAACAGAAATTATTAACAATTCAAATTCAAATTGAATGAGTGAACAGCATTTCAATAATATTAAAAATTTTATTACAAATACAAAAATAGAACAAGATATTATTTCAAAAGGTAAAAATTGATTAAAAGAAGAATTAAATGTTGAAAAATTATCACTAGTTCTGATTAGAAAACAAAGCGAAGATTTTTATTATCAATTTAAAGAAAGATTTTTAAGATAATGATAAAAATAGGTATTGACCCATTAGGAACTGGTACTACAGCTATTACTATTTTTGAAGATAATAAATTAATTAATAAATCTGAATATAAAAATAATAACTGAATTACACAAACCAATATTATTTTAGATGTTTTAAGACCCGATGCAATTATTAATATTGAAGATTGTTTATATACATCTGCTAATGCGAGTAAAGATAGAGATAATTTATTAAAAGTAATTGGAGCAGTTAAATACAATACAAAAAAAGTAAGTAATATTAATTGAACATCGCCAAAATATACTAAATCAATTGTTAAAAATATAGAAAATTTAAGTAAATATAATGATAATTGTTTATGATCGTTTGATAAAGATGTTAATTTAACTTATAAATATGGTAAAGGTTGGTTTTATAATAATAAAAAAATAAGTAATCATTTACGAGATGCCATTATTATTGCTAATTATGAGGGTTAATATTATGAAACATTCATATAATCAAAAAACAGGAAAATATTATTCTAAATTAATTCGTAATGTTAATATTTACTTAAATAAAAATGAAGAAAAAATTTGAAATGAATTTAATGACTTTACTTATTCGCAACGAATAGAATATCTGATTAATTTTTATATAAAACACAATAAAGGCGATGATAAGCATGAATAAGTATATTTTATGTTATCGTTCAGAACAAGGTAATCGCCCTTGTAAAACTCTACTTGGTGAATATATAACTGGTAACGATATTGAAGATGTAAATATTAATTCAACCTGAGACTGAGAATATTTAATCAATAAATATGGTGAAAAGAATTTAATTATATTAAAAAATAACCTTAATGGGTTATTTTTTTTAAATACTATTCGTTAGTTGTCTAATAGCATCTTTTTGTGCTTGTTTTTTGTTGTTTACTTTAACTTGTTTTTTAACATTTTTAATTTGACCTGTTTTTAATGCTAATTCTGTTGCATATTCAGGTCCTCGTAAATGTTTTTCGTGGGCAATAACAGCAGTTCTTAATTCTCTAATTTCTGCTTTATATTTTTTAATTTTTTTAACAGATAAGCCTAGAATACCAAGACTACCCATTCCACCTGCACCTGCTAAAACAAGTAAAGTAATCATTAATGTTTCATTCATTTTATTTAATTCCTTTCTTATCCTTACTCAAACAGTGGCCATCCATCCTTTCAGAACAAAATAATTTATAAATTAAACTATATAACCACCCAAAAATATCAACCGCCCCTAATAATATAGTTTATTTTAAATTTAATTCTTTGTTAATTTCATTTTGTATATTTTTTAATTTTTCTTCTGTTATATCATCTAAATTATTTCATTGTTTTGCTACTCTTGGTTGAACGACACGCGGATTAATCCGACAATCTAAACAATGTCGTAAATGGTCTTTTTTTCATTTTGATTTATCAATCCAAATAATAATTAAAGAAATTATTAAAGTAATTAAAGGTAATATTGTAAATACTAATCCTATTTTAGATATTTTTAACCTTGGTATATCAATTTTCATATCTACCTTTGGTTTACTACTAGCAACAAATATACCCTGAATTCCATGAGTAAATAAAGGTGTTAATAATATAGCAATTCCATTACCTCAATATTGACCATAATTATATCAATTAATTTCATCTTTAATGCCATTAATCATCCCATATTCTAACCAACCATTAATTAATAAAAATAATATTGTATAAAAACTAACTATTCAACTACGAATTTTATATTTTCTTTCTCATTCTCTAATATCTTTATGAGTTCAATTATAAGTCGGAATAGGGTCTTTTTTAAATCAATTTCAAGGTAAGGCATCCTTTAATCAAGTTGTTTTATCTTGTTTCATAATTATTTACCTCATTTAATTTTTTATTTATTTTTATTTAATTCTAATCATTTTTTATTAAATAGTTTTTTAATATCATTTCTATTATTTAAAATAATTCTTCATATTGGATGTTTTTCAAGTAAATTTAATTCATTAATAGTTGTTGCACTATTTATTTTTTTTATCAATATATCATAAGAATCCGATGTTTCTTTTGGTAAATCAATATCCATATCACGATTATAAATAGAATGTGGTTCATCTGACATTAATTCGCTATTATTTATTAATTTTCTTTTAATTGTTAAATCTTTAATAACAATATTATTTGTTTCATTTTTAATTGATCCATCTTGCTTAATTGTTATGCTTTCATAAGAATTAACTGCTAAAAATGAAAAAATTGATTTTTGTGATATTGTTTCAAAATAATGTGTTACAAATTTATTAGCAGATGCATAATCTGTTATTGAAATTGATATTTTATAGTAATATTTTGTTAAATCATAATTTGGAATTTTAAATGTTAATTTTTCGTTTGCATCTGGATAATTAATTAATTCTCAATCATTGCCACTACTAATAGATATATCACCACTACCTAATAATGAATTACCATTAATAGTTTTAATATTTGTTCCACTTATTAATTTATCTTGTTTATTTCCTAAAAATTATCAACTGCATTTTTATTATAATAATTACTTTTTAAATCTTGTGATGTTTTTACAATATATTTACCATTAACTTTTTCAATATATTCTTTATTTAAATCACTATCTTTAATAACATCTGATGGAATTTCACCACTTTGTTTTGCTTTTCAAACATTATTTTCATAATAAATAGTGTCATTATCAAACGAAACAATAATTTTAATATATTCGTTATAATCAATTTTAGAAAAATCATTAACAGTTGGATAAAAAATATTTATTGAATTATCTGTTTGTAATCGTTCTTTTAATCAAAATAATAATGTTGGATAAAAAGTTTTTTACTAATATGCTTATATTCTTCTTCTCATGGATGAGCATAATTATCTAAACTATAATTATATGGTCTAGATACTGTTTTACTAGATATAATATCAATTATTTCACTGGCTAATTTTAAAGCATTTTTAACATCTCTGGTAATATTTTCATTTGCTTCAGGGTCATTAATTTGTGAATAAGCAACTCCACCTTGTGAAAATGAAGCACTACCAGTTAAATCATTAACTCCTTTTGGTAAATATCAATTTATAACTGCTAATAAACAAGCAGATTGAATATAACTTAATCATTTATCATATTCAATTAAACCAGTATTATCTTTTTTTACTCATGGAAATAAATCTTTTTTATTAATTTTATCGGAAATTGTCCCACCTGATAATCTATCCATTCATAAACTAGTTTTTAAAATAGCATTATAAATTAAATTATCATTATAAGCAGATTGTTTTCTATCATTAATAGGTTGTCAAAGTTTACTTTCTTTAACATCTTCAACTGTTATAAATAACAAATTACTTAAATTATTTTCCATATAAAACACCTCTTAATTGATTACGATATTTATTTTTTAAATTACTTGGCTTATAACTATTAACTCTTGTTTTTGTTTTCTTAATTGTTTTAATAGTTTGATTAGTTTTGTAAAACATATTTTTAACTGGTGTTTTATATAAATTCTTAATATTTTTAACATTACTTCGGCGTTCACGATACCATTTTTTATTATTAATTTCACCAGCAAAATTAAAATTAAAATGTCCAATTTTAAAATTATTAATAAACTTTTTAATTTGTTGTAATTTTTGAACTGTTGGTAATGTTAATTTAGTAGTTCCTTTGGGATATTTTTCTTTTAATGCTTGTGGTAATCGTTTTTTAATATAATCTCTTAAATGACTAGGTAATCATTTTCTTAATCAATAACGCCAAAATAAAGTTCCTGCATTAGATACAGCATTACTTAATAATTTTCAAATTTCAACTGGAACACTAGGATAAACATATGGACCATAAAATTTCGGATGTTTTGCTGTTTTTGTATATATTAAAATAGTTAAATTACCTGTTAAAGTTAACTTATTTGTAATATTAAACATACCACTATCAAGTCAACTACTATTTAAAGGTTGTCAATTAGTATTTAAATAATTTTCATTTTTAAATTGTTCTCTATTTTTAATATTATTATCTTTTTCTAATTGACTTAATATTTGTTGTATTTCTTTTTTATGACCTTTTTTAATTAAATCTAAATAAGTAAATGGATTTAATCACTGATAAATATCTTCAACTTTATTTGTAATTTTATTATATTTATCACTAATATAATTAATTGGCTTTAATATTTTATTTTTAACTTGATTAACTCTATTAATTAAATTTACAAATTTACTTATTAAAGGTTTATTTTCTAAATTAGATACTAATAAAGTTAAAACGCGTAATATTAGTAAATTCATTTTATATTAACCTTGATTATTTGGTTTTGATTCTGGTTTTGATGCTGAAATTAGATAATCAACTGGAACTCTAAAAGTTTTATTTAGATTACTTTTAGCGGCAGTAATTTCATCTTGGCTTGGTTGTTTTTCCAAAATAATTTTACATGTTTTTGGATATAAAATAGTTGGTGTTGCATATTGAACTTTACCAATTCATTTAGGGTTAGCAGTATCATTATCTAAAACTTGTTGAATAGTATACATATTAATTGGATAAGCTCATACTTGTTTATTAATAATTAAACCATTTACATTAGTAAAATTATAACCTTTATCACGGTTAACTTGTCCTTTTGTATATGTTTTTTCTAAATGAAAGCTTTTTGATACTGGAATACCCATTGCAGTATTTTCATATAATTCACCATTAACCATTGCTTTTAATTGAGCTTGTGAACCAATTACTTTTAAATAAGCAGGTGTTAATCCTAAATATGCTCTTCGTCCTAAAACCATAAACATTTTATCTGTTGGTAAACCAAAATATAAATTACTAATTTGATTTGTTAATTCAATCAAAGTTTCATTTAATGTAAAGAATGCTTTATTTGCATCATCAGCATTTTCAGCTGTATAACTACGAAATGGAATTACTTCATATTGACCATCTGCTAAACAATAATCATAAATAGCCTGAATTAATTCACATTCTAAATTAACAAATTTATTCTGTACAACACTAGAAATAGCATCAGCAATAACGCCATTTTTAATATTTTGTTCTATTAATGCTAAGTCAAAAGCTTCATTCATTAATTTTAAATTAAATCTTTTATCAATCGGAACTGGAATTCTTGTTAATCCCATTGTTTGAGTTGTCCCACCATTTGGCAATGAATAATCATCTTGTCATACTACACGATGAGTTAAATTATATAGTGCTTGTCCTGCATTTGGTAATCAAGCAACTTGTTCTGCGGTTGCAGTAGCATACTGCATAATACTTGCATATTCATTATATAAAGGTCCACGCAATAAAGCATTAACCATATCAACATACGCTTTTTGGTCTGTTGTATTACCTTGTAATATAAAAGGTACTTGTGGCAAATTAATTGTTGCCATAATATTTCACTCCCTTATTATCTAAGGTTTTTAAGTGTATAATCAGTTATTTTTTTAATTTCATCAGGAGTATATGCTCCTTTTTCTTTAATAGTTTCAATTTCATCATTCTTATTTTCAGTAGACTTTTCAATCATTTCTTTAATAATATTAGTTGGTGAAACTGATGGTTGTTCTTGTACAAACAAATCAGGTTTTAATTCTTTTAAAGTTTGCATTTTTTCAAATAAAGAATTACCACTAACTTTATCTAAATTAGCTTTAATATCTTCAATTTTAGTAGGTGGGACATCTTTAAATGCTTTTAATTCATCTAATTCATTAGCAACTTTTAAATAATTTTCTTTTGAAATAGTATCTTTTCGTTTTTGTATTCCCTCAATAATTTGTTTTGTTTCATTATGAAATTCATTTAAAATATTATCTGCTATTTCTTCACTTAAACCTTGTTCTATTAATTGTTCTTTTGTAAGTGCCATTTTTTAAACTAGAGTGCACCCATTTTAGTAAGTACTAATAAAAAGTATTTACTTTTTTTTAATTATATCTTTTTCTTTACGATTTGAATATCATGTATTTCATTTTATAACATCTTGTATATATTCTTCATGTGAATTATATATTTTATTATGGATTGTAGCTTTCTTAAGTAATGAATGAAAACTTTCTATAACAATATTATCTGCACAGTGGTAATTTTTTCCCATTGAAATTGTAATACCGTTAGATAAACATTTATCGTGATAAATAGTGGATGTATATTGATATCCGTGATCTGAGTGAATTATTATTCCATTCAGATCTTTTTTTATTAATTTTATTTTATTAATTGCATCATTTAAATTATCCATTACTAATTTATTGTCATTATATTTAGATCACTTTACATCAACTATTTCTTTAGTATATCCATCAATAATTGTTGATTGATAATATCTTTCTCCTTTTCAAATTAAATATGTTACATCAGTATATAGTACTGAAAACCTTGTTTTTATATCATTGAATTTACGATTAATTAAATCAGGATATTGCAATAAGCTTTTTTCTTTATTCTGTTTATATTTCATTTTTCTTCTCATTTTTCTTACATATTCAGATTGTATTTGATTATCACGCATAATTCTTAAAACTTTTTTTGAATTATATTTTATACCATAATCTTCCTTTAAATATTTAGTAATTCTTCGATAACCAAATTGTTTTAAATTTTCTTCATAGACTTTTACAATATCATTTATTGCTTTTTTATCTTTTTTGCTACTGTCATAATTTTTATATTTATCTCAATAACTACGTTTTAACCCTGTTACTTCTAGTAATAATTTTATTGAATATTCACAAAAATTTTGTTTAATAAAAGAGACAATTCTTAGTTTGCTTAATTGTAAAAGTCATGGAGCTTTTTTAATAATTCATACCTTGTTTTATAATATTCTAAATTTCTTTTGCCAAAAGAAATTTTAGGTCCTTTAGGATTGTTTAATTTTCCTTTTTTATGATTTGCTCATCAAGATTCTACTGTATTTGCATTTATATTATATTGTTTTGCTACTATTCAACAACTTTTTTGTTTAATTTCCTCAATGATTTTTGTTCTAAATTCTGATGTATATTTGTTATATTTTTGTCCTTTTTTTGCCATATAAAAATGCACCCCCTATAAAAATTTAGCAAAATCTTTTTTTATTTTACTTACTTTTTGGGGTGCACTCTAAATTAAAAAAAAGTAAATACTTTTTATTAGTACTTACTAAAATGGGTGCACTCTAAACCTCTCTTTTTTTATTCTTGTTCGAATAACAAGTCAGCATAAGTCTTTTTAAGGCGGAAAGCATAAACCGTAAATTGCTTTTTTGTTAAAAGGATAAACCATTATAAGTATTTTACACTAATAGTTCACAAATGCAACACTTTATATTTTATATATTTATATATAAATAATATTATTATTTATTATATATTATATATTTTTCTAAACTTAATATCTTTGATTGCTAATTTAGCCCTTAAAACGCGTAATAAGGGTTATTTAACAAGATAAATTTATTAAAATAAACGCTAATTTTGCTTGTATATATATATATATAATACTGGTAAATCTTGATAAAAGGTTTCAAGATAAAGAAAAGGAGAAAAACAAGTATGAAAAAATTATTTAGTTTATTAAGTGTATTAACAATTAGTGGAACTGCTATACCAACAACAATTGCCGCTAGTCCTTATCAAAAAGAAGAAAAATTAAATAATAACATTGATTATTTACAAATAGATAATTCAGAAAATTTAATTAGAAATAAAAGACAAAATAGATCATTTAAAAATTATAATAATAAATTAACTATTGATAGAAGTGATATAAATAAATAATAATATATATCAAATAAGAAGAAATTATAGTAGTAATATTAATAATTATTTAATAATACCTGTTGAAATTATTGACGGTAATGTAACAAGAAATATAGAATTAGTTATAAGATTAAGTAATTTTTATTTAGTTGGATTTATTGTTGGTACTGAAACTTTTCAAGGAAATACTATTAGAAATTATTATTATTTTACAGAAAACAATAATATGGATTTAACACATATAGACAATACTATTGCAGCTGATTTTAGTTTAAATTATAATGGAAATTATAATACCCTTATTAATATAAATAATTTTTCACTTAGTTGAGGTAATATTTTTAATGCATTTATTAATTTATCTAAAACAAATGCAAGTAATCGAAATTGAAATAATTTACGACCACATTTAGCGCGTGTTATTGTAACTACATCTGAGTCAATAAGATTTAGAAGTATATTTAATTTAATTTCAAATGAAATTCAAACTTATAGTGGTGAATTATCTTGAAATAATGATATTAGTAATATTGTAACTAATTGACAAAGTAGAAGTAATGATATTATTAATGCAATTAATAGTCAAAATATTAATAATATTGGTAATAGAAATAATTTATTAAATAATTTACCAATAGATTGATTACCTGAAATATTTAATTTAAGCCCAAGTATTTATGCTTATGGAATTAGAGTAATTCTTGGATTAATTCAACAAGAAAATTTAAATTGTAATAGAAGACCAAGAAATATAAATAATAATATAAAAAACCAATATTGTAATATAATTAAAGATAAAAATGAAGGTTATAATTTAGGTAACAGAAAAGTAACTGTAGTTAAAATATTAGATGAAAAAACAAAAGGAGGAGCATTACAGACGGGTGATATTTATATTGGAACTACAAGCGGTGTATTTCCTTGATTTAAAAGAGATAATCAAATTAATGTTCATAAATTTAATGGCTTGGATTCTAATATAGAAGATATGTGATTTGATGGACAGGGAAGTGTTTTTGTTAAAACAAATAACTTAAAATATCATTTAAATTTACACGGATGAGACTTTAAAAAAGTTTGTGAAACAAACGAAAAAGCTAATATACTTTTGAAAGATTCTTCTATCGGAAGTGTTGGTGGGCTTTTGACGGGTGCAGTAGTTGGTAGTTTTGTTCCAGTTATTGGTACTTTAGTTGGTGGATTTATTGGTGTTGTATTAGGCACTGGAGTTGGCACATCTTATTCTGTTGTAGATTTAATTAATGAATGTTATTAAAATATAATCAATTATATTTTAGTTTAAATACTATAAATTAGTTATATTAAATATATGTAGTTTATATATATTATTAATGTAAAAATATTTTAAGAAGGGGTGGGTACTAAAATTAAAAAAATATTAGGTATTTTAGTAACAGTCACTTTAACAGCAACAAGTACAACAAGTTTAGTTGCTTGTAATACACCAAATGAATATACACCCGAAAAATTAGCAAAATTAAAAAAAGAAAACCAAATAAATACAAATGATGAAACTATTAAAAACAACTTAGAATGAATAGCACCACAAGAAAAACCATTTAATGAGGTTGATAATAAATGATATTATGTAGTATGGCGTGGTGATAAAAATGAGAATTGAAGATTAATTAAATTTAAAAATAATACACTCGATTTTATAGAAATTGATAATTTTGAAAAAGCAGATTTATGAAAAAGTAGCCCTTATAAATTTGGGTCAGGACAAACATTAAATATTGCATGAACTTTTAAAGAAATTTATTGGGAAAATGACAATGGTACTTATTTTAAATATGTTTATCATTGAAATGATGAAGAACAAAAACTACCCGACTTAATAATTGATAATGATGGTAATGTAAAAGTTAACGGAGAATAGAAAAAGAGAATTTTAGAGTGCACCCCAAAAAGTAAGTAAAATAAAAAAAGATTTTGCTAAATTTTTATAGGGGGTGCATTTTTATATGGCAAAAAAAGGACAAAAATATAACAAATATACATCAGAATTTAGAACAAAAATCATTGAGGAAATTAAACAAAAAAGTTGTTGAATAGTAGCAAAACAATATAATATAAATGCAAATACAGTAGAATCTTGATGAGCAAATCATAAAAAAGGAAAATTAAACAATCCTAAAGGACCTAAAATTTCTTTTGCCAAAAGAAATTTAGAATATTATAAAACAAGGTATGAATTATTAAAAAAGCTCCATGACTTTTACAATTAAGCAAACTAAGAATTGTCTCTTTTATTAAACAAAATTTTTGTGAATATTCAATAAAATTATTACTAGAAGTAACAGGGTTAAAACGTAGTTATTGAGATAAATATAAAAATTATGACAGTAGCAAAAAAGATAAAAAAGCAATAAATGATATTGTAAAAGTCTATGAAGAAAATTTAAAACAATTTGGTTATCGAAGAATTACTAAATATTTAAAGGAAGATTATGGTATAAAATATAATTCAAAAAAAGTTTTAAGAATTATGCGTGATAATCAAATACAACCTGAATATGTAAGAAAAATGAGAAGAAAAATGAAATATAAACAGAATAAAGAAAAAAGCTTATTGCAATATCCTGATTTAATTAATCGTAAATTCAATGATATAAAAACAAGGTTTTCAGTACTATATACTGATGTAACATATTTAATTTGAAAAGGAGAAAGATATTATCAATCAACAATTATTGATGGATATACTAAAGAAATAGTTGATGTAAAGTGATCTAAATATAATGACAATAAATTAGTAATGGATAATTTAAATGATGCAATTAATAAAATAAAATTAATAAAAAAAGATCTGAATGGAATAATAATTCACTCAGATCACGGATATCAATATACATCCACTATTTATCACGATAAATGTTTATCTAACGGTATTACAATTTCAATGGGAAAAAATTACCACTGTGCAGATAATATTGTTATAGAAAGTTTTCATTCATTACTTAAGAAAGCTACAATCCATAATAAAATATATAATTCACATGAAGAATATATACAAAATGTTATAAAATGAAATACATGATATTCAAATCGTAAAGAAAAAGATATAATTAAAAAAATAGTAAATACTTTTTTTATTAGTACTTACTAAAATGGGTGCACTCTAATATTGATAACAACTTTTTTAAGAATTTTAATAATTTGTTATATATACAAAGTATTAAAATTATTCAACAAAATTTAGAAAATTCTGATGAATGAATTTTTAAAAATTATAAAATTGATGAAACTTTAAAAGAATTTAAAGATTATAAAGTAAAAGAAATAAAACCAAGAAAATTAACTATTTTAAATGGGAAAATAACTTTTAAAAGAAGAAAATATTATAAAATTAATCAAGAAACAGGTAAAGAAAAATATATTTTTCCTTTGGATAAACTTTTAGGAATTAAAAAATGACAAAGAATAGATAATTCTGTTAAAGAAAAAATATTATCATTTATTGGCAATAAAAAAACATATCAAGATATTTTAGATACTATGGAACATGTAAAAATTTGTATAAAAACAATTTCAAATATTATGAAAAATGCAAAAATTGAAAAAGAATATTATATTAATAAAACTAATAAAAAAATAAAGGTACCTCATACTTTATATATTCAAATTGATGGAACTTATTTAAAAATGTGAAATGAAAATAAAAAGGGGAAAGAAAAAAAAAAAAAAAAACATAATATATTTTCAACTGTTCATACTGGTTTTGATAAAACAAAATCAACTAAAAAAAGACCTGTAATTGCAAATAAATTAGGAGTTATAGAACTAGATAATATTCCAGAATATATTAAAAAATAGTAAATTAATTAATTTTGTTAGTAAATTACTTACATTAATTACAAGTTATTATGATATTAATGACAATATTGAATTTATGGTATTAGGAGATGGTGCACCTTGAATTAAAAATATGGCAAAATTTATTCAAGAATATTTTCCTAAAAATAAAGTACATTACACGATAGATAAATTTCACCTTACAAGTAGATTTAAAAAATTATATCCTTATCAAAGTAAAAACAAAGAAAACAGAGAAACATACCATAAAGCAGTCGATTATTTTTTTAATGGTAAATATGAAGAATTATTAGAACGCTTAGAAAACAGTGCTTCTTTTATAAAAGAAGCAAAAATGAAATTCTTAAAAGAGACAATTAAATTAATTAAAAATAATGAAGAAGGTGTCAGAAATCAAACATTATGAAATAATATTGGTTGTCATATTGAGGGTGATATATCACATTACTGTAAAGGTGTTTTGGTTAAAAAAGCAACTTATCATGAAAAAACTCTTAAAAATAAATTAAATACTAGTATGATGAATTTTAAAAATAAAATTAATTTATTTAATACTAATGAACCATTAGAAGAAAATAGAATTAATTATTCAGTTAATAATTTTGTAAATAATAATTTACAACCAAACTTATATTTTTATTAATTTTATCTAATAAATTAAATAACTTTAATAAACATGTATTTTTGTCGTGGAAAAATTTAAAAAATGTTAAAATATTGTTGACAATAAAATTAAAAGTAATATAATTTAGATAAGTAAGTGGTATTTTTATTCCACAATTTCTAAGATATTAATTAAAACCCTTAAATAATACATACAGCCCAATTAATAGGTTGACAATTAACTTAATCAAAAGATGTTGTTATTTCATTTCAAGTTTTATTAATATACAAACTTTTATATTCTGTCATTATATATACTCCTTTTTTTATTTGTTGATCAAATTTCATCATTAATATTATTTGCAGTTACTGGATAAGCACATATCATTAATTCTTGTAATTTATTTTAGTATTTAATTACTTCGCCGCCCGCTTCACTTTGGGGAGTGAGCGGGGGCGGATAGGATATTTTGATAGAGTTTACCCCCATACGGAAATAAAAAAACAGTTTACCCAGTTATTAATTACGCTTCATCCATCCCTAGACAACTTTATACAAAGAAAATAACCTTTTGGAGTTCCAACCCTCTTGTTTTTTTAGTGTCCGATATTGTTTTTTGGTTTAACAGCACTTTTTTATGAAAACAAGCCAAAAAACACATGCTCTGACATTTCACAAGTGATTAATCTTGTCGAGAATTAAAGAAATAAATAGGAGAGTAAATCCAATCGCTTTCACACTTTCTTTAAGACTTCGTGCCATAGATGAGTTATCCATCTTTAAGCATCAAAATATTAAGTTTTAGTATTGCATTATTCATCAGATAGTACCTTTATTAAAAATGATATTATTAATTGTTAAACCGAAAAAATATAATAAATCACAGAAAGGAAATTATAAAAATTAACTAGTTTGTAGGGCAAAATAGGTTAATTTTTAATTTTAAGGATACTATTTGATGAATAATGCAAATAAAAAAATCGTTCTAATAAGCGATTACTTTAATTTGTATTTAATTACTTTATTTATAATTTTTATAAAACCTAAGATTTTTTCCGACTACCAAAAATACGATAAAAATAAGGTACTTTTTTAATTAGTGTTAGGAATATATTAAAAAGTGATATAATATTTCAGGAAGTGGGGTGGTTATTATGCATGACGGTATTTTTTTAATTAATAAACCAACAGGAAAAACAAGTAATCAGGTTATTCAAGAAATTAAACAAAAATTGCAGATTAATAAAATTGGTCACGCAGGAACATTAGACCCATTAGCAACAGGATTGTTAGTTGTTTTAGTGAATAATGCTACGAAAATGAGTGAATATTTGTTAACAGCAGATAAAGCGTATGATGTTGAAATGCGATTATTTGTTGAGACAGATACTGGTGATATTACTGGGAATGTGCTTAATGAAACAACACCATTTAAGATTCAAAAGAAAATATTAAAAAAAATCTTTAATGAATTTAATGGATTTATGTATGAACAATATCCACCAAAATATTCTGCTATTAAAGTTAATGGTAAAAAACTTTACGAATATGCACGCCAAGATAAAGAAGTAAAAATTAGACCACGAACTGTTACAATTAAGGCAATTAAATTAAAAAAATATGATGCACATAATCATACAATTAAATTTAGTGTGTTATGTACTAAAGGAACATATATTAGAAGTTTAGTGACTGATATTGCGGCAAAATTAAATACTATTGCTACTGTTACAGCTTTATGCCGTACGCAATCAGGAAATTTTATGCTATCTAAAACAATTAGCCCTGAAGAAGTAAATTTTAATGAGTTAATATCGATGTATGATGCTTTATTTATTAATAATCAACAATTATTACTTTATCATCATGATGAAGAAATTCGGCAAGGAAAACCTATTGTTATTATTAATCATACTGACCCAATTATTTTTATTATTGATAAAAATAAAAATGTTTTAGCAATTTATAAACATATTGGAAAACATGTTTATGCCTGTCAACGTGGACTATGAGGACATATTGAACCTAAAAACCAAGATGACAGAGAGAAGGATGATCATTATTAATGAAAACTTTAGTATGAAATAAGTCAAGTGATAAGAAACCAAAAGTTGCTTGTTTAGGTTTGTTTGATGGGTTTCATCAAGGTCATTTAAAATTAATTACACGTTTAATGGAGATTAAAAAACAGTATAACCTTGCAACATTATTTTTTACTATGTCACAAAGTGTCAGTGATTTTTTACAACAAACAAATACAAAAATAGTAGATAATCATTCAAAACAACAAATTGTTGAAAAATTAGGATTTGATTATTATTTAGAAGTGCCGCTTAGTACTGCATTTATAAATTTATCTGCACAACAATTTTTAACAATTTTAAAAAAACAATTTAATGTTACAAAAATTGTCATTGGTTCTGATTTTCGGTTTGGAAAAAATCGTGAAGGGGATTTTAATGATATTATTGCTTTTTTTGGTCAAGAAAATGTTTATTTAATTACTCGCCAAGATAATTTGTTTTCTTCAACAACAATTCGAAATTTTTTATTAGAATATGATTTAGCATCAGCAAATAGATTATTGTATGAAGATTATAATTTACGTGGAGAAGTAAAACCAGGAAAACAATTAGGACGAACAATTAATTTTCCAACGGCAAATGTTTATTTGCCACAAAAAGTAATTTTACCCTATGGTGTTTATGTAACAGAAACATTAGCACAAGGTAAACTTTATCCTTCAATGACATCTTATCGATTATTTGAAGGGAAAGAAGTTGTTGAAACATATTTGCTAAATGTTAATTTGGATTTATATGGTCAGGAAATCATTGTTTATTTTAAAAAATATCTTCGAGAAAATATTAAAATTAATAATTTAGCAGAATTAGTTACGCTTTTAGAACAAGATTTAGTTAATACCCTTGCTTTTTTTGCTAAAAAAGCATAATATTAATAAGGTTGTTATTTCGTTGATTTAAGATAACCCTTTCTTAAATTCTTTGTTTTAACATAATAAGCCACTAAAAGAAGGGAGAAAATTGTAATGGTTTCAAAAGAAAAAAAAGCAGAATTAGTTACAAAGTTTGGTCAAAATGCCAAAGATACTGGTTCAACAAAAGTTCAAATTGCAATCTTAACAGAAGATATTAACAATTTGACCGAACACTTAAAAGTACATCGAAAAGATATTGTATCAAGAAGAAGTTTATTGCAAAAAGTAGCACAAAGAAAACACTTGCTTGCATATTTAACCAAAACTGATTTTAATGAATATAAAACAATCATTGAAACATTAGGAATTAGAAAATAAGGTTTAAGGTTTTTAACCTTTTTTTAAAGTTTAATATGGAGTATAATAAAATAAATTAATAATTTATTTAATTGCAACAATTACTATTATTTAGTTAATAAATTTGTTATTGTGTATTTAATTTACATTTAAAAAAAGATTATTTTTCTTAATGTTAGAATTAAGGTAATGAAAAGGATGATATATTATGGAAAAAGAATTTGCTGTAGTAACAGGAGCATAATCAGGAATTGGATATGGTTATTGTCAGTGATTGTTGAAGCAAGGTTATCATATTATTGGAGTATCTCGCCATACAGAATGAGCAAAAGAATTACAACAACAATTTTCTGAACAAACAATTGTTGCTTTATCATATGATTTGTCTGTTCCTGAAAATTGTTATGCTTTATTTGAAGAAAAAAAACAGTATCATATTGTTTTATTTATTAATAATGCTGGTTTTGGGAAAAAAGGTCTTTTTATAACAATTCCTTTAGCAGATGAATTAAAAATGATTAATCTAAATATTCAAGCAGTCCATATTTTAACAAAACTTTTTACGCAATATTTTATTGAGCAGAAAAAAGGACGAATTATTAATATTTCTTCCTTAGCTGTTTTTTTCCCTGGACCTGGAATGGCAACTTATTATGCAACAAAAGCATATATTTTAAGTTTATCTGTTGCTATTAATACTGAATTAAAGAAAACAAAATCACCAGTTCGTGTAGTTACTATTTGTCCTGGAGCCACACAAACTGCGTTTTTTAAAAATGTTGATTTTAAAAATAATAAAACATTGCCAGGTTTAATGTCATTAGAACGATTTATTAAAAAATCTTTACCAAAAGCATTAAAAATAAAAAGAAAAAATTATTTAATTATTGGTTGAAAAAATCGCTCTTTGAAACGTTTATTTCGTATTATTCCACAAAACTCTTCATTAAATTATACATATTTAATTCAAACTAAAGATTAAAATTTTATATATGAGTTAATTTATGTCATAAATTAGAAATTCTTTCGGATTAAAAAATATATTTTAAAATAATTATTAACCCCCTTGATTTTTTTTTTTTTTTTTATAACATAAATGATATTTCAAATATATAGGATATTAAAATATATATAAGATATTTGGGATATAGTTATTTTTTAAAAGGAAGGATTTAAAAACTATGAAAAAACTATTAGCAATGTTGGGAGTTGCAAATTTTAATGTGGTTAGTGTTGGTTCTGTTATTAGTTGTAAAAATGCTTGAAACAATAATCACCATAATAATGAAAATGAAATTGATTATAATGGAGATTTAAAAATTTTAAATGATATAACAAAAGCAGCATCAAATGCAATTCAAAAATACACAGCAGAAAAAACTTTAATTGATACTAATTTTTACCCAAATATTGATTTTGAAAACTTATTTTCAATGGTAAGAAATGATCACCAAAAGGAAGTATTAAAGGAAGAAGATGGTAAGGTTGCGCCAGTTTTAACAACTCTTAAAACTGGTTTTATGACAGTCTTTGATAATATTAATCGAGAAATTGCTAATAAATATTTAAACTATTATCCAAATAGTTTTCCGTTGAATATTGAACCAGATAGTGTGAACTTTATTTTAAATTTTATTGATGTTGAAAAATTAGGTAAACTAGCATATATTAATCCGGAAGGTTTAAAAGCTGTTCGTTTAGACTTTAAATTTGATGTTAACATCAAATTTAAAAAATTAGAAACAGTTGTACCATTTTTAATTCAATATACTATTACCAATGATATTGATAAAATGCAAAAAATTTTAAAAGCAGTAGTAGAACAAATATCAAATTCAATCATTAAATTTTTTAATGAGAAGATGTCCGGTGATATTATTGTTAATAAACATGAAGCTTTCAAAAGTATTTATGATAATTTTGATTTAAATTATGCTTATGATCACAGTATGTTAGATGCAATTGTCCAAAGAGAATTAGAAGAAGGTTTAAAGAAAGATGATACGTTGGAAGAACTTGGAGAAAATATCACTTATGCTAGTGATGAAAAAATCTTAATTTTATTAAATTCAATTATTAATCCAGATACAAACGGTGTAACACCAGTCTTGCCATATGATGAAAAATATGCCTGAGTTAATACTGGGTATGCTCCAGACAAATTAACACCTGAAAATTTTTTAGAATTTTATGGTGAAAAATTGAATATTTTAACTGCTTCTACTGGTGAAAAATTACAGTTAGGACAGTTTAAAATTAATTTAGCAAAAATTTTAGTTGCTGGATTGCCGTTATCAGGGATTGCAGTAAATGACAATAAACCAATTTATATTAATGTAAAAATAACACGAGCAGGAATAATCAAAAAGATTGAGAACTTTGGACGAATTATTGCTGCATTTTATAAATATTTCCAAATTACATGAGATATTCGTGTCCATACCGAAGGGGTTATTTTCTTACCAATTAAAAAATGAGAAACATTAAATAACCAATTTGCAAAAAATCCTGCTTTATCGCTTCAAACAATTTGAAACGATTATTTAAGAGAATTTAAGGAACAACCTGAAATCAAAATTTTACCTGATATTGGAAAGTTCTGAGTTACAGTTCATAACAAATTTAATGTTGACATTGGTAAAGATCGTGCATTTACTTGACATTATGGATGATATGATGAACTTAAATTTCGTTTTGGTATTAACCAAACAACGAATAATATTTATTATACACCTTGACCAATTGATAAATATCGAATTTCGTTTAAACCAGAAGACTATGTCTATCCACCATCATAAGATATTAATTATGATAGGTTAAGAACAATAAAGTAAACTTTATTGTTTTTTTTATTTATAAATATGCATAAATAATATGTAAAAACTAGTTTATTTAGGTAAAATTATAAAGTAATTTTTTAAATCAATGAAAGAGAAAATTTATGAATAAAATATTTCTTTTAATTTCAACAATGCTTATTTCTTTTTTTATTACTATTATTTTACCCAATAAAACAATAACTTATGATCCTACTAATACTATTGAAAAAAATAATAAATATTCAATGAAAGATTTAATTAAAGAGCCTAATTTAGGTGAGATTCCATCTAATTCAATAAATGATATCCGTAATGCGCTATATTATAAAAATCCGACTTTAAATCAAGTTTTAATAAACCTTGGTATTAAAGCACCAATTCGGATTATTTTTACTAATGTTCAAAAAAACAAAGCCAATGTAGTGCTATCAAATTACACTTCTAAAATTGAAAACGATTCAAGTGTAACTTTTAAAACAAATAATTTTATTTTGCATTCAATAATTAAGACCCCGAATTTGGAAATATTAACAGACAATAATGAAACAACATTACGTAGAGTATTAAAAGAAAAAAACCTTATGCTAAATATTGATTGAATTAAGCTTTAAGATATTAAGAAAGATTATGCTGTTATAGTGCCCGATTCTAGTAAAAAAGATAATAATTATCTTGGAAGAAGAATTAAAGTATTTTTTAAATTAATCTAGATTTTGTAAATTTGTTTTAAAAAAATTAGATTAATTAAAAGTAATAATGCAGTGTTTATCATATTATGCCTTAGTACTTTTTTAAAAAAAATGTCCTTGTTTTTTTCTTAAAAAAAGTTATAAATAAAGTAAGCAGTTGTATTGTTATAAAAATTTATTTACCAAAATTTTATCAAAAAGATGGATATATCAATTATCAAAATAATATTATAAATTTTGTTTATTAAATAATATAGTTAAAAGAATCAGGCAATTAACTAGAAGTTAAACGATAATTAGAAGTTTATTATTTTCGTGTTTTCAAATTTTCTTATTCTGAATATATAACACATAATTTTACTCCCTGATTTAAAAAATATTATTTTTAAATATTTAAGAAAGAAGATAAAACTATGAAAGCATTATTTCTTAAATCTATTAATTATTACTAGTTAGTAATTCCTTTTATATTATCTATTTTTACAAAACTATAAACAATAATTTTAAAGTAAACGAAATAATATAATAACTAGTTAGCACTAATCAAAATGTTAATTAAGAAAATATGATATTTTAGAAATTATTAAAAGTTGATTTAAATACTAAAACAAAAAAGAAAGTCATTTAAGTTTCTAACATTTGTATAATTCGATTATCTCTTAATTATTTTTGTTGCTAATTCAATTGGTACAAGTAAATTTTTAGCAATTGCGGTATTAAAACCATCTTAGTTTTATTACTAAGTTATCACAAAATAAAATTATAAATTTAGTAATGAAATAAAATTAAATTTACTAACAAAAAAGTATTACTCCCTATTGGACTTAAATAATATTTCTAACTTTTAAAAATAATAATAAATTTAAAAACTTCCTTTGAAAAATAGAAAAAATATTAATTATCTAGAGTGCACCCAAAAAAGTAAGTAAAATAAAAAAAGATTTTGCTAAATTTTTATAGGGGGTGCATTTTTATATGGCAAAAAAAGGACAAAAATATAACAAATATACATCAGAATTTAGAACAAAAATCATTGAGGAAATTAAACAAAAAAGTTGTTGAATAGTAGCAAAACAATATAATATAAATGCAAATACAGTAGAATCTTGATGAGCAAATCATAAAAAAGGAAAATTAAACAATCCTAAAGGACCTAAAATTTCTTTTGCCAAAAGAAATTTAGAATATTATAAAACAAGGTATGAATTATTAAAAAAGCTCCATGACTTTTACAATTAAGCAAACTAAGAATTGTCTCTTTTATTAAACAAAATTTTTGTGAATATTCAATAAAATTATTACTAGAAGTAACAGGGTTAAAACGTAGTTATTGAGATAAATATAAAAATTATGACAGTAGCAAAAAAGATAAAAAAGCAATAAATGATATTGTAAAAGTCTATGAAGAAAATTTAAAACAATTTGGTTATCGAAGAATTACTAAATATTTAAAGGAAGATTATGGTATAAAATATAATTCAAAAAAAGTTTTAAGAATTATGCGTGATAATCAAATACAATCTGAATATGTAAGAAAAATGAGAAGAAAAATGAAATATAAACAGAATAAAGAAAAAAGCTTATTGCAATATCCTGATTTAATTAATCGTAAATTCAATGATATAAAAACAAGGTTTTCAGTACTATATACTGATGTAACATATTTAATTTGAAAAGGAGAAAGATATTATCAATCAACAATTATTGATGGATATACTAAAGAAATAGTTGATGTAAAGTGATCTAAATATAATGACAATAAATTAGTAATGGATAATTTAAATGATGCAATTAATAAAATAAAATTAATAAAAAAAGATCTGAATGGAATAATAATTCACTCAGATCACGGATATCAATATACATCCACTATTTATCACGATAAATGTTTATCTAACGGTATTACAATTTCAATGGGAAAAAATTACCACTGTGCAGATAATATTGTTATAGAAAGTTTTCATTCATTACTTAAGAAAGCTACAATCCATAATAAAATATATAATTCACATGAAGAATATATACAAGATGTTATAAAATGAAATACATGATATTCAAATCGTAAAGAAAAAGATATAATTAAAAAAAGTAAATACTTTTTATTAGTACTTACTAAAATGGGTGCACTCTAATCCATTCCTTTTATATATAACTTCAGATAAAAAAGAAATAATATTTAAGTCCTTATTTTATATTGATTAATTTAATGTTTAAGAAAGGATAGAAAACAAATGAAGGTTACACCAATTATTTTAGGAACATTAGGAGCTATTAGTAGTGTAATACCTGCAATTAATACATTTAATACAAGTATAAATCCAACTACCGTTGAAGTAAGTAGTATAAAATCAAATAGTGATAATTTATGAAATAATTCATTCCGTGAACAAATTGAAAATATGAAAAATGAACTTGATAATATGGATAGTTCACTTACTAATTCAAGCAAAATATTAGAAGATCTTAATCAAGAATCATCAATAATTTCAATGGATGATTTGCAAGAAATTTTTAATGCAATAATGGGTGAAAATGATAGCGAAGATATTATTGCAGAAACAATTCAAAGTGGTTTTGCAGAAGCGAGTTATGACAGTATTATCGTTAAAGAAACAATTGAAAGTGATCTTTTAACTGGTTCATTAGGAACAGTGTTAGTTTATTCTGGTCAAAAAGTACAAACAGCAGATACTCGTGATAGTTTTTATTTATATGGTAATAATCAACACTATTTAAAAAGTTGACTATCTTTTTAACATAACAATTTTTAAAACACGATAATTTTATATAAGAAAGGATAATTAAATATGAAAAAACTAATAGTTATTTTTGGAGCATTAGGACTTAGCAGTAGTGGCTTAAGTGGGGTATTAATGGCAACTCCTGCTTTAAATCCTTCAAATCAAACTGTATCACAAGAATTTATTATGAAAGATATTATTGGGGATATATCAAATTCAGAATTAGTACCATCAAATGTTTACTCGTTATTAAATTCAGATAAGAAACCATCTAAAGTTAAAACTAATTCTGGTTTTAAAATGTTGAAAAAATTTCAGAATTTTACTAAAAAAGCATATAAAGAATTTAAAGCAGATGCTAAAAGTCTTGGCAAAAAAATTGGAAAAGAGCTTAAAGCGACTGAAAAAACTGTTGTAAACAAAATTGTTGCAACTGAAAAAATCCTTGGTAAAAAAATTACCCCGCCTAAAGCTATTGAAACAGGGCTAGATAAAGTTGAAAAAATATCGGAAACTGGTATTAAAGATATTGTAAAAAGAAACCATGGGATTAAAAACTTTTTTACAAAAAAACTAATAAAGTAAAAAAGTTGTTAATAGTGGATTCCAACGGATGAAAAATATTGGTAACACTGCTGAAACATTTTTAAAAGAAAAGGGTAAAAGTATTGAAAAAATAGGTAAAAATACTTTACAAGGGATCAAAACAACAGGGACTGCTGTTAAAACCTTTGCAAAAAAGAGGGTAAGAATTTTAAAATTTTTCTAAAAACTCACGGTAAAAATATTAAGACAGGAATTAAAAAAGGAGCAGTTTTAGCTTATAAAGGGCTAAAAAAAGCACCACGCGAATATTAGGACAAGTAATAGGTCAATTTACTAATGGTTTAGTATGTGCTTTATTTGGACTTGCGCCAGGATCAATAGGAATAGTATTAGGTTCAGCAGCCATTGGCGCAGTTGGCTACTATGCTTACAATCATCCTGATGAAGCGAAAAGTTTTGCTAATTCAGTGATTGATACAACAAAGAATACTGCATCTTCAACAGTTCAGTTTTTAAAAACTTGATGACCATTTTAAGATTTTTATCTAAAAATAAATAAAAAAAGCAATTTATGAATATGTTAAAAAAATAGACATATAAAAAGTAAGTTATAGGAATGATTTTCTGTATTCAATGGGATTCATTCCTTTTAATTTTGCTTGTTATTCTAAAATTATAATAAAATTCTTTTTAATTTCTAGGAAAAATGCTTTATTTTATTAAGTTTTTAAGATATAATTAACAAGTTGTTAAACTTTAATTTATTCTGTTATCTAAAATAATATTAATATGTAAATTCAACAGCTGTAATGTTAAAAAAACAACTAAACTATTTATACTAAATTTTAAAGGAGACTAAATGAATTTTAATACATTAAATTTATACCCAGCATTACAACGAATGATTGTTAAAATGGGTTATACTAACCTAACTGAAATCCAAAAAAAAGCTATTCCAGTGGCTCTTAATAATCAAGATATTATTGGTAAAAGTCATACGGGAACTGGTAAAACTGTAGCTTTTATTTTGCCAATTTTACAAAACTTAAATACGCACTTAAAACAACCACAAGCGATTATTTTATGCCCAACCCATGAATTAGCGAGCCAAATAATTGACCAGGTTCGAAAATTAGCAACTTATTTGGAAAGTGTAAATGCAACCTTAATTTGTGGTGGTTCACATATCCAACGTCAAATTTATGCTTTACGAAAAAGTAATATTATTGTGGGAACTCCGGGACGAATTGCTGATCATATTAATCGTAAAACATTACGATTAGATAAAATTAAAACAATTGTTTTAGATGAAGCTGATGAAATGTTAAAAATGGGATTTAAAAATGATCTTGATAAAGTATTTCAAAATGCTCCTAAACAATATCAAATATTATTATTTTCAGCAACAATGTCAAAACAAGTATTAGAAATTGCTAATAACTATCAAAATAATCCTGTTGAAATTGTTGTTACAAAAAATGTTATTGAGCAAAATAATATTAGACAGCAATATGTAAATGCATTGTCTTATCATAAGGAAGATGTTTTAATAGCATTATATAAACATTTGCAACCAAAACGAAGTATTATTTTTTCAAATACAAAAGTTTTTACTAATAAAATTGCTGAAATGTTAACAAATAATGGTATTCCTTGTTGTGTCATTAATGGTGATAAAAGTCGTTATGAACGAGGACAGGCAATGCGTTTATTTCGGGATGGTAAAGTACAAGTTATGGTTGCCACTGATGTTGCGGCACGAGGAATTGATATTGATAATATTGATTATGTTATTAATTACGATATTCCAATAGAACGAGAAAGCTATATTCATCGGATTGGAAGAACAGCACGTGCTGGTGCTACTGGTGTAGCAATATCAATTGTTTCAAATCGTAATGATTTAAGAGAAATTCAACATTTGGGTACATATCAAAAGAAAAAAATTGAGTTATTAGATATTACAACATATGATTTAAAACAAAAACCACAAGGAACAAAAAACATTAGTTCTAGTAATAAAAAAGCAACTTTTAATCAAAAAAATAATAGTTTTAAATATGAGTATTCATATTTAGATAATAAAAAGAACCAATCTAATGCAAAAAAGAAATTTAATACCCAAGGTAATAAAAAATGAAAACAAAAAAAACAAAAATTTGATAAATCTAATTTTAGTTTTAATCGAATTTAAGTTTGCTTATTTTTTAAGAAAATAAAAACAATAAAACAACTTTTTATAAGTTGTTTTTTATTTATTATTATTTTATATAAAGTAATAATTTAATTTTTAACTAGTATGATAAATTTAAAATCTATTGCTAATTTAAATTAAATGTTATAGAATAAAAACCGTATATGATTTTAAAAAATAAGTATTATGGTTTAAAATAAATTGCCTTAATTGAATAAGAAAGAAAAACAGAATGGAAATTACTGTAGAAATTAAAAGAGCATTAAAAACGGGAGTGTTGCATATAAACGGGTATTACTTAATTTATTTAAAAATAAGAAACTTTTTTCTTTGTATAGTGTAAGTGCAATTAGTTATTTCCTACTCTTATTAATTAAAATAATAGCACTTAAAAATAAGTTTACAAGTATTTTTAAATTATTTTTTTAATTTATTTAAAATTAGTATATTTGGGCACACTAAAAAATAATTTATTAAGTTTTTTTATTTAATAAATTTATTTAATATATTTATTAAATAACTGTGTTGGTGTTTCTCAATTTAAACAAGGTCTTATCTTATCATTAATTGTATTAATTATTCAATCTATTTTATCTTGTTTAATAATTCTAAAATCAGTACTTTTTGATAATTCTCGCCTTATATCTCTTTTCATTCTTTCTACAATTGGTTTTGTGTAGGACTACCTTTATCACAAAAATATACATTTGTTTTAAGATGTTTTTCAATATCTTTTCAATTTCAAAATTCTTTTCCTTGATCAGCTATAATTCCCTTTAAATGTTTTTTTAAAAGTTTATTTTTAAAAATTTGTTTTAAAGTTTCTAATACTTTTGTTGAATTTTTTTCTTTTTTTAAAAAAGGTAAATTTAGTAAATTCTTCTGTTAATGTTAAACATGCTGATTTCTTATCTTTACCAACAATAGTATCCATTTGAAATCAACCAAAAGTACCTTTTTCATGTTTTGTTTGTTTAATAGTTTTAAAATCATTGCTTAAATTACCACGTTTATATTTTTTCTCTTTATGTATCTTTTTTTTACTATGAAAATACAAATTACGTTTATTTAAACCAAATAAACCTAAATAAATATATTTATAAAGTGTTTTAAAACACATAGGGAATTTATCATTAAATTCAATTTCATATAATTTACATATTTGTTTAGGTGTATAATGAAATTTATTAAATTTTTCATCTAATCATAATATTTGTTTAAAAATTAAAGTAGTTTTCTTTTTACAATTTTTACGATTTTCTAAATATCGTTTATGTTCTTGCATAGGATGATATCGTTTAATATGTTTATAATGTTTTAAGTGATATTTATAAGAGTGCCATTTTTTTCTTAAAAATATCAAATTCTAACGCTTCTTTTAAATTACATCTTTCAATAAAACTTAAATGTTTAAACTTTTTCATTTTTTCCCACCCTTTCTTAAAATATTTACATAATACAATAAAAAAAATAAAAGTAAATTATTGACATTAAATTTAATGATGATAAGATAATATTGTAAATCTAAAAAGGCAGAATTTTTCTACTCTTAACCGGTTTTAGAAAATTACAAAAATATAGACTTGCAAAAGTCTTTTTTTATGTAAAATATAGATAATAAAAAAAGAACTTGTTAGAGTGCACCCCAAAAAGTAAGTAAAATAAAAAAAGATTTTGCTAAATTTTTATAGGGGGTGCATTTTTATATGGCAAAAAAAGGACAAAAATATAACAAATATACATCAGAATTTAGAACAAAAATCATTGAGGAAATTAAACAAAAAAGTTGTTGAATAGTAGCAAAACAATATAATATAAATGCAAATACAGTAGAATCTTGATGAGCAAATCATAAAAAAGGAAAATTAAACAATCCTAAAGGACCTAAAATTTCTTTTGGCAAAAGAAATTTAGAATATTATAAAACAAGGTATGAATTATTAAAAAAGCTCCATGACTTTTACAATTAAGCAAACTAAGAATTGTCTCTTTTATTAAACAAAATTTTTGTGAATATTCAATAAAATTATTACTAGAAGTAACAGGGTTAAAACGTAGTTATTGAGATAAATATAAAAATTATGACAGTAGCAAAAAAGATAAAAAAGCAATAAATGATATTGTAAAAGTCTATGAAGAAAATTTAAAACAATTTGGTTATCGAAGAATTACTAAATATTTAAAGGAAGATTATGATATAAAATATAATTCAAAAAAAGTTTTAAGAATTATGCGTGATAATCAAATACAATCTGAATATGTAAGAAAAATGAGAAGAAAAATGAAATATAAACAGAATAAAGAAAAAAGCTTATTGCAATATCCTGATTTAATTAATCGTAAATTCAATGATATAAAAACAAGGTTTTCAGTACTATATACTGATGTAACATATTTAATTTGAAAAGGAGAAAGATATTATCAATCAACAATTATTGATGGATATACTAAAGAAATAGTTGATGTAAAGTGATCTAAATATAATGACAATAAATTAGTAATGGATAATTTAAATGATGCAATTAATAAAATAAAATTAATAAAAAAAGATCTGAATGGAATAATAATTCACTCAGATCACGGATATCAATATACATCCACTATTTATCACGATAAATGTTTATCTAACGGTATTGCAATTTCAATGGGAAAAAATTACCACTGTGCAGATAATATTGTTATAGAAAGTTTTCATTCATTACTTAAGAAAGCTACAATCCATAATAAAATATATAATTCACATGAAGAATATATACAAGATGTTATAAAATGAAATACATGATATTCAAATCGTAAAGAAAAAGATATAATTAAAAAAAAGTAAATACTTTTTATTAGTACTTACTAAAATGGGTGCACTCTATGTTGAGAGTTCTTTTATACATTAATACAGTTTTTTACTCTTTTATTTAATCATATTGTTTAAATAATAGCAATTTTAATATGCAAAAAGGAGTAAAAAATGGCCAAAAAATTCCAAATTGTAAAAGAAAGGTATTTGCAAGATTAAAAAAAGATAAAAATGGTGATTTAGTAAGAAAAATGCAAGATGATTGACCAGTGCAATTATGTATTAGTCATTTTAAAGAGTTTCAAATTAAAATGAATGAAACTATTTTATATATGGAACAAAAAAATAAAGAGTATAAAGATATGATTAACACAATGATTGTAAAAAAGAATTAAATTATGGTATGATATTTATATAAGGTTAATCTTCCTTTTATAAAAGAGTCTTACCTATAATTTGTTAAAAGTGTTAATCCTACACTCGAATAAGGAGCGAAAAATAATGGCAAATTTAGAAAAAATTAAAGAAATTTTAGAAATTGATGATGAAAAAGCGAAAGCAGTTAATGAATTATTATCTGCTCAGGCTAAACAAATTCGTGAATCAATTAAAAATCGTGAAGATGTAGTTGATAAAACAGATTTTGAAATTGTTAATACTCAATTACAAGAATTAAAAAATAAAAGTGATTTATTAGAAAATGAATTATATTTAAAAAATTTTACAGATAAAGATAAAAAGATTATTTCTTCGTTAATTAATAATGATGAATATAAAGATTTATCTAAACAAGAAAGAATAAACAAAATAGCAGAAGAATATAATATTAATTCAGTAGATGGTACTGTTGATGGTGGGTCAGTTATTGACCAAATGCTAAAAAGAAGTGAAGAAATTAAATCTAATCGCTTAGAAGAAATTAAGAAAAATGGTGCTAAAACTGATCAAGATATTATTGATTATGCTAAAAGTTTAACATGACAATAATAAGGAGGATAATAACCTATGGCAAAAGTAGGTGGAAAATCAAGTGTTGCATTACCAACAGTTTTTCAAGTTGGTGGTAATACTGCAACAGAAAAAGCAATTGGAGATATTGCTGTTTTACAAATTAAAAAGATTTTAGAAGCAGATAGTGAATATATTGATGCTACTGAAATGATGATGTTAACTGCTCAACAAGTGTCTATGGCAGAAGGTTTTGAAGCAGGACAATATGTATTCCCAGAGCGTATGGTTTGGGGTAATGATTATGATAAAGATTCTGGAATGAAACAACAATCCGTAGCAGTGCGAAGAGCAACTGTTATGATGGATCAAATGTTAACATTTAAATATGATGTTCCTACATTTGATGTTGTTCGTTTTTTTGGAATCACCAGTTAAAGTACGAACTACTACAATTGGAGAGTGAATGAAAACAATTACTCGTAATTGATATTCAAATATGAATGCAATTTATTTACAAGGTGTTGTAGATTCATGTATTGCAACAGGTCAATTTATTAAATTATCTATTCCAAAAGATACTGATACAGCACAAGAAACATTTTATAAAATTAATGATATTTCAATTAATTTAGTACAAAAAGTAAATGCTTTAATGTTTGGTACTAAAAAAGACGATTTAATGGTACATGTTGCAATGCCAGCATTTGCTCAATTTACAAAAGCATATACTAAAATTTTAGACCAAATGGGAGCAGATACATTAGCAACTGGTCAATTATGGAAAAAAATGATTGTAAGCAATTAAACTTGTTGTACTTGTTGCTACTAATGAAATTGTTCCTATTATACTTAATAATTTTTTCATTCCTATTAACCCTCTTTCTATTAATTTCTTACATTATATATACAAGGTTAAGTTAGTTAGAATTATTATCTTTATCACTTTTGTTGTGACTTATATAAAAATTAATAAGATATTCGATTCGTTGTGAATAAGTAAAGTCATTAAATTCATTTCAAACTTTTTCTTGGTTTTCATTTAAGTAAATATTAACCCTTATAATTAGCAATAATAATGGCATCTCGTAAATGATTACTAATTTTGTCATTATTATATTTTCAACCTTTACCATATTGATAAGTTAAATTACTATCAATTCCCCAATAAATTTTATTTCCATAATACTTACTTTCATTTTCTATATTTTTAACAACTGATTTAGTATGGCGTGGTGAAACATTAGCAATATATCCTTGTGTTTCTAACGAACCTAATAATTTCAATAAATCATCTCTATCTTTTGAGCCATTGGCATTTGTATATAAACAATTTTCTATAAAAACTAAATATTCTAGTTTATGATTATTTGATAATATTTTCCAAAATGGTTTTTCATTTTTTAAATAATTTATAATAAATTTAGAATGTTTTTTTCAATATTTATTTATAAACTCTTGTTTATCTAATAAGATATTATTTTCAAAAACAACAATAGCCGTAGTACCAGATCCAGAAGGGTCAATACCTATTTTTATCATGCGTATACATCCTCATTATTGTTAATTGCTGGTACTACATTAGAGATATCTTCTTCTTTAACTACATTATCGTTTGTGTACGCTATTTCATCATTACATGGGGTAAATTTATATTATTTGATAATGGTTCATGGCTCATATGCCCCTGATTTTTAACGATATTACTATCATTATCAATATAAATCTTTTCATCATTAGTTGTAATAACTGCTTGATCTGATTTATATGCTTGTTGTAATTCAACTGACATAATACCTCATTTTCTTAATAATGATTTTAATACTGTTTTTAATGCCATTTCATCAAAAGTAGCAATCATAAACTTTTTATTTTTAGCATAAGTTTTAGAATATTTCATAAAATGATTTTCCATTTGTTCTCTTGTCATATATAAAGTTTTTTCAAAACCATTAACCATTTTAAAATATGCTGCATAACCTATAATTGGTAATTTTTCTCGTTCATCTTCATTTTGTATTCAATTAAAACTAGTTCCTTTTAAACGATCATAATTTATTAATTCACCATCTTTGACATCAGATACTGACATATCTAAATATTGACCGCTTCTTTGGGCTAATTGAATATAACCTTTATAACCCATTTGAAATTGTGCTTGAATAACTCATTCTTGTATTTCGCGACCATTAATAATTCTTGTTATTTTAGTATTATATGGAACTACATAAGTATATCCAAATTGTTTTTCCATCGGTAAGTTTAATAATACTCCTTGATAACAAGCAGTCATAATTGTTTTTGGATTTGCTTTTTGTAACAATTCATTACTATTTGTTATTGCTATCAAATTACTTTTAAATCTTACAATTTCATTTTCATTTGAAAATTTACTTTTAATTCAATCACTTGCTACATCTGTTCTTAAAAATTCTACTATATTTGCCATTTTATTTCACTCCTTTAATTTGAATATTTATTCCTTTAATACCAATTACTTTATTTTCTGTATTTATATCTCATTGTGCTTTAATTATGTTTTTAACTAACTTTTCATCAACAATTAAATATTTAATTAGTTGTTTTAATTCATATTGATTAGCATTTTCTACAAAATCATCATCAATTCCAATTATTTCAATATCTTTAACTAATAATTTTTCTTTACGAAAATTACTAGTAATAATTTTTAATTCTTGCACTTGTTTTGCTACACTTTTAATTTTTAAAAATTGTTCTTTTTTATGATTTTCAATAATTTCATTTTGTTTTTGAAATTGAATATTAATAACACTATTTTTTAAAGAATCATGATTACTTTTAATATTATTTTCTAAATTCAAAACATCTTTTCTAATAAAATTTAATTCATCTTTAAAATTTTTTATTAATTCTAAAGGTTCTCTAAAAATATAATCAATTTTTGAAACTATTAATTTTAAATCTTTTAATGATTGTGATTTATATTCTCCATTTATTAATCAAGCTTGTTGTCGATATATAAATTCTGCTAATTCTTGTCCATTTTCATCAATTTATTTTTTAATTGTTAATGCTTTTAAACTTAATTCTTTAAAATCAGAACCTTTTATATAAAACGGAAATGTAATATTATTTACTGTATTTTTTACAATATCACTCATTATTTATCCTCCTTACTAGGTAATTTGTCATATTTTGAACTGTCAACTAATATTCAATCGATAAAACCTGTTGAATATGGATTTTTGTAAAAATCTTCTTTATATAATTGTTGTTGATCAATTTTTTTATCTTTTTCAGCAAGTTTTTTTTAAGTGTTTTATTTTCTTCTTTTAGTTTGTTAAATTTAATTGATTCTGTTATAGTCATTTTAAAGTTCCTCCAAATTCTTTTCTTCAATTAAAGTATCAATATATTCATAAGCACTTTCTTCTGAATGACATTCTTCTAATGCATCATTAAATAAATCTTCTTCGGTATAAACCTTACCATCTTCATCTTTTCACATATTATTCACATCCTTTTCATTTAATATTTTCATTTTCTAAATCAATAATTACTGTTGGATAATACTTTTCATTTTTAGCAGTTATTTTTGCTTCTTCAAAAGTATAAAATGAATATGTAGTTAAATATTCATTTTTAATAATTAATAAGTATCTTTTAGTCATAATTTATTCCTCCGAATTCTTTTTATTTACAATTAAATTTTCTAATTGATAAATTTTTAATCAATGTTCTTCACATAATATAATTTCTTTTTTATAACCTAAATTTCACTCTAATTTATCACCAATTTTTTCAATATAATTATTTCCAAAATAAGCATTTTTATTATTACAATTAATTTTTTGATATTTCATAGGTTAGTTTCTCCTAATTTTGTTTTCCTAATGCTCAATGCTCATCAGTCATATCTTCAAATGATACTGGATAACTTTTAAGCATTAATTCTTGTAATTTATTTTTTTGATCGCATTTTGAACAATAACCTCAATATCTTTGTTTAAGACAAGTTTTATTTAACTTTTTCATATTTATTTAATTCCTTACTATTTTCTATTCTTGCTCTTTCTTTAGCACGCTCAATTTTTTTCTTATGTAATTGCTTTTTACTTAAAAACTTTCAAGGTTTTTTATTTAACTTTTTCATATAAACCTCCTAAATTACTCCTTTAATTTTTTGGTCAATTTGTAATATTCTTCAACCATCTGATGCTAAATCTAAAATATCGTTAATTTTGTAATGTTGCATATATGAAACAATAACATCTCACTTGTCTTTAAATAAATTTAAGTACATTTTGGCTCATTCTAAACATTGCAAATCATAATGCTTTTTATGATGTGAAATACGACAATTAATAGGTTGACAATTAACTCAATCAAATGATGTTGTTATTTCATTTCAAGTTTTATTAATATATTTACTTTTATATTCTGTCATTATAATTCCTCTTAGTTTTAACTCGCTGGCACTCACTCCCAAGTGAAAGTGCCAAGCGAGAATTAGTTATATAAGTATTTATCTATTTATTTACTACGCCATCCGCTTCACTGGGGTGAGCGGTGGCGGTATGTTAATTATTTGAATGTTTAATAATACACAGTTGTTTTTTTAATATTGACGCCAGACATATATATGTCTTCCTTTTTCCGTGCCCATTTGTGCTTTCGCTCTGGGATTTGACGCTCAGTTTTTGAAATTAAATTTACTCGCACCCATGCAAAGGACCGAATGCTAAACGCAAATTTAATTGTTTGTGTCACCATCTCAATATTTATTGTCGTTTGATGTTAGCCTTGGACACATCACGACTATCGCTTAGTTCTAATGAACCAGCGTCGATTTACATATTTCCTCATACACTGTTTTCAGTACTCGCCTCGGCTGGCTGTGAGAATGAGTATAAACTCATGTTCTTATGGAAGCACTTAGTTATTTAAAATAACCGCCCCACTCTGCATTAAGTTGTTTTGTAAAATTTAAGTTTTAAAAACCCAGTTTCTCAATCAAAGATAATTTTTGAATTTTCTAAACGTTTATAAAACCGCTTTTGTGTTTTATCTTTTACTTTATTCAATAAATCTTTATGTTTTTCACAAGTTCATAAAACTTTATTTGATAAAAATTCTTCGGTAATGAATGATATTACTTTATAACAATCATTAACATCACATATTTTTTGTTGCTTAATTATCATTACCTCCTTTTAGGAGTTGTTTTATTTCAAATAAAAAAACAACCCTTTAATAAGAGTTGTTTTGTTCTAATTGGTTTACACTATACAACATCATAGAATTTATCAATGTTATATTGTTTAACATAACTATCTCAATTTTTATATAAATCCATAAATTCATCACTAGGTTTATCAAATGAAATTCCGGTTGAATAACTATCCTTTAAAAAATCTAAATATCACTTATCATTATAAGTTAATGATTGTGATGTTTTTAAAGTCGGATTAATAAAGTAATTTGTTTCTGACCAATTTTCAAAAAAACTACTGCGTAAAAACATTGTATTAATAAAATCTGTTTCATTCATTCCTGTTGATTGTTGCTTAACATTATAACTTTGTTGATTTAGAGGTTTAAACGCTGTTAAAGTAATCAAAGGAATAACTAAGCTTAAAATATCTAAAATAAATATTGAAAATAAAGATATTGTTTTTTTCATATTTAACTACTCCTAACTATAAAATGTTTTTGAAACAATAAACCCAACTATATATAAACTTGATATCGTTAACATTAGTGGATGACTAAATAAAATTACCATTTTGCCAAACAAAGAAAGTAAAAAAGTATCAGAATTATATAAATCCATAATAATATTTTTTGCTGATGTCAACTGATTAATAATAACCGTAATAAATCCGGTTCCAAATATAACGATTGCCGCTACTAAAAAAACTAATCTAATCATTATTTATTCACCCTTCGATATCCTTGTTCTCTTGTTTTTGCTTGTTTAGCTAAACTTGATAATTGTTGTTTATTACGATTAATTTTAAATTGTTTACGTTCTTCAACATGTTTTTGTATACCTTGTTTGGTATCTAAAACTCCACAAGCTGTTGAAGAATATAATTTTGATGTACTATTTTGAGCAATTAAACCTAATTCATTATATTGTGTTGATGTACAATGAATAGCATAAATTGTTAATTTAATAACCATAAAAAAGATCACAAAATAAGTAATCGTTGTTTTTGTCATTGGCAATTTAGTATTTCAAATCACATCAAAAATAAACAAAAATACATCAAAAATAAAACTAAAAATTTTGTCTCAATTACTACTTTCTGATAATAAATTAATCATCTTTACCACTTCCTTTTTCTTTTTTAGGTTTTAAATTCTTTTTCAAAATATCAATATCAAACAATTCTAAGCGTTGTTTATTATTTAATTTTGATATATCTTTTCAAAAGTATTCTTTTTTATTAACAACCTCATCGTTTTTCAAATCACGAACAAAACTTAATTAATAACTATCGTATTTATTAGCAAATTCAAGCGGAATAATTATCTTAAAAAACCGAATTCCTAATCCAACATCCGACTTATGTTTTGCTCGTTTACCTTCTGACAATCGTTCAACTGATTTTGTTTTTCAAATTTCATAATCAGTAATATCTTGAAAAATACCAATTCGCATAATAAAAAAACGATTAAAAATATTAAATCTCTTTTTAACAATTGGTTTTTTAAGTGAAATTGGAATAATAATACCACTTGCTAATTGCCTAATATTGTTTCAAATCATACCCTCACGCTGAGCAGTAAACAAAGCACGATGTCCAAAATGTCTTGCTAATACAATTCAAGGGATTTTACCACGATGAGTTACTTTTTTATCATGCGGACTTGTCCCATCAATGTACAAAAAACTTTCATCAAACAAAATTAAACTATCATCTGGAGGAACTGGTTTTGTTCGATCAGTAAAATCCAAATTTTTAAATGTTAAAACTTTAACCTTGTCATCTTCTAATGGATAATTAATATAAATTTCATCTGTTAATAATTTCATAGACTGAGACAAATAAGTTAAAAGTAATGTTTTACCTGTTCCTAACTTACCAATGATAACTGACAAAGGGTTATCTCAAACAAAATCAACTAACCTAAATGCATTTAACTGGCGTCCTGTACGATGAACCGGCAAAAAACAACTCTTGTGAGATTGTTTTTTTTTATTTTTATATTAAAAAACATAAATTTATTTGCATTATTCATCGGATAGTATCTTTAAATTTAGAACTTTTATCATAAAAAAACAGATTAAATTCTGTTTTCCCTACACAAAATAAACAATATTTTTATAAATCCTTTCAATAAAGGTATTATCCGATGAATAATGCGGCACTTAAAATTTAATATTTTGATGCTTAAAGATGAATAACTCATCTATGGCACGAAGCCTTAAAGAAAGTGTGAAAGCGATTGGATTTACTACTCCTATTTATTTCTTTAATTCTCGGCAAGATTAATCACTTGCGAAATGTCAGAGCGCGTGTTTTTTGCTTGTTTTCATAAAAAGAGTGCTGTTAAACCGAAAAAACAATATCGGACACTAAAAAAAACAAGAGGGTTGGAACTCCAAAAGGTTATTTTCTTTATATAAAGTTGTCTAGGGATGGATGAAGCGTAATTAATAACTGGGTAAACTGTTTCTTTGTTTATTTCCGTATGGGGGTAAACTCTATCAAAATATCTTATCCCGCCCCCGCTCACCTTCAAAGTGAAGCGGGGGCGAAGTAATTAAATACTAAAATAAATTATTTACTAAATATCAAAATATTAACCAATAAAGGAATATTATGTTTTTTACAGAAAGGAAAATATTTGATGAAAAAATGAAATAAAAAAATTAAAAATAAATTACAAGAATTAATGATACGAGCTTATCTAGTAACGGTAAATGATATTAATGATGAAATTTGAGCAACAAATAAAAATAATTAAGGAGTATAGATAAATGACAGAATATAAAAGTTTGTATATTAATAAAACTTGAAATGAAATAACAACGTCATTTGATTGAGTTAATTGTCAGCCTGTTAATTGTCGTATTTCACATCATAAAAAGCATTATAATTTACAATGTTTAGAATGAGCCAAAATGTACTTAATTTTATTTAAAAACAATTGAGATGTAATTGCTTCTTATATGCAACATTACAAAATTAACGATATTTTAGATTTAGCATCCGATGGATGAAAAATATTACAAATTGACAAAAAAAAATAAAACAAATAAATTAAAATATATTATTGCAATTGACCCTGTTGGAATTAGACAAACTGGTATGATTATTTATAATGTTTTGCAAAAGAAAATAATTAATAATATTACTTTTAATTCTAAAAATGAAGAAGAAGCAATAAATAATATGTATTTAATATTAAATGAGTTTAAAAATAAAATTTGTTCTTATTTAAATAAAGTTATTGTAATAATTGAAGATTATCAACTTAATAAAGGTTTAAAAATAAAAAATCCATTAGCTACTCCTAAATTTATTGGTGGTTTAAAAGTTTTATGTAAATATCTATTTAATTTAAATTATGTTTTACAATCGCCAGTTGTTAAGAAAAATTATATTTATAAAGGAAATATTAAAATGACAGAGCACGAACACGATGCTTGAAAACATTTACAATATTTTATAACAGAAGGAGTTGATAAAAATGGCACAAACAAAAAGTAATTTACTTAAAAAATCAATAACTAATAAATCTAAAATAAAAAAGTTAATAAATTAGAATTAACTGTTAGATTACATGAAAACCCAATTAAAACTAAAATTAAGGCACTGGTTGCTGCTGGTGTTGAAGTTGATGCTTGTTCTGCGAAATGTCAGTGAGAAGGATTAAATTACTCAACATTATCAATTTATAATCCGTCAGTTGTATCTGCTTTTTTGAAATTAAAAAAAAGATGATGAGATAAAAATTAAAGGCTCAGTATTTAATCAGTTAAATATAAAAACTAAACGCTATTTTTTATCTTTTCGAGTCGATAGTTTCGAAATTATACAAAAAGCGATTAGAAAAAGAACAAATACAAATATTAAAAAATAGGAGGAAAAACAATGGCATTAAAAAATGTAAAATTTGTTCTTATTGATAAAAATAATGAACCTATTAAAAATGAAGATGGTAGTTTAGATATTAAAACTGCTGAAATTATTTTAGAAAATACTGTTGAAATAGTAATCAACAAATCAACTAACTACAAACAAAAAATACTGAATTAACTTCACAAATTGAAGAACAAACAATTCAATTAAAACAAATTGAAGTAATTGATTTTATAAATTCTTTAACTGATAATGAAGATTTTAAAAATGTTTTATTAAAATCTTATGATATTACTGATGATATTGAAATCATTAAAGTACAATTGCAGAGTGTTTATGATGAATTAATTAAGGTACAAACAGTTAATACTGGTGGCGTACCAAAATCAGAAAATAAAGAAAACAATATTTTAGATACAGACAATGTATTTAATAAATAAGAAAGAAGGTATAAAATTATGGCACAAAATCCACAAAGAATATTCGGCGATATTGTTAATCAAGCAACACAAAAAGATTGTGAATCATTTGACCAATGATATTTACAAACTTATCAACAAAAATTTAGCTGAGAGGCATTATTTGCGTGAAAAGAAGCAAATAAGTTTGGTTTAACATATAAAAGAAAGAAAAAATATAGAGTGCACCCAAAAAAGTAAGTAAAATAAAAAAAAGATTTTGCTAAATTTTTATAGGGGGTGCATTTTTATATGGCAAAAAAAGGACAAAAATATAACAAATATACATCAGAATTTAGAACAAAAATCATTGAGGAAATTAAACAAAAAAGTTGTTGAATAGTAGCAAAACAATATAATATAAATGCAAATACAGTAGAATCTTGATGAGCAAATCATAAAAAAGGAAAATTAAACAATCCTAAAGGACCTAAAATTTCTTTTGCCAAAAGAAATTTAGAATATTATAAAACAAGGTATGAATTATTAAAAAAGCTCCATGACTTTTACAATTAAGCAAACTAAGAATTGTCTCTTTTATTAAACAAAATTTTTGTGAATATTCAATAAAATTATTACTAGAAGTAACAGGGTTAAAACGTAGTTATTGAGATAAATATAAAAATTATGACAGTAGCAAAAAAGATAAAAAAGCAATAAATGATATTGTAAAAGTCTATGAAGAAAATTTAAAACAATTTGGTTATCGAAGAATTACTAAATATTTAAAGGAAGATTATGGTATAAAATATAATTCAAAAAAAGTTTTAAGAATTATGCGTGATAATCAAATACAATCTGAATATGTAAGAAAAATGAGAAGAAAAATGAAATATAAACAGAATAAAGAAAAAAGCTTATTGCAATATCCTGATTTAATTAATCGTAAATTCAATGATATAAAAACAAGGTTTTCAGTACTATATACTGATGTAACATATTTAATTTGAAAAGGAGAAAGATATTATCAATCAACAATTATTGATGGATATACTAAAGAAATAGTTGATGTAAAGTGATCTAAATATAATGACAATAAATTAGTAATGGATAATTTAAATGATGCAATTAATAAAATAAAATTAATAAAAAAAGATCTGAATGGAATAATAATTCACTCAGATCACGGATATCAATATACATCCACTATTTATCACGATAAATGTTTATCTAACGGTATTACAATTTCAATGGGAAAAAATTACCACTGTGCAGATAATATTGTTATAGAAAGTTTTCATTCATTACTTAAGAAAGCTACTATCCATAATAAAATATATAATTCACATGAAGAATATATACAAGATGTTATAAAATGAAATACATGATATTCAAATCGTAAAGAAAAAGATATAATTAAAAAAAAGTAAATACTTTTTATTAGTACTTACTAAAATGGGTGCACTCTAATATTAAATATAATGAAGGTATAGGAAAAGAAAAAAAAGTATTTAATACTGATGACAGTCTTTTAAACTATACTGAAGTAAAGTTTGAAGATGGAACAGTTGAATTAGATACAATTTTAACTTTTGCTCGTAAATTAGACCCCGTAGAAAGTGATTTTAATCCCAATCTTTGGGCGGCTGATATTGAGCAAGCAATGGATACTGAAGTTGCTTATAAACGCAATAAAATTTTAGAAATTATTAATAAAGGAACTGTTACAACTATTCAAGGACAAAAATCAGATGATACAAATGCTTTACAAATCCACGATGAAATTATGGATAAAATATATGAAAATGGCTTTACCCCATCAGAAACAGTTGTCTTGGATTCGGCTGATTTTATTCGTGGAATTCGTAATAAATTACAGTTACAACTTGGCGCAAATGACCAAATAAATAGCGTAATTGAAACAAGTGGAGCAATGAAAACTGTTGAAGGAACAACATATTATATGGTTCCTAAAAAATTACCAATTATTAATAAAGATGGTTCAGAAGGAACAATTGAATTATTACCAAACGGAGTTAATGCAATTGCCTTTAAATTTAGTAAAAAATATGATCCTCTTATTTTACGCAAAAAAGACCATACTCCGCTAAGGGTTGGTGCTGCTGCGTTAGGTACTGGAATGGGTAATACTTTAATTATGGAAAGAGTTTTATATTTAGGTGGAGCAGTAGTTGAACCTAAAGGAATTATTAAACATATTGTTACAAAAATTGATATTAGTAAAATTAATAAATTAGATAAACCAACTATTCATGTTGTAAATCCAACACAAACAACAGCAGAACAGTTAAAACCACAATTTAAAGATGTTGTTTTAAAAGCAGTTAAAGCCGTAAATAGTTCTTTAACTGAAAGTGATTTTGATTACTTTATTGAAAGTAAAGGTGAAGATTGACCAATTAATATTACAAATGATAAAACTGTTTCTGTTCAAATTGAAGGTAAAAACAACGCTACTGGTCAAACATCTCCGATTGATGTTAAAATTAAAAATTCTTAATAGTACTAAAAAATAGTACTTTTTCGTTTGATAGATATGCCAATTAGAACATCTAAAACAGCTCTTATTTATGCTGTTAAAAAAAATCCAACTAGATTGTCAATCCAACAACAAGAAAAAAATTTTGGTTTACAGTTATTAGAATTTTTAGGAATTCAAGTTTTAGCTCTTGGTTTATCAGTTTTAACTGGTGGTATTGCTTCGGCTGTTGGTCTTGGTACGGGATTATCTAATTTTGCCGCAGCATTTATCTCGTTTGGAGTAGAAACAGCAACCGATTTTGCCGTAAATCAAATATATGATAAATTAACATCAGAAGTAACAGCAAAAAGTACCGCCTTAAATTTGTTACCAGCAATTGGCGGTGTTGGTAAATTAACGCGTGCTGCTCGAACAACTAGAATTTTAAAATTAGCAAAAGAAACTAAATTACTTGAAAAATTAGGTGTAATAACTGCTAATAATTTAGAAGATGTTGTAAAACAAGTTACAGGCAAAAAGATTTTATCTGATAAATTAATATTTGATTTTTAAAAGCAGGCTAATAATGAAACTTTATTATATACATTTGGTAAATTGGCCCGAAATGATTTTTATAAAGGTTTTAAAGTTTCTAATTTAGAAACAATTAATAATTTATTAAAAATTGAGAAAAATATTCAAAAAATAAGCCCTACATTAGTTCAAAAAATACCGCGCGTAAATGAAAAAAAATGCTAATAAATTGTTATATGAATATGGATTAAATATTGATAAAATAAGCAAAATTAATACTAATGAGTGATATAACATTATGACTAATCTTCATAAAAAAGGTGTTGGTAAAAATCTACTATTAAATGCTAATTTAATGCGGAGCAGTAAAATATATAATAATAAATTATTAAATATTTTTCACCAAACACCAATTAAATTAAATAAAATTTTAAATCATTTAAACCCAAATTTTTATATTCAAAAAGTAACTAAAAAATTATTAGCCCCTATTGAAAAACAAATAATTACAATTAAACAAAAAGTAATTAATAAAATTACTGATAAAACTAAAAAAATATTCTCTAAATTTGAAACTAAAGCTATTAAAAAAGGCCAATTATTACCCTTTGCTTATGGTTCTGATGTTTTTTTAGCAGTAAAAATTGTTCCATTATCAGTTGCGGGAGAAGTTGCTTTAACAATATATTATAAAAATCCTAAATATGTCCCTATTGTCGTTATGACAACTTTAATCAAAGCAGAACAGTTTGTTTTGGCTCCTGAACCGTTTAAATTCTATATGAACAGTGAGTGGTTTATTGGTTGGGGATTTAAAAAAACAAGTTTGTTTAATTTAGTTTCTTTTGCCCCACTTGTTTATCAGCAAGTAGTAAAAGATAGTTTTAAAATATATCGGATAATTGCTAAGATATTAAAAATGCAAGAACAATTTAAAAATAACTTTAATAAAGATAAATTGTTAAATACGCTAGAAGATAGTGTGGTTACTAGTTTGTTAGGTAATGGACTAGTATTTCAAGCATATAAACAACTCAGAACAAAACAAGATTTAAACAAAACAATTAAAACAAAAACATTACTAAATAGTAAAAAATTTATATTAAAGAAAATATATTTTAAAAAAAGTAAATGATAAGGAGATGATTAAATGTTAAATGAATTATGACAAAATGTTACTTTGGAAAATTATAATAATTTTATTCCAATGACAGGTAAAATTACACAAGTTCCAGTTCGTTATAATAAGTTCTTTAAAGGTGATGTAGAATTATGATTTAAAACATTTGCTTTAAGAGCCAAAAATATGATTAATTCTTACTTAAACTATCCATTTTCAAAACTAAAGTTTGAAACATTTAAAGATCCATTATTAAAGAAAATTTGTATTAATATGGTGTTTATTACGATTGAGCATTGAACATTTAACCGCATTCCAATTGAATTTTTTACTTTGGCAAATATGAGTGTTGGTGATATTAATTATTCATCGCAAAATGACCCTATGATTACTTAACAAGGTCTATTGCCTACCTATGCAAAATCATTGGCTAATTTAACAACTTTAAAGAAAATGTTTCGTACTTTTCAAGAAGAAGGTATTGATTTAACAATGATTGATTTAGAAGCATATTATACTCAATTAGAAGTTGATGCTTTATTAGATAAACTTGTTATAGAAAAAATTAAAGATGAAAAACTTGCAAAAATAAAAGAAGAAATTTTAGATGAATTAAAAAAATCAATTGTTATACCAAAAGTTCCAGATTGAGAAATTGTTGATACTAGTGATTTTAAAGTTGGACAAAAAGGATATACTATTCCTAATTTTGATAAAGAAAATTATATTTATAGAATTTGAGCCTCAGGAAAAAATATCAAAGGAGATTTAAAAAGTCAAGGGATGTTGCAAACAAGGCATAGTTTTAGACAAACAATAGGTGTTATATATGATCAAATAGGTGTTAATAGTGCATGTTTAGCATTATCTATTAATCCTGATGGATTGATTAATATTGGAGTTAATGGTCCAGCAACATTTAGACCTTTGGGATTTGTGTTTATTGAAAGAAAAAAGGTAAATTAGAAAGGAGATGTTATTATGTCAAAAGTAAATATTAAAGATGTAATTATGTTTTTGAAAATCTTTGGAGTTTCATCATTGTTTTTTATCGCAGGAATTATTATTTGTTTTATAGGAGAAAAAACATTAGGTATTTCTTGACCGGCATATGTTATTGTTTCAGCAATGCTTATCGGAGCTGGAATTATAGTTTTGATTATTGAAACAATTAGATTTATCAAAACACATAACAAAAAACAAAAAGAAGATAGTATTGAAGATGTTATTAAAAAAGAAGAAACAAAATAAAGGGGAAGTTATAAATGGGATTGTTACCAGCAAAAAAGAAAATAAAAAAAGATTATGATATTGATAGTTATTATCTTAATTTAGCATCAACTATTACTAATCGTAAAAATGTTACTGTTCAAAAACATAATGAGATTTTAAAAAAAAGAATTTGTGAAGATAATGCTAATTTTTTAAATCCACGAGATTTAGAAATTAGCATTTATAATCCACTTACTAATCAACAATTAGATACTAAATTAATTAATAACTTTTTAAAGATGCAAGACTTTACTAATAAAAATTGATATAACGAATATAAAATTAATAAGAATGGTAGGGGTACATACTTTATTTTTGTTAATAATTCAAAACTTAATTTTATTACTATTGATTTTTACAATGACCAATATGATGAATTAGGTAATTTAGTATCTTGTACTTTTGATTATGACTCTTATATTAAAAATGACCAGAGTATTTTTATTACTGAAAAATTAGAGATTGATGCTGTAACTAAACAAGTTAAAGTTATTAGAAAGTTAAAAACACGATTATATAGTACTATTACCGACTTATATATTGATGATGCTAAATGAAATAACTATACAACTTTACAAAGAGAAGAAATATTACCACTTAATTTTATTCCAATTCAAATTATTCCTAATAACCCTAATTTTGAGCCTTCTGCTCGTTAGGGTAAACAATTTGCTAGTATTTTAGATATTATTGCTGAAAAGATAATGTTAGATCCATTATTAAATAGTGGTAAATTTACTATTAATACTAACGGCGTGACTGGTGTAGTTGACCAAGAAATTAGTAAAATGCTAGCTTCATTTATTGAAAATGACTTGTTATTAGTTGAAGGAGACCCTGATAGTAATTTTCAACCAGTAGATTATATTGCGGGTAATTTTAAAGGTGAACAATTAACCAAAATATATGATTGATTATTAACTAATTACTATAAAATAAATCGCCATCATGTTCCCGCAATCGCCAAGGGAGCCCAACAAACACAAGCAGAAGTTGCGGGAGTAAATATTCAAACAAACGCATCATATGAACAAATGATATATATTAGAGAAATTAAATTAACTGAATTCATTATTAAGTTAATTAAATATGATAATGCGATTTTAAACAGTAGAACATTCAATATTAAAAATATTGATGAGTTAATTGTTGATGTTCGCTTACCAGTAAATGCTACTTTAAACAGACAATTAAAAAACAACGAAACTATTATCAATATGCCTAATGAAGAAGGAGAACAAGAATAATGTTAAAACCATCTGAAAAAATGTTAGCACAATTAGCGGAAAATGATGAACCAATTGACTATTCAATCGATAGTATTCCGTTAGATTTTGCTGCTCAATCGCAGTACAGCAACCCTGACTTAGAACAATTATTTACTGAAGACCGTGCAAGAACCTTATATATTTATAAAATTAATAATATTGTTAAGACAAAGCAAAAACCAATCTTAAATTACTCTCAAAATAGCGTTAAAATAGGTTTTATTGACAAAGATGAATATATTAAAATAACTGGTTATGAAATTAGTGATTTTAACTTTAAATTACAAATTCAACAAAATACCACAGTCCAAGATAATAGCACAAGTTATGTTATGATTGATGAAAAAGATATTTTAATTAATGATATTTCAAAACAAGACAAAGAATTTTTAGAATCCTATGACTTAAAAATAGTATCTATTAATGAGCCAATTAGTGAAGATAACAAAAATGAATGTTATATCATTGAAGAATACAAAGGCCCTTATTCACCCGATGGTGTTAATATTATTAAATCTATGCATTTAGTTAAAATAACTAATTTTAAATGAAAAAACCAAAATAGTATTCATTTAGTATTACAAAAATCATTACCCGAAGACACAGTATTTACTGGGATTGAAATTAAATACCCTAAATCAATGTTATTTGGAAATATTAAGTGTTGAGGCAATGTTAATGGTGTTTATTCTTATCCATCATCAATAGTTGAAAACGCTAGTTTAGTACCTTTACTATCAATGCCAATTGAAACAAACCCTAATGTAAGAATATTTCAGTATTGATTTACTGAAAGTTTTTTACCATGAAGTATAGCCAAAAACTATATTCAAGGAAAAGATATTTTAGATTTGGTAAATAAAAATGGTTTAGAAAAAGTTTTATTAAATTATTTAACATATCGTTATAATTATGACCGTAAATTTCAAGGAGCAAAATACGATGAAAAAGGTAATCCTACCAATAAAGCGGCTGAACTGCGCCAAAAATTCGAAGGACAAAAACCCGAAGATGTAATTGATGGTTTATTTGAAAATTGAAAATTAGATAATTCCACATTTCTTAATGAAAATGTTGTCAAAAGATTTAAACAAATTATTTATATGTTATCAAATTATACATATAGCAAGTATGCAATTAATAAAGGCTATAATGATGATATTAAATTAATTGCTCCTTATTATTTTAAACTAATTTCAAAACCAAATAGATTAGAAGAAGGATATTTTTATTTTTCAGATTGTCAAGTACAAATATATTCATTATATTTTGATTTTATTGGTTCTAATCCACCAATTACAGTAAATTATTGAAAAGAAATTAAAGCACAAGAAAAACCATTTAATCAAGTGGATAATAAATGATATTTTGCTATATGGAAACCTAATAATTCTATTTATTGAAAAATATCAAAATTTAAACACGATACAAATAAAGGAAAAAAATGAGGATTGAGATCCATTAAAACCATATTATATTGATCTCTTTTTATGGGTTTTTGAAACAAAAGAACAAGATTTATTAATAGATGATCAATCAGAAGGTAAAATAGAACGAATTTTTTGAAATGAAGATAAGGGACGAAATTTTAAAGCAGTTTATCGTTGAAATGGTGGTGGTGAACCTCTTAAACCTTTAATTGATTCAAGTACTGGAAAAATTATTGATTGAAATTTAAAACAACAAATAAATGTTAATAATAACAAAGATAATGAAATTAAAGTAAGTGTTAAAAATAAAGATATTTCAGAAAATCCTATTTATCGATTAGAAGCAAATTTTTTTAATTGATTATCCGTAACAAATGAATTAGAAACAAATAACATTCCTTCTCTTATTCCATCAGAAATTAAATTATCTGATGGTGAATATGGGAAATATTTAACTAATTTAATTGTTTTTAATGACAAAATAGAAAACTATTTAAATTATTTTTCTGAATGATATAAATTACTTTATTCTAAAATAGATTGAATTAGTACAATCGAAGATTTAATTGATTATAGTATTAAAATAACTTTTGATAAAAAACTATTTAATTTAAATCAAATTGAAATATCAGGTATATGAGGTTATGGTAATTATGAAATTACAATTTTTACTGAAAAAGAACAAATTAATATTAATAATTTACAACTATTTAATAAAAATAATGAAAAATTATCATTAATTATATTAGAAATATAAAAAGTCATTTATTAAAATGACTTTTTATTATTCATTAACTTTTACATTACCGGTTTTATCAATAATTAAATTAGGTACATTAGTATCTTCTAAATTTCAACGATAAACTGCTTTAAAATTTCGTCCCTTATCTTCATTTCAAAAAATTCGTTCTATTTTACCTTCTGATTGATCATCTGTTAATAAATCTTGTTCTTTTGTTTCAAAAACCCATAAAAAGAGATCAATATAATATGGTTTTAATGGATCTCAATCCTCATTTTTTTTCCTTTATTTGTATCGTGTTTAAATTTTGATATTTTTCAATAAATAGAATTATTAGGTTTCCATATAGCAAAATATCATTTATTATCCACTTGATTAAATGGTTTTTCTTGATATGCTATTCATTCTAAAATACCATTTTTTGTTTTTATATTATTTTTTTCTTTTAGTTTATTTAATTGTTCCTCGATATATTGTGGTGTATTACAGGCAACTAAACTGGCTGTACTTGTTCCTATTAAAGTGATTGTTCCCAAAAAACTTAATTTCTTTTTCATATCGTGTTTATAATTAATTCTTTACTACCACTATATCTGTTTTTTTATTTTTAAATGTTACATTTTTTTCTTCCGAATTTAAGGGAATAGCTTCCCCAATCTCAGTCTGATGCATAATTATTTCTTTTTTACTTTTAATATCATAGTAAAAATTTATACTATTATCATTATTTATTTTTATTTTTGAGGGTAAAATTTCATTTTCAAATAAACTAAGCATAGCATCTTTAATTGAAATATTAACTATTATTTCATTATTATTTTTATCAATTAATTTTGCACTAACCATACCTTCAATTTTTTGATAATAATTTAAAATAAGCTCTATATTATTTTGTAAAGAAGTAACATAAACTGAAATTTTACTATGTGGTGGCACCTTTACTGGTTGAGATGGAACAGTTATTGTTGTAGTGTTTGTGGTTGTTTTAATTTCTGTTTCAGAAGAATTTGAAGTATCTGTTATAGTATAAGTTTTTGACTTCCCTCATGTATAACCACCACCAGCTTCAACTGCAACTTCAAGTTTTGCACCAAAAACAACAGGGACACCAGCATTACTACTAGCTTTTGCTGTAACTTTAGTATTTACATTTGTACTTCAATTATCAGTATTTGATGTTGTTTCTGATTTAGAAAATCCATTTATTTTTTGAAATGTATTTGTTTCTGTTAATTGTTTAGAACAAGAAACTGTATTTTGAATTTGTTCAATACTACTATTATTTATAAATGTTGAGTTAGAATCTTTACAAATATCATTAAGATCTTGTTCTAAATTATATGATTTATTTTTTTGTGTTTCTTCTAAAACAAGTTCAGATTCTGTTAAATTTTTTAAATTAATATTTAAAATCTGTTTAATTTCAGAATTAGGATTTTGTTTTTTATGATATAAATATAACCCTCTTTTTACTTGATCTCTCATATTAATAATTTTAGATTCAATTAATTGCAATGTATCATATTCATAAACTTTATTATCTTTTGAACCAAAGTATAATTTGTTATTTAAAGCTACCCCAGAAGATCAAATACCACCATTTGTTGTAATTACAACTTTTTGTTGTCCAGTTTCAGGATTATATTCATAAACATTATGATCAAAAGAACCAAAGTATAATTTATTATTTAAAACTACACCGGAAGAAATAATACTTTTATTTGTTATAATAACAATTTCTGAAATTCCAACAATATTATTTTTTTTATTATCTTGTCTTTTTACTCTATTTAATTTTTCTAAATTATTTTTTTGTGAATAATTAACTTTACTAATTTCTAATTTAGTTTCTTCTTTTTGATAGGGGCTAGCAGCAATTGTTGTTGGTACAGCGGTTCCACCAATAGTTAATAGACTTAATAAACTTAAAAGTTTTTTCATTTTATTATTTCCTTTCTTTTATCTTGAAAATTTTTATCAAGATCTATTGACATTATATATATATATATATATACAAGCACTTTTTAAACATATTTGAGAAAGGAAGTTATTTAAATGATTATTATTGTGATTATATTGTACTAATCTGGGCTCGCGGTGATTTTCATAAGTCTTGCGAAAAATGCCTTAAAGTTTAAAAAAACTTTTGCCGCGCTTTTCAAAATACTTGGGAAAAATTCTAAGCGTTAAGCGAAGAATTTTATAAAGGTTCCCAAATTTGTTTGAAAGAACCTCAAAATCTTTTTTAACTTGTAAGTCATTTTATCACAAAAATTTAAGAAAATCAACCGCTCGCCCAAAACCTAAAAAATCTGCTATGACAGATTTAATAAAAATATAGATAAAAATTAATTGAAATATTCTCTAATTTTATTTCAATAATATTATAATACATTTTATATACCCATTTTAAAGCGATACGGATAAGAACCATAAAACAAAGCATCATATGGATCGTGGTACATTTTACTGTCGGGTGTGTTTGTTTTGGTATCGCTAAATCTTAATTCACTAATACACTTATCTAAAAATGGGAAGTTATATAATATACCATATATTTTGCCTTGAACAAACATTTTTTTTATTCATGTTACACGATTAATTATTCCCGCTTCTTTATTAAGGGATGTCTGATGTTTTTTGGCTTTAAACATCTTAATTTTATAACCTAAATAAGGGTAAATATCTTCTTGTAATTTTTGCATAAAGTCATGAGCATTAATATCATAATAAAATGTAGCATATTCAAAACCATCAAATTTATCAAAACAGTTAATTATTCATTGTCCGTAATGTTCAACTATTTCATTTAAATTCATTGCGTTTTTTGGGGTAACAACATTTTCTTTAATTAAATATTTATCATATTCATTATTTTCATTAATTTTATAACCACTAAATAAAAATACTGTATGGTCTTCACTACCATTAGCATAATCAACACCAATTGAATAACTATCAAATTGATATTGTTTTGTATTTGTATTATAAAAATCTTGTAAATTATACTCTTTAATATATTTACGATAATTTCGTAAAACATAAATACTGGGGTCATTATCGTTATATTCAAAACCGTAATATTCAAGTTCAAATAAATCGGGTCGTTCTTCTTTATTTGCTAAAACAATTTTTTTGGTAATATCAGGTATTTTATTTCAAACAGCCCCCATAGTTAAACGCAAATTAAAAATACCCAAACCATTAAATGCTTGTTTGTTTTCTGAATATACCTGATTGTGTTCTTTTAAAATATTTTTAATTCTTTCATTTAAAGGTAAATATGGCGTTACAAATTTTTCATAAAAGATATGGTATTTATCAAAAGGATTAAAGGTAAATTGATTAGAATATGTTTTATAAAAATATGTTGTAACTGTTATATATTGTTTTGCTATGTTGTCTCATTCTTGAAATGTCCAAGATAATTCTTTTACTGGAATAGGATTATCTAAATTATATTGTTCATTATCATTTTCATCCGTGTATTTTTCGTAAGACACTTTTAAACTTTTAGAACGAAACATTGAAACTCTTAAATTATTATATCTTTTATCTAGTTCTTTATCAGTTAAGATTTCTTTTTCTTCAGCATGTATCATTTCGTCAGTTCATGCTGATATAATACCACTACCTTTACCAACTTTCCCCATAATTTTATTACCATTAGCATAACCAGCAAAAGCAATGCGAACACCACTAGGAAAAACAATTTCGCCACCTTCTTTAACATTTTTAGGTCAAACAATACCATTTTCATTGTCATACCCTATATCAATCCCATATTTATCATATAGATAGTTGCAGACATTAATTGTATCGCCAAATGTAGTATCTTCGTGGGTATTGGCATATCTTCGTAAAATGTTAGATGAAGCATCGGTAAAATTACAAGCAAAAAATAATTTTTCTGCTAGGTGATTTCATGTCTTATTAGTACCACGCCCCGCTGAGACAAACTTAAAAAAACATGGCGAAGTAAAATATCGGGCATAACTATCACCAACAAAATCTTTAAATACTTCTCAATCAAAACCAAAATTATAGTCACTAAAATTTAAATTATATTTTTTATTTAAATGTTCATAACTAGTAATTCGTTTTTTATTATTAATTTTACTAAATTCTTGCATATTTATTGACCTCTTTATTTTATATATAATACATTATAAGAAAAAATGAAAGGAATTTGTATAAAAATGAGAAAATTTAAACATTTAACATTTGATGAACGAGATTTATTTAAAGATTTATTATTATCTGATACTTGTAAAAAGAAAAATGGCACAATTAATTTATCTGAAATATCACGACAAACGGGTCGTGGAGTTAATACTGTTAAAAGAGAAATTAAGCGATTTAAAAATATACAATATTATAATCCATATCAAGCACAAAAAGATTATAAACAAAAACGTAAAAAATGCATTAAAAAACTACCTAAATTTACAAAAGAGCAGTTAGATTTTATTAAAATAAGATTTAATAAATACCACTATACACCCGAACAATTAATTTATCGTTATTTCTTGGAATTTGGTGTTAAATTTCCTGTTTGTGTTAAAACATTGTATAAATGAATTCGCTTAGGTGAATTTGGATTAAAAAAAGAAAATTTACCCCATCGTGGTAAAAAATACAAAACAAAAGGAAAAACTGATAATCGTGGTAAATTAACTAACTTTAAATCAATTTGAGATATTGAAAATAAAGTTTCTAATGTTGGATGATTTGAAATGGATACTGTTGTAGGAAAAGACCATCAATCTAGTAATTTAGTTTTAGTAGAACAATCAAGTAAAAATTATTTTGTAATGAAATTAAAAAATAATACTGCTAATGAAGTTTTAGAAAAATTTAAAGATATTGTTAAAAATAATAATTTAATTGGGAAAATTAAAGGAATAATAACTGATAGAGGAAAAGAATTTAGTAAATGAAGAGAAATGAAAATATTTGCTGAAACACAAGTTTATTTTTGTGACCCCGGTAAACCACAACAAAAACCATTAATTGAGCATATGAACGGTGAATTTAGATATTGACTTTCTAAGGGAATTGATTTTAATAATATTAGTCAAAAAATGATAGATTGAGTAGTTAATGTTATAAATGATAAACTCCGACCATGTTTAAATTGATTAAGTGCAAAGACAATGTTTTTACAAAATTTTAAATAAATTTATTAGTTAAAATTTAATAAATTATTTTTAGTGCGCTTAAATATGAATAAAATAAGATAAAATTACAAAAATTTAATTTTTTCTGAAAAAGTTGTTGCAATTTATTAAAAATATTTTATTATTAACTTAACAAGATATAAATTTGCCGTTTATATATACACAGCGCCAATCATAAACATAATACTTTTTATCAACTGGAAATTTACTTGGCATAAAATATTTAGCATCCATTTGTAATAATCCTAATTCTTTAACTTCATATCTTGGATGTTGTCTTTTAATTTTTTTAATTTTATTTTTTATTTTTAATCATCGTTTATCTTTTTTAAGTCAACGAAAAAATGTTTTTAAATTTTTTGGTGCTTTATTTTTTAATTCTTCGCCATGAATTCCTTTTTTTTAAATTATAAAACAATGATAAAACACCACCAGCACGTTTATCAGAATATTCAAAATATAAATCACAGATATTTTCACGAACATCATTACTATATTGATAATTAATATTATTAGGAACTGTTAATTTTAATAATAAATCTTCAAAATTATTATTTGCATATGCAACTAAAATTTTATTCGCTAAATAATAAAAAGTTGAAAATTTATTTTAAAATATTTTTTAATTAAATCTTTTAATAACAACTTAGTTTCAAGAAAAAACTCCTTACATAAATTAATATATGCAAATATTTTCTTTTTTATTCTTTTATAATATTTATTTTGATAATTTTTACTTAAAAAATCTTGCAATTTTGCTTGTAAATCGCTTAAATTAGAGTTATTAATAATATATTTCATTAATTTACACCCACCTTAAAAATATATATTATAATTATTGTTAATTATAACATTTTGAAATTAATTAACTTTTTATTAGTTATTATTTACAATTTGTAAAGAAAGAAGAGAAAATATTATGCATGACTTAATAAACCTAGACGAAGATTTAAGAAAATGTAAAAATTGTAGTTTTATTACTCAAAAAATAGATGATAAATGAATGACTATAAATATTGGCGATAAAAACTGTGATAAATAAAAATTAATTTTATCTTTAATTTATAAAATATATCAAATACCCAACTAAAAATGTTAAAATGATTATAATATTTTAAAAAAAAGGAAAAATTATATGAAAAAGATACTTAGTATTTTAGGAACAATTGGAATAACAGCAACAAGTACAACATCATTAATTAGTTGTGAAAAACCAAATAACAATGAAAACGGGGGGTAATAAACCAGAACCTAAACCCGAAAAACCACAAGAACCGCCAGTTGAAGGTAATTGAAAATTAATTACTGATTATAATTCATTTGTTTTTAATATAGATAATAAATTTTATTTTTTTGTTTTTCAACCTTTTAATAGTAAACAATGAAAAATATTAAAATTTAAACATGATACAGATTACGCCAAAGAAATAAATGGTATTCCATTTATTCCCAGTGATATAAAAGTTTATGTTGAAATGGGTAAATTAAAAGGTCTTTATTGTTGAGATAGAGTTGGTGAACCACAAAAACCAACAATTAATCTAAATACTGGTGAAATTACAGATTGAAAAGGTTAAAAAGGAACTATTATTAAGTTCCTTTTTTATATTAATCGTACAAATTTCATAAATATAATTAATAAGAATAAATTAGTTATTGTACTATATAATGCAGGACTAAATTTTCATACTTCAAATGTTTGACTAAAAAAACTATATATTGTTTGAAATATTTTACCAACACCATTCGCTAGTTCGTTTACTTGCTTAATACCAGGAATATTATTAACTATTCAAATTGCAGCATTTCTGATATGACACGCTAAATTATATCAACTACAACTTTCATATTGTGCTTGTCATCATTGACTATCAGGAAATAATCCACCATTATTAATTTCTTGTCAGTTATAAATTCCAAAATTAAAGTCATAATATCGATACATATCATTTTCTTTTTGTGCTTGTAATTCAAAAACATTATAACCGATTTTTTGTTCTTCCATTTTCTTATATTTTAAACCATATTTGTTTTTTAAAATGCCTTCAAAAACATAACCTTCATTTTGATTAATATTATAATTATTTGCAACTGAAAAATCATAGTTAAATACATCTCCATAATTTGTGTTATAAAACCGATTTTTATAAGCAGAGTACATTTTAAAATCTAATGATTTATATTTATCAGAAAAATAAAAATATCGTGGGTAAATTTTAAAACCATTATTTGCTAATAAACCATATTTTTTATTATATCCTTGTGTATAAGTATTATTTTCTAAATCAAAAATTGTGCGTAAATAATCCTTATAAAAATTTTGTGAAACTGTAAACATACTATTTAATAATTTTTCAAATTGATTTTTATTAGTATTTTTTTCATCAATTAAAACATCTCTAAAATTAACTAATTTTAAACCAAAAAAGTTAATTAAAACAGTATCATATTGTAAATTATCAATATAACCACTTTCAATAAAATTACTACGATTTTGAAATACTGGCACCAAAGCATACGCAAAAAATGCTTTTAAAAACTTATTAATATCAATTTGACCTTTCATCTGTTCATAATATTTAATATTTCCATTTTCTAAATATGAATTAGTATTTCCATCAAAATTAAAGATGTTATCTTTATCTTTTATAAAAGTAAACAAAAAACCTAATTTATCTTTTTGATTTTTAACAGGTTCATCTGCATATTTTCAATTATGAAATAATTCTAAACTACCAGCAATAATATTATTATTTTTATCAATTGTTAAAATCATCCGATAAATTGATTTTTTAGTTAAAATATTACCTTTAACAGATTTTTCCATATTATCAACAATTTCAAAATCAAAAATTATTCTTTGTGTTCCAACAACAGGACTATTATAATCGGGATTACCGCCTTGTTGAACCCTAATATTTTCTTGAAAAATAACATCTAAATATCTATTTAAAAAATCTTTAACTTTATTTTGATTATCAATATTTCAATCTGTAATTTCACCAGTATTTAGATTAATTGTTGGTTTTTGTGGTTCACCAACTCTATCTCAACAATAAAGACCTTTTAATTTACCCATTTCAACATAAACTTTTATATCACTGGGAATAAATGGAATACCATTTATTTCTTTGGCGTAATCTGTATCATGTTTAAATTTTAATATTTTTCATTGTTTACTATTAAAAGGTTGAAAAACAAAAAAATAAAATTTATTATCTATATTAAAAACAAATGAATTATAATCAGTAATTAATTTTCAATTACCTTCAACTGGCGGTTCTTGTGGTTTTTCGGGTTTAGGTTCTGGTTTATTACCCCCCGTTTTCATTGTTATTTGGTTTTTCACAACTAATTAATGATGTTGTACTTGTTGCTGTTATTCCAATTGTTCCTAAAATACTAAGTATCTTTTTCATATAATTTTTCCTTTTTTTTAAAATATTATAATCATTTTAACATTTTTAGTTGGGTATTTGATATATTTTATAAATTAAAGATAAAATTAATTTTTATTTATCACAGTTTTTATCGCCAATATTTATAGTCATTCATTTATCATCTATTTTTTGAGTAATAAAACTACAATTTTTACATTTTCTTAAATCTTCGTCTAGGTTTATTAAGTCATGCATAATATTTTCTCTTCTTTCTTTACAAATTGTAAATAATAACTAATAAAAAGTTAATTAATTTCAAAATGTTATAATTAACAATAATTATAATATATATTTTTAAGGTGGGTGTAAATTAATGAAATATATTATTAATAACTCTAATTTAAGCGATTTACAAGCAAAATTGCAAGATTTTTTAAGTAAAAATTATCAAAATAAATATTATAAAAGAATAAAAAAGAAAATATTTGCATATATTAATTTATGTAAGGAGTTTTTTCTTGAAACTAAGTTGTTATTAAAAGATTTAATTAAAAAATATTTTAAAATAAATTTTCAACTTTTTATTATTTAGCGAATAAAATTTTAGTTGCATATGCAAATAATAATTTTGAAGATTTATTATTAAAATTAACAGTTCCTAATAATATTAATTATCAATATAGTAATGATGTTCGTGAAAATATCTGTGATTTATATTTTGAATATTCTGATAAACGTGCTGGTGGTGTTTTATCATTGTTTTATAATTTAAAAAAAGGAATTCATGGCGAAGAATTAAAAAATAAAGCACCAAAAAATTTAAAAACATTTTTTCGTTGACTTAAAAAAGATAAACGATGATTAAAAATAAAAAATAAAATTAAAAAAATTAAAAGACAACATCCAAGATATGAAGTTAAAGAATTAGGATTATTACAAATGGATGCTAAATATTTTATGCCAAGTAAATTTCCAGTTGATAAAAAGTATTATGTTTATGATTGGCGCTGTGTATATATAAACGGCAAATTTATATCTTGTTAAGTTAATAATAAAATATTTTTAATAAATTGCAACAACTTTTTCAGAAAAAATTAAATTTTTGTAATTTTATCTTATTTTATTCATATTTAAGCGCACTAAAAATAATTTATTAAATTTTAACTAATAAATTTATTTAAAATTTTGTAAAAACATTGTCTTTGCACTTAATCAATTTAAACATGGTCGGAGTTTATCATTTATAACATTAACTACTCAATCTATCATTTTTTGACTAATATTATTAAAATCAATTCCCTTAGAAAGTCAATATCTAAATTCACCGTTCATATGCTCAATTAATGGTTTTTGTTGTGGTTTACCGGGGTCACAAAAATAAACTTGTGTTTCAGCAAATATTTTCATTTCTCTTCATTTACTAAATTCTTTTCCTCTATCAGTTATTATTCCTTTAATTTTCCCAATTAAATTATTATTTTTAACAATATCTTTAAATTTTTCTAAAACTTCATTAGCAGTATTATTTTTTAATTTCATTACAAAATAATTTTTACTTGATTGTTCTACTAAAACTAAATTACTAGATTGATGGTCTTTTCCTACAACAGTATCCATTTCAAATCATCCAACATTAGAAACTTTATTTTCAATATCTCAAATTGATTTAAAGTTAGTTAATTTACCACGATTATCAGTTTTTCCTTTTGTTTTGTATTTTTTACCACGATGGGGTAAATTTTCTTTTTTTAATCCAAATTCACCTAAGCGAATTCATTTATACAATGTTTTAACACAAACAGGAAATTTAACACCAAATTCCAAGAAATAACGATAAATTAATTGTTCGGGTGTATAGTGGTATTTATTAAATCTTATTTTAATAAAATCTAACTGCTCTTTTGTAAATTTAGGTAGTTTTTTAATGCATTTTTTACGTTTTTGTTTATAATCTTTTTGTGCTTGATATGGATTATAATATTGTATATTTTTAAATCGCTTAATTTCTCTTTTAACAGTATTAACTCCACGACCCGTTTGTCGTGATATTTCAGATAAATTAATTGTGCCATTTTTCTTTTTACAAGTATCAGATAATAATAAATCTTTAAATAAATCTCGTTCATCAAATGTTAAATGTTTAAATTTTCTCATTTTTATACAAATTCCTTTCATTTTTTCTTATAATGTATTATATATAAAATAAAGAGGTCAATAAATATGCAAGAATTTAGTAAAATTAATAATAAAAAACGAATTACTAGTTATGAACATTTAAATAAAAAATATGATTTAAATTTCAGTGACTATAATTTTGGCTTTGATTGAAAAGTATTTAAAGATTTTGTTGGTGATAGTTATGCCCGATATTTTACTTCGCCAACTTTTTTTAAGTTTGTTTCAGCGGGGCGTGGTACTAATAAAACATGAAATCATTTAGCAGAAAAATTATTTTTTGCTTGTAATTTTACCAATGCTTCATCTAATATTCTACGAAGATATGCCAACACTCACGAAGATACTACATTTGGCGATACAATTAATGTCTGCAACTATCTATATGATAAATATGGGATTGATATAGGACCTAACAATGAAAATGGCATTGTTTGACCTAAAAATGTTAAAGAAGGTGGAGAAATTGTTTTTCCTAGTGGTGTTCGCATTGCTTTTGCGGGTTATGCTAATGGTAATAAAATTATGGGAAAAGTTGGTAAAGGTAGTGGTATTATATCGGCGTGAACAGATGAAATGATACATGCTGAAGAAAAAGAAATTTTAACGGACAAAGAACTAGATAAAAGATATAATAATTTAAGAGTTTCAATGTTTCGTTCAAAAAGTTTAAAAGTATCTTATGAAAAATATATAGACGAAAATGATAATGAACAATATAATTTAGATAATCCTATTCCAGTAACAGAATTATCTTGGACATTTCAAGAATGAGACAACATAGCAAAACAATACATAACAGTAACAACATATTTTCATAAAACATATTCTAATCAATTTACTTTTAATCCTTTTGATAAGTACCATGTCTTTTATGAAAAATTTGTAACCCCATATTTACCCTTAAATGAAAGAATTAAAAATATTTTAAAAGAACACAATCAAGTATATTCAGAAAACAAAAAAGCATTTAATGGTTTGGGTATTTTTAATTTACGATTAACAATGGGTGCTGTTTGAAATAAAATACCTAATATTACTAAAAAACTTGTTTTAACAAACAAACAAGAACGACCTGATTTATTTGAACTTGAATACTACGGTTTTGAATATAACGATAATGACCCCAGTATTTATGTTTTACGAAATTATCGTAAATATATTAAAGAGTATAATTTACAAGATTTTTATAATTCCAATACAAAACAGTATCAATTTGATAGTTATTCAATTGGTGTGGATTATGCTAATGGTAGTGAAGACCACACGGTGTTTTTATTTAGTGGTTATAAAATTAATGAAAATAATGAATATGATAAATATTTAATTGAAGAAAATGTTGTTACCCCAAAAAACGCAATGAATTTAAATGAAATAGTTGAACATTACGGACAATGAATAATCAATACTTTTGATAAATTTTATGGTTTTGAATATGCTACATTTCATTATGATATTAATGCCCACGATTTTATGCAAAAATTGCAAGAAGATATTTACCCTTATTTGGGTTATAAAATTAAAATGTTTAAAGCTAAAAAACATCAAACTTCGTTGAATAAAGAAGCGGGTATAATCAATCGTGTAACATGAATAAGAAAAATGTTTGTCCAAGGCAAAATATATGGCATTTTAAATAATTTTCCATTTTTAGATAAGTGCATTAGTGAACTAAGATTTAGTGATACCAAAACAAACACACCCGATAGTAAAATGTACCATGACCCATATGATGCTTTGTTTTATGGTTCTTATCCATATCGTTTTAAAATGAAAATATAAAAAAGGTTTTAAAAACCTTCTAAAATTTATAAATTTTATTTACTTTTTATTTATTAAATAATTAGTATTTAATGATTTTTCTAAACTAGGTGATTTTTCTTGTATTTTATTACCATCATCATTTTTCAATAGTTCAGGATGACAATTTTTATAACTTAATTTAAGATGTTTTCTAACTGAATTAAAATCTAGTATCTCAACTTCAATTTCATCACCAACATCAAAAAAATCTCTAATATCTCTAACAAAGTAATCTGAAATCTCACTAATATAAATTAAACCACCAGCCTTTTCTGCTCTACAAAAAGCACCATAAGGTGTAATGTTTGTTATTTTAACATTAACTTTATTTCCTTTTTTATACATAAAATTAAATATACTTCCTTTCTTTAAATGCTTTAATTATATCATTAAGACTATAAAAATCATTTGCAGGAATTGGGCGAGCGGTTGATTTTCTTAAATTTTTGTGATAAAATGACTTACAAGTTAAAAAAGATTTTGAGATTCTTTCAAATAAATTTGGGAACCTTTATAAAATTCTTCGCTTAACGCTTAGAATTTTTCCCAAGTATTTTGAAAAGCGCGGCAAAAGTTTTTTTAAACTTTAAGGCATTTTTCGCAAAACTTATGAAAATCCCGCGAGCCCAGATTGATTAAAAACTTTAAATAATATTGAAAGGATAATTATTATGAAGTTGTTGAAATTAGTTAAAAAACATAAAATAATATCAATATATATAATATTATCTACCATTTTAATTTTATGCATGATTGTATTAGTTACACTTACTGCAATTACTCATGAAAAAGACAAAAAATATAGAACTTTTTTTGAAAGAGATAATACTACAATAGTTTGTAATAAAGGTGAAAAAATTGGAAAAATGAAAATAAGATACAAAACAAAAGATAATAAAAATTTACAAAAATATGCAATAAAACTTTATTGTACAAACAATCCAATTGTTGAAGGAAGTTATCCTGATAAATTATATTCTATTGCCTTAGGAGGATTTTTCAATAAATTTGAAAAAAAAATGAATTTATATAGTTTTAATATAGATACATGAAATTCAGATGTTTATTCAAAAGAATGAGATAGAAAATATCCTGATGATTATTTCATAAATTAAAAAAGTCATTTTAATAAATGACTTTTTTTACATTTCTATTGTAACTAATGATAATTTTTCATTGTTTTTATTAAATAATTCTAAATTATTAATATTAATTTGTTCTTTTTCAGTAAAAATTGTAATATCATAATCTCCATAACCTCATATTCCTGATATTTCAATTTTGCTTAAAAAATTAATATTTTGTGAAAAAAGTATTTTAATATTATTTTCAACAAAATTATTAATTAAATTTAATCATTCTGATTTTGAATATATAATGCTTTCTTTATGAAAATCAAATAGTTTTTCTAAACATATTTCTAATTTATTATTAGAAATAATTAAATTAGTTAAGTATTTGCCATATTCTCCATCTGATAGTTTAATTTCTGCCGGAATAAGTGAAGGAATATTATTTGTTTCTAATTCGTTTGTTATTGATAATCAATTAAAAAAATTTGTTTCTAATTGATAAACTTTATTTTCTGAAATATTATTATTTATATTTTTTAAATTATTTAATTTTATATTTTCTATATTAATATTTTTTAAATCAGAAAAATTAAAATATGATGATTTTAATTTAACTCTGCAATCTTCAAATATTCAGTAATCTTTTTCTGATTCATTTGATATTGAAACTAGTTCAAAATAATACGGAGCAATTAATTTAATATCATCATTATAACCTTTATTTACTGCCATATTACTATATACATAATTTGACAACATGTATACAATTTGTTTAAATCTTTTTACTGCCCTATCATTAAGATAAGATGGGTTTCTAAATTTTCATTCTTCAAATAAACCATCAATAACATTTTCTGGTTTTTGTCCTTCAAATTTTTGGCGTAATTCAGCAATTTTATTTATAGGATTTCTTTTTTCATCATATTTAGCACCTTCAAATTTTCTATCATAATTATATCTATAAGTTAGCATTTTTTTCAATACATCTGCTAAATTACCTTTTACAGGTGCTTGTTTAAATTCTAAAACAACATTACCATAATTATTATTATTATTATTTCCAATTGTTGATACTCATTTTGCAACATCACGAGTACCAATACCAATACCTAATGAATAATTTGCTACTTGAACATAATCATTATCTTTTATAGTTATTTGATTACCTTCTGGTCAGTTTGGTTTTGGGGCTTCTGAAGGAAATGTTGCACTAGTTCCAGCAAAATTTATTTTTCCACTAGCAATTCTAACATTATTAAATACTTTTTTTTGTTTATTAGATGGTAAATCATCTATACTAGTTAAAATTAAACAATCCTTTTCCTCAATATAATTTAATGCAATTACTCATGATAAAAAACTATATCCTAATCAATATTGAAATATTCGTACATTAGGTTTTGTTTCAATTGGCATTGATAGTAAGGGTACTAAGTTAGCATTTTGAATAATTGATTGTGGATAAGAATAAACACCATTCACATTGCCTCAGCATTTAATATTTCCAAATAACATTGATTTAGGATATTTAATTTCAATTCCAGTAAAGACAGTATCTTCGGGTAATGATTTATGTAATACTAAATGAATACTATTTTGATTTTTTCATTTAAAGTCAGTTATTTTAACTAAATGAGTAGATTTAATAATATCAACACCATCAGGTGAATAAGGGCGTTTGTATTCTTCAATGATATAACATTCATTTTTGTTGTCTTCGGTAATTGGTTCATTAATAGATACTATTTTTAAGTCATAGGATTCTAAAAATTTTTTGTCTTTTTTTGAAATATCATTAATTAAAATATCTTTTTCATCAATCATTACATAACTTGTGCTATTATCTTGGACTGTGGTATTTTGTTGAATTTGTAATTTAAAATTAAAATCACTAATTTCATAACCAGTTATTTTAATATATTCATCTTTGTCAATAAAACCTATTTTAACGCTATTTTGAGAGTAGTTTAAGATTGGTTTTTGCTTTGTCTTAACAAGATTATTAATTTTATAAATATAAAGGGTTCTAGCACGGTCTTCACTAAATAATTGTTCTAAATCGGGGTCGCTATACTGTGATTGAATAGCAAAATCTAACGGAATACTATCAATTGAATAATCAATTGGTTCATCATTTTCTGCTAATTTTGCTAACATTTTTTCAGATGGTTTTAACATTATTCTTGTTCTCCTTCTTCATTAGGAATATTGATAATAGTTTCGTTGTTTTTTAATTGTTTGTTTAAAGTAGCATTTACTGGTAAGCGAACATCAACAATTAACTCATCAATATTTTTAATATTGAATGTTCTACTATTTAAAACAGCATTATCATATTTAATTAACTTAATAATAAATTCAGTTAATTTAATCTCTCTAATGTATATCATTTGTTCGTATGATGCATTTGTTTGAATATTTACACCAGCAACTTCTGCTTGCGTTTGTTGTGCTCCCTTAGCGATTGCGGGAACATGATGGCGATTTATTTTATAGTAATTAGTTAACAATCAATCATATATTTTAGTTAATTGTTCACCTTTAAAATTACCAGCGATATAGTCTACTGGTTGAAAATTACTATCAGGGTCTCCTTCAACTAATAACAAGTCATTTTCAATAAATGATGCCAGCATTTTACTAATTTCTTGGTCAACCACACCAGTCACGCCGTTAGTATTAATAGTAAATTTACCACTATTTAACAATGGGTCTAACATTATCTTTTCAGCAATAATATCTAAAATACTAGCAAATTGCTTACCATAGCGAGCAGAAGGTTCAAAATTAGAGTTATTAGGAATTATTTCAATTGGAATAAAATTAAGTGGCAATATTTCTTCTCTTTGTAAAGTTGTATAGTTATTTCATTTAACATCATCAATATATAAGTCGGTAATAGTACTATATAATCGTGTTTTTAACTTTCTAATAACTTTAACTTGTTTAGTTACAGAATCAATCTCTAATTTTTCAGTAATAAAAATACTCTGGTCATTTTTAATATAAGGGTCATAATCAAAAGTGCAAGATACTAAATTACCTAATTCATCATAATGGTCATTGTAAAAATCAATAGTAATAAAATTAAGTTTTGAATTATTAGCAAAAATAAAATATGCACCCTTACCATTTTTATTAATTTTATATTCGTTATATCAATTCTTATTAGTAAAGTCTTGCATTTTTAAAAAAATATTAATTAATTTAGAGTTTATTTGTTGATTAGTAATAAAATTATAAATGCTAATTTCTAAATCTCGTGGATTTAAAAAATTAGCATTATCTTCACAAATTCTTTTTTCTAAAATCTCATTATGTTTTTGAACAGTAACATTTTTACGATTAGTAATTGTTGATGCTAAATTAAGATAATAACTATCAATATCATATTCTTTTTTTAATTTCTTTTTGGCTGGTAACAATCCCATTTATAACACCTCTTTATTTTGTTTCTTCTTTTTTAATAACATCTTCAATACTATCTTGTTTTTGTTCTTTTTTATGTGTTTTGATAAATTTAATTGTTTCAATAATTAAAACAATAATTCCTGCTCCAATAAGCATTGCTGAAACTATAACATATGCTGGTCAAGAAATACCTAGTGTTTTTTCTCCTATAAAACAAATAATAATTCCTGCGATAAAAAACAATGATGAAAATCCAAATATTTTCAAAAACATAATTAAATCTTTAATAGTAACTTTTGGCATAAAATCACTTCCTTTCTAATTTATTAATTAATATTTTTTTCTTCAAATAAATAATGTTCCCATTGGTGAATTTTTATCAGTTTTATCTTTAACATTAACAATTCCATTAACAGTAATCTCTAAACTATAACCACCAACAAATGATGCACTAATATTATTATTAAAATAATAAAATGTTTCGATTACTCCAGAATAAGGTCACTTAAAGGGGGAAGCAGAAATTTTGTAAATATAATTTATTCTATTAAAATCTTTAATTTGATAATCTTGACTATTTACTATAAAATCATCAGTATCAACATCTTGTCATATACAAGAATTGTATACTCCTTTTGCAGTTGGTACTTCTTCATCTGTTGATTTATCATTAATAGATTTTGTTATTGGTACTTGAATATTGTTTTGTATTGCTCTGACTGCTTTTGTAAAATTTGGTGCTGTTTCTTCAGTTGGATTTGCAATTTTTAAATCATTTGTCAAAATATTAATTGATTGAATTTGATTTTTGCTTTCAATAGTACTGTCAGCAATTAAATTGTTTAATTCTAAGTTTGTATCTTTATTAACAACATCTTGTTTTTTATTTATTTTATTGTCTAAAATATTATCTTCTTTAATTCTTTCATTTCTTTCTTCATTTATTAAATTATCTATTTTTTTATCTAATTTGTCATCGGTTTCTATTCTTTCAGTTTTTTCTTTTTCTAATAAAGCATCAACTTCTAACTGAGTATAATATGCTTCTAAATCTATCATTGTTAAATCAATACCTTCTTCTTGAAAAGTACGAAACATTTTCTTTAAAGTTGTTAGATTAGCCAATGATTTTGCATAGGTAGGCAATAGACCTTGTCATGTTGCCATAGGGTCATTTTGTGAAGAATAATTAATATCACCAACACTCATATTTGCCGAAGTAAAAAATTCAATTGGAATGCGATTAAATGTTCAATGTTCAATCGTAATAAACACCATATTAATACAAATTTTCTTTAATAATGGGTCTTTAAATGTTTCAAATTTTAGCTTTGAAAATGGATAGTTTAAGTAAGAATTAATCATATTTTGGGCTCTTAAAGCAAATGTTTTAAATCATAATTCTACATCACCTTTAAAGAACTTATTATAACGAACTGGAACTTGTGTAATTTTACCTGTCATTGGAATAAAATTATTATAATTTTCCAAAGTAACATTTTGTCATAATTCATTTAACATTTAATCATCTCCTTATCATTTATTTCTTTTTGATTTGATTTTATTTAAGATAAACTTTTTACTACTTGATAGTGTTTTTGTTTTAATTTTTTTGTTTAAATCTTGTTTTGTTCTGAGTTGTTTATATGCTTGAAATACTAGTCCATTACCCAATAAACTAGTAATTGCACTATCTTCTAGCGTATTTAACAATTTATCTTTATTAAAGTTATTTTTAAATTGTTCTTGCATTTTTAATATCTTAGCAATTGTCCGATATATTTTAAAACTATCTTTTACTACTTGCTGATAAGCAAGTGGGGCAATAGAAACTAAATTAAACAAACTTGTTTTTTTAAATCCCCAACCAATAAACCACTCACTGTTCATATAGAATTTAAACGGTTCAGGAGCCAAAACAAACTGTTCTGCTTTGATTAAAGTTGTCATAACGACAATAGGGACATATTTAGGATTTTTGTAATATATTGTTAAAGCAACTTCACCCGCAACTGATAAAGGAACAATTTTAACTGCTAAAAAAACATCAGAACCATAAGCAAAAGGTAATAATTGACCTTTTTTAATAGCCTTAGTTTCAAATTTAGATAATATTTTTTTAGTTTTATCAGTAATTTTACTAATTACTTTTTGTTTAATAGTAATTATTTGTTTTTCAATAGGGGCTAATAATTTTTTAGTTACTTTTTGAATATAAAAATTTGGGTTTAAATGATTTAAAATTTTATTTAATTTAATTGGTGTTTGATGAAAAATATTTAATAATTTATTATTATATATTTTACTGCCCCTCATTAAATTAGCATTTAATAGTAGATTTTTACCAACACCTTTTTTATGAAGATTAGTCATAATGTTATATCACTCATTAGTATTAATTTTACTTATTTTATCAATATTTAATCCATATTCAGACAATCATTTATTAGCATTTTTTTCATTCACGCGTGGTATTTTTTGAACTAATTTAGGACTTATTTTTTGAATATTTTTCTCAATTTTTAATAAATTATTAATTGTTTCTAAATTAGAAACTTTAAAACCTTTATAAAAATCATTTCGGGCTAATTTTCCAATTGTATATAATAAAGTTTCATTATTAGCATGCTTTGTAAAATCAAATATTAATTTAGAAGATAAAATCTTTTTATCTGTAACTTGCCTTACAACATCTTCTAAATTATTAGCAGTTATTACACCTAATTTTTCAAGTAGTTTAGTTTCTTTTGCTAATTTTAAAATTCTAGTTGTTCGAACAGCACGCGTTAATTTACCAATTCCACCAATTGCTGGTAACAAATTTAAGGCGGTACTTTTTGCTGTTACTTCTGATGTTAATTTATCATATATTTGATTTACGGCAAAATCGGTTGCTGTTTCTACTCCAAACGAGATAAATGCTGCGGCAAAATTAGATAATCCCGCACCAAGACCAACAGCCGAAGCAATACCACCAGTTAAAACTGATAAACCAAGAGCTAAAACTTGAATTCCTAAAAATTCTAATAACTGTAAACCAAAACTTTTTTCTTGTTGTTGGATTGACAATCTAGTTGGATTTTTTTTAACAGCATAAATAAGGGCTGTTTTAGATGTTCCAATTGGCATATCATTTATCAAACGAAAAAGTACTATTTTTTAGTACTATTAAGAATTTTTAATTTTAACATCAATCGGATTTGTTTGACCAGTAGCGTTGTTTTTACCTTCAATTTGAACTGCAACTGTTTTATCATTTGTAATATTAATTGGTCAGTCTTCACCTTTACTTTCAATAAAGTAATCAAAATCACTTTCAGTTAAAGAACTATTTACTGCTTTTACTGCTTTTAAAACAACATCTTTAAATTGTGGTTTTAACTGTTCGGCTGTTGCTTTTGTTGGGTCTGTAACATGTATAGTTGGTTTATCTATTTTATTAATTTTACTAATATCAATTTTTGCAACAATATGTTTAATAATTCCCTTAGGTTCAACTACTGCTCCACCTAAATATAAAACTCTTTCCATAATCAAAGTATTACCCATACCAGTACCTAACGCAGCAGCACCAACTCTTAACGGAGTATGGTCTTTTTTGCGTAAGATAAGAGGGTCATATTTTTTGCTAAACTTAAAGGCAATTGCATTAACTCCATTTGGTAATAATTCAATTGTTCCTTCTGAACCATCTTTATTAATAATTGGTAATTTTTTAGGAACCATATAGTATGTTGTTCCTTCAACAGTTTTCATTGCTCCACTTGTTGTGATTACACTATTTATTTGGTCGTTTGCTCCAAGTTGTAACTGTAATTTATTACGAATTCCACGAATAAAATCAGCCGAACCTAAAACAATTGTTTCTGATGGAGTAAAGCCGTTTTCATATATTTTATCCATAATTTCATCATGAATTTGTAAAGCATTTGTATCATCTGCTTTTTTGCCTTGAATAGTTGTAACTGTTCCTTTATTAATAATTTCTAAAATTTTATTACGTTTATAAGCAACTTCAGTATCCATTGCTTGTTCAATATCAGCTGCTCAAAGATTAGGATTAAAATCACTTTCTATGGGATCTAATTTACGAGCAAAAGTTAAAATTGTATCTAATTCAACAATTCCATCTTCAAATTCCACTGTTGAATATTTTAGTAGGTTATCATCAGTATTAAATACTTGTCCTTCGTTTCCTAGACCTTCATTGTATTTAATATTTTTCTTTCTTTTATATGTTAAACCAAACTTATTGGCTTCTTTTCACGCAAATAGTGCTTCTCAACTAAATTTTTGTTGATAAGTTTGTAAATATCATTGTTCAAATGTTTCTCGGTCTCTTTGTGTTGCTTGATTAGCAATATCTCCGAAAATTCTTTGTGGATTTTGTGCCACAATTATCTCCTTCTTTCTTATTTATTAAATACATTGTCTGTATCTAAAATATTGTTTTCTTTGTTTTCTGCTTTTGGTACGCCACCAGTATTAACTATTTGTACCTTAATTAATTCATCATAAACACTTTGCAATTGTGCTTTAATGATTTCAATATCATCAGTAATATCATAAGACTTTAATAAAACATTTTTAAATTCTTCATTATCAGTTAAAGAATTAATAAAGTCAATTATTTCAATTTGTTTTAATTGAATTGTTTGTTGTTCAATTTGTGAAGTTAATTCAGTATTTTTTGTTTGTAGTTCGTTGATTTGCTGATTATTATTTTCTAAATTACTTGCATTAAATTCTTCAACTTCAGCAGTATTTTCTAAAATAATTTCAGCAGTTTTAATATCTAAACTACCATCTTCATTTTTAATAGGTTCATTATTTTCATCAATAAGAACATATTTTACATTTTTTAATGCCATTGTTTTTCCTCCTATTTTTTAATATTTGTATTTATTCTTTTTCTAATTGCTTTTTGTATAATTTCAAAACTATCTACTCTAAAAGACAAAAAATAGCGCTTAGTTTTTATATTTAACTGATTAAATACTGAGCCTTTAATTTTTATCTCATCATCTTTTTTTAATTTCAAAAACTCAGTTAAAACAGATGGGTTATATATTGATAATGTTGAGTAATTTAATCCTTCTCACTGACATTTAGCCGAACAAGCATCAACTTCAACACCACCAGCAACAAGAGCCTTAATTTTTGTTTTAATAGGATTTTCATGTAATCTAACAGTTAATTCTAACTTATTAACTTTTTTATTTTTTATTTTAGGTTTACAGTTATTAGAATTTTTAGGTAAATTACTTTTTGTTTGAGACATTATTTAACATCCTTATTAGATAATTTGTCATATTTTGAACTGTCAACTAATATTCAATCGATAGAACCTGTTGAATATGGATTTTTGTAAAAATCTTCTTTATATAATTGTTTTGCTTCTAAAGTATATTGATTACATTCTAAATCTGCCACATCTTGTTTTAATTTAGATATTTCTTTATCTTTTTCAGCAAGTTCTTTTTTAAGTGTTTCATTTTCTTCTTTAATTTTGTTAAATTTAATTGATTCTGTTATAGTCATTATTTATCACTTCCTTTTTTAAAAAATATTGTAAATGTTTTCAAGCATCTAATTCGTGCTCTGACATTTTAATATTTCCTTTATAAATATAATTTTTTTAACAACTGGCGATTGTAAAACATAATTTAAATTAAATAGATATTTACATAAAACTTTTAAACCACCAATGAATTTAGGAGTAGATAATGGATTTTTTATTTTTAAACCTTTATGAAGTTGATAATCTTCAATTATTACAACAACTTTATTTAAATAAGAACAAATTTTATTTTTAAATTGATTTAATATTAAATATATATTATTTATTGCTTCTTCTTCATTTTTGGAATTAAAAGTAATATTATTAATTATTTTCTTTTGCAAAACATTATAAATAATAATACCAGTTTGTCCAACTCCAGCAGGGTCAATTGCAATAATATATTTTAATTTATTTGTTTTATTTTTTTGTCAATTTGTAATATTTTTCATCCATCGGATGCTAAATCTAAAATATCGTTAATTTTATAATATTGCATATATGAAACAATAACATCTCACTTGTTTTTAAATAAATTTAAGTACATTTTGGCTCATTCTAAACATTGCAAATCATAATGCTTTTTATGATGTGAAATACGACAATTAATAGGTTGACAATTAACTCAATCAAATGATGCTGTTATTTCATTTCAAGTTTTATTAATATATTTGCTTTTATATTCTGTCATTTTATCTATACTCCTTAATTCTTTTTATTTGTTGCTCAAATTTCATTATTAATATCATTTACCGTTACTGGATAAGCTCGTATCATTAATTCTTGTAATTTATTTTTAATTTTTTTATTTCATTTTTTCATCAAATATTTTTCCTTCTGTAAAAAAACATAATATTCCTTTATTGGTTAATATTTTGATATTTAGTAAATAATTTATTTTAGTATTTAATTGCTTCGCCGCCCGCTTCACTTTGGGAAGTGAGCGGGGGCGGATAGGATATTTTGATAGAGTTTATCCCCCATACGGAAATAAACAAAAAACAGTTTACCCAGTTATTAATTACGCTTCATCCATCCCTACACAACTTTATATAAAGAAAATAACCTTTTGGAGTTCCAACCCTCTTGTTTTTTTAGTGTCCGATATTGTTTTTTTCGGTTTAACAGCACTTTTTTTTATGAAAACAAGCCAAAAAACACATGCTCTGACATTTCGCAAGTGATTAATCTTGCCGAGAATTAAAGAAATAAATAGGAGTAGTAAATCCAATCGCTTTCACACTTTCTTTAAGGCTTCGTGCCATAGATGAGTTATCCATCTTTAAGCATCAAAAAATATTAAGTTTTAGATTGCATTATTCATCAGATAGTACCTTTATTAAAAATGATATTATTAGTTGTTAAACCGAAAAAATATAATAAATCACAGAAAGGAAATTATAAAAATTAACTAATTTGTAGGGAAAAAATAGGTTAATTTTTAATTTTAAAGATACTATCTGATGAATAATGCAAATAAAAAAATCGCTCTAATAAGCGATTACTTTAATTTGTATTTAATTACTTTATTTATAATTTTTATAAAACCTCAACTTTTTTCCGACTACCAAAAAAGGAAAAGGAAAAATAAAAAATGAGTAATTTATTAAGTGAAAGCGTTAATAACGATAATTGAAATAAGATTTTTAGTTTTATTTCTGATACTTTTTTATTTGTTTTTGATGTAATTTGAAATACTAAATTACCAATGACAAATATAACAATTGATTATTTTTTAATCTTTTTTATGGTTATTAAATTATCTATTTATGCAATTCACGGAACATCAACTAATTATAACGATTTAGGTTCAATGGTTAAAAGTGGTGTTATCAATAATTCTAAACTATACGGTGCTACTGTTCGGGGTGTTTCTAGTACTAAACAAGGTTTACAAAAACATATTAAAGAACGAAAACAATTTAAAGTTAGTCGCAATAAACAACAATTATCAAGTTTAGCAAAACAAGCAAAAACAAGAGAACAAGGATTTAAAAGAATTCATAGCACTAAAAGAATAAAAAAATAAGTAAGGAGTTGATTTTATATGATTAAGTTAGTTTTATTAGTAGCGGCAATTACTATATTTGGTACTGGTTTTATTACAGTTATTATTAATCAGTTGACATCAGCAAAAAATATTATTATGGATTTATATAATTCTGATACTTGGTTGTTATCTATTTTTGGTAAAATGGCGATTTTATTTAGTCATCCGTTAATGTTAACAATATCAAGTTTATATATTATTGGTTTTATTATTTCAAAAACATTGTATAGTTAGGAGTTGAATTTATGAAAAGTAATGTAGAAAATAAAAAAGAAAAGAATAGAGTGCACCCATTTTAGTAAGTACTAATAAAAAGTATTTACTTTTTTTAATTATATCTTTTTCTTTACGATTTGAATATCATGTATTTCATTTTATAACATCTTGTATATATTCTTCATGTGAATTATATATTTTATTATGGATTGTAGCTTTCTTAAGTAATGAATGAAAACTTTCTATAACAATATTATCTGCACAGTGGTAATTTTTTCCCATTGAAATTGTAATACCGTTAGATAAACATTTATCGTGATAAATAGTGGATGTATATTGATATCCGTGATCTGAGTGAATTATTATTCCATTCAGATCTTTTTTTATTAATTTTATTTTATTAATTGCATCATTTAAATTATCCATTACTAATTTATTGTCATTATATTTAGATCACTTTACATCAACTATTTCTTTAGTATATCCATCAATAATTGTTGATTGATAATATCTTTCTCCTTTTCAAATTAAATATGTTACATCAGTATATAGTACTGAAAACCTTGTTTTTATATCATTGAATTTACGATTAATTAAATCAGGATATTGCAATAAGCTTTTTTCTTTATTCTGTTTATATTTCATTTTTCTTCTCATTTTTCTTACATATTCAGATTGTATTTGATTATCACGCATAATTCTTAAAACTTTTTTTGAATTATATTTTATACCATAATCTTCCTTTAAATATTTAGTAATTCTTCGATAACCAAATTGTTTTAAATTTTCTTCATAGACTTTTACAATATCATTTATTGCTTTTTTATCTTTTTTGCTACTGTCATAATTTTTATATTTATCTCAATAACTACGTTTTAACCCTGTTACTTCTAGTAATAATTTTATTGAATATTCACAAAAATTTTGTTTAATAAAAGAGACAATTCTTAGTTTGCTTAATTGTAAAAGTCATGGAGCTTTTTTAATAATTCATACCTTGTTTTATAATATTCTAAATTTCTTTTGCCAAAAGAAATTTTAGGTCCTTTAGGATTGTTTAATTTTCCTTTTTTATGATTTGCTCATCAAGATTCTACTGTATTTGCATTTATATTATATTGTTTTGCTACTATTCAACAACTTTTTTGTTTAATTTCCTCAATGATTTTTGTTCTAAATTCTGATGTATATTTGTTATATTTTTGTCCTTTTTTTGCCATATAAAAATGCACCCCCTATAAAAATTTAGCAAAATCTTTTTTTATTTTACTTACTTTTTGGGGTGCACTCTAGAAACAAAATGGTTTATTTATATCTTGGGTTGATTTAATTTTATATCTTATTATAAGTTTTTCGTTAACGCTTGTATGTATATTAGATACAGTTTCAACGATTGAAGAATTAAAAGAAAAATATAGTGGTATAAATGGTTATATATTTTATGGTTTATGATTTGATATATTGTGATATATCTTAATAATTTATTATTTTTATGGTTATTTATTTAATGAAATTATTAAATTAATAAAAGAAAATCGTAAAAATAAGTTGGTAGATAATAATGCGTAAGTTTTTAGTATTATTTTCTTTTGTACCAATTTTATTGATTTCTTTTTTCTCGTTAGGGGCAATGACATTACAACAAAACCATCAATCACAACAAACAGAAGAAAAAGCAAGAATAAAGCGGATTTTAGAAACGGGCATTAATGAAACTGATTTTATTAATATGATGTTTTTACGCAGTACTTTTTTTGAAAATTGAAGTGATACCAATTATTTTATTAATCCTACTTTAAAAACATCAAAATCATTAACTTATAACGATAAATGATATTTAGATTTTTTAAAGGATAGTTATTCAACTGGTGTTTCTTACGATAAACCTAGTGATAAATTTATGGATTTATATAAAAATTGAAATACTTATTCTAAACAGTATAATATTGATAAGTTCTATGATGTTGATAAAAAACAATTTTTAAAAGAATTAACAAATTTTGTTTATTCTTTTACAATTAAATATAATTTAACACAAATGTTAAATAAATTAAAAATAAATATCAATGATTTACAATCAGTTAATTTAATTGTAGATAATTGAAAATTAATTACTGATAAATATATTCCACGAGATACTGGATGATACATTATTTCTTATAAATGATTTGGAGAATTTAATATTATTAAAATAAATAGTTCAGAAAAATACGGAAATGATATTAATAAGATTATAGGTAGTTCATTTAATAATTATGAAAATATTAATATTTATAAGTGAAATTTAGATAATGAACCTATGGGCTTTCAATTACCTAAAATTAACATAAACACTGGTGAAATTAAAGATTGAAGTTTTGAAAACCAGAATAAAGTTAAAGATTTTTTAAATAATTATTTAGATGTTATTATCCAAGAAAATATTAGGGTTCAGCAAGGGGGCAGTCCTAACTATGAAATTTCTAGTGTTGGAACACAACGAATAATTTTTGATTTTGAAATTGTTGATAATATGGAAAAATCTGTTAAAGGTAATATTTTAACTAAAAAATCAATTTATCGGATGATTTTAACAATTGATAAAGATAATATTATTGCTGGTAGTTTAGAATTAACCCATCAAAAGCAATATTGAAATGGTACTAATTATAATGATTATCGGTATACTGATGATTTAGGTTTTCTGTTTACATTTATGAAAGATAAAGAAAATATCTTTAATTTTAGTGCTGAAACATATAGTTATTATCAGGGTAATACTCCTAATACTGGTAAAGAGATTTTTGAACAGATGAAAGGTCAAATTGATATTAATAAATTTTTAAAAGAATTTTTTGCTCATGCTTTAGTTCCAGTATTTCAAAATCGTAGTAATTTTATTGAAAGTGGATATATTGATAATTTACAATATGATACGGTTTTAATTAATTTTTTTGGTTTAAAATTAGAAAATTTTAAAGATGTTATTTTAGATCAAAATGGAAAATCAATAAAATATTTTGATGACTACAATAACTATATTTATAAATTTGAAAATAATAAAAAAGTTTTAAAAACCGAAAAAGAGAAAAAAGAATTTGAAGAACAAAAGAAAAAGTTTTTAGTTTCTTATGATAAATTTAAAGAATTATTAAATAGTATGTTTGTTATATCTAAAAATTTTTATAAGGATTATTTACGAACAATTTTTGATTTAAATAATAATACTTATACACAAGGATATAACAAAAAATATGGTTTGTTAGCCAATAATGGTTTTAAAATTTATCCACGATATTTTTATTTTTCTGATAAATATAAATTATTAGATTTTAAGATGTATTCTGCTTATAAAAATCGGTTTTATAATACAAATTATGGAGATGTATTTAATTATGATTTTTCAGTCTCAAATGATTATAATATTAATCAAAATGAGGGTTATGTTTTTGAAAGCATTTTAAAAAACAAGTATGGTTTAAAATATAAGAAAATGGAAGAACAAAAAATCGGATATAATGTCTTTGAATTACAAGCACAAAAAGAAAATGATATGTATTGATATTATGACTTTAATTTTGGTATTTATAACTGACAAGAAATAAATAATGGTGGATTATTTCCCAATAGTCAATGATGACAAGCACAATATGAAAGTTGTAGTTGATATAATTTAGCGTGTCATATCAGAAATGCGGCAATTTGAATTGTGAATAATATTCCTGGTATAAAACAAGTAAACGAACTAGCGAGTGGTGTTGGTAAAATTTTTCAAACAATATATAGTTTTTTCAGTCAAACATTCGAAGTATGAAAATTTAGTCCTGCATTATATAGTACAATAACTAATTTATTCTTATTAATTATTTTTATGAAATTTGTGCGATTAATATAAAAAGGAACTATTTTTAAGTTCTTTTTTAATCTTTTCAATCAGTAATTTCACCAGTGTTTATGTTAATTTTAGGTAATTGAAAGCCCATAGGTTCATTATCTAAATTTCACTTATAAATATTAATATTTTCATAATTATTAAATGAACTACCTATAATCTTATTAATATCATTTCCGTATTTTTCTAAACTATTTACTTTAATAATATTAAATTCTCCAAATCATTTATAAGAAATAATGTATCATCCAGTATCTCGTGGAATATATTTATCAGTAATTAATTTTCAATTACTTTTAACTGGCGGTTGTTGTGGTTCTGTTGTAGGTTCAGGTTTATTATCCTCACCGTTTTCACTATTATTTGGTTTTTCACAATTAATTAATGATGTTGTACTTGTTGCTGTTAATCCGATTGTTCCTAAAATGCTAAGTCATTTTTTCATTTTTTATTCCTCCTCAATTATAAAATAACTGCCAATTGTATTTGTAACAATTTTTCAACCATGGTTAGGATTAGAAAAAAATGATTATTTATTTCTTGAAAATGATTGTAAAGAATATTGATTAAAGTATTAATATCATTATCAGCAATGGATCCGCCTCAACCACTATGATCTTCTTTATGAAAATTAGTAATTTCTGATTTGATTTTATTTTTAAATTCTTGATAATTACTTTCATTTTTTTGATAAATTTGTTTAATTTTATTTCATTCATTGATATTAATATCTAATTTTAGTTGATCATGAGTTAAAAATTTATAGTATTTTTCAATTTCATTATATTGATTATGTGATTCATGTTTAACTATTGTATGATCAGAATTAATTCATCAAAGAATAGCAGTTCCTGCAATTACTAACCCCAAATTATTAATGATAAGCCTAAAGTTTCGGGAGCTAATGCTGCCGCAGCACCAGCTTATGTTCCAATAACTGCCCCTTCAGTGAACATAATTGTGGATTCTTCTGCAACTGATAAAGTTTCAGCCGCTGTTAAACCTTCTGCTACAGTACTTTCTGATAAAAGTGGAGTCATTTCCACAGCTTCTCCTGTTCCGGTTGGAACAGAAACGTGAGTAGAAGATAAACTATTCTTAATATAATTAGCAGTTGTTGATAAACTTTTCATTGGTGATATTCCGGTCATTTTTGAAATTCCTAAAATTCCCATACCAGAAATTCCGATAGAAGTAAGCCCCAAACCAACATCTCTTAATATTAACTATAATTATTTTTATTTAATATAAAATTAATCATAACAGCACCTTCATATTTTGAATTTGAAGTTGGAATTATTGAAGCTCAATTATCAATAACAGTTCCTATTTCTATACTATTTTTTTCAACATTACTATTTAATTTTAATATTTTATTTAAAATAGTTTCTGTTTGATTATTCTGCAATTCTCCTAAATATGTACTTATTAAAACATTAGATAAATTTGTTTTTTTATTTATTGATTCATAACCCCCTGAACTTGGTTTTTGTGGTTCTGGTTTATTATTCCTGTTTTCGCTATTATTATTTGGTTTAGGTTTATCACAAGCAACTAAACTCGTTGTATTTGTTGCTGTTAATCCAATTGCTCCTAAAATACTTAATAACTTTTTCATATATTTATTCCTTTCTGTAAAATGTTATAATTACTTTAATTATACTATACATTAACGAAAGGAAATAATAAAATGTTTAATTTTAATAAATTTAGTGCAAATATTTATGAAAATTCTTTAAATCAGTTAAAAGAAAAGATAGAAAGAATTGATAATATAATTTTTAAAAAACGAGATAAAATAAAATATTTTGTAAAAGAAATAAAAACTAGAAAAATTAAAACAGAATTTGGAATATTAATTTATAAGAGAAGAATTTACAAATATCTTTATAAGGGTAAGTGAAAATATGTTCCTCTTGTTGAAAAACAATTTGGAGTTGAAAAATGACAAAGAATAATTAATGATTTAAAATTAAAAATAATTGCTGAAATAGTAAAAAATAAAAGATATAGTGATATATTAGATATGTTTAATTGTAAATTGCATTTTCCATCTGTTTCGCGTATTTTACGAAAAGCATTAATAAAAAGAAAAGATAAAAAAATAGATTTAAAAAATTGAGAAAATTTATATATCAATTTGGATGATGCACATGTAACTTTAAAAAATAAAAATAATAAATCTTATTTGCAAACTGTTAGAATAATTTCATTTAATACTGGAAAAGAAAATAATAAATCTTTAAATAAAAAATATTGTTATTTTTTTCTTAATAAGAAAACTCGAGGAGCAGAATTTAATGCTTTATTTATTAAAAAACAAATTCAAAAATTTTTTAAAAATTATGAAAATATTAAATTAATTATTGGTGGGGATAGTGCTAAATGAATTAAAAAAACTGCTAAAATTTTAGATGGTATGTTTATATTTGATAGATTTCATGCAATAAGAGAATTAAAGAATAATATATATTGTGGTAATCGTAGTAAAGAATCCTTTAAAAATTATTTACACGCAAAGGAATTATTTTTACAAGGAAAATACGACGAATTTATAACTTTTTTAAAATCATTACAGAATGAAAGAATTAAATTAAGATATTTTATTAATTTAAAAAATGGTATTTTAAATCAAAATAAAAAGTGAAATATTGGCGTATCTGCTGAAAGTGATGTTTCAAGAATTGTAAAATCTTGTTTGGGATATGGGAATAAAACATTTTTATTTTCAACATTTAAAAATATTTTGGATTTAAAAATTATGAGATTTAATTTTAGTTAATTTAAAATAATTTAATTTTAGTTTTTAAACTATTTTTTAGTATTTTAAAATATGAAATTATTTTTTTGTATTTTTATTTTTTTATGTTATTATTTTTTTATAAAAGAAAAAAGTTTCTTGTTCTTAAATAAATTAAGTAATACCCGTTTATATGCAGCACTCCCTTTTTTAAAATAAATTATATTGAACATTTATTTTATTGGTGTTATAATAAAATTAAGTAGAGTGCTACACTTCATAGTACAATTTACATGATAAAGAAATATTAGTAAAAAAGAATGGTTATTTATATCATGAATTATGCAGCTGAATGTTGTCTGAGCTATTTTAGATTTAAGTTATTTAAAAATTAAAATTGTGCTATAATTTTACTAACGGTATGAGCTAAATTCTTAAATGTGTGGGGTTTCCACAGAAAAAAAGATAATTTAATCTTGTTTTTTTAAAAAAATGATATATTATTATTTATAATTACACAATACCAAATGTGAAATTCTTGGTAAAGGAGATAAATAGGAATGAAAAAATTGTTCAGTGTCTTTGCTGCAATTAGCATCTTAGCTGCTCCGGTAACATACACAATTGGATGTAATCCAATCCCTGATTTACCTTATATTTCAGATAATCAAATTTCAGAAAATACTAAGAAAACTATTAATAGCTTTGTTTTGGATGAAAATAGTAAGGTTAACACATTATTTGATTATAATTTTGATACATGAGTAAAACCAACTTTTTTCCCAAAAGAAAATATTATGAATATTAATATTGAAAACAAAGATATTTTAAAACAAACGCAACTAACTATGTCGCAATTAAAAAAATTCATAGTGAAGAAAATTTAGCAAAAGATAGTTTAGAATATATGAAAAAAAGTTTACTGTCATCGCGAGATTTAAGAAGTCAGCCGTGACCAACGGTTGTTGAGAAATATAATTGATATTTAGATCAAACAAGTAAAAATAAAACAGTAACTGATTTAGAAACTTTAGTATCTTATTATGATAATCCAATTTCAGAAAAATCAGATTTATATGACAAAAAACGTTGATTATATGTTGACCAACTTCGTAGTGAAAATGTAAAAGATTGATTTAAAGATTCTCATTCATGGACTTTAAATCCTACTAGCGCAAATTATAATGAAAACACAAAATTTGATCAAGGAATTTTTTATTATGTTTTATTTAACACTTACTTGCAAAAAGTGCAGACACATTATAATGTTTAATTAAAAAATATTTGAAAAGAATATAGCAACAAAAACGATAAAGAAAGCATTCAAAATATTATTAGTCATGATATTGCAGGAATCACTTTAACTTTTACGGTCTGAGATCCTGAAAAATGAACCAAATATTTTGTTGATGGCCATCCTGTTGTTAATAGTAACGAAAATATTTTTGAAAACTTACCAATTTTACCAATTGAACAAAAAATTGGAGTTAAATTAGTTGTTGCAAATATCTATGGAACAGTTTCTAGTTATTTAATCGGAAGTTTTGTAATTTCTAATTTATTAGGAATTGAATAAATGCGGTTTACCATTTTTTAAAAAAGAAATAAAATATGATAAAATATAATTGTCCGCAAGGACAATTTTCTACGTTTATTATAACGTTAAGGTGTGTTTGGGGTTATTAACCGCTATATAAATCAATAACTCTACACCCAAGCACTTAAAGCGGTTCAGAGTTATTTTTAAAATAAAGTAAAAGCTAACAGTTGAATGTTAGTTTTTTATTTGTAAATTGTAAATACCAACCGATAAAATTTATAAAGAGATTAGTGAGGTTTTGATTGTGCAGAAAAAAGTTATTTTAATTGTTGGTCCAACAGGAAGTGGTAAAACTGATTTATCAATTAAGATGGCTCAGCGTTTTAATGGGGAATGTATTAATGCTGATGCTACTCAAATTTTTAATGGGTTAAATCTTGCAACAAATAAAATAACACCATCTGAACAAGTTGGTATTCTACACCATTTATTATCAACAATTGATTTAAATGAGAATTATTCCATTAAGATGTATCAACAAGAAGGGCGAAAAATATTAGCTCAATTACCAGATAAAACAGAACTGCATCAATATTTATCTGAACGGGTATTACGATTAACAGAGCGGGGTTTATTTGCTGAAATTGAAGCAGCATATAAATATTGCAATTATGATTCAGCAAAACAAAGTATGAAAATTATTGGCTGTCCAGAGATTATTCGTTATTTAAAAGGCGAGCTTTCATATGATGCAACATTAGCAACAATGGTTCAAACTAATAAAATTTATGCTAAAAAAACAAATAACATGATTTAAAAATCAATTAACAAATGTTCATTGATATTCATTTTCTTATTCACAGTTTGATGATCTTTGTCAACAAATTATGGTTGAATTTAAAAATAGTAATTATTTAAAATCATAATTTACTTTTAATAACATTTTCTAAAAAACAATTTTAATTGTTTTTTTCTTTTTTAAAGATTAAATAACTTCTAAAATATTTAAATTTTGTTATAATGTAATATGTCTAAATATAAAAACGATTTAAGAATTAAAGAAAAAATTTAAAGTAGGTTTCTTTACTTATCAAGATAAATTTATATAACTTAATTAATAAATTTTTTAATATAAGGAGAATTAGTGCAAGAAATATTTTAATATACTAAAAGTATCTTCTAATTTTAGAATAAGTTATTGAAGCAAAAAAAAGGGTTACTTTTAATTGACAAAGTAGTTTTAAAACAATTAGAAGTATTAAGCTAGGAAAAACAAAGATAACATTGTTAGTAGATAAAAATTATTTATAATGTAATGACAATGGTGATTATTTTTAAGGGCACAAAATTAACATAACGAGAAAAGGATACGTAATGAAACTTATTGATGTTGCAACAATTAAATTATTTGCAGGAAAAGGCGGTGATGGTGCCGTTGCTTTTCATCGTGAATTATATGTTCCAAAAGGTGGTCCTTCTGGTGGCGATGGTGGTAATGGTGGTAGCATTATTTTTGTTGGCAGTGAAGGGATGAATACATTACTTGATTTAAAATATCAGAGAGAAATTAAAGCAGCCGATGGTCAAAATGGAAGCATTAAAAATATGCATGGTAAAAATGCTATTAATAAGTATATTAAAGTTCCGTTAGGTACATTAATTTATAATAATCAAACAAATGAAATTATTGGTGATATTACTACTCATCAGCAAGAAGTTGTCTTAGCAAAAGGTGGCCAGGGTGGCCGTGGTAATGCTCGCTTTGCAAATTCTAAAAATAAAGCACCGACTATCTTTGAAGCTGGTGATTTAGGGGAGACATTAGAGATTCGTTGTGAATTAAAAGTTTTAGCTGATGTTGGTTTAGTTGGTTTACCGAATGCTGGTAAATCAACTTTATTAGCAAAAATTTCAAAAGCTAAACCACAAATAGCTGATTATCCATTTACTACCTTAACCCCGCAATTAGGAGTGGTTCAAGATCAAAATCATCATAGTTTTGTTGTTGCAGATTTACCAGGGTTAATTGCTGGCGCAGCAGCAGGTAAGGGACTAGGACATGATTTTTTACGCCATATTGAACGTTGTAAATTGATTGTCCATGTCTTAGATATGTCAGGGAATTATGGAACTAAAGATGTTTACCAAAATTATTTAAATGTTAAAACAGAATTAAAAAAATATAATTATAAATTAGAATTACGACCAGAAATTATTGTAGCAAATAAAATGGATCTTGAGATTGCAGCAAAAAATTTAATTAAATTTAAGACGCAAATTCCAACTGCAGAAATTATTGAAGTTAGTGGTTTAATGAATCAAAATTTATCATTGTTAATAAATCAAATTGGGGCAGCTTTGACAAAAATTAAGGATAATAAAGCATTATGGCAATTAGATGAAATAACATCAACGGAAGAAGAATATAAAGTATATAAGTATACCGCACCAATTGAACAAGAGGTAGAAGTTGTTAATCTTGGCAATGGTGTTTGAAAAGTAGCGGGGGCAGCAGTTTATCAAGCTTATCATAAAACACCAATTACAACTTATGATAATCTATTATTATTTAATAAAAAATTACAAGATTTAAAAGTTTTTGAAATATTACGAGCAAAAGGAGCAAAAGCAGGAGATATTGTTCGCATTTTTGATTACGAATTAGAATGGGATGGATAATGATGAAAGAATTAAAACAATATTTGAGTTATTTAGTAAAATGAATTAAAGCAGAAGTAACAAAATCCAAATGCGAAGGGGTTATTGTTGGTTTATCTGGCGGAATTGATTCAGCTGTTGTTAGTTTATTAGCAAAACAAGCTTTTCCTAATCATCATTTAGCAGTTATCATGCCCTGTCATTCTGATTATTTTGATCAAGAATGTGCACAATTATTAATTAATAATCATCAATTAAATTATCATCTTGTTGATTTAACAGCAACATATGATAATTTAATTGCAACATTAGCTTTACCACCACATCAATTAGCATTCGCTAATATTAAACCACGGTTACGAATGACGACCCTATATGCTTTAGCACAAAGCCATAATTATATGGTTTTGGGTACAGATAATGCTGATGAATGACATGTTGGATATTTTACTAAATATGGTGATGGTGCTGCTGATTTAGTTCCTATTATTCATTTACTAAAATCTGAAGTTCAGCAAGCAGCACAACTATTAGGTGTGCCATCACAAATTATTTCACGTCCACCAACAGCGGGATTATGGACTAATCAAACTGACGAAAAAGAATTAGGATTTACCTATCAACAATTAGATTATTATTTACAAGGAAAATCGGTTCCAGCAGCTATTGCACAACAAATTAAACAATTACATCAAAGTTCTGAACATAAACGACGATTACCTAAAGGACCACCCAATATTTTTAGTTCGTTAATTTCTGTTAGCAAAAATTAAAATTGTTTTGCAATTAGTATTGTAAAACTTTTTTTAATTAGAATTAATGTCTTTATCTTTTAGTAATTTTAAAGAAAGAACATTTTTTTGAAGTTAAGTTTTAGAATTTCCAAAGTTATATATTTCAATTATTACATTATGTCTTTGAACAATTATAATATTTATTTTAAGTAAACTTATATTTAAATGAGAAATTGAAATTAACTAATGTAGATAATTTAGTTTTTTTAAATTTAAATATTACTACTAAATAATGTTAAGATATTTTTAAAACATAGAATATTAGATTATTTTTTATTACAAAAGTAATTTATTGGAAGGAATATTTTATTTATGAATGGGCATACATTTAGGTTTTATAAAAAATTATTTTTTTATTATTTATTATTAATTTGTTTTTATTACTTAATTTATTATTTACATATCATATTTTAGGAGTCAAAAACAGTCTATGCTTTTAAAATGTGACTATTAATTATTATTTTGATAGCAAAATTAAGTAAACTAAAACAATTAATTTTAATTAGGATTTTTAATAAAATCAAGGAAACTAAATGTTTCCAAAAAGTGTGAGCACCACCTTTATGATAAAGTTAATACATTTTTGTTTAAAGTGGATTGTTTGCTTATTTTTGTTATATAATGAAAATAATAATATTGATATATATCTGATGTAATTATCGTTTATATCAATTTAAATCGATTTAAAAGTAAAAATATAGTTTAAATAATGTAATTTTAACAATTAATGCTTTTTACCTTAATTGTTACTTTAATTATGTTAAATTGCAAAAATGCAATTAGGATATTATTATGTATTTATAAAGTTTTATATTCAAAGAAGCATGTTTCCGTATTTCTTTGAAGAAACCTATTAAGTAATAAAAAATTAGAAACATTTTTTATAAGAAAAGAATTATGGAGGTTTTTATGAAACATACAAATCATAAATGAGGAAGATATGAAAGAAATTCAATTTGAAAATCATATGCAATGAATAAAGTTCAAAAATATTTTGAACACAAAGACTATAGTAAATATGATCTTTTTCAAGAAGCACCATGCAAATATTGTGGTCAATTAATGCTAAAAGCTCAATAACAAGATATTCAACCTGATAAAGATTCTTGGTAGTCGGAAAAAATCTTAGGTTTTATAAAAATTATAAATAAAGTAATTAAATACAAATTAAAGTAATCGCTTATTAGAACGATTTTTTTATTTGCATTATTCATCAGATAGTATCTTTAAAATTAAAAATTAACCTATTTTGCTCTACAAACTAGTTAATTTTTATAATTTCCTTTCTGTGATTTATTATATTTTTTCGGTTTAACAACTAATAATATCATTTTTAATAAAGGTACTATCTGATGAATAATGCAATACTAAAACTTAATATTTTGATGCTTAAAGATGGATAACTCATCTATGGCACGAAATCTTAAAGAAAGTGTGAAAGCGATTGGATTTACTTTCCTATTTATTTCTTTAATTCTCGACAAGATTAATCACTTGTGAAATGTCAGAGCATGTGTTTTTTGGCTTGTTTTCATAAAAAAAGTGCTGTTAAACCGAAAAAACAATATCGGACACTAAAAAAAGAGGGTTGGAACTCCAAAAGGTTATTTTCTTTATATAAAGTTGTGTAGGGATGGATGAAGCGTAATTAATAACTGAGTAAACTGTTTTTTTATTTCCGTATGGGGGTAAACTCTATCAAAATATCTTATCCGCCCCCGCTCACTCCCCAAAGTGGAGCGGGCGGTGAAGCAATTAAATACTAAAATAAATTACAAGAATTAATGATATGTGCTTATCCAGTAACTGCAAATAATATTAATGATGAAATTTGAGCAACAAATAAAAAGAATTAAGGAGTATAGATAAATGACAGAATATAAAAGTAAATATATTAATAAAACTTGAAATGAAATAACAACATCATTTGAATGAGTTAATTGTCAACCTATTAATTGTCGTATTTCACATCATAAAAAGCATTATGATTTGCAATGTTTAGAATGAGCAAAAATGTACTTAATTTTATTTGAAAACAAGTGAGATATTATTGCTTCTTATATGCAACATTACAAAATTAACGATATTTTAGATTTAGCATCCGATGGATGAAAAATATTACAAATTGACAAAAAAATAAACCAGATAAATTAAAATATATTATTGCAATTGACCCTGCTGGAATTGGTCAAATTGGTATTATTATTTATAATGTTTTGCAAAAGAAAATAATTAATAATATTACTTTTAATTCCAAAAATGAAGAAGAAGCAATAAATAATATGTATTTAATATTAAATGAGTTTAAAAATAAAATTTGTTTTTATTTAAATAAAGTTATTGTAATAATTGAAGATTTTCAACTTCACAAAGGTTTAAAAATAAAAAATCCATTATCTACTCCTAAATTCATTGGTGGTTTAAAAGTTTTATGCAAATATCTATTTAATTTAAATTATGTTTTACAATCACCAGTTGTTAAGAAAAATTATATTTATAAAGGAAATATTAAAATGACAGAGCACGAATTAGATGCTTGAAAACATTTACAATATTTTTTAAAAAAGGAAGTGATAAATAATGACAATAACAGAATCAATTAAATTTAACAAACTTAAAGAAGAAAATGAAACACTTAAAAAAGAACTTGCTGAAAAAGAACAAGAAATAAATAGTTTTAAACAACAAATAGATATGGCACATAATTTTAATCAAAATTTAGGTAGTGAAATTGAAGAATTAAAACAACAACAATTATATAAAGAAGATTTTTACAAAAACCCATATTCAACAGGTTCTATCGATTGAATATTAGTTGACAGTTCAAAATATGACAAATTATCTAATAAGGATGTTAAATAATGTCTCAAACAAAAAGTAATTTACCTAAAAAATCAATAACTAATAAACCTAAAATAAAAAATAAAAAAGTTAATAAGTTAGAATTAACTGTTAGATTACATGAAAATCCTATTAAAACAAAAATTAAGGCTCTTGTTGCTGGTGGTGTTGAAGTTGATGCTTGTTCGGCTAAATGTCAATGAGAAGGATTAAATTACTCAACATTATCAATATATAACCCATCTGTTTTAAATGAGTTTTTGAAATTAAAAAAAGATGATGAGATAAAAATTAAAGGCTCAGTATTTAATCAGTTAAATATAAAAACTAAACGCTATTTTTTGTCTTTTAGAGTAGATAGTTTTGAAATTATACAAAAAGCGATTAGAAAAAGAACAAATACAAATATTAAAAAATAGGAGGAAAAACAATGGCATTAAAAAATGTAAAATATGTTCTTATAAATGAAAATAATGAACCTATTAAAAATGAAGATGGTAGTTTAGATATTAAAACTGCTGAAATTATTTTAAAAAATACTGCTGAAGTTGAAGAATTTAATGCAAGTAATTTAGAAAATAATAATCAGCAAATCAACGAACTACAAGCAAAAAATACTGAGTTAACTTCACAAATTGAACAACAAACAATTCAACTAAAACAAATTGAAGTAATTGATTTTATTAATTCTTCAACTGATAATGAAGATTTTAAAAATGTTTTATTAAAATCTTATGATATTACTGATGATATTGAAATCATTAAAACACAATTGCAAAGTGTTTATGATGAATTAATTAAGGTACAAACAGTTAATACTGGGGGCGTACCAAAAGTAGAAAACAAAGAAAACAATATTTTAGATACAGACAATGTATTTAATAAATAGAAAGAAGGAATAAAAATATGGATCCAAAAACAATTTTTGGCGATATTGCTAATCAAGCAACACAAAGAGACCGAGAAACATTTGAACAATGATATTTACAAACTTATCAACAAAAATTTAGTTGAGAAACTTTATTTGCGTGAAAAGAAGCAAATAAATTTGGTTTAACATATAAAAGAAAGAAAAATATTAAATATAATGAAGGTTTGGAAAAAGATGGACAAGTATTTAATACCGATGATAATCTTCTAAAATATTCAACAGTAGAATTTGAAGATGGAGTTGTTGAATTAGATACAATTTTAACTTTTGCTCGTAAATTAGACCCTGTAGAAAATGATTTTAATCCTAATCTTTGGGCTGCCGATATTGAGCAAGCAATGGATACTGAAGTTGCTTATAAACGCAATAAAATTTTAGAAATTATTAATAAAGGAACAGTTACAACTATTCAAGGCAAAAAAGCAGATGATACAAATGCTTTACAAATTCATGATGAAATTATGGATAAAATATATGAAAACGGCTTTACTCCATCAGAAACAATTGTTTTAGGTTCGGCTGATTTTATTCGTGGAATTCGTAATAAATTACAGTTACAACTTGGAGCAAACGACCAAATAAATAGTGTAATCACAACAAGTGGAGCAATGAAAACTGTTGAAGGAACAACATACTATATGGTTCCTAAAAAATTACCAATTATTAATAAAGATGGTTCAGAAGGAACAATTGAATTATTACCAGATGGTGTTAATGCAATTGCCTTTAAGTTTAGCAAAAAATATGACCCTCTTATTTTACACAAAAAAGATCATACTCCGTTAAGAGTTGGTGCTGCTGCGTTAGGTACTGGAATGGGTAATACTTTGATTATGGAAAGAGTTTTATATTTAGGTGGAGCAGTTGTTGAACCAAAAGGAATTATTAAACATATTGTTTCAAAATTATATACAATTAGAAAATTAGCCCGAAATGATTTTTATAATGGTTTTAAAGTTTCTAATTTAGAAACAATTAATAATTTATTAAAAATTGAGAAAAATATTCAAAAAATAAGCATCAAACACCAATTAAATTAAATAAAATTTTAAATCATTTAAACCCAAATTTTTATATTCAAAAAGTAACTAAAAAATTATTAGCCCCAATTGAAAAACAAATAATTACTATTAAACAAAAAGTAATTAGTAAAATTATTGATAAAACTAAAAAAATATTATCTAAATTTGAAACTAAGGCTATTAAAAAAGGTCAATTATTACCTTTTGCTTATGGTTCTGATGTTTTTTAGCAGTTAAAATTGTTCCTTTATCAGTTGCGGGTGAAGTTGCTCTTTAACAATATATTATAAAAATCCTAAATATGTCCCTATTGTCGTTATGACAACTTTAATCAAAGCAGAACAGTTTGTTTTGGCTCCTGAACCGTTTAAATTCTATATGAACAGTGAGTGGTTTATTGGTTGGGGATTTAAAAAAACAAGTTTGTTTAATTTAGTTTCTTTTGCCCCACTTGCTTATCAGCAAGTAGTAAAAGATAGTTTTAAAATATATCGGACAATTGCTAAGATATTAAAAATGCAAGAACAATTTAAAAATAACTTTAATAAAGATAAATTGTTAAATACGCTAGAAGATAGTGCAATTACTAGTTTATTGGGTAATGGACTAGTATTTCAAGCATATAAACAACTCAGAACAAAACAAGATTTAAACAAAAAAATTAAAACAAAAACATTACTAAATAGTAAAAAATTTATATTAAAGAAAATATATTCTAAAAAAAGTAAATGATAAGGAGATGATTAAATGTTAAATGAATTATGACAAAATGTTACTTTGGAAAATTATAATAATTTTATTCCAATGACAGGTAAAATTACAAAAGTTTTAGTTCGTTATAATAAGTTCTTTAAAGGTGATGTAGAATTATGATTTAAAACATTTGCTTTAAGAGCCCAAAATATGATTAATTCTTACTTAAACTATCCATTTTCAAAGCTAAAATTTGAAACATTTAAAGACCCATTATTAAAGAAAATTTGTATTAATATGGTGTTTATTACGATTGAACATTGAACATTTAACCGTATTCCAATTGAGTTTTTTACTTCGGCAAATATGAGTGTTGGTGATATTAATTATTCTTCACAAAATGACCCTATGGCAACATGACAAGGTCTATTGCCTACCTATGCAAAATCATTGGCTAATTTAACAACTTTAAAGAAAATGTTTCGTACTTTTCAAGAAGAAGGTATTGATTTAACAATGATTGATTTAGAAGCATTTTATACTCAATTAGAAGTTGATGCTTTATTAGATAAACTTGTTATAGAAAAAATTAAAGATGAAAAACTTGCAAAAATAAAAGAAGAAATTTTAGATGAATTAAAAAAATCAATTGTTATACCAAAAGTTCCAGATTGAGAAATTGTTGATACTAGTGATTTTAAAGTTGGACAAAAAGGATATACTATTCCTAATTTTGATAAAGAAAATTATATTTATAGAATTTGAGCCTCAGGAAAAAATATCAAAGGAGATTTAAAAAGTCAAGGGATGTTGCAAACAAGGCATAGTTTTAGACAAACAATAGGTGTTATATATGATCAAATAGGTGTTAATAGTGCATGTTTAGCATTATCTATTAATCCTGATGGATTGATTAATATTGGAGTTAATGGTCCAGCAACATTTAGACCTTTGGGATTTGTGTTTATTGAAAGAAAAAAGGTAAATTAGAAAGGAGATGTTATTATGTCAAAAGTAAATATTAAAGATGTAATTATGTTTTTGAAAATCTTTGGAGTTTCATCATTGTTTTTTATCGCAGGAATTATTATTTGTTTTATAGGAGAAAAAACATTAGGTATTTCTTGACCGGCATATGTTATTGTTTCAGCAATGCTTATCGGAGCTGGAATTATAGTTTTGATTATTGAAACAATTAGATTTATCAAAACACATAACAAAAAACAAAAAGAAGATAGTATTGAAGATGTTATTAAAAAAGAAGAAACAAAATAAAGGGGAAGTTATAAATGGGATTGTTACCAGCAAAAAAGAAAATAAAAAAAGATTATGATATTGATAGTTATTATCTTAATTTAGCATCAACTATTACTAATCGTAAAAATGTTACTGTTCAAAAACATAATGAGATTTTAAAAAAAAGAATTTGTGAAGATAATGCTAATTTTTTAAATCCACGAGATTTAGAAATTAGCATTTATAATCCACTTACTAATCAACAATTAGATACTAAATTAATTAATAACTTTTTAAAGATGCAAGACTTTACTAATAAAAATTGATATAACGAATATAAAATTAATAAGAATGGTAGGGGTGCATACTTTATTTTTGTTAATAATTCAAAACTTAATTTTATTACTATTGATTTTTACAATGATTAATATGATGAATTAGGTAATTTAGTATCTTGTACTTTTGATTATGACTCTTATATTAAAAATGACCAGAGTATTTTTATTACTGAAAAATTAGAGATTGATGCTGTAACTAAACAAGTTAAAGTTATTAGAAAGTTAAAAACACGATTATATAGTACTATTACCGACTTATATATTGATGATGCTAAATAAAATAACTATACAACTTTACAAAGAGAAGAAATATTACCACTTAATTTTATTCCAATTCAAATTATTCCTAATAACCTTAATTTTGAGCCTTCTGCTCGTTATGGTAAACAATTTGCTAGTATTTTAGATATTATTGCTGAAAAGATAATGTTAGATCCATTATTAAATAGTGGTAAATTTACTATTAATACTAACGGCGTGACTGGTGTAGTTGACCAAGAAATTAGTAAAATGCTAGCTTCATTTATTGAAAATGACTTGTTATTAGTTGAAGGAGACCCTGATAGTAATTTTCAACCAGTAGATTATATTGCGGGTAATTTTAAAGGTGAACAATTAACCAAAATATATGATTGATTATTAACTAATTACTATAAAATAAATCGCCATCATGTTCCCGCAATCGCCAAGGGAGCCCAACAAACACAAGCAGAAGTTGCGGGAGTAAATATTCAAACAAACGCATCATATGAACAAATGATATATATTAGAGAAATTAAATTAACAGAATTCATTATTAAGTTAATTAAATATGATAATGCGATTTTAAACAGTAGAACATTCAATATTAAAAATATTGATGAGTTAATTGTTGATGTTCGCTTACCAGTAAATGCTACTTTAAACAGACAATTAAAAAACAACGAAACTATTATCAATATGCCTAATGAAGAAGGAGAACAAGAATAATGTTAAAACCATCTGAAAAAATGTTAGCACAATTAGCGGAAAATGATGAACCAATTGACTATTCAATCGATAGTATTCCGTTAGATTTTGCTGCTCAATCGCAGTACAGCAACCCTGACTTAGAACAATTATTTACTGAAGACCGTGCAAGAACCTTATATATTTATAAAATTAATAATATTGTTAAGACAAAGCAAAAACCAATCTTAAATTACTCTCAAAATAGCGTTAAAATAGGTTTTATTGACAAAGATGAATATATTAAAATAACTGGCTATGAAATTAGTGATTTTAACTTTAAATTACAAATTCAACAAAATACCACAGTCCAAGATAATAGCACAAGTTATGTTATGATTGATGAAAAAGATATTTTAATTAATGATATTTCAAAACAAGACAAAGAATTTTTAGAATCCTATGACTTAAAAATAGTATCTATTAATGAGCCAATTAGTGAAGATAACAAAAATGAATGTTATATCATTGAAGAATACAAAGGCCCTTATTCACCCGATGGTGTTAATATTATTAAATCTATGCATTTAGTTAAAATAACTGATTTTAAATGAAAAAACCAAAATAGTATTCATTTAGTATTACAAAAATCATTACCCGAAGACACAGTATTTACTGGGATTGAAATTAAATACCCTAAATCAATGTTATTTGGAAATATTAAGTGTTGAGGCAATGTTAATGGTGTTTATTCTTATCCATCATCAATAGTTGAAAACGCTAGTTTAGTACCTTTACTATCAATGCCAATTGAAACAAACCCTAATGTAAGAATATTTCAGTATTGATTTACTGAAAGTTTTTTACCATGAAGTATAGCCAAAAACTATATTCAAAGAAAAGATATTTTAGATTTGGTAAATAAAAATGGTTTAGAAAAAGTTTTATTAAATTATTTAACATATCGTTATAATTATGACCGTAAATTTCAAGGAGCAAAATACGATGAAAAAGGTAATCCTACCAATAAAGCGGCTGAACTGCGCCAAAAATTTGAAGGACAAAAACCAGAAGATGTAATTGATGGTTTATTTGAAAATTGAAAATTAGATAATTCCACATTTCTTAATGAAAATGTTGTCAAAAGATTTAAACAAATTATTTATATGTTATCAAATTATACATATAGCAAGTATGCAATTAATAAAGGCTATAATGATGATATTAAATTAATTGCTCCTTATTATTTTAAACTAATTTCAAAACCAAATAGATTAAAAGAAGGATATTTTTATTTTTCAGATTGTCAAGTACAAATATATTCATTATATTTTGATTTTATTGGTTCTAATCCACCAATTACAGTAAATTATTGAAAAGAAATTAAAGCACAAGAAAAACCATTTAATCAAGTGGATAATAAATGATATTTTGCTATATGGAAACCTAATAATTCTATTTATTGAAAAATATCAAAATTTAAACACGATACAAATAAAAGAAAAAAATGAGGATTGAGATCCATTAAAACCATATTATATTGATTTCTTTTTATGGGTTTTTGAAACAAAAGAACAAGATTTATTAATAGATGATCAATCAGAAGGTAAAATAGAACGAATTTTTTGAAATGAAGATAAGGGACGAAATTTTAAAGCAGTTTATCGTTGAAATGGTGGTGGTGAACCTCTTAAACCTTTAATTGATTCAAGTACTGGAAAAATTATTGATTGAAATTTAAAACAACAAATAAATGTTAATAATAACAAAGATAATGAAATTAAAGTAAGTGTTAAAAACAAAGATATTTCAGAAAATCCTATTTATCGATTAGAAGCAAATTTTTTAATTGATTATCCGTAACAAATGAATTAGAAACAAATAACATTCCTTCTCTTATTCCATCAGAAATTAAATTATCTGATGGTGAATATGGGAAATATTTAACTAATTTAATTGTTTCTAATGACAAAATAGAAAACTATTTAAATTATTTTTCTGAATGATATAAATTACTTTATTCTAAAATAGATTGAATTAGTACAATCGAAGATTTAATTGATTATAGTATTAAAATAACTTTTGATAAAAAACTATTTAATTTAAATCAAATTGAAATATCAGGTATATGAGGTTATGGTAATTATGAAATTACAATTTTTACTGAAAAAGAACAAATTAATATTAATAATTTACAACTATTTAATAAAAATAATGAAAAATTATCATTAATTATATTAGAAATATAAAAAGTCATTTATTAAAATGACTTTTTATTATTCATTAACTTTTACATTACTGGTTTTATCAATAATTAAATTAGGTACATTAGTATCTTCTAAATTTCAACGATAAACTGCTTTAAAATTTCGTCCCTTATCTTCATTTCAAAAAATTCGTTCTATTTTACCTTCTGATTGATCATCTATTAATAAATCTTGTTCTTTTGTTTCAAAAACCCATAAAAAGAAATCAATATAATATGGTTTTAATGGATCTCAATCCTCATTTTTTTCTTTTATTTGTATCGTGTTTAAATTTTGATATTTTTCAATAAATAGAATTATTAGGTTTCCATATAGCAAAATATCATTTATTATCCACTTGATTAAATGGTTTTTCTTGATATGCTATTCATTCTAAAATACCATTTTTTGTTTTTATATTATTTTTTTCTTTTAGTTTATTTAATTGTTCCTCGATATATTGTGGTGTATTACAGGCAACTAAACTGGCTGTACTTGTTCCTATTAAAGTGATTGTTCCCAAAAGACTTAATTTCTTTTTCATATCGTGTTTATAATTAATTCTTTACTACCACTATATCTGTTTTTTTATTTTTAAATGTTACATTTTTTTTCCGAATTTAAGGGAATAGCTTCCCCAATCTCAGTCTGATGCATAATTATTTCTTTTTTACTTTTAATATCATAGTAAAAATTTATACTATTATCATTATTTATTTTTATTTTTGAGGGTAAAATTTCATTTTCAAATAAACTAAGCATAGCATCTTTAATTGAAATATTAACTATTATTTCATTATTATTTTTATCAATTAATTTTGCACTAACCATACCTTCAATTTTTTGATAATAATTTAAAATAAGCTCTATATTATTTTGTAAAGAAGTAACATAAACTGAAATTTTACTATGTGGTGGCACCTTTACTGGTTGAGATGGAACAGTTATTGTTGTAGTGTTTGTGGTTGTTTTAATTTCTGTTTCAGAAGAATTTGAAGTATCTGTTATAGTATAAGTTTTTGACTTCCCTCATGTATAACCACCACCAGCTTCAACTGCAACTTCAAGTTTTGCACCAAAAACAACAGGGACACCAGCATTACTACTAGCTTTTGCTGTAACTTTAGTATTTACATTTGTACTTCAATTATCAGTATTTGATGTTGTTTCTGATTTAGAAAATCCATTCATTTTTTGAAATGTATTTGTTTCTGTTAATTGTTTAGAACAAGAAACTGTATTTTGAATTTGTTCAATACTACTATTATTTATAAATGTTGAGTTAGAATCTTTACAAATATCATTAAGATCTTGTTCTAAATTATATGATTTATTTTTTTGTGTTTCTTCTAAAACAAGTTCAGATTCTGTTAAATTTTTTAAATTAATATTTAAAATCTGTTTAATTTCAGAATTAGGATTTTGTTTTTTATGATATAAATATAATCCTCTTTTTACTTGATCTCTCATATTAATAATTTTAGATTCAATTAATTGCAATGTATCATATTCATAAACTTTATTATCTTTTGAACCAAAGTATAATTTATTATTTAAAGCTACTCCAGAAGATAAAATACTTCCATTTGTTGTAATTACAACTTTTTGTTGTCCAGTTTCAGGATTATATTCATAAACTTTATTATCTTCTGAACCAAAGTATAATTTATTATTTAAAGCTACTCCAGAAGATAAAATACTTCCATTTGTTGTAATTACAACTTTTTGTTGTCCAGTTTCAGGATTATATTCATAAACTTTATTATCTTCTGAACCAAAGTATAATTTATTATTTAAAGCTACTCCAGAAGATAAAATACTTCCATTTGTTGTAATTACAACTTTTTGTTGTTCAGTTTTAGGATTATATTCATAAACATTATGATCAAAAGAACCAAAGTATAATTTATTATTTAAAACTACACCGGAAGAAATAATACTTTTATTTGTTATAATAACAATTTCTGAAATTCCAACAATATTATTTTTTTTATTATCTTGTCTTTTTACTCTATTTAATTTTTCTAAATTATTTTTTTGTGAATAATTAACTTTACTAATTTCTAATTTAGTTTCTTCTTTTTGATAGGGGCTAGCAGCAATTGTTGTTGGTACAGCGGTTCCACCAATAGTTAATAGACTTAATAAACTTAAAAGTTTTTTCATTTTATTATTTCCTTTCTTTTATCTTGAAAATTTTTATCAAGATCTATTGACATTATATATATATATATATATATACAAGCACCTTTTAAACATATTTGAGAAAGGAAGTTATTTAAATGATTATTATTGTGATTATATTGTACTAATCTGGGCTCGCGGTGATTTTCATAAGTTTTGCGAAAAATGCCTTAAAGTTTAAAAAAACTTTTGCCGCGCTTTTAAAAATACTTGGGAAAAATTCTAAGCGTTAAGCGAAGAATTTTATAAAGGTTCCCAAATTTGTTTGAAAGAACCTCAAAATCTTTTTTAACTTGTAAGTCATTTTATCACAAAAATTTAAGAAAATCAACCGCTCGCCCAAAACCTAAAAAATCTGCTATTACAGATTTAATAAAAATATAGATAAAAATTAATTGAAATATTCTCTAATTTTATTTCAATAATATTATAATACATTTTATATACCCATTTTAAAGCAATACGGATAAGAACCATAAAACAAAGCATCATATGGATCGTGGTACATTTTACTGTCGAGTGTGTTTGTTTTGGTATCGCTAAATCTTAATTCACTAATACACTTATCTAAAAATGGGAAGTTATATAATATACCATATATTTTGCCTTGAACAAACATTTTTCTTATTCATGTTACACGATTAATTATTCCCGCTTCTTTATTAAGGGATGTCTGATGTTTTTTGGCTTTAAACATCTTAATTTTATAACCTAAATAAGGGTAAATATCTTCTTGTAATTTTTGCATAAAGTCATGAGCATTAATATCATAATGAAATGTAGCATATTCAAAACCATCAAATTTATCAAAACAGTTAATTATTCATTGTCCGTAATGTTCAACTATTTCATTTAAATTCATTGCGTTTTTTGGGGTAACAACATTTTCTTTAATTAAATATTTATCATATTCATTATTTTCATTAATTTTATAACCACTAAATAAAAATACTGTATGGTCTTCACTACCATTAGCATAATCAACACCAATTGAATAACTATCAAATTGATATTGTTTTGTATTTGTATTATAAAAATCTTGTAAATTATACTCTTTAATATATTTACGATAATTTCGTAAAACATAAATACTGGGGTCATTATCGTTATATTCAAAACCGTAATATTCAAGTTCAAATAAATCGGGTCGTTCTTCTTTATTTGCTAAAACAATTTTTTTGGTAATATCAGGTATTTTATTTCAAACAGCCCCCATAGTTAAACGCAAATTAAAAATACCCAAACCATTAAATGCTTGTTTGTTTTCTGAATATACCTGATTGTGTTCTTTTAAAATATTTTTAATTCTTTCATTTAAAGGTAAATATGGCGTTACAAATTTTTCATAAAAGATATGGTATTTATCAAAAGGATTAAAGGTAAATTGATTAGAATATGTTTTATAAAAATATGTTGTAACTGTTATATATTGTTTTGCTATGTTGTCTCATTCTTGAAATGTCCAAGATAATTCTTTTACTGGAATAGGATTATCTAAATTATATTGTTCATTATCATTTTCATCCGTGTATTTTTCGTAAGACACTTTTAAACTTTTAGAACGAAACATTGAAACTCTTAAATTATTATATCTTTTATCTAGTTCTTTATCAGTTAAGATTTCTTTTTCTTCAGCATGTATCATTTCGTCAGTTCATGCTGATATAATACCACTACCTTTACCAACTTTCCCCATAATTTTATTACCATTAGCATAACCAGCAAAAGCAATGCGAACACCACTAGGAAAAACAATTTCGCCACCTTCTTTAACATTTTTAGGTCAAACAATACCATTTTCATTGTCATACCCTATATCAATCCCATATTTATCATATAGATAGTTGCAGACATTAATTGTATCGCCAAATGTAGTATCTTCGTGGGTATTGGCATATCTTCGTAAAATGTTAGATGAAGCATCGGTAAAATTACAAGCAAAAAATAATTTTTCTGCTAGGTGATTTCATGTCTTATTAGTACCACGCCCCGCTGAGACAAACTTAAAAAAACATGGCGAAGTAAAATATCGGGCATAGCTATCACCAACAAAATCTTTAAATACTTCTCAATCAAAACCAAAATTATAGTCACTAAAATTTAAATCATATTTTTTATTTAAATGTTCATAACTAGTAATTCGTTTTTTATTATTAATTTTACTAAATTCTTGCATATTTATTGACCTCTTTATTTTATATATAATACATTATAAGAAAAAATGAAAGGAATTTGTATAAAAATGAGAAAATTTAAACATTTAACATTTGATGAACGAGATTTATTTAAAGATTTATTATTATCTGATACTTGTAAAAAGAAAAATGGCACAATTAATTTATCTGAAATATCACGACAAACGGGTCGTGGAGTTAATACTGTTAAAAGAGAAATTAAGCGATTTAAAAATATACAATATTATAATGCATATCAAGCACAAAAAGATTATAAACAAAAACGTAAAAAATGCATTAAAAAACTACCTAAATTTACAAAAGAGCAGTTAGATTTTATTAAAATAAGATTTAATTCTTGGAATTTGGTGTTAAATTTCCTGTTTGTGTTAAAACATTGTATAAATGAATTCGCTTAGGTGAATTTGGATTAAAAAAAGAAAATTTACCCCATCGTGGTAAAAAATACAAAACAAAAGGAAAAACTGATAATCGTGGTAAATTAACTAACTTTAAATCAATTTGAGATATTGAAAATAAAGTTTCTAATGTTGGATGATTTGAAATGGATACTGTTGTAGGAAAAGACCATCAATCTAGTAATTTAGTTTTAGTAGAACAATCAAGTAAAAATTATTTTGTAATGAAATTAAAAAATAATACTGCTAATGAAGTTTTAGAAAAATTTAAAGATATTGTTAAAAATAATAATTTAATTGGGAAAATTAAAGGAATAATAACTGATAGAGGAAAAGAATTTAGTAAATGAAGAGAAATGAAAATATTTGCTGAAACACAAGTTTATTTTTGTGACCCCGGTAAACCACAACAAAAACCATTAATTGAGCATATGAACGGTGAATTTAGATATTGACTTTCTAAGGGAATTGATTTTAATAATATTAGTCAAAAAATGATAGATTGAGTAGTTAATGTTATAAATGATAAACTCCGACCATGTTTAAATTGATTAAGTGCAAAGACAATGTTTTTACAAAATTTTAAATAAATTTATTAGTTAAAATTTAATAAATTATTTTTAGTGCGCTTAAATATGAATAAAATAAGATAAAATTACAAAAATTTAATTTTTTCTGAAAAAGTTGTTGCAATTTATTAAAAATATTTTATTATTAACTTAACAAGATATAAATTTGCCGTTTATATATACACAGCGCCTAATTATATTTAACAATTAACTAACAACTAAATAAAACAATTATTCAAAATTTTTTAAGAAAAGAAAGGATGGATTTTTCTGAAAAAACATATTTTATTAAGTATAAAAGATACTATCTAACGATTAATCCAATAAATATAAGTATTTTTTACAAAATAAAAAGCACTTTATTCTTTTTCAATAAAGTGCTACATTTGCATTTACAATTTACAATTAGAAATATAAAAAGTCATTTTAATAAATGACTTTTTATTATTCATTAACTTTTACATTACCGGTTTTGTCAATAATTAAATTAGGTACATTAGTATCTTCTAAATTTCAACGATAAACTGCTTTAAAATTTTGTCCCTTATCTTCATTTCAAAAAATTCGTTCTATTTTACCTTCTGATTGATCATCTATTAATAAATCTTGTTCTTTTGTTTCAAAAACCCATAAAAAGAGATCAATATAATATGGTTTTAATGAATCTCAAGCCTCATTTTTTTCCTTTATTTGTATCGTGTTTAAATTTTGATATTTTTCAATAAATAGAATTATTAGGTTTTCATATAGCAAAATATCATTTATTATCCACTTGATTAAATGGTTTTTCTTGTGGTGCTATTCATTCTAAAATACCATCGTTTGTTTTTATATTATTCTTTTCTTTTAAATCTGCTAATTCTTTTTCGCTATATTGTGGTTTATTACAAGCAACTAAATTTGTTGTACTTGTTCCAATTAAAGTGATTGTATTTAAAAGACTTAATATCTTTTTCATTATTATAATTCCTTTCGCTAAATCTTTTTACAATCACAATTATATATACAAGGACTATTTAAGAGTTTGAAAGGAAATTATTTAATTTATTATATGGAAAGGGTCAATCTGGGCTCGCGGTGATTTCCATAAGTTTTGCGAAAAATTACTTAAAGTTTAAAAAATTTTTTGCTGCGCTTTTCAAAATACTTGGGAAAAATTCTAAGTGTTAAGCGAAGAATTTTATAAAGGTTCCCAAATTTGTTTGAAAGAACCTCAAAACTTTTTTTAACTTGTTAGTCATTTTATCACAAAAATTTAAGAAAATCAACCGCTCGCCCAATTCCTGCAAATGATTTTTATAGTCTTAATGATATAATTAAAGCATTTAAAGAAAGGAAGTATATTTAATTTTATGTATAAAAAAGGAAATAAAGTTAATGTTAAAATAACAAACATTATACCTTATGGTGCTTTTTGTAGAGCAGAAAAGGCTGATGGTTTAATTCATATTAGTGATATTTCAGATTACTTTGTTAGAGATATTAAAGATTTTTTTGATGTTGGTGATGAAATTGAAGTTGAGATACTAGATTTTAATTCAGTTAGAAAACATCTTAAATTAAGTTATAAAAATTGTCATCCTGAACTATTGAAAAATGATTATGGTAATAAAATACAAGAAAAATCACCTAGTTTAGAAAAAACATTAAATACTAATTATTTAATAAATAAAAAGTAAATAAAATTTATAAATTTTAGAAGGTTTTTAAAACCTTTTTATATTCCCATTTTAAAACGATATGGATAAGAACCATAAAACAAAGCATCATATGGGTAATGGTACATTTTACTATCGGGTGTGTTTGTTTTGGTATCACTAAATCTTAGTTCACTAATGCACTTATCTAAAAATGGGAAGTTATCTAATATGCCATATATTTTACCTTGAACAAACATTTTTCTTATTCAGGCTACGCGATTGATTATACCTGCTTCTTTATTAAGAGATGTCTGATGTTTTTTTGCTTTAAACATCTTAATTTTATAGCCTAAATAAGGGTAAATATCTTCTTGTAATTTTTGCATAAAGTCGTGTGCATTAATATCATAATGAAATGTAGCATATTCAAAATCATCAAATTTATCAAATGTATTAATTATTCATTGCCCGTAATGTTCAACTATTTCATTTAAATTCATTGCGTTTTTTGGTGTAACAACATTTTCTTCAATTAAATATTTATCATATTCATTATTTTCTTTAATTTTATAACCACTAAATAAAAACACCGTGTGGTCTTCACTACCATTAGCATAATCCACACCAATTGAATAACTATCAAATTGATACTGTTTTGTATTGGAATTATAAAAATCTTGTAAATTATACTCTTTAATATATTTACGATAATTTCGTAAAACATAAATACTGGGGTCATTATCGTTATATTCAAATCCGTAGTATTCAAGTTCAAATAAATCAGGTCGCTCTTGTTTGTTTGTTAAAACAAGTTTTTTAGTAATATCAGGTATTTTATTTCAAACAGCACCCATTGTTAATCGTAAATTAAAAATACCCAAACCATTAAATGCTTGTTTGTTTTCTGAATATACTTGATTGTGTTCTTTTAAAATATTTTTAATTCTTTCATTTAAGGGTAAATATGGGGTTACAAATTTTTCATAAAAGACATGGTATTTATCAAAAGGATTAAAAGTAAATTGATTAGAATATGTTTTATGAAAATATGTTATTACTGTTATGTATTGTTTTGCTATGTTGTCTCATTCTTGAAATGTCCAAGATAATTCTTTTACTGGAATAGGATTATCTAAATTATATTGTTCATTATCATTTTCATCAGTATATTTTTCATAAGATACTTTTAAGCTTTTTGATCTAAACATGGAAATTTGCAAATTATTATAACGTTTATCTAATTCTTTATCAGTTAAAATTTCTTTTTCTTCAGCATGTATCATTTCATCTGTTCACGCTGATATAATACCACTACCTTTACCAACTTTTCCCATAATTTTATTACCATTAGCATAACCCGCAAAAGCAATTCTCACACCACTAGGAAAAACAATTTCGCCACCTTCTTTAACATTTTTAGGTCAAACAATGTCATTTTCATTGTCGGGTCCTATATTAATACCATATTTATCGTATAAATAATTACATACATTAATTATATCGCCAAATGTAGTATCTTCATGGGTATTGGCATATCTTCGTAAAATGTTAGATGAAGCATCAGTAAAATTACCAGCAAAAAATAATTTTTCTGCTATGTGATTTCATGTCTTATTAGTACCACGCCCCGCTGAAACAAACTTAAAAAAAGTTGGTGAAGTAAAATATCGGGCATAACTATCACCAACAAAGTCTTTAAATACTTCTCAATCAAAACCAAAATTATAGTCACTAAAATTCAAATCATATTTTTTATTTAAATATTTATAACTAGTAATCCGTTTTTTGTTATTAATTTTGGTAAAATCCTGCATTTTTAAATAGCCTCCTTTTTTTGATAAGATTATGTGAAGTATTGAGTATCATATTTTAAAATAATTTGTTTATATGAAAGGAAATTATAAAATGGAATTAAAACAAAATTTATTAGAAGATTATAAAAAAGATAAAATAATAGAAACAAACAATGAAACTAAAAATTTCTTGATTGAAAGAGATAATGAGATATTTAAATTATATCAACAAGGACAAATATTACAAGGATATAAAATGATATCAAAATTGCCAAAAACAATTAAAACAGAATATGGAGATATTCCTATTAAAAGAAGATTATATGTTAAATATGATGAAGAAAAAAAAAAAAAAATATAAATCGTTATCCTTTAGATGAAGAATTAGGTTTAAAAAAATACGAAAGAATTGAAATAAATTTAAAAAATAAATATATGTCTTTTATAGGTGATGGAAAAAGATATAAAGATATTTTACATACAACAGAAAATGCAAATATTAGTGAAAGAACAATATCTAATATTTTCAAAAATGCCGATTTAGAAGAAATCGATTACATTAGTAATAAAAATAATAATAAAATTAAAATTCCAAATAATGTTTTATATATTCAAATTGACGGAGCTTTTGAACCAATGCGAGAAAATAAAAAAAATTGAAAATAAAATATTTCTTGCGACTATGCATGTTGGTGTTGATCAAGAAAAGTCAACAAAAACCAGAATAAAAATGAAAAAGAAAAAAGGCGTTTTTCAAATGATGAATAAAAATCATAAGAATAAAAATAATAAATCTAATATTGATAATTTTATTGATAAAATTTTTAAATCAATGGATACTTATGATATTAATCAAAATACTAAAATATTAATATTAAGTGATGGTAAAAAACAAATTAAAAAAATTTATAGAGCAGTAAAAGCAAAATATAAAAATAACACTGTATCATATAGTTTAGATAAATTTCATTTATCAAATAGATTTAAACAATTATTCCCAAATCGAAATAGAATCAAAATTCATAGAATAAAATATAAATTAGCAAAAATATATTTCTTTACTGGAAATTATAAATTATTATTAGATTTTTTAATATGTCATTTACCATATGTTAATGGTAATAAAAAAAATATTTTTATTAGAAACCATTGAATTAATTAAAAGTAATGAAGAAGGTATTGTAAATCAATCATTAGAATATAATATTGGTTGTCATGTTGAGGGTGATGTATCGCATTATATTAAGGCTGTTAAAGGGCGTGGCGCAAAAATATATTGTAAAGAAACATTTATCAATATGTTAATTGCTTCTATGTTAAGACTTAATAATCAAATTAATGATGAGAAAGTTGATAAAACTAATAAAAATAATAAAGAAAAAATTGAATTTAATATATTTAATTTAAATCAATTTCAAAATCAATTTTTATCTTTATAAAAAAAATAAAAACCTTTTAAAATTAGCAATAACTTTAAAAAGTATTTTTTTAGTTAAAAATTATATTTTTAAAAAAAGTTGAATTTTTTATAAATTTTGTTATCATTCAATTATAAGCGAAACTTAATTTATTTCTAATTACTTAATTTTATTAAAAACCTAAGAATAATGAATACTACCTTATTCTTGAACTATTGATTATATTGATGGTAATCTTTCCAATAACGCTTTAGAAAATTTACAACCAGCGCATCCCTGATGCTATAATGATAAATAATCTTGATTTTTAATAACAATAAATAATGCTACTTTATTTTGTTAACTTAATTGTTGCCAATTAAGTTAGATAAAGTGGTTTTTATTTTTAAAAAAATTGCTTTTTATTATTTTTGCTATATAATAAAATTAATACGAACTAGATTGATATACATCTGATGTCACAATCGTTTATATCAATTTGGATTAATTATATTAATTTAATTAAATTAATATGAATTAATTTACGTTTAAAAACATAATTTAAATATAATTGAATAAATTAACAAATAAAATTTAGATGTTTTTTTGTGTTAAATAGTTTCCAAAATATAATAATAAATTTTTATAAATAATTTAAATTTAACAAGACCCAAACTCAAAGTCCTCTGCATAATATGTGCAACATTAAATAAATTTATAAAAATTAGATTTGTTAATAACATAAAATTTATATTTAATTATGTTTTTAATTTTTATTATTTTTTATTAAGAAAATAAAAGAAAGGAAAAATAAAATTATGGAATGACCATGAAGTAATAATGATGCTGAAGCAAAGTTAAAAGAATTAGAAAACAAGACTGATCAAAAAATTAAAGCTTCAGAAGAAAAATGTGTTAATGAAATTAATAATCAATTAAATAATTTTAAAACTGAAACTAATGAGAAAATTGCTAATGCAATTAAGGATTCAACAGCAAAAGTTGATGAGAAAATTAGTGTGGCAATTACTGAATCAGAAGGAAATATTGACCAAAAATTAAGTGATGTAGTAAATAGTACTGATGAGAAGGTTGCGGGCGCACTAAAAGAATCAGAAGCAAAAGTTGATGAGAAGTTAAATGGTTTAGAAGTTAAAACTGATGAGAAAATTAGTGTGGCAATTACTGAATCAAAAGCAAAAGTTGACCAAAAAATTATTGCTTTAGAAGAAAAACATCGCGAAGAAAATAGCAAAAATTTAATTGAGATAACAAATACCATTGATGAAAAAATAAAAAGTTTAGAAGAAAAACAAAATCAAATCATTAATAATTTAGAAGATAAATTAAATAAAAAAAATGAATTATTGGTGAATATAAGTGAATGCCGGTTGGTTCTAAAATGCCTTCAGGTTGAGTTAAAGAAAATATAACTGATGAGCATACATTAATAGCAGGTCGCACAGCCAGAGTAACATCAGGAAGTGTTGGAAAACATGCACATGATTCAGCAAATAATAATTCTGTATGAGCCTTAAGAAATCCTAATCGCGGATTCTCATTTATTAATGATCGAGATGGTGGCCGAATTGGTCGAAAATATATGCCATTTTTACACGACTATAATGATTTAATTATGATTAAACCAAATGCTAGTGACTCAGGAAAAGGAATTTCTAAAACTAATGATAATATGGCAGCTGGTAATTGCTGAACTTTGACAGTATAAAGGTTAAAGACAAATAAAATTTATTAATAACTAATAAAGTTAGTTATTAATGTTATAGCGAAGATTTAAAAATGATATTTTAAAATATCATCTTTAAATCTTTTTTAAGTTTGTAAAACTTATTGAAAGTAATTTATTTTGCTTTTTAGCAATACTTGTTTTATAAGGCATTTAAAAGTATAATTATAATTAGTGGAAATAGTAACGATAATTTAAGGAGTAATTAACATAGATGATAAACTGATTGAAGATAATACTGATTTTTTAGTAAAGTTTACTCTTGAAAATTTAGAACTTTTAAAAAAAATAAAAATTCAGCTTGATCAAGAAATTAGTCATTTATATGAATTAGCAAAACAAAAAAAAGCAATCAATACAGCATTTACAAGAAAAGTCAAAACATAATTATAGTAAAATTAAAAATAGAAATGATTTTAAAAATTTAATTCAACATGCTTTATTGGAAAAATATATTGATGAAATTTTAAATCGATTTATGTTTCGTATTGATACAATGATTTTACAATATAATTTATCTGAAAAATATAATAAAATTATTAATCCAGTTGAAATAAATGCACGAAGTGTATATTTAACAATTAAAGAACAAAAAAATTATTCAACTAAAGAAATGCTAGAATTACAAGAATTGTTAAAAGAAGTTAATGCATCATTAGTTGAATTAGTTAAACAATATAATGAAAAAATTAGTCAAATTAATGCTAGCAAAGTTTTAATTGAAAAAATAACATTAGAAGAAGTAACAAATGAGTATATTGATTTTTTCTTATTAGATGATAAAGGTTAAAAATTTTATTAATTTTACCTTTTTTTCTTTTTTTGTTTTAACATAAAATTATCTTTTGTTTTGTTATAATGATGATATAGAAGTGAGGCGAATATTTATGGAATACAAAATTCGTAGTAAAAATATTATTATTACCGATGCAATGAACCAACATTTAGTTGATACTTTTAATAAATTATTAAAATATCAACAAGTTAATGAAAATGATCTTGTTCATGTTGACATTGAATTTACGAAAGAAAACAATATTGTAATTCATACTGCAATTGATATTAGAGGGCGAAATAATTTTTTAAAAGCAGAAGTTCAAAATAGTGATTTTTATAAGGCAGTTGATCAAAGTTTATATAAAGTTGAAGAACAATTACGAAAAATTAAAGGCAAACAAGAAGACCGTCATAATAAAAATCAATCATTAGGAAAATTTTATAGTGAAGTAATTGCTGCAGAAGAGGAAGAACTTGATCTTGAATAATGTTCATAAATAAAAAATGTTTAACTAAATTTAATTAAACATTTTTTATAATAATTACTTGTTATTACTTGGTGTACTTGCTGTGTTTGTTTTATTAACACGAATTGCTCCAATTCCTTCTAATAATCATATTAAAGCACCAATTAGAGCAATTAATTCACCAACAACAATTACTCATGTTGAAACTTCTTTTGTTGAAGTAATAATTGCACCAATCATTCCAATAATTACAATAGTAATAAAAATAATTCCGGCAACTAATTTAGCAATTTTATGACGAATAAAGGTTGCAACACAGATAAATAAGAAAGCTGTAATCAAAATAATTGCACCATTGTCACCAGTATTGTTGTGAACAAAAAGTTTTGTGTTAACATTAACGTTTGGAAAAGAATTTAAGATTGCTAAGATAAATAATCATAACCCAGAAATTCAAATCATTACTTTTTGGAATGTCACATTAATTTTAATTGTTGCATATTTCATTTTTGCCATTGTTTTTCCTCCTTAACCATAACATTATTTATATTATAACTTAGTTTTAAAAATATTAATGATAAATTAAATAATTCGTAAAATATCGTTTGGTTTAATATTTCGTATAATGTACGATGAAGTAGGACAAAATGTCAACTCTTATTAAAGAGTTGATTTTTTTATTTAAAAATTAACTTTAAAAATTAAATATGTTGGTTCTACAATTATCTAATTTTACAATTACATATTTTTTAGTGGAAGATTCCCCAACATGGCATTTTGAAATAAAAATAACTATGTAATTGATTTAGATAAAAAGAATTATAAAGAATATATATTATTTAAGTGAGATAGATTTATGAGTGGATTTACTCATTTATGATGAGCATTAATTTATAATACATTTTTTGCATTAGGTTGAACCTGAGCATTTAAAAGTGGTCAATTTAATGGTTTTAGTTGAGATAGTATTATGTCATCAAGTAATATTATTGGTTTAGGATTTGGCCATATTACTTTATTAGGTATTCAAGGTATTTTAATGTGAATTGGTCGTAAACCTAAAATAGATAAAAATATTAAATCACAAGGTAATCATTTAATTCGTAAAAGAAAATTAGGTATTATATTTATTATTTTAGGTTTAATGCCTTTAATTATTTGATCTATTGGTAGATTAATTATTATGTTTTTGTGTAAAGCATATTTAAAAGCAAATGGTAGTTATGAAAGAACTGAAAATAAATTTATTAAAGATTTAGAAATTAAAAAAGTAGATAAAGATACAGCAATAGAAACTGTTTCACAGTTTGCAGAAAAAATATTGAAAGGAAAAGATTAATTATGGCAAAGAAACAAATTAAAAGAAATATTGAAAAAATGCGAATAGATAAAAATATTTGTTGAATGATAATTGATGGCAAAGAGTGTTTTAAAAAAGTAAGTAAAAATTGAAATGGTATTGGTGTTCCTGCGTGTGAAGAACATACTAAAATATTCCAAGAATTAATGAAAGAAACTTATGATTATGGCGTTAATAATCAAAAAGAATATTTAGATCAATATGAAAAAGGTTTTAAAAAAGGTATTGAAGAAACTAGAACTGAAATTAAGAAAAAATATCCACAAGTTTACAAAAATTAAAATGATGGTAAGATGGTGACGATAGTTTTTGAAATTTTCTATAAAAAAATAATGGAGGGATTAAAGTTATGTCAAACTTTAAATATGAATATAAAGAAAATATGACACAAGATGAAATTAATGCTTTATTAGAACAAAAAGAAAAACAAGTATTATCTAGTGTCTTACCAAGTGCAGAAACTCGTATTAAATCAGAAACTGAAAAAGAATATTTTAGAGTGCACCCCAAAAAGTAAGTAAAATAAAAAAAGATTTTGCTAAATTTTTATAGGGGGTGCATTTTTATATGGTAAAAAAAGGACAAAAATATAACAAATATACATCAGAATTTAGAACAAAAATCATTGAGGAAATTAAACAAAAAAGTTGTTGAATAGTAGCAAAACAATATAATATAAATGCAAATACAGTAGAATCTTGATGAGCAAATCATAAAAAAGGAAAATTAAACAATCCTAAAGGACCTAAAATTTCTTTTGCCAAAAGAAATTTAGAATATTATAAAACAAGATATGAATTATTAAAAAAGCTCCATGACTTTTACAATTAAGCAAACTAAGAATTGTCTCTTTTATTAAACAAAATTTTTGTGAATATTCAATAAAATTATTACTAGAAGTAACAGGGTTTAAACGTAGTTATTGAGATAAATATAAAAATTATGACAGTAGCAAAAAAGATAAAAAAGCAATAAATGATATTGTAAAAGTCTATGAAGAAAATTTAAAACAATTTGGTTATCGAAGAATTACTAAATATTTAAAGGAAGATTATGGTATAAAATATAATTCAAAAAAAGTTTTAAGAATTATGCGTGATAATCAAATACAACCTGAATATGTAAGAAAAATGAGAAGAAAAATGAAATATAAACAGAATAAAGAAAAAAGCTTATTGCAATATCCTGATTTAGTTAATCGTAAATTCAATGATATAAAAACAAGGTTTTCAGTACTATATACTGATGTAACATATTTAATTTGAAAAGGAGAAAGATATTATCAATCAACAATTATTGATGGATATACTAAAGAAATAGTTGATGTAAAGTGATCTAAATATAATAGCAATAAATTAGTAATGAATAATTTAAATGATGCAATTAATAAAATAAAATTAATAAAAAAAGATCTGAATGGAATAATAATTCACTCAGATCACGGATATCAATATACATCCACTATTTATCACGATAAATGTTTATCTAACGGTATTACAATTTCAATGGGAAAAAATTACCACTGTGCAGATAATATTGTTATAGAAAGTTTTCATTCATTACTTAAGAAAGCTACAATCCATAATAAAATATATAATTCACATGAAGAATATATACAAGATGTTATAAAATGAAATACATGATATTCAAATCGTAAAGAAAAAGATATAATTAAAAAAATAGTAAATACTTTTTTATTAGTACATACTAAAATGGGTGCACTCTAATATTGATAACAACTTTTTTAAGAATTTTAATAATTTGTTATATATACAAAGTATTGAAATTATTCAACAAAATTTAGAAAATTCTGATGAATGAATTTTTAAAAATTATAAAATTGATGAAACTTTAAAAGAATTTAAAGATTATAAAGTAAAAGAAATAAAACCAAGAACATTAACTATTTTAAATGGGAAAATAACTTTTAAAAGAAGAAAATATTATAAAATTAATCCAGAAACAGGTAAAGAAGAATATATTTTTCTTTTGGATAAACTTTTAGGAATTGAAAAATGACAAAGAATAAATAATTCTGTTAAAGAAAAAATATTATCATTTATTGGCAAGAAAAAAACATATCAAGATATTTTAGATACTATGGAACATGTAAAAATTTGTATAAAAACAATTTCAAATATTATGAAAAATGCAAAAACTGATAAAGAATATTATCTTAATAAAACTGATAAAAAAATAAAGATACCTCATACTTTATATATTCAAATTGATGGAACTTATTTAAAAATGTGAAATGAAAAGAAAAAAAGGAAAAGAAAAAATAAAAAAACATAGTATATTTTCAACTGTTCATACTGGTTTTGAAAAGGCAAAATCAACGAAAAAAAAGACCTGTAATTGCAAATAAATTAGGTGTTATAGAACTTGATAATATTCCAGAATATATTAAAAAAAATAGTAAATTAACTAATTTTGTTAATAAATTATTTACATTAATTACCAGTTATTATGATATTAATGACAATATTGAATTTATGGTATTAGGCGATGGCGCACCTTGAATTAAAAATATTGTAAAATTTATTCAAGAATACTTTCCTAAAAATAAAGTACATTACACGATAGATAAATTCCACCTTACAAGTAGATTTAAAAAATTATATCCTTATCAAAGTAAAAACAAAGAAAACAGAGAAACGTACCATAAAGCAATCGATTATTTTTTTAATGCTAAATATGAAGAATTATTAGAATGTTTAGAAAACAGTGCTTCTTTTATAAAAGAATCAAAAATGAAATTCTTAAAAGAGACAATTAAATTAATTAAAAATAATGAAGAAGGTGTCAGAAATCAAACATTATGAAATAATATTGGTTGTCATATTGAGGGTGATATATCACATTACTGTAAAGGTGTTTTGGTTAAAAAAGCAACTTATCATGAAAAAACTCTTAAAAATAAATTAAATACTAGTATGATGAATTTTAAAAATAAAATTAATTTATTTAATACTAATGAACCTTCCAAAGAAAGAATTAATTATTCAGTTAATAATTTTGTAAATAATAATTTACAACCAAACTTATATTTTTATTAATTTTATCTAATAAATTAAATAACTTTAATAAAAATGTATTTTTGTCGTGAAAAAATTTAAAAAAAATATAAAAATATATTGACATTAAAATTAAAAGTAATAAAATTTAAATAAGTAAGTGGTATTTTTATTCCACAATTTCTAAGATATTAATTAAAACCCTTAAATAATACATACAACCAAAAAGGAACATAATCCGTAAATAAACTTTCCTTTTCGATCCTTTGGACAGTCTGTTCCAAAAATTAAAGTCCCAACAGGATTAACATTGAAAATTCATAAAATAACATTTAATCAACAAAAAAGAATATTAAAAAGCGATGATAGCATTCTTTTGGCCATAATAAAGCCTCCTTTCAGATATATATAATTATATAATGTTTATTACAAACTTATTATCTAATTCAAAAATTTTCTTTATTTTAATTTATGATATAATAATTATGCTCAGTTTTTGGAGGAAATAATAATGAATGTAAAAAACTCACATAACAATAATGACCTTACAAATTTAAAAAATAACGAAGAACTTGTTAAAAAACATTATAAATATTGAATCAAATTTAAAGATGAGTTATTTGAGTACTTATTAGAAATAATAAAACCTGGTAAGATTAAGATGTTTTATTGTAATAATTGCCACCAGGGGAAAGATATTGATGATTTAAATATTTATGATCTTTTTTTCGGATTTAGTTTTGATAAGATTAATGTTAAAACAGAAACAATTGGTCATTTTATTGTTGAGTTATGTAACGAATGTAATCAAATGAATGATGTTACTAATTCATATATTAAAGTATTACAAAATAATGTTGCATGTATTTATTGCAAGAAATTACTTTACCAAGATGACGAACACTTATTACTTGATAATAATAATTATTGCTCACGAGAATGTTTACGCAAATATCTGAATAAAACAATTAAAGAAGGAGAGTAAGTTATGAAAACCAAAGTTTTGAATAACAATAAATGATTAGATAAAATAGCTGAATCAGTAGTAAAAATTCAAACACTAACGAATATCCCATATGTTGATTGTCATACATGTAATTATGAAAATCAATCGTCAAATTTACTTTTTGCTAATTCATCATATGAAATATTATCAGTTTTAATTAAAACAACTTATGGGCATGATATTGCGAAAGGAGTTAATTTTTCACGCATTGTGAATGACCATGGTGATAATTTTGAATTATTAGGAAAAGCAATTACTGAATGTTGAGTTCATAAAGAAAAAACTTGTAGTCATCACTTAAATGAATCAAAAGCATTTGTTTGCTATCAATGTGATAAACTTAAACCAAAAATAATGCGCATTGATAACGTTAATGTTTGTTCATTAAAATGTTTAAAAGATTATTTAAATGCTCAAGTAAAATAAATTTTATAATTAAAAAAGGAAATTAATTTCCTTTTTTAATTATTATGAAATTATGATTATAATGGATTGTTTGTTAATTTCAAATTATTACTTTACTTAACAAAATATCCAAGATAAAATTATAATTAGTAGTTAATTTTAACTAAAAAGGAGGTTGAGGGAATGCCATCATATTATACAGAACATATTTTAAAATTAAAACAACCAAAATTAAAGGCACCATTAACTGATGGGGAAATTAATGCTATTGTAACAGCTTTTAAGCATTTAGTTTGTAAAATTAAAAAAGATGCTGTTGTTATTAAGCATCAAAAATTTGGATATGAGCTTTTTCATAGTAAAGCAGACGACAAATATTGAGCATATGCTCTTACATTTACTGAACCTCTAAATCCATTAAAACCAATTTATAAACATCATTGAATTGGTAATGCTTTTATTGGTTATGGGTATGATACATTAGAAGAAACAATTAATCAAACTTTTAAAATGATGGAACAAGGACCAACTGCACAAACAAATTTTCGTGATTATTTAACTAGTTGAGATGAAGAGAAAGACCGCATTTTCTTAAGTTGAGAAGAAGAATGGTCTTTTGAAAAATATCAAAAATTTCAGCGTTGATATGAAAAAAAACAAGGTTAAAATTATGGCAAAACAAATTGGAGTTAAGGATGCCGAAGATTATAATAAAGAAATTAATGATAAAAATAATAGGTCTGGATTAGCGGTTTTATTAGGGAAAATGCAAGATCCACCAAAACGGGCCCCCCTAGCAATGGCTGTTGTAATGCGCGAAACAGCAAAGACAAAAGAAAAATGAGATGACCTAAAAACCAAAAAATACCTTGTTGGTTTTATATATGTCAATTAAGAAAGCATTCCATCTTATGAATTATCGAGAAATTAATTCAACGCAAAATAAACATATTAAATTATTGGCAAAATTAAAAGAAAAAAAATACCGAAAAGAATTTAATTTAGCCTTAATTGAAGGATGAAACATTATTGATGAAGCATTACAACAAAATATTGTTGTTGAAATTTTAACAACAAAAGCAAATCAACCAAAATTAAAGAATTTTAATAATATTTTATTAACAATAGTTCCGGAATTAATTTTAACTAAGTTGAGTCAAAGCAAAAATAGTCAAAATATTATCGGTGTGATTGATTTAACGAAGGTTAAGGAACAAAATAATTTTCAATTTAATCAAAATATTCTTTTATTAGAAAACATTCAAGATCCAGGTAATGTCGGAACATTAATCAGAACTGGCCTTGGTTTTGGTTTTACAAATATTATTTTGTATAATCATACTGTTGATCTTTTTAATGATAAAGTCTTACGTGCTAGTCAAGGTGCGATTTTTAAAGTTGCAATTAAAGAGATTGGTTTAAATGAAATTAAAAACTTCCAATTAAACCAATATAAAATTATTACGACAGGTTTAAATCAAAAAAGTGTTTATTTACAAGATTGTCAGTTTAAGCAAAATGACTGGTATATTTTAGCATTGGGTAATGAGGGGCATGGCCTTTCCACCACATTGCAAGAAATTAGTGATTATAATGTCCAAATTAAAATTAATTCACAACTTGAGTCATTAAATGTTGCTCAGGCAGGAACAATTTTAATGTATGAAATTAATCGTCAGATGGAGGAAAAATAATGTTTAAGTTTAAAAATGCAAGTTATGTTACATCAGCGGTTAATAAAGCAGGTTGAATTAATGATGATTTATTAGAAATTGCTTTTTTAGGGAAAAGTAATGTTGGTAAATCAAGTTTTTTAAATATGTTGACAAATCAGCGCCAATTAGCAAAAGTTTCGCAAATTCCTGGGAAAACCCGTATGTTAAATTTTTTTGCAATTAATAATAATCAATTTCGAATTGTTGATGCACCCGGATATGGGTTTGCAAAAGTTGGCAACCAATATAAGATGGATTTTACAAAAATGATGGAAAAATATTTAACTCAACGCCAAAATTTAAAATTTGTCTGTTTGTTAGTAGATTTACGTCATCCACCAACTCAAGATGATTATGAAATGTATCAATATTTAAAACATTTTAACATTTTGACCGTTTTAATTGGAACAAAACTTGATAAGGTCAAAAAGAATGATATTCAAAAGCATGAAAAGATTATTAAAGCTAAATTAAATTTTGCTGATAGTGATTATTTTATTAAAACATCAAGTCGAAATAAAATTGCCTGTGATGAATGTTGAGCATTATTTGCAAAATTATTAAATTTTAATGAATAGTTAAAATATTTTAAATTAATAAACTTATTAAAACTATTTTTATTAAATTAGCATATAATTATGACACATAAGGAGTGGTTAACATGAATAGTTTTTCATTGACAAAAGAAAAAGGCCTTTGACAAAAAATTTTTAAGAAAATCCCATGGTTTTATCATCTAATTTTTCTTATGACTGGAATTATAACTGGACTGTTATTTCAATTTTTATATATTAAACGATGAGATTTTCCTTATTTCTTTATTTTTATTATTGCAATAATAATGCTTTATTGTGTACTATTTTTATTATTTAGTCCCATTATTAAGCAAAATTGGTTTTTTAAAAAAGGTTTTAATGAAAAATAAAAAAATTTCAATTAAAACAATTGCTGCTGAATGTGACGTTGGTGTTGGGACAGTATCACGTTATTTTAATAGCGGTTATGTTAGTCAAGAAAAGCGTCTTTTAATTCAAAAAGTTGTGGAAAAATATAATTTTCAACCTGATTTTGCTGCGCACTCAATTAAAAAGAAAATGTTAGAAGTATATATTTTAATTCCTGATTTAACAAGCAGTAATACATTTATTGTTAAATCAATTTTAAAACAGATTAATGATGATTTTGCTAAAGTAGTTCCTTTTGTTGTTGAAACAACTTATGATGAGGAGCGGTATTTATTACATTTACAAGAAATTGTTCGCCGTAAACCAGCTGCTTTAATTTTATTTACGATTAGTAATGATCAAAATATTCGACCCTTTTTACAAACGATTAATGTTCCAATTATTGTGTATGGTCGTCAATGAGGGGATACCGTTTTTATTAATAATGATAATGAAATGATGTATGCTTTGCTTCAAGAAATGGCGTTGAATCATGAATTTGACAAGCAAAAAGAAATTCTTTATATTGGTGAGAATCCAGTGACAAATTTACCAACTGGATTTGCGCGATATGATACTGTTGTTGATTGATTTAAACGTCGTAATTTTCAATTTCAATCGTACTTTTTTTCTGAGAATCAAGAACGAATAATTTGAGAATTAGTCAAAGCAATTGATTTAAATAATAAAATTATTATTGCAGGAACACATACCTGTTATAAAGTTGTTATTTCCTTTTTAATGAAAAATAATATTACTAATAGTTTACTAACAGATATTTGTAATAGTAATGACTTTTTTCTACCAATTTTACCAAAACATTATTATATTGCCATTAACTATGGTGAATTAGCAACAAAAATAATTCTCAAGTTAAAGCAAATTTTATATGGAAATAATATGACAAAAAATAAAACAATTGAATGTTTAAGTTATGAAATTAAAACTTTTTTAAAATAAGTTTATTTTTTAAAAAATGTGTATTATAATCAAGATATGGAAATGATTCCATACAGGAGATAAAAATTATAACAAAAAAAAACATATACTACTGAAATAGCAGTGTTAATTCCATTATTGGGAGGGATTGACAATATTATTTCATATACTCATTGTGTTTCCCGGATTAGATTAGTTTTAAAAGACAATACAAAAGCGAATTCAAAGGAAATAGAAGGATTAGATAATGTTAAAGGAACGGTTCAACCAATTGGGCAATATCATATTGCAATTGGACCTAATGTCAATAATTATTTTGCTGAATTTAAAAAATACTTAACTTCTAAAACAGAAAAATTAGGAGAAAATATAACAAATGAATCAACAGTAAAAAAAGGAAAATGATATCAACGATTATTACAACATTTTTCAGAAATCTTTATTCCCATAGCCCCAGCCTTAATAGCAGGGGGATTAATTTTGAGATTTCGTAACATTTTAGAAGCAAATTGAAATGGGGAAGGAACTTCATTGGTAAGTATTTCAGGATTTGCTAAAGGGTTAGATGATTTTTTGTGAATTCCAGCCCAAGCTGTCTTTTGATATATTCCAGTTACAAATTGTTGATCAATATTTGCCAAAATGGGAGGTACGCCAGTTCTTTGGATTATTATTGGTTTAACATTGTTATTACCACCGTTAGTCGATATTTTTGAAATTACTAAAGGTGCTAATAATTTATTATGAATTTTTGATGTGGCACCAACATTTGACTTTGGAGCATGAAGTTTTCCTTGAAAAATTCAATATACAGGGCAAGTAATTCCGGCAATTAGAGTAGCTTTTTTTTTTTGGGTTTATTTAGAAAAAGGATTAAATCGAATTGTTTCCGCTGTTCTAAAACAAATTTTTGTACCATTATTAACGATTTTATTATCTTTTACAGTTGGATTATGTTTAATTGGTCCAATTGGCTATATCATTGGAAGTGCAATTTCAGTTGGATTAAGTTGAGCGTTAGTTAATCCAATTGCAAAATATTTCTTTGGACCAATTTTAGGATTATTATATGCGCCAATTGTAATTACTGGTGTTCATACGATGCTTAATGCAGTAATGATTCAAGATACAGTTCAAATTGGGGGAACATTTATTTTTCCAATTTTATGTATGTCAAATATTGCCCAAGGAAGTGCCACTTTAATGTTTACTATTAATAACCGAAAGGACCCAAAAATGAAAGAAATTGGAATTTCTGCCACAACGTCGGCTTGATTGGGAGTAACTGAGCCAGCATTATATGAAATTAATTTACGCTTTCTGTATCCATTCTTAGCAGCAATTGTTGGTTCAGCAAGTGGCGCAATGTTATTAACCGTTGCAGGCGTAACTTCAAATGGAATTGGAAATGGGGAATGATTAGGAATTTTATCAATTCAATCATTTAGTCAAATACAAGGTGTTCAAACATTTATTGGTACGGGGTATACGTGATTTATTCTTAGTGCATTACTAACAATGAGCGTAACAATGGCCTTAACATGATTTTTAGAAAAATTTCCACGTTTTACAAAATTACGAGATGAAATATTACAAGTTAAGGGGACAAGTTTAATTAGTTTTAAAAAACAACCAAAAGTGATTGAGAATATTAATAAATAAATCTTTGAAACGATAAAGGAGATTATCAATGAATAAAATAAATTTTCAAGAAGCGATTGTGTATGAAATTCACCTACAATCGTTTTATGACAGCAATCATGATGGTGTTGGTGATTTACAAGGAATTATTCAAAAATTAGATTATTTAGCAATGCTAGGAGTTAATTATTTATGATTAAATCCAATTTATTATGTATCACCACAAAAAGATAATGGTTATGATGTTTCAGATTACAAAAATATCAATCCGCTTTTTGGAACAATGGATGATTTTGAAATGCTAGTTACAAAAGCAAAAAAACGGAACATTTTTATTATGATGGATATGATTTTTAATCATTGCTCAACAAAACATGAATGATTTCAAAAAGCACAGACAGGAAATCCAGATTATTTGCAACGATTCTTCTTTCTTCCTGGTGACAAAGCAAATTGCCCAAATAATTGGCAAAGTAAGTTTGGTGGTTCAGTATGAGAATATCACGATAAATTAAAAATGTTTTATTTACATTTATTTGATAAAACACAAGCTGATTTAAATTGAACGAATGAAAGTCTACGCCAAGATATTTATCAAATTGTTAACTATTAATTGCAAAAAGGAGTTCGAGGGTTACGATTTGATGTTATTAATTTAATTGGTAAACCAAATACTTTTGAAAATGATTTAACTGGTGATGGTCGGAAATATTATACTGACACACCACAAGTTCATACATATTTACAAGAAATGGCTCAAAATACTTATTTGAAAACAAATGATATTATTACTGTTGGTGAGTTATCATCAACATCAATAAAACAAGCAATTTTATATACAAAGCCAGTGGCCCAAGAATTAAATATGGCTTTTACTTTCCATCATTTAAAAATTGATTATTTAAATAATGAAAAATGAAAATTAGCGCCCTATAAGCCGGCTAAACTAGTAGCAAAAAATTAAGGAATGACAGAGTCCGGTGCAAGCAGCAGGTGATTGGTTAGCTAATTTTTTAAATAATCATGATCAACCACGCGCATTATCACGCTTTGGTGATCCGGAAAATTATTGTTTTGAATCAGCTACAGCTTTAGCAGCTGTTGTCTTGTTACTACGAGGAACGCCATTTCTTTATCAAGGAGAAGAATTTGGCATGGAAAATAATAATTATACCAAGATTGAACAGTTAAAAGATGTTGAATCAATTAATTATTATCACATTCTTCAAAATGAAGGAGAACAACCAGATGCTATTTTAAAAGTATTAAGTGCACGTTCACGCGATAATGCTCGTACTCCAATGCAATGAAATAATCAGCAATTTGCTGGGTTTAAGTACACATAAACCATGAATTGATGTTAATATGAATTATTTAAAAATTAATTGAGAAAAAGATTATCATAGTCCACAATCAATTTTTAAAGCTTATCAAATGTTAATTCAATTTCGCAAAAATAATCTTGCCTTTAGTTATGGCGAGATTGAATTTGTTGAAATTAATCCAGTAATATTAAGCTTTTATCGTTATTATAAACAAAACAAATTTTTAGTATTAATTAATTTATCTGCGCAAACAATTCCAATGCCAGATAATTTATTGCCTAAAAAAACGATGTATAACAATTACTCAACTTTTGATAAAAAAATTAATCCTTATCAAGTTCTTGTGTTTGATTATTTAATGTCAAAACCATTTAAATAATCAAACCCTTTTTAAATGAAATAAATCTAGTTCAATTTTAGCAATTAAGTCATCAATACAATTTTGGATATTTCTATTTCTTGCAATTATTGGTTTTCAAATTTGGTTTTGATGGTGGGCTTTTGTGCTATAAAAGTATTTATCTAATAAAAGAGTAAATTTATCGTTAACAAATGACATTGATAAAACTTCTTGATATTTGTTACTATTATCGATTAAATTAGCCATTGCTTTTGGGGTTAAAATTTTACGTAATTTTATAGGGTCTGTTGTATTAGTATCAAAAAGATTAGGAAATTCTGTTCCTTCTAATTCAATTTCTTTATTATTTAAAATAAATTTTTTAAATTTACTTTGATGTGGCACAATATTGGCTTCAATTTCAAGGTTTTTTGGTAAAGTAGCTGCAAAGAAAAAGTAATTTTCAGAACGCTTCATTTCAATTCATAATAATAAATAGGTGATATTAATTCCATTTGCAATACTATTTGATGTTTTTTGGCCTTTTGATTTACTATTAGAAAGCGAAACTAAAACAATTAAACCAATAAAAAGACAAAAAATTAATGTTTTTTAAAAAACCATTGTTTTACGAACCGTAATAATACCTAATGAAAAGGTATTATTTTTTATTGTGCCATTGATAACTTTATTATCAATTTTTTCTTCTAAGCTACTAACACGAATTAAACTTTGTTGTAATAAATTATTTTTTTGGGATTTTTACTAAAACTAGTGAAATTGGGTTCTAGGATAATCTTAAAATTATTACTTATTTCATCAAAAATAACTTCATCTTTTCAAAGATCAGCAATTGCAATTCGGTAATATTCATTATAATCTAATCGATTAAGAAAAAGACTAATACTAATAGCACCGGCTTTAATCAACATATAAACAATAATTGTTATTACTAACAGCGGTAAAGGTAAGTATATTAAATAAAATGTAAGTGCAGGGTCATTATTATTAGCAATAAAAGTAAGAATAATACCAATAAATAAAGCAGTAGTAAAAATTAAGATTAATGAACTGAAAATAACATCAACAATGATTGATTTACGTTAAAAACTAGTAATTTTTCGATAATGATTTTGTATATGTTCTTGGTGAAGTGCTTTAATTTTATTAACTGCTGTTTCTGATAACGCAGTGCTAGTCATTTGTTATTTCACATCGCTTTCTAAAAAAGTAATATTGTTTTAGGTAAATTATAATTTAAAAAAAGTAAGATTACAATTAAGTCCTAAAAATAAATAGACTTTTTTATTTGAACTTGGTATATAATAATTATGCATTGTTTTATAATTTAGAAAATAAAAACACTTAAGGAGTGAAAAAATAAATGAACAGTTTATTATTAACAAGCGTACCACCAAATCCAGAATGAATTACGCCAAGTAATACATCACATAATATTTTGGCAACATATGGCGGATGAATTCATATGTATGCTGTTTTTATTACAATAGGAATGATTTGTTCGGTTTTAGCCTGTTTTATTCGACTAAAATTAAAAAAGGTTTCGATTGAACCATTAATTTGATCAATTTTTGCTATTATTCCATTTTCATTATTTGGAGCAAGTTTTTTTGGAAAATTTAATAATGATGTTAATCATCCTTGAATTTTAGAACCAGGTGATGTTCCATTTTGGTCTTTATTTGCGTTTTGAAAAGCTGGGATGAGTATTCATGGTGGTGTTTTGTTCGGAACAATTACTGGCTTAATTGTTTTTTGCATTGTTGGTCGAAAAGCAAAAGTTTCACTTTGAGTTTATACGGATTGTATTATTCCAAACATTTTATTAGGACAAGTATTAGGTCGTTGAGGTAATTTTTTTAATCATGAATTATTAGGAAGTGTTACTTCATATGATTCATTACGTTGATTACCAGCTTTTATTCGGGATAACTTATGGCAGTGTGATGGTTTATCACCACAAACAAATAACCTTGGTGAAATTGTCTTTAGCCAACCGATCTTTTTATATGAATCATTCTTTAATTTCTTAGCATGATTATTTATTACTTTTTTTATTCCTGTTGCTGGACAATTATTTAGTAAAAAACCATGGAAAAAAGACCCTAAAGAATATCCTTTTGATTTAAAATATAATTTTATTCATTTTTTTAATCGAAAATATCTTAAACCTGATAAAATGACTTGAAAAGAAGTTTGGGATAAAGCATATTTTAACTATGTACCAAACCAAAAGCAATTAGATGAAATGGCTAAAAAAAGTGGGCAAATAGATAGTTCAAAAGAACAAACTGGTTTTACCAATAGAATTAAAAAATGATGACATAATGATAGTGCTGCATTAACAAAATTAAATAATACGGGGCGTTATGCAATCACACGTAGCGGGGTGCAAACTGGTTTTTATTTCTTTTTATGAAATTTGATTCGTTTTATTTTAGAAACACAACGTGATGATGACACAAGTTTATTTATTAAAAATCATCGTACGCTAGATTATACGGTCTTAATTTTAATTGCCCTAATTGGTTTAGGATTAGCAATTTATGTGCAATGAGGAGCGCCGAAAAAATTTCGCAAAAATGGATTTATGTATGAAAAAGAATATGTTGATTTTCATAGTTTGCAAACATGAAAATTTGAAAAATATTTAAATAATAATATCATTATTGGCGAAGATAATTATGTTAATAAATTACCAGTAGTCATTAAGACAAAAGTTATGGAATTCTTAGGATATCAAGGTGAACCTTTTGAAAAATATTTTGAATTAAAATATGTTAAAACAAATGAACAAGAAGCAAGCAAGCACGAAGTTATTAATTATAGTTTTAAAATAGTTGCTTTACCAGGAACAAATAATAAATTTATTGATGAATTAGTTGTTAATCAAACTTTTAAATTTAATTTAAGTAAAATTTTACAACAAACAACATTAATCTTATCAAAACCTGATGACAATAATTATTTTACCTTAACGAAAAAACAATTGGGATTATTATTAAATGCTATTATTCATACTCCTGAAAAGGCAAATGAAATTAAAACGAGGTGGTATCAATTTTATCCTCATATTAATGAACAAAAAACAACAATTTTTGATCTTGATTTGAATGATTTAATTGCTTTTGATGAATTAAAAATTAATCCAAAAGCAAAAAAAAATGAAATATCAAAATTCCAATTTAAAGAAAATCAATTTTATTACTTTAATAAAAAAATTGCTTTTAAATTAAAATGAGAATAATTAACTTTTAAGAGTGTACAATAATAATAGAAAGAGAGGAAAAATTATGTTAACAAACGACATTGAAAAAGATTTATAACATTATATTGATGAACACATTAAAATGCAATTCTTTTTCTATAATTTAAGTTCAGCCGCTGATAAGTTAGGGTTTCCTGGTTTTAGCCATTATTTTCAAGTTCAAGCACAGGATGAAGTTTTACATCAACGTCGAATTATGAATTTTGTTTTAGACCGCGATGGACATTATCAGATTAAAAATATTGCTGAAGAATATAAAGATATTAAAAATATTATTGAATTAATGGAAACCTATCAAACAAAACGAGCATATTTTGCTGAATTAACAAATAAATTAGCACAGCATGTCAATACAGTTGGTGATTTAGTTACTTATAAATTTTATGATTGATTTATTATTGACTTTTATGAAGAATTAGCTGAAGTAAAAGATATTATTGTAATGAATTAAAATGTCAAATAATAGTTATGTAAATTGTACTATGAAGTGTAGCAGTTTATTTGTTACCATTATAACATCAATAAAATAAATGTTCAATATAGTTTATTTTAAAAAAATTTAGTAGTTTTGTTTTAAATTTATGAATTTTGGCACACTGAAAAATAAAATGATTAAAATTTTTATAGGTAATTATATTAAAAATTAAACATTTGTATAAAAACTTCTTTTGAAGATAGTCAATGTAAAGATTTTTTAAGTTTAGAGTTTATTATATTAGCAACTTCTTGATAATAATTTCTTGAATAAATACTTAAATCAATTCCTTTGGAAAATCAATGTCTAAAATCGCGGATTGCTCTTTCAACTTTGGGTTTTTGTGTTGGAGTTCCAGCATCACAAAAATATACTTTAGCATTTGTTATTTTTTCAATTTTTTCTCAATCAGCAAATTCTTTACCTTGATCAGTAATAATTCCTTTGCATCTGTCTTTGAAAAATCTGTTAGAAAAAATTCGTTCTACTGCGTTTGTAACTTCTTTTGTTGTTTTTTCTTTTAATGCTTCAATAATTTTAAATTGGGTTAATTCTTCGATTAAAACTAAACAAACACTATTATTTTTACCAACCATAGTGTCCATTTGATATCAACCAAATTCATATTTATCATGTTTTGCTTCTTCAATAGTTCTAAAATTTCTTATTTTTCCACGGTTATCAATTCTATTTTTTGTTTTATATTTTCTACCATGAAAATACAAATTATATTTCTTGAAATTTAAAAATCCTAAATGAATATATTTATATAAAGTTTTAAAAGATACTGGAAATTTAATACCGAATTCTTTTTCATATTTTTTAGAAATTTGTTCTGGTGAAGCATGAAATTTGTTATATTTTTCATCTAATCATTCTAAAATATTTAACAATAATGATGATTTTTTAAAACATTTTTGTCGATTTTGTAAATAATCTTCGTGTGCTAATTTAGCGTCATATTCATTATCTTTTAACCTTTTTATTTCTCGTCTAATTGTATTGCGATTTTTATGCAATATTTTTGCTATTTTAGATATATTGGGTTGACCATTTTTTCTTTTTAATGAATCAAGTTCTAATAAATCTTTTAACATTAGAGTGCACCCAAAAAAGTAAGCAAAATAAAAAAAGATTTTGCTAAATTTTTATAGGGGGTGCATTTTTATATGGCAAAAAAAGGACAAAAATATAACAAATATACATCAGAATTTAGAACAAAAATCATTGAGGAAATTAAACAAAAAAGTTGTTGAATAGTAGCAAAACAATATAATATAAATGCAAATACAGTAGAATCTTGATGAGCAAATCATAAAAAAGGAAAATTAAACAATCCTAAAGGACCTAAAATTTCTTTTGCCAAAAGAAATTTAGAATATTATAAAACAAGGTATGAATTATTAAAAAAGCTCCATGACTTTTACAATTAAGCAAACTAAGAATTGTCTCTTTTATTAAACAAAATTTTTGTGAATATTCAATAAAATTATTACTAGAAGTAACAGGGTTAAAACGTAGTTATTGAGATAAATATAAAAATTATGACAGTAGCAAAAAAGAAAAAAAAGCAATAAATGATATTGTAAAAGTCTATGAAGAAAATTTAAAACAATTTGGTTATCGAAGAATTACTAAATATTTAAAGGAAGATTATGGTATAAAATATAATTCAAAAAAAGTTTTAAGAATTATGCGTGATAATCAAATACAATCTGAATATGTAAGAAAAATGAGAAGAAAAATGAAATATAAACAGAATAAAGAAAAAAGCTTATTGCAATATCCTGATTTAATTAATCGTAAATTCAATGATATAAAAACAAGGTTTTCAGTACTATATACTGATGTAACATATTTAATTTGAAAAGGAGAAAGATATTATCAATCAACAATTATTGATGGATATACTAAAGAAATAGTTGATGTAAAGTGATCTAAATATAATGACAATAAATTAGTAATGGATAATTTAAATGATGCAATTAATAAAATAAAATTAATAAAAAAAGATCTGAATGGAATAATAATTCACTCAGATCACGGATATCAATATACATCCACTATTTATCACGATAAATGTTTATATAACGGTATTACAATTTCAATGGGAAAAAATTACCACTGTGCATATAATATTGTTATAGAAAGTTTTCATTCATTACTTAAGAAAGCTACAATCCATAATAAAATATATAATTCACATGAAGAATATATACAAGATGTTATAAAATGAAATACATGATATTCAAATCGTAAAGAAAAAGATATAATTAAAAAAAAGTAAATACTTTTTATTAGTACTTACTAAAATGGGTGCACTCTAAATGATGAGAATGATCAATATTATTCTGCTTTAAATATTACAGAAAATTCAATACCATTGGAAGTAAGAATTAATAATACTGCAATTAATCAAATAAGAGAAATACAAAATAATTCAAATTTATCTATAAGAGAACGAAAGACAAGAGTGCTTTTAATAGTGGGTATTACTTTTACAGGAGTATCAACTACGACTGCAGGAGTTTCTGCGTTATTGAATTTAGCTCGCGTCGGAAATGTTCAATGATCTACTGTAATAGATAATGCATTAATTGCAGCAATTCCTAGTGCTATTCTTTCGATTTTTACAACTGAAAGAATATATAATTCGATTATGAGAATAATAAATTCAGTAGGTAGTTCAAATATAAATAATGGAATTTGAGCAAGATTCTCAAGAGGAAACTTATTAGTTTCGGGGCTATTGAATGAAAATGAACAACCAATTAATAATGAATCAGATAATGATAATGAATCAATTTGTTCTTTTGTTTCAGCTGTTACTCATCAAAATTCAAATCATGATGAATTTAAAAGAAGCATAGAATCTAATTGTGAATTAAATTATTATCTTGCGTCAAATTCTTGAACACCAAGAAAAATTACTAAAGTACAAGGGCAAGTAACTGCAACAGCAATATTTCAAAAAGATGGTGCAGATAATATAAAATCTAGTAGTTTATATGCTGCAACAACAAAAGGATTATATTATTTTTATAGAGATTCTTGAAATCCAAGCAAAATTACTGGAATTAATGAAATAATTACTAATATTAATCTTGCACCAACCGGAGCAGCATACTTTACAATTTAAAATGAAAAAAATATTAAGTCTTTTGGGAACAATCACTTTAATTGGAGCAAGCACAACAAGTTTAGTTGCTTGTAATACACCACAAAAATATACAACCGAAGAATTAACAAAAATAAAAGAAGAAAACAAAATAAATACTACTAACCAAGAAATAAGAGATAATTTAGAATGAATATCATCACAAGAAAAACCATTGAATAAAATTGATAATAAATGATATTTTGTAGTATGGCGAAATGATGATAATGGTGATTTAAAAATTAGTAAATTTAAAAATAGTGTAAAATTGAATATTGGCGAGACATATAATATTAACGAGAGCTTACTTTTATTCAATGGAAATTTTGCTGCTAATTTAAAAATTGATTTAGAAGTTATTTTAAAAAACGGAATTCCAATTACCTGATTTTTTGATAGGGATAGCACTTTTTTAAAATCTGTTTATCGTTGAAATTTTAATACAAATATTCCTAGTTTAACTGTTGATTCTAAAACTGGTGAAATAAAAATTGAAGATGAATAAATATAAAAACTCATTTAATTAATTAAATGAGTTTTTATATTTCTAATGTAATTAATGATAGTTTTTCATTATTTCTACTAAATAATTCCAAATTGTTAATATTAATTTGTTCTTTTTCGGTAAAAATTGTAATATCATAATTTCCATAACCTCATATGCCCGATATTTCAATTTGATTTAAAATAAATAGTTTTTCATCATAAGTTATTTTAATAATATCTTCAACCAAATCTTTAGTCATATTTGCTCAAACCGCCTTAGAATAAAGTAATCTATATCATTGTGAAAAATAGTTTAAATATTCTTCTATTTTGTCATTAGAAACAATTAAATTATCAGCAGGAATAAGAGAAGGGATATTATTTGTTTTTAATTCATTTGTTAGTGATAACCAATTAAAATATTTTGCTTCTAATTGATAAATAAAATTTTCTGAAATATCTTTGTTTTTAACAGTTACTTTAATTTCATCATTATTGTTATTGATATTATTTTGATTTTTTAAATTCCAATCTGTAATTTGTCCTGTTTAAGGTGAAATAAATGGTGTATTTGGTTCTTCATTTCCATTTCAACGATAAACAGATTTTAAAAAAGTGCTATCCCTATCAAAAAATCAGGTAATTGGAATTCCGTTTTTTAAAATAACTTCTAAATCAATTTTTAAATTAGCAGCAAAATTTCCATTGAATAAAAGTAAGCTCTCGTTAATATTATATGTCTCGCCAATATTCAATTTTACACTATTTTTAAATTTACTAATTTTTAAATCATCATTATCATCATTTCGCCATACTACAAAATATCATTTATTATCAATTTTATTCAATGGTTTTTCTTGTGATGATATTCATTCTAAATTATCTCTTATTTCTTGGTTAGTAGTATTTATTTTGTTTTCTTCTTTTATTTTTGTTAATTCTTCGGTTGTATATTTTTGTGGTGTATTACAAGCAACTAAACTTGTTGTGCTTGCTCCAATTAAAGTGATTGTTCCCAAAAGACTTAATTTCTTTTTCATATCGTGTTTATAATTAATTCTTTACTACCACTATATCTGTTTTTTTATTTTTAAATGTTACATTTTTTTCTTCCGAATTTAAGGGAATAGCTTCCCCAATCTCAGTCTGATGCATAATTATTTCTTTTTTACTTTTAATATCATAGTAAAAATTTATACTATTATCATTATTTATTTTTATTTTTGAGGGTAAAATTTCATTTTCAAATAAACTAAGCATAGCATCTTTAATTGAAATATTAACTATTATTTCATTATTATTTTTATCAATTAATTTTGCACTAACCATACCTTCAATTTTTTGATAATAATTTAAAATAAGCTCTATATTATTTTGTAAAGAAGTAACATAAACTGAAATTTTACTATGTGGTGGCACCTTTACTGGTTGAGATGGAACAGTTATTGTTGTAGTGTTTGTGGTTGTTTTAATTTCTGTTTCAGAAGAATTTGAAGTATCTGTTATAGTATAAGTTTTTGACTTCCCTCATGTATAACCACCACCAGCTTCAACTGCAACTTCAAGTTTTGCACCAAAAACAACAGGGACACCAGCATTACTACTAGCTTTTGCTGTAACTTTAGTATTTACATTTGTACTTCAATTATCAGTATTTGATGTTGTTTCTGATTTAGAAAATCCATTCATTTTTTGAAATGTATTTGTTTCTGTTAATTGTTTAGAACAAGAAACTGTATTTTGAATTTGTTCAATATTACTATTATTTATAAATGTTGAGTTAGAATCTTTACAAATATCATTAAGATCTTGTTCTAAATTATATGATTTATTTTTTGTGTTTCTTCTAAAACAAGTTCAGATTCTGTTAAATTTTTTAAATTAATATTTAAAATCTGTTTAATTTCAGAATTAGGATTTTGTTTTTTATGATATAAATATAACCCTCTTTTTACTTGATCTCTCATATTAATAATTTTAGATTCAATTAATTGCAATGTATCATATTCATAAACTTTATTATCTTTTGAACCAAAGTATAATTTGTTATTTAAAGCTACCCCAGAAGATCAAATACCACCATTTGTTGTAATTACAACTTTTTGTTGTCCAGTTTCAGGATTATATTCATATACTTTTTTATCATATGAACCAAAATATACTTTATTGTTTAAAACAACTCCAGAAGATCAAATACCATCATTTGTTGTAATTACAACTTTTTGTTGTCCAGTTTCAGGATTATATTCATAAACATTATGATCAAAAGAACCAAAGTATAATTTATTATTTAAAACTACACCGGAAGAAATAATACTTTTATTTGTTATAATAACAATTTCTGAAATTCCAACAATATTATTTTTTTTATTATTTTGTCTTTTTACTCTATTTAATTTTTCTAAATTATTTTTTTGTGAATAATTAACTTTACTAATTTCTAATTTAGTTTCTTCTTTTTGATAGGGGCTAGCAGCAATTGTTGTTGGTACAGCGGTTCCACCAATAGTTAATAGACTTAATAAACTTAAAAGTTTTTTCATTTTATTATTTCCTTTCTTTTATCTTGAAAATTTTTATCAAGATCTATTGACATTATATATATATATATATATATATAAGCACTTTTAAAACATATTTGAGAAAGGAAGTTATTTAAATGATTATTATTGTGATTATATTGTACTAATCTGGGCTCGCGGTGATTTTCATAAGTTTTGCGAAAAATGCCTTAAAGTTTAAAAAAACTTTTGCCGCGCTTTTCAAAATACTTGGGAAAAATTCTAAGCGTTAAGCGAAGAATTTTATAAAGGTTCCCAAATTTGTTTGAAAGAACCTCAAAATCTTTTTTAACTTGTAAGTCATTTTATCACAAAAATTTAAGAAAATCAACCGCTCGCCCAAAACCTAAAAAAATCTGCTATTACAGATTTAATAAAAATATAGATAAAAATTAATTGAAATATTCTCTAATTTTATTTCAATAATATTATAATACATTTTATATACCCATTTTAAAGCGATACGGATAAGAACCATAAAACAAAGCATCATATGGATCGTGGTACATTTTACTGTCGGGTGTGTTTGTTTTGGTATCGCTAAATCTTAATTCACTAATACACTTATCTAAAAATGGGAAGTTATATAATATACCATATATTTTGCCTTGAACAAACATTTTTCTTATTCATGTTACACGATTAATTATTCCCGCTTCTTTATTAAGGGATGTCTGATGTTTTTTGGCTTTAAACATCTTAATTTTATAACCTAAATAAGGGTAAATATCTTCTTGTAATTTTTGCATAAAGTCATGAGCATTAATATCATAATGAAATGTAGCATATTCAAAACCATCAAATTTATCAAAACAGTTAATTATTCATTGTCCGTAATGTTCAACTATTTCATTTAAATTCATTGCGTTTTTTGGGGTAACAACATTTTCTTTAATTAAATATTTATCATATTCATTATTTTCATTAATTTTATAACCACTAAATAAAAATACTGTATGGTCTTCACTACCATTAGCATAATCAACACCAATTGAATAACTATCAAATTGATATTGTTTTGTATTTGTATTATAAAAATCTTGTAAATTATACTCTTTAATATATTTACGATAATTTCGTAAAACATAAATACTGGGGTCATTATCGTTATATTCAAAACCGTAATATTCAAGTTCAAATAAATCGGGTCGTTCTTCTTTATTTGCTAAAACAATTTTTTTGGTAATATCAGGTATTTTATTTCAAACAGCCCCCATAGTTAAACGCAAATTAAAAATACCCAAACCATTAAATGCTTGTTTGTTTTCTGAATATACCTGATTGTGTTCTTTTAAAATATTTTTAATTCTTTCATTTAAAGGTAAATATGGCGTTACAAATTTTTCATAAAAGATATGGTATTTATCAAAAGGATTAAAGGTAAATTGATTAGAATATGTTTTATAAAAATATGTTGTAACTGTTATATATTGTTTTGCTATGTTGTCTCATTCTTGAAATGTCCAAGATAATTCTTTTACTGGAATAGGATTATCTAAATTATATTGTTCATTATCATTTTCATCCGTGTATTTTTCGTAAGACACTTTTAAACTTTTAGAACGAAACATTGAAACTCTTAAATTATTATATCTTTTATCTAGTTCTTTATCAGTTAAGATTTCTTTTTCTTCAGCATGTATCATTTCGTCAGTTCATGCTGATATAATACCACTACCTTTACCAACTTTCCCCATAATTTTATTACCATTAGCATAACCCGCAAAAGCAATTCGAACACCACTAGGAAAAACAATTTCGCCACCTTCTTTAACATTTTTAGGTCAAACAATGCCATTTTCATTGTCGGGTCCTATATCAATCCCATATTTATCATATAGATAGTTACATACATTAATTGTATCGCCAAATGTAGTATCTTCGTGGGTGTTGGCATATCTTCGTAAAATGACCGACGAAGCATCAGTAAAATTACAAGCAAAAAATAATTTTTCTACTAAATGATTTCATGTTTTATTAGTACCACGCCCCGCTGAAACAAACTTAAAAAAACTTGGCGAAGTAAAATATCTGGCATAACTATCTCCAATAAAGTCTTTAAATACTTCTCAATCAAAACCAAAATTATAGTCACTAAAATTTAAATCATATTTTTTATTTAAATGTTTATAAAAAGTAATTCGTTTTTTGTTATTAATTTTACTAAATTCTTGCATATTTATTGACCTCTTTATTTTATATATAATACATTATAAGAAAAAATGAAAGGAATTTGTATAAAAATGAGAAAATTTAAACATTTAATATTTGATGAACGAGATTTATTTAAAGATTTATTATTATCTGATACTTGTAAAAAGAAAAATGGCACAATTAATTTATCTGAAATATCACGACAAACGGGGTCGTGGAGTTAATACTGTTAAAAGAGAAATAAATCGATTTAAAAATATAAAAGATTATAATCCATATCAAGCACAAAAAGATTATAAATAAAAACGTAAAAAATGCATTAAAAAACTACCTAAATTTACAAAAGAGCAGTTAGATTTTATTAAAATAAGATTTAATAAATACCACGATACACCCGAACAATTAATTTATCGTTATTTCTTGGAATTTGGTGTTAAATTTCCTGCTTGTGTTAAAACATTGTATAAATGAATTCGCTTAGGTGAATTTGGATTAAAAAAAGAAAATTTACCCCATCGTGGTAAAAAATATAAAACAAAAGGAAAAACTGATAATCGTGGTAAATTAACTAACTTTAAATCAATTTGAGATATTGAAAATAAAGTTTCTAATGTTGGATGATTTGAAATGGATACTGTTGTAGGAAAAGACCATCAATCTAGTAATTTAGTTTTAGTAGAACAATCAAGTAAAAATTATTTTGTAATGAAATTAAAAAATAATACTGCTAATAAAGTTTTAGAAAAATTTAAAGATATTGCTAAAAATAATAATTTAATTGGAAAAATTAAAGGAATAATAACAGATCGTGGAAAAGAATTTAGTAAATGAAAAGAAATGGAAATATTTGCTGAAACACAAGTTTATTTTTGTGACCCCGGTAAACCACAACAAAAACCATTAATTGAGCATATGAACGGTGAATTTAGATATTGACTTTCTAAGGGAATTGATTTTAATAATATTAGTCAAAAAATGATAGATTGAGTAGTTAATGTTATAAATGATAAACTCCGACCATGTTTAAATTGACTAAGTGCAAAGACAATGTTTTTACAAAATTTTAAATAAATTTATTAGTTAAAATTTAATAAATTATTTTTTAGTGTGCTTAAATATGAATAAAATAAGATAAAATTACAAAAATTTAATTTTTTCTGAAAAAGTTGTTGAAATTTATTAAAAATATTTTATTATTAACTTAACAAGATATAAATTTGCCGTTTATATATACACAGCGCCATAATTTATTATTATATATTTTACTGCCCCGCATTAAATTAGCATTTAATATCAGGTTTTTACCAACACCTTTTTTATGAAGATTAGTCATTATGTTATATCACTCATTAGTATTAATTTTGCTTATTTTATCAATATTTAATCCATATTCAGACAATCATTTATTAGCATTTATTTCATTTATGCGTGGTATTTTTTGAACTAATGTAGGACTTATTTTTTGAATATTTTTTTCAATTTTTAATAAATTATTAATTGTTTCTAATTTAGAAACTTTAAAGCCCTTATAAAAATCATTTCGGGCTAATTTTCCAATTGTATATAATAAAGTTTCATTATTAGCTTGTTTTGTAAAATCAAATATTAATTTATCAGATAAAATCTTTTTACCTCTAACTTGTCTTACAACATCTTCTAAATTATTAGCAGTTATTACACCTAATTTTTCAAGTAGTTTAGTTTCTTTCGCTAATTTTAAAATTTTAGTTGTTCAAGCAGCACGCGTTAATTTTCCAATACCACCAATTGCTGGTAGCAAATTTAAGGCAGTACTTTTTACTGTCACTTCTGATGTTAATTTATCGTATATTTGATTTACGGCAAAATCGGTTGCTGTTTCTACTCCAAATGAGATAAATGCTGCGGCAAAATTAGATAATCCCGCACCTAGACCAACAGCCGAAGCAATACCATCAGTTAAAACTGATAAACCAAGTGCTAAAACTTGAATTCCTAAAAATTCTAATAACTGTAAACCAAAATTTTTTTCTTGTTGTTGGATTGACAATCTAGTTGGATTTTTTTAACAGCATAAATAAGGGCTGTTTTAGATGTTCCAATTGGCATATATATCAAACGAAAAAGTACTATTTTTTAGTACTATTAAGAATTTTTAATTTTAACATCAATCGGATTTGTTTGACCAGTAGCGTTGTTTTTACCTTCAATTTGAACTTCAACAGTTTTATCATTTGTAATATTAATTGGTCAGTCTTCACCTTTACTTTTAATAAAGTAATCAAAATCACTTTCAGTTAAAGAACTATTTACGGCTTTAACTGCTTTTAAAACAACATCTTTAAATTGTGATTTTAACTGTTCGGCTGTTGCTTTTGTTGGGTCTGTAACATGAATATTTGATTTATCTATTTTATTAATTTTACTAATATCAATTTTTGAAACAATATGTTTAATAATTCCCTTAGGTTCAACTACTGCCCCACTTAAATATAAAACTCTTTTTATAATCAAAGTATTACTCATTCCAGTATCCAATGCAGCTGCACCAACTCTTAATGGAGTATGGTCTTTTTTGCGTAAGATAAGAGGGTCATATTTTTTACTAAATTTAAAGGCAATTGCATTAACATCATCTGGTAATAGAATAATTGTTCCTTCTGAACCATCTTTATTAATAATTGATAATTTTTTAGGAACCATATAATATGTTGTTCCTTCAACAGTTTTCATTGCTCCGCTTGTTTCAATTACATTGTTTATTTGGTCATTTGCTCCAAGTTGTAACTGTAATTTATTACGAATTCCATGAATAAAATCAGCCGAACCCAAGACAACTGTTTCTGATGGGGTAAATCCATTTTCATATATTTTATCCATAATTTCATCGTGAATTTGTAAAGCATTAGTATCATCTGCTTTTTGACCTTGAATGGTTGTAACTACTCCTTTATTAATAATTTCTAAAATTTTATTACGTTTATAAGCAACCTCAGTATCCATTGCTTGTTCAATATCAGCAGCCCAAAGATTAGGGTTAAAATCACTTTCTACAGGGTCTAATTTACGAGCAAAAGTTAAAATTGTATCTAATTCAACAATTCCATCATCAAATTCTACTTCTGAATAATTTAATAATTTATCATCAGTATTAAATACTTTCCCATCTTTACCAGAACCTTCATTATATTTAATATTTTTCTTTCTTTTATATGCTAAACTAAATTTACTTGCATCTTTTCATGCAAATAATGCTTCTCAACTAAATTTTTGTTGATAAGTTTGTAAATATCATTGTTCAAATGTTTCTCGATCTCGTTTTGTTGCTTGATTAGCAATATCTCCGAAAATTCTTTGTGGGTTTTGTGCCATAATTTACTTTCTTCTTTCTATTTATTAAATACATTGTCTGTATCTAAAATATTGTTTTCTTTGTTTTCTACTTTTGGTACGCCACCAGTATTAACTGTTTGTACTTTAATTAATTCATCATAAACACTTTGCAATTGTGTTTTAATGATTTCAATATCATCAGTAATATCATAAGACTTTAATAAAACATTTTTAAATTCTTCATTATCAGTTAAAGAATTAATAAAGTCAATTACTTCAATTTGTTTTAATTGAATTGTTTGTTGTTCAATTTGTGAAGTTAATTCAGTATTTTTTGTTTGTAGTTCGTTGATTTGCTGATTACTATTTTCTAAATTAATTGCATTAAATTCTTCAACTTCAGCAGTTTTAATATCTAAACTACCATCTTCATTTTTAATAGGTTCACTATTTTCATTAATAAGAACATATTTTACATTTTTTAATGCCATTGTTTTTCCTCCTATTTTTTAATATTTGTATTTGTTCTTTTTCTAATCGCTTTTTGTATAATTTCAAAACTGTCTACTCAAAAAGACAAAAAATAGCGTTTAGTTTTTATATTTAAATTGTTCATTATCATTTTCATCAGTATATTTTTCATAAGATACTTTTAAGTTTTTTGATCTAAACATGGAAATTCGCAAATTATTATATCTTTTATCTAGTTCTTTATCAGTTAAGATTTCTTTTTCTTCAGCATGTATTATTTCGTCAGTTCATGCTGATATAATACCACTACCTTTACCAACTTTCCCCATAATTTTATTACCATTAGCATAACCCGCAAAAGCAATTCGAACACCACTAGGAAAAACAATTTCGTTACCTTCTTTAACATTTTTAGGTCAAACAATGCCATTTTCATTGTCGGGTCCTATATCAATCTCATATTTATCGTATAAATAATTACATACATTAATTGTATCGCCAAATGTAGTATCTTCATGGGTATTGGCATATCTTCGTAAAATGTTAGATGAAGCATCAGTAAAATTACAAGCAAAAAATAATTTTTCTGCTATGTGATTTCATGTCTTATTAGTACCACGCCCCGCTGAAACAAACTTAAAAAAAGTTGGTGAAGTAAAATATCGGGCATAACTATCACCAACAAAGTCTTTAAATACTTCTCAATCAAGACCAAAATTATAGTCACTAAAATTCAAATCATATTTTTTATTTAAATATTTATAACTAGTAATCCGTTTTTTGTTATTAATTTTGGTAAAATCATGCATTTTTAAATAGCCTCCTTTTTTTGATAAAATTATGTGAAGTATTAAGTATCATATTTTAAAATAATTTGTTTATATGAAAGGAAATTATAAAATGGAATTAAAACAAAATTTATTAGAAGATTATAAAAAAGATAAAATAATAGAAACAAACAATGAAACTAAAAATTTCTTGATTGAAAGAGATAATGAGATATTTAAATTATATCAACAAGGACAAATATTACAAGGACATAAGGTGATATCAAAATTGCCAAAAACAATTAAAACAGAATATGGAGATATTCCTATTAAAAGAAGATTATATGTTAAATATGATGAAGAAAAAAAGAAAATATAAATCGTTATCCTTTAGATGAAGAATTAGGTTTAAAAAAATACGAAAGAATTGAAATAAATTTAAAAAATAAATATATGTCTTTTATAGGTGATGGAAAAAGATATAAAGATATTTTACATACAACAGAGAATGCAAATATTAGTGAAAGAACAATATCTAATATTTTTAAAAATGCCGATTTAGAAGAAACCGATTACATTAGTAATAAAAATAACAATAAAATTAAAATTCCAAATAATGTTTTATATATTCAAATTGACGGAGCTTTTGAACCAATGCGAGAAAATAAAAAAAATGAAAATAAAATATTTCTTGCGACTATGCATGTTGGTGTTGATCAAGAAAAGTCAACAAAAACCAGAATAAAAATGAAAAAGAAAAAAAGGCGTTTTTCAAATGATGAATAAAAATCATAAGAATAAAAATAATAAATCTAATATTGATAATTTTATTGATAAATTTTTTAAATCATTGGATACTTATGATATTAATCAAAATACTAAAATATTAATATTAAGTGATGGTGAAAAACAAATTAAAAAAATTTATAGAGCAGTAAAAGCAAAATATAAAAATAATACTGTATCATATAGTTTAGATAAATTTCATTTATCAAATAGATTTAAACAATTATTCCCAAATCGAAATAGGATCAAAATTCATAGAATAAAATATAAATTAGCAAAAATATATTTCTTTACTGGAAATTATAAATTATTATTAGATTTTTTAATATGTCATTTACCATATGTTAATGGTAATAAAAAAATATTTTTATTAGAAACCATTGAATTAATTAAAAGTAATGAAGAAGGTATTGTAAATCAATCATTAGAATATAATATTGGTTGTCATGTTGAGGGTGATGTATCGCATTATATTAAGGCTGTTAAAGGGCGTGGCGCAAAAATATATTGTAAAGAAACATTTATCAATATGTTAATTGCTTCTATGTTAAGACTTAATAATCAAATTAATGATGAGAAAGTTGATAAAACTAATAAAAATAATAAAGAAAAAATTGAATTTAATATATTTAATTTAAATCAATTTCAAAATCAATTTTTATCTTTATAAAAAAAACCTTTTAAAATTAGCAATAACTTTAAAAAGTATTTTTTAGTGTGTCAAAATTCATAAATTTATAAATTATTTTTTCAACTAAAAATTATATTTTTAAAAAAGCTGAATTTTTTATAAATTTTGTTATCATTCAATTATAAGCGAAACTTAATTTGTTTCTAATTACTTAATTTTATTAAAAACCTAAGAATAATGAATACTACCAAAATAAAATAATGTTTTGTTTGCATAATTTCAACTCCTTAAATTAAATTTTCTATACATAAAAGAAAAAAACAAGATTATATCTTGTTTTTAACTAACAACCCGTATCTTTGCAACGGTCCCCTATTTTTAGTATGTTAAAATATGAAATTATTTTTTGTATTTTTTTTTGTGTTATTATGTTTTAATAAAAGAAAAAAGTTTCTTGTTTTTAAATAAATTAAGTAATACCCGTTTATATGCAACACTCCCAAATATTAAATGATTTTTTTTCTAATGAAATTAAAAAGAAATATGACGTTGAAATTGATTAAAATTATATTAAAAGTTAATAAAAATAATAAAAAAATATTAAAATATAGGGTTGAAATGAAAAAAATATTCGTATAAAATTGAAATCTTCTGCGAAAATTTTTCTAAAAAAGAGTATAATAATATGTGGCAATGATTTCATTGATAGTATTCCACTTATATATTTAAAATTAATACTTCTTACTTAATCTTTTAAGTAAAGGAGAAATAATTATGCAAACACACATATGAGTAATTATCCTTATTGCTGTTGCAATAGGTTCTTACTTTCTTGGATATTTATTTGAAAAATATTTAAGATTTAAATTAATCAAAAAAGCAGAAGATAAAGCAAAAAAAATTATTAATGCTGCTAAAGCAGATGGACGCGTTGAAGCAGCACAAATTAGACAAGAAATGAAAGATGAATTAACTCGCAAACGTGAAGAATTTTTAGCAACCGAAAAATTTTTATTAGATAGAGAACGTTTAATTGTTGAGAGAGAAGAAGTATTAAATGGCAAAGAGCAAGAAGTGTTTCGCAAGAAAGAAGAATTGCAAGGAAAGATTAACTATTATCAAGAAATGGTAGAACGAAATCTTCATCAACTTGAAAAAGTTGCCGGATATTCACTTGAAGAAGCAAAAGATGTTCTTTTTAAAGAAATAAGTGATCGGTATCAAAAGGAAATTGGTGAATTTTTACGAAATGCTGAAAATACTGCAAAAATTAATGCCAAACAAACAGCCATTAACATTATTACTACTGCAATTGAACGTTATGCAGCAAAAGTTGTGGCAGAAAAAACAACAACTTCAATTTATTTAGAAGATGATAATATGAAAGGACGAATTATTGGGAAAGATGGACGTAATATTCGTACATTTGAAATAGCGGCAGGCATTGATTTAATTATTGATGATACACCTAATGTTGTACAAATTTCATCTTTTAACCCAATTCGTCGGGAAATTGCAAAAAAAACTTTAGAAAAATTATTACTTGATGGCCGAATTCAACCAACGCGAATTGAAGAAACAATCAAATTAGAACAAGAAGAAATCGAAATGACAATTCTTGAAGCAGGAAAAGAAATTGCGGCTGAATTAGCAATTGATAATTTAGATATTGAATTAATTCGTCACTTAGGAATTTTAAAATATCGAACTAGTTATGGTCAAAATGTCTTATTACATTCTGTCGAAGTAGCAAAATTAGCAGCAATAATGGCAAGTGAACTGGGGTTAGACTCTGCAATTGCAATGCGTGCTGGGTTATTACATGATATTGGAAAAGCAGTTGATTTTGAAAATGAGGGAAGTCATGTTACTTTAGGTGTTCAAATTGCAACAAAATGTAATGAACATCCAATTATTATTAATGCAATCGCTTCGCATCATGGCGAAGTACCAGTAACTAATCCTTATTCTGTTTTAGTATCAGCTGCTGATACGTTGTCAGCTGCTCGTCCAGGCAGTCGTAATAATACTGTTGAAAATTATATTGCTCGAATGAATGAGTTAGAAAAAATTTGCCAAACAGTCCATGGTGTCCAATCAGCTTATGTTTTACAAGCAGGACGACAAATTCGAGTTATTGTTAATCCAATTATTAATGATGATGCTCGTACTCATAAAATTGCGCTTGATATTAAGGAAAAAATTAAACAAGCAAAGGCAATTCCTGGTGATATTGTTATTACAGTTATCCGTGAATTACGAGTTACGGAAACTGTTATTTAAAGAATAAAATTTTTATTCTTTTTTTATGTTAATTTTAGTATAATTAATTAATAAGAGTGTATTTGTTATAAAAATTAAAGGAGAAAAAATATGATTGGAGATTTTTTAGCGAATCGATTGAAAAAATCAATTGAAAAAAATATGAAAAAATCAACTTTAACGACTGATGCTATTACTGAAACAATGCGTGAAATTCGATTAGCATTATTGGAGGCTGATGTTAATAATGAAGTAGTTAAAGATTTTATTAAAGCTGTTGAAGCAAAAGCACGGGGTGAATATATTCTTGATGGATTAAATGCATCACAAATGATGGTTAAAATTGTGCATGAAGAATTAGTTAATATATTTGGAAAAACAGTTAAAGAATTATCATTTACTTCAAAACCAACAATTGTAATGATGGTTGGTTTACAAGGAAGTGGTAAAACAACCACAACGGGGAAAATTGCTAAGTTAGTTGAAAAGAAATATCACAAAAAACCATTATTAGTTGCTTGTGATATTTATCGACCAGCAGCGATTGAACAATTAAAAACAATTGGGAAAAATTTAAATATTGAAGTTTTTGAGCGCGGAACACAAAATCCAGTAACGACTGCGCAACAAGCAATTACTTATGCAAAAGATAATAAAAATGATTTTATTTTAATTGATACAGCTGGACGTTTACATATTGATGCTGAGTTAATGCAAGAATTAAAAGAAATTAAAAATAATATTACCCCGGATGAAATTCTTCTTGTTGTTGATGGGATGACAGGGCAAGACATTATTAATGTTGCGACTGAATTTAATCAGTTATTAAAATTAACAGGAGTAGTTGTTACAAAACTAGATGGTGATGCTCGTGGTGGGGCTGCTTTGTCAATTACACATTTAACAAAATTACCAATTACTTTTATTGGAACTGGAGAAGGAATGAGTAATTTACAAATCTTTTATCCTGACCGAATGGCTGATCGAATTTTAGGAATGGGAGATGTTCAAACCTTAGTTGAAAAAGCAAAAGATGTATTAGATGAACGTGATATAAAAAAAACAATGAATCGAATGATGATGGGACAGTTTGATTTGCAAGATTTATTAAACCAAATGCGCCAAATTTCAAAAATGGGTAAAATGGGCGGAATTATGAAATTATTACCTGGAATGCCAAAATTAAGTGATGAAAAAATTGTTGATGCTGAACGAAAATTAAAAGTAACCGAAGTATTATTATCATCAATGACAGTGAAAGAACGTCGTGAACCACGATTATTAAAACATTTATCACGAAAAAATCGGATTTTAAAAGGCTCAGGACGAACTGAAAAAGAATATAATGAGCTAATTAATCAATTTGAAAAAACAAAAAAACAAGTTGATGAAATTGCTCGTCAAATTAAATCAGGGCGTATGCCAAATATTCCTGGGATGGGTGGTCTAAGCGGAATGGGTTTTAATTAATCTATTTAAGAAAACTGTTTTTTAAACAGTTTTTATTTTGTGACACAAAATAATGTTGTTTTAACAAAATTATTTCTAAATAATAAAATGACTATCCAAGATTGAACATTATAAATTATTAAAAGTTTTAGAAAAGGAAAAACATATAAAAGAAAATAGCAAAAAATGGTGAATGATTAATTCAACATTAGTTTTAATGGTAACGGTTTTTGTCAGTTTTATTTTGTATGTCTGATATCTTGGTTATTTAAATCCAAGACCACTTGAGTTAGGGACAATTGTTACTGACCCCAATTTAAAAACTCTTAAAACTAATTCCTAATTTAAATATTAATAAAATAAAAATTAAAGATAACATTAGTTCTTCATCAGCAACAATTGTTTCAAGTGATTTTTCGTTTTATCGAGGATCAGTGATTCTTTATTATACTCTTGATAAATCAATTGCTAATCAAATTGATTTAAATCGACAATATGCTCCAAATAAAACTTGAGTACAAAATCGAGGTTACCGAGGAATGTAAATTAATAATAATATTGCAACAAAACTTGAACAAAATTTAACAAATGCTTTTTTAAGTCCAGCTAATTATACTAATTTACCATTCTATGATCAAAAAGCATTTATTTCTTATGATGAATTATTGTCCTTTTTAGATGAACCAATTCGACATTCTTGACAACAATTTATCAATCATTATTGTTCAACTTATCAAAATAAATTAAAAGAAATTATTACATTATTTTATAATATTTGTGCTTTTCTTTGAGCAAAACAAGAAATTAATAAAGTTTTAAGTTCTGTTATTATTAAAGATGGACAATTTTTAGAAACAAAGGGTTATACAAATTCAAACAACCGGCAAATTGCAATTGCATATGATGCAATAAATTGTAACTATGAAGAGATATGAAAGCAAAATTGGGTTGAAGGTGGAATTTCACAACAAAGTATTTTTTACACTCTATGTCATGAACTTGGACATTTGTTGCACTATCGTTATAAATTAGATTATAAAATTAATGTGATTGAACAATTAAAAACATTTTTATTAAAAAAAATTAATAACTTTCACCAGCAACAAAGTTTAACAAAAGAAAAGATTTTTCAATTATTTCATCTTAGTAAATTTTCATTTAAAGATAATTTTGAATTTTTTGCGGAGGGATTTGTATATTGACTTTTAACAAGTGATGCTTTAAAAACAAAAGCATGAGAATTTTGACATGAGTTTTTAACATCTTATTTGCCAAGTTTAACTTAATATTAAGTAGTTTTTGATAAAGTAAATTTCTTTACTAATTTGTAATTTTATTTTGATTATTTGTTAAAACAATTTATAATATATTAGAATAAAATAGAAAAAAGAGAGGAAAATTGTAATGGCATTACAATATAAGCGAGTTTTACTAAAATTATCTGGTGAAGCATTAGGGAATTCTGATGATTTATATGATGCGAAAAAAATTTATGATATTGCAAAACAAATTGTTAAATTACAAAAAGAAGGATTACAAATTGCTATTGTTGTTGGCGGTGGTAATATTTGACGCGGTAATCGTGCTGACACAATTAAAATGAATCCAATTAGTGCAGATTATATGGGAATGTTAGCAACAGTAATGAATGCTTTAGCATTAGAGGCTGTATTAAAAAATGAAGGTAGTCAGAATGTTGTTGTAACTTCAAAAATTCAAGTTCCGGAAGTTGCTTCACCATATTTGTTTAAAAAAGCAAAAGCTGCTTTGGAAAAAGGAGCAATTGTTATTATGGCTGGAGGAACTGGCCAACCAAAGTTTACAACTGATACAGCAGCAACAATTAGAGCAATTGAAATTGATGCAGATGTTATGTTAATGGCAAAAAATGGGGTTGATGGTATTTATGATAAAGATCCGCGCCATAATGCTGATGCAGTTCGCTTTGATAATATTAGTTTAAATGAATTGCAAAAAAAACAATTAAAAGTAATGGATTTAACAGCATCTAGTTTAGCAATGGAAGATGATGTTAAAATCGTTGTTTTTGATATTAATGAACCAGATAATATTTATAAGGCAGCACATGGTAATGCGCGTTCAACAATTGTTACAGGAGGGAAAAAATAAATGTCGCAAGAAGTTATTAATCAAACAAAAGAAAAGATGGAAAAAGTAATCGTTTCATTTGAAAATGAATTAATTAAAATTCGTACTGGTCGTGCCAATCCAAATATGTTATCACATATTATGATTGATTATTATGGAACACTAACACCAATTCAACAATTGGCTAATATCATGGTGCCAGAAGCACGACAATTAGTTATTAAACCATATGATCGTTCAATTATTAATTTAATTGTAACAGCAATTAATAAAGCAGATTTAGGTTTAACACCAAATTCAGAAGCAGATTTAATTCGGTTAAATATTCCTCCGCTAACTGAAGAACGTCGTAAAATGTTGGTTAAGGAAATGTGAAAAGCTAGTGAACAGTTTAAAGTAGCAATTCGGAATGAACGACGAGATAGTAATGAACACCTTAAAAAAGATTCTGAATTAACTGAAGATGATAAAAAATATTATGAAGAGGAAGTTCAAAAATTAACGGACCAATTTATTAAAAAAATTGATGAAAAAGCAACTCTAAAAGAAAAAGAACTAATGGAAGTTTAAAACTTTCATTTTTTTATGACTCTCGGTATAATTAACAAAATGGGGAAGAAGGACATAAGGCATGAAAATACCACAACATATTGCAATTATTTTAGATGGCAATGGTCGTTGGGCAACTAAGCAAGGTTTAGAACGAACAGCTGGCCATGAAGAAGGAGCAAAACGGATTAAAGATGTCACATTAAAAGAAAATGCTCTTGGTGTTAAGTATTTAACGATTTATTGTTTTTCAACTGAAAATTGAAAACGAAGTGCACAAGAAGTTGCATATTTAATGGCGATGCCAGAGCGATTATTAAATAATAAACAAGTTAATAATTTTAAGAATGAAAATATTGTTTTAAATCATATTGGTCGGCGTACAAAAATGCCGCTTAAAACATTAACAGCAATTGATAATGCTATTTTACGGACAAAAGATAATAATGGAATGGTTTTAACATTTGCTTTTGACTATGGAGCCATTGAAGAATTATTAACAGTAATTAATCAAATGATAAGTGAAAAATTAGCAACTGTTGATGAACAGACATTATTTCAACATTTATATACCGCAGATTTACCAGATGTTAATTTAATGATTCGATGTGGTGGTGAACAAAGGTTAAGTAATTTTTTATTATTACAAAATCGTTATGCTGAATTATATTTTACCAAAGCATTTTGACCAGAATTTGATGAAAATGCTTTAACTGAAGCAATATTAGATTATAATAATAGAAATAGAAGATTTGGAGGAATTGAAAGTGATAAACAATCAGGAAGATAATGTTCTTGTTAATGAAAATGAAAAATCAACAGGAGATGATAATTTAACAAATAAAGCGTCAAAAAGTAAGGAACATAAAGGTATGTTTCTAAAAAAATATGTTGCTCGTCATATTACATTTTATTTGTTATTAGTCTTTTTAGGTTTATATTTATTCACAGGGGCAATTGCAACAGAATGACATGGTAATGTTCCACATATTGAAATTGCTAATTATGTTTTTATTGGCATTAATGCTGTTATTTTAGGTTTAGTTAACTATGAAATTTTGCGGTTAGTTGGAGGAACAAAGTGACCAATTTATACGCAAGTCATTACATATTTATTAATAATTTTTTTATTTTTGTTTCCAGCTGAATCAATCGCAACAGAATATGGTGGAATTGGTTCAATTAATTACCCATTTTATACATTATTAAATTGAAATTGATTAAAACCCTGAATTATTTTTGTTATTTATTTATGTGCGATTTTAGGATATTATTGTTTAGTATTTAGTTCAAAAGAAATTACTTTTGGTAAAATGACATTAGTTTTAATTTTTACCTTGTATTTAACTTTTGCTTTAAAAGCAATGAATAAATTTATGTTAAATCCTGCTTATGGTTGAAGTAGTGTGGTATGATTAGCATTAATTATTATTTTAACTGATACTTTTGCTTTTGTTGGCGGTGTTACTTATGGAAAGCATAAATTAGCGTCAACAATATCTCCAAACAAAACATGAGAAGGTGCTGTAACGGGAACAATCTTAGCAGCAGGAATTGCAATTACTTATGCTATTTTAATGTTTCATTTTGCAACTAGTAACCATTGGGTTTTTAACTTTTTCTCAAATGATAATAATCAAAATGTAATGCGTTATGTAATTTATGTTCTGCTAGCGTTTGTATTAAGCATTTTGTCACAATTAGGGGATTTATCATTTTCATGAATTAAACGTCGTTATAATAATATTAAAGATTTTAGTAATTTATTGCCTGGCCATGGTGGTATTTTAGATCGTTTGGATTCATTTTCATTAGTCTTTTTTGTAATGTTTATTATTTCAAATATAGTGTTACAACGATAATTTATGATGCAAAATATTATTGTTTTTGGTGCGTCTGGAAATATTGGTCAACAAGCGTTACAAATTATTGAATCAAATCCAAATGATTTTCAAATTACCGCTGTTAGTATTTATCATAATATTTCAGTTCTAATTAAGATTTTATAGAAACATCGCACAATTAGGATTGTTCATCTTGGTGATGAAACACAACAAGCTATTTTAACAGCGCAATATCCAAATATAACTTTTGTAACTAGAGAAACAGGAATTAATGCAATGTTAGTTGCTTTTCCGACAGCTTTGGTTTTAAATGCAGTTAGTGGTTTTGCAGGATTGTACCCAACATTACAAACTTTATATGGTAAAAACCGTACGTTATTATTAGCAAATAAAGAATCGTTAGTAGTAGCAGGGGATTTAATTAACAATTTATTAGCAAAAAATAATAATCAATTATATCCAATTGATTCTGAACATTGCGCTTTTTTTCAATGTTTAAAGCAAACCAACCCGTGTTCAGAAATTATTTTAACAGCTTCAGGGGGGATGTTTGCTAATAAAACATTAGCTGATTTAAAAACAATTGATGAGCAACAAGCTTTGCAACATCCAATTTGAAAAATGGGGCAAAATATTACCATTTATTCTTAAACAATGGTAAACAAAGGATTTAAAATTATAGAAGCTTATCATTTATTTAAAACTTCAAAAATCACTGTTATTTTACATCCACAAGCTATTTTACATTCAGCCGTACAATATGCCAATTCTTCAATTATTGGACAATTATCAAAACCTTCAATGTTACAAGTTTTAAATTATTTTTTATATTATCCAATTCGAAAACATAGTTCGTTCTTAAAACCATTAAATTTTGAGGAATTAATAACCTTAACATTTCAAAAAGCTGATTTATCTCGTTGAAAAGCGCTACAATTAGCCTATCGTTGCTTAAATGAAAATAATTCATTAGCCATTGCCTTTAATGCAGCAAACGAAACATTACGTTCGCTTTTCTTAGCCGGAAGAATTAAATTTTATCAAATTGTTGATTATATTGAATATTTTATGAATCAAATTAAACCGCAAAAATTAGTTAATTATCGTGAAATCAAAGAATTAAATGATATCATTAAAAGAGATATTATTAATTATTTTTCTATAAAAAAGTAAGGAGTTAAGAAATAAATGTCAGCAGGAATGGTAGTTTTAGGTTTTGTAATTGGGATTATAATTTTATTAATGTTAGTTACAATTCATGAATTTGCACATTTTATTATTGCGAAATTAGCGGGAGCATATGTCTATGAATTTGCAATTGGTTTTGGTCCCAAAATTTTTTCTTGAGAAAAAAAAGAAACTCGTTATTCAATCCGAATTTTTCCTTTTGGAGGATATGTTTATATTGCAAGTCAATTAGTTGATCCACCAAAAGGGCGTGAAGAGAAAGAAGTTCCTGAAGAACGAAAAATGGAAAATATTGCAAAATGAAAACGCTTAATTTTTATTGTCGCAGGAGCTTTAATGAATTTTTTTATTGCTGTTTTTATTTTTACCACAACTTTTGCGGCATTAAATTATAAACAATCTGATATGACATATTGAGGAGCTAAGTATGATTCTAATGGTGCAGCATATGCTGCTCTAAAAACGAGTGGTCAAAATGTTGCTCAAGATATTGTGATTTTAGATTATTGATTAGGTCCTAATATTGAAAAACTTAAAATAGCACAAGAATATTATCGTGTTAATAAGGAAGATAAAGCTGATAATAAGGAGAATCATATTTTAGCAAGTCATGTGGGAACAGTAGATAAGATTCCAACTTATCAAACAACAGTTTTTAATTTTATTAAAAATTTAAAACAACAATATGATAATAGTAATAATGATGAAAAAATTAATTATATTACTCTTGCTTTTGCTCGTGTAAATAGTAAACAAGAAGTTACAACGGCTTCGGATGGTTTATTTCAAACTGAACCAGTTAAGTTAACAGAAGCCAACAATACTTATACAGTCGGAATTAGAGCTCCTGATCGTCAGTTTGCTTCAACTGCGCAAGCATATGGCTATGGTTGAGGAGAAACATTTAGACAATCAATGACAATTTTAAAATCATTTGGATTATTATTTACTGGTCAGTGAGGACAATTATCTGGTCCAGTTGGAATTGCAAGAACAGTTTCTTCAATGTTAACAGAAGGACCAGCTCTTTTCTTTATGTATGTGGCCATGTTATCTGCTAATTTATTTGTTTTGAACTTAATTCCAATTCCACCATTAGATGGATACAAGTTTTTTGAAACATCAATTGAAGGAATAGTTGGTGGAGTAAAACGTTTAAATGGTCGGGTAAGGATTTGAAAGAAACGCCATGATCCAGCGCAACAAAAAGTATTATTAGAAGAATATCAAGCAAAAGAGCAAAAATTACAGTTACCGCATAAGGCAAAGATTATTATTAATGTAACGGGAGCAATAGTCTTTATTTTATTATTTATTGGAATAACAATTAAAGATGTCTTTTTTTAAGCAGAAAAGCTAGGTGAGGATTAGATGATGGACCAACAATTGATAAAACTATTTACAGCAAATAATTTAGAATTTACTGGAAATTATTTTGATGATGCTAAAGTCATTAAAGCAGAATATAGTACTAGTGAAGGTTTTTTTCGTGTTGTGATTGAAATTAATGATTTTTTACCACTAGAAGTTTTACTAAAATTAGAACAAACTTTATTAGAAAATGAAACATTACCCACAAAGATTTCTTTACGGGTTCGAAAAGAACAATACGAATTAGAAACTATTTTTAGTTACTTAGAATATATTCGATTAAATAAATCGGAATTAAAAAATAGTTTTTTTAGTAAATTATTCCCAGAACGTTTTGCTTTAACTGATAATATTTTAAAAATTACTGTTCATTCGGAAAGTGAACAAAAATTAGTGGGTGAACATTGTAATTATTATCAAAAAAAACTTCGTCGCTATGGTTTTAGTGATTTACAATTAGCCCTAGTGATTGATTTACGAAAAAATAATATTTTAGAAATTAATGAACAAGAATTAATTAAATATCAAGAAACAGCGCAAAAAACAGAACAGTTAATTTCTAAACCAACCAATGGGACTAATCCAGTTCGAAGAGAATTAAATAGTTATCAGAGAGCAAAAAATGGAGAAGCAAGTTATGAACGGTTAATTGATATTGATCAAGATGCTCCGAATGTTACAATTTATGGAAAAATTTTAAGTAAAGAACGACAGTTAATTTCAACAAAGAAATTTATTTATGTAATAACAATTACTGATTATAGTGATACAATTGGCGCAAAATTTTTTACTCGAACAGAACAACCAGATGATTTTATTGAAGAATTAAAAACGAATGAATGAGTTAGTCTTTTTGGCGATATTCGGTATGATACTTATGCTAATGAACAAATGTTTTTTATTAAAAAAATTTCTCGTTTAGAGCGTGAAGATTTATATCGTGAAGATAATGCGCCTGAAAAACGCGTGGAGTTACATCTCCATACTAAAATGAGTGTTATGGATGGAGTAACAGATCTTGCAATGCTTTTTAAAACATTAGTACATTGGAATCATAAAGCAATTGCTTTTACTGACCATTTAAATGTTCAAGCTTATCCAGAAATTTATAATCTTAATAAAAAATATCCTGATGTTAAAGTTATTTATGGTGTTGAAGCAGATGTTTTAGATGATAAAGTCTGATATGTTAAAAACCCGCATCATCATAATTTACGAACTGCAAAATATGTTATTTTCGACTTAGAAACAACTGGCTTAAGTAGTAGCTATGATGAAATCATTGAATTTGGTGCGGTTATTATGGATGGTATTAGTGGTGAACGTCAAACAATTAATCATTTGTTTAAACCATCCGTTAAGTTATCAACATTTACAACTGAATTAACAGGAATTACAGATGAATTATTAGCGGATAAACCAACTTTTATTGAATCAATTGACCAAATTTTAGAATATTTTAAGGATGCAATTTTAATTGCACATAATGCTGAGTTTGACCTTGGTTTTATTCAATCGTGGTTAAAAAAAGCTGGACGCGCAGAAATTAATAACACAGTAATTGATACTTTACAATTATCACGGATTTTAGAACCACATTTGAAAAATTATCGGTTGGAAACAATTGCTCGTTGTTATAATGTTATTTATAATGAAGAAGTTGCTCACCGTGGTGATTATGATGCAATTGTTTTAACAGACATCTATGAGCATCAACTATGGAAAATGATTAATACTTATAGTATTGAGTTTGATGATGATATTGAGAAAATTCATGACCCTGCTGTTTATAAAAAACTGCGACCAAAACATATGACAATTTTAGCAAAAAATCAGTTAGGTTTATTAGAATTATTTAAACTAATAACTGCTGCGCATACTAAATATTTTTATTCATCACCAAAATTATTACGAAGTGTAATTGAACAACATCGTAGTAATTTATTGATTGGGTCATCATGTGTTAATGGTGATGTTTTTGAAGTGGCACGAAATAAAGATGCATCGGAATTAGCAGAAACAATTAAGTTTTATGATTATGTTGAAATTCAATCTCCTAGTGTATATAAACATTTAGTTCAAATGGGAGATTTATCAGAAGAACGATTATTAACAGTCATTAAAGATATTATTTTTACAGCAAAAAAATTAAATAAATTAGTTGTTGCTACTGGTGATGTGCACTATCTTAACCCAGAAGATAAAATTTTCCGTGAAGTTTATATTAATGCAAAAGGAATTGGTGGCCGTCCACATCCTTTATATGATTATAAGCAACGAGTAACTGATAAACCTGATCAGTTTTTAAGAACAACAATGGAAATGATGAACGAATTTAAGTTTTTAAATGATGATGAATTAATTTATGAAATTGTAGTAACAAATCCAAATTTAATTACTGACCAAATTGAAAAAGTTGAAATTATTAAAGATAAATTATATACACCTAAAATTGAGAGTAGTGACCAATTATTAAAAGAATTATGTTATCAAAATGCTTATAAAATTTATGGTAAGTCATTACCAGAAATTGTTGCATCACGCTTAGAGCGTGAATTAAATGCTATTATTAAGCATGGTTTTGCTGTTATTTACTGAATTGCACATAAATTAGTTGATAAATCATTGCAAGATGGCTATTTAGTCGGGTCACGGGGAAGTGTTGGTAGTAGTTTTGTTGCAACAATGAGTAATATTACTGAAGTAAATCCATTACAACCACATTATTTATGTTCTTATTGTAGTTATAGTGAATTTATTGTTGATGGTTCAGTTAAGTGTGGATATGATTTACCAGTTCGTACTTGTCCAAAGTGTCAAAAACCATTAAAAGGGGAAGGACATAATATTCCCTTTGAAACATTTTTAGGGTTTGAAGCAGATAAAGTTCCGGATATTGATTTAAACTTTTCAGGAGAATATCAACCAATTGCACATGACTTTACTAAAGAAATGTTTGGAGAACGTAGTGTTTATCGTGCCGGAACAATTTCAACGGTGGCAGAAAAAACTGCATATGGTTATGTGAAAGGTTATTTTGAAAGTAAAAATATTTTACATTTAAAACGTCGCGCAGAATTAGAACGAATTGCCAAAGGTTGTGAGGGAGTTAAACGAACAACTGGACAACATCCAGGTGGAATTGTTGTTATTCCAAATGAATATGAAGTTGAAGCATTTACACCAGTTAATTTTCCTGCTGATGATATCAAATCAAATTGATTAACAACTCATTTTGATTTCCACGCAATTCATGATAATGTTTTAAAGTTAGATATTTTAGGTCATGTTGACCCAACTGCTTTGCGAATGCTGCAAGATTTAACGGGAGTGGATCCAAAAACAATTCCAACAAATGATGAAGCAGTTTTAAGTCTTTTTCGAAGTTTAGATGTTTTAAACATTAAACCAGAAGATATTAATGGTGAAAAAACTGGTGCAATTGGTATTCCTGAATTTGGTACCTTTTTTGTTCGTAAAATGTTATTAGATACAAAGCCAACTTCATTTGCAGATTTAGTCCAAATTTCAGGATTGTCACACGGAACAGATGTTTGAATTGGCAATGCCCAAGAATTAATTCGAAATCAAAATATTAGTATTTCAGAAGTAATTGGATGTCGTGATGATATTATGGTTAATTTAATTTATAAAGGGTTACCTGCTCAAAGTGCTTTTAAGATTATGGAAGATGTTCGGAAGGGCAAGGGATTAACAACTGAACATGAACAATTAATGCGGGATAATAATGTTGAACAATGATATATTGATTCGTGTAATAAAATTAAGTATATGTTCCCAAAAGCACATGCAACAGCTTATGTCTTAATGGCGTGACGAGTAGCATGATATAAAATTAATTATCCAGTTGAATATTATGCAACATTTTTTTCAACTCGAACAGATGTTTTTGATATTAAAACAATTTTAAAAGGAGCAGAAACAATCAAACAAGTTTTACGCGATATTCAAACTCGTTTGGATAATAAAGATTTTAATGCTCCTAATAAACCAACACAAAAAGAAAAAGATTTAATTCCCGTTTATGAAGTAGCATTAGAAATGTATGCCCGAGGAATTAAAATGAGCAATATTGATTTAAAAACAAGTCGAAATAAAAATTTTACCGTTATTACAAATGAAAATAATGAAAAAATTATTTTACCGCCATTTTCTGCAATTGATGGTTTGGGCGGAGCTGCTGGCGATAGCATTATTAATGCTCGCCATGAAAAACCATTTTTATCAATTGCTGATTTACAAAAACGAACAAATATTACAAAAGTTCATTTAGAATCATTTGAAGAACTTGGAATTTTAAAAGATTTATCATTAGATGATCAAATTGCGTTTGAGTTTTAAATAAGATAATTTTTTATGATATTTTCCTTTATAATTAGAATAATTAAGAGGTGAAGAAAATGGCAATTAAATCAGGTTTTGTTGCAATTGTGGGGCGACCAAATGTTGGTAAATCAACATTATTAAATACAATTTTAAATAATAAAGTAGCAATTGTAACAGCAAAGGCACAAACAACACGAAACCGTATTCAAGGGATTTATAATGATCAAGAATCACAAATTGTTTTTATGGATACCCCAGGCATTCATAAAGCTCATCATGAAATGGGGAAATTTATGAATAAAGTTGCTTTATCAGCAACAAAAGCAGCCGATGTTATTTTATTTTTAGCTCCAGCAAATGAACACATTGATGATAATGATCGTTATATTATCAGAGCACTACAAGAGCGCGCAATTCCAATTGTTTTAGTTGTAACAAAAATTGATTTAGTTTCCAAAGGTGATTTAATGGTAAAAATTGTTGAATGAGAAAAAATTCATCAGTTTACTGCTATCATTCCCGTTTCAGCCGTCAAACATAAAAATCTTGAAACATTATTAACTTTATTAAAAACACATTTAGCAGTAGGACCACAATATTATCCTGATGATATGTTAACTGATCAACCAGAAAAGTTTTTAATTCGTGAAATTATTCGTGAAAAAATTTTGTTGTTGACAGAAGATGAGATTCCGCATAGTGTTGCCATTTTAATTGATAAAATTGATGATCAATCACAGCTATTAAAAATTATGGCTTCAATTTGTGTTGAACGGGATTCGCAAAAAGGAATTATTATTGGGAAACAAGGCCGTTTAATTAAACAAATTGGAACGCAAGCCCGCTTAGAATTAGAACAAATTTTAGGAACAAAAATATTTTTAGAATTATTTGTTAAAGTAGTGGATAAATGACGGAATAAACCTTCAATGATTGCCCGTCTAGGTTATAACAAAGAAAGTTATTAAAATGATTCAAAAATTAACAGGAATGGTATTGCATAAACGACCTTATGATGATAACAGTGCAATTATTACGATTTTGTCACAAGAATTAGGAAAATTAGCTTTTTTTGCACCTGGGGTACAAAAAATTACATCAAAAAATCAGTATGCAGTACAATTCTTAGCAACAAGTGAATTTGAAATATTTTTATCATATCATAATAATAAGTTAAGTAAATTAAAGACAGGAAATTTATTAAAAACAAGAATTAAATTAGCACAAAATTATGATGATTATTTATTAGCAACATTAATTTGTGAAATTGCTGAGCAAGCGGTTGTTGACCGTCAAGCTGATAATGAATTGTACGAATTATTAACAACAACATTAGACAATTTAGTTGCATGAGAAGATAATTTAAGTATTGTAATTGCTTTTATGTTTCGTGCTTTAAAATGATATGGATTAGAATGAGACTTTACGATGTGTAAACGGTGTGGCAGCAAACAACACATTAAAACAATTAGTTTTCTTGAGGAAGGATATCTTTGTAAAAATTGTTTATTACCAAGAGATTATCTTTTTCCAATTGAATTAGTGAAAGTTTTTAATAGTAATTTTCATACTAATTTTTATTTTTACAATAAGATTAATATAAAAGCTTTAATAATATTATTTAAAATGCTATGTGAGTATTATTTAACAAAAGTTGGAATATTTTCGTGTAGTATTTATGAAATGCGACAAAAATCAATTTATTTTAAAGAATAACATAGTATAATTGAGGATAGAGAAATAAGAAGGAGTTACATTAATGCAATATACATTAGAAGAAGTTGTTAATCATTTAAAAACACAAGGTTTTGTTTTTCAAGGGAGTGAAATTTATGGTGGTTTAGCAAACAGCTGAGATTTTGGACCATTGGGGGTTGAATTAGAACGAAATTTAAAAAATTTATGATGACAACATTTTATTACAAAATCAAAATATAATGTTGGTCTTGATAGTGCTATTTTAATGAACAATAATGTTTGAAAAGCTTCTGGACATCTTGGTAATTTTGCTGACCCATTATTAGATTGTAAAAAATGTAAAACCCGAATGCGGGCAGATAAACTGATTGAAGATAATTATCCGAAATTAAATTGTGGTGGTTGAACTAATGAACAATTAGAGACTTTTATTACCGAAAAAAATATTTTATGTCCAAATTGTGGAGGGCATGATTTTACTGAAATTCGTCAGTTTGAATTAATGTTTAAAACAAACCAAGGTGTCATTGAAGATGAAAAATCAGTTGTTTATCTGCGACCAGAAACAGCACAAGGAATTTTTGTTAATTTTAAAAATGTTCAACGTTCTTTGCGAAAAAAATTACCTTTTGGTGTTGGTCAAATTGGAAAGTCATTTCGGAATGAAATTACCCCAGGAAATTTTATTTTTCGTACACGTGAATTTGAACAAATGGAATTAGAATTTTTTTATGATAGTAACGAAAAGATTGATTGATTTGAATATTGAGTTAAAGAAGTAACCAAGTTTTTAGAATTAATTGATTTAAAACCAGAAAACTATCATTTTCGTGAGCATAACGCTAATGAGTTAGCCCATTATGCAAAACGAACTATTGATATTGAATATAAGTTTCCGTTTGGCATAGGTGAATTATGAGGGATTGCTGACCGGGGGGATTATGATTTACGTCGTCACAGTGAAATGAGTAAAAATGATTTGTCGTATTTAAATCAAGAAACAAATGAAAAAATTATCCCGCATGTAATTGAACCATCGGTTGGTGTTGGGCGCTTGATGTTAGCGATTTTATATGATGCTTACCATGTTGAAAAAGTTGCTGATAATGAGACAAGAATTGTTTTAAAATTAAGCCCGTTATTAGCTTCATATCAAATTGCGGTGATTCCATTAAGTAAACAATTAAACAACGATGCTTATCAGTTATTTGAAAAACTCTTAGGTCGTTTTCAATGCACTTATGATGAAACAGGAAATATTGGAAAGCGTTATCGTCGTCAAGATGCGATTGGAACACCGTTTTGTGTAACAGTTGATTTTGACAGTCAAAAAGACCAAAAAGTTACAGTTCGTAATCGTGATACAATGAAACAAGAACGAGTGGCAATTGCTAATTTAGAAAGCTATTTTACCGCAACATTAAAATAATTAAAAGGAGTGAAAGGTATGGCATTAATTAGCAATGAAAAAATTGATTTAATTAAGTCAAAAGTAAATATTGTTACCGTAATGTCAGAATATTTATCGCTTGAAAAACGGGGTCGTAATTATTGAGCAGTTTGTCCGTTTCATCAAGATTCACATCCTTCAATGAGTATTTCACCAGAAAAGCAAATTTACCGTTGTTTTGCTTGTTCAGCTGGAGGCAATGTTTTTATTTTTTTACAAGAATATGAAAATATTAGTTTTATTGAAGCTTTAAAAAAAGTTGCGGTAATGGCCAATATTTCCTTAGATGAATTGACTACTTATCAAGAAAAACCAAAATATGATAAAAGTGAACAGTTAATTTTTGAAATTAATGCCTTAGCAAGCGCTTACTTTAGTAATAATTTAGAAACCAAAAAGGCTTATGATGCAAAGGAATATTTAACAAAGCGGAACATTAATAATACTGAAATTGAATTATTTCAGATTGGTTATGCTGAGAGTGGCTTTGATCATTTGTACCATTTTTTAATTAAAAAAGGATATTCAATTAATGATATTCAACAAGCGGGTTTAATTACAATTAAAAATGGCAAGGTGTATGATTATTTTAATAATCGTTTAATTTTTCCGATTAAAAATGAAGATAGTTATATTATTGGTTTTTCTGGACGAGTAATTAGGGTTACTAACCAGGTAGCAAAATATCTTAATACTTCTGAAACAAAGGTTTTTAAAAAAGAACAACTAATGTATAATATTCACCGGGCGAAACCGTTTATTCGCCAGCAAAATAATTTAATTTTACTTGAAGGATATATGGATGTTATTAGTTTAGAAAAATTAAATCTTAAAAATACCGTTGCTTTAATGGGAACTAATTTAAGTGAATATCATTTAAAAGAAATTAAAAGATTAACAAATGAGTGTTTAATTTTTTTAGACGGTGATAAGGCTGGAATTAATGCTAGTTTAAAAGCAGCAATTAAATTATTAAGTCATAATCTAAAAGTTAAAATTGTCTTGAATGAAACGCAACAAGACCCTGACGAATTAGTTAATAGTGGTCAGGGGGAATTAATTCATACAATGTTAGCAAATGCCCAACATCCAATTAATTTTGCTCTTGATTATTTTCAAAATAAATTTAATTTACAAGCAGCAAATGAATTAGAAGAATTTATTAATATTGTTGCACCTTTAATTAAAGCTAGTCCAAATCAATTGGAACAAGAATTAGCGGTTAATAATTTAGTTAAAATAACAGGAATATCTAAAGAAACAATTACAACAAAAATTGGACAAATTAAAACATATCAAAAAACAGTTTTTTCACCTGCTGTGTCAGAACCAATTCCTAATGGAACAAATGATAATAATTATCAGCAAAATCCGCCACCAAAGCTCAAACCACACCAAAGTAAGACTAGTGTAGTTAAAAATACAAAATATAAAATTAAAAATTTAAAACGATATCTTTTAGCAGAACAAAATATGGTTTTACAATTACTTGGTTCTCGAAAAGCAGCAGATTTTTATCAAAAAAAAATTGGAAATTTAAATTTTGATGGTTATCGTTTGTTAGCAAATGATATAATTACTTATTATAATGGACATTTGGGGGCAGAAAATGTTAAAATTAATATGTTGTGTCAAGAAATAAGTGATCCAAATTTTAAAAAAATATTAATGGATATTATTAATAAATCAACGATTAAAATTAAATATAATAGGAAAGAATTAGAAGACTATGCGCTCTTAATTGATGATTTTGCTAATGAAAAAGAGATTGCAATGCTATGAAATAAGTTAGAAAAAGCAAGTAATCTAATTGAACAACAGGCAATTTCAATGGAAATTGACAAGTTGAATCAACGATTAAAATTTAAAAAGAGGTAGAGAGAATGGGATTATCAAAAAAAGAAGTCAGAAATATGAAATCTTTTGATGAATTTAAAGAATATATTAATAAATATTTAGAAGAAAATAACAATGAGATTGAACAAGAAAAATTAATAACATTAATTAATGATCATTTTGAAGTTGATGATAATGATGTTAAAGAATATTTCGAAGAATTAGTTGCTAATGGTGTTGAATTTAGTGATATTAATTTAGAAGAGTTAGAAGAAAATGAAGTTCCTGAACCAGAAAAAGTAACGAAAAAACAACCAGATGAAAAATTACGTTACAAAGTTGGTGGAATTTCAAATGAAACAAAAATTCAAGATATTATTAAAGCTTACTTTAATATTTTGGGAACAAGTAAGATTTTAACTCGTGAGGAAGAAATTAAATATGCTAAAATGTTAGAATCATCTGATCCAGAAGAAAGACGTTTTGGACGGGATAAATTAATTACTTCTAACTTGAAGTTAGTTGTTTCAGTTGCTCGTAAACATTTAAACCGGGGATTAGATTTTTCAGATTTAATTGAAGAAGGGAACATTGGGTTAATGAAAGCTGTTGATAAGTTTGATTATAAGCGTGGTTTTAAATTTTCAACATATGCTACATGATGAATTAGACAAGCAACAACCCGGGCAATTGCTGATCAAGCGCGAACAATTCGGATTCCTGTTCATATGGTTGAAACAATTAATAAGTTAACAAGAATTGAACGGCAATTAACACAAGAGTTAGGACGCGAACCAAGTTACAATGAAATTGCTGAAAAAATGGGGCAAGGAATGGTTGGCGAAAAAGTTCGTGAAATTAAGAGACTATCAATTGAACCAGTTTCATTAGAAAAACCAATTGGTGATGAGGATGATACTCATTTTGGTGATTTTGTTGATGATAAAGATATTTTTACACCGGATGAATATGCTGAAAAAGAATCATTACGAGAAGTAATTGATGAAGTTTTCCATGAAATTTTATCAGCACGAGAAGAAAAAGTAATTAGAATGCGGTTTGGACTTTTACCAACAAAGTTACGAACAGTATTACGGTTAGCAAAAGAATGTGAAGATGAAACTTTCCCCGAATTAGTTCAAACAGTTAAAGCTCTTGATATTCATTATGATACACCAATTGAAAAAGTACAAAGTCAAAAAAATGCTTTAATTGATAAGCATTTATCAAAATATGATTCACCAAAAACATTAGAAGAAGTAGGCAAAGAATTTAAAGTAACACGTGAACGAATTCGCCAAATTGAAGCAAAAACAATTCGTAAGTTTAAGCCAAACCAAGCTAATTCGAAAGCAAAAGTATTAAAAGACTTTTTTAAAGGATAGGGGTTTAAAAAAATGGATAGATTATCAGAACGTTTATTATTAATTGCCAAACAAGTTAATGAAAAAGACATTATTTGTGATATTGGGACAGATCATGCAATGATTCCAATTTATTTAGCAAAAGGAAATTTAATTACCAAAGCTTATGCATGCGACATTGCAGCACAACCCTTAGCCCAAGCGAAAAAAAATATTGCAAAATATCATACTGAAGAACTTATTACCCCAATTTTAGCAGATGGTTTAACAGGAGTTTCGGACATTAAGATTGATACATGTATTATTTCAGGATTAGGGAGTACAACAATTTTAACCATTTTGCAACGAGATTCTGATTTAATTGATCGTTATATTTTATGTCCTAATGATGATCCATTTTTATTACGAAAATGAATTAAAAAACATAAGTACTTTATTGAAAAAGAATTATTAATTAAGGAAAATGATATTATTTATGAGATTATTGCTGTTAATAAAACTGCTGGTCAAAAAGTCAAAAATAAAAAAGACTTATACTTCGGTCCTTATCTTCGCAAAGAACATAGTAAACTTTTTCAAGAGAAATGATTGTTAAAAAATGATTATTATTTAACATTGTTAAACAAGATTCCTGCAAACACTAAGCGCTATCAAGAAGTTAAAGCAAAACTAAAAATGATTAATAAGATGATATAATGTTAATTAAAAAATTATATCAAGAAATTGAAACTGATTTTTCATTAAAAGCAGCTTGTAAGTGAGATTATAGTGGTCATCAATATGGAAACAAAAATCATTTTGTAGCAAAAATTATGGTTAGTTTAGATTTAACAAGCGAAGTAATTACAGCAGCAGTCGCTAAGCAAATTAATGTTATTATTACTCATCATCCTTTTTGTTTTGGCAAGAAAAAAAGAATTCAACAGATTCCTTACAAACGAGCAATTATTGATCTTCTTAATAAACATCAGATAACTGTTTATGCTTTACACACAAATTATGATGGTTTAATGAATGAATTGATTTTACAAGAATTAAATCCCCAAAAAATTGTTCCCTTTGATGATGATTTAACAATGATTGGGTATGTCAGTTTAACAGCTGATGAAATTATTACGAAATTAAAAGCAATTTTTAAAATTATAACTGTGCAGCACAATTTATCGACGTTAGAGCAACCTATTAAAACAGTTGCCTTATCAGCAGGAGCGGCAGGTGATGTGATTGCAAAAATTAACCAAAATATTGACCTGTTTATTACTGGGGAAGTAAAATGAGATCAATGAGTATTAGCAAATGAAAAACAATTAGCAGTTATTTGCTTCAACCATTATATGGAAGATTTTTTTACTGCTGCTTTTGCTGGATACTTAACCCGAAAGTTTCCAACTTTAACAATAATTCCATATCATATCAAAAATATTATTAACTATCGTTAATAATATTTTTATATTTGCTCTAAATAACGAATTACTTCTAACTGAATGATGCTAGGTGTTGATGCCCCCGCAGTAACAGCAACACAGGTTTTATTTGTCAACCAAGTTGCTTGAATATCATTTTTATCATTAATACGATATGATTCAATCCCAATTTGTTCGCCCATTGCAACTAGCTTTAAGGTGTTACTACTTCGTTCATCACCAACAACAAGTAAAAGGTCAATTGTTGTTGGATCTAAATTTAGAACAGCATTTTGTCGTTCTAATGTTGCATTACATAAATCATTTTTAAAAAGAATTTCATTTGGAACAAGGGTTTTAATTTTTTCACAATTGCTTCAATATCAATTTTAGAAAGGGTTGTTTGGTTTGTAATTAAAATCTTTTTAGTTGGGTCAAGATTAGGCAAAATGTTATCAACTTCTTGTTCTGTTGTCACAAGATTGATGCTTGGACTAAGCGCTAACATTGCATTTGTTTCTGGATGAAAGTGTTTTCCAATAAAAATAATTTGATAATTAGGTTTTACTAAATATTCCTTAATTAAATTTTTCGTGATAGTTACTCATTCACATTCAGTATCAACAAGTGTAATGTTTTTCTGTGCTGCGACATCTTTAATCCGGTCATCACTACCATGTGCACTTAAAATCACAACAGCATTATTTGGTAGTGTTTGCATTAGCGCAAGGCGATTAAGTTTAAAATCGTTGACCGGAAAATAACACCTAAATTAACAATTTCATCAATAACATGTTTATTATGGACAAGATAACCTAACATATAAATTTGCCGTCCAGCATATTTGACAGCAGCTTCTTTTGCTCATTTAATTGACTTGACAACACCAAGACAATAACCACGAGGTGTCACTTTTACAACTTTCATTTTTTCACCAATCCATTTTTATCTACTTATATAATATCATAATTAAAAATCTCTTTTATCATTTTAAAATAATATCTTAAACTTATTTATTAATCAAACTAAATTTGATATAATTAAATCGTCTATTTTAAGTAAAAATTTTATCTTTTTCTTAAAATATTACAATTATCTTAAATACTAAATTCAATTTGGGATAAAAAAATATTTAATGCAAAAAACTAATGATTAATGCTATTTTAACATTAGCAACCAACATTGGTTTGATTTCATTATGAAAGGAGATTGAGTATGCCAGTAAGCTTGAAAGCTAAAAACAAAAAGGTGCCCCAGTCGAAAAAACCAGTAGCAAAAAATGCGACAGAAGAAAAATGATTATTCATTAAATCACAAGCAGTTATTGATTCAACTTCAGCTATGAAAAGATCAATCGATCGTTCATTAGGAGATGTTTATACAAAAACAGCAGCGGATTATCGGGCAAAAGATGGAAGTGCCATTACTACTGCAATTACAGCAGAAAGACTAATTGCAGAACGTTTAGGAAAAACAGCAACTCAACGAAAAGCAATTGAAGTGCAAAATAAAAAGAAGGCCACTCAAATGTTAAATTCAAAGGATAACAAAAAACCTGCTAAAAAAGCAGCAGCAAAAAAACCTTTGAAAAAAGTAGGGACAAAAAATAAGTAATGTTAACAATAACTAGATTTTCTAGTTATTGTTTTATTTAAAATTTTTATTAATATTTTTCCTGTTTTTATAAAATAGAAAAATAAGATTAAGAATTTTAAATAATAAGGACTATAATATAAAAGAAAAGAGGTTGGATCATGAAATCATTTGGCAAGTGAAGTATAGCTTTAATATAAATTATTGTATTAATTATTTTAGTTTTAGCCTTAGTTTTTTTGGGAATATATTATGATGATTATTATTGAAAAGAAAAAGGATTACCAGTTAATATTAATGATATTAAAACATTTCATGGTAATGGTTATCAGTTAATAGGTCACTTGGGAATTGACAAATTAATGCGATTAGTATTTTCGGGATCATTTATTTGAGGATATTCAAATATTATTGTACCTGATGGTGGGCGAGGAATTGATTTAATGACATGGTTGCACCAACCGGGTAATGTTAATAATAGTGGAGTGATTCAATGACCCCAAAATTATGAATTAGAAGCCGGAACAAATTTTGCAGAAGTAGTTGGTAGTCTATTAATTGTGTTATTAGTGGCGGTTCCCGTTTTAATCTTAATTGGAATATATGTTACAAAAAAATGATAAAAGCAATGACACATCCTTATTCAATTGAATATTTAGACACACAGAAAAAATTGAAAAAAACAATAAAACAAGCTAGAAAAGCACTGAGGACATGAAACATCCACAACATTAGCACGAGAACAAGAACGATGAGCTAATTTAATTGTTAATGCTGAAACAGATTTTCTTAAAAAAGAAGAACTTTTTAAAGCTCAGGATAATAAAAAACCAGTTGTGAAAAAATTAGTAACTACCGGTAAAAAAAGTTATATAATGAAATTAGCAATAATTTCATTTTTTAAATATGTTATAATTTGGAAGGTGAAAAAAGGGGGTTAAATTATGAGTAATTTTAATCAATTTGGTTTTAAGCGGTTTTTAAATTTAGGCCTTGCTGAATTAAAATTTGTTGAACCAACTATTGTGCAAGAAAAAGTAATGCCATTATTATTAAAACATCAAAATGTTATATGTAAGGCACATACAGGAACTGGAAAAACATTTGCGTTTTGTTTACCAATTTTAAATAATATAAATTATGAGCAAGCAAAAATTCAATCTATTATTGTAACCCCAACCCGTGAATTAGCAAAACAAATTTATGATAATATTCGTTTTTTAAAAAAATTTGAACCAAATTTACAAGTTAATTATTTTATTGGTGGCGAAGATATTAAACGTCAAATTGAACAATTGCAACGAATCCAATCCCACATTATTATTGCTACTCCAACGCGACTAAAAGATTTGTTTGAACAACAAAGCCTAAATTTAGGTAAATTAACAACTTTTATTATTGATGAATGTGATATGCTTTTTGATTTAGGTTTTATTGAAAATGTTGATTATATTTTGAGCAAAGTGAATCCTAATGTTCAAGTATCTGTTTTTTCTGCAACAATTCCGCCTGAGTTAAAACCTTTTTTAATCAAGTATTTAAAAAATCCACATTATTTAGATTTAAATGCCAATCAAATAACAAATCAAAACATTACACATATTTTAATTCCAACAAAACATCAAGAGCGAGAAACAATTTTATTAAAACTTTTAAAAACATTTGATCCATATTTATGTTTAATTTTTGTTAATAAAAAAACAGATATTAATAAGTATTATGATTTGTTATTAGAACATAATTATTCTGTCATCCAATTACATGCTAGATTAGAACCACGATTACGAACACAAGTTGTTAAACGAATTCGAAATTTAGAATATAAGTATGTTATTGCCAGTGATATTGCAGCGCGTGGAATTGATTTTATTGGTGTTAGTCATGTTATTTCAATTGATTTACCAAATGATTTAGAATATTATATTCATCGTAGTGGTCGTACTGGGCGGGCAAATTATACTGGCTATAGTTATGTTCTTTATGATACAAAAAATTTAAATTTAGTGCAACAATTAATGACAAAAGGAATTATTTTTAAAACAAAGAAATGAAATCAACAAGGAGAATTGGTTGAAACAGTTCTTAGTGATGATAAGCCTAAAAAACATTCTTCTCTTGCAGTTGAGAATGAAATTAATAAAATTATTCATCGTTATAAAACAAAAGATAATAATAAAAAAATTAAACCTGGTTATAAGAAAAAACGGAAAGCGGAAATTGATGAATTTAAAAAACAAGTTCGTCGGAGTCACATTAAAGAATCAATTAAAAAAATTAAAAAAGAAAAAGCAAGAGAACGGGCAAATAAATTATTTAATAAAGATTAAAAAGAAAACTTAATGTTTTTTGTTAATGTTAATTTTTTTAAAACAAGAAACAAAAGTCTTTTTTTTTTTTTTTTTTGTATAATTATCTTGTAGTTTTTAAAATTACAAAATATATTATGAAATTAATGAAATAGGAGGAAAATTATGACTCATAATGAAACAGTCGAAGCAACACAAGGAAAAAAAGTGGATTTAAATAAAAAGATAGTTCATTTTTTTCATTAAAAATGTTTCGTTATACTTTAATTAAAATGTTAAAAGCACCATCAACATGAGTGATGTTTGTTTTAACATTAGTAGTAGGAATAATTATGGTTTTATCATTAGCTTTAGGAATAAGAGATGTTGCTAGTGGAGACTATATTGATGCTGCTAAATCATTATTTACTATTTATTCATGGATTTGATATATGTTATACTTTGGGTTAACATCAATGTTTATTGGTTTTAAAGCGGTACAGTTAATTCGTGATGAAATTGATAATGGAACATATTATTTTTTTTATCAATTCCAATCTCACGAACAAGAAGGCGTCCTGTACAATGAACCGGCAAAAAACAATTCTTGTGAGATTGTTTTTTGCCGGTTCATTGTACAGGACGCCAAATATTATCGAAATTTACGATCGTGTTGTTTTTTCAGTTAATAAAAATTTTGGTAAAGCAAGTGCATTAAGTAATTAATGTTTAAAAACCTTAGTAAAATAATTTTTTTGAGCTATAATTATAACGAAGATTATTAATGTAGTTTTAAAATTACTTTACATCGTAAGGTTTTTTTATTTTTTTTATTAGGGGGGAGGAAATTAATTTGTCAGAAGTTTTAACAGGTCGTGAAAAAAAATTACGGTTTGAAAAACCTTGAAAAACAATAGCATACTTTTGTGTTCCAACTGTTTTCTTAATGATTGTTCAAGGGTTATACAATATTGTTGATAAAAGTTTAGCATTATCATTTGCCGCACCTGATTTAATTCATGATCAATTTTATATTGATGCATATAATCGGTTAAAAAATATTAGTGTTACAGAAATTCCTTTAGCTGATATGCGGTCATTTATTAATGTTGCAACTCAATATGCTTCACAAACATATAACTTACAATGGTCGTTTAATATTATGATTGGAATGGGTTGTGCAATGAATTTTTCAATTGCTTATGGGCAACGTGATATTCCAAGTATGCGTCGAATTGCAGGAAATGGTTTTTCATTAACAGTTCTTTTTTCAATCATCGTCGCATTTGCAATTTTTTGTATTGTATTTCCGGGATGAAACGCTATATTTATTACTTCTCAAATGGGAAAACATTATAATCCAATTACAGAAAGTTTATGTTGAGAATATTCATTTCCAATGTTAGCAGCAGCACCAATGATGTTTTTAAGTTATTATTTTATGTCGTTAATTCGTAGTGAAGGACGAATGAAATGAGTAATAATTATGATTTTAAGTTCATTATTAATTAATGCTGCAGCGGCCATTTTCTTTATGAGAGTTTGTCATCTTGGAATGTCAGGAGCAATGTTGGGGACAGTTTTTTCTTGAACAGTACAAGTAATTTGAGGATTTATTATTGTTTTTAAAACAAAAAATAGTTATTCAAAATTTTACTGAAATGACTTATTCCAAATTGAAGGAAAAAATATTGCTAATTTTACTAAAGCAGGATTACCAAATTTTATTAATAATGCTGCTTTAGTCGTTACATCTTATGTTGCAACATCCCTTGTTGTTCAGTTACCAAACCAAGAATATCATAATGGGGTTGCTGTTTTGCAGGAACTTTATTCTTCAATTGTGCCATGAATGACATTAGTATTATCAGCAGGGGTTGGTGTTACACAAGGGGCTCGTAGTATTATTGCTTATAATTATGGGGCAAAAAAGAATGCTCGAATTTGAGAAGTTTTAAAACGGGTTAGTTTATTAATTATTATTTGATTTTGTTTAATGTTAATTGTCTTTATTATTTTTGGAAAAGATATGATGATGTTATTTGCTTTTCCTGAAAAATATGCAACGAAATATCGTTGATGAATTGTTTTAAACTTTATGACTTATCCATTTTGTTCATTAACTTATATTGCTTTAACGTTGTTTCAAGGAATTAATCGTTCCTTTTTAGCAACATTTACAAGTAGTTTACGTTCAATTGTTGTAATTTTACCATTAATTGGAATTGGTTTTGGCGTTAGTCAAGCAACTGGAAATCCAATTTTCTATTATGTCTTTATTGGTTTAAATGATTTAATTTCAGCAGCAATTATTATTCCAATTTTAGTTTACTACTGAAGAAAATATCGTAGCAAATTAGTTGATGAACCTGATCCATATTTTAATGAATATCAAGAAGATTTACGAACTAAAAAAGTTTTAAAAGTGAAACATCAACAAAAAAAATAACAAGGTTTGAATAACTAAAATAGACACATAAAATTAATTTTATGTGTCTATTTTATTGAATATTATTTGTTATTGATTATAAGATAAATTTATAAGATAAATTAATTATTATCATCTCTTTCAACTAAAATTACTCATTTATCTTTTATTGAAAAACTATAACAGTTTTGGTGATAATTGTTAATAGCAAAATCATTTAATTCTTTAAAAGCCATTAAATATTTATTATCAGTAATTTCTTTATTACATTTCTTACAACTAAAATTATTTATCATTTGATTAATTGCTGTTTGGTTCATTGTTTGAAGATGTTTAATCTTACCACGACTAATTTTGGTTGCATTTTGACTTAAATTAGTGCTTTTTGTTTTTGTAATGTATTCACTTAAATATAAGTTAATTGGACGAAATCCTAATTTGCGATAAACATTATATCCTTGTGATGTTGCAATCAACCCAACCAAATCGTAACCTTGATTATAAACACGATTAATTAAATGATTCATCATTAGTTTTGCTAATCCTTGTTGGCGAAAATTTTGATGAGTTGAAATATCATCAATAATTGCAATATCTTTTTCAAAGTAAATATTTCCAGTTGCTGCAGGAAGATCATTTTTATATAATAAATCAATTTCAGCGGTATCTTTATTTTTATTTAATTTTAATAAAGTTTTATAAAATGCATAATCTCAACTTTTTGGTCCCATTGCACTTTCAAGAATTTTACTAAAATCATTTAATCGTTTATTATCATTAACACGTCGAAATTTAAGATTTTTATCAACTTTTAATTTTACTTTTTTTCATTTTGTTAAATCAAGTACCATTCCAACTAAAATTTCATTTTGAATAAATCCTAATGATTCAAAAAAAGCTTGTTCTTTTTCATCAATTTGTTCACCAATGGTATATCATAAAAAGTCTAAGTCATTATCAACATAGTCTTTTACTAACTCTTTAACACGTGTAGCATCTTCTTGGTAATCTAATTGGGTACTAATTGCAATGGTATATGTTTTATCATCATCGTTGCTAATATCGGTCATATAAATTTCATTTTCAGTATCAATTAATTCATTTCGAATTCGTTTATCTTGAAAGGGATTGGTCATATAACGGACAAAATTTTGTGCTAATTTTGTTGCCTCATACTCACCTTTAATTCGAAACATTCGCTTAATTTTCGGATTCTGTCGATACTTTTTTTGTTTCATTTTTTCATCCACCTTAAATTATATATATTATATCGTGTTTTTAAGGAAACTAATATTAAAATATGTTGATTTTAAAAATAAATTTAATAAAGATTAGGGAGTGTTGCATATAAACGGGGGTATTACTTAATTTATTTAAAAACAAGAAACTTTTTTCTTTTATAAAAACATAATAACACAAAAAAAATAAAAATACAAAAAATAATTTCATATTTTAACATACTAAAAAATAGTTTAAAAACTAAAATTAAATTATTTTAAATTAACTAAAATTAAATCTCATAATTTTTAAATCCAAAATATTTTTAAATGTTGAAAATGAAAATGTTTTATTCCCATATCCCAAACAAGATTTTACAACTCTTGAAACATCACTTTCAGCAGATACGCCAATATTTCACTCTTTATTTTGATTTAAAATACCATTTTTTAAATTAATAAAATACCTTAATTTAATTCTTTCATTCTGCAATAATTTTAAAAAAGTTATAAATTCGTCGTATTTTCCTTGTAAAAATAATTCCTTTGCGTGTAAATAATTTTTAAAGGATTCTTTACTACGATTACCACAATATATATTATTCTTTAATTCTCTTATTGCATGAAATCTATCAAATATAAACATACCATCAAAAATTTTAGCAGTTTTTTTAATTCATTTAGCACTATCCCCACCAATAATTAATTTAATATTTTCATAATTTTTAAAAAATTTTTAAATTTGTTTTTTAATAAATAAAGCATTAAATTCTGCTCCTCGAGCTTTCTTATTAAGAAAAAAATAACAATATTTTTTATTTAAAGATTTATTATTTTCTTTTCCAGTATTAAATGAAATTATTCTAACAGTTTGCAAATAAGATTTATTATTTTTATTTCGTATAATGTACGATGAAGTAGGACAAAATGTCAACTCTTATTAAAGAGTTAATTTTTTTATTTAAAAATTAACTTTAAAAATTAAATATGTTGGTTCTACAATTATTTAATTTTACAATTACATATTTTTTAGTGGAAGGTTCCCCAACATGGCATTTTGTCAGTAAAGAAACCAATAGAACTGTTAACTTGTTTTTTTGCGATTTTGTAAATTAATGACTTTGATTAAGATAAACAGATAATGCTGTATTCATAACTATTAATTGCAAGAATAAAAATAAAATCGTGTGCGTAGAGGTTGATTAACTTTTAAGAACTGGGCAAGGATTTCTTAATTAATCTACTAGTGGGGACTTGATGAGGAGGTACTTAATACTACAAGTAACTACAAAATGTAGAACATTGTAGTACTTTGTAGTTAATTGTAAATGTTAACACCGCCACCGCTCACCCGCAGTGAAGCGGATGGCGTAGTAAATAAATGATAAATACTTATATAACTAATTCTCGCTTGGCACTTTCACTCGGGAGTGAGTGCCAGCGAGTTAAAACTAGGAGGAAAAAATAAATGACAGAATATAAAAGTAAATATATTAATAAAACTTGAAATGAAATAACAACATCATTTTATTGAGTTAATTGTCAACCTATTAATTGTCGTATTTCACATCATAAAAAACATTATGATTTGCAATGTTTAGAATGAGCCAAAATGTACTTAAATTTATTTAAAGATAAATGAGATGTTATTGCTTCTTATATGCAATATTACAAAATTAACGATATTTTAGATTTAGCTTCTGATGGTTGAAAAATATTGCAATTTAAGAAAAAAATCAAAGGAATAATTTAGGAGGTATATATGAAAAAGTTAAATAAAATTTGTATTAAAAAAAGATATTGAGGTTATTGTTTTCATAAAGAATGCAATCAAGAAAATAAATTAAGTGAATTAATGCTTAAAAGTTATTCAGTATCATTTGAAGATATTACAGATGAACATTGAGCATTAAATACTAAAAAGAATTAGGAGGAATTAAATTATGAATAAAAGATACTTATTGGTAATGAAAAGTAAATATAGTAATTTTAAAACGAGCTGTTTTTATACATTAGAAGAAGCAAAAACTACTGCTAATGTTGAAAATCAACAAGAATGATTAACAACTATTATTGATTTAGAAAATGAAAATATTAAATGACAAGGATGTGAATAATATGTGAAAAGATGAAAATGGCAAAGTTTATACCGAAGAAGATTTATTTAATGAAGCATTAGAAGAATGTCATTCAGAAGAAAGTGCTTATGAATATATTGATACTTTAATTATGGAAAAGAATTTGGAGGAAATTTAATAATGAATAAATTTATTGGAATTGGTATAACAACAAAAGATATTGAAATTAAGAAAACAAGTAATGGAAAAGAATATACTATTTTTAATTTAGCAATTACTCGCCCATATTCAAAACAAAAAGAAACTGATTTTATTCCTTGTCAAGTTTGAAATAAACAAGCAATTACTTTACAAAAATATTGTCAAAAAGGTAGTCAAATAGCAATTACTGGTGTTTTACAATCTTTTAAAAATAAAGATAATAAAACTGAATGAATAGTTCAAGTATCTAATTATGAATTTTTACATACAAATAATGATTTAAAAAAATCTGATAAACCACAAGAAAAAATAGAATTTAATTCATCTGAGACAAAAGAATTATTTAATAATGATAATCAAAATATTGGTAATGATGAAACAATTTTATGAGATTAGATTTAAAACCTTTATATATTTTTAATGATGAATTACATAAGTATAGTATTTTAATACCTAGTGTAAGTAAAATTGTTAATATTTTAGTGCCAAAAGATTTTTCACAAATTGATGAGAATATTTTAAAATTAGCACAAAATCGTGGAATATGTTTACATAATATGATTGATGTTTGAATAAAAAATAATTTTGATGATGAATTAATTGAATTTATTGATTGTGAAATAAAATCACATCGTGAATTATTTAAAAATTTTACAAAAGGCGTCCTGTACGATGAACCGGCAAAAAACAACTCTTGTGAGATTGTTTTTTTTATTTTTATATTAAAAAACATAAATTTATTTGCATTATTCATCGGATAGTATCTTTAAATTTAGAACTTTTATCATAAAAAAACAGATTAAATTCTGTTTTCCCTACACAAAATAAACAATATTTTTATAAATCCTTTCAATAAAGGTATTATCCGATGAATAATGCGGCACTTAAAATTTAATATTTTGATGCTTAAAGATGAATAACTCATCTATGGCACGAAGCCTTAAAGAAAGTGTGAAAGCGATTGGATTTACTACTCCTATTTATTTCTTTAATTCTCGGCAAGATTAATCACTTGCGAAATGTCAGAGCGCGTGTTTTTTGCTTGTTTTCATAAAAAGAGTGCTGTTAAACCGAAAAAACAATATCGGACACTAAAAAAACAAGAGGGTTGGAACTCCAAAAGGTTATTTTCTTTATATAAAGTTGTCTAGGGATGGATGAAGCGTAATTAATAACTGGGTAAACTGTTTCTTTGTTTATTTCCGTATGGGGGTAAACTCTATCAAAATATCTTATCCCGCCCCCGCTTCACTTTGAAGGTGAGCGGGGGCGAAGTAATTAAATACTAAAATAAATTATTTACTAAATATCAAAATATTAACCAATAAAGGAATATTATGTTTTTTTACAGAAAGGAAAATATTTGATGAAAAAATGAAATAAAAAAATTAAAAATAAATTGCAAGAATTAATGATACGAGCTTATCTAGTAACGGTAAATGATATTAATGATGAAATTTGAGCAACAAATAAAAATAATTAAGGAGTATAGATAAATGACAGAATATAAAAGTTTGTATATTAATAAAACTTGAAATGAAATAACAACGTCATTTGATTGAGTTAATTGTCAGCCTGTTAATTGTCGTATTTCACATCATAAAAAGCATTATGATTTGCAATGTTTAGAATGAGCCAAAATGTACTTAATTTTATTTGAAAATAATTGAGATGTAATTGCTTCTTATATGCAACATTACAAAATTAACGATATTTTAGATTTAGCATCCGATGGATGAAAAATATTACAAATTGACAAAAAAATAAAACAAATAAATTAAAATATATTATTGCAATTGACCCTGCTGGAATTGGATAAACTGGTATGATTATTTATAATGTTTTGCAAAAGAAAATAATTAATAATATTACTTTTAATTCTAAAAATGAAGAAGAAGCAATAAATAATATGTATTTAATATTAAATGAGTTTAAAAATAAAATTTGTTCTTATTTAAATAAAGTTATTGTAATAATTGAAGATTATCAACTTAATAAAGGTTTAAAAATAAAAAATCCATTAGCTACTCCTAAATTTATTGGTGGTTTAAAAGTTTTATGTAAATATCTATTTAATTTAAATTATGTTTTACAATCGCCAGTTGTTAAGAAAAATTATATTTATAAAGGAAATATTAAAATGACAGAGCACGAACACGATGCTTGAAAACATTTACAATATTTTATAACAGAAGGAGTTGATAAAAATGGCACAAACAAAAAGTAATTTACTTAAAAAATCAATAACTAATAAATCTAAAATAAAAAAGTTAATAAATTAGAATTAACTGTTAGATTACATGAAAACCCAATTAAAACTAAAATTAAGGCACTGGTTGCTGGTGGTGTTGAAGTTGATGCTTGTTCTGCGAAATGTCAGTGAGAAGGATTAAATTACTCAACATTATCAATTTATAATCCGTCAGTTGTATCTGCTTTTTTGAAATTAAAAAAAGATGATGAGATAAAAATTAAAGGCTCAGTATTTAATCAGTTAAATATAAAAACTAAACGCTATTTTTTATCTTTTCGAGTCGATAGTTTCGAAATTATACAAAAAGCGATTAGAAAAAGAACAAATACAAATATTAAAAAATAGGAGGAAAAACAATGGCATTAAAAAATGTAAAATTTGTTCTTATTGATAAAAATAATGAACCTATTAAAAATGAAGATGGTAGTTTAGATATTAAAACTGCTGAAATTATTTTAGAAAATACTGTTGAAGTTGAAGAATTTAATGCAAGTAATTTAGAAAATAGTAATCAACAAATCAACGAACTACAAACAAAAAATACTGAATTAACTTCACAAATTGAAGAACAAACAATTCAATTAAAACAAATTGAAGTAATTGATTTTATTAATTCTTTAACTGATAATGAAGATTTTAAAAATGTTTTATTAAAATCTTATGATATTACTGATGATATTGAAATCATTAAAGCACAATTGCAGAGTGTTTATGATGAATTAATTAAGGTACAAACAGTTAATACTGGTGGCGTACCAAAATCAGAAAATAAAGAAAACAATATTTTAGATACAGACAATGTATTTAATAAATAAGAAAGAAGGTATAAAATTATGGCACAAAATCCACAAAGAATATTCGGCGATATTGTTAATCAAGCAACACAAAAAGATTGTGAATCATTTGACCAATGATATTTACAAACTTATCAACAAAAATTTAGCTGAGAGGCATTATTTGCGTGAAAAGAAGCAAATAAGTTTGGTTTAACATATAAAAGAAAGAAAAATATTAAATATAATGAAGGTATAGGAAAAGATAAAAAAGTATTTAATACTGATGACAGTCTTTTAAACTATACTGAAGTAAAGTTTGAAGATGGAACAGTTGAATTAGATACAATTTTAACTTTTGCTCGTAAATTAGACCCCGTAGAAAGTGATTTTAATCCCAATCTTTGGGCGGCTGATATTGAGCAAGCAATGGATACTGAAGTTGCTTATAAACGCAATAAAATTTTAGAAATTATTAATAAAGGAACTGTTACAACTATTCAAGGACAAAAATCAGATGATACAAATGCTTTACAAATCCACGATGAAATTATGGATAAAATATATGAAAATGGCTTTACCCCATCAGAAACAGTTGTCTTGGGTTCGGCTGATTTTATTCGTGGAATTCGTAATAAATTACAGTTACAACTTGGCGCAAATGACCAAATAAATAGCGTAATTGAAACAAGTGGAGCAATGAAAACTGTTGAAGGAACAACATATTATATGGTTCCTAAAAAATTACCAATTATTAATAAAGATGGTTCAGAAGGAACAATTGAATTATTACCAAACGGAGTTAATGCAATTGCCTTTAAATTTAGTAAAAAATATGATCCTCTTATTTTACGCAAAAAAGACCATACTCCGCTAAGGGTTAGTGCTGCTGCGTTAGGTACTGGAATGGGTAATACTTTAATTATGGAAAGAGTTTTATATTTAGGTGGAGCAGTAGTTGAACCTAAAGGAATTATTAAACATATTGTTACAAAAATTGATATTAGTAAAATTAATAAATTAGATAAACCAACTATTCATGTTGTAAATCCAACACAAACAACAGCAGAACAGTTAAAACCACAATTTAAAGATGTTGTTTTAAAAGCAGTTAAAGCCGTAAATAGTTCTTTAACTGAAAGTGATTTTGATTACTTTATTGAAAGTAAAGGTGAAGATTGACCAATTAATATTACAAATGATAAAACTGTTTCTGTTCAAATTGAAGGTAAAAACAACGCTACTGGTCAAACATCTCCGATTGATGTTAAAATTAAAAATTCTTAATAGTACTAAAAAATAGTACTTTTTCGTTTGATAGATATGCCAATTAGAACATCTAAAACAGCTCTTATTTATGCTGTTAAAAAAAATCCAACTAGATTGTCAATCCAACAACAAGAAAAAAATTTTGGTTTACAGTTATTAGAATTTTTAGGAATTCAAGTTTTAGCTCTTGGTTTATCAGTTTTAACTGGTGGTATTGCTTCGGCTGTTGGTCTTGGTACGGGATTATCTAATTTTGCCGCAGCATTTATCTCGTTTGGAGTAGAAACAGCAACCGATTTTGCTGTAAATCAAATATATGATAAATTAACATCAGAAGTAACAGCAAAAAGTACCGCCTTAAATTTGTTACCAGCAATTGGCGGTGTTGGTAAATTAACGCGTGCTGCTCGAACAACTAGAATTTTAAAATTAGCAAAAGAAACTAAATTACTTGAAAAATTAGGTGTAATAACTGCTAATAATTTAGAAGATGTTGTAAAACAAGTTACAGGCAAAAAGATTTTATCTGATAAATTAATATTTGATTTTTAAAAGCAGGCTAATAATGAAACTTTATTATATACATTTGGTAAATTGGCCCGAAATGATTTTTATAAAGGTTTTAAAGTTTCTAATTTAGAAACAATTAATAATTTATTAAAAATTGAGAAAAATATTCAAAAAATAAGCCCTACATTAGTTCAAAAAATACCGCGCGTAAATGAAAAAAATGCTAATAAATTGTTATATGAATATGGATTAAATATTGAAAAAATAAGCAAAATTAATACTAATGAGTGATATAACATTATGACTAATCTTCATAAAAAAGGTGTTGGTAAAAATCTACTATTAAATGCTAATTTAATGCGGAGCAGTAAAATATATAATAATAAATTATTAAATATTTTTCACCAAACACCAATTAAATTAAATAAAATTTTAAATCATTTAAACCCAAATTTTTATATTCAAAAAGTAACTAAAAAATTATTAGCCCCAATTGAAAAACAAATAATTACAATTAAACAAAAAGTAATTAATAAAATTACTGATAAAACTAAAAAATATTCTCTAAATTTGAAACTAAAGCTATTAAAAAAGGCCAATTATTACCCTTTGCTTATGGTTCTGATGTTTTTTTAGCAGTAAAAATTGTTCCATTATCAGTTGCGGGCGAAGTTGCTTTAACAATATATTATAAAAATCCTAAATATGTCCCTATTGTCGTTATGACAACTTTAATCAAAGCAGAACAGTTTGTTTTGGCTCCTGAACCGTTTAAATTCTATATGAACAGTGAGTGGTTTATTGGTTGGGGATTTAAAAAAACAAGTTTGTTTAATTTAGTTTCTTTTGCCCCACTTGTTTATCAGCAAGTAGTAAAAGATAGTTTTAAAATATATCGGATAATTACTAAGATATTAAAAATGCAAGAACAATTTAAAAATAACTTTAATAAAGATAAATTGTTAAATACGCTAGAAGATAGTGTGGTTACTAGTTTGTTAGGTAATGGACTAGTATTTCAAGCATATAAACAACTCAGAACAAAACAAGATTTAAACAAAACAATTAAAACAAAAACATTACTAAATAGTAAAAAATTTATATTAAAGAAAATATATTTTAAAAAAAGTAAATGATAAGGAGATGATTAAATGTTAAATGAATTATGACAAAATGTTACTTTGGAAAATTATAATAATTTTATTCCAATGACAGGTAAAATTACACAAGTTCCAGTTCGTTATAATAAGTTCTTTAAAGGTGATGTAGAATTATGATTTAAAACATTTGCTTTAAGAGCCCAAAATATGATTAATTCTTACTTAAACTATCCATTTTCAAAGCTAAAATTTGAAACATTTAAAGACCCATTATTAAAGAAAATTTGTATTAATATGGTGTTTATTACGATTGAACATTGAACATTTAATCGCATTCCAATTGAATTTTTTACTTCGGCAAATATGAGTGTTGGTGATATTAATTATTCTTCACAAAATGACCCTATGGCAACATGACAAGGTCTATTGCCTAGCTATGCAAAATCATTGGCTAATCTAACAACTTTAAAAAAATGTTTCGTACTTTTCAAAAAGAAGGTATTGATTTAACAATGATAGATTTAGAAGCATATTATACCCAATTTGAAGTTGATGTTTTAATAGAAAAAGAAAAAACTAAGATTGATAATAAAAGTATTATTAAAAATAATAATGGAGAAATTGCGGTTTCAGATTTAAAACAAAATAAAATTACTTTAATGCCAAATGTTAGTAAGCGTAATAATGCTGATTTTAGTGCTGAAACTGGTGAATTAAGAATATGAGACCCAAGCTTCCAAAATAATGACCAAGTTGCAGATTTTAGTGTTGTTAAAACAAACAAAACGCCCGGACTAGAAGCAACAGATGACACATTACCAACCACTAAATACATTAATGAACATTATGCTTTAAAAAAAGTATTGGGCAGTGAAAAGAAGTTGGAGAAAGAGTAAACGAAAAAGTAATTAAATATAAATTTATTTTAGGGAAAAAATATAAAGTTCATTTTATTTGAGAACGACCAACCGCAGATTTTGTTATAACAACTTGTTTTGAATGTAAAAATAATGGTGGTGGTTTGCAAACTATTTCAACTAGTTTGGCCTTGGGAAAAGGCGGGGCAACAAGAATTGGTTTTTTAAATGTAGATAATTCTTCTAATAATCATAAAGTAGTAATTTCAATGACGGGTGATGAATATTCGCCAACAATTCTAAAATTAGAAGAGTTACAATAAATTAACGAAGATAATTATGTTTAATAAAAATATTACAATTAAAAATAATAATGAATTAATTACAAATTAATGCTAATTTATTAAAATAAAAAAATAATTTAGAAAGAAAGTAGAGTGTTATAAATGAATTTAAAAGATTATAAATCAGAAATTTTATTATTAATTCGTAAAATATTTATTTGGGGATTAGGGGCAATTTTAATAATAAGTGCAATTGTGTTATTTTTTTGCAAAGCATTTAAAGTAATTGAAATTTCATGACCAGAATATTTTTATATTGGTTTATCATTACTTATTAGTGGTGTTTTAGTCTATTTAATTGATAAAATTTTTGAATTTTTTAAGAAAGATAAAAAACAAGATAGTATTGAAGATGTTATTAAAAAAGAAGAAACAAAATAAAGAGGTGTTATAAATGGGATTGTTACCAGCCAAAAAGAAATTAAAAAAAGAATATGATATTGATAGTTATTATCTTAATTTAGCATCAACAATTACTAATCGTAAAAATGTTACTGTTCAAAAACATAATGAGATTTTAGAAAAAAGAATTTGTGAAGATAATGCTAATTTTTTAAATCCACGAGATTTAGAAATTAGCATTTATAATTTTATTACTAATCAACAAATAAACTCTAAATTAATTAATATTTTTTTAAAAATGCAAGACTTTACTAATAAGAATTGATATAACGAATATAAAATTAATAAAAATGGTAAGGGTGCATATTTTATTTTTGCTAATAATTCAAAACTTAATTTTATTACTATTGATTTTTACAATGACCATTATGATGAATTAGGTAATTTAGTATCTTGCACTTTTGATTATGACCCTTATATTAAAAATGACCAGAGTATTTTTATTACTGAAAAATTAGAGATTGATTCTGTAACTAAACAAGTTAAAGTTATTAGAAAGTTAAAAACACGATTATATAGTACTATTACCGACTTATATATTGATGATGTTAAATGAAATAACTATACAACTTTACAAAGAGAAGAAATATTGCCACTTAATTTTATTCCAATTGAAATAATTCCTAATAACTCTAATTTTGAACCTTCTGCTCGCTATGGTAAGCAATTTGCTAGTATTTTAGATATTATTGCTGAAAAGATAATGTTAGACCCATTGTTAAATAGTGGTAAATTTACCATTAATACTAATGGAGTTACTGGTGTGGTTGACCAAGAAATTAGTAAAATGCTGGCATCATTTATTGAAAATGACTTGTTATTAGTTGAAGGAGACCCTGATAGTAATTTTCAACCAGTAGACTATATCGCTGGTAATTTTAAAGGTGAACAATTAACTAAAATATATGATTGATTGTTAACTAATTACTATAAAATAAATCGCCATCATGTTCCCGCAATCGCTAAGGGAGCACAACAAACGCAAGCAGAAGTTGCTGGTGTAAATATTCAAACAAATGCATCATACGAACAAATGATATACATTAGAGAGATTAAATTAACTGAATTTATTATTAAGTTAATTAAATATGATAATGCTGTTTTAAATAGTAGAACATTCAATATTAAAAATATTGATGAGTTAATTGTTGATGTTCGCTTACCAGTAAATGCTACTTTAAACAAACAATTAAAAAACAACGAAACTATTATCAATATTCCTAATGAAGAAGGAGAACAAGAATAATGTTAAAACCATCTGAAAAAATGTTAGCAAAATTAGCAGAAAATGATGAACCAATTGATTATTCAATTGATAGTATTCCGTTAGATTTTGCTATTCAATCACAGTATAGCGACCCCGATTTAGAACAATTATTTAGTGAAGACCGTGCTAGAACCCTTTATATTTATAAAATTAATAATCTTGTTAAGACAAAGCAAAAACCAATCTTAAACTACTCTCAAAATAGCGTTAAAATAGGTTTTATTGACAAAGATGAATATATTAAAATAACTGGTTATGAAATTAGTGATTTTAATTTTAAATTACAAATTCAACAAAATACCACAGTCCAAGATAATAGCACAAGTTATGTAATGATTGATGAAAAAGATATTTTAATTAATGATATTTCAAAAAAAGACAAAAAATTTTTAGAATCCTATGACTTAAAAATAGTATCTATTAATGAACCAATTACCGAAGACAACAAAAATGAATGTTATATCATTGAAGAATACAAACGCCCTTATTCACCTGATGGTGTTGATATTATTAAATCTACTCATTTAGTTAAAATAACTGACTTTAAATGAAAAAATCAAAATAGTATTCATTTAGTATTACATAAATCATTACCCGAAGATACTGTCTTTACTGGAATTGAAATTAAATATCCTAAATCAATGTTATTTGGAAATATTAAATGCTGAGGCAATGTGAATGGTGTTTATTCTTATCCACAATCAATTATTCAAAATGCTAACTTAGTACCCTTACTATCAATGCCAATTGAAACAAAACCTAATGTACGAATATTTCAATATTGATTAGGATATAGTTTTTTATCATGAGTAATTGCATTAAATTATATTGAGGAAAAGGATTGTTTAATTTTAACTAGTATAGATGATTTACCATCTAATAAACAAAAAAAAGTATTTAATAATGTTAGAATTACTAGTGGAAAAATAAATTTTGCTGGAACTAGTGCAACATTTCCTTCAGAAGCCCCAAAACCAAACTGACCAGAAGGTAATCAAATAACTATAAAAGATAATGATTATGTTCAAGTAGCAAATTATTCATTAGGTATTGGTATTGGTACTCGTGATGTTGCAAAATGAGTATCAACAATTGGAAATAATAATAATAATAATTATGGTAATGTTGTTTTAGAATTTAAACAAGCACCTGTAAAAGGTAATTTAGCAGATGTATTGAAAAAAATGCTAACTTATAGATATAATTATGATAGAAAATTTGAAGGTGCTAAATATGATGAAAAAAGAAATCCTATAAATAAAATTGCTGAATTACGCCAAAAATTTGAAGGACAAAAACCAGAAAATGTTATTGATGGTTTATTTGAAGAATGAAAATTTAGAAACCCATCTTATCTTAATGATAGGGCAGTAAAAAGATTTAAACAAATTGTATACATGTTGTCAAATTATGTATATAGTAATATGGCAGTAAATAAAGGTTATAATGATGATATTAAATTAATTGCTCCGTATTATTTTGAACTAGTTTCAATATCAAATGAATCAGAAAAAGATTACTGAATATTTGAAGATTGCAGAGTTAAATTAAAATCATCATATTTTAATTTTTCTGATTTAAAAAATATTAATATAGAAAATATAAAATTAAATAATTTAAAAAATATAAATAATAATATTTCAGAAAATAAAGTTTATCAATTAGAAACAAATTTTTTTAATTGATTATCAATAACAAACGAATTAGAAACAAATAATATTCCTTCACTTATTCCGGCAGAAATTAAACTATCAGATGGAGAATATGGCAAATACTTAACTAATTTAATTATTTCTAATAATAAATTAGAAATATGTTTAGAAAAACTATTTGATTTTCATAAAGAAAGCATTATATATTCAAAATCAGAATGATTAAATTTAATTAATAATTTTGTTGAAAATAATATTAAAATACTTTTTTCACAAAATATTAATTTTTTAAGCAAAATTGAAATATCAGGAATATGAGGTTATGGAGATTATGATATTACAATTTTTACTGAAAAAGAACAAATTAATATTAATAATTTAGAATTATTTAATAAAAACAATGAAAAATTATCATTAGTTACAATAGAAATGTAAAAAAAGTCATTTATTAAAATGACTTTTTTAATTTATGAAATAATCATCAGGATATTTTCTATCTCATTCTTTTGAATAAACATCTGAATTTCATGTATCTATATTAAAACTATATAAATTCATTTTTTTTTCAAATTTATTGAAAAATCCTCCTAAGGCAATAGAATATAATTTATCAGGATAACTTCCTTCAACAATTGGATTGTTTGTACAATAAAGTTTTATTGCATATTTTTGTAAATTTTTATTATCTTTTGTTTTGTATCTTATTTTCATTTTTCCAATTTTTTCACCTTTATTACAAACTATTGTAGTATTATCTCTTTCAAAAAAAGTTCTATATTTTTTGTCTTTTTCATGAGTAATTGCAGTAAGTGTAACTAATACAATCATGCATAAAATTAAAATGGTAGATAATATTATATATATTGATATTATTTTATGTTTTTTAACTAATTTCAACAACTTCATAATAATTATCCTTTCAATATTATTTAAAGTTTTTAATCAATCTGGGCTCGCGGGATTTTCATAAGTTTTGCGAAAAATGCCTTAAAGTTTAAAAAAACTTTTGCCGCGCTTTTCAAAATACTTGGGAAAAATTCTAAGCGTTAAGCGAAGAATTTTATAAAGGTTCCCAAATTTATTTGAAAGAATCTCAAAATCTTTTTTAACTTGTAAGTCATTTTATCACAAAAATTTAAGAAAATCAACCGCTCGCCCAATTCCTGCAAATGATTTTTATAGTCTTAATGATATAATTAAAGCATTTAAAGAAAGGAAGTATATTTAATTTTATGTATAAAAAAGGAAATAAAGTTAATGTTAAAATAACAAACATTACACCTTATGGTGCTTTTTGTAGAGCAGAAAAGGCTGGTGGTTTAATTCATATTAGTGAGATTTCAGATTACTTTGTTAGAGATATTAGAGATTTTTTTGATGTTGGTGATGAAATTGAAGTTGAGATACTAGATTTTAATTCAGTTAGAAAACATCTTAAATTAAGTTATAAAAATTGTCATCCTGAACTATTGAAAAATGATGATGGTAATAAAATACAAGAAAAATCACCTAGTTTAGAAAAATCATTAAATACTAATTATTTAATAAATAAAAAGTAAATAAAATTTATAAATTTTAGAAGGTTTTTAAAACCTTTTTTATATTTTCATTTTAAAACGATATGGATAAGAACCATAAAACAAAGCATCATATGGGTCATGGTACATTTTACTATCGGGTGTGTTTGTTTTGGTATCACTAAATCTTAGTTCACTAATGCACTTATCTAAAAATGGAAAATTATTTAAAATGCCATATATTTTGCCTTGGACAAACATTTTTCTTATTCATGTTACACGATTGATTATACCCGCTTCTTTATTCAACGAAGTTTGATGTTTTTTAGCTTTAAACATTTTAATTTTATAACCCAAATAAGGGTAAATATCTTCTTGCAATTTTTGCATAAAGTCATGAGCATTAATATCATAATGAAATGTAGCATATTCAAAACCATCAAATTTATCAAAACAGTTAATTATTCATTGTCCGTAATGTTCAACTATTTCATTTAAATTCATTGCGTTTTTTGGGGTAACAACATTTTCTTTAATTAAATATTTATCATATTCATTATTTTCATTAATTTTATAACCACTAAATAAAAATACTGTATGGTCTTCACTACCATTAGCATAATCAACACCAATTGAATAACTATCAAATTGATATTGTTTTGTATTTGTATTATAAAAATCTTGTAAATTATACTCTTTAATATATTTACGATAATTTCGTAAAACATAAATACTGGGGTCATTATTGTTATATTCAAAACCGTAATATTCAAGTTCAAATAAATCGGGTCGTTCTTCTTTATTTGCTAAAACAATTTTTTTGGTAATATCAGGTATTTTATTTCAAACAGCCCCCATAGTTAAACGCAAATTAAAAATACCCAAACCATTAAATGCTTGTTTGTTTTCTGAATATACCTGATTGTGTTCTTTTAAAATATTTTTAATTCTTTCATTTAAAGGTAAATATGGCGTTACAAATTTTTCATAAAAGATATGGTATTTATCAAAAGGATTAAAGGTAAATTGATTAGAATATGTTTTATAAAAATATGTTGTAACTGTTATATATTGTTTTGCTATGTTGTCTTATTCTTAAAATGTCCAAGATAATTCTTTTACTGGAATAGGATTATCTAAATTATATTGTTCATTATCATTTTCATCCGTGTATTTTTCGTAAGACACTTTTAAACTTTTAGAATGAAACATTGAAACTCTTAAATTATTATATCTTTTATCTAGTTCTTTATCAGTTAAGATTTCTTTTTCTTCAGCATGTATCATTTCGTCAGTTCATGCTGATATAATACCACTACCTTTACCAACTTTCCCCATAATTTTATTACCATTAGCATAACCAGCAAAAGCAATGCGAACACCACTAGGAAAAACAATTTCGCCACCTTCTTTAACATTTTTAGGTCAAACAATACCATTTTCATTGTCATACCCTATATCAATCCCATATTTATCATATAGATAGTTGCAGACATTAATTGTATCGCCAAATGTAGTATCTTCGTGGGTATTGGCATATCTTCGTAAAATGTTAGATGAAGCATCGGTAAAATTACAAGCAAAAAATAATTTTTCTGCTAGGTGATTTCATGTCTTATTAGTACCACGCCTCGCTGAGACAAACTTAAAAAAACATGGCGAAGTAAAATATCGGGCATAACTATCACCAACAAAATCTTTAAATACTTCTCAATCAAAACCAAAATTATAGTCACTAAAATTTAAATCATATTTTTTATTTAAATGTTCATAACTAGTAATTCGTTTTTTATTATTAATTTTACTAAATTCTTGCATATTTATTGACCTCTTTATTTTATATATAATACATTATAAGAAAAAATGAAAGGAATTTGTATAAAAATGAGAAAATTTAAACATTTAACATTTGATGAACGAGATTTATTTAAAGATTTATTATTATCTGATACTTGTAAAAAGAAAAATGGCACAATTAATTTATCTGAAATATCACGACAAACGGGTCGTGGAGTTAATACTGTTAAAAGAGAAATTAAGCGATTTAAAAATATACAATATTATAATCCATATCAAGCACAAAAAGATTATAAACAAAAACGTAAAAAATGCATTAAAAAACTACCTAAATTTACAAAAGAGCAGTTAGATTTTATTAAAATAAGATTTAATAAATACCACGATACACCCGAACAATTAATTTATCGTTATTTCTTGGAATTTGGTGTTAAATTTCCTGTTTGTGTTAAAACATTGTATAAATGAATTCGCTTAGGTGAATTTGGATTAAAAAAAAGAAAATTTACCCCATCGTGGTAAAAAATACAAAACAAAAGGAAAAACTGATAATCGTGGTAAATTAACTAACTTTAAATCAATTTGAGATATTGAAAATAAAGTTTCTAATGTTGGATGATTTGAAATGGATACTGTTGTAGGAAAAGACCATCAATCTAGTAATTTAGTTTTAGTAGAACAATCAAGTAAAAATTATTTTGTAATGAAATTAAAAAATAATACTGCTAATGAAGTTTTAGAAAAATTTAAAGATATTGTTAAAAATAATAATTTAATTGGGAAAATTAAAGGAATAATAACCGATAGAGGAAAAGAATTTAGTAAATGAAGAGAAATGAAAATATTTGCTGAAACACAAGTTTATTTTTGTGACCCCGGTAAACCACAACAAAAACCATTAATTGAGCATATGAACGGTGAATTTAGATATTGACTTTCTAAGGGAATTGATTTTAATAATATTAGTCAAAAAATGATAGATTGAGTAGTTAATGTTATAAATGATAAACTCCGACCATGTTTAAATTGATTAAGTGCAAAGACAATGTTTTTACAAAATTTTAAATAAATTTATTAGTTAAAATTTAATAAATTATTTTTAGTGCGCTTAAATATGAATAAAATAAGATAAAATTACAAAAATTTAATTTTTTCTGAAAAAGTTGTTGCAATTTATTAAAAATATTTTATTATTAACTTAACAAGATATAAATTTGCCGTTTATATATACACAGCGCCATTATAAATAAGTTTTTTATTAGGGGCAATTGAAATTTGTTGAGATTTAATTGTTTTTTTACTAATTCCTTTTTTTCTTCTTTTCTTATATTTGAAGAATTAAAACTATTTTCTAATGTTATTTCTGTAAAATAAGAACTTTCATTTGAAAAACTATAATCTGTTCTAATTTCACCAGATAATCTAAATCCACTTCCAAAAAATTTTGCTTCAGCTTCTACTCCAACAGTTATTCCAAAACTTCCTGTATTTCCTGTTGTTTTAGTTGTTGTTTCTGATTTTCCCTGTGTAATACTTAATCCTTTTTGAATTTCAATTGATTTTGTAATTTCTTCACTTATCTCATCGTCTGGAGAATTATAAATTATTTCCTTTTCTGAGGTATTTAATTTTTCTTCGTGATAATTATGAAAGGGCAATAATATTTTTTGTTGTTGTTTTGAAAGTGTTTTAATTGCTTTTGTTTCGATATAATTTAAATTATCTAAATTTATACTAGAAATATTTTTAATATTAGAGTTAATATTTTGTTTTTTATAATATATATATGATCCTATTCTTATTTGTTCTTGCAAATTAATAATATCAGACTCAATTAATTCTAATGGATTATATTCATAAACATTACCATCCACTGAACCAAAGTACACTTTATTATTTAAGACAACACCAGAAGAAACAACATCCCCATTTGTATTAATAACTATTTTTTGTTGTCCGGTTGCCGGATCATATTCATAAACACTATTATCTCGTGAACCAAAGTACACTTTATTATTTAAGACAACACCAGAAGAAATAACACCCCCATTTGTTGTAATTACAATTTTTGTTATTCCAGTAATTTTATTTTCATTATTTTGTCTTTTATTTCTAATTATTAAATTTTCTAAATTATTTTCTTCTTTTTGATAAGGACTAGCAGCAATTGTTGTTGGTATAGCAGTTCCACTAATTGTTAATACACTTAATAAACTTAAAAGTTTTTTCATTTTATTATTTCCTTTCTTTTATCTTGAAAATTTTTATCAAGATCTATTGACATTATATATATAAGCACTTTTAAAACATATTTGAGAAAGGAAGTTATTTAAATGATTATTATTGTGATTATATTGTACTAATCTGGGCTTGCGGTGATTTTCATAGGTTTGTGAAAAATGTCTTAAAGTTTAAAAAAACTTTTGCCGCGCTTTTCAAAATACTTGGGAAAAATTCTAAGCGTTAAGCGAAGAATTTTATAAAGGTTCCCAAATTTATTTGAAAGAACCTCAAAACTTTTTTTAACTTGTAAATCATTTTATTACAAAAATTTAAGAAAATCAACCGCTCGCCCAAAACCTCAAAAAACTATATAATTAACTTTGTATATAAAAGAAAGGATTTTTTAAAATGGATAAAACAAAACATCATTTTACTTTTAAAGAAAGAGTAATGTTAAAAGATTTATTAAAACTTGATTCTTTAAAAAGAAAAAATGGTAAACCCAATATATCTAAAATAGCAAAAATATTGCATAAAAATCGCAATACAATTAGACGAGAAATAAAAAGGTTAAAAGATAATGAATATGACGCTAAATTAGCACACGAAGATTATTTACAAAAACAACAAAAATGTTTTAAAAAATCATCATTATTGCTAAATATTTTAGAATGACTAGATAAAAAATATAACAAATTTCATGATTCACCAGAACAAATCTGTAAAAAATATGAAAAAGAGTTTGGTATTAAATTTCCAGTATGTTTTAAAACTTTATATAAATATATTCATTTGGGATTTTTAAATTTCAAGAAATATAATTTGTATTTTTATGGTAGAAAATATAAAACAAAAAAAAGGATTGATGATCGCGGTAAAATAAGAAATTTTAGAACTATTGAAGAAGCAAAACATGATAAATATGAATTTGGTTGATTTCAAATGGACACTATGGTTGGTAAAAATAATAGTGTTTGTTTAGTTTTAATCGAAGAATTAACGCAATTTAAAATCATTGAACCATTAAAAGAAAAAACAACAAAAGAAGTTACAAACGCATTAAAACGAATTTTTTCTAACAGATTTTTTAAAGATAGATGCAAAGGAATAATAATAGATCAAGGCAAAGAATTTGTTGATTGAGAAAAAATTGAAAAAATAACAAATGCTAAAGTATATTTTTGTGACGCTGGAACTCCAACACAAAAACCAAAAGTTGAAAGAGCAATTCGTGATTTTAGACATTGATTTTCCAAAGGAATTGATTTAAGTATTTATTCAAGAAATTATTATCAAGAAGTTGCCAATATAATAAACTCTAAACTTAAAAAATCTTTACATTGACTATCTTCAAAAGAAGTTTTTATACAAATGTTTAATTTTTAATATAATTACCTATAAAAATTTTAATCATTTTATTTTTCGGTGTGCCAAAATTCATAAATTTAAGACAAAACTACTAAATTTTTTTAAAATAAATTATATTGAACATTTATTTTATTGATGTTATAATGAAATCAAATAAAGTGCTACACTTCATAGTACAATTTACAAGGAGAAAAAACATTAGGTATTTCTTGACCAGCATATGTTATTGTTTCAGCAATGCTTATCGGAGCTGGAATTATAGTTTTGATTATTGAAACAATTAGATTTATCAAAACACATAACAAAAAACAAAAAGAAGATAGTATTGAAGATGTTATTAAAAAAGAAGATACAAAATAAAGAGGTGATATAAATGGAATTATTACCAGCAAAAAAGAAATTAAAAAAAGAATATGATATTGATAGTTATTATCTTAATTTAGCATCAACGATTACTAATCGTAAAAATGTTATTGTTCAAAAACAAAATGAGATTTTAGAAAAAAGAATTTGTGAAGATAATGCTAATTTTTTAAATTCGCGAGATTTAGAAATTAGCATTTATAATCCACTTACTAATCAAAAAATAGATACTAAATTAATTAATAGCTTTTTAAAAATGCAGGACTTTACCAATAAGAATTGATATAACGAATATAAAATTAATAAGAATGGTAAAGGTGCATATTTTATTTTTGCTAATAATTAAAAACTTAATTTTATTACTATTGATTTTTACAATGACCAATATGATGAATTAGGTAATTTAGTATCTTGCACTTTTGATTATGACCCTTATATTAAAAATGACCAGAGTATTTTTATTACTGAAAAATTAGAAATTGATTATGTAACTAAACAAGTAAAAGTTATTAGAAAGTTAAAAACACGATTATACAGTACTATTACCGACTTATATATTGATGATGCTAAATGAAATAACTATACAACATTACAAAAAAAAGAAATATTACCACTTAATTTTATTCCAATTGAAATTATTCCTAATAACCCTAATTTTGAGCCTTCTGCTCGTTATGGCAAACAATTTGCTAGTATTTTAGATATTATTGCTGAAAAAATAATGTTAGATCCATTATTAAATAGTGGTAAATTTACTATTAATACTAATGGAGTTACTGGTGTGGTTGACCAAGAAATTAGTAAAATGCTGGCATCATTTATTGAAAATGACTTGTTATTAGTTGAAGGAGACCCTGATAGTAATTTTCAACCAGTAGACTATATTGCTGGTAATTTTAAAGGTGAGCAATTAACTAAAATATATGATTGATTATTAATAAATTACTATAAAATAAATCGACATCATGTTCTTGCCATTGCTAAGGGAGCACAACAAACTCAGGCAGAAGTTGCTGGTGTAAATATTCAAACAAACGCATCATACGAACAAATGATATATATTAGAGAAATTAAATTAACTGAATTTATTATTAAGTTAATTAAATATGATAATGCTATTTTAAACAGTAGAACATTCAATATTAAAAATATTGACAAGTTAATTGTTGACGTTCGCTTACCAGTAAATGCTACTTTAAACAGACAATTAAAAAACAACGAAACTATTATTAAAATGCCTAATGAAGAAGGAGAACAAGAATAATGTTAAAACCATCTGAAAAAATGTTAGCACAATTAGCAGAAAATGATGAACCAATTGACTATTCAATTGATAGTATTCCGTTAGATTTTGCTAGTCAATCGCAGTACAGCGACCCTGATTTAGAACAATTATTTACAGAAGCCCGTACAAGAACCTTATATATTTATAAAATTAATAATTCTTGTTAAGACAAAACAAAAACCAACCTTAAACTATTCTCAAAATAGCGTTAAAATAGGTTTTATTGACAAAGATGAATATATTAAAATAACTGGTTATGAAATTAGTGATTTTAATTTTAAATTACAAATTCAACAAAACACCACAGTCCAAGATAATAGCACAAGTTATGTAATGATTGATGAAAAAGATATTTTAATTAATGATATTTCAAAACAAGACAAAGAATTTTTAGAAACATTAGACTTAAAAATAGTATCTATTAATGAACAAATTACAGAAGACAACAAAAATGAATGTTACATCATTGAAGAATACAAACGTCCTTATTCACCTGATGGCATTGATATTATTAAATCTACCCACTTAGTTAAAATAACTGATTTTAAGTGAAAAAATCAGAATAGTATTCATTTAGTTTTACAAAAATCATTACCAGAAGATACAGTATTTACTGGTATTGAGATTAAATATCCCAAATCAATGTTATTTGGAAATATTAAGTGTTGAGGCAATGTCAATGGTGTTTATTCTTATCCATCATCAAATATTGAAAATGCTAGTTTAGTACCTTTGTTATCAATGCCAATTGAAACAAACCCTAATTTAAGAGTATTTCAATATTGATTTACCGAAAGTTTTTTACCATGAAGTATTGCCAAAAACTATATTAAAGGTAAAGATATACTAGGTTTATTAGATGTTAAAGAATTAAATATTGTTTTATTAAATTATTTAACATATCGTTATAATTATGATAGAAAATTTTAAGGAGCAAAATACGATGAAAAAGGTAATTCTACTAATAAAGCAGCAGAATTACGCCAAAAATTTGAAGGACAAAAACCAGAAGATGTTATTGACGGTTTATTTGAAAACTGAAAATTAGATAATTATAAATCTTTAAATGATAATGCTGTCAAAAGATTTAAACAAATTATTTACATGTTATCAAACTATACATATAGTAAATACGCAATTAATAAAGGTTATAATGATGATGTTAAATTATTTGCTCCTTATTATTTTGAATTAACTTCAACTCCTAATAAAATAGAAGATGGTTATTGAGAATTTAAGGATTGTCAAGTATTATTAAATTCATCATATTTTAATTTTTCTGGTGGACCGAATCCACCTAAAAATTATTGAAATCAAGTTTATGTAAGCTAATCACCATTGAATAAAAGTAAGCTCTCGTTAATATTATATGTCTCGCCAATATTCAATTTTACACTATTTTTAAATTTACTAATTTTTAAATCATTATTATCATCATTTCGCCATACTACAAAATATTATTTATTATCAATTTGATTAAATGGTTTTTCTTGTGATGATATTCATTCTAAAATACCATTTTTTGTTTTTATATTATTTTTTTCTTTTAAATCTGCTAATTCTTTTTCGCTATATTGTGGTTTATTACAAGCAACTAAATTTGTTGTACTTGTTGCTATTAGAGTGATTGTTCCTAAAAGACTTAATATTTTTTTTATATTTTCATCTCCTTTATTTTAAATTTTGATAATTTAATTAAAAATGGAAATAAAATTAATTATTTCCACAAATTTTTTATTGAATTAAAATTTTAAGAAATGCCGCTACAAGCTGTTCCTAAAAGGGCACCGCTAACTGGTCCTGAAACAAGTGTTCCAGCCAAACCACAAGCTGCCCCAGTAGCAACTTTTGTGAAAATTCCTAAATTTCTTTCAGCAGCTTCTTTTGTTATGTGTTTTGAATTATCATAAGCCATTCCTTTTGCTGCTTTAAATTGAATAAGATTTCCTCTTTTACTCCTACTTAAAATTTTTAAATTATTTGTTTTTGAATAATTAATATCACTATTTAATTTTTCTTCTTTTTAATAAGGACTAGCAGCAATTGTTGTTGGTACAGCAGTTCCACTAATTGTTAATACACTTAATAAACTTAACAGTTTTTTCATAATTGTATTTCTCCCTTTCTTAATCTTGAAACTTTTTATCAAGATATGCTTGCATTATATATATAATGCAAGTCAAGTATTTTAATATATTTATTTTAGAAAGGAGATGAATTATAATGATTATTATTGTAGCATCAATCTGGGCTCGCGGTGATTTTCATAATTTTATGAAAAATTACTTAAAGTTTAAAAAAACTTTTGCCGCGCTTTTCAAAATACTTGGGAAAAATTCTAAGCGTTAAGCGAAGAATTTTATAAAGGTTCCCAAATTTGTTTGAAAGAACCTCAAAATCTTTTTTAACTTGTAAGTCATTTTATCACAAAAATTTAAGAAAATCAACCGCTCGCCCAAAACCTCAAAAACTATATAATTAGCTTTGTATATAAAAGAAAGGATTTTTTAAAATGGATAAAACAAAGCATCATTTTACTTTTAAAGAAAGAGTAATGTTAAAAGATTTATTAGAACTTGATTCTTTAAAAAGAAAAAATGGTAAATCCAATATATCTAAAATAGCAAAAATATTGCATAAAAATCGCAATACAATTAGACAAGAAATAAAAAGGTTAAAAGATAATGAATATGACGCTAAATTAGCACACGAAGATTATTTACAAAAACGACAAAAATGTTTTAAAAAATCATCATTATTGCTAAATATTTTAGAATGACTAGATGAGAAATATAACAAATTTCATGATTCACCAGAACAAATCTGTAAAAAATATGAAAAAGAGTTTGGTATTAAATTTCCGGTATATTTTAAAACTTTATATAAATATATTCATTTGGGATTTTTAAATTTCAAGAAAGATAATTTGTATTTTCATGGTAGAAAATATAAAACAAAAAATCGAATTGATAACCGTGGAAAAATAAGAAATTTTAGAACTATTGAAGAAGCAAAACATGATAAAAATGAATTTGGTTGATTTCAAATGGATACTATGGTTGGTAAAAATAATAGTGTTTGTTTAGTTTTAATCGAAGAATTAACCCAATTTAAAATTATTGAACCATTAAAAGAAAAAACAACAAAAGAAGTTACAAACGCATTAAAACGAATTTTTTCTAACAGTTTTTTTAAAGATAGATGCAAAGGAATAATAACAGATCAAGGCAAAGAATTTGCTGATTGAGAAAAAATTGAAAAAATAACAAATGCTAAAGTATATTTTTGTGATGCTGGAACTCCAACTCAAAAACCCAAAGTTGAAAGAGCAATTCGTGATTTTAGACATTGATTTTCCAAATGAATTGATTTAAGTATTTATTCAAGAAATTATTATCAAGAAGTTGCTAATATAATAAACTCTAAACTTAAAAAATCTTTACATTGACTATCTTCAAAAGAAGTTTTTATACAAATGTTTAATTTTTAATATAATTACCTATAAAAATTTTAATCATTTTATTTTTCAGTGTGCCAAAATTCATAAATTTAAAACAAAAATACTAAATTTTTTTAAAATAAATTATATTGAACATTTATTTTATTGGTGTTATAATAAAATTAAGTAGGGTGCTACACTTCATAGTACAATTTACAATAAAAACAAATTTTATTTTTAAACTCATTTAATATTAAATACATATTATTTATTGCTTCTTCTTCATTTTTGGAATTAAAAGTAATATTATTAATTATTTTCTTTTGCAAAACATTATAAATAATAATACCAGTTTGTCCAATTCCAGCAGGGTCAATTGCAATAATATATTTTAATTTATTTGTTTTATTTTTTTGTCAATTTGTAATATTTTTCATCCATCGGATGCTAAATCTAAAATATCGTTAATTTTATAATATTGCATATATGAAACAATAACATCTCACTTGTCTTTAAATAAATTTAAGTACATTTTGGCTCATTCTAAACATTGCAAATCATAATGCTTTTTATGATGTGAAATACGACAATTAATAGGTTGACAATTAACTCAATCAAATGATGTTGTTATTTCATTTCAAGTTTTATTAATATATTTACTTTTATATTCTGTCATTTATCTATACTCCTTAATTCTTTTTATTTGTTGCTCAAATTTCATCATTAATATCATTTACTGTTACCAGATAAGCTTGTATCATTAATTCTTGTAATTTATTTTTAATTTTTTTATTTCATTTTTTCATCAAATATTTTCCTTTCTGTAAAAAAACATAATATTCCTTTCTTGGTTAATATTTTGATATTTAGTAAATAATTTATTTTAATATTTAATTACTTCGCCGCCCGCTTCACTTCGGGGGTGAGCGGGGGCGGATAGGATATTTTGATAGAGTTTACCCCCATACGGAAATAAACAAAAAAACAGTTTACCCAGTTATTAATTACGCTTCATCCATCCCTACACAACTTTATATAAAGAAAATAACCTTTTGGAGTTCCAACCCTCTTGTTTTTTAGTGTCCGATATTGTTTTTTTCGGTTTAACAACACTCTTTTTATGAAAACAAGCCAAAAAACACATGCTCTGACATTTCGCAAGTGATTAATCTTGCCGAGAATTAAAGAAAAAAATAGGAGTAGTAAATCCAATCGCTTTCACACTTTTTTTAAGGCTTCGTGCCATAGATGAGTTATCTATCTTTAAGCATCAAAAAATATTAAGTTTTAAAGATTGAATTTTGGATTAATCGTTAGATAGTATCTTTATTTTTTTATCTCATTATCTTTTTTAATTCTTTGTTTATTAAATATATTTTTTAGTAATTATATTTAACAATTAACTAACAACTAAATAAAACAATTATTCAAAATTTTTTAAGAAAAGAAAGGATGGATTTTTCTGAAAAAACATATTTTATTAAGTGTAAAAGATACTATCTAACGATTAATCCAATAAATATAAGTATTTTTTACAAAATAAAAAGCACCTTATTCTTTTTCAATAAAGTGCTACATTTGCATTTACAATTTACATATTTAATTACTTTATTTATAATTTTTATAAAAACTAAGCTTTTTTCCGACTACCAAAATTTAAACAATAATCATCAAACATTTTTTCTTTCAATTCGTTAATAGTTTTTGAATTAGGATATGCTAATTTTTTCAAATAATTCAATTCAATTAAATGAATACCATATTGTCAAAATTCAATTAAACTAGTATGCAAATCATTAAAAACTACTTTGTTACATAACTGCTGGTCTAACACATTTAAGCCAACTGAAGCACCGCCACAAAATAAATCTATAAATTTATCAAATTTAGCCGGTAATAATGCCTTAATTTTATCAAAGTGTTTAGCTTTTTCACCTGGCCAAGACAACGGACTAATAAATTTCATTCTAATCCTCCTTTACTATAAAATGTTTAAATAATGTATATGTATTGTAATAAACATTGTTATACTAATGTTTAAATAATGTATATGTATTGTAATAAACATTGTTAAATATATAAAATTAAAAATTAAGGCACACTGAAAATAACTACTTAGTTTTAACTAATAGCTATTAAAATATAAAATTATACGTTTATAATTAATCAACTCACATAAAAGCTAGTGTGCCATAGCTAAAATATATGAATGGATCAGTTATAATAAATATTAAAAGCCTTTAACCATGACACGGAAAAAGTTTAATATTTTAATAATTACTCAAATTCCAAATGGAATTAAAATAATTCAAGCATCACCCAAAAAGGTCATTAATTGTGGTAACACAGCATAAACAGCATCTTTAACTTTCATCATTACTTGTCCCAAACTACTTCAAATAGAATCCATTCCACCTGAAATAGTAGGAGTATCTGTAGCTAGAAAATTAACAGCTGTTGTTAAATACATACCTAACATTATTCTTTATCCTCCTTGTTTTCAATTTCTTTTTTATCTTTTTTCTTACCTCGAATTTGACGAATTTTTTGATAAATCGATAAACCAATTCAAGCAAGAATTCCTAAAACAATAACAATACTAAATATTCATGTTAACCATACTGGCATAATTTAATTCCTTCTAAAAATTTAGCTTGCGCGGCACGCTCCGCGTGTTCGCTACGATCAAAAATAAACAATATTGAATAAATTACCGCTAATAAATTACGCGGATAATTTATTCATTTTCTTTTACATTATTAGTTACTATCTTATTAACAGTATTATTAACATTATCTTTTCCATACTTAATTACTAAAGACCGCAAAAGAAAATAATGTTTTGTTTGCATAATTTCAACTCCTTAAATTAAATTTTCTATACATAAAAGAAAAAACAAGATTATATCTTGTTTTTAACTAACAACCCGTATCTTTGCAACGGTCCCAAAGATTATTATAATTTTTTTATTATACCTTATTGACACTTTACATTAAAAATTGTAAAATCAACTACGATGTAGATGATTTTAAAAATAGAAATAATATTTTTAAAATAAATTACTTTGCTTATATAAAAAGGGAAATTTAATATGAAATTTATTTCAGAAATAAAGTCTACCTTTAAAAGAAGTTATAAATCAGTTAAAAAAGAGCTTAATATATTTTTAAAAAACTTGGTTTTAATAAAAATGAAACTATTAAAATATCAACTAAAATTTTTGACCACATTGATGAAACATTAGAAACATATGTAAATAGTGGAATTAATGCTGAAATTGATGCCGAAGCATTAAAACCAATATTTAATGTAAAAAAAATATTGAAAACAATAAAAGATATAATCAAGATTATGCTAATGAATATAAAAAAATATTTAATGAGGTTAATAACTTTTTTCCAAAAGATAGAAAAGAATTAAACAAAACGAATTCAAGATTTACTGTTGAACAAGTTAAAGAAGATGAAACATATAGTCGATAATAAGAAATAATAAGATATGTAATAATAATAAAATAGGGATAAAATTAACAAAAAGATTGGAGTGCAAATAAATGGGAACGTATATAAACATTATGGGGACATATCGTGAAATTACTTGTGATTGTGGAAAAAAATGCAACAAAATTAATGATTTAGATCCAGATTGTAAAGTATGCGATAGTTGCGAAGAATGTTGTAATTGTAATAAAAAAGAACTTGTCTTACAATCTGAAGAATAATTTATTTTTAAGAAAAACATAAAATTTATTGAATTTTTTAAAGATAACGATATAATTAATTATGGTTGTTTCAGTTTCAACCGCTCTTTGACTTTTAAGTACCTAAAGGATATGCAATACTTATCTACTTACAAGGCGAGTCTAAACTGGAGGTGTAAAAATGTTTGCAATAATTAAAACTGGAGGGAAACAACTTCGTGTTTTTCAAGGTGATGAAATATTTGTTGAAATGTTAAATGGTAATGAAGGTGAAAAAGTTAATTTCACTGAAGTTTTAGTGATTGATGGAGAAGTAGGAACTCCTTTTATTAAAGGGGCATCAGTAGCAGGAACAATTTTAAAACAAGGAAAGCAAAAGAAAATTGTTGTTTTCCATTATAAACCAAAGAAAACACAACATAAAAAATATGGGCATCGTCAGCCATATACAAAAGTTAAAATTGATCAAATTTTGTTATCAGGTTCTGCTAAAGGAACAACAACAGATGCCAAAGCTAAACCTACGGTAACAAAATCAACAACTGCTACAAAGTCAACTGTAAAACCTGTTGCTGATAAAAAACCAGTAGCGGCAAAGCCAGCAGCTAAAAGTTCATCAACAACATCAGCAAAAAAACCAGCATCAAAAACAAAACAAAGTGACAAGTAAAACATTATGATTAAGATTATAATTACGAAAACTGAGAAAAAAATTAAGAAAATTGAAATTACTGGTCATGCTAAAGCAGCTGAATATGGTAAAGATCTTGTTTGTGCCGCAATAACAGGAATTGCAACTGGTGGTTTAAATGCAATTGATCAAATTAAACCAAATAGTTGTCAATTCATTGTTAAGGAAGGACTAATTATTATTACAGTAAAAAATAATAGTGCTGACTTACAAGTTATGTTACAAACAATTTATTATCAATTTTTAACAATTTATCAGCAATATCAAAAATTTATTAGTGTAAAGGAGGTTGAAGAATAATGATGAAGTTCGCATTAGGCTTACAGTTATTTGCTTCAAAAAAAGGAGTAGGATCGACTAAAAATGGTCGTGATTCACATTCAAAACGATTGGGTGCAAAAAGAGCTGATGGCCAAACAATTAGAGCAGGATCAATCATTTATCGTCAACGTGGAACAAAAGTTCACCCAGGAGTAAATGTTGGGCGTGGTGGTGATGATACCTTATTTGCCTTAATTGATGGGATTGTTAAGTTTGAAAAATTTGGACGAAATAAAACAAAAGCATCAGTTTATCAAAAACAAGTTAAATAAATAAAAAAAAATACTAATTTTTTGAAAAAAGTAGAATTAGTATTTTTTTTATGGTTATAATATATCTATTAAAAGGAGGATTAGAATGATTTGCAATAAAAAAACTTGAAAAGATTGACAAGTTTATTACCAACTATTGTTTGACATTTTAATCGGCTTTAGTTTTTTAGTGTTGTTTTATCAATTCAATATATTTATATCATAGGCTCAATTGTGATGATTATTTATTTCTTATCTTTTATAAAATATCAAAGTGAGATAACAGGAACAAATATTTATCAAGAACAAAATCTTTGAAAATTTTATTTTTATCCAATTATTGGAAAAATTATTAATATAGTCCATGGGAAGTGTCATTACCAAACAGGGAAGGCATGCCCCTATCAATATTTTTCTTAAATGTGCATCAAGTATTTGCAGGAGTATTTGGTGCACGATGATTTCTGAACACGGTGATAGTTGTTTCAGAATTAGTTTTCTAAACTAAAACTATTATTCAATTTTTTAGAGACAGAATTATAATAATAAGAAAAATTTGAGAAAGAAATGCAGCGATATTTTTTTATTAATCAAAAGAAATATTATTCGTTAAGGACAATTATTAATAATTTATTAGTAATTGTTTTTTATTTTTAAAAGAAAGGAATTAAAAAATGAAAAAGAAGAAGCATGTTAGCAAGTTTGGTTTTATTGTTTCCACATTAGGGGCAGCAATTGGACTTGGTAATGTATGGGGGTTCCCCACCTTATTAAAGCAAAATGGAGGTTTAGCATTTTTTGTTTTATATATTTTAGCAATTATTATCTGTGGCATTCCGTTATTAATTTTAGAATTCAACATTGGTAATATGCGACGTAAATCGTTAATTAATATTTTTGATGAAGAAAACCCAAAAGCAAGTGGGTTTATCGGTTGATTTGAATCAGCCTTTATGTTTATTGTCGCTAATTACTATACCGTATTAATTGGTTATGTTTTAATTTCATTAATATTAAATTTTACATCGTCAATTAATACATCATTATGGTTTGATAATAATATTTTAAATCCTGGTGGAATTGGTGTAGCCGGTAATGCTAATTTTCAATGATTAGCATACTTAGCCTTTATTGCAATTGTTATTATTGCTGGGACAATTGTAATGTTTCGAGCAAAAGGAATTGAAAAAGCAAATGTTATTTTTATTCCAGTTTTATTTGTTATTTTATTAGTTTTAGCAATTTACGTTTTAACAATTCCAGGAGCATTAGAAGGACTAGGAACAGTTTTAATGCCAACGCAAAGAACCTTAAGTTCCTTTGGTAACTTGCAAGTATGAAGTGATGCCTTTGGATTAGGTGTGTTTACGGTTTGTGTTGGTTCAGGATTTATGATGTTATTTGCTGGTGCAGCACCAAAAACACAGGATAATACAAATAAAGCATATATTTTATCATTTGGTGTTTTAGCAATTTCACTTTTAACATTAATTATGGTTTTTGGTTCAGCAGGCATTTTAGTTCATGAACAAAATCCTGGATTAATTACGATTGATGATTATACCAAAGCAATTGATGAAGCGTTTCCAAAGAATGATGGTGCTAGTTTTATCTTTAATGTTTTTCCACAAACTTTTAATGTTATTAATAAACAAACCTTTGTTTGTTTTGGAAACTTTTTAGGCATTTTATTTTTTACAGCATTATTATTTGCTGGATTAAGTAGTATTATTGCAATGATTGAAGTTGTCATAAATGGAATTTTTTCAAATTACAAGGTAAAGGAAAAACAAGTTATTATTATTTTAATGATTTTAATGGCTGCCATTGGTTTAGTCTTAATGTTTAAAGATACTAACCAATTACTTTATTCGTTCCAAGCTTTAGCTGGTAGTGTTAATATGTTAGTGATGGCTTTAGTTGAAATTATTTTATTTATTCATATTTACAAAAAATTACCAATAATGATTGCCTACAATAATGCACATTCGTGAATTAAAATTGGTAAAACATATAAATTTGCGATTTCGTATTTAACACCATTGTTGTTAGCAGTTAATAGTGTTTTTATGTTTTATGTCTTTATTAGTTCAGGGTTATCAAAACCTTGATGATTATCAGTATTAGCAGTATTATTAGGAATTATTATGCCGTTAATATGTAGTATTTTATCGGTTACTGTGTTAAGAAAATATCAAATTAAACCAGTACCAGTTGGAATGTGACAAGAAGGATTGGAGAACTAAATGATGGCAACTTGATTAATTATTACATTGACGATTATTATTGTGTTGTTTCTTGTTTTATTTGGCGGATTTGTCTTTTTTATGTATAAAGATTGAAACAATAATATTAAAAGGGCAGAAGACACAAAATTAGAAAAAAATAAAAATAAAAGTTAATTATAACTTTTATTTTTATTTTAGAATAATATTCTTGGAGGAACAAAAAAAGGTTGCAATTAATTGAAAAAGAATTATAATAAAACCATAAATATTAGAGGAGTAATTAAAAAAAATAGTTCAGAGAGTTAATTGATGGTGTGAAATTAATCTATTGTTTTAATGAAGGTTGCTAAATATTTTAACTTGATATTTTAATTAAGGTAATAAGTGATACTTATTAAAAAAGGATGGTACCGTAATTATTTAGAAAATAATTGCTCCTATTATTTTATTTAAATAATAGGAGTTTTTATTTAGAAAGGAAACAAAAATGGGAAAAGAATTAACAAAGAAATATGATCATGCCTTGGTCGAAACAGGAAAATATCAATTTTGAAAGAAAAAAGGTTATTTTACTGCAGATGTTACAAGTAAACAGTCAAAGTTTAGTATTGTTATTCCACCCCCAAATGTGACTGGGAAATTACATTTAGGTCATGCTTGAGATACAACATTGCAAGACTTGATTATTCGCTATAAAAAATTACTAGGATTTGATACTTTATATTTACCAGGAATGGACCATGCGGGAATTGCTACACAGGCAAAAGTAGAAGAACGTTTACGTATAACAAAAAATATTTTACGACATGATTTAGGACGAAAAAAGTTTATTGAACAAGTTTGAGCATGAAAGGAAGAATATGCTGAAATTATTCGTGAGCAATGAGCTAAATTAGGATTAGCATTAGATTATTCACGTGAGCAATTTACATTAAATAATAATTTAACATCAGCAATACAAAAAGTTTTTATTGATTTATATCAAAAAGGATTAATTTATCGTGGTAAACGAATTATTTCTTGAGACCCTGTACAAAAAACCGCTTTATCAAATATTGAAGTTATTTTTCAAGAGCAACAAGGCAAAATGTATTATTTTAAATATTTTTTAGAAAATAGTACAAGTGAGTTTTTGACAATTGCAACAACACGCCCAGAAACAATGTTTGCTGATCAATGTGTTGTTGTTAACCCAAATGATAATCGTTATCGCAAATATTGAAATAAAAAAGTGATAAATCCAGCAAATGGTGAATTGCTTCCTATTATTTGTGATAATTATGTTGACCAAGATTTTGGAACGGGAGCAATGAAATGTACACCAGCACATGATGCTAATGATTTTGAAATTGCTTTGCGTCATCATTTAGCAATGCCAATTTGTATAAATTTAGATGGGGCAATGAACGAATTGGCTGGAAAATATCATCACCAAGATCGTTTTACTGCCCGTCAAAATTTAGTTCATGATTTAGATCACCAAAAGTTAATTGTTGAAATTAAAGATCATTTTCATCAAGTTGGTTTTTCAGAACGAAGTGGTGCTATTGTTGAACCATATTTATCAGACCAATGATTTGTTAAAATGGAATATTTTGCTGAAAAAATTATTAAATTTCAATCATCACCAAATAAAATTCAATTTTATCCATCTCGATTTAATACAACATTAATTAATTGAATGAAAAATGTTCAAGATTGATGTATTTCACGGCAACTATGATGAGGACATCAAATTCCAGCATGATATCATAAAGATGATTCAACAAAAATTCATGTTGGTTTAACTCCACCAGATAATAGTAAAAATTGAATTCAAGATGGAGATGTTTTAGATACTTGATTTTCATCAGCATTATGACCAATGACAACTTTAGGATGAAATTGAGATAAAACATTATTTCATCGCTATTTTCCAACTAATGTTTTGGTGACTGGTTATGATATTATTTTCTTTTGAGTTTCAAGAATGATGTTTGACTCATTAGAGTTTACAAAGGAAAAACCATTTAATGATGTTTTAATTCATGGTTTAATTCGTGATGAAGAAGGCCGAAAAATGAGTAAGTCATTAGGGAATGGGATTGATCCGATGGATGTTATCAAAGAATATGGTGCAGATACATTACGTTATTTTTTAGTTACAAATAGTGCACCAGGACAAGATTTACGTTTTTCTTTAGAAAAAGTTAATAGTGCTTGAAATTTTATTAATAAGTTATGAAATGCTGCTCGTTATGTTGAACTGAATTTAACAAGTGATTTTAAACCATTGGTTAATTTTGAAACAGAAATTAAAAACTTATTATTAAACCATCAAGAAAATGCTATTGATCAATGAATTTTAACTGAACTAACAAAAACAATTGCTAAAGTACAAACGAATATGGAAAAATATGAATTTGTTTTAGTTGGCAAAGATTTGTATGATTTTGTATGAAATAAGTTTTGTTCATGATATATTGAATTAACAAAAGTTAATTTACAAAGTAATAATGCCACAATCAAGAAGATAACAATTCAAACATTGTTTTATGTTTTAAAACAAATTTTAATTATGTTACATCCATTTATTCCATTTGTAACAGAAGAAATTTATCAAAAATTAAATTTGAAAGAGTCAATTATGTTAGAAGTTTACCCAAAAATTAATTTTAATTATAATGTTGATTATTTGAATTTAGTAACGGAAATTGTTGCTGCAATCCGTGAATTGCGAAGTAATTATCAAATTAAAAAAGAAGATATTATTGAAATTTGATTTGATCAAATAAGTAGTAAAAATAATATTACTACAAATGTTATTGCATTAATTAATGAATTTATTTTAAAAATGGTTAAAAGTAAAGTGATGGGCGTGCTTCAAGAAAAAGATGCAAACCAAAAATATGCCACAATTCCATTGACGAATGTTATTTTAGAAGTTGGATTGAATGATATTGTTGATGAAACAGTAGAGCAACAAAAAATCAATGGGGAATTAACTCGTTTCGAACAAGAACTAGAACGAAGCAAAAATATTTTAAATAATCCAAGTTTTTTAGCAAAAGCAAATCCTGAAAAGATTAAACTTGAACAAAAAAAATATGCCCAATATTTAGAACAATATCAACAATTAAAAGGAAAAATAACAAATGGCAATTCCAACGATTAACATTATTGGGGCTGGATTAGCAGGAACCGAGGCAGCGTATCAATTAGCACGACGAGGTTTTAAGGTTAATTTATATGAAAGTAAACGATTAATAAAAAATCCAGTGCAAAAACAAAATTCCTTTGCAGAATTGGTTTGTTCAAATTCGTTACGTAGTGAAAGTTTAACGAATGGTGTTGGTTTATTAAAACAAGAAATGCTAGCATTTAATTCATTAATTATTAAAGCAGCTTATGCAAGCCGTGTTCCAGCTGGGGGAGCATTGGCTGTTGATCGGAATCAGTTTTTAGAATATATTACAACATGGTTAACAAATAATTCAAATGTCACTTTAATTAATCAAGAGGCAACAACTATTGATGATAAAGCAATTACATTGATTGCTTCTGGACCCTTAACAACATCAAAATTTCAAACGACCATTCAAGGATTATTGGGGCAAGAATATTTTTACTTTTATGATGCAGCCGCACCAATTATTACAAAAGAAAGTATTGATTTTACTAAGGTATATTATAAATCACGTTATGATCAAGGCAATAGTAAAGATTATATTAATTGTCCAATGAGCAAGGATGAATTTGAATTATGAGTTCAAGCATTAATTACAGCAGAAACAGTAGCTTTACATGATTTTGAAAAAGAAATTTATTTTGAAGGATGTATGCCAATTGAGGTAATGGCAAAAAAGGGGATTAAGTCATTATTGTTTGGACCATTAAAACCAATTGGTTTAGAAACCACAAATGGTAACCGTCCATATGTTGTTGTGCAATTACGTCAAGATGATGCAATTGATATATTATATAATTTAGTTGGTTTTCAAACTAATTTGAAGTTTCCAAAGCAGCAACGCCTTATTAGTATGATTCCAGGTTTAGCAAATGCTCAGATTGTACGATATGGTGTTATTCATAAGAATAATTTTATTAATTCTCCAATTTTATTAAATCAATTTTTACAAGTAAAAAAACATCAGAATGTATTTTTTGCTGGTCAAATTATTGGTGTTGAAGGATATGTTGAATCAGCAACCACAGGAATTATTAGTGCCCTAAATATTGCATGATTATTAAATAACGACCCAATGTTAACATTTCCGCCCGAAACAATAATGGGCGCATTAGTGAATTATATTATTAATGCTTCGAAAACTAATTTTCAGCCAATGAAAGCAAATTTTGACATTATCCCTCCCTTTGAACAACATTTTAAAAGTAAAAATGAAAAATATTTAGCATATAGTGAACGTGCGTTAACAACATTAAAACATTTTATTATAAACAATAATTTAAATGTGGAAAGTATCTTTTAATAATTTTTAAAAAGCATAAAATATAAATAGAATAATGCAGAAAGAAACGAGGCGGTAAAAATGAATTTGGAATTGAATGCATTAATTAATGGTGAATTAATCAATAATGGGGATTGATTAGAAATAATTTCACCAATTAATAATAAGCCATATGGCCGTGTTCCAGCTCTAAAAGAAAAAGAAATAAATGAAGCGTTTAAGTGGGCTCGACAGTCACAAAAAGAATGAGCAAATTTAACTTTATTTGAACGAATTAGTTATTTGCAAAAATGAGCAAAATTATTAGAAAGTCATAAGACAGAACTTGCGAAAATTATGGCCCATGAAATTGGAAAAAGTTTAAAAGATGGTCAAGTTGAAGTAGAACGTAGTATTGAATATATTGATTACACAATTGAAGAAGCAAAACGAGTTTTTCCAGAAACATTAACTGGGGATGGTTGAAATATTAAAAATAAATTAGGGATTTTTTCTCGTGTTCCAAAAGGTGTTATTTTGGCAATTTCACCATTTAATTATCCTGTTAATTTAAGTATTGCAAAAATTGTACCAAGTTTAGTTGTTGGTAATACTGTTGTTTTTAAACCGGCAACAAATGGCAGTTTAACTGGGTTATATATGGCAAAATTAACTTTTGAAGTTGGTTTTCCGAAAGGTGTTTTTAATGTTGTAACTGGTCGTGGACGTGATATTGGAGATTTATTAGTTTTAAATCCTGAAATTGATGTTATTTCATTTACTGGGTCAGTTGCTGTTGGCAATCATATTCGCAAATTAGGACATGGAAAAGACTTAGTATTAGAATTAGGAGGAAAAGATCCAGCTTTAGTATTAAAAGATGCTGATTTAACAAAAGCAGTAAAAGAAATTGTTGCTGGTGCTTATGCATATTCTGGACAACGTTGTACGGCTGTTAAGCGAGTACTAGTAGATGAAACAATTGCTGATGAACTAGTAAAATTATTAAAAATAGAAGTTAGCAAGTTAGAAGCAGGTTCGCCATTAGATAATAAAGCTATTATTCCTGTCATTGATTTAAAAGCTGCAGATTTTGTACAAGGTTTAATTGATGATGCTTTAGTAAAAAAAGCAACATTAATTCTTGGCAATCAACGAAAAGATAATTTAATTAGTGCAACTTTAATTGATCATGTTACCTCAGAAATGCGATTAGCATGAGAAGAACCATTTGGTCCAGTCTTACCAATTATTCGTTGTAAGAATGTTGAAGAAATGATTACTTTAGCAAATAAATCAAATTTTAAATTGCAAGCATGTATTTTTACAAAAGATATTAATGCAGCATTTAATATTGCTAATGAATTAGAAACAGGAACGGTTAATATTAATGGTCGTACTCAACGAGGACCTGATTCATTCCCGTTTTTAGGAATTCATGATTCTGGACAAGGAGTTCAAGGGATTCGTGAAACAATTAATTCAGTGACACGTTTTAAAGGATTAGTAATTAATTATTAAAACTAATCTTTTTTAGTTTTATGATATATTATAATTATAAGTAGGTGAAAGTAAAAAATGGAAAATAAAGTAGAGCAAATGTCTTTGCGTGAAGAAAAAATTGAACAAACTTTGAATGAACTAATGTCAACAATTCAAGCAATTAATTTAGATCTTACTGAATTACAAGAACGAGCAAGTTTACAAACGAATGCTGTTCTCGATAAATATGATACTATTGGTGAGCAAATTGCCAATATTGCTAAGGAAATTAATGATTTAGAATATAAGTTTGATATTACCGAAATTTCACTATATTTAATTTTTTTAGATTTAAAATTATCATTTAATATTTTAAAAAATAAGTTAGAAGTAACAAAATATTTAATCCAACTTTTTCAAAGACAGTAATTAATTATTATTGTCTTTTATATTATTATTTTTAGGGGAGGTTATTTAAAAATGGATTTAAAACAAGAAAAGTTTTTGTTTACAGATGGAGAAGAACATCTTATTACTGATTTTCAAAAAGAAAAGGGCTATATTTTTTTTCCGAAAGCAGCAACACCAGGCTGTACTTTAGAAACAATTGCTTATAATCGTTATTATCAAAAATTTTTAATAATATTTATCTTGGCATTGAACGAAGCACTTTTTTGCTGGATAATGATTTTAAGATTATTCAAGAATGACGGAAAGTTAAACCAGTTGAACATATTAAAACAGTATTGTCAGTAGTAACAGAAATTGATTTAAATAATAAATCTTAGTGTTATATTTATATTATTTTAGTAATAATTAGCATTGTAATGTAAGTTTTTAGGAGACAAAAATTTAAAATTACGAAAGGGTTTTAATATGGTACAAAATTTAATAAACTTATCAACAAATAATGTAAACTGTAATATGAAGTGCAACAAATCAACTCAGAAAGGAGTTGTTTTTTTAATGGAAAGAAAACATTATTTTATTTTGCGGTCCTTAGTAACTAAGTATGGAAAAGATAATGTTATTAATACTGTTATAAGATAGTAACTAATAATGTAAAAGAAAATGAATAAATTATCCGCGTAATTTATTAGCGGTAATTTATTCAATATTGTTTATTTTGAGCGTAGCGAACACGCGAAGCGTGCCGCGCAAGCTAAATTTCTAGGAGGAATTAAGTTATGCCAGTATGGTTAACATGAATATTTAGTATTGTTATTATTTTAGGAATTCTTGCTTGAATTGGTTTATCGATTTATCAAAAAATTCGTCAAATTCGAGGTAAGAAAAAAGATAAAAAAGAAATTAAAAATAAGGAGGATAAAGAATAATGTTAGGTATGTATTTAACAACAGTTGTTAATTTTCTAGCTGCAGATACTCCTACTATTTCAGGTGGAATGGATTCTATTTGAAGTGGTTTAGGACAAGTTATGATAAAAGTTAAAGACGCTGTTTATGCTGTGTTACCACAATTAATGACCTTTTTAGGTGACGCTTGAATTATTTTAATTCCATTTGGAATTTGAGTAATTATTAAAATATTAAACTTTTTCCGTGTTATGGTTAAAGGATTTTAATATTTATTATAACTGATCTTATATTTTAACTATGGCACACTAGCTTTTATGTGAGTTGATTAATTATAAACGTATAATTTTATATTTTAATAGCTATTAGTTAAAACTAAGTAGTTATTTTCAGTGTGCCTTAATTTTTAATTTTATATATTTAACAATGTTTATTACAATACATATACATTATTTAAACATTAGTATAACAATGTTGGCTGTATGTATTATTTAAGGGTTTTAATTAATATCTTAGAAATTGTGGAATAAAAATACCACTTACTTATCTAAATTATATTACTTTTAATTTTATTGTCAACAATATTTTAACATTTTTTAAATTTTTCCACGACAAAAATACATGTTTGGCGCTGTGTATATATAAACGGCAAATTTATATCTTGTTAAGTTAATAATAAAATATTTTTAATAAATTGCAACAACTTTTTCAGAAAAAATTAAATTTTTGTAATTTTATCTTATTTTATTCATATTTAAGCGCACTAAAAATAATTTATTAAATTTTAACTAATAAATTTATTTAAAATTTTGTAAAAACATTGTCTTTGCACTTAATCAATTTAAACATGGTCGGAGTTTATCATTTATAACATTAACTACTCAATCTATCATTTTTTGACTAATATTATTAAAATCAATTCCCTTAGAAAGTCAATATCTAAATTCACCGTTCATATGCTCAATTAATGGTTTTTGTTGTGGTTTACCGGGGTCACAAAAATAAACTTGTGTTTCAGCAAATATTTTCATTTCTCTTCATTTACTAAATTCTTTTCCTCTATCAGTTATTATTCCTTTAATTTTCCCAATTAAATTATTATTTTTAACAATATCTTTAAATTTTTCTAAAACTTCATTAGCAGTATTATTTTTTAATTTCATTACAAAATAATTTTTACTTGATTGTTTTACTAAAACTAAATTACTAGATTGATGGTCTTTTCCTACAACAGTATCCATTTCAAATCATCCAACATTAGAAACTTTATTTTCAATATCTCAAATTGATTTAAAGTTAGTTAATTTACCACGATTATCAGTTTTTCCTTTTGTTTTATATTTTTTACCACGATGGGGTAAATTTTCTTTTTTTAATCCAAATTCACCTAAGCGAATTCATTTATACAATGTTTTAACACAAGCAGGAAATTTAACACCAAATTCCAAGAAATAACGATAAATTAATTGTTCGGGTGTATCGTGGTATTTATTAAATCTTATTTTAATAAAATCTAACTGCTCTTTTGTAAATTTAGGTAGTTTTTTAATGCATTTTTTACGTTTTTGTTTATAATCTTTTTGTGCTTGATATGGATTATAATATTGTATATTTTTAAATCGCTTAATTTCTCTTTTAACAGTATTAACTCCACGACCCGTTTGTCGTGATATTTCAGATAAATTAATTGTGCCATTTTTCTTTTTACAAGTATCAGATAATAATAAATCTTTAAATAAATCTCGTTCATCAAATGTTAAATGTTTAAATTTTCTCATTTTTATACAAATTCCTTTCATTTTTTCTTATAATGTATTATATATAAAATAAATAGGTCAATAAATATGCAAGAATTTAGTAAAATTAATAATAAAAAACGAATTACTAGTTATGAACATTTAAATAAAAAATATAATTTAAATTTTAGTGACTATAATTTTGGTTTTGATTGAGAAGTATTTAAAGATTTTGTTGGTGATAGTTATGCCCGATATTTTACTTCGCCATGTTTTTTTAAGTTTGTCTCAGCGGGGCGTGGTACTAATAAGACATGAAATCACCTAGCAGAAAAATTATTTTTTGCTTGTAATTTTACCGATGCTTCATCTAACATTTTACGAAGATATGCCAATACCCACGAAGATACTACATTTGGCGATACAATTAATGTCTGCAACTATCTATATGATAAATATGGGATTGATATAGGGTATGACAATGAAAATGGTATTGTTTGACCTAAAAATGTTAAAGAAGGTGGCGAAATTGTTTTTCCTAGTGGTGTTCGCATTGCTTTTGCTGGTTATGCTAATGGTAATAAAATTATGGGGAAAGTTGGTAAAGGTAGTGGTATTATATCAGCATGAACTGACGAAATGATACATGCTGAAGAAAAAGAAATCTTAACTGATAAAGAACTAGATAAAAGATATAATAATTTAAGAGTTTCAATGTTTCGTTCTAAAAGTTTAAAAGTGTCTTACGAAAAATACACGGATGAAAATGATAATGAACAATATAATTTAGATAATCCTATTCCAGTAAAAGAATTATCTTGGACATTTCAAGAATGAGACAACATAGCAAAACAATATATAACAGTTACAACATATTTTTATAAAACATATTCTAATCAATTTACCTTTAATCCTTTTGATAAATACCATATCTTTTATGAAAAATTTGTAACGCCATATTTACCTTTAAATGAAAGAATTAAAAATATTTTAAAAGAACACAATCAGGTATATTCAGAAAACAAACAAGCATTTAATGGTTTGGGTATTTTTAATTTGCGTTTAACTATGGGGGCTGTTTGAAATAAAATACCTGATATTACCAAAAAAATTGTTTTAGCAAATAAAGAAGAACGACCCGATTTATTTGAACTTGAATATTACGGTTTTGAATATAACGATAATGACCCCAGTATTTATGTTTTACGAAATTATCGTAAATATATTAAAGAGTATAATTTACAAGATTTTTATAATACAAATACAAAACAATATCAATTTGATAGTTATTCAATTGGTGTTGATTATGCTAATGGTAGTGAAGACCATACAGTATTTTTATTTAGTGGTTATAAAATTAATGAAAATAATGAATATGATAAATATTTAATTAAAGAAAATGTTGTTACCCCAAAAAACGCAATGAATTTAAATGAAATAGTTGAACATTACGGACAATGAATAATTAACTGTTTTGATAAATTTGATGGTTTTGAATATGCTACATTTCATTATGATATTAATGCTCATGACTTTATGCAAAAATTACAAGAAGATATTTACCCTTATTTAGGTTATAAAATTAAGATGTTTAAAGCCAAAAAACATCAGACATCCCTTAATAAAGAAGCGGGAATAATTAATCGTGTAACATGAATAAGAAAAATGTTTGTTCAAGGCAAAATATATGGTATATTATATAACTTCCCATTTTTAGATAAGTGTATTAGTGAATTAAGATTTAGCGATACCAAAACAAACACACCCGACAGTAAAATGTACCACGATCCATATGATGCTTTGTTTTATGGTTCTTATCCGTATCGCTTTAAAATGGGTATATAAAATGTATTATAATATTATTGAAATAAAATTAGAGAATATTTCAATTAATTTTTATCTATATTTTTATTAAATCTGTAATAGCAGATTTTTTAGGTTTTGGGCGAGCGGTTGATTTTCTTAAATTTTTGTGATAAAATGACTTACAAGTTAAAAAAGATTTTGAGGTTCTTTCAAACAAATTTGGGAACCTTTATAAAATTCTTCGCTTAACGCTTAGAATTTTTCCCAAGTATTTTGAAAAGCGCGGCAAAAGTTTTTTTAAACTTTAAGGCATTTTTCGCAAAACTTATGAAAATCACCGCGAGCCCAGATTAGTACAATATAATCACAATAATAATCATTTAAATAACTTCCTTTCTCAAATATGTTTAAAAAGTGCTTGTATATATATATATATATATAATGTCAATAGATCTTGATAAAAATTTTCAAGATAAAAGAAAGGAAATAATAAAATGAAAAAACTTTTAAGTTTATTAAGTCTATTAACTATTGGTGGAACCGCTGTACCAACAACAATTGCTGCTAGCCCCTATCAAAAAGAAGAAACTAAATTAGAAATTAGTAAAGTTAATTATTCACAAAAAAATAATTTAGAAAAATTAAATAGAGTAAAAAGACAAGATAATAAAAAAAATAATATTGTTGGAATTTCAGAAATTGTTATTATAACAAATAAAAGTATTATTTCTTCCGGTGTAGTTTTAAATAATAAATTATACTTTGGTTCTTTTGATCATAATGTTTATGAATATAATCCTGAAACTGAACAACAAAAAGTTGTAATTACAACAAATGGGAGTGTTTTTTCTTCCGGTGTAGCTTTAAATAATAAATTGTATTTTAGTTCTTATGATGGAAGTGTTTATGAATATGATCATACAACTGAAAAACAAAAAATTGTAATTACAGCAAATATTAATGCCATTTCTTCCGGTGTAGTTTTAAATAATAAATTATACTTTGGTTCTTTTGATCATAATGTTTATGAATATAATCCTGAAACTGGACAACAAAAAGTTGTAATTACAACAAATGATGGTATTTGATCTTCTGGGGTAGCTTTAAATAACAAATTATACTTTGGTTCAAAAGATAATAAAGTTTATGAATATGATACATTGCAATTAATTGAATCTAAAATTATTAATATGAGAGATCAAGTAAAAAGAGGGTTATATTTATATCATAAAAAACAAAATCCTAATTCTGAAATTAAACAGATTTTAAATATTAATTTAAAAAATTTAACAGAATCTGAACTTGTTTTAGAAGAAACACAAAAAAATAAATCATATAATTTAGAACAAGATCTTAATGATATTTGTAAAGATTCTAACTCAACATTTATAAATAATAGTAGTATTGAACAAATTCAAAATACAGTTTCTTGTTCTAAACAATTAACAGAAACAAATACATTTCAAAAAATGAATGGATTTTCTAAATCAGAAACAACATCAAATACTGATATAGGCATATTGATAATAGTTTCGTTGTTTTTTAATTGTCTGTTTAAAGTAGCATTTACTGGTAAGCGAACATCAACAATTAACTCATCAATATTTTTAATATTGAATGTTCTACTGTTTAAAATCGCATTATTATATTTAATTAACTTAATAATGAATTCAGTTAATTTAATTTCTCTAATATATATCATTTGTTCATATGATGCGTTTGTTTGAATATTTACTCCCGCAACTTCTGCTTGTGTTTGTTGGGCTCCCTTGGCGATTGCGGGAACATGATGGCGATTTATTTTATAGTAATTAGTTAATAATCAATCATATATTTTGGTTAATTGTTCACCTTTAAAATTACCCGCAATATAATCTACTGGTTGAAAATTACTATCAGGGTCTCCTTCAACTAATAACAAGTCATTTTCAATAAATGAAGCTAGCATTTTACTAATTTCTTGGTCAACTACACCAGTCACGCCGTTAGTATTAATAGTAAATTTACCACTATTTAATAATGGATCTAACATTATCTTTTCAGCAATAATATCTAAAATACTAGCAAATTGTTTACCATACCGAGCAGAAGGCTCAAAATTAGGGTTATTAGGAATAATTTGAATTGGAATAAAATTAAGTGGTAATATTTCTTCTCTTTGTAAAGTTGTATAGTTATTTCATTTAGCATCATCAATATATAAGTCGGTAATAGTACTATATAATCGTGTTTTTAACTTTCTAATAACTTTAACTTGTTTAGTTACAGCATCAATCTCTAATTTTTCAGTAATAAAAATACTCTGGTCATTTTTAATATAAGAGTCATAATCAAAAGTACAAGATACTAAATTATCTAATTCATCATATTGGTCATTGTAAAAATCAATAGTAATAAAATTAAGTTTTGAATTATTAACAAAAATAAAGTATGTACCCCTACCATTCTTATTAATTTTATATTCGTTATATCAATTTTTATTAGTAAAGTCTTGCATCTTTAAAAAGTTATTAATTAATTTAGTATCTAATTGTTGATTAGTAAGTGGATTATAAATGCTAATTTCTAAATCTCGTGGATTTAAAAAAATAGCATTATCTTCACAAATTCTTTTTTTTAAAATCTCATTATGTTTTTGAACAGTAACATTTTTACGATTAGTAATAGTTGATGCTAAATTAAGATAATAACTATCAATATCATAATCTTTTTTTATTTTCTTTTTTGCTGGTAACAATCCCATTTATAACTTCCCCTTTATTTTGTTTCTTCTTTTTTAATAACATCTTCAATACTATCTTCTTTTTGTTTTTTGTTATGTGTTTTGATAAATCTAATTGTTTCAATAATCAAAACTATAATTCCAGCTCCGATAAGCATTGCTGAAACAATAACATATGCCGGTCAAGAAATACCTAATGTTTTTTCTCCTATAAAACAAATAATAATTCCTGCGATAAAAAACAATGATGAAACTCCAAAGATTTTCAAAAACATAATTACATCTTTAATATTTACTTTTGACATAATAACATCTCCTTTCTAATTTACCTTTTTTCTTTCAATAAACACAAATCCCAAAGGTCTAAATGTTGCTGGACCATTAACTCCAATATTAATCAATCCATCAGGATTAATAGATAATGCTAAACATGCACTATTAACACCTATTTGATCATATATAACACCTATTGTTTGTCTAAAACTATGCCTTGTTTGCAACATCCCTTGACTTTTTAAATCTCCTTTGATATTTTTTCCTGAGGCTCAAATTCTATAAATATAATTTTCTTTATCAAAATTAGGAATAGTATATCCTTTTTGTCCAACTTTAAAATCACTAGTATCAACAATTTCTCAATCTGGAACTTTTGGTATAACAATTGATTTTTTTAATTCATCTAAAATTTCTTCTTTTATTTTTGCAAGTTTTTCATCTTTAATTTTTTCTATAACAAGTTTATCTAATAAAGCATCAACTTCTAATTGAGTATAATATGCTTCTAAATCAATCATTGTTAAATCAATACCTTCTTCTTGAAAAGTACGAAACATTTTCTTTAAAGTTGTTAAATTAGCCAATGATTTTGCATAGGTAGGCAATAGACCTTGTTAAGTAATCATAGGATCATTTTGCGATGAATAATTAATATCACCAACACTCATATTTGCCGAAGTAAAAAATTCAATTGGAATGCGGTTAAATGTTCAATGCTCAATCGTAATAAACACCATATTAATACAAATTTTCTTTAATAATGGATCTTTAAATGTTTCAAACTTTAGTTTTGAAAATGGATAGTTTAAGTAAGAATTAATCATATTTTGGGCTCTTAAAGCAAATGTTTTAAATCATAATTCTACATCACCTTTAAAGAACTTATTATAACGAACTGGAACTTGTGTAATTTTACCTGTCATTGGAATAAAATTATTATAATTTTCCAAAGTAACATTTTGTCATAATTCATTTAACATTTAATCATCTCCTTATCATTTACTTTTTTAAAAATATATTTTCTTTAATATAAATTTTTTACTATTTAGTAATGTTTTTGTTTTAATTGTTTTGTTTAAATCTTGTTTTGTTCTGAGTTGTTTATGTGCTTGAAATACTAGTCCATTACCTAACAAACTAGTAACCACACTATCTTCTAGCGTATTTAACAATTTATCTTTATTAAAGTTATTTTTAAATTGTTCTTGCATTTTTAATATCTTAGCAATTATCCGATATATTTTAAAACTATCTTTTACTACTTGCTGATAAACAAGTGGGGCAAAAGAAACTAAATTAAACAAACTTGTTTTTTTAAATCCCCAACCAATAAACCACTCACTGTTCATATAGAATTTAAACGGTTCAGGAGCCAAAACAAACTGTTCTGCTTTGATTAAAGTTGTCATAACGACAATAGGGACATATTTAGGATTTTTATAATATATTGTTAAAGCAACTTCTCCCGCAACTGATAATGGAACAATTTTTACTGCTAAAAAAACATCAGAACCATAAGCAAAGGGTAATAATTGGCCTTTTTTAATAGCTTTAGTTTCAAATTTAGAGAATATTTTTTTAGTTTTATCAGTAATTTTATTAATTACTTTTTGTTTAATTGTAATTATTTGTTTTTCAATTGGAGCTAATAATTTTTTAGTTACTTTTTGAATATAAAAATTTGGGTTTAAATGATTTAAAATTTTATTTAATTTAATTGGTGTTTGGTGAAAAATATTTAATAATTTATTATTATATATTTTACTGCTCCGCATTAAATTAGCATTTAATAGTAGATTTTTACCAACACCTTTTTTATGAAGATTAGTCATAATGTTATATCACTCATTAGTATTAATTTTGCTTATTTTATCAATATTTAATCCATATTCATATAACAATTTATTAGCATTTTTTTCATTTACGCGCGGTATTTTTTGAACTAATGTAGGGCTTATTTTTTGAATATTTTTCTCAATTTTTAATAAATTATTAATTGTTTCTAAATTAGAAACTTTAAAACCTTTATAAAAATCATTTCGGGCCAATTTACCAAATGTATATAATAAAGTTTCATTATTAGCCTGCTTTTAAAAATCAAATATTAATTTATCAGATAAAATCTTTTTGCCTGTAACTTGTTTTACAACATCTTCTAAATTATTAGCAGTTATTACACCTAATTTTTCAAGTAATTTAGTTTCTTTTGCTAATTTTAAAATTCTAGTTGTTCGAGCAGCACGTGTTAATTTACCAACACCGCCAATTGCTGGTAACAAATTTAAGGCGGTACTTTTTGCTGTTACTTCTGATGTTAATTTATCATATATTTGATTTACGGCAAAATCGGTTGCTGTTTCTACTCCAAACGAGATAAATGCTGCGGCAAAATTAGATAATCCCGTACCAAGACCAACAACCGAAGCAATACCACCAGTTAAAACTGATAAACCAAGAGCTAAAACTTGAATTCCTAAAAATTCTAATAACTGTAAACCAAAATTTTTTTCTTGTTGTTGGATTGACAATCTAGTTGGATTTTTTTAACAGCATAAATAAGAGCTGTTTTAGATGTTCTAATTGACATATCTATCAAACGAAAAAGTACTATTTTTTAGTACTATTAAGAATTTTTAATTTTAACATCAATCGGAGATGTTTGACCAGTAGCGTTGTTTTTACCTTCAATTTGAACAGAAACAGTTTTATCATTTGTAATATTAATTGGTCAATCTTCACCTTTACTTTCAATAAAGTAATCAAAATCACTTTCAGTTAAAGAACTATTTACGGCTTTAACTGCTTTTAAAACAACATCTTTAAATTGTGGTTTTAACTGTTCTGCTGTTGTTTGTGTTGGATTTACAACATGAATAGTTGGTTTATCTAATTTATTAATTTTACTAATATCAATTTTTGTAACAATATGTTTAATAATTCCTTTAGGTTCAACTACTGCTCCACCTAAATATAAAACTCTTTCCATAATTAAAGTATTACCCATTCCAGTACCTAACGCAGCAGCACCAACCCTTAGCGGAGTATGGTCTTTTTTGCGTAAAATAAGAGGATCATATTTTTTACTAAATTTAAAGGCAATTGCATTAACTCCGTTTGATAATAATTCAATTGTTCCTTCTGAACCATCTTTATTAATAATTGGTAATTTTTTAGGAACCATATAATATGTTGTTCCTTCAACAGTTTTCATTGCTCCACTTGTTTCAATTACGCTATTTATTTGGTCATTTGCGCCAAGTTGTAACTGTAATTTATTACGAATTCCACGAATAAAATCAGCCGAATCCAAGACAACTGTTTCTGATGGGGTAAAGCCATTTTCATATATTTTATCCATAATTTCATCGTGGATTTGTAAAGCATTTGTATCATCTGATTTTTGGCCTTGAATAGTTGTAACAGTTCCTTTATTAATAATTTCTAAAATTTTATTGCGTTTATAAGCAACTTCAGTATCCATTGCTTGCTCAATATCAGCCGCCCAAAGATTGGGATTAAAATCACTTTCTACGGGGTCTAATTTACGAGCAAAAGTTAAAATTGTATCTAATTCAACTGTTCCATCTTCAAACTTTACTTCAGTATAGTTTAAAAGACTGTCATCAGTATTAAATACTTTTTTATCTTTTCCTATACCTTCATTATATTTAATATTTTTCTTTCTTTTATATGTTAAACCAAACTTATTTGCTTCTTTTCACGCAAATAATGCCTCTCAGCTAAATTTTTGTTGATAAGTTTGTAAATATCATTGGTCAAATGATTCACAATCTTTTTGTGTTGCTTGATTAACAATATCGCCGAATATTCTTTGTGGATTTTGTGCCATAATTTTATACCTTCTTTCTTATTTATTAAATACATTGTCTGTATCTAAAATATTGTTTTCTTTATTTTCTGATTTTGGTACGCCACCAGTATTAACTGTTTGTACCTTAATTAATTCATCATAAACACTCTGCAATTGTACTTTAATGATTTCAATATCATCAGTAATATCATAAGATTTTAATAAAACATTTTTAAAATCTTCATTATCAGTTAAAGAATTAATAAAATCAATTACTTCAATTTGTTTTAATTGAATTGTTTGTTCTTCAATTTGTGAAGTTAATTCAGTATTTTTTGTTTGTAGTTCGTTGATTTGTTGATTACTATTTTCTAAATTACTTGCATTAAATTCTTCAACTTCAACAGTATTTTCTAAAATAATTTCAGCAGTTTTAATATCTAAACTACCATCTTCATTTTTAATAGGTTCATTATTTTTATCAATAAGAACAAATTTTACATTTTTTAATGCCATTGTTTTTCCTCCTATTTTTTAATATTTGTATTTGTTCTTTTTCTAATCGCTTTTTGTATAATTTCGAAACTATCGACTCGAAAAGATAAAAAATAGCGTTTAGTTTTTATATTTAACTGATTAAATACTGAGCCTTTAATTTTTATCTCATCATCTTTTTTTAATTTCAAAAAAGCAGATACAACTGACGGATTATAAATTGATAATGTTGAGTAATTTAATCCTTCTCACTGACATTTCGCAGAACAAGCATCAACTTCAACACCAGCAGCAACCAGTGCCTTAATTTTAGTTTTAATTGGGTTTTCATGTAATCTAACAGTTAATTCTAATTTATTAACTTTTTTATTTTAGATTTATTAGTTATTGATTTTTTAAGTAAATTACTTTTTGTTTGTGCCATTTTTATCAACTCCTTCTGTTATAAAATATTGTAAATGTTTTCAAGCATCGTGTTCGTGCTCTGTCATTTTAATATTTCCTTTATAAATATAATTTTTCTTAACAACTGGCGATTGTAAAACATAATTTAAATTAAATAGATATTTACATAAAACTTTTAAACCACCAATAAATTTAGGAGTAGCTAATGGATTTTTTATTTTTAAACCTTTATTAAGTTGATAATCTTCAATTATTACAATAACTTTATTTAAATAAGAACAAATTTTATTTTTAAACTCATTTAATATTAAATACATATTATTTATTGCTTCTTCTTCATTTTTAGAATTAAAAGTAATATTATTAATTATTTTCTTTTGCAAAACATTATAAATAATCATACCAGTTTGTCCAATTCCAGCAGGGTCAATTGCAATAATATATTTTAATTTATTTGTTTTATTTTTTTTGTCAATTTGTAATATTTTTCATCCATCGGATGCTAAATCTAAAATATCGTTAATTTTGTAATGTTGCATATAAGAAGCAATTACATCTCAATTGTTTTCAAATAAAATTAAGTACATTTTGGCTCATTCTAAACAATGCAAATCATAATGCTTTTTATGATGTGAAATACGACAATTAACAGGCTGACAATTAACTCAATCAAATGACGTTGTTATTTCATTTCAAGTTTTATTAATATACAAACTTTTATATTCTGTCATTTATCTATACTCCTTAATTATTTTTATTTGTTGCTCAAATTTCATCATTAATATCATTTACCGTTACTAGATAAGCTCGTATCATTAATTCTTGTAATTTATTTTTAATTTTTTTATTTCATTTTTTCATCAAATATTTTCCTTTCTGTAAAAAACATAATATTCCTTTATTGGTTAATATTTTGATATTTAGTAAATAATTTATTTTAGTATTTAATTACTTCGCCCCCGCTTCACTTTGAAGGTGAGCGGGGGCGGGATAAGATATTTTGATAGAGTTTACCCCCATACGGAAATAAACAAAGAAACAGTTTACCCAGTTATTAATTACGCTTCATCCATCCCTACACAACTTTATATAAAGAAAATAACCTTTTGGAGTTCCAACTCTCTTGTTTTTTAGTGTCCGATATTGTTTTTTCGGTTTAACAGCACTCTTTTTATGAAAACAAGCAAAAAACACGCGCTCTGACATTTCGCAAGTGATTAATCTTGCCGAGAATTAAAGAAATAAATAGGAGTAGTAAATCCAATCGCTTTCACACTTTCTTTAAGGCTTCGTGCCATAGATGAGTTATTCATCTTTAAGCATCAAAATATTAAATTTTAAGTGCCGCATTATTCATCGGATAATACCTTTATTGAAAGGATTTATAAAAATATTGTTTATTTTGTGTAGGGAAAACAGAATTTAATCTGTTTTTTTATGATAAAAGTTCTAAATTTAAAGATACTATCCGATGAATAATGCAAATAAATTTATGTTTTTTAATATAAAAATAAAAAAAAAAAAAAACAATCTCACAAGAGTTGTTTTTTGCCGGTTCATCGTACAGGACGCCTTTTCTATTAATTTTTATACTATTAATTAATAATATTACCATTTTCATCAATATTTGGTAAAGTTGGAATAGTTTCTAATGTTCATTTTCAAACTTTATAATTTGGCTCTATTGCAAATTTACCTATTGTTGTATTATTATAAATTAAATTAATAACTCATTTTTTATTTTCTGATGATATATGACTAATAACATAATATTTATTATCTTTGTTTTTAATAAAAAAATTTAATGGTAGTGAAATACCTTTTCAATTACCAATATCATCTGTTTTTTTAGTAAATGTTTTTGAATCATGACAACTAACTAAACTTGTTGTACTTGTTCCAATTAAAGTGATTGTTCCTAAAAGAGTTAATATTTTTTTCATTACTTATTTTCTCCTTTATTTTATAAAAATAAAAATTAGTAACTTTTTTATTCTAATTAAATATTTTTAATCCTGTTCCAATATCTAATCATATTCCTCCTCCAGACAAAGAACCTCAAGTTTCTACATCATAAAATGACATAGCTTGTAAAAAAAGTGATTCATTTTCTCAATAAAAAGTAAAAAAATAAAAATGATGTGCTGTAAAATTAGCGGACATAAATGTATAATTAACTTCCTGAATTGAAATAGTATTATCATTATTAATATATTTAATAGCTTCATCCGGATCATTAATTTTATAATTAGTTAATTTATCATTAAATTTGTTAATTTCTCTATTAATTGGTTTACCTACAAAAGATGTATCTCCCCAACTCACTTTAGTAAAAAAATCTTCTTTATTTCCCAAAAATCTAAACTTAGTATAATTAAATGGAAAATCTGAGCCAAAATTTAATGTAAACCATAAAATTCCACCTTTTGGTTTTTTATATCAATCTATTCAAAAAGTTTTTTTCTTATGATCATTATTATAGTATAATATTTTTTCTTGTTTTTTATAAGAACTAGCGGCAATTATTGTTGGTACAGCACTACCACTAATTGTTAATACACTTAATAAACTAAGTAATTTTTTCATACTTGTTTTTCTCCTTTTTTTATCTTGAAACTTTTTATCATGATTTACCACCATTATATATATATATATATATATATACAAGCAAAATTAGCGATTATTTTAAAAATTTTATCTTTTAAAATAACTCTTATTACGCGTTTTAAGGGGTATATTAGCAATGAAATATATTAAGTTTATAATATTATTTTTATATTTTATAATTTATTTTTGTATATAAAAAGTATTGTATTAGTTATAACACTTTTATATTATTTGTTTAGTATTTATATACAAAATATATTGTATTTATAAACTATTAATGTATAATCAAGTTATGGATTTAATCTTTTTCCGTAAAAAGAGTTTATGCTGACTTGTTAATCGGACAAGGATAAAAAAAGAGAGGTTTATAAAATGGCACTTACAAAAGAACAATTAATAGAACAAGGCTTAAGTGAAGAGATTGCAGAAAATATCTTAAATCAGTTTAATAATGAAGCAAAACAAATTAGAGAAAGTGTGCAAAAACGCGAAGATGTTATATCAAAAGAAGACTTTATTAAATTATCTAATGAATTAGATGAATTAAAAGCATTTAAAGATGTTCCATCTACTAAAATTGAAGATATTAAAACTAATTTAGAAAAAGTTAGTGGTAGTTCTTTAATTGAAAAAAATGCAAACTTTAAAAGAATTAAAACCTGATTTGTTTGTTGAAGAACAACCATCAGTTTCACCAACTAATTTTATTAAAGATATGATTGAAAAATCAACTGAAAATAAGAATGATGAAATTGAAACTATTAAAGAAAAAGGAGCATATACTCCTGATGAAATTAAAAAAATAACTGATTATACACTTAAAAACCTTAGATAATAAGGGAGTGAAATATTATGGCAACAATTAATTTGCCACAAGTACCTTTTATATTACAGGGTAATACAACAGGACAAAAAGCCTATGTTGATATGGTTAATGCTTTATTGCGTGGACCTTTATATAATGAATATGCAAGTATTATGCAGTATGCAACAGCAACCGCAGAACAAGTTGCTTGATTACCAAATGCAGGACAAGCACTATATAATTTAACTCATCGTGTGGTATGACAAGATGATTATTCATTACCAAATGGTGGGACAACTCAAACAATGGGATTAACAAGAATTCCAGTTCCTATTGATAAAAGATTTAATTTAAAATTAATGAATGAAGCTTTTGACTTAGCATTAATAGAACAAAATATTAAAAATGGCGTTATTGCTGATGCTATTTCTAGTGTTGTACAGAATAAATTTGTTAATTTAGAATGTGAATTAATTCAGGCTATTTATGATTATTGTTTAGCAGATGGTCAATATGAAGTAATTTCATTTCGTAGTTATACAGCTGAAAATGCTGATGATGCAAATAGAGCATTCTTTACATTAAATGAAACTTTGATTGAATTAACAAATCAAATTAGTAATTTATATTTTGGTTTGCCAACTGATAAAATGTTTATGGTTTTAGGTCGTAGGGCGTATTTAGGATTAACACCTGCTTATTTAAAAGTAATTGGTTCACAAGCTCAATTAAAAGCAATGGTTAATGGTGAATTATATGAAAATACTGCAATGGGTATTCCTGTATCAAAAAGTTTTCATTTAGAAAAAACATATACAAAAGGACAAGTTAACCGTGATAAAGGTTATAATTTTACTAATGTAAATGGTTTATTTTTAAATAAACAAGTATGAGCATATCCAATTAATATGGATACTATTCAACAAGTTTTAGATAATGATACTGCTAACCCTAAATGAATTGGTAAAGTTCAATATGCAACACCAACTATTTTATATCCAAAAACATGTAAAATTATTTTGGAAAAACAACCAAGCCAAGATGAAATTACTGCCGCTAAAAGTAATCTAAATAAAACTTTTAGAGTTCCAGTTGATTATCTAATTTCAGCAACAAAACCAAAATCAAAACCAAATAATCAAGGTTAATATAAAATGAATTTACTAATATTACGCGTTTTAACTTTATTAGTATCTAATTTAAAAAATAAACCTTTAATAAGTAAATTTGTAAATTTAATTAATAGAGTTAATCAAGTTAAAAATAAAATATTAAAGCCAATTAATTATATTAGTGATAAATATAATAAAATTACAAATAAAGTTGAAGATATTTATCAGTGATTAAATCCATTTACTTATTTAGATTTAATTAAAAAAGGTCATAAAAAAGAAATACAACAAATATTAAGTCAATTAGAAAAAGATAATAATATTAAAAATAGAGAACAATTTAAAAATGAAAATTATTTAAATACTAATTGACAACCTTTAAATAGTAGTTGGCTTGATAGTGGTATGTTTAATATTACAAATAAGTTAACTTTAACAGGTAATTTAACTATTTTAATATATACAAAAACAGCAAAACATCCGAAATTTTATGGTCCATATGTTTATCCTAGTGTTCCAGTTGAAATTTGAAAATTATTAAGTAATGCTGTATCTAATGCAGGAACTTTATTTTGACGTTATTGATTAAGAAAATGATTACCTAGTCATTTAAGAAATTATATTAAAAAACGATTACCACAAGCATTAAAAGAAAAATATCCCAAAGGAACTACTAAATTAACATTACCAACAGTTCAAAAATTACAACAAATTAAAAAGTTTATTAATAATTTAAAAATTGGACATTTTAATTTTAATTTTGCTGGTGAAATTAATAATAAAAAATGATATTGTGAACGCCGAAGTGATGTTAAAAATATTAAGAATTTATATAAAACACCAGTTAAAAATATGTTTTACAAAACTAATCAAACTATTAAAACAATTAAGAAAACAAAAACAAGAGTTAATAGTTATAAGCCAAGTAATTTTAAAAAAAATATCGTAATCAATTAAGAGGTGTTTTATATGGAAAATAATTTAAGTAATTTGTTATTTATAGCAGTTGAAGATGTTAAAGAAAGTAAACTTTGACAGCCTATTAATGATAGAAAACAATCTGCTTATAATGATAATTTAATTTATAATGCTATTTTAAAAACTAGTTTATGAATGGATAGATTATCAGGTGGGACAATATCTGATAAAATAAATAAAAAAGATTTATTTCCATGAGTAAAAAAAGATAATACTGGTTTAATTGAAAATGATAAATGATTAAGTTATATTCAATCTGCTTGTTTATTAGCAGTTATAAATTGATATTTACCAAAAGGAGTTAATGATTTAACTGGTAGTGCTTCATTTTCACAAGGTGGTGTTGCTTATTCACAAACTAATGACCCTGAAGCAAATGAAAATATTACTCGTGATGTTAAAAATGCTTTAAAATTAGCAGGTGAAATAATTGATATTATATCTAGTAAAACAGTATCTAGACCTTATAATTATAGTTTAGATAATTATGCTCATCCATGAGAAGAAAAATATAAACATATTAGTAAAAAAACTTTTTATCCAACATTATTATTTTGATTAAAAGATAGAATTGTTAAAGATAATAGTATTAATATTAGTTATCCTACAAAAAATGATTTTAGTAAAATTGATTATAATGAATATATTAAATTAGTCGTTCCGTTTGATAATGATACTATTTATGAAGAAAATGGTGTTTGAAAAGCAAAACAAAGTAATGAAATTCCATCGGATGTTATTAAAGATAGTTATTTAAATAAAAATTATATTGAAAAAGTTGATGATAAATATATTGTAAAAACATCACAAGATATTAATACTAAACAAGATAAATTAGTAAGCGGTACAAATATTAAAACTATTAATGGTTCTTCATTATTAGGCAGTGGTGATATATCTATTAGTGGTGGCAATGATTGAGAATTAATTAATTATCCAGAAGCAAACGAAAAATTAACATTTAAAATTCCAGATTATGATTTAACAAAATATTACTATAAAATATCAATTTCAATAACAGATTATGCATCTGCTAATAAATTTGTAACACATTATTTTGAAACAATATCACAAAAATCAATTTTTTCATTTTTAGCAGCTAATTCTTATGAAAGCATAACAATTAAGCAAGATGGATCAATTAAAAATGAAACAAATAATATTGTTATTAAAGATTTAACAATTAAAAGAAAATTAATAAATAATAGCGAATTAATGTCAAATGAACCACATTCTATTTATAATCGTGATATGGATATTGATTTACCCAAGTATCAAGAAGAAACATCGGACTCTTATGATATAGTGATAAGAAAAATAAATAGTGCAACAACTATTAATGAATTAAATTTATTTGAAAAGCATCCAATATGAAGAATTATTTCAAATAATAGAAATGATATTAAAGAATTATTCAATAAAAAATGATTAGAATTAAATAAAAATGAATAAAAAATTAAATGAGGTAAATAATTATGAAACAAGATAAAACAACTTGATTAAAGGGTGCCTTACCTTGAAATTGATTTAAAAAAGACCCTATTCCGACTTATAATTGAACTCATAAAGATATTAGAGAATGAGAAAGAAAATATAAAATTCGTAGTTGAGTAGTTAGTTTTTATACATTGATATTTTTAGCATTAAATTGTTGATTAGAGTATGGGATGATTAATGGCATTAAAGACCAAATTAATTGGTATAATTATGGACAATATTGAGGTAATGGAATTGCTATTTTGATAACACCTTTATTTACACACGGAATTCAAGGTATATTTGTTGCTAGTAGTAAACCAAAAGTAGATATGAAAATTGATATACCAAGATTAAAAATATCTAAAATGGGATTAGTATTTACAATATTACCTTTAATTACTTTAATAATTTCTTTAATTATTATTTGAATTGATAAATCAAAATGAAAAAAAGACCATTTAAGACATTGTTTTGACTGCCGTATTAATCCGCGTGTCGTTCAACCACGAATAGCTAAACAATGAAATAATTTAGATGGCATAACAGAAGAAAAATTAAAAAATATACAAAATGAAAATATTAAAAAACAAAAACAAGAAGAAAATAAACAAGAATTAAATATAAACAAATAATTAAATTTTATTAAAATAGACTATATTTATAGGGGTGGTTGATATTTTTGGGTGGTTATATAGTTTAATTTATAAATTATTTTGTTCTGAAAGGATGGATGGCCACTGTTTGAGTAAGGGTGAGAAAGGAAGAAAAAAATGTTAAATGATACATTAATGATTGCTTTACTTGTATTAGCGGGTGCTGGTGGAATGGGTAGTCTTGGTATTCTTGGATTATCTGCTAAGAAAATTAAAAAATATAAAGCAGAAATTAGAGAATTAAGAACAGCTGTTATTGCACACGAAAAACATTTACGAGGACCTGAATATGCAACAGAATTAGCACTTAAAACAGGTCAAATTAAAAATGTTAAAAAACAAGTTAAAGTAAACAACAAAAAACAAGAACAAAAAGATGCTATTAGACAACTAACAAATAGTATTTAAAAAAATAACCTTAATTGGTTATTTTTTATTTTTCTTTATTGTGTTTTATATAAAAATTAATAAGATATTCGATTCGTTGTGAATAAGTATCAAAATTTAATTTATTTCAAACTTTTTCTTCATTTTCATTTAAGTAAACATTTATATTACGAATTTTACAAGAATAATATTTTCTTGTTTTTTGATTGTATGATTGTTTCATAATATATTACCTCTCATAATGAGCAATAATAATTGCATCGCGTAAATGATTACTTATTTTATCATTATTATAAAATCAACCCTTACCATATTGATAAGTTAAATTAGTATCTTTATCAAATTTTCATAAATAACTATCATTATATTTACTTAAATTTTCCATATTTTTAACCACTGATTTAGTATAACGGGGTGATATTCAATTAACATTATTTAATTCGTGTGTATCATATTTAATTACTCCAATTATTTTTAATAAATCATCACGGTCTTTTGAACCATTAGCATTTGTATATAAGCAATTTTCAATGTTTACAAGACAAACACTATTGCAGTGTTTAAATAATATATCTTTAATAAAATCAACTTGTTTTATTCATAAATAATTAGTAAATTCTAATTTTTCCTTTAATTTATTATCTTCATAAACAACAATAGCGGTAGTACCAGTTCCTGATGGGTCAATACCTATTTTTATCATTATCTTAAAAATCTTTCTTTAAATTGATAATAAAAATCTTCGCTTTGTTTTCTAATCAGAACTGGTGATAATTTTTCAACATTTAATTCTTCTTTTAATCAATTTTTACCTTTTGAAATAATATCTTGTTTTATTTTTGTATTTGTAATAAAATTTTTAATATTATTGAAATGCTGTTCACTCATTCAATTTGAATTTGAGTTGTTAATAATTTCTGTTTGTTCTTTTTCTTGTTTAGAATTAATTTTACTTATTTCACTATTATCGGGGTCTAATTCTTCGGTTGGTAAACCTAATAGTTTGCTTAAAACATATTTAACTCCATAAGTTAATGCTGACCCAATACTTTTAGCGGGGTCAGTATTTTTCCCTGTAAAAGGTCAATAAGTTTTAATTTCTTCTGTTTCTTTACATAAAGTTAATTCCATTTCAAAATATGGTATATCATTAATTACTTTTAAAGTATCTTTCACATAACTCCAAATATATGTAATATGATGCTTTTTAAATTCTTTTTTAACTAATTCTAATACTTGTGCTTCACCAAAATAGTTATAAATTGTTCTACCATTCATTTGCATTGTTTGGTTTTTTTCTAAATATAATGATAAATCGTGTTGTATTTCACCAATACTTGCTATTAATGTTTTTTTAGTTTCTTGTGACATTTTCTCATTCCTCTCTTTCTTGTCATATTAAAATTGCTTCTTTAATTTGTTCTAAATTTTGTTTAGTAATATCAACTTTTTCTTTAATTACTATTTTTAATTTTGGATTTATAATTATCATTAATATTTTTTTATTATTTATACAAAAGTCTTTTTCTAATAAATAATAAAGTTTTAATTGCCAAATATAGCGTTCAATATCTGTTTTCTCATTAGAACTAGTAATTTTTCAATCACATATTATATATTCATTATCAGTTGTTATTCCAATAAAATCAGTTGTCCCACACATTAAAGGACTATAAAGTGTTTTTTCAGTTTCATAATATTTAAATTTAATATCTTTAAAAGTTTCTTGATATAGTTTTGTAAAATTTTTAAATAATTCACGATGTGATTTTATTTCACAATCAATAAATTTAATTAATTCATCATCAAAATTATTTTTTATTCAAACATCAATCATATTATGTAAACATATTCCACGATTTTGTGCTAATTTTAAAATATTCTCATCAATTTGTGAAAAATCTTTTGGCACTAAAATATTAACAATTTTACTTACACTAGGTATTAAAATACTATACTTATGTAATTTATCATTAAAAATATATAAAGGTTTTAAATCTAATCTCATAAAATTGTTTCATCATTACCAATATTTTGATTATCATTATTAAATAATTCTTTTGTCTCAGATGAATTAAATTCTATTTTTTCTTGTGGTTTATCAGATTTTTTTAAATCATTATTTGTATGTAAAAATTCATAATTAGATACTTGAACTATTCATTCAGTTTTATTATCTTTACTTTTAAAAGATTTTAAAACACCAGTAATTGCTATTTGACTACCTTTTTGACAATATTTTTGTAAAGTAATTGCTTGTTTATTTCAAACTTGACAAGGAATAAAATCAGTTTCTTTTTGTTTTGAATATGGGCGAGTAATTGCTAAATTAAAAATAGTATATTCTTTTCCATTACTTGTTTTCTTAATTTCAATATCTTTTGTTGTTATACCAATTCCAATAAATTTATTCATTATTAAATTTCCTCCAAATTCTTTTTTTCAATTAAACTATCAATATAGTAATAAGCACTTTCTTCTGAATGACATTTTTCTAATGCTTCATTAAATAAATCTTCTTCGGTATAAACTTTGCCATTTTCATCTTTTCACATATTATTCACATCCTTGTCATTTAATATTTTCATTTTCTAAATCAATAATTACTGTTGGATAATACTTTTCATTTTTAGCAGTTATTTTTGCTTCTTCAAAAGTATAAAATGAATATGTAGTTAAATATTCATTTTTAATAATTAATAAGTATCTTTTAGTCATAATTTATTCCTCCGAATTCTTTTTATTTACAATTAAATTTTCTAATTGATAAATTTTTAATCAATGTTCTTCACATAATATAATTTCTTTTTTATAACCTAAATTTCACTCTAATTTATCACCAATTTTTTCAATATAATTATTTCCAAAATAAGCATTTTTATTATTACAATTAATTTTTTGACATTTCATAGGTTAGTTTCTCCTAATTTTGTTTTCCTAATGCTCAATGCTCATCAGTCATATCTTCAAATGATACTGGATAACTTTTAAGCATTAATTCTTGTAATTTATTTTTTTGATCGCATTTAAAGCAATAACCTCAATATTTTTGTTTAAGACAAATTTTATTTAACTTTTTCATATTTATTTAATTCCTTACTATTTTCTATTCTTGCTCTTTCATTAGCACGCTCAATTTTTTTATGTAATTGCTTTTTACTTTAAAACTTTCAAGGTTTTTTATTTAACTTTTTCATATAAACCTCCTATTTTTAACTCGCTGGCACTCACTCCCAAGTGAAAGTACCAAGCGAGAATTAGTTATATAATTATTTATCTATTTATTTACTACGCCATCCGCTTCACTGGGGGTGAGCGGTGGCGATATATTGTTTGTTTAATAATCCACAGTTGTTTTTTTAATATTGACGCCAGACATATATATATGTCTTCCTTTATCCGTGCCCATTTGTGCTTTCGCTCTGGGATTTGACGCTCAGTTTTTGAAATTAAATTTACTTGCACCCATACAAAGGACCGAATGCTAAACGCAAATTTAATTGTTTGTGTCACCATCTCTATTTTTATTGTCGTTTGATGTTAGCCTTGGACACATCACGACTATCGCTTAGTTATAAAACCAGCGCCGATTTACATATTTCCTCATACACTATTTCAGTACTTGCCTCGGCCGGCTGTGAGAATGAGTATAAACTCATGTTCTTATGGAAGCACTTAGTTATTTAAAATAACCGTCCCACTCTGCATTAAGTTGTTTTGTAAAATTTAAGTTTTAAAAACCCAGTTTCTCAATCAAAGATAATTTTTGAATTTTCTAAACGTTTATAAAACCGCTTTTGTGTTTTATCTTTTACTTTATTCAATAAATCTTTATGTTTTTCACAAGTTCATAAAACTTTATTTGATAAAAATTCTTCGGTAATGAATGATATTACTTTATAACAATCATTAACATCACATATTTTTTTGTTGCTTAATTATCATTACCTTCTTTTAGGAGTTGTTTTATTTTAAATAAAAAAACAACCCTTTAATAAGAGTTGTTTTGTTCTAATTGGTTTACACTATACAAAGCATTGAACAGAAAGAGTTTACTTTAAATAATGATGTAACTTTTTTTCTACAAGAAAATAGTCATTTTTTTAAGAATAATTATTTTTTTACTAAAACCCAAAATGTTAATCAAAATAGTGCTTTAAATTCATTTGTACAACCACGGAAAATGATTTTAAATTTAGATAATTCAAATGCATTAAAAATTTTACATCATCAAACTGAAAAGTTACAACAAGAAAAAACAAGTTTTCATCACCGATTAAATAAAATTAAATCAACTTTTGATGAAAAAATTCAATTGGATAATGAAGAACATTTATATGAGCCACCTACTATTACAAAAAACATTGATTTATTAAATTTTAATAAGAAAAATAATGATGCTCAATTTAACAATGAACCTGTTGAAGTTAAAATTGATCATACAGAAGTTAAAGCACAAGCTCGTGCTGTTGCTCAAAAAATAATGCAAAAAGATCAAGAAAAATTAAAGAAGTCATTAACTAATATTGATAATAAACAAACTATAAAATCAAAGTCAGTTCTAACAAATCATTTTCCTAAACTTTCTTTACCAAAATCATCACCACAAAAAGATGTTTTTTACTCAAAGTTATAATAAAATACCAGGTCAAAAAATAAATGTTTCGCAAAAAATAACACATAATATGCCTCCAATCCAAGCAAAAAATATTGAAGAAAAAACTTATAATAAAAAGTTTGATAATAAACAAAATGAAAATAAAAAAACAGGAAAAGGAGTAGATTTAATTGTTCGTCCTGACAAGGGAAATCAATTTTATGATGAAATTGATACGATGGAATGGGATATAACAAAACGACCAAATTTAGGTGTGGAACAAACAACCAATAAATATTATCATCAAGAAGAAAAGAATTTGGAAACAAAAAAAGTTTCACAAGTTTTATCAGAAAAAGTAAAACTTCAAGATGAAACTTCTCAAGCAATTGAACTTGAAGAAGCAAAGGGAACTTATCAAATAGATAATTTTTATGCTAAGTTATTTAATTCTAATGTCAAAGAAGATTTGATAAAACAAGGCAGTAAACTTAAAATAAAACAAATTGGAAGAAGAAAAGCAAAAAACCTTAATCCTAATATTTTGCCTTTGACAAATAAGCACTCAAAGTCTACTGTTCAAGCAACAACAATGTTTAATAATAATTATCAAATTAAGCAATTACCAAATGGGCGTCAACGAATTATAAAAATTAAGAAAAACAACATTCTTAAATGACGTGATCCAATTGTTTTATCTGCCCGCCTTATGGCGATTATTGGATTAATAGTATTATGTAGTGCATTTTTAGTGTTTAATAATTGAATTAATAATTCAGCTTTAGATTTATATAATTTTTTTGTAGTTAATTTTGGTAAATTTAATTTTATTACTGTTAATCATCATTATTTTTTTATGAATCGAATATTTATGTTAATTTTAATTGGGATTTATGCAATTATTGTTGTTCTTCCATTTTGTTTGGTATCAAATTTTAAAATTCAGCTTTATTGTTTTTTACCATTAAGTTTACTTTTCTTATGTAGTGTGATTGGGATTGCATTATATAGTTATTTTTTTATGAACAATATTTTTAATTAGTCCAGTAATATTATGCAAATTATTAGTTATAGTTTTTTATTGTTGGCAAATATTTTAATGTTAGCAGCAGTTTTAAAAAGAAAAAAAGAAAGGTCTAGAGTGCACCCCAAAAAGTAAGTAAAATAAAAAAAGATTTTGCTAAATTTTTATAGGGGGTGCATTTTTATATGGCAAAAAAAGGACAAAAATATAACAAATATACATCAGAATTTAGAACAAAAATCATTGAGGAAATTAAACAAAAAAGTTGTTGAATAGTAGCAAAACAATATAATATAAATGCAAATACAGTAGAATCTTGATGAGCAAATCATAAAAAAGGAAAATTAAACAATCCTAAAGGACCTAAAATTTCTTTTGCCAAAAGAAATTTAGAATATTATAAAACAAGGTATGAATTATTAAAAAAGCTCCATGACTTTTACAATTAAGCAAACTAAGAATTGTCTCTTCTATTAAACAAAATTTTTGTGAATATTCAATAAAATTATTACTAGAAGTAACAGGGTTAAAACGTAGTTATTGAGATAAATATAAAAATTATGACAGTAGCAAAAAAGATAAAAAAGCAATAAATGATATTGTAAAAGTCTATGAAGAAAATTTAAAACAATTTGGTTATCGAAGAATTACTAAATATTTAAAGGAAGATTATGGTATAAAATATAATTCAAAAAAAGTTTTAAGAATTATGCGTGATAATCAAATACAACCTGAATATGTAAGAAAAATGAGAAGAAAAATGAAATATAAACAGAATAAAGAAAAAAGCTTATTGCAATATCCTGATTTAATTAATCGTAAATTCAATGATATAAAAACAAGGTTTTCAGTACTATATACTGATGTAACATATTTAATTTGAAAAGGAGAAAGATATTATCAATTAACAATTATTGATGGATATACTAAAGAAATAGTTGATGTAAAGTGATCTAAATATAATGACAATAAATTAGTAATGGATAATTTAAATGATGCAATTAATAAAATAAAATTAATAAAAAAAGATCTGAATGGAATAATAATTCACTCAGATCACGGATATCAATATACATCCACTATTTATCACGATAAATGTTTATCTAACAGTATTACAATTTCAATGGGAAAAAATTACCACTGTGCAGATAATATTGTTATAGAAAGTTTTCATTCATTACTTAAGAAAGCTACAATCCATAATAAAATATATAATTCACATGAAGAATATATACAAGATGTTATAAAATGAAATACATGATATTCAAATCGTAAAGAAAAAGATATAATTAAAAAAATAGTAAATACTTTTTTATTAGTACTTACTAAAATGGGTGCACTCTAGTCTTAAAATTTATATAGTAAATTATTTAAACAATAGGAAACCAATTTCTTATCTTGGGATTTTTAATTTTCAATGTTAAAATAATAGTACTAATTAATTATTATTTATTTATAAAAAAGGAAGTGATGTGCAATGAAAAAAGTTGTTGTCGGATTATCTGGAGGGGTTGATTCTTCAGTTAGTTTATATTTATTACAACAAGCAGGTTATGATGTAGAAGGTCTTTTTATGCGGAATTGAGACAGTCAATTAAATAATGATATTTTAGGAAATAAAGCAATTAATAATGTGATTTGTCCACAAGAACTTGATTATAATGATGCTGTTAATGTTAGTAAAACATTACAAGTACCATTGCACCGTGTTGATTTTATTAAAGAATATTGAGAATATGTGTTTAAACATTTTATTAATGAATATCAAAAAGGGCGAACTCCTAATCCAGATATTTTATGTAATAAGTATATTAAATTTGACTGTTTTTTAAACTATGCATTTAATAACTATCATGCTGATTTTATTGCCATGGGACATTATGCTCAAGTACGATTTAATGAAAAATTACAAGAATATCAATTATTACGGGGAATTGACCGGGAAAAAGATCAAACTTATTTTTTAAGTCAGTTGAACCAAGGGCAATTATCAAAAACATTTTTTCCATTAGGAAATTTAACAAAAAAAGAAGTTAGAGAAATTGCAAGTGCACAAAATTTAAGCATAGCTAATAAAAAAGATTCAACAGGAATTTGTTTTATTGGAGAACGTGATTTTAAAAACTTTTTACAAAATTATATTCCAAATCAAAATGGTAATATTGTTGATATTGAAACAAAAGAAGTTGTTGGTCATCATAATGGGGTTATGTATTATACAATTGGTCAACGTCGTGGTTTAAATTTAGGTGGGATGAGTGAACCATATTTTGTGGCTGGTAAAAATGTAGAAAACAATATTTTATATGTTGCAAAAAGTAGTGAAGAAAAATGACTATATTCAACGAGTTGTATTATTACTGATGTTAATTGAATTAATACTTTACATGAAAAAGAATTTAATTGTACAGCTAAATTTCGTTATCGTCAAAAAGATATTCCTGTTAAAGTAACAGTTTTAAGTGATAATAAATGTCTTGTGCAATTTGCAACAAAAGTAAAAGCGATTACGTCAGGACAAGCTGCTGTTTTTTATGATGATGAAGTTTGCCTTGGGGGCGGAGTTATTAATGATGTTTATTTAGATAATCAAAAATTATGATATTTATAAGAAAGGATTACTAAAATGGCTGAAAAAATACGGGGTTATTTAAAATTAATTGTTTTTGAGTCCAATAATGGTTATCGGATTTGCAAATTTCAATTAGAAAATGATAAAACACATTTTATTTTTATTAAAGGATTTTTATCAACTTTACAGCCAGAACAATTATATGAATTACAAGGGGACTTTGTCTATAATGAACGCTATGGTGAAAATTTTGAAGTTAAGGAAATTCATAAACTTTCCCCACGGAGTAATGATGAGGTTTTAAAATATTTAACTAGTAGTTTATTTCCCACAATTGGTGAAAAAGCAGCACAAATAATTATTGATTATTATCAAACCGATGTGATTACCAAGATTAAAGAAAATTTATCAGTCTTACATGAAATTCCGGGTATTAGTGTTAAGCAAGCTAATATTATTGCAAAGGTATTTAAGTCAATGAGCCGTGATGATGAATTAAATCATCAATTTAATCAAAAAGGATTATCTTTACAAGTTTTATCTTTATTAAAAACAAAATATAATGTTGATCAGATTTATGCTTTATTAAAAAAAGATCCTTATTCATTATTATTAAAAGATAATATTGCTTTTAAAACAATTGATAAGATTTATTTAGCATTTGAACAAGAACCTTTTACTAACATTCGAATTGGTTATTATGCATGATATTTAGCAAAAGAATTTTGTAATAATAATGGTGATACTTATTTAACGTTAAATGAATTAACAAAAATCTTACAAAAGAATTTTCCTTTTTTAACAAAAGAACAGTTGTTAGCCGGATTAAAATATAGTAAAGAAATTAAATTATTAATTTTTAAGGATGATAAAATTTATGTTGCAGAAATATATCATAGTGAAATTAATATTGCTGCAATGTTAGTTGATTTGAATACGATTGATCAATATGATGATCAAAAATTAACAGAAGAGTTAGAAAAGTTAACAAATAAAAAACAAATTACTTATAATATTAATCAAACAAAAGCAATAAAGGCTGCTGTGCATTCTAATTTTTTAATTATTATTGGAGGACCTGGTACGGGTAAAACAACAGTTGTTGATGGTATTGTTAGTCTTTTAAAAAAAGTTTACCAACAATCAAAAATTGTATTAGCAGCACCAACTGGAAAAGCAGCCAAACGATTACGAGAAAAAACTGGGCAAAAAGCTTTAACAATTCATAAATTATTAAAATATGATGCTTTGACTAATCAATTTTTTTATAATGAAAATAATCCTTTGGAAAATGATATTTTAATTTTAGATGAAGTTAGTATGGTTGATAGTTTGTTATTATCACAAATTGCAAAAGCTAGTGTTAATTTGCGTAAATTAATTTTAATTGGTGACCCAAATCAATTACCGTCAGTTGCTTGTGGTGATTTGTTACGAGATATTATTCAAAGTGATGTTTTTAATGTTATTAAATTAGAAGAAGTTTATCGTCAAGAAGCTGGAAATGACATTTTAGAACTATCTTATGCAATTGAACAAGAACATTTTGAAAGTAATAATTTATTTGACAAAAAAGATTTTACTTTTATTAATGAAACTGATTCACAAACATTATTAACAATTGTTGGTAATTTATATCAAAAACTTAGTGATGAATATGGAGCAGATTATAATGCTATTCAAGTAATTGCCCCAATGTATAATGGTCCAGTTGGAATTAATGCATTAAATACTTATTTGCAAAATCGAATGAATCATGCAAGTGGTCAAAAAGAAATTAAGATTGGGCATCGTTTTTTCCGAGTTAATGATAAAGTTATGCAACTGAAAAATCGACCTGAATTAGAAATTTATAATGGCGATGTTGGCATTATTGTTGATATTAAAAAAGATAAAAATTTAAATGATGTGATCTTAGTAAAATACGATAATGTAATTGCATATAGTAAAGAACTTTATTATGATATTACTTTGGCTTATGCTTGTAGTGTTCATAAATTACAGGGCAGTGAATATGATAATATTATTTTTGTAATAACAAAAAGTTTTTGAATGATGTTAAAACGAAATCTAATTTATACAGCAATTACTCGTGCTAAAACTAAATTATATTTAATTGGTGAACCATCAGCATTTTTATATAGTGTTAATAATTTACCACAAAAACGGCGAACAACTTTACAAGAAAAAATTAAAACATTTTTAAAAGAACAATAATTATCATATTTTACGGCTGTATGTAATATTTAAGGGTTTTAATTAATATCTTAGAAATTGTGGAATAAAAATACCACTTACTTATATTTACAAAATTATTAACTGAATAATTAATTCTATTTTCTTCTAATGGTTCATTAGTATTAAATAAATTAATTTTATTTTTTAAATTCATCATGCTAGTATTTAATTTATTTTTAAGAGTTTTTTCATGATAAGTTGCTTTTTTAACCAAAACACCTTTACAGTAATGTGATATATCACCCTCAATATGACAACCAATATTATTTCATAATGTTTGATTTCTGACACCTTCTTCATTATTTTTAATTAATTTAATTGTCTCTTTTAAGAATTTCATTTTTGATTCTTTTATAAAAGAAGCACTGTTTTCTAAGCGTTCTAATAATTCTTCATATTTACCATTAAAAAAATAATCGACTGCTTTATGGTATGTTTCTCTGTTTTCTTTGTTTTTACTTTGATAAGGATATAATTTTTTAAATCTACTTGTAAGGTGAAATTTATCTATCGTGTAATGTACTTTATTTTTAGGAAAATATTCTTGAATAAATTTTGCCATATTTTTAATTCAAGGTGCACCATCTCCTAATACCATAAATTCAATATTGTCATTAATATCATAATAACTGGTAATTAATGTAAGTAATTTACTAACAAAATTAATTAATTTACTATTTTTTTTAATATATTCTGGAATATTATCTAGTTCTATAACTCCTAATTTATTTGCAATTACAGGTCTTTTTTTAGTTGATTTTGTTTTATCAAAACCAGTATGAACAGTTGAAAATATACTATGTTTTTTTTTTTTTTTTCTTTCCCCTTTTTATTTTCATTTCACAAACTTGTATTAAAAAAAGATATTGAGGTTATTGTTTTCATAAAGAATGCAATCAAGAAAATAAATTAAGTGAATTAATGCTTAAAAGTTATTCAGTATCATTTGAAGATATTACAGATGAACATTGAGCATTAAATACTAAAAAGAATTAGGAGGAAAAACTACTGCTAATGTTGAAAATCAACAAGAATGATTAACAACTATTATTGATTTAGAAAATGAAAATATTAAATGACAAGGATGTGAATAATATGTGAAAAGATGAAAATGGCAAAGTTTATACCGAAGAAGATTTATTTAATGAAGCATTAGAAAAATGTCATTCAGAAGAAAGTGCTTATTACTATATTGATAGTTTAATTGAAAAAAAAGAATTTGGAGGAAATTTAATAATGAATAAATTTATTGGAATTGGTATAACAACAAAAGATATTGAAATTAAGAAAACAAGTAATGGAAAAGAATATACTATTTTTAATTTAGCAATTACTCGCCCATATTCAAAACAAAAAGAAACTGATTTTATTCCTTGTCAAGTTTGAAATAAACAAGCAATTACTTTACAAAAATATTGTCAAAAAGGTAGTCAAATAGCAATTACTGGTGTTTTAAAATCTTTTAAAAATAAAGATAATAAAACTGAATGAATAGTTCAAGTATCTAATTATGAATTTTTACATACAAATAATGATTTAAAAAAATCTGATAAACCACAAGAAAAAATAGAATTTAATTCATCTGAGACAAAAGAATTATTTAATAATGATAATCAAAATATTGGTAATGATGAAACAATTTTATGAGATTAGATTTAAAACCTTTATATATTTTTAATGATGAATTACATAAGTATAGTATTTTAATACCTAGTGTAAGTAAAATTGTTAATATTTTAGTGCCAAAAGATTTTTCACAAATTGATGAGAATATTTTAAAATTAGCACAAAATCGTGGAATATGTTTACATAATATGATTGATGTTTGAATAAAAAATAATTTTGATGATGAATTAATTAAATTTATTGATTGTGAAATAAAATCACATCGTGAATTATTTAAAAATTTTACAAAACTATATCAAGAAACTTTTAAAGATATTAAATTTAAATATTATGAAACTGAAAAAACACTTTATAGTCCTTTAATGTGTGGGACAACTGATTTTATTGGAATAACAACTGATAATGAATATATAATATGTGATTGAAAAATTACTAGTTCTAATAAGAAAACAGATATTGAACGCTATATTTGGCAATTAAAACTTTATTATTTATTAGAAAAAGACTTTTGTATAAATAATAAAAAAATATTAATGATAATTATAAATCCAAAATTAAAAATAGTAATTAAAGAAAAAGTTGATATTACTAAACAAAATTTAGAACAAATTAAAGAAGCAATTTTAATATGACAAGAAAGAGAGGAATGAGAAAATGTCACAAGAAACTAAAAAAACATTAATAGCAAGTATTGGTGAAATACAACACGATTTATCATTATATTTAGAAAAAAACCAAACAATGCAAATGAATGGTAGAACAATTTATAACTATTTTGGTGAAGCACAAGTATTAGAATTAGTTAAAAAAGAATTTAAAAAGCATCATATTACATATATTTGGAGTTATGTGAAAGATACTTTAAAAGTAATTAATGATATACCATATTTTGAAATGGAATTAACTTTATGTAAAGAAACAGAAGAAATTAAAACTTATTGACCTTTTACAGGAAAAAATACTGACCCCGCTAAAAGTATTGGGTCAGCATTAACTTATGGAGTTAAATATGTTTTAAGCAAACTATCAGGTTTACCAACCGAAGAATTAGACCCCGATAATAGTGAAATAAGTAAAATTAATTCTAAACAAGAAAAAGAACAAACAGAAATTATTAACAACTCAAATTCAAATTGAATGAGTGAACAGCATTTCAATAATATTAAAAATTTTATTACAAATACAAAAATAAAACAAGATATTATTTCAAAAGGTAAAAATTGATTAAAAGAAGAATTAAATGTTGAAAAATTATCACCAGTTCTGATTAGAAAACAAAGCGAAGATTTTTATTATCAATTTAAAGAAAGATTTTTAAGATAATGATAAAAATAGGTATTGACCCATCAGGAACTGGTACTACCGCTATTGTTGTTTATGAAGATAATAAATTAAAGGAAAAATTAGAATTTACTAATTATTTATGAATAAAACAAGTTGATTTTATTAAAGATATATTATTTAAACACTGCAATAGTGTTTGTCTTGTAAACATTGAAAATTGCTTATATACAAATGCTAATGGTTCAAAAGACCGTGATGATTTATTAAAAATAATTGGAGTAATTAAATATGATACACACGAATTAAATAATGTTAATTGAATATCACCCCGTTATACTAAATCAGTGGTTAAAAATATGGAAAATTTAAGTAAATATAATGATAGTTATTTATGAAAATTTGATAAAGATACTAATTTAACTTATCAATATGGTAAGGGTTGATTTTATAATAATGATAAAATAAGTAATCATTTACGCGATGCAATTATTATTGCTCATTATGAGAGGTAATATATTATGAAACAATCATACAATCAAAAAACAAGAAAATATTATTCTTGTAAAATTCGTAATATAAATGTTTACTTAAATGAAAATGAAGAAAAAGTTTGAAATAAATTAAATTTTGATACTTATTCACAACGAATCGAATATCTTATTAATTTTTATATAAAACACAATAAAGAAAAATAAAAAATAACCAATTAAGGTTATTTTTTTAAATACTATTTGTTAGTTGTCTAATAGCATCTTTTTGTTCTTGTTTTTTGTTGTTTACTTTAACTTGTTTTTTAACATTTTTAATTTGACCTGTTTTAAGTGCTAATTCTGTTGCATATTCAGGTCCTCGTAAATGTTTTTCGTGTGCAATAACAGCTGTTCTTAATTCTCTAATTTCTGCTTTATATTTTTTAATTTTCTTAGCAGATAATCCAAGAATACCAAGACTACCCATTCCACCAGCACCCGCTAATACAAGTAAAGCAATCATTAATGTATCATTTAACATTTTTTTCTTCCTTTCTCACCCTTACTCAAACAGTGGCCATCCATCCTTTCAGAACAAAATAATTTATAAATTAAACTATATAACCACCCAAAAATATCAACCACCCCTATAAATATAGTCTATTTTAATAAAATTTAATTATTTGTTTATATTTAATTCTTGTTTATTTTCTTCTTGTTTTTGTTTTTTAATATTTTCATTTTGTATATTTTTTAATTTTTCTTCTGTTATGCCATCTAAATTATTTCATTGTTTAGCTATTCGTGGTTGAACGACACGCGGATTAATACGGCAGTCAAAACAATGTCTTAAATGGTCTTTTTTTCATTTTGATTTATCAATTCAAATAATAATTAAAGAAATTATTAAAGTAATTAAAGGTAATATTGTAAATACTAATCCCATTTTAGATATTTTTAATCTTGGTATATCAATTTTCATATCTACTTTTGGTTTACTACTAGCAACAAATATACCTTGAATTCCGTGTGTAAATAAAGGTGTTATCAAAATAGCAATTCCATTACCTCAATATTGTCCATAATTATACCAATTAATTTGGTCTTTAATGCCATTAATCATCCCATACTCTAATCAACAATTTAATGCTAAAAATATCAATGTATAAAAACTAACTACTCAACTACGAATTTTATATTTTCTTTCTCATTCTCTAATATCTTTATGAGTTCAATTATAAGTCGGAATAGGGTCTTTTTTAAATCAATTTCAAGGTAAGGCACCCTTTAATCAAGTTGTTTTATCTTGTTTCATAATTATTTACCTCATTTAATTTTTTATTCATTTTTATTTAATTCTAATCATTTTTTATTGAATAATTCTTTAATATCATTTCTATTATTTGAAATAATTCTTCATATTGGATGCTTTTCAAATAAATTTAATTCATTAATAGTTGTTGCACTATTTATTTTTCTTATCACTATATCATAAGAGTCCGATGTTTCTTCTTGATACTTGGGTAAATCAATATCCATATCACGATTATAAATAGAATGTGGTTCATTTGACATTAATTCGCTATTATTTATTAATTTTCTTTTAATTGTTAAATCTTTAATAACAATATTATTTGTTTCATTTTTAATTGATCCATCTTGCTTAATTGTTATGCTTTCATAAGAATTAGCTGCTAAAAATGAAAAAATTGATTTTTGTGATATTGTTTCAAAATAATGTGTTACAAATTTATTAGCAGATGCATAATCTGTTATTGAAATTGATATTTTATAGTAATATTTTGTTAAATCATAATCTGGAATTTTAAATGTTAATTTTTCGTTTGCTTCTGGATAATTAATTAATTCTCAATCATTGCCACCACTAATAGATATATCACCACTGCCTAATAATGAAGAACCATTAATAGTTTTAATATTTGTACCGCTTACTAATTTATCTTGTTTAGTATTAATATCTTGTGATGTTTTTACAATATATTTATCATCAACTTTTTCAATATAATTTTTATTTAAATAACTATCTTTAATAACATCCGATGGAATTTCATTACTTTGTTTTGCTTTTCAAACACCATTTTCTTCATAAATAGTATCATTATCAAACGGAACGACTAATTTAATATATTCATTATAATCAATTTTACTAAAATCATTTTTTGTAGGATAACTAATATTAATACTATTATCTTTAACAATTCTATCTTTTAATCAAAATAATAATGTTGGATAAAAAGTTTTTTTACTAATATGTTTATATTTTTCTTCTCATGGATGAGCATAATTATCTAAACTATAATTATAAGGTCTAGATACTGTTTTACTAGATATAATATCAATTATTTCACCGGCTAATTTTAAAGCATTTTTAACATCACGAGTAATATTTTCATTTGCCTCAGGATCATTAGTTTGTAAATAAGCAACACCACCTTGTGAAAATGAAGCACTACCAGTTAAATCATTAACTCCTTTTGGTAAATATCAATTTATAACTGCTAATAAACAAGCAGATTGAATATAACTTAATCATTTATCATATTCAATTAAACCAGTATTATCTTTTTTACTCATGGAAATAAATCTTTTTTATTAATTTTATTGGAAATTGTCCCACCTGATAATCTATCCATTCATAAACTAGTTTTTAAAATAGCATTATAAATTAAATTATCATTATAAGCAGATTGTTTTCTATCATTAATAGGCTGTCAAAGTTTACTTTTTTTTAACATCTTCAACTGTTATAAATAACAAATTACTTAAATTATTTTCCATATAAAACACCTCTTAATTGATTACGATATTTATTTTTTAAATTACTTGGCTTATAACTATTAACTCTTGTTTTTGTTTTCTTAATTGTTTTAATAGTTTGATTAGTTTTGTAAAACATATTTTTAACTGGTGTTTTATATAAATTCTTAATATTTTTAACATCACTTCGGCGTTCACGATACCATTTTTTATTATTAATTTCACCAGCAAAATTAAAATTAAAATGTCCAATTTTTAAATTATTAATAAACTTTTTAATTTGTTGTAATTTTTGAACTGTTGGTAATGTTAATTTAGTAGTTCCTTTGGGATATTTTTCTTTTAATGCTTGTGGCAATCGTTTTTTAATATAATCTCTTAAATGACTAGGTAATCATTTTCTTAATCAATAACGCCAAAATAAAGTTCCTGCATTAGATACAGCATTACTTAATAATTTTCAAATTTCAACTGGAACACTAGGATAAACATATAGACCATAAAATTTCGGATGTTTTGCTGTTTTTGTATATATTAAAATAGTTAAATTACCTGTTAAAGTTAACTTATTTGTAATATTAAACATACCACTATCAAGTCAACTACTATTTAAAAATTGTCAATTAGTATTTAAATAATTTTCATTTTTAAATTGTTCTCTATTTTTAATATTATTATCTTTTTCTAATTGACTTAATATTTGTTGAATTTCTTTTTTATGACCTTTTTTAATTAAATCTACATAAGTAGAAGGATTTAATCATTGATAAATATCTTCAACTTTATTTGTAATTTTATTATATTTATCACTAATATAATTAATTGGCTTTAATATTTTATTTTTAACTTGATTAACTCTATTAATTAAATTTACAAATTTACTTATTAAAGGTTTATTTTCTAAATTAGATACTAATAAAGTTAAAACGCGTAATATTAGTAAATTCATTTTATATTAACCTTGATTATTTGGTTTTGATTCTGGTTTTGATGCTGAAATTAGATAATCAACTGGAACTCTAAAAGTTTTATTTAGATTACTTTTAGCGGCAGTAATTTCATCTTGGCTTGGTTGTTTTTCCAAAATAATTTTACATGTTTTTGGATATAAAATTGTTGGTGTTGCATATTGTACTTTACCAATTCATTTAGGATTAGCAGTATCATTATTTAAAACTTGTTGAATAGTATCCATATTAATTGGATATGCTCATACTTGTTTATTAATAATTAAACCATTTACATTAGTAAAATTATAACCTTTATCACGATTAACTTGTCCTTTTGTATATGTTTTTTCTAAATGAAAACTTTTAGACACAGGAATACCCATTGCAGTATTTTCATATAATTCACCATTAACCATTGCTTTTAATTGAGCTTGTGAACCAATTACTTTTAAATAAGCAGGTGTTAATCCTAAATATGCTCTTCGTCCTAAAACCATAAACATTTTATCTGTTGGTAAACCAAAATATAAATTACTAATTTGATTTGTTAATTCAATCAAAGTTTCATTTAATGTAAAGAATGCTTTATTTGCATCATCAGCATTTTCAGCTGTATAACTACGAAATGGAATTACTTCATATTGACCATCTGCTAAACAATAATCATAAATAGCCTGAATTAATTCACATTCTAAATTAACAAATTTATTCTGTACAACACTAGAAATAGCATCAGCAATAACGCCATTTTTAATATTTTGTTCTATTAATGCTAAGTCAAAAGCTTCATTCATTAATTTTAAATTAAATCTTTTATCAATAGGAACTGGAATTCTTGTTAATCCCATTGTTTGAGTTGTCCCACCATTTGGTAATGAATAATCATCTTGTCATACCACACGATGAGTTAAATTATATAGTGCTTGTCCTGCATTTGGTAATCAAGCAACTTGTTCTGCGGTTGCTGTTGCATACTGCATAATACTTGCATATTCATTATATAAAGGTCCACGCAATAAAGCATTAACTATATCAACATAGGCTTTTTGTCCTGTTGTATTACCCTGTAATATAAAAGGTACTTGTGGCAAATTAATTGTTGCCATAATATTTCACTCCCTTATTATCTAAGGTTTTTAAGTGTATAATCAGTTATTTTTTTAATTTCATCAGGAGTATATGCTCCTTTTTCTTTAATAGTTTCAATTTCATTATTTTTATTTTCAGTAGATTTCTCAATCATTTCTTTAATTAAATTACCAGGTGAAACTGAAGGTTGTTCTTGTACAAACAAATCAGGTTTTAATTCTTTTAAAGTTTGCATTTTTTCAGATAAAGAACTACCACTAACTTTTTCTAAATTAGTTTTAATATCTTTAATTTTAGTAGATGGAACATCTTTAAATGCTTTTAATTCATCTAATTCATTAGCAACTTTTAAATAATCTTCTTTTGAAATAGTATCTTTTCGTTTTTGTATACCTTCAATAATTTGTTTTGTTTCATTATGAAATTCATTTAAAATATTATCTGCAATTTCTTCACTTAAACCTTGTTCGATTAATTGTTCTTTTGTAAGTGCCATTTTATAAACCTCTCTTTTTTAAGGCGGAAAGCATAAACCGTAAATTACTTTTTTGTTAAAAGGATAAACCGTTAACATTATTTTACACTATTATTTTAATAATACAACTATTAATATAGAGAAGAAGAAAATATAACTTAATATATTTTACTGCTAATTTAGCCCTTAAAACGCGTAATAAGAGTATTTTAAAAGATAAATTTATTAAAATAAGCGCTAATTTTGCTTGTATATATATAATGCAGGTAGATCTTGAGTAAGGTTTCAAGACTAAGAAAAGGAGAAAAACAAGTATGAAAAAATTACTTAGTTTATTAAGTGTATTAACAATTAGCGGAACTGCTATACCAACAATAGTTGCAAATAAACCATATATAATAACAGTACCAAATGATAATGAAACAGAAAAAATTAATATAACTAGATTAAAATCAATTCCTTTTATTGTTTATACAGAAAATTTAAATACAGAAAAAGAAATTGCTCAAGAAATCTTATTGGGATTAATGACTAATAATTCAGAGCAAGATGTTTTTGTTGATATTTATTATTCTTTTTTAGAAAATAATGAATGATGAAACTTTAAAAGTGTAAATTTGAAAAATCCCGAACCAGGTAAATCTGAAGAATATAAAAATGCAACTTTAATTGCAAGCGTTGATAATAAAAACTATAAAGGTGCTATGGTCTTTGATGTTACTTTAACAAATAACAAAAATTTTAAAGATGTTAAATTAGATACAAGTTTAACAAATAAAGCTTTAAGATACATTCAAGATAGAAGCAATGACCCTTCTCGACCCAACATAGGACCAGTTAATGAAGAAGTTTATATAAATTGCGAGAATGGCGTTACCAAAAGTGTTATAGAAGATAATTTCGTTTCGGTTGATATTACAAAATATGCTTCATCAAAAGAAGAATTTTTGAAGTATTATTCGTCAATTATTTTAGAATATGATTATGGGTCAAATTGATGAACAGATAATGAAGGGTGATCTTATTCTGGTGGAAAAAACATTGGTTTCCCATTAAATAAAATAGTTACTATAAATGGAAATGATTTAAAAAATGGTTTCAATAATATGGAAACTTATAATGATAAAAGTAATTTAAGAAAAGGACAACTTTGACATAATGTATCATTAGAATGAAATGAAAATATTTTTAAAATGAAATTTGAACTAAGCGGTAATGTATGATGAACACCCGGTTCAAGACATGATCATGCTGTTTTAGGGCAACTTAGAAATGTGAAGTTAACTCTTAAGACTTCTATTGTTAAATATAATGATTATAATAAAGTTATAGTAGAAAATAAAAAATTATTAACAAATAAATTAGTTAAATAAATTAGTTAAAAATAAATATGAAAAAAATACTAAGCATTTTAGTAACAATCACTTTAATTGGAACAAGTACAACAAGTTTAGTTGCTTGTAATACACTACAAAAATATTCACCAGAAAAATTAAAAGAACTTAAAGAAAAGAAAAAAATAGATACTAAAAACCAAGAAATCAGAGATAATTTAGAATGAATAGCACCACAAGAAAAACCATTTAATATTGTTGATAATAAATGATATTATGTAGTATGGCGTAGTAATAAAAATGATAAGTGAAGAATTAGTAAATATAAAAATAATATAGAATTAGACTATAATAATGATGTTAATATTGATGGGGTTTTATTTTTAATAAAATTAACAAAATCTCCTAATGATTTAGTAATTAAAAAAAACAAATATTATGTTGCTCAATGACTTTTAGATAAAAATAATTATTTTAAATCAGTTTATTGTTGAAATTTAATTATACAAGAACCTGATTTAATTATTGATAAAGATGGTAATGTAAAAGTTAATGGAGAATAGAAAAAAGAGATTTGTTAGAGTGCACCCATTTTAGTAAGTACTAATAAAAAGTATTTACTTTTTTTTAATTATATCTTTTTCTTTACGATTTGAATATCATGTATTTCATTTTATAACATCTTGTATATATTCTTCATGTGAATTATATATTTTATTATGGATTGTAGCTTTCTTAAGTAATGAATGAAAACTTTCTATAACAATATTATCTGCACAGTGGTAATTTTTTCCCATTGAAATTGTAATACCGTTAGATAAACATTTATCGTGATAAATAATGGATGTATATTGATATCCGTGATCTGAGTGAATTATTATTCCATTCAGATCTTTTTTATTAATTTTATTTTATTAATTGCATCATTTAAATTATCCATTACTAATTTATTGTCATTATATTTAGATCACTTTACATCAACTATTTCTTTAGTATATCCATCAATAATTGTTGATTGATAATATCTTTCTCCTTTTCAAATTAAATATATTACATCAGTATATAGTACTGAAAACCTTGTTTTTATATCATTGAATTTACGATTAATTAAATCAGGATATTGCAATAAGCTTTTTTCTTTATTCTGTTTATATTTCATTTTTCTTCTCATTTTTCTTACATATTCAGATTGTATTTGATTATCACGCATAATTCTTAAAACTTTTTTTGAATTATATTTTATACCATAATCTTCCTTTAAATATTTAGTAATTCTTCGATAACCAAATTGTTTTAAATTTTCTTCATAGACTTTTACAATATCATTTATTGCTTTTTTATCTTTTTTGCTACTGTCATAATTTTTATATTTATCTCAATAACTACGTTTTAACCCTGTTACTTCTAGTAATAATTTTATTGAATATTCACAAAAATTTTGTTTAATAAAAGAGACAATTCTTAGTTTGCTTAATTGTAAAAGTCATGGAGCTTTTTTAATAATTCATACCTTGTTTTATAATATTCTAAATTTCTTTTGGCAAAAGAAATTTTAGGTCCTTTAGGATTGTTTAATTTTCCTTTTTTATGATTTGCTCATCAAGATTCTACTGTATTTGCATTTATATTATATTGTTTTGCTACTATTCAACAACTTTTTTGTTTAATTTCCTCAATGATTTTTGTTCTAAATTCTGATGTATATTTGTTATATTTTTGTCCTTTTTTTGCCATATAAAAATGCACCCCCTATAAAAATTTAGCAAAATCTTTTTTTATTTTACTTACTTTTTTGGGTGCACTCTATATAATTCTCTTTTTATTATTTATTATTCTTTAACTTTTAAATTACCCTCTTTATCAATTTTAGGTAAATTGGGTTCATCATTACCTAAATATTGATAAATTCCTTTAAAGTTGCTAACTCCTCTTTCTCACGATGAAACATTATTTCAATCTCCATTAGAATTAATAAGTCCTATTGTATAGTATTTTCTTTTAATATCATTTACATTATTTGTTAATCAACATACTATACTTATTTTTGAATTCGATGTTCCAAAAATATAATTTGTCTTAATTTCTTTATTTTGAAATTTAAATATTTCTCAATTATCTTCTAAATTTAATTTAGCAATAATAATATATCACTTATTATCAGCTACATTAAATTTTTCTTCTCTGTAACATATTCTTTCAAAATCACCAATAGTTTCTTTATGACATTGTTCTATATTGGGATTACAACTAATTAAATTAAAAGTTGGTGTTCCTATTAAACTAATTGCACCAATAATACTTAAAATCTTTTTCATTTAATATTTCTTTTTTATTATTATCAATTAAGTGATTCTACTGAAACAATATAATCAACAAATATATATCCTGTATAAGTATTTGTATCAGAAGAATTAATACGTGCTCTGTAATTACTAATACTTTCAACTTTGATTTTTGTGATATCTAACTGTGGATTTAATTGTTTTTTTTTTTTTTTGATTTGTTGTTCTGTTGGATTAGATAAATTTTCAGTTATAAATTCACCTAGATTACTATTTGTAATAATTTTATTTAAATTAATATTAGATATAAAATTAAAAACTACTTCACCGCTTAAAATATCTTTTCTTATAAAAGATATTTTTGCATTTCTTGAAGTTATATCTTTAACTTCAAAATCATTTATACTATTTTTTAAATCAGGATTTAATTCTTTTATTTTATCTTTAATTTGTTGTTCTGTTGGTAAATTTAAATCATTAACTCTAATTGAGCCTAATTCAAAATTTTTAAAAATTGATTTTATTGACCTACTATAAGTAATATTTATTTCACCAGTATAAATACTTGTATCATTTGAATTAACTTTAGCGGTATATGTTGTAATATCTATGACATTAATTTTATTAATATCTAACTGTGGATTTAATTCTAATAATCTAAGATTAATTTGTTCTTTCAAACTATTATTTAATTTTGATACATCTATTTCTCCTAAATTAGTATTTGTAATAACATTGTTTATTGGTACAGATTTATCAACTGTAAAATTAATTGTTTTTTTACTACTATAACCAGTTATAGTGATTACTCCACTATTTTCAGTAATATTTGTAACATTAATGTTATTAATATTTACTTGGGGATTTAATTCCTTTACTTTTTCTTTAATTTGTTGTTCTGTTGGTTTGTTAGACCCATTAGTTTTAAATACATGTTGATATTTATTATTTATTATTGCATTTCTTCTTACTCTATTTATTTTTTCTATACCTAAATTTCCTCAATTTAATTTATTAATATCATTTTCATCATCTTTTTTTATTTTTTTTCATTATTTTTATTAGTACAAGAACAAGAACTTTCAATCAAAGGTGCACCCCCACTAATTGTTAACAAACTTAATAAACTTACTATTTTTTTCATACTTGTATTTCTCCTTTTCATATCTTGAAACTTTTTATCAAGATTTACTTGCATTATATATATAATCAAGACTAAATTAGTTAATAAAAATAAAAAAGTGCCAATAATAAACACTTTTGTTGATATTTTGATAAATAATTATTCATAGAAAAGATTACTACAAATATTTTACAAGAAGGATAAGTAATTTATTTAATTTAATAAATTACTTAGATGAATTATACAATAAAAAAGAGAGAACTGTAGAGTGCACCCATTTTAGTAAGTACTAATAAAAAAGTATTTACTATTTTTTTAATTATATCTTTTTCTTTACGATTTGAATATCATGTATTTCATTTTATAACATCTTGTATATATTCTTCATGTGAATTATATATTTTATTATGGATTGTAGCTTTCTTAAGTAATGAATGAAAACTTTCTATAACAATATTATCTGCACAGTGGTAATTTTTTCCCATTGAAATTGTAATACCGTTAGATAAACATTTATCGTGATAAATAGTGGATGTATATTGATATCCGTGATCTGAGTGAATTATTATTCCATTCAGATCTTTTTTTATTAATTTTATTTTATTAATTGCATCATTTAAATTATCCATTACTAATTTATTGTCATTATATTTAGATCACTTTACATCAACTATTTCTTTAGTATATCCATCAATAATTGTTGATTGATAATATCTTTCTCCTTTTCAAATTAAATATGTTACATCAGTATATAGTACTGAAAACCTTGTTTTTATATCATTGAATTTACGATTAATTAAATCAGGATATTGCAATAAGCTTTTTTCTTTATTCTGTTTATATTTCATTTTTCTTCTCATTTTTCTTACATATTCAGGTTGTATTTGATTATCACGCATAATTCTTAAAACTTTTTTTGAATTATATTTTATACCATAATCTTCCTTTAAATATTTAGTAATTCTTCGATAACCAAATTGTTTTAAATTTTCTTCATAGACTTTTACAATATCATTTATTGCTTTTTTATCTTTTTTTGCTACTGTCATAATTTTTATATTTATCTCAATAACTACGTTTTAACCCTGTTACTTCTAGTAATAATTTTATTGAATATTCACAAAAATTTTGTTTAATAAAAGAGACAATTCTTAGTTTGCTTAATTGTAAAAGTCATGGAGCTTTTTTAATAATTCATACCTTGTTTTATAATATTCTAAATTTCTTTTGCCAAAAGAAATTTTAGGTCCTTTAGGATTGTTTAATTTTCCTTTTTTATGATTTGCTCATCAAGATTCTACTGTATTTGCATTTATATTATATTGTTTTGCTACTATTTAACAACTTTTTTGTTTAATTTCCTCAATGATTTTTGTTCTAAATTCTGATGTATATTTGTTATATTTTTGTCCTTTTTTTGCCATATAAAAATGCACCCCCTATAAAAATTTAGCAAAATCTTTTTTTATTTTACTTACTTTTTGGGGTGCACTCTACTGGTGATAATTTTTCAACATTTAATTCTTCTTTTAATCAATTTTTACCTTTTGAAATAATATCTTGTTCTATTTTTGTATTTGTAATAAAATTTTTAATATTATTGAAATGCTGTTCACTCATTCAATTTGGATTTGAATTGTTAATAATTTCTGTTTGTTCTTTTTCTTGTTTAGAATTAATTTTACTTACTTCACTATTATCGGGGTCTAATTCTTCGGTTGGTAAACCTAATAGTTTGCTTAAAACATATTTAACTCCATAAGTTAATGCTGACCCAATACTTTTAGCGGGGTCAGTATTTTTCCCTGTAAAAGGTCAATAAGTTTTAATTTCTTCTGTTTCTTTACATAAAGTTAATTCCATTTCAAAATATGGTATATCATTAATTACTTTTAAAGTATCTTTCACATAACTCCAAATATATGTAATATGATGCTTTTTAAATTCTTTTTTAACTAATTCTAATACTTGTGCTTCACCAAAATAGTTATAAATTGTTCTACCTTTCATTTGCATTGTTTGGTTTTTTTCTAAATATAATGATAAATCGTGTTGTATTTCATTAATACTTGCTATTAATGTTTTTTTTAGTTTCTTGTGGCATTTTCTCATTCCTCTCTTTCTTGTCATATTAAAATTGCTTCTTTAATTTGTTCTAAATTTTGTTTAGTAATATCAACTTTTTCTTTAATTACTATTTTTAATTTTGGATTTATAATTATCATTAATATTTTTTTATTATCTATACAAAAGTCTTTTTCTAATAAATAATAAAGTTTTAATTGCCAAATATAGCGTTCAATATCTGTTTTCTCATTAGAACTAGTAATTTTTCAATCACATATTATATATTCATTATCAGTTGTTATTCCAATAAAATCAGTTGTCCCACACATTAAAGGACTATAAAGTGTTTTTTCAGTTTCATAATATTTAAATTTAATATCTTTAAAAGTTTCTTGATATAGTTTTGTAAAATTTTTAAATAATTCACGATGTGATTTTATTTCACAATCAATAAATTTAATTAATTCATCATCAAAATTATTTTTTATTCAAACATCAATCATATTATGTAAACATATTCCACGATTTTGTGCTAATTTTAAAATATTCTCATCAATTTGTGAAAAATCTTTTGGCACTAAAATATTAACAATTTTACTTACACTAGGTATTAAAATACTATACTTATGTAATTCATCATTAAAAATATATAAAGGTTTTAAATCTAATCTCATAAAATTGTTTCATCATTACCAATATTTTGATTATCATTATTAAATAATTCTTTTGTCTCAGATGAATTAAATTCTATTTTTTCTTGTGGTTTATCAGATTTTTTTAAATCATTATTTGTATGTAAAAATTCATAATTAGATACTTGAACTATTCATTCAGTTTTATTATCTTTATTTTTAAAAGATTTTAAAACACCAGTAATTGCTATTTGACTACCTTTTTGACAATATTTTTGTAAAGTAATTGCTTGTTTATTTCAAACTTGACAAGGAATAAAATCAGTTTCTTTTTGTTTTGAATATGGGCGAGTAATTGCTAAATTAAAAATAGTATATTCTTTTCTATTACTTGTTTTCTTAATTTCAATATCTTTTGTTGTTATACCAATTCCAATAAATTTATTCATTATTAAATTTCCTCCAAATTCTTTTCTTCAATTAAACTATCAATATATTCATAAGCACTTTCTTCTGAATGACATTCTTCTAATGCTTCATTAAATAAATCTTCTTCGGTATAAACTTTGCCATTTTCATCTTTTCACATATTATTCACATCCTTGTCATTTAATATTTTCATTTTCTAAATCAATAATAGTTGTTAATCATTCTTGTTGATTTTCAACATTAGCAGTAGTTTTTGCTTCTTCTAATGTATAAAAACAGCTCGTTTTAAAATCACTATATTTACTTTTCATTACCAATAAGTATCTTTTATTCATAATTTAATTCCTCCTAATTCTTTTTAGTATTTAATGCTCAATGTTCATCTGTAATATCTTCAAATGATACTGAATAACTTTTAAGCATTAATTCACTTAATTTATTTTCTTGATTGCATTCTTTATGAAAACAATAACCTCAATATCTTTGTTTAAGACAAGTTTTATTTAACTTTTTCATATTTATTTAATTTCTTACTATTTTCTATTCTTGCTCTTTCATTAGCACGCTCAATTTTTTTCTTTTGTAATTGCTTTTTACTTAAAAACTTTCAAGGTTTTTTATTTAACTTTTTCATATATACCTCCTAAATTATTCCTTTGATTTTTTTCTCAAATTGCAATATTTTTCAACCATCAGAAGCTAAATCTAAAATATCGTTAATTTTGTAATATTGTATATAAGAAGCAATAACATCTCATTTATCTTTAAATAAATTTAAGTACATTTTGGCTCATTCTAAACATTGCAAATCATAATGTTTTTTATGATGTGAAATACGACAATTAATAGGTTGACAATTAACTCAATAAAATGATGTTGTTATTTCATTTCAAGTTTTATTAATATATTTACTTTTATATTCTGTCATTTATTTTTTCCTCCTAGTTTTAACTCGCTGGCACTCACTCCCAAGTGAAAGTGCCAAGCGAGAATTAGTTATATAAGTATTTATCTATTTATTTACTACGCCATCCGCCTCACTGGGGTGAGCGGTGGCGATATGTTAATTGTTTGAATGTTTAATAATCCACAGTTGTTTTTTAATATTGACGCCAGATATATATGTCTTCCTTTATCCGTGCCCATTTGTGCTTTTGCTCTGGGATTTGACGTTCAGTTTTTAAATTAAAAATTCACTCGCATTTTAAAGGACCAAATGCTATAAAACTCCAACCAACCACACTTTTCGCAAATTTAATTGTAAAGTCACTATCTCTATTTTTATTGTCGTTTGATATTAACCTTGGACTTATCACGACTATCGCTTAGTTCTAATGAACCAGCGCCGATTTACATTTTTCCTCATACACTATTTCAGTACTTGCCTCGGCCGGCGGTGGAATAAAAACACTTAGTTATTTAAAATAACCGTTCCGCTCTGCATTAAGTTGTTTTATAAAATTTAAGTTTTAATAAACCAGTTTCATAATCAAAGATAATTTTTGAATTTTCTAAGCGTTTATAAAACCGCTTTTGTGTTTTATCTTTTACTTTATTCAATAAATCTTTATGTTTTTCACAAGTTCATAAAACTTTATTTGATAAAAATTCTTCGGTAATGAATGATATTGCTTTATAGCAATTATCAACATCACATATTGTTTGTTGCTTATTAATTTTCATTACCTACTCCTTCCTTTATTAAGTTTTTTTATTAGCAAATTAATTAACTGAAACAGAGAAATGACAACACCTAAAAATTGGAGAAAAAACAGGTACACTTTATAAAGATTTCTAAGATATTTAATAAATATGTAAACAACTTAAAGAGGGTATCAAAAAGTTGTAATAAAAAGTTTCTATTTTAAGAATTTAGGATGCTGTCCTTTCTCTGAATCAATTAATAATTTTTGTTTTACAAATAAAAAAACCATTTTAGTAAATGGTTTATTATTTTTATTCAATTTCTATGTATTTGTTAAAACCCTTCTTTTTTTCCATGCGACCCATTTCCTAGTTTTAATATTATCGTAAAAAATTTAACATAAAACTTATTAAATTATAGAAGCGTTGCAATGGCACCAAGATTAGCAGATGCTATTGTAAACATATTTATTAAATTATGGCCTGTAAAAGTTTTATTAGTAGTGCGATCAAAAGCATCACTAACATAGTAAATGGTTTCATCCGGATTATAATCAATCAATATTGCTATTATAATAACAACATGTTTTACTTGACTATTTGGTCATCAAGGCGGACTGTCTTTAATGCCAAGTATTACTGGCATATCATTTTTAAGACTAAGTTTAACTAAATTTTGTAATCATAGTTTTTGTTCATCTTTTTACCAAAATTTTGTTCTAAGACATAATTTTGATATTCTAAAAAATTTGGATGTAGTTGCAAATTAATATGTTTATTTAATATTGGAATAGCATTCACCATCAAAGTTTCATCATTTGTTTTCATTTCATTAGCTAATTCATCTTGCGATAATAAATCATTATTATTTATGTAACTAATAATAGATTTAACTGTTGCTGGAACACAATAATATTTTTGCTCTTTTACTTTTTTTCACCAAACCAGTTTTTTTGTTATAATGGGGGTGCTTAAAATTAATATTAATAAATAACTTAATTTTAAGCAAACAGAGAAACATATATTTTATAGTTTTCATTAGTTTATATTTAAAATGTGTAATTAAAATCACCTTTTAGTTACACATTTTGCTTTCATTGAAAATATTTTCAAAAAGTCAATCTCTATTGCTTTTTTATAATAAAGATATAAAAAGGAAATTAGTTTGAAAATATTGTTAATATAAAATAATTATGATAAAGTGAAGATTGTAGATGATTTTAAAAATATTAGTAATATTTTTAAGGTAAATGACTTTAATTAATTAAAATATGAATTAAAAAAGAAATTTTAACATCAGTTAGTACCAGAAACTGTAATTATAATATTTAAGTTTTAATTTTTTTAAGTTATAATTAAAAAGTATAAAATTAGATATTACGAAGGGATTTTAAATAGTGAAAAAACTAATGATTTTATTAGGAATGACTTTTTTTGCAACGGCAGGATATAGTCCAATTATCGGTTGTAAAAAACCGCTTAAACTTGATGATACTGAAAATGGTATTGGAAAAGATATGGAAATTTTAAATAAAATTTCACAACGTGCTATCAACAATTTTTCAGTTTATGCACAAAATAAAAATACAATTAATAGTACTGAATATCAAAATAAATTTGATAAGCTGTATACAATGGTTGACAAGGAAACTGAAAGCAGAAAATTAGACCAAATGGATAAAGATGCGATAGATGCTTTAGCAACATTAAAAAATGGCTTTCTTGCTGTGTTTAATAATATTAATAATGAAATTTATAATGACTATTCAAATTATTATCCTGATAGTAAACCAATTAATTTATTAAATGATAGTTTAAGTTATGAATTAAATTTTATTGATATGGTTCAATTGCAAGCAATTTTAGATCGACCAGGATTAGAAACAGTAAAAGCAGTTAGACTAGATTTCCATTTTCAATTTGAAGCTAAGTTTAAACTTTTAACAACAACTTCAGATTATGTAATCCAATATGTTATTACTGATAATCCAAAAGAAATGAAAGTTGTTTTAAATGGGATGGTTCAAAAAATTTCAAGAGTAATTGTTAATTTTTTCAATCAAGAAGGAATTTTTCAAATTGATAAAACACCTGAATTTGCTACAATTTATCAAAATTTTGATGTAAACTATACAGCTGGTTTTGCTAATTTAGATAATATTATTTTAGAAAAGTTACAAAGTAAAATTAAAAGTGATAGCGAATTGCAAAAGTTTGTAAAGAATATTAAATATAATTCTTCAATAACTTTATTAAGTTTACTAACAAGTGCAATTAATAATACTACTAATGGTGTTAATGTTGTTCGAGAAAATACAGCTTCATATGTTTGAACCGGAAAAGGATATCAGCCTAATAAAATTACTCCAGAAAATTTTGTTAAGTTTTATCGTTCATTAGTTAATGTTTTTAATACTGAAGGTCAGAACTTACGATTAGCTGATTTTCATGTGAATTTAGCAAAAATTCAAGTGGCAGGGTTTCCATTATCTGGAGCAGTAATGAATGATGGGCAAGCATTAAAAGTTCAAGTTGAAATTACAGAGGAAGGTTTAACAAATAAGTTAATGGAATATGGACGGTTAGTAGTTGCTTTTTATAATCATTTTAAATTAGAATCAAATGAGCATTCAGAAGTATTCCATCTTAGCAAAGAAGCTTTTACTAAAATTTTAAATTTAAAAACCCGAAAATACAAAGATGTTTTAAAAATATTAATTAATGATTTTAAAGAAGCAAATCAAGCAAAAAATTTACCAGGAATTGATATTTTTACAACTGGTAATTGGGAAAAACGTGTTCACAAAGTGAGTTTAAATGAAACTAAAGATACTTTTTCACTTCGTTGGCGAGCAGTTTGAAACTTTGATTTATTATTTGGAAAAAATAATGCGGTTTATTATACTGGATGAACATCAACATTATTTACCTTAGAATTTACTAAAAAATAAGTTTAATTTAAAAAAGCAAGGGTTTTCTTGCTTTTTTAAATTAACAATAAAAATTGCTAGCATTAATGCTAGCAAGTATGTAAATAATAAATCTGGTCCGTTTATTTTAATAATAATTAAAATTAGTATGTGAATAATAATTGTCACATTATTCATTTAATAGTTTATAAATGTTATTGTGTTGCTGATTACTACTAATAAGGAATATAACAAAATTTAAAACTAAACCTAAATTATTTATTTAATAATATTGCAAATAAATAACTATTTGTTATTGATTGCTTATTATTTGATTTATTATGTTATCTATTATTTTTTATGGTGGGCTAGATTGTTGACTATTTTTTGATTCTATATTGGAATTGAAAGGAGTAAAAATACTTAATAAGGTCCATAAATATTATTTACAATTTTTATTATATGCTTCTAGATTTTTCTGACAATAGTTTCATTTTTAATTATAAAAATATCAACTTTTTTCCTAGTTTGTTTTTAGTTGGTAAATAATTTGTTAATTTTAACTTGCATTTTAAAAGTAAACTTTATATTATTATTTTAACAACTTTAAAAAGCAATTTTTGATGTTACGGGAATTAGGTGTGAATCCTAGGCTGTCCCAGCAACTGTAAAGTGGAAGAAAGCTAACATCATTCCATTGAAAAAATATTTCTTGAGAAGGAATAGTGAGTAAAGTGAAACTAAGCCAGTAGACCGATCTAAAAAAACATTGGTAAAATATCAATGCTGCACTTATAGTTATTATCTCTGGGGTTAGATGATTAATTATTTATTAGTGAAAACTATTAAATAATAATTTGAAAGACGTCAAAAAGCGTTTTTTAGTTGTTAATTTAAAGCAGTAATCCTATCAAAAGGTATTATTTAAAAGATAATAAATAATAAAATTAATTAATAATTAAGTTTAATAGCATTTGATTTAAAATGGTTTTATTTTTGCTATTGTCTTAAATTATTAATTAAAATAATTGTAGAAATTAAACATCATTTATGTGGATATGCAACAATATTCTTTTTCGTGTTGTTTAAATATCCTTACTTTTTAAATAAAAATAGCATTGATAGGTGTATTTATTGGTAATTAAATTAAGCGGAAAAGAAAGGAATTAAAAAATGACACCACATATTAATGCCAAAAAAGAAGAAATTGCAAAAGTTGTTTTAATGCCGGGAGACCCATTACGGGCAAAAACCGTTGCTGAAAAATATTTAACAAATTTAAAATTAGTAAATGAAGTTCGAAATATGTTAATGTATACTGGCAAATATAAAAACATTGAGGTAACAATTGCTGGAAGTGGAATGGGTTGTCCAAGTATTGGAATTTATTCATACGAATTATTTAAGTTTTATGATGTTGATTATATTATTAGAATTGGTTCAGCTGGAAGTTATAATCCAAATATTAAAGTTTATGATATCTTTAATGTTCGTGAAGCATTTGGCGAAAGTAATTATGCAAAAATTGCAGCTAATATTGATAGTAATTTAATTGCTGCAAGTGAAAAATTATTTAATGAAATTGAAACTGTAGCACAAGCAAAAGGAATTAAAACTCACACGGGAATTGCTCATGCAGCAGATGTTTTTTATCGTTATAATGATTCATTAGACTTTACTCATACTCATAAGTTAGATGTTGTTGAAATGGAATCATATGCTTTGTTTACTAATGCAATTGTTACGCAAAAACATGCAGCAACATTATTAACAGTTTCTGACCATCTTGTAACTAAAGAAGTTACTACAGCATTGGAACGCCAAAATAATTTTATGACAATGGTTGAATTAGCATTAGATACTGCTGTTCAATTAATGGGTTAAAAACGAAAGGAGCAATAAAATGAAAATTGCAGTCTTTGGAACCGTTGGAGCAGGAAAAACAAAAGTTAGTGAAGAATTATGTAAACAATTAAACTATAATTTATTTAAAGAACCATTAGAAGAAAATCCATATTTTAAAGATTTTTACCAAGATATGGAAGGATTTGCCTTTAAAATGCAAATTTATATGTTAACAACAAGAATTGAGCAATTTTTCAACATTGATAATTTAGAGGATACTGTTTTTGACCGCGCAATTTTAGAAGGCCCTGTTTTTGTGCGAGTTTCCCACTTATTAAAAATTATGAATGAAATTGATTTTAAAGTTTATAATCGTTTTTTTCAAAATGTTATTGTTCCAATTTTGAAGAAAAAGTTAGGCTTTGATGTCATTATTTATTTAAAAGTTTCAACTGAAAAAGCGGTTGAACGAATTAAACAACGTGGGCGTCAATTAGAATTAGAAACCCCATATTATTACTGGGAAAAGTTAAATGAACAATATGAAATTTTATATCATGAATTAAAAAATGATTATAAATTTATTGTTATTGATGCTGACAGTGATGATTTTTCAGAAAAAATAAGCATTATTATGCAACATTTATTACCTCTTGATAATAAAGTTCCTTGTTTAATTTAAAAAATAATTATTATTAATATTTTAATTTAATAAGGAGGAAATTAAAATGAAAAGCACAAATAATAATATAGAAACAAAAAGTTTAAGTAATTTAAGAATTTTAGGACTAGATCCTATTATTTATAATAAAACTGGCCACCCAGGGATTGTATTAAGTGCAGCACCACTGATGCAAGCAATTTATTTAAATAATTTAATTGCTAATCCGGCAGTATCTGATTGAATTAATCGTGATCGTTTTGTATTATCTCCAGGACATGCTTCAACTTTACAATATGCGATTTTACATTTAGCTGGTTATAATTTAACAATTGATGATTTAAAAAATTATCGTCATATTAATTCAAAAACGCCAGCTCATCCAGAATATGGTGTTACTCCTGGAGTGGATAATTCTTCTGGTCCCCTAGGACAAGGAGTTGGCTATGGAGTTGGAATGGCATTAGCTGAACAACATTTAGCAGCTAAATTTAATAAACCAGATTATAAAATCATTGACCATTATACTTATGTTTTATGTAGTGATGGTGATTTGCAAGAAGGCGGAGCAATTGAAGCAATCCAATTAGCTGGGGTATGAAAATTAAATAAATTAATTATGTTATATGATTCAAATGATTGCCAATTAGATACAAAATGTGATGCTGTTTTAAAAATTGATTATCAACGTTTTTTTGAAGCACAAAATTGAAATTATATTCGAATTGAAAACGCAGATGAGGATCTACCAGCAATTCAAAAAGCAATTGAACAAGCGCAAAAATCTGATAAACCAACATTAATTGAATGTAAAACAATTATTGGTTATGGGCATCCAAAACAAGGTTCACCTATGCATTCTTCACCATTTACTCTCGAGGAGATGGAACAAGTAAAAGCATTTTATGATTTTAATCATCCACAATTTTATGTTGATAATGATGTTAAAAAACATTGACAAGATACTTTTGTTAAACGAGGAGCAACAAAATATGAAGAATGAAAGAAAAAAATAACTTCTTACAAAGCAACATTTCCAAAGGAATATGAAGAATTATTTGTAATTCCATCGGTTGATTTAAAAGATTTTGAAGCGTTATTAACAACTGATAAAGATAAAAAAGCAGGAACACGAATTATTATGGGTGATGTGTTTAAATATTATCAACAAAAGTGTTTAAATAATATGTTTGGAGGTAGTGCTGATTTGGGTACTGCAACCAAAATTATTGGTTATAATGGTTCATGAACAACATCAACACCACAAAATAATAATGTTCATTTTGGAGTGCGTGAATTTGCTGCCGGAACAATTAGCATTGGTGTTGAATTACACCAAGGTTTGAAAGGATTTAATTCAACATTTTTAATTTTTGCTGACTATATGAAACCATGTATTCGAATGGCTTGTATTCAAAACTTACCCGTAATTTTTGCTTTTTCACATGATTCAATCGGTGTTGGTTTTGATGGAAAATCACATCAGCCAGTTGAACAATTAGCAATGCTACGAAATTGTCCGAATTTAAATGTGTTTCGTCCAGCGGATATTAAAGAAGCAATTGGGTGTTTGAAAGCAAGCGTAGAAGCAAAAAGTGCTCCATCAGCTTTAATCTTATCGCGACAAGATACCCCATATCAATTAGCAGAAACATGTTGAGAACAAACGTTAAAAGGGGGATATATTGTTGTTGCTGAAGATGAGACAAAACCATTGGAGGCAATTATTATTGCAACAGGAACTGAAGTAGCACCAGCAATTGTTGCAGCTAAGATAATTAAGAAAAATATTCGTGTTGTATCAATGCCCTGTGTTGAATTATTTGAACAACAGTCAAAAGCGTATCGGGAAAAAATTGTACCAAATAATATAACAAAAGTAATTGCAATTGAATTTTCAAATGATTATGTTTGATATAAATTTGTTAATAAAACGGGCTTAATGTTAGGTGTTGATGATTATGGTTTATCGGGAAGTGCGGATGCTGTTATTAAGTATAAGCAATTAGATCAAATTTCTATTATTAATAGAATTAAAGCATATTTAGGAGAATAATGATTACATTAGAAAAACTATTAGAGTATAAAACTTTTTATGTAATTCGAAATCATAATTATGTTGTTGCTCAACAAATTTGTGAACAGTTAATTAATTTACAAGTTAAATGTTTAGAATTAACTTTCACAATTCCTAATGTTGCAGAATTAATTAGTTTTGTTCGTAACAAGTATCCAACAATTTTAGTTGGAGCAGGAACAGTTTTAACATTAGAACAAGCAATGCAAGCAGCAACAGCCGGAGCTCAGTTTTTAGTAGATCCAGTTTTTAACCAAGCAGTTAGTGAATATTGTCATCAAAATAATTTACTGTATATTCCAGGGGCAATGACACTACAAGAAGTTAATAATATTGTTAATGCTAAATGAGAAATTATTAAAATTTTCCCAGCAACAGCATTTAAATTAAATTTTATTCAAACAATTAAAACATTTTTTCCAACAAAAGTTTATATGGCTTCAGGAGGAATTAATTTAACAAATTACGAAGAAGCAAAAAACTTAGGATATGATTTAGTTGCTGTCGGTGCTTTTATCACTGGTGATATTAATAGTACAGGTCTTGATATGGAAAAATTTAAAACATTTGAAACAATAATTAATCAATAAAGGAGAAAAAAATATGAGAGATAATAAAAAAGTAATTTACAATGCGGGTAGTATGTTTACTGAGGCCCAATGAAACACAAGAAAACGTGAAGGAGATATGTTGCGTGAAATGTTTCCAGACTTTATTATTGGAAATCCAGTTGATTTTGAAACAAATCAAAAAGAACGTCCTACAAATAAAGCAATTTTTGAATTAGATTATGTTGGTTTAACTGAAGCAGATTATGTAATTTTAGAATTAGATGGTTGAGATTCAGGAACTCATATGGAATTTGGTTTAGTAGTTGAACAAGCAATTCATAATAAAAATAAATATTTATTCCCAATTATTTCTGACTTTCGTTTACATCAAGGAATTTTAAAAGGAGAATATCCTGGTTTTGGTTTAAACGAAATGATTACAGGAGCATTATATTATGAACCATTAAATAATGGTGATGTTCCTCAAATGACATTATGTAATTCGCATAAATTAGCTTGTGAAGCAATTAAAACTATTAAAACGGGAAGAATTGAAGAGTATCGAAAAAAATATGATATTAAAGATATTTTTAAAGAAAGAGAAGATACTTTATATCATGGTTTTAATTGTTTTATTTAAATTAATTAATAAATTAATGAAGAGTTATATGATTTATAACTCTTTTTATTATGCTGTGAAATTAATAGAAAAGAATTATAAAAAAATTATTGGATATAAAAAATAAATAGTTAAAGAATAATAACCATTTTATTATTTAATTACTTGCATTTTTTTATAATTTAACCGTGTCAAATTTTAAAACTTTAATGTTTGATTACAACTTTTATAATGAAAAAACTAATTTATATTAATAAAATATGGCTGTATGTATTATTTAAGGGTTTTAATTAATATCTTAGAAATTGTGGAATAAAAATACCACTTACTTATCTAAATTATATTACTTTTAATTTTATTGTCAACAATATTTTAACATTTTTTAAATTTTTCCACGACAAAAATACATGTTTATTAAAGTTATTTAATTTATTAGATAAAATTAATAAAAATATAAGTTTGGTTGTAAATTATTATTTACAAAATTATTAACTGAATAATTAATTCTATTTTCTTTTAATGGTTCATTAGTATTAAATAAATTAATTTTATTTTTAAAATTCATCATACTAGTATTTAATTTATTTTTAAGAGTTTTTTCATGATAAGTTGCTTTTTTAACCAAAACACCTTTACAGTAATGTGACATATCACCCTCAATATGATAACCAATATTATTTCATAATGTTTGATTTCTGACACCTTCTTCATTATTTTTAATTAATTTAATTGTCTCTTTTAAGAATTTCATTTTTGATTCTTTTATAAAAGAAGCACTGTTTTCTAAGCGTTCTAATAATTCTTCATATTTACCATTAAAAAAATAATCGACTGCTTTATGGTATGTTTCTCTGTTTTCTTTGTTTTTACTTTGATAAGGATATAATTTTTTAAATCTACTTGTAAGGTGAAATTTATCTATCGTGTAATGTACTTTATTTTTAGGAAAATATTCTTGAATAAATTTTGCCATATTTTTAATTCAAGGTGCACCATTTCCTAATACCATAAATTCAATATTGTCATTAATATCATAATAACTTGTAATTAATGTAAGTAATTTACTAACAAAATTAATTAATTTACTATTTTTTTAATATATTCTGGAATATTATCTAGTTCTATAACTCCTAATTTATTTGCAATTACAGGTCTTTTTTAGTTGATTTTGTTTTATCAAAACCAGTATGAACAGTTGAAAATATACTATGTTTTTTTATTTTTTCTTTCCCCTTTTTATTTTCATTTCACATTTTTAAATAAGTTCCATCAATTTGAATATATAAAGTATGAGGTACCTTTATTTTTTTATCAGTTTTATTAATATAATATTCTTTATCAATTTTTGCATTTTTCATAATATTTGAAATTGTTTTTATACAAATTTTTACATGTTCCATAGTATCTAAAATATCTTGATATGCTTTTTTATTGCCAATAAATGATAATATTTTTTCTTTAACAGAATTATCTATTCTTTGTCATTTTTTAATTCCTAAAAGTTTATCCAAAGGAAAAATATATTCTTCTTTACCTGTTTCTTGATTAATTTTATAATATTTTCTTCTTTTAAAAGTTATTTTCCCATTTAAAATAGTTAATTTTCTTGGTTTTATTTCTTTTACTTTATAATTTTTAAATTCTTTTAAAGTTTCATCAATTTTATAATTTTTTAAAATTCATTCATCACAATCTTCTAAACTTTGTTGAATAATTTCAATACTTTGTATATTTAATAAATTAATAAAATTCTTTTAAAAATTGTTATCAACATTTATCATTTTTATACCCTCTTTTCTATAGTTTAGGACTTTAGCACAAAAATAATGAAAATGCAAAAAAAGATATTATTTTTTATTTATTGTGTTATAATTAAAGTGTTAATTATTAGCAAATTAATTTAACTGAAAAAAGTAAAATAATTTACTTTTTTTATTTTGATGTAAAATATAGGTAATAAAAAAAAGAACCAAGTTGGTTCTTTTGTTATATTTTCAGGATTAATTACTCTTTTTTTAATCATATTGTTTAAATAATAGCAATTTTAATATGCAAAAAGGAGTAAAAAATGAAAGAATTTAATCCAAAAACAGCAAGTTTGGCAACTTTTTATCGTAAAATAGAGCAATTTTGAGAAAATAAATCACCTAATAAACCCTATACTTTGAACGATTTAACCAATGAATTCAACCTTTCTAACCGATGAAGATATGAAATTTACAAGAGCGAGAAGATAGTTCCTTTACTTGAAAAATAAGTTGATAGAATTGAAAGTGAAATAATTAATTTTATGATGAAATCGCCTGATGGTGCTAAATTATATTGACAACGAGCATTTAATTATAAATATTCACTACAAGAAAAAGAACTTGAAAAAGAATTAAACTTAAATAATCAACAACCAATAATTGTTAATTTACAAACGGATATTAGAGATATTAAAAAAGAAAGTGATAATAATGCTTAATCATTTTACTTATTTGTTAGAAACTCCTTATTGGTTATTACAAAATAGTAGTATTGGTAATAAATATCCATTTGCTAAGAAATATGAATTAGTTAATGAAATTAATCAAATTGGAACACAATATAGTGGTAAAACTATATCAAATATTAAAATGTTTGATGAATTATTAAAAATTAGTTTATTAATTAAAGAACCAATTTGTATCATTGCTAGTATGTATTGGAGTAAAGATTTAAAAGATAGTGTATTTCAAAATATATGAAATATGTCAGATGAAAATAATATTCCTTATACTATTAATTTATCAAATTTTACTTTTACTTTATCAAATGGGAGCAAAATATATTGTAAAGGATTGCATTCACCAAGTCGGAAAGAAAAATTAAAAGCCTTTGCTGATTTGAATAAATATAAATTAGTTATTGATTGACGAGAAGAATGTGACCAATTTCAACAAAAAGATTTAAAGTTAGAGTGCACCCCAAAAAGTAAGTAAAATAAAAAAAGATTTTGCTAAATTTTTATAGGGGGTGCATTTTTATATGGCAAAAAAAGGACAAAAATATAACAAATATACATCAGAATTTAGAACAAAAATCATTGAGAAAATTAAACAAAAAAGTTGTTGAATAGTAGCAAAACAATATAATATAAATGCAAATACAGTAGAATCTTGATGAGCAAATCATAAAAAAGGAAAATTAAACAATCCTAAAGGACCTAAAATTTCTTTTGGCAAAAGAAATTTAGAATATTATAAAACAAGGTATGAATTATTAAAAAAGCTCCATGACTTTTACAATTAAGCAAACTAAGAATTGTCTCTTTTATTAAATAAAATTTTTGTGAATATTCAATAAAATTATTACTAGAAGTAACAGGGTTAAAACGTAGTTATTGAGATAAATATAAAAATTATGACAGTAGCAAAAAAGATAAAAAAGCAATAAATGATATTGTAAAAGTCTATGAAGAAAATTTAAAACAATTTGGTTATCGAAGAATTACTAAATATTTAAAGGAAGATTATGGTATAAAATATAATTCAAAAAAAGTTTTAAGAATTATGCGTGATAATCAAATACAATCTGAATATGTAAGAAAAATGAGAAGAAAAATGAAATATAAACAGAATAAAGAAAAAAGCTTATTGCAATATCCTGATTTAATTAATCGTAAATTCAATGATATAAAAACAAGGTTTTCAGTACTATATACTGATGTAACATATTTAATTTGAAAAGGAGAAAGATATTATCAATCAACAATTATTGATGAATATACTAAAGAAATAGTTGATGTAAAGTGATCTAAATATAATGACAATAAATTAGTAATGGATAATTTAAATGATGCAATTAATAAAATAAAATTAATAAAAAAAGATCTGAATGGAATAATAATTCACTCAGATCACGGATATCAATATACATCCACTATTTATCACGATAAATGTTTATCTAACGGTATTACAATTTCAATGGGAAAAAATTACCACTGTGCAGATAATATTGTTATAGAAAGTTTTCATTCATTACTTAAGAAAGCTACAATCCATAATAAAATATATAATTCACATGAAGAATATATACAAGATGTTATAAAATGAAATACATGATATTCAAATCGTAAAGAAAAAGATATAATTAAAAAAAGTAAATACTTTTTATTAGTACTTACTAAAATGGGTGCACTCTAAATTAAAAAAAAGTAAATACTTTTTATTAGTACTTACTAAAATGGGTGCACTCTAAATTTTAAATCTTTTTTTTATTCTCCATTAATTTTTACATTGCCGTTTTTATCTAAAATTAAATCGGGTTCTTGTGTGTCTAAATTTCAACGATAAACTGATTTAAAATTATTACTATTTTCTTCTCAAATAAAAGTTGGTTCATTAATTGATTTAAAAATAATTAAATTAATCTTAGTATCATTACGTGAGTAATAGCGTAATTGAATTTTATATTTGCTTTTTTCATCTATAGTCTTATATTGATATTCATGCTTTGGAGGTATTGTTTCTTCATAATTTTTAAACTTAGTAATATTTCAATTTTGGCCTTTTCATACTACATAATATCATTTATTATCAACCGTATTGAATGAATGTTCTTGTGGCGCTATTCATTCTAAATTGTCTCTAATAGTTTGATTTTTTGTATCTATTTTATGTTTTTCTTTTTGTTCTTTTAATTGTTCGGGTGTATATTCTTGTGGTGTATTACAAGCAACTAAACTTGTTGTACTTGTTCCAATTAAAGTGATTGTTACTAAAATGCTTAGTATTTTTTTCATATTTATTTTTAACTAATTTATTTAACTAATTTATTTGTTAATAATTTTTTATTTTCTACTATAACTTTATTATAATCATTATATTTAACAATAGAAGTCTTAAGAGTTAACTTCACATTTCTAAGTTGCCCTAAAACAGCATGATCATGTCTTGAACCGGGTGTTCATCATACATTACCGCTAAGTTCAAATTTCATTTTAAAAATATTTTCATTTCATTCTAATGATACATTATGTCAAAGTTGTCCTTTTCTTAAATTACTTTTATTATTATAAGTTTCCATATTATTGAAACCATTTTTTAAATCATTTCCATTTATAGTAACTATTTTATTTAATGGGAAACCAATGTTTTTTCCGCCAGAATAAGCTCACCCTTCATTATCTGTTCATCAATTTGACCCATAATCATATTCTAAAATAATTGACGAATAATACTTCAAAAATTCTTCTTTTGATGAAGCATATTTTGTAATATCAACCGAAACGAAATTATCTTCTATAACACTTTTGGTAACGCCATTCCCGCAATTTATATAAACTACTTCATTAACTGGTCCTATGTTGGGTCGAGAAGGGTCATTGCTTCTATCTTGAATGTATCTTAAAGCTTTATTTGTTAAACTTGTATCTAATTTAACATCTTTAAAATTTTTGTTTTTTGTTAAAGTAACATCAAAGACCATAGCACCTTTATAGTTTTTATTATCAACGCTTGCAATTAAAGTTGCATTTTTATATTCTTCAGATTTACCTGGTTCGGGATTTTTCAAATTTACACTTTTAAAGTTTCATCATTCATTATTTTCTAAAAAAGAATAATAAATATCAACAAAAACATCTTGCTCTGAATTATTAGTCATTAATCCCAATAAGATTTCTTGAGCAATTTCTTTTTCTGTATTTAAATTTTCTGTATAAACAATAAAAGGAATTGATTTTAATCTAGTTATATTAATTTTTTCTGTTTCATTATCATTTGGTACTGTTATTATATATGGTTTATTTGCAACTATTGTTGGTACAGCAGTTACGCTAATTGTTAATACACTTAATAAACTTAAAAGTTTTTTCATAATTATATTTCTCCTTTTCTTAACCTTGAAACTTTTTATCAAGATATGCCCTTAATTATATATATATATATATATATATATATATACAAGCAAAATTAGCGCTTATTTTAATAAATTTATCTTTTAAAATACTCTTAATTACGCGTTTTAAGGGCTAAATTAGCAGTAAAATATATTAAGTTATATTTTATTCTTCTCTATATTAATAGTTGTATTATTAAAATAATAGTGTAAAATAATGTTAACGGTTTATCCTTTTAACAAAAAAGTAATTTACGGTTTATGCTTTCCGCCTTAAAAAGACTTATGCTGACTTGTTATTCGAACAAGAATAAAAAAAGAGAGGTTTATAAAATGGCACTTACAAAAGAACAATTAATCGAACAAGGTTTAAGTGAAGAAATTGCAGATAATATTTTAAATGAATTTCATAATGAAACAAAACAAATTATTGAAGGTATACAAAAACGAAAAGATACTATTTCAAAAGAAGATTATTTTAAAGTTGCTAATGAATTAGATGAATTAAAAGCATTTAAAGATGTTCCATCTACTAAAATTGAAGATATTAAAACTAATTTAGAAAAAGTTAGTGGTAGTTCTTTATCTGAAAAAATGCAAACTTTAAAAGAATTAAAACCTGATTTGTTTGTTGAAGAACAACCATCAGTTTCACCAACTAATTTTATTAAAGAAATGATTGAAAAATCTAGTGAAAATATGACTGATGAAATTGAAACTATTAAAGAAAAAGGAGCATATATTCCTGATGAAATTAAAAAATTAACTGATTATACACTTAAAAACCTTAGATAATAAGGGAGTGAAATATTATAGCAACAATTAATTTGCCACAAGTACCTTTTACATTACAAGGTAATACAACAGATCAAAAAGCGTATGTTGATATGGTTAATGCTTTATTGCGTGGACCTTTATATAATGAATATGCAAGTATTATGCAGTATGCTACTGCAACCGCAGAACAAGTTGCTTGGTTACCTAATGCAGGACAAGCACTATATAATTTAACTCATCGTGTTGTATGACAAAATGATTATACTTTACCAAATGGTGGGACAACTCAAACAATGGGATTAACAAGAATTCCAGTTCCGATTGATAAAAGATTTAATTTAAAATTAATGAATGAGGCTTTTGACTTAGCATTAATAGAACAAAATATTAAAAATGGTATTATTGCTGATGCTATTTCTAGTGTTGTACAGAATAAATTTGTTAATTTAGAATGTGAATTAATTCAGGCTATTTATGATTATTGTTTAGCAGATGGTCAATATGAAGTAATTCCATTTCGTAGTTATACAGCCGAAAATGCAGATGATGCAAATAAAGCATTCTTTACATTAAATGAAACTTTGATTGAATTAACAAATCAAATTAGTAATTTATATTTTGGTTTACCAACAGATAAAATGTTTATGGTTTTAGGTCGAAGATCATATTTAGGATTAACACCTGCTTATTTAAAAGTAATTGGTTCACAAGCACAATTAAAATCGATGATTAATGGTGAATTATATGAAAATACAGCAATGGGTATTCCAGTATCAAAAAGCTTTCATTTAGAAAAAACATATACAAAAGGACAAGTTAACCGTGATAAAGGTTATAATTTTACTAATGTAAATGGTTTAATTATTAATAAACAAGTATGAGCTTATCCAATTAATATGGATACTATTCAACAAGTTTTAGATAATGATACTGCTAACCCTAAATGAATTGGTAAAGTTCAATATGCAACACCAACTATTTTATATCCAAAAGCATGTAAAATTATTTTGGAAAAACAACCAAGCCAAGATGAAATTACTGCCGCTAAAAGTAATCTAAATAAAACTTTTAGAGTTCCAGTTGATTATCTAATTTCAGCATCAAAACCAGAATCAAAACCAAATAATCAAGGTTAATATAAAATGAATTTACTAATATTACGCGTTTTAACTTTATTAGTATCTAATTTAGAAAATAAACCTTTAATAAGTAAATTTGTAAATTTAATTAATAGAGTTAATCAAGTTAAAAATAAAATATTAAAGCCAATTAATTATATTAGTGATAAATATAATAAAATTACAAATAAAGTTGAAGATATTTATCAGTGATTAAATCCATTTACTTATTTAGATTTAATTAAAAAAGGTCATAAAAAAGAAATACAGCAAATATTAAGTCAATTAGAAAAAGATAATAATATTAAAAATAGAGAACAATTTAAAAATGAAAATTATTTAAATACTAATTGACAACCTTTAAATAGTAGTTGACTTGATAGTGGTATGTTTAATATTACAAATAAGTTAACTTTAACAGGTAATTTAACTATTTTAATATATACAAAAACAGCAAAACATTCGAAATTTTATGGTCCATATGTTTATCCTAGTGTTCCAGTTGAAATTTGAAAATTATTAAGTAATGCTGTATCTAATGCAGGAACTTTATTTTGGCGTTATTGATTAAGAAAATGATTACCTAGTCATTTAAGAAATTATATTAAAAAACGATTACCGCAAGCATTAAAAGAAAAATACCCAAAAGGAACTACTAAATTAACATTACCAACAGTTCAAAAATTAAATCAAATTAAAAAGTTTATTAATAATTTAAAAATTGGACATTTTAATTTTAATTTTGCTGGTGAAATTAATAATAAAAAATGGTATTGTGAACGCCGAAGTGATGTTAAAAATATTAAGAATTTATATAAAATACCAGTTAAAAATATGTTTTACAAAACTAATCAAACTATTCAAAAAATTAAAAAAGTACAAAGAAAAATTAATAGTTATAAGCCAAGTAATTTAAAAAATAAATATCGTAATCAATTAAGAGGTGTTTTATATGGAAAATAATTTAAATAATTTGTTATTTATAACAGTTGAAGATGTTAAAGAAAGTAAACTTTGACAACCTATTAATGATAGAAAACAATCTGCTTATAATGATAATTTAATTTATAATGCTATTTTAAAAACTAGTTTATGAATGGATAGATTATCAGGTGGGACAATTTCCGATAAAATTAATAAAAAAGATTTATTTCCATGAGTAAAAAAAAGATAATACTGGTTTAATTGAATATGATAAATGATTAAGTTATATTCAATCTGCTTGTTTATTAGCAGTTATAAATTGATATTTACCAAAAGGAGTTAATGATTTAACTGGTAGTGCTTCATTTTCACAAGGTGGAGTTGCTTATTCACAAACTAATGACTCTGAAGCAAATGAAAATATTACCAGAGATGTTAAAAATGCTTTAAAATTAGCCGGTGAAATAATTGATATTATATCTAGTAAAACAGTATCTAGACCTTATAATTCTAGTTTAGATAATTATGCTCATTCATGAGAAGAAGAATATAAACATATTAGTAAAAAAACTTTTTATTCAACATTATTATTTTGATTAAAAGAACGATTACAAACAGATAATAGTATTAATATTTTTTATCCAACTATTAATGATTTTTCTAAAATTGATTATAACGAATATATTAAACTTATTGTTCCATTTGATAATGATAGTATTTATTATGAAAATAATGTCTGAAAAGCAAAACAAGGTGGCGATATTCCAACAGATATTATTAAAGATAGTGATTTAAATAAAAATTATATTGAAAAAGTTGATGATAAATATATTGTAAAAACATCACAAGATATTAATACTAAACAAGATAAATTAGTAAGCGGTACAAATATTAAAACTATTAATGGTTCTTCATTATTAGGCAGTGATGATATATATTAGTGGTGGCAATGATTGAGAATTAATTAATTATCCAGAAGCAAACGAAAAATTAACATTTAAAATTCCAGATTATGATTTAACAAAATATTACTATAAAATATCAATTTCAATAACAGACTATTCATCTGCTAATAAATTTGTAACACATTATTTTGAAACAATATCACAAAAATCAATTTTTTCATTTTTAGCAGCTAATTCTTATGAAAGCATAACAATTAAGCAAGATGGATCAATTAAAAATGAAACAAATAATATTGTTATTAAAGATTTAACAATTAAAAGAAAATTAATAAATAATAGCGAATTAATGTCAGATGAACCACATTCTATTTATAATCGTGATATGGATATTGATTTACCAAAAGAAACATCGGATTCTTATGATATATTGATAAGAAAAATAAATAGTGCAACAACTATTAATGAATTAAATTTACTTGAAAAACATCCAATATGAAGAATTATTTTAAATAATAGAAATGATATTAAAAAACTATTCAATAAAAAATGATTAGAATTAAATAAAAATGAATAAAAAATTAAATGAGGTAAATAATTATGAAACAAGATAAAACAACTTGATTAAAGGGTGCCTTACCTTGAAATTGATTTAAAAAAGACCCTATTCCGACTTATAATTGAACTCATAAAGATATTAGAGAATGAGAAAGAAAATATAAAATTCGTAGTTGAATAGTTAGTTTTTATACAATATTATTTTTATTAATTAATGGTTGGTTAGAATATGGGATGATTAATGGCATTAAAGATGAAATTAATTGATATAATTATGGTCAATATTGAGGTAATGGAATTGCTATATTATTAACACCTTTATTTACTCATGGAATTCAGGGTATATTTGTTGCTAGTAGTAAACCAAAGGTAGATATGAAAATTGATATACCAAGGTTAAAAATATCTAAAATAGGATTAGTATTTACAATACTACCTTTAATTACTTTAATAATTTCTTTAATTATTATTTGGATTGATAAATCAAAATGAAAAAAAGACCATTTACGACATTGTTTAGATTGTCGGATTAATCCGCGTGTTATTCAACCAAGAGTAGCAAAACAATGAAATAATTTAGATGGTATAACAGAAGAAAAATTAAAAAATATACAAAATGAAATTAACAAAGAATTAAATTTAAAATAAACTATATTATTAGGGCGGTTGATATTTTTGGGTGGTTATATAGTTTAATTTATAAATTATTTTGTTCTGAAAGGATGGATGGCCACTGTTTGAGTAAGGATAAGAAAGGAATTAAATAAAATGAATGAAACATTAATGATTACTTTACTTGTTTTAACAGGTGCAGGTGGAATGGGTAGTCTTGGTATTCTAGGCTTATCTGCTAAAAAAATTAAAAAATATAAAGCAGAAATTAGAGAATTAAGAACTGCTGTTATTGCCCACGAAAAACATTTACGAGGACCTGAATATGCAACAGAATTAGCATTAAAAACAAGTCAAATTAAAAATGTTAAAAAACAAGTTAAAGTAAACAACAAAAAACAAGCACAAAAAGATGCTATTAGACAACTAACGAATAGTATTTAAAAAAATAACCCATTAAGGTTATTTTTTAATATAATTAAATTCTTTTCACCATATTTATTGATTAAATATTCTCAGTCTCAGGTTGAATTAATATTTACATCTTCAATATCGTTACCAGTTATATATTCACCAAGTAGAATTTTACAAGGGCGATTACCTTGTTCTGAACGATAACATAAAATATACTTATTCATGTTTATCATCGCCTTTATTGTGTTTTATATAAAAATTAATCAGATATTCTATTCGTTGCGAATAAGTAAAGTCATTAAATTCATTTCAAATTTTTTTTCATTTTTATTTAAGTAAATATTAACATTACGAATTAATTTAGAATAATATTTTCCTGTTTTTTGATTATATGAATGTTTCATAATATTAACCCTCATAATTAGCAATAATAATGGCATCTCGTAAATGATTACTTATTTTTTCATTATTATAAAACCAACCTTTACCATATTTATAAGTTAAATTAACATCTTTATCAAACGATCATAAACAATTATCATTATATTTACTTAAATTTTCTATATTTTTAACAATTAATTTAGTATATTTTGGCGATGTTCAATTAATATTACTTACTTTTTTTGTATTGTATTTAACTGCTCCAATTACTTTTAATAAATTATCTCTATCTTTACTCGCATTAGCAGATGTATATAAACAATCTTCAATATTAATAATTGCATCGGGTCTTAAAACATCTAAAATAATATTGGTTTGTGTAATTCAGTTATTATTTTTATATTCAGATTTATTAATTAATTTATTATCTTCAAAAATAGTAATAGCTGTAGTACCAGTTCCTGATGGGTCAATACCTATTTTTATCATTATCTTAAAAATCTTTTTTTAAATTGATAATAAAAATCTTTGCTTTGTTTTCTAATCAGAACTGGTGATAATTTTTCAACATTTAATTCTTCTTTTAATCAATTTTTACCTTTTGAAATAATATCTTATTCTATTTTTGTATTTGTAATAAAATTTTTAATATTATTGAAATGCTGTTCACTCATTCAATTTGAATTTGAATTGTTAATAATTTCTGTTTGTTCTTTTTCTTGTTTAGAATTAATTTTACTTACTTCACTATTATCGGGGTCTAATTCTTCGGTTGGTAAACCTAATAGTTTGCTTAAAACATATTTAACTCCATAAGTTAATGCTGACCCAATACTTTTAGCGGGGTCAGTATTTTTCCCTGTAAAAGGTCAATAAGTTTTAATTTCTTCTGTTTCTTTACATAAAGTTAATTCCATTTCAAAATATGGTATATCATTAATTACTTTTAAAGTATCTTTCACATAACTCCAAATATATGTAATATGATGCTTTTTAAATTCTTTTTTAACTAATTCTAATACTTGTGCTTCACCAAAATAGTTATAAATTGTTCTACCATTCATTTTCATTGTTTGGTTTTTTTCTAAATATAATGATAAATCGTGTTGTATTTCACCAATACTTGCTATTAATGTTTTTTTAGTTTCTTGTGGCATTTTCTCATTCCTCTCTTTTTTGTCATATTAAAATTGCTTCTTTAATTTGTTCTAAATTTTGTTTAGTAATATCAACTTTTTCTTTAATTACTATTTTTAATTTTGGATTTATAATTATCATTAATATTTTTTTATTATCTATACAAAAGTCTTTTTCTAATAAATAATAAAGTTTTAATTGCCAAATATAGCGTTCAATATCTGTTTTCTCATTAGAACTAGTAATTTTTCAATCACATATTATATATTCATTATCAGTTGTTATTACAATAAAATCAGTTGTCCCACACATTAAAGGACTATAAAGTGTTTTTTCAGTTTCATAATATTTAAATTTAATATCTTTAAAAGTTTCTTGATATAGTTTTGTAAAATTTTTAAATAATTCACGATGTGATTTTATTTCACAATCAATAAATTCAATTAATTCATCATCAAAATTATTTTTTATTCAAACATCAATCATATTATGTAAACATATTCCACGATTTTGTGCTAATTTTAAAATATTCTCATCAATTTGTGAAAAATCTTTTGGCACTAAAATATTAACAATTTTACTTACACTAGGTATTAAAATACTATACTTATGTAATTCATCATTAAAAATATATAAAGGTTTTAAATCTAATCTCATAAAATTGTTTGATCATTACCAATATTTTGATTATCATTATTAAATAATTCTTTTGTCTCAGATGAATTAAATTCTATTTTTTCTTGTGGTTTATCAGATTTTTTTAAATCATTATTTGTATGTAAAAATTCATAATTAGATACTTGAACTATTCATTCAGTTTTATTATCTTTATTTTTAAAAGATTTTAAAACACCAGTAATTGCTATTTGACTACCTTTTTGACAATATTTTTGTAAAGTAATTACTTGTTTATTTCAAACTTGACAAGGAATAAAATCAGTTTCTTTTTGTTTTGAATATGGGCGAGTAATTGCTAAATTAAAAATAGTATATTCTTTTCCATTATTTGTTTTCTTAATTTCAATATCTTTTGTTATTCTACCAATTCCAATAAATTTATTCATTATTAAATTTCCTCCAAATTCTTTTCTTCAATTAAACTATCAATATAGTAATAAGCACTTTCTTCTGAATGACATTCTTCTAATGCTTCATTAAATAAATCTTCTTCGGTATAAACTTTGCCATTTTCATCTTTTCACATATTATTCACATCCTTGTCATTTAATATTTTCATTTTCTAAATCAATAATAGTTGTTAATCATTCTTGTTGATTTTCAACATTAGCAATAGTTTTTGCTTCTTCTAATGTATAAAAACAGCTCGTTTTAAAATCACTATATTTACTTTTCATTACCAATAAGTATCTTTTATTCATAATTTAATTCCTCCTAATTCTTTTTAGTATTTAATGCTCAATGTTCATCTGCAATATCTTCAAATGATACTGAATAACTTTTAAGCATTAATTCACTTAATTTATTTTCTTGATTGCATTCTTTATGAAAACAATAACCTCAATATCTTTTTTAATACAAGTTTTATTTAACTTTTTCATATATACCTCCTAAATTATTCCTTTGATTTTTTGGTCAATTTGCAATATTTTTCAACCATCAGAAGCTAAATCTAAAATATCGTTAATTTTGTAATATTGCATATAAGAAGCAATAACATCTCATTTATCTTTAAATAAATTTAAGTACATTTTGGCTCATTCTAAACATTGCAAATCATAATGTTTTTTTATGATGTGAAATACGACAATTAATAGGTTGACAATTAACTCAATAAAATGATGTTGTTATTTCATTTCAAGTTTTATTAATATATTTACTTTTATATTCTGTCATTTATTTTTTCCTCCTAGTTTTAACTCGCTGGCACTCACTCCCAAGTGAAAGTGCCAAGCGAGAATTAGTTATATAAGTATTTATCTATTTACTTACTATGCCATCCGCCTCACTGGGTGAGCGGTGGCGATATGTTAATTGTTTGAATGTTTAATAATCCACAGTTGTTTTTTTAATATTGACGCCAGACATATATATGTCTTCCTTTATCCGTGCCCATTTGTGCTTTTGCTCTGGGATTTGACGTTCAGTTTTTAAATTAAAAATTCACTCGCATTTTAAAGGACCAAATGCTATAAAACTCCAACCAACCACACTTTTCGCAAATTTAATTGTAAAGTCACTATCTCTATTTTTATTGTCGTTTGATATTAACCTTGGACTTATCACGACTATCGCTTAGTTTTAATGAACCAGCGCCGATTTACATTTTTCCTCATACACTATTTCAGTACTTGCCTCGGCCGGCTGTGGAATAAAAACACTTAGTTATTTAAAATAACCGTTCCGCTCTGCATTAAGTTGTTTTATAAAATTTAAGTTTTAATAAACCAGTTTCATAATCAAAGATAATTTTTGAATTTTCTAAGCGTTTATAAAACCGCTTTTGTGTTTTATCTTTTACTTTATTCAATAAATCTTTATGTTTTTCACAAGTTCATAAAACTTTATTTAATAAAAATTCTTCGGTAATGAATGATATTGCTTTATAGCAATTATCAACATCACATATTGTTTGTTGCTTATTAATTTTCATTACCTACTCCTTCCTTTATTAAGTTTTTTTATTAGCAAATTAATTAACTGAAACAGAGAAAGGACAACACCTTAAAATTGGAGAAAAAACAGGTACACTTTATAAAGATTTCTAAGATATTTAATAAATGTGTAAACAACTTAAAGAGGGTATCAAAAAGTTGTAATAAAAAGTTTCTATTTTAAGAATTTAAGATGTTGTCCTTTCTCTGAATCAATTAATAATTTTGGTTTTACAAATAAAAAAACCATTTTAATAAATGGTTTATTATTTTTATTCAATTTCTATGTATTTGTTAAAACCCTTCTTTTTTCCATGCGACCATTGGTTGGGGATTTAAAAAAACAAGTTTGTTTAATTTAGTTTCTTTTGCCCCGCTTGCTTATCAGCAAGTAATAAAAGATAGTTTTAAAATATATCGGACAATTGCTAAGATATTAAAAATGCAAGAACAATTTAAAAATAACTTTAATAAAGATAAATTGTTAAATACGCTAGAAGATAGTGCGGTTACTAGTTTATTGGGTAATGGACTAGTATTTCAAGCATATAAACAACTCAGAACAAAACAAGATTTAAACAAAACAATTAAAACAAAAACACTATTAAATAGTAAAAAGTTTATTTTAAATAAAATATATTCTAAAAAAAGTAAATGATAAGGAGATGATTAAATGTTAAATGAATTATGACAAAATGTTACTTTGGAAAATTATAATAATTTTATTCCAATGACAGGTAAAATTACACAAGTTCCAGTTCGTTATAATAAGTTCTTTAAAAGTGATGTAGAATTATGATTTAAAACATTTGCTTTAAGAGCCCAAAATATGATTAATTCTTACTTAAACTATCCATTTTCAAAATTAAAGTTTGAAACATTTAAAGATCCATTATTAAAGAAAATTTGTATTAATATGGTGTTTATTACGATTGAACATTGAACATTTAACCGTATTCCAATTGAGTTTTTTACTTCGGCAAATATTAGTGTTGGTGATATTAATTATTCTTCACAAAATGACCCTATAACAACATGACAAGGTCTATTGCCTACCTATGCAAAATCATTGGCTAATCTAACAACTTTAAAGAAAATGTTTCGTACTTTTCAAGAAGAAGGTATTGATTTAACAATGATAGATTTAGAAGCATATTATACTCAGTTAGAAGTTGATGCTTTATTAGAAAAAGAAAAAACTGAAAGAATAGAAACCGATGACAAATTAGATAAAAAAATAGATAATTTAATAAATGAAGAAAGAAATGAAAGAATTAAAGAAGATAATATTTTAGACAATAAAATAAATAAAAAACAAGATGTTGTTAATAAAGATACAAACTTAGAATTAAACAATTTAATTGCTGACAGTACTATTGAAAGCAAAAATCAAATTCAATCAATTAATATTTTGACAAATGATTTAAAAATTGCAAATCCAACTGAAGAAACAGCACCAAATTTTACAAAAGCAGTCAGAGCAATACAAAACAATATTCAAGTACCAATAACAAAATCTATTAATGATAAATCAACAGATGAAGAAGTACCAACTGCAAAAGGAGTATACAATTCTTGTATATGACAAGATGTTGATACTGATGATTTTATAGTAAATAGTCAAGATTATCAAATTAAAGATTTTAATAGAATAAATTATATTTACAAAATTTCTGCTTCCCCCTTTAAGTGACCTTATTCTGGAGTAATCGAAACATTTTATTATTTTAATAATAATATTAGTGCATCATTTGTTGGTGGTTATAGTTTAGAGATTACTGTTAATGGAATTGTTAATGTTAAAGATAAAACTGATAAAAATTCACCAATGGGAACATTATTTATTTGAAGAAAAAAATATTAATTAATAAATTAGAAAGGAAGTGATTTTATGCCAAAAGTTACTATTAAAGATTTAATTATGTTTTTGAAAATATTTGGATTTTCATCATTGTTTTTTATCGCAGGAATTATTATTTGTTTTATAGGAGAAAAAACACTAGGTATTTCTTGACCAGCATATGTTATAGTTTCAGCAATGCTTATTGGAGCAGGAATTATTGTTTTAATTATTGAAACAATTAAATTTATCAAAACACATAAAAAAGAACAAAAACAAGATAGTATTGAAGATGTTATTAAAAAAGAATAAACAAAATAAAGGGGAAGTTATAAATGAGATTGTTACCAGCAAAAAAGAAAATAAAAAAAGATTATGATATTGATAGTTATTATCTTAATTTAGCATCAACGATTACTAATCGTAAAAATGTTACTGTTCAAAAACATAATGAAATTTTAGAAAAAAGAATTTGTGAAGATAATGCTAATTTTTACAGATAGATACTAAATTAATTAATAACTTTTTAAAAATATAAAATTAATAAGAATGGTAAAGGTGCATATTTTATTTTTGCTAATAATTCAAAACTTAATTTTATTACCATTGATTTTTATAATGATCAGTATGATGAATTAGGTAATTTAGTATCGTGTACTTTTGATTATGACTCTTATATTAAAAATGATCAGAGTGTTTTTATTACTGAAAAATTAGAAATTAATTATGTAACTAAACAAGTAAAAGTTATTAGAAAGTTAAAAACACGATTATACAGCACTATTACCGACTTATATATTGATGATGCTAAATAAAATAACTATACAACATTGCAAAGAGAAGAAATATTACCAATTGATTTTATACCAATTGAAATTATTCCTAATAACCCTAATTTTGAGCCTTCTGTTCGTTATGGAAAACAATTTGCTAGTATTGTATTTTAGATATTATTGCTGAAAAGATAATGTTAGACCCATTATTAAATAGTGGTAAATTTACTATTAATACTAACGGCGTGACTGGTGTTGTTGACCAAGAAATTAGTAAAATGTTGGCTTCATTTATTGAAAATGACTTGTTATTAGTTGAAGGAGACCCTGATAGTAATTTTCAACCAGTAGACTATATCGTTGGTAATTTTAAAGGTGAACAATTAACTAAAATATATGATTGATTATTAACTAATTACTATAAAATAAATCGTCATCATGTTCCCGCAATTGCTAAGGGAGCCCAACAAACGCAAGCCGAAGTTGCTGGTGTAAATATTCAAACAAATGCATCATACGAACAAATGATATACATTAAAGAGATTAAATTAACTGAATTTATTATTAAGTTAATTAAATATGATAATGCTGTTTTAAATAGTAGAACATTCAATATTAAAAATATTGATGAGTTAATTGTTGATGTTCGCTTACCAGTAAATGCTACTTTAAACAGACAATTAAAAAACAACGAAACTATTATCAATATTCCTAATGAAGAAGGAGAACAAGAATAATGTTAAAACCATCTGAAAAAATGCTAGCACAATTAGCAGAAAATGATGAACCAATTGATTATTCAATTGATAGTATTCCGTTAGATTTTGCTATTCAATCACAGTATAGCGACCCCGATTTAGAACAATTATTTAGTGAAGACCGTGCTAGAACCCTTTATATTTATAAAATTAATAATCTTGTTAAAACAAAGCAAAAACCAATCTTAAACTACTTTCAAAATAGCGTTAAAATAGGTTTTATTGACAAAGATGAATATATTAAAATAACTGGTTATGAAATTAGTGATTTTAATTTTAAATTACAAATTCAACAAAATACCACAGTCCAAGATAATAGCACAAGTTATGTAATGATTGATGAAAAAGATATTTTAATTAATGATATTTCAAAAAAAAGACAAAAAATTTTTAGAATCCTATGACTTAAAAATAGTATCTATTAATGAACCAATTACCGAAGACAACAAAAATGAATGTTATATCATTGAAGAATACAAACGCCCTTATTCACCTGATGGTGTTGATATTATTAAATCTACTCATTTAGTTAAAATAACTGACTTTAAATGAAAAAATCAAAATAGTATTCATTTAGTATTACATAAATCATTACCCGAAGATACTGTCTTTACTGGAATTGAAATTAAATATCCTAAATCAATGTTATTTGGAAATATTAAATGCTGAGGCAATGTGAGTGGTGTTTATTCTTATCCACAATCAATTATTCAAAATGCTAACTTAGTACCCTTACTATCAATGCCAATTAAAACAAAACCTAATGTACGAATATTTCAATATTGATTAGGATATAGTTTTTTATCATGAGTAATTGCATTAAATTATATTGAGGAAAAGGATTGTTTAATTTTAACTAGTATAGATGATTTACCATCTAATAAACAAAAAAAGTATTTAATAATGTTAGAATTGCTAGTGGAAAAATAAATTTTGCTGGAACTAGTGCAACATTTCCTTCAGAAGCCCCAAAACCAAACTGACCAGAAGGTAATCAAATAACTATAAAAGATAATGATTATGTTCAAGTAGCAAATTATTCATTAGGTACTGGTATTGGTACTCGTGATGTTGCAAAATGAGTATCGACAATTGGAAATAATAATGATAATAATTATGGTAATGTTGTTTTAGAATTTAAACAAGCACCTGTAAAAGGTAATTTAGCAGATGTATTGAAAAAAATGCTAACTTATAGATATAATTATGATAGAAAATTTGAAGGTGCTAAATACGATGAAAAAGGTAATCCTACCAATAAAGCGGCTAAACTGCGCCAAAAATTTGAAGGACAAAAACCAGAAGATGTAATTGATGGTTTATTTGAAGAATGAAAATTTAGAATGTAGAAACCACACACATTTTGTATTTTTGTGGTATTTACATTTTTAGAAATAAATTTTATTAATATTTTAATTAAGGAGTTGAAATTATGCAAACAAAACAATATTTTATTTTGCGGTCACTAGTGAAAAAGTATGGTAAAGATAATGTTATTGATACTGTCAATAAGATTGCAAAAGATATTGAAATTAAAAAGTAAAAGAATAAATTATTCCGCGTAATTTATTAGCGGATAATTTATTCAATAATGTTTTTTAAGTGGAGCAAAGCGACAACGAGCGGAGCGAGTTTGCAAATTTCAATTTTTTAATTTAAAGAACTTGAAAAAAAGGAGGATAGAAAATAATGAATTTTTTAGCAGATGCAGTTACTTTTGGGACTGGAATGGATTCCATTTGAACTGGTTTAGGTAATGCAATGGGTAAAGTAAAAGATGCTGTATATGGTATTTTACCGCAGTTAATGACCTTTTTAGGCGATGCGTGAATTATTTTAATTCCATTTGGATTATTTATTATCATTAAGATATTAAACTTTTTCCGTCATATGGTCAAAGGATTTTAATGGAATATAACATTATATTCTAAGTTATTTTAAACAAAATTAAGGCACACTAGTTTATTTATATTTTATTAATTTATTTTATATAACTATTATTTTAAAACTTAATAGTATTTTTCAGTGTGCCAATTTTTATTATTTTATATATTTAACATTGTTGATAACATTGTTTATTAAACATTAAATAAGCAATATATTAGCATTATGTATAACATTGTTAATAATCAATGTTTTTATCAATAAATAAGTAATATATAAACATTAAATATAACATTGTTTATTAAACAAATATTTAGTTAGGAGTTGATTTTATGAAAATTAATAAAACTAATTTATTATTTACTATTTTGGTCTCATTGTTTGTTTCTATTATTTTATCTTTTGTAATTTGAGTTTTATATTATTTAGTTACAAGATATTTAAACAATTCATTAGATAAATGGGATTTAATATTTAATATTTTAATTTTAATTATATTAACTTTAAATATTTTCATTATATATATTCAATTTTTATATGCAACATATTTTTATAAATATAATGAAAAATCAATTAAAAGAGGAGTTGATAAAATTGAGTAATTTTGTTAAGAAAAATCAGAATATAGCAAATTATTTTATTTCTAAGGAATTTATTCCTTTTGAAACAGATAAAGCAAGTTTTATAAATTTACCTAATCATAATCGCCATATTGGTTTTTGATTGAGTAATAAATTTATTTATCCTAGTCAAAAACATTCTGAACAAGTAGCAATCGGTTTAATTTATAATAATTCTTATCGTATTGTAAAATATGATGAAAATTTAAAACAACACGATTGAAAATTTTTAACTGGAACAGAAATAATTGATTTATATAATCAATATAAACAAAATTATTTTACGCGTATGCATAAAGCATTATTTCAAAATGAACCTAAAAAAGTAAAAACAAATAACAATAATAATTTAACAAATTGAAGTGATGAAAAAGTACAACAATTAATTAATGACTTAGAAAGTTTAAATTAAATGAGTTTATATGATTATTGAGTTCAATTTGTAAGTTATATTATTGGTTCAAATGCTCCTGAATTTTTATATGTGATATCGTTTGTATTATTTATAGTTTTATTTTTTGGAATGTTTTTTAAACTTATTGAAAAAATGTGGAGTTTTTAAATATGCAAAATGATTGAGAAAAACTAAAAGAGTTTTTTATTCATATATTTTTGTTTATAGATAAAATAAATGTTGAAAGTATTACAACTTGGAATTTAACTCAAAATGAATATTTAACTTTGATGGTTGGTGTTTGAATTGTAATTTTGTTTTTAACTTGGTTTTTATTGTGAATGATTTTTAAAATAGTTAGTTATTTTAAATAATTAAATTTTGTTGTTATTATGGTTTTTTCTTCTCACAAAATTTTAGAATCTTTTTTTGAATATAATTATTTTCATTATGAATGCAGTAATTATTAATATAAATAATGTTGTAAAAAATATTTCTTTTGCATTTATTTGACTAATATTTTTTAATATTCATTCTACAAAATTAATTATAGTAATTAATTTTATGATTTGTGGGGAGAGAAAACCATAATAATACTAGTTTAATAATAAATAACTATTGGAGGTAAAATGAAAAAGTTTGTATTTTTTCTAATAAATTTTTGTTATATTAGTGGTTCAATGGTTTTGTTTAGTTTAATTGATTTATTACTTTGAATAATTTCATTAAATTATACTGGTTTAGTATTTTGACTATTATTTGCTTTACAATGTGTATATTTTGTTTGGTGAGTTTGAAAAAATGTTTTTTATCAGTTAAATGTTTTTCGTTTAGTTTACTTTATTTGAGATAATCCATTATCCGTAATTATTGGTAAATTAGGAACTGGTAAAACATTACTTTTAACTTTTTTATCACAAGTTATGAAACTTTTAACGAAGAAAATTTATAGTAATTATCCAATTGAAGATGATGCAATAAAGCTTTTAACTTTTAATAACTTAGATTTTACTGATAGAACTAAATTAGTACCACCTGATGATAGTTTAATTTTGTTTGATGAGAGTTTTTTATATATTGATGGAACTAGTCCCTACGAAGTTAAAAAAGTTCATGGTGGTAAAAGTGTGTGGATTGTTTTAGCAAGACATTTTAAAAATAGAGCGATTTTTACCGTACAGCGTGAGGGTATGATGTGAAATAATATTCGTCATTTAGCAAGTGGTATTATTATTCCGATTTCATTAAAAAAACCTGTTAAGTCAAAATTAGGTAATATTTTTAATCGTAGTTTTACGGATTATGAAATTTGAAAAACAAAATCAGTAGAACGAACAGCAGAAGGTAAAAGAGCAAAACATAAATCAGATGTTGGTTTAGGAATTCGGTTTTTTAAGATAATTATTCCGCTTGAATTTGCCAATAAATATGATAGTTATTGATTAAGTTTTGTTCGTGATTTAAAAAATGATGAAGTTATTAATAAAAAAGAATACTTTTGAAAAGATATATCAAAATTAAACAATAAACAACACTTAGAATTGTTTGATATTGATATTTTGAAAGAAAATTTAAAAGCAAAAAAAGGGAAAGGAAAAATAAAAAATGAGTAATTTATTAAGTGAAAGCGTTAATAATGATAATTGAAATAAGATTTTTAGTTTTATTTTTGATACTTTTTTATTTGTTTTTGATGTGATTTGAAATACTAAATTACCAATGACAAATATAACTATTGCTTATTTTTTAATCTTTTTTATGGTTATTAAGTTATCAATTTATGCAATTCATGGAACATCAACTAATTATAACGATTTAAGTTCAACAGTTAAAAATGGTGTTATTAATAGTTCTAAACTATACGGTGATACTGTTCGGGGTGTTTCTAGTACTAAACAAGGTTTACAAAAATACATTAAAGAACGAAAACAATTTAAAGTTAGTCGCAATAAACAACAGTTATCAAGTTTAGCAAAACAAGCAAAAACAAGAGAACAAGGGTTTAAAAGAATTTATAGCACTAAAATAATAAAAAAATAAGTAAGGAGTTGATTTTATATGATTAAGTTAGTTTTATTGGTAGCGGCAATCGCTATATTTGGAACTGGTTTTATTACAGTTATTATTAATCAGTTGACATCAGCAAAAAATATTATTATGGATTTATATAATTCTGATACTTGGTTGTTATCTATTTTTGGTAAAATGGCGATTTTATTTAGTCATCCGTTAATGTTAACAATATCAAGTTTATATATTATTGGTTTTATTATTTCAAAAACATTATATAGTTAGGAGTTGAATTTATGAAAAGTAATGTAGAAAATAAAAAAGAAAAGAAACAAAATGGTTTGTTTATTTCTTGGGTTGATTTAATTTTATATCTTATTATAAGTTTTTCGTTAACGCTTGTATGTATTTTAGATACAGTTTCAACGATTGAAAAATTAAAAGAGAAATATGCTGGTATAAATGGTTATATAATTTATGGTTTATGATTTGATATATTGTAATATATCTTAATAATTCATTATTTTTATGGTTATTTATTTAATGAAATTATTAAATTAATAAAAGAAAATTGTAAAAATAAGTTGGTAGAGAATAATGCGTAAGTTTTTAGTATTATTTTCTTTTGTACCAATTTTATTGATTTCTTTTTTCTCGTTAGGGGCAATGATATTACAACAAAACCATCAATCACAAACAACAGAAAAATCAAGAACAAAGCGGAGCGTGGAAACTGGTATTAATGAAACTGATTTTATTAATACAATGTTTTTACGCAGTACTTTTTTGAAAATTGAAGTGATACCAATTATTTTATTAATCCTACTTTAAAAACATCAAAATCATTAACTTATAATGATAAATGATACTTAGATTTTTTAAAGGATAGTTATTCAACTGGTGTTTCTTACAATAAACCTAGTGATAAATTTATGGATTTATATAAAAATTGAGATAATTATGTTAAACAATATAACATTAATAAATTTTATGATGTTGATAAAAAACAATTTTTAAAAGAGTTAACAAATTTTGCTTATTCTTTTACAAATAAATATAATTTAACGCAAATGTTAAATAAATTAAAAACAAATATCAATGATTTACAATCAGTTAATTTAATTGAAGATAATTGAAAATTAATTACTGATTATAATTCATTTGTTTTTAATATAGATAATAAATTTTATTTTTTTGTTTTTCAACCTTTTAATAGTAAACAATGAAAAATATTAAAATTTAAACATGATACAGATTACGCCAAAGAAATAAATAGTATTCCATTTATTCCCAGTGATATAAAAGTTTATGTTGAAATGGGCAAATTAAAAGGTCTTTATTGTTGAGATAGAGTTGGTGAACCACAAAAACCAACAATTAATCTAAATACTGGTGAAATTACAGATTGAAATATTGATAATCAAAATAAAGTTAAAGATTTTTTAAATAGATATTTAGATGTTATTTTTCAAGAAAATATTAGGGTTCAACAAGGCGGTAATCCCGATTATAATAGTCCTGTTGTTGGAACACAAAAAATAATTTTTGATTTCAATATTGTTGATGAAAGTTTGTGAAAAAATAGTTTTAAGTCAATTTATAAAATGATTTTAACAATTGATAAAAATAATAATATTATTGCTGGTAGTTTAGAATTATTTCATAATTGAAAATATGCAGATGAACCTGTTAAAAATCAAAAAGATAAATTAGGTTTTTTGTTTACTTTTATAAAAGATAAAGATAACATCTTTAATTTTGATGGAAATACTAATTCATATTTAGAAAATGGAAATATTAAATATTATGAACAGATGAAAGGTCAAATTGATATTAATAAGTTTTTAAAAGCATTTTTTGCGTATGCTTTGGTGCCAGTATTTCAAAATCGTAGTAATTTTATTGAAAGTGGTTATATTGATAATTTACAATATGATACTGTTTTAATTAACTTTTTTGGTTTAAAATTAGTTAATTTTAGAGATGTTTTAATTGATGAAAAAAATACTAATAAAAATCAATTTGAAAAATTATTAAATAGTATGTTTACAGTTTCACAAAATTTTTATAAGGATTATTTACGCACAATTTTTGATTTAGAAAATAATACTTATACACAAGGATATAATAAAAAATATGGTTTATTAGCAAATAATGGTTTTAAAATTTATTTTTCTGATAAATATAAATCATTAGATTTTAAAATGTACTCTGCTTATAAAAATCGGTTTTATAACACAAATTATGGAGATGTATTTAACTATGATTTTTCAGTTGCAAATAATTATAATATTAATCAAAATGAAGGTTATGTTTTTGAAGGCATTTTAAAAAACAAATATGGTTTAAAATATAAGAAAATGGAAGAACAAAAAATCGGTTATAATGTTTTTGAATTACAAGCACAAAAAAAATGATATGTATCGATATTATGACTTTAATTTTGGAATTTATAACTGATAAGAAATTAATAATGGTGGATTATTTCCTGATAGTCAATGATGACAAGCACAATATGAAAGTTGTAGTTGATATAATTTAGCGTGTCATATCAGAAATGCTGCAATTTGAATAGTTAATAATATTCCTGGTATTAAGCAAGTAAACGAACTAGCGAGTGGTGTTGGTAAAATATTTCAAACAATATATAGTTTTTTTAGTCAAACATTTGAAGTATGAAAATTTAGTCCTGCATTATATAGTACAATAACTAATTTATTCTTATTAATTATATTTATGAAATTTGTACGATTAATATAAAAAAGGAACTTAATAATAGTTCCTTTTTAACCTTTTCAATCTGTAATTTCACCAGTATTTAGATTAATTGTTGGTTTTTGTGGTTCACCAACTCTATCTCAACAATAAAGACCTTTTAATTTACCCATTTCAACATAAACTTTTATATCACTGGGAATAAATGGAATACCATTTATTTCTTTGGCGTAATCTGTATCATGTTTAAATTTTAATATTTTTCATTGTTTACTATTAAAAGGTTGAAAAACAAAAAAAAATAAAATAAAATAAAATTTATTATCTATATTAAAAACAAATGAATTATAATCAGTAATTAATTTTCAATTACCTTCAACTAGCGGTTCTTGTGGTTTTTCGGGTTTAGGTTCTGGTTTATTACCCCCCGTTTTCATTGTTATTTGGTTTTTCACAACTAATTAATGATGTTGTACTTGTTGCTGTTATTCCAATTGTTCCTAAAATACTAAGTATCTTTTTCATATAATTTTTCCTTTTTTTAAAATATTATAATCATTTTAACATTTTTAGTTGGGTATTTGATATATTTTATAAATTAAAGATAAAATTAATTTTTATTTATCACAGTTTTTATCGCCAATATTTATAGTCAGTCATTTATCATCTATTTTTTGAGTAATAAAACTACAATTTTTACATTTTCTTAAATCTTCGTCTAGGTTTATTAAGTCATGCATAATATTTTCTCTTCTTTCTTTACAAATTGTAAATAATAACTAATAAAAAGTTAATTAATTTCAAAATGTTATAATTAACAATAATTATAATATATATTTTTAAGGTGGGTGTAAATTAATGAAATATATTATTAATAACTCTAATTTAAGCGATTTACAAGCAAAATTGCAAGATTTTTTAAGTAAAAATTATCAAAATAAATATTATAAAAGAATAAAAAAGAAAATATTTGCATATATTAATTTATGTAAGGAGTTTTTTCTTGAAACTAAGTTGTTATTAAAGGATTTAATTAAAAAATATTTTAAAAATAAATTTTCAACTTTTTATTATTTAGCGAATAAAATTTTAGTTGCAGAAGATTTATTATTAAAATCAACAGTTCCTAATAATATTAATTATCAATATAGTAATGATGTTCGTGAAAATATCTGTGATTTATATTTTGAATATTCTGATAAACGTGCTGGTGGTGTTTTATCATTGTTTTATAATTTAAAAAAAGGAATTCATGGCGAAGAATTAAAAAATAAAGCACCAAAAAATTTAAAAACATTTTTTCGTTGACTTAAAAAAGATAAACGATGATTAAAAATAAAAAATAAAATTAAAAAAATTAAAAGACAACATCCAAGATATGAAGTTAAAGAATTAGGATTATTACAAATGGATGCTAAATATTTTATGCCAAGTAAATTTCCAGTTGATAAAAAGTATTATGTTTATGATTTTATTGATGAAAGAATTAGAGGAGTATTCGGTTATATTTATGATAAATTATGCACTGAGAATGCTATTGATGCTGTTAAAAGAGCAATCAGTGATTTTAAAAAAATATTTGGTATTAAAATAACACGAATTAGAACTGATAACGGTTCTGAATTTATTAATAGTCATCGGAATAATCAAAAAAGTACTGTTAAAGAAACTACTTTTACTCAATTTTTAACAGATAAAAATATTTTACATCAAACAACACCTGTTCGTTCTCCACAGTCAAACGGTAAAATTGAAAGATTTCATCAAAATTATACTAAGTTATTTGTATTTGATGAAAAAATATTGGATGCAGTTGGTTTACAAAATAAACTAAATGATTATTATTACTTTTATAATTTTGAAAGAGTGCATAAATCTTTGAATTTTCAGACACCATTTGAATTTTTAACTAATTTAACTAAATAATTTTAAATTTATAAAGTTTTATTTAAATTATTTTTTAGTGTGTCAATTTTAGAATTTTTATTTATATGTGTATCATTTTTAATGATGTTTTTATATTTTAAATTATATATTTTATTATTTTTTCTTGTTTTCTTGCAATCTCCAAAATGTGTGTGGTATACTACAAATGAAAATTTAGAAACCCATTTTATCTTAATGATAGGGCAGTAAAAAGATTTAAACAAATTGTATACATGTTGTCAAATTATGTATATAGTAATATGGCAGTAAATAAAGGTTATAATGATGATATTAAATTAATTGCTCCGTATTATTTTGAACTAGTTTCAATACCAAATGAATCAGAAAAAGATTACTGAATATTTGAAGATTGCAGAGTTAAATTAAAATCATCATATTTTAATTTTTCTGATTTAAAAAATATTAATATAGAAAATATAAAATTAAATAATTTTAAAAATATAAATAATAATATTTCAGAAAATAAAGTTTATCAATTAGAAACAAATTTTTTTAATTGATTATCAATAACAAACGAATTAGAAACAAATAATATTCCTTCACTTATTCCGGCAGAAATTAAACTATCAGATGGAGAATATGGCAAATACTTAACTAATTTAATTATTTCTAATAATAAATTAGAAATATGTTTAGAAAAATTATTTGATTTTCATAAAGAAAGCATTATATATTCAAAAATCAGAATGATTAAATTTAATTAATAATTTTGTTGAAAATAATATTAAAATACTTTTTTCACAAAATATTAATTTTTTAAGCAAAATTGAAATATCAGGAATATGAGGTTATGGAGATTATGATATTACAATTTTTACTGAAAAAGAACAAATTAATATTAATAATTTAGAATTATTTAATAAAAACAATGAAAAATTATCATTAGTTACAATAGAAATGTAAAAAAGTCATTTTAATAAATGACTTTTTTAATTTATGAAATAATCATCAGGATATTTTCTATCTCATTCTTTTGAATAAACATCTGAATTTCATGTATCTATATTAAAACTATATAAATTCATTTTTTTCAAATTTATTGAAAAATCCTCCTAAGGCAATAGAATATAATTTATCAGGGTAACTTCCTTCAACAATTGGATTGTTTGTACAATAAAGTTTTATTGTATATTTTTGTAAATTTTTATTATCTTTTGTTTTGTATCTTATTTTCATTTTTCCAATTTTTTCACCTTTATTACAAACTATTGTAGTATTATCTCTTTCAAAAAAAGTTCTATATTTTTTGTCTTTTTCATGAGTAATTGCAGTAAGTGTAACTAATACAATCATGCATAAAATGAAAATGGTAGATAATATTATATATATTGATATTATTTTATGTTTTTTAACTAATTTCAACAACTTCATAATAATTATCCTTTCAATATTATTTAAAGTTTTTAATCAATCTGGGCTCGCGGTGATTTTCTATAGTTTTGTGAAAAATTACTTAAAATTTAAAAAACTTTTGCCGCGCTTTTCAAAATACTTGGGAAAAATTCTAAGCGTTAAGCGAAGAATTTTATAAAAGTTCCCAAATTTGTTTGAAAGAATCTCAAAAACTTTTTTAACTTGTAAGTTATTTTATCACAAAAATTTAAGAAAATCAACCGCTCGCCCAAAAACTAAAAAAACTATATAATTAACTTTGTATATAAAAGAAAGGATTTTTTAAAATGGATAAAACAAAGCGTCATTTTACTTTTAAAGAAAGAGTAATGTTAAAAGATTTATTAAAACTTGATTCTTTAAAAAGAAAAAATGGTAAACCCAATATATCTAAAATAGTAAAAATATTGCATAAAAATCGCAATACAATTAGACGAGAAATAAAAAGGTTAAAAGATAATGAATATGACGCTAAATTAGCACACGAAGATTATTTACAAAAACGACAAAAATGTTTTTAAAAATCATCATTCTTGCTAAATATTTTAGAATGACTAGATGAAAAATATAACAAATTTCATGATTCACCAGAACAAATCTGTAAAAAATATGAAAAAGAGTTTGGTATTAAATTTCCAGTATGTTTTAAAACTTTATATAAATATATTCATTTGGGATTTTTAAATTTCAAAAAATATAATTTGTATTTTCATGGTAGAAAATATAAAACAAAAAATAGGATTGATAATCGCGGGAAAATAAGAAATTTTAGAACTATTGAAGAAGCAAAACATGATAAATATGAATTTGGTTGATTTCAAATGGACACTATGGTTGGTAAAAATAATAGTGTTTGTTTAGTTTTAATCGAAGAATTAACGCAATTTAAAATCATTGAACCATTAAAAGAAAAAACAACAAAAGAAGTTACAAACGCATTAAAACGAATTTTTTCTAACAGATTTTTTAAAGATAGATGCAAAGGAATAATAACAGATCAAGGCAAAGAATTTGCTGATTGAGAAAAAATTGAAAAAATAACAAATGCTAAAGTATATTTTTGTGATGCTGGAACTCCAACTCAAAAACCCAAAGTTGAAAGAGCAATTCGTGATTTTAGACATTGATTTTCCAAAGGAATTGATTTAAGTATTTATTCAAGAAATTATTATCAAGAAGTTGCTAATATAATAAACTCTAAACTTAAAAAATCTTTACATTGACTATCTTCAAAAGAAGTTTTTATACAAATGTTTAATTTTTAATATAATTACCTATAAAAATTTTAATCATTTTATTTTTCAGTGTGCCAAAATTCATAAATTTAAAACAAAACTACTAAATTTTTTTAAAATAAATTATATTGAACATTTATTTTATTGGTGTTATAATAAAATTAAGTAGAGTGCTACACTTCATAGTACAATTTACACACAAAATAAAAATACAATTAATAGTACTGAATATCAAAATAAATTTGATAAGCTGTATGCAGAAAATTAGACCAAATGGATAAAGATGCGATAGATGCTTTAGCAACATTAAAAAATGGCTTTCTTGCTGTGTTTAATAATATTAATAATGAAATTTATAATGACTATTCAAATTATTATCCTGATAGTAAACCAATTAATTTATTAAATGATAGTTTAAGTTATGAATTAAATTTTATTGATATGGTTCAATTGCAAGCAATTTTAGATCGACCAGGATTAGAAACAGTAAAAGCAGTTAGACTAGATTTCCATTTTCAATTTGAAGCTAAGTTTAAACTTTTAACAACAACTTCAGATTATGTAATCCAATATGTTATTACTGATAATCCAGAAGAAATAAAAGTTGTTTTAAATGGGATGGTTCAAAAAATTTCAAGAGTAATTGTTATTTTTTTCAATCAAGAAGGAATTTTTCAAATTAATAAAACACCTGAATTTGCTACAATTTATCAAAATTTTGATGTAAACTATACAGCTGGTTTTGCTAATTTAGATAATATTATTTTAGAAAAGTTGCAAAATAAAATTAAAAGTGATAGCGAATTGCAAAAGTTTGTAAAGAATATTAAATATAATTCTTCAATAACTTTATTAAGTTTACTAACAAGTGCAATTAATAATACTACTAATGGTGTTAATGTTGTTCAAGAAAATACAGCTTCATATGTTTGAACCGGAAAAGGATATCAGCCTAATAAAATTACTCCAGAAAATTTTGTTAAGTTTTATCGTTCATTAGTTAATGTTTTTAATACTGGAGGTCAGAACTTACGATTAGCTGATTTTCATGTGAATTTAGCAAAAATTCAAGTGGCAGGGTTTCCATTATCTGGAGCAGTAATGAATGATGGGCAAGCATTAAAAGTTCAAGTTGAAATTACAGAAGAAGGTTTAACAAATAAGTTAATGGAATATGTACAGTTAGTAGTTGCTTTTTATAATCATTTTAAATTAGAATCAAATGAGCATTCAGAAGTATTCCAACTTAGCAAAGAAGCTTTTACTAAAATTTTAAATTTAAAAACCCGAAAATACAAAGATGTTTTAAAAATATTAATTAATGATTTTAAAGAAGCAAATCAAGCAAAAAATTTACCAGGAATTGATATTTTTACAACTGGTAATTGGGAAAAACGTGTTCACAAAGTGAGTTTAAATAAAACTAAAGATACTTTTTCACTTCGTCGGCGAGCAGTTTGAAACTTTGATTTATTATTTGGAAAAAATAATGCGGTTTATTATACTGAATGAACATCAACATTATTTACCTTAGAATTTACTAAAAAATAAGTTTAATTTAAAAAAGCAAGGTTTTCTTGCTTTTTTAAATTAACAATAAAAATTGCTAGCATTAATGCTAGCAGGTATGTAAATAATAAATCTAGTCCGTTTATTTTAATAATAATTAAGGTTAGTATGTGAATAATAATTGTCACATTATTCATTTAATAGTTTATAAATGTTATTATGTTGCTGATTACTACTAATAAGGAATATAACAAAATTTAAAACTAAACCTAAATTATTTATTTAATAATATTGCAAATAAATAACTATTTGTTATTGATTGCTTATTATTTGATTTATTATGTTATCTATTATTTTTTATGGTTGGCTAGATTGTTGACTATTTTTTGATTCTATATTGGAATTGAAAGGAGTAAAAATACTTAATAAGGTCCATAAATATTATTTACAATCTTTATTATATGCTTCTAGATTTTTCTGACAATAGTTTCATTTTTAATTATAAAAATATCAACTTTTTTCCTAGTTTGTTTTTAGTTGGTAAATAATTTGTTAATTTTAACTTGCATTTTAAAAGTAAACTTTATATTATTATTTTAACAACTTTAAAAAGCAATTTTTGATGTTACGGGAATTAGGTGTGAATCCTAGGCTGTCCCAGCAACTGTAAAGTAAATGAAAGCTAACATCATTCCATTGAGAAAATATTTCTTGAGAAGGAATAGTGAGTAAAGTGAAACTAAGCCAGTAGACCGATCTAAAAAAACATTGGTAAAATATCAATGCTGCACTTATAGTTATTATCTCTGGGGTTAGATGATTAATTATTTATTAGTGAAAACTATTAAATAATAATTTGAAAGACGTCAAAAAGCGTTTTTTAGTTGTTAATTTAAAGCAGTAATCCTATCAAAAGGTATTATTTAAAAAAAGATAATAAATAATAAAATTAATTAATAATTAAGTTTAATAGCATTTGATTTAAAATGGTTTTATTTTTGCTATTGTCTTAAATTATTAATTAAAATAATCGTAGAAATTAAACATTATTTATGTGGATATGCAACAATATTCTTTTTCGTGTTGTTTAAATATCCTTACTTTTTAAATAAAAATAGCATTGATAGGTGTATTTATTGGTAATTAAATTAAGCGGAAAAGAGAGGAATAAAAAAATGACACCACATATTAATGCCAAAAAAGAAGAAATTGCAAAAGTTGTTTTAATGCCGGGAGACCCATTACGGGCAAAAACCGTTGCTGAAAAATATTTAACAAATTTAAAATTAGTAAATGAAGTTCGAAATATGTTAATGTATACTGGCAAATATAAAAACATTGAGGTAACAATTGCTGGAAGTGGAATGGGTTGTCCAAGTATTGGAATTTATTCATACGAATTATTTAAGTTTTATGATGTTGATTATATTATTAGAATTGGTTCAGCTGGAAGTTATAATCCAAATATTAAAGTTTATGATATCTTTAATGTTCGTGAAGCATTTGGCGAAAGTAATTATGCAAAAATTGCAGCTAATATTGATAGTAATTTAATTGCTGCAAGTGAAAAATTATTTAATGAAATTGAAACTGTAGCACAAGCAAAAGGAATTAAAACTCACACGGGAATTGCTCATGCAGCAGATGTTTTTTATCGTTATGATGATTCATTAGACTTTACTCATACTCATAAGTTAGATGTTGTTGAAATGGAATCATATGCTTTGTTTACTAATGCAATTGTTACGCAAAAACATGCAGCAACATTATTAACAGTTTCTGACCATCTTGTAACTAAAGAAGTTACTACAGCATTGGAACGCCAAAATAATTTTATGACAATGGTTGAATTAGCATTAGATACTGCTGTTCAATTAATGGGTTAAAAACGAAAGGAGCAATAAAATGAAAATTGCAGTCTTTGGAACCGTTGGAGCAGGAAAAACAAAAGTTAGTGAAGAATTATGTAAACAATTAAACTATAATTTATTTAAAGAACCATTAGAAGAAAATCCATATTTTAAAGATTTTTACCAAGATATGGAAGGATTTGCCTTTAAAATGCAAATTTATATGTTAACAACAAGAATTGAGCAATTTTTCAACATTGATAATTTAGAGGATACTGTTTTTGACCGCACAATTTTAGAAGACCCTGTTTTTGTGCGAGTTTCCCACTTATTAAAAATTATGAATGAAATTGATTTTAAAGTTTATAATCGTTTTTTTCAAAATGTTATTGTTCCAATTTTGAAGAAAAAGTTAGGCTTTGATGTCATTATTTATTTAAAAGTTTCAACTGAAAAAGCGGTTGAACGAATTAAACAACGTGGGCGTCAATTAGAATTAGAAACCCCATATTATTACTGGGAAAAGTTAAATGAACAATATGAAATTTTATATCATGAATTAAAAAATGATTATAAATTTATTGTTATTGATGCTGACAGTGATGATTTTTCAGAAAAAATAAGCATTATTATGCAACATTTATTACCTCTTGATAATAAAGTTCCTTGTTTAATTTAAAAAATAATTATTATTAATATTTTAATTTAATAAGGAGGAAATTAAAATGAAAAGCACAAATAATAATATAGAAACAAAAAGTTTAAGTAATTTAAGAATTTTAGGACTAGATCCTATTATTTATAATAAAACTGGCCACCCAGGGATTGTATTAAGTGCAGCACCACTGATGCAAGCAATTTATTTAAATAATTTAATTGCTAATCCGGCAGTACCTGATTGAATTAATCGTGATTGTTTTGTATTATCTCCAGGACATGCTTCAACTTTACAATATGCGATTTTACATTTAGCTGGTTATAATTTAACAATTGATGATTTAAAAAATTATCGTCATATTAATTCAAAAACGCCAGCTCATCCAGAATATGGTGTTACTCCTGGAGTGGATAATTCTTCTGGTCCCCTAGGACAAGGAGTTGGCTATGGAGTTGGAATGGCATTAGCTGAACAACATTTAGCAGCTAAATTTAATAAACCAGATTATAAAATCATTGACCATTATACTTATGTTTTATGTAGTGATGGTGATTTGCAAGAAGGCGGAGCAATTGAAGCAATCCAATTAGCTGGGGTATGAAAATTAAATAAATTAATTATGTTATATGATTCAAATGATTGCCAATTAGATACAAAATGTGATGCTGTTTTAAAAATTGATTATCAACGTTTTTTTGAAGCACAAAATTGAAATTATATTCGAATTGAAAACGCAGATGAGGATCTACCAGCAATTCAAAAAGCAATTGAACAAGCGCAAAAATCTGATAAACCAACATTAATTGAATGTAAAACAATTATTGGTTATGGGCATCCAAAACAAGGTTCACCTATGCATTCTTCACCATTTACTCCCGAGGAGATGGAACAAGTAAAAGCATTTTATGATTTTAATCATCCACAATTTTATGTTGATAATGATGTTAAAAAACATTGACAAGATACTTTTGCTAAACGAGGAGCAACAAAATATGAAGAATGAAAGAAAAAAATAACTTCTTACAAAGCAACATTTCCAAAGGAATATGAAGAATTATTTGTAATTCCATCGGTTGATTTAAAAGATTTTGAAGCGTTATTAACAACTGATAAAGATAAAAAAGCAGGAACACGAATTATTATGGGTGATGTGTTTAAATATTATCAACAAAAGTGTTTAAATAATATGTTTGGAGGTAGTGCTGATTTGGGTACTGCAACCAAAATTATTGGTTATAATGGTTCATGAACAACATCAACACCACAAAATAATAATGTTCATTTTGGAGTGCGTGAATTTGCTGCCGGAACAATTAGCATTGGTGTTGAATTACACCAAGGTTTAAAAGGATTTAATTCAACATTTTTAATTTTTGCTGACTATATGAAACCATGTATTCGAATGGCTTGTATTCAAAACTTACCCGTAATTTTTGCTTTTTCACATGATTCAATCGGTGTTGGTTTTGATGGAAAATCACATCAGCCAGTTGAACAATTAGCAATGCTACGAAATTGTCCGAATTTAAATGTGTTTCGTCCAGCGGATATTAAAGAAGCAATTGGGTGTTTGAAAGCAAGCGTAGAAGCAAAAAGTGCTCCATCAGCTTTAATCTTGTCGCGACAAGATACCCCATATCAATTAGCAGAAACATGTTGAGAACAAACGTTAAAAGGGGGATATATTGTTGTTGCTGAAGATGAGACAAAACCATTGGAGGCAATTATTATTGCAACAGGAACTGAAGTAGCACCAGCAATTGTTGCGGCTAAGACAATTAAGAAAAATATTCGTGTTGTATCAATGCCCTGTGTTGAATTATTTGAACAACAGTCAAAAGCGTATCGGGAAAAAATTGTACCAAATAATATAACAAAAGTAATTGCAATTGAATTTTCAAATGATTATGTTTGATATAAATTTGTTGGTAAAACAGGCTTAATGTTAGGTGTTGATGATTATGGTTTATCGGGAAGTGCGGATGCTGTTATTAAGTATAAGCAATTAGATCAAATTTCTATTATTAATAGAATTAAAGCATATTTAGGAGAATAATGATTACATTAGAAAAACTATTAGAGTATAAAACTTTTTATGTAATTCGAAATCATAATTATGTTGTTGCTCAACAAATTTGTGAACAGTTAATTAATTTACAAGTTAAATGTTTAGAATTAACTTTCACAATTCCTAATGTTGCAGAATTAATTAGTTTTGTTTGTAACAAGTATCCAACAATTTTAGTTGGAGCAGGAACAGTTTTAACATTAGAACAAGCAATGCAAGCAGCAACAGCCGGAGCTCAGTTTTTAGTAGGTCCAGTTTTTAACCAAGCAGTTAGTAAATATTGTCATCAAAATAATTTACTGTATATTCCAGGGGCAATGACACTACAAGAAGTTAATAATATTGTTAATGCTAAATGAGAAATTATTAAAATTTTCCCAGCAACAGCATTTAAATTAAATTTTATTCAAACAATTAAAACATTTTTTCCAACAAAAGTTTATATGGCTTCAGGAGGAATTAATTTAACAAATTACGAAGAAGCAAAAAACTTAGGATATGATTTAGTTGCTGTCGGTGCTTTTATCACTGGTGATATTAATAGTACAGGTCTTGATATGGAAAAATTTAAAACATTTGAAACAATAATTAATCAATAAAGGAGAAAAAATAATATGAGAGATAATAAAAAAGTAATTTACAATGCGGGTAGTATGTTTACTGAGGCCCAATGAAACACAAGAAAACGTGAAGGAGATATGTTGCGTGAAATGTTTCCAGACTTTATTATTGGAAATCCAGTTGATTTTGAAACAAATCAAAAAGAACGTCCTACAAATAAAGCAATTTTTGAATTAGATTATGTTGGTTTAACTGAAGCAGATTATGTAATTTTAGAATTAGATGGTTGAGATTCAGGAACTCATATGGAATTTGGTTTAGTAGTTGAACAAGCAATTCATAATAAAAATAAATATTTATTCCCAATTATTTCTGACTTTCGTTTACATCAAGGAATTTTAAAAGGAGAATATCCTGGTTTTGGTTTAAACGAAATGATTACAGGAGCATTATATTATGAACCATTAAATAATGGTGATGTTCCTCAAATGACATTATGTAATTCGCATAAATTAGCTTGTGAAGCAATTAAAACTATTGAAACGGGAAGAATTGAAGAGTATCGAAAAAAATATGATATTAAAGATATTTTTAAAGAAAGAGAAGATACTTTATATCATGGTTTTAATTGTTTTATTTAAATTAATTAATAAATTAATGAAGAGTTATATGATTTATAACTCTTTTTATTATGCTGTGAAATTAATAGAAAAGAATTATAAAAAAATTATTGGATATAAAAAATAAATAGTTAAAGAATAATAACCATTTTATTATTTAATTACTTGCATTTTTTTATAATTTAACCGTGTCAAATTTTAAAACTTTAATGTTTGATTACAACTTTTATAATGAAAAAACTAATTTATATTAATAAAATATTTATTTTCAAAGAAGGGTGTTAGATTCAAATGGATACAAATTATGTACAAAATGAACAAGAGAATGTTCAAACCAATGTTATTCAAAATAAAAAGCCAGATAATTTATGTCGAGCAGGATGTATTATAGCAATTGTTATATCATCGTTAGCATTGATAGGTTTTTCAATTGGTGGTTTAATGTTATTAGTAACAGGCACTATGAGTTATGGTTTTTATATGGTTACTGGGATTTTTTTAATAATTGCTGGAATCGAAATAATACCAATTATTATGTGCAATAATGTTTTAAAAGGAAAAGCAGAATCAAATCTTGCAGCGGGCGTTATTGCTTTAATTTTTTCAGGTTTGATTAGTGGTCTTTTAATTTTAATTGGTAAATATGAAAATGAAAAACCACAAATATTATCTACTAATTAGTTAAACTTTAATTAACAATAATTTAAGCAAATAAATTGTTAATTAGTATTATTTTTTGCAAATAATTTGAAAAATAAGTTAAATTACTTTTTATTTTTCTTTTTACAAGATAATATATGGCGTCCTGTACGATGAACCGGCAAAAAACAACTCTTGTGAGATTGTTTTTTTTATTTTTATATTAAAAAACATAAATTTATTTGCATTATTCATCGGATAGTATCTTTAAATTTAGAACTTTTATCATAAAAAAACAGATTAAATTCTGTTTTCCCTACACAAAATAAACAATATTTTTATAAATCCTTTCAATAAAGGTATTATCCGATGAATAATGCGGCACTTAAAATTTAATATTTTGATGCTTAAAGATGAATAACTCATCTATGGCACGAAGCCTTAAAGAAAGTGTGAAAGCGATTGGATTTACTACTCCTATTTATTTCTTTAATTCTCGGCAAGATTAATCACTTGCGAAATGTCAGAGCGCGTGTTTTTTGCTTGTTTTCATAAAAAGAGTGCTGTTAAACCGAAAAAACAATATCGGACACTAAAAAAACAAGAGGGTTGGAACTCCAAAAGGTTATTTTCTTTATATAAAGTTGTCTAGGGATGGATGAAGCGTAATTAATAACTGGGTAAACTGTTTCTTTGTTTATTTCCGTATGGGGGTAAACTCTGTCAAAATATCTTATCCCGCCCCCGCTTCACTTTAAAGGTGAGCGGGGGCGAAGTAATTAAATACTAAAATAAATTATTTACTAAATATCAAAATATTAACCAATAAAGGAATATTATGTTTTTTACAGAAAGGAAAATATTTGATGAAAAAATGAAATAAAAAAATTAAAAATAAATTACAAGAATTAATGATACGAGCTTATCTAGTAACGGTAAATGATATTAATGATGAAATTTGAGCAACAAATAAAAATAATTAAGGAGTATAGATAAATGACAGAATATAAAAGTTTGTATATTAATAAAACTTGAAATGAAATAACAACGTCATTTGATTGAGTTAATTGTCAGCCTGTTAATTGTCGTATTTCACATCATAAAAAGCATTATTATTTGCAATGTTTAGAATGAGCCAAAATGTACTTAATTTTATTTAAAAACAATTGAGATGTAATTGCTTCTTATATGCAACATTACAAAATTAACGATATTTTAGATTTAGCATCCGATGGATGAAAAATATTACAAATTGACAAAAAAAATAAAACAAATAAATTAAAATATATTATTGCAATTGACCCTGTTGGAATTGGACAAACTGGTATGATTATTTATAATGTTTTGCAAAAGAAAATAATTAATAATATTACTTTTAATTCTAAAAATGAAGAAGAAGCAATAAATAATATGTATTTAATATTAAATGAGTTTAAAAATAAAATTTGTTCTTATTTAAATAAAGTTATTGTAATAATTGAAGATTATCAACTTAATAAAGGTTTAAAAATAAAAAATCCATTAGCTACTCCTAAATTTATTGGTGGTTTAAAAGTTTTATGTAAATATCTATTTAATTTAAATTATGTTTTACAATCGCCAGTTGTTAAGAAAAATTATATTTATAAAGGAAATATTAAAATGACAGAGCACGAACACGATGCTTGAAAACATTTACAATATTTTATAACAGAAGGAGTTGATAAAAATGGCACAAACAAAAAGTAATTTACTTAAAAAATCAATAACTAATAAATCTAAAATAAAAAAGTTAATAAATTAGAATTAACTGTTAGATTACATGAAAACCCAATTAAAACTAAAATTAAGGCACTGGTTGCTGCTGGTGTTGAAGTTGATGCTTGTTCTGCGAAATGTCAGTGAGAAGGATTAAATTACTCAACATTATCAATTTATAATCCGTCAGTTGTATCTGCTTTTTTGAAATTAAAAAAAGATGATGAGATAAAAATTAAAGGCTCAGTATTTAATCAGTTAAATATAAAAACTAAACGCTATTTTTTATCTTTTCGAGTCGATAGTTTCGAAATTATACAAAAAGCGATTAGAAAAAGAACAAGTACAAATATTAAAAAATAGGAGGAAAAACAATGGCATTAAAAAATGTAAAATTTGTTCTTATTGATAAAAATAATGAACCTATTAAAAATGAAGATGGTAGTTTAGATATTAAAACTGCTGAAATTATTTTAGAAAATACTGTTGAAGTTGAAGAATTTAATGCAAGTAATTTAGAAAATAGTAATCAACAAATCAACGAACTACAAACAAAAAATACTGAATTAACTTCACAAATTGAAGAACAAACAATTCAATTAAAACAAATTGAAGTAATTGATTTTATTAATTCTTTAACTGATAATGAAGATTTTAAAAATGTTTTATTAAAATCTTATGATATTACTGATGATATTGAAATCATTAAAGTACAATTGCAGAGTGTTTATGATGAATTAATTAAGGTACAAACAGTTAATACTGGTGGCGTACCAAAATCAGAAAATAAAGAAAACAATATTTTAGATACAGACAATGTATTTAATAAATAAGAAAGAAGGTATAAAATTATGGCACAAAATCCACAAAGAATATTCGGCGATATTGTTAATCAAGCAACACAAAAAGATTGTGAATCATTTGACCAATGATATTTACAAACTTATCAACAAAAATTTAGCTGAGAGGCATTATTTGCGTGAAAAGAAGCAAATAAGTTTGGTTTAACATATAAAAGAAAGAAAAATATTAAATATAATGAAGGTATAGGAAAAGAAAAAAAGTATTTAATACTGATGACAGTCTTTTAAACTATACTGAAGTAAAGTTTGAAGATGGAACAGTTGAATTAGATACAATTTTAACTTTTGCTCGTAAATTAGACCCCGTAGAAAGTGATTTTAATCCCAATCTTTGGGCGGCTGATATTGAGCAAGCAATGGATACTGAAGTTGCTTATAAACGCAATAAAATTTTAGAAATTATTAATAAAGGAACTGTTACAACTATTCAAGGACAAAAATCAGATGATACAAATGCTTTACAAATCCACGATGAAATTATGGATAAAATATATGAAAATGGCTTTACCCCATCAGAAACAGTTGTCTTGGATTCGGCTGATTTTATTCGTGGAATTCGTAATAAATTACAGTTACAACTTGGCGCAAATGACCAAATAAATAGCGTAATTGAAACAAGTGGAGCAATGAAAACTGTTGAAGGAACAACATATTATATGGTTCCTAAAAAATTACCAATTATTAATAAAGATGGTTCAGAAGGAACAATTGAATTATTACCAAACGGAGTTAATGCAATTGCCTTTAAATTTAGTAAAAAATATGATCCTCTTATTTTACGCAAAAAAGACCATACTCCGCTAAGGGTTGGTGCTGCTGCGTTAGGTACTGGAATGGGTAATACTTTAATTATGGAAAGAGTTTTATATTTAGGTGGAGCAGTAGTTGAACCTAAAGGAATTATTAAACATATTGTTACAAAAATTGATATTAGTAAAATTAATAAATTAGATAAACCAACTATTCATGTTGTAAATCCAACACAAACAACAGCAGAACAGTTAAAACCACAATTTAAAGATGTTGTTTTAAAAGCAGTTAAAGCCGTAAATAGTTCTTTAACTGAAAGTGATTTTGATTACTTTATTGAAAGTAAAGGTGAAGATTGACCAATTAATATTACAAATGATAAAACTGTTTCTGTTCAAATTGAAGGTAAAAACAACGCTACTGGTCAAACATCTCCGATTGATGTTAAAATTAAAAATTCTTAATAGTACTAAAAAATAGTACTTTTTCGTTTGATAGATATGCCAATTAGAACATCTAAAACAGCTCTTATTTATGCTGTTAAAAAAAATCCAACTAGATTGTCAATCCAACAACAAGAAAAAAATTTTGGTTTACAGTTATTAGAATTTTTAGGAATTCAAGTTTTAGCTCGTGGTTTATCAGTTTTAACTGGTGGTATTGCTTCGGCTGTTGGTCTTGGTACGGGATTATCTAATTTTGCCGCAGCATTTATCTCGTTTGGAGTAGAAACAGCAACCGATTTTGCCGTAAATCAAATATATGATAAATTAACATCAGAAGTAACAGCAAAAAGTACCGCCTTAAATTTGTTACCAGCAATTGGCGGTGTTGGTAAATTAACGCGTGCTGCTCGAACAACTAGAATTTTAAAATTAGCAAAAGAAACTAAATTACTTGAAAAATTAGGTGTAATAACTGCTAATAATTTAGAAGATGTTGTAAAACAAGTTACAGGCAAAAAGATTTTATCTGATAAATTAATATTTGATTTTTAAAAGCAGGCTAATAATGAAACTTTATTATATACATTTGGTAAATTGGCCCGAAATGATTTTTATAAAGGTTTTAAAGTTTCTAATTTAGAAACAATTAATAATTTATTAAAAATTGAGAAAAATATTCAAAAAATAAGCCCTACATTAGTTCAAAAAATACCGCGCGTAAATGAAAAAAAAATGCTAATAAATTGTTATATGAATATGGATTAAATATTGATAAAATAAGCAAAATTAATACTAATGAGTGATATAACATTATGACTAATCTTCATAAAAAAGGTGTTGGTAAAAATCTACTATTAAATGCTAATTTAATGCGGAGCAGTAAAATATATAATAATAAATTATTAAATATTTTTCACCAAACACCAATTAAATTAAATAAAATTTTAAATCATTTAAACCCAAATTTTTATATTCAAAAAGTAACTAAAAAATTATTAGCTCCAATTGAAAAACAAATAATTACAATTAAACAAAAAGTAATTAATAAAATTACTGATAAAACTAAAAAAATATTCTCTAAATTTGAAACTAAAGCTATTAAAAAAGGCCAATTATTACCCTTTGCTTATGGTTCTGATGTTTTTTTAGCAGTAAAAATTGTTCCATTATCAGTTGCGGGAGAAGTTGCTTTAACAATATATTATAAAAATCCTAAATATGTCCCTATTGTCGTTATGACAACTTTAATCAAAGCAGAACAGTTTGTTTTGGCTCCTGAACCGTTTAAATTCTATATGAACAGTGAGTGGTTTATTGGTTGGGGATTTAAAAAAACAAGTTTGTTTAATTTAGTTTCTTTTGCCCCACTTGTTTATCAGCAAGTAGTAAAAGATAGTTTTAAAATATATCGGATAATTGCTAAGATATTAAAAATGCAAGAACAATTTAAAAATAACTTTAATAAAGATAAATTGTTAAATACGCTAGAAGATAGTGTGGTTACTAGTTTGTTAGGTAATGGACTAGTATTTCAAGCATATAAACAACTCAGAACAAAACAAGATTTAAACAAAACAATTAAAACAAAAACATTACTAAATAGTAAAAAATTTATATTAAAGAAAATATATTTTAAAAAAAGTAAATGATAAGGAGATGATTAAATGTTAAATGAATTATGACAAAATGTTACTTTGGAAAATTATAATAATTTTATTCCAATGACAGGTAAAATTACACAAGTTCCAGTTCGTTATAATAAGTTTTTTAAAGGTGATGTAGAATTATGATTTAAAACATTTGCTTTAAGAGCCAAAAATATGATTAATTCTTACTTAAACTATCCATTTTCAAAACTAAAGTTTGAAACATTTAAAGATCCATTATTAAAGAAAATTTGTATTAATATGGTGTTTATTACGATTGAGCATTGAACATTTAACCGCATTCCAATTGAATTTTTTACTTCGGCAAATATGAGTGTTGGTGATATTAATTATTCATCGCAAAATGACCCTATGATTACTTAACAAGGTCTATTGCCTACCTATGCAAAATCATTGGCTAATTTAACAACTTTAAAGAAAATGTTTCGTACTTTTCAAGAAGAAGGTATTGATTTAACAATGATTGATTTAGAAGCATATTATACTCAATTAGAAGTTGATGCTTTATTAGATAAACTTGTTATAGAAAAAATTAAAGATGAAAAACTTGCAAAAATAAAAGAAGAAATTTTAGATGAATTAAAAAAATCAATTGTTATACCAAAAGTTCCAGATTGAGAAATTGTTGATACTAGTGATTTTAAAGTTGGACAAAAAGGATATACTATTCCTAATTTTGATAAAGAAAATTATATTTATAGAATTTGAGCCTCAGGAAAAAATATCAAAGGAGATTTAAAAAGTCAAGGGATGTTGCAAACAAGGCATAGTTTTAGACAAACAATAGGTGTTATATATGATCAAATAGGTGTTAATAGTGCATGTTTAGCATTATCTATTAATCCTGATGGATTGATTAATATTGGAGTTAATGGTCCAGCAACATTTAGACCTTTGGGATTTGTGTTTATTGAAAGAAAAAAGGTAAATTAGAAAGGAGATGTTATTATGTCAAAAGTAAATATTAAAGATGTAATTATGTTTTTGAAAATCTTTGGAGTTTCATCATTGTTTTTTATCGCAGGAATTATTATTTGTTTTATAGGAGAAAAAACATTAGGTATTTCTTGACCGGCATATGTTATTGTTTCAGCAATGCTTATCGGAGCTGGAATTATAGTTTTGATTATTGAAACAATTAGATTTATTAAAACACATAACAAAAAACAAAAAGAAGATAGTATTGAAGATGTTATTAAAAAAGAAGAAACAAAATAAAGGGGAAGTTATAAATGGGATTGTTACCAGCAAAAAAGAAAATAAAAAAAGATTATGATATTGATAGTTATTATCTTAATTTAGCATCAACTATTACTAATCGTAAAAATGTTACTGTTCAAAAACATAATGAGCTTTTAAAAAAAAGAATTTGTGAAGATAATGCTAATTTTTTAAATCCACGAGATTTAGAAATTAGCATTTATAATCCACTTACTAATCAACAATTAGATACTAAATTAATTAATAACTTTTTAAAGATGCAAGACTTTACTAATAAAAATTGATATAACGAATATAAAATTAATAAGAATGGTAGGGGTACATACTTTATTTTTGTTAATAATTCAAAACTTAATTTTATTACTATTGATTTTTACAATGACCAATATGATGAATTAGGTAATTTAGTATCTTGTACTTTTGATTATGACTCTTATATTAAAAATGACCAGAGTATTTTTATTACTGAAAAATTAGAGATTGATTCTGTAACTAAACAAGTTAAAGTTATTAGAAAGTTAAAAACACGATTATATAGTACTATTACCGACTTATATATTGATGATGCTAAATGAAATAACTATACAACTTTACAAAGAGAAGAAATATTACCACTTAATTTTATTCCAATTCAAATTATTCCTAATAACCCTAATTTTGAGCCTTCTGCTCGTTATGGTAAACAATTTGCTAGTATTTTAGATATTATTGCTGAAAAGATAATGTTAGATCCATTATTAAATAGTGGTAAATTTACTATTAATACTAACGGCGTGACTGGTGTAGTTGACCAAGAAATTAGTAAAATGCTAGCTTCATTTATTGAAAATGACTTGTTATTAGTTGAAGGAGACCCTGATAGTAATTTTCAACCAGTAGATTATATTGCGGGTAATTTTAAAGGTGAACAATTAACCAAAATATATGATTGATTATTAACTAATTACTATAAAATAAATCGCCATCATGTTCCCGCAATCGCCAAGGGAGCCCAACAAACACAAGCAGAAGTTGCGGGAGTAAATATTCAAACAAACGCATCATATGAACAAATGATATATATTAGAGAAATTAAATTAACTGAATTCATTATTAAGTTAATTAAATATGATAATGCGATTTTAAACAGTAGAACATTCAATATTAAAAATATTGATGAGTTAATTGTTGATGTTCGCTTACCAGTAAATGCTACTTTAAACAGACAATTAAAAAACAACGAAACTATTATCAATATGCCTAATGAAGAAGGAGAACAAGAATAATGTTAAAACCATCTGAAAAAATGTTAGCACAATTAGCGGAAAATGATGAACCAATTGACTATTCAATCGATAGTATTCCGTTAGATTTTGCTGCTCAATCGCAGTACAGCAACCCTGACTTAGAACAATTATTTACTGAAGACCGTGCAAGAACCTTATATATTTATAAAATTAATAATATTGTTAAGACAAAGCAAAAACCAATCTTAAATTACTCTCAAAATAGCGTTAAAATAGGTTTTATTGACAAAGATGAATATATTAAAATAACTGGTTATGAAATTAGTGATTTTAACTTTAAATTACAAATTCAACAAAATACCACAGTCCAAGATAATAGCACAAGTTATGTTATGATTGATGAAAAAGATATTTTAATTAATGATATTTCAAAACAAGACAAAGAATTTTTAGAATCCTATGACTTAAAAATAGTATCTATTAATGAGCCAATTAGTGAAGATAACAAAAATGAATGTTATATCATTAAAGAATACAAAGGCCCTTATTCACCCGATGGTGTTAATATTATTAAATCTATGCATTTAGTTAAAATAACTGATTTTAAATGAAAAAACCAAAATAGTATTCATTTAGTATTACAAAAATCATTACCCGAAGACACAGTATTTACTGGGATTGAAATTAAATACCCTAAATCAATGTTATTTGGAAATATTAAGTGTTGAGGCAATGTTAATGGTGTTTATTCTTATCCATCATCAATAGTTGAAAACGCTAGTTTAGTACCTTTACTATCAATGCCAATTGAAACAAACCCTAATGTAAGAATATTTCAGTATTGATTTACGGAAAGTTTTTTGCCTTGAAGTATTGCCAAAAACTATATTCAAGGAAAAGATATTTTAGATTTGGTAAATAAAAATGGTTTAGAAAAAGTTTTATTAAATTATTTAACATATCGTTATAATTATGACCGTAAATTTCAAGGAGCAAAATACGATGAAAAAGGTAATCCTACCAATAAAGCGGCTGAACTGCGCCAAAAATTTGAAGGACAAAAACCAGAAGATGTAATTGATGGTTTATTTGAAAATTGAAAATTAGATAATTCCACATTTCTTAATGAAAATGTTGTCAAAAGATTTAAACAAATTATTTATATGTTATCAAATTATACATATAGCAAGTATGCAATTAATAAAGGCTATAATGATGATATTAAATTAATTGCTCCTTATTATTTTAAACTAATTTCAAAACCAAATAGATTAGAAGAAGGATATTTTTATTTTTCAGATTGTCAAGTACAAATATATTCATTATATTTTGATTTTATTGGTTCTAATCCACCAATTACAGTAAATTATTGAAAAGAAATTAAAGCACAAGAAAAACCATTTAATCAAGTGGATAATAAATGATATTTTGCTATATGGAAACCTAATAATTCTATTTATTGAAAAATATCAAAATTTAAACACGATACAAATAAAGGAAAAAAATGAGGATTGAGATCCATTAAAACCATATTATATTGATCTCTTTTTATGGGTTTTTGAAACAAAAGAACAAGATTTATTAATAGATGATCAATCAGAAGGTAAAATAGAACGAATTTTTTGAAATGAAGATAAGGGACGAAATTTTAAAGCAGTTTATCGTTGAAATGGTGGTGGTGAACCTCTTAAACCTTTAATTGATTCAAGTACTGGAAAAATTATTGATTGAAATTTAAAACAACAAATAAATGTTAATAATAACAAAGATAATGAAATTAAAGTAAGTGTTAAAAACAAAGATATTTCAGAAAATCCTATTTATCGATTAGAAGCAAATTTTTTTAATTGATTATCCGTAACAAATGAATTAGAAACAAATAACATTCCTTCTCTTATTCCATCAGAAATTAAATTATCTGATGGTGAATATGGGAAATATTTAACTAATTTAATTGTTTTTAATGACAAAATAGAAAACTATTTAAATTATTTTTCTGAATGATATAAATTACTTTATTCTAAAATAGATTGAATTAGTACAATCGAAGATTTAATTGATTATAGTATTAAAATAACTTTTGATAAAAAACTATTTAATTTAAATCAAATTGAAATATCAGGTATATGAGGTTATGGTAATTATGAAATTACAATTTTTACTGAAAAAGAACAAATTAATATTAATAATTTACAACTATTTAATAAAAATAATGAAAAATTATCATTAATTATATTAGAAATATAAAAAGTCATTTATTAAAATGACTTTTTATTATTCATTAACTTTTACATTACCGGTTTTATCAATAATTAAATTAGGTACATTAGTATCTTCTAAATTTCAACGATAAACTGCTTTAAAATTTCGTCCCTTATCTTCATTTCAAAAAATTCGTTCTATTTTACCTTCTGATTGATCATCTATTAATAAATCTTGTTCTTTTGTTTCAAAAACCCATAAAAAGAGATCAATATAATATGGTTTTAATGGATCTCAATCCTCATTTTTTTCCTTTATTTGTATCGTGTTTAAATTTTGATATTTTTCAATAAATAGAATTATTAGGTTTCCATATAGCAAAATATCATTTATTATCCACTTGATTAAATGGTTTTTCTTGATATGCTATTCATTCTAAAATACCATTTTTTGTTTTTATATTATTTTTTTCTTTTAGTTTATTTAATTGTTCCTCGATATATTGTGGTGTATTACAGGCAACTAAACTGGCTGTACTTGTTCCTATTAAAGTGATTGTTCCCAAAAGACTTAATTTCTTTTTCATATCGTGTTTATAATTAATTCTTTACTACCACTATATCTGTTTTTTTACTTTTAAATGTTACATTTTTTTCTTCCGAATTTAAGGGAATAGCTTCCCCAATCTCAGTATGATGCATAATTATTTCTTTTTTACTTTTAATATCATAGTAAAAATTTATACTATTATCATTATTTATTTTTATTTTTGAGGGTAAAATTTCATTTTCAAATAAACTAAGCATAGCATCTTTAATTGAAATATTAACTATTATTTCATTATTATTTTTATCAATTAATTTTGCACTAACCATACCTTCAATTTTTTGATAATAATTTAAAATAAGCTCTATATTATTTTGTAAAGAAGTAACATAAACTGAAATTTTACTATGTGGTGGCACCTTTACTGGTTGAGATGGAACAGTTATTGTTGTAGTGTTTGTGGTTGTTTTAATTTCTGTTTCAGAAGAATTTGAAGTATCTGTTATAGTATAAGTTTTTGACTTCCCTCATGTATAACCACCACCAGCTTCAACTGCAACTTCAAGTTTTGCACCAAAAACAACAGGGACACCAGCATTACTACTAGCTTTTGCTGTAACTTTAGTATTTACATTTGTACTTCAATTATCAGTATTTGATGTTGTTTCTGATTTAGAAAATCCATTCATTTTTTGAAATGTATTTGTTTCTGTTAATTGTTTAGAACAAGAAACTGTATTTTGAATTTGTTCAATACTACTATTATTTATAAATGTTGAGTTAGAATCTTTACAAATATCATTAAGATCTTGTTCTAAATTATATGATTTATTTTTTTGTGTTTCTTCTAAAACAAGTTCAGATTCTGTTAAATTTTTTAAATTAATATTTAAAATCTGTTTAATTTCAGAATTAGGATTTTGTTTTTTATGATATAAATATAACCCTCTTTTTACTTGATCTCTCATATTAATAATTTTAGATTCAATTAATTGCAATGTATCATATTCATAAACTTTATTATCTTTTGAACCAAAGTATAATTTATTATTTAAAGCTACTCCAGAAGATAAAATACTTCCATTTGTTGTAATTACAACTTTTTGTTGTTCAGTTTTAGGATTATATTCATATACTTTTTTATCATATGAACCAAAATATACTTTATTGTTTAAAACAACTCCAGAAGATCAAATACCATCATTTGTTGTAATTACAACTTTTTGTTGTCCAGTTTCAGGATTATATTCATAAACATTATGATCAAAAGAGCCAAAGTATAATTTATTATTTAAAACTACACCGGAAGAAATGGCATTAATATTTGCTGTAATTACAATTTTTTGTTTTTCAGTTGTATGATCATATTCATAAACACTTCCATCATAAGAACTAAAATACAATTTATTATTTAAAGCTACACCGGAAGAAAAAACACTCCCATTTGTTGTAATTACAACTTTTTGTTGTTCAGTTTCAGGATTATATTCATAAACATTATGATCAAAAGAACCAAAGTATAATTTATTATTTAAAACTACACCGGAAGAAATAATACTTTTATTTGTTATAATAACAATTTCTGAAATTCCAACAATATTATTTTTTTTATTATCTTGTCTTTTTACTCTATTTAATTTTTCTAAATTATTTTTTTGTGAATAATTAACTTTACTAATTTCTAATTTAGTTTCTTCTTTTTGATAGGGGCTAGCAGCAATTGTTGTTGGTACAGCGGTTCCACCAATAGTTAATAGACTTAATAAACTTAAAAGTTTTTTCATTTTATTATTTCCTTTCTTTTATCTTGAAAATTTTTATCAAGATCTATTGACATTATATATATATATATACAAGCACTTTTTAAACATATTTGAGAAAGGAAGTTATTTAAATGATTATTATTGTGATTATATTGTACTAATCTGGGCTCGCGGGATTTTCATAAGTTTGTGAAAAATTACTTAAAGTTTTAAAAAACTTTTGCCGCGCTTTTCAAAATACTTGGGAAAAATTCTAAGCGTTAAGCGAAGAATTTTATAAAGGTTCCCAAATTTGTTTGAAAAAACCTCAAAATCTTTTTTAACTTATATGTTGTTTTATCACAAAAATTTAAGAAAATCAACCGCTCGCCCAAAACCTCAAAAAACTATATAATTAGCTTTGTATATAAAAGAAAGGATTTTTTAAAATGGATAAAACAAAGTATCATTTTACTTTTAAAGAAAGAGTAATGTAGAGTGCACCCCAAAAAGTAAGTAAAATAAAAAAAGATTTTGCTAAATTTTTATAGGGGGTGCATTTTTATATGGCAAAAAAAGGACAAAAATATAACAAATATACATCAGAATTTAGAACAAAAATCATTGAGGAAATTAAACAAAAAAGTTGTTGAATAGTAGCAAAACAATATAATATAAATGCAAATACAGTAGAATCTTGATGAGCAAATCATAAAAAAGGAAAATTAAACAATCCTAAAGGACCTAAAATTTCTTTTGCCAAAAGAAATTTAGAATATTATAAAACAAGGTATGAATTATTAAAAAAGCTCCATGACTTTTACAATTAAGCAAACTAAGAATTGTCTCTTTTATTAAACAAAATTTTTGTGAATATTCAATAAAATTATTACTAGAAGTAACAGGGTTAAAACGTAGTTATTGAGATAAATATAAAAATTATGACAGTAGCAAAAAAGATAAAAAAGCAATAAATGATATTGTAAAAGTCTATGAAGAAAATTTAAAACAATTTGGTTATCGAAGAATTACTAAATATTTAAAGGAAGATTATGGTATAAAATATAATTCAAAAAAAGTTTTAAGAATTATGCGTGATAATCAAATACAATCTGAATATGTAAGAAAAATGAGAAGAAAAATGAAATATAAACAGAATAAAGAAAAAAGCTTATTGCAATATCCTGATTTAATTAATCGTAAATTCAATGATATAAAAACAAGGTTTTCAGTACTATATACTGATGTAACATATTTAATTTGAAAAGGAGAAAGATATTATCAATCAACAATTATTGATGGATATACTAAAGAAATAGTTGATGTAAAGTGATCTAAATATAATGACAATAAATTAGTAATGGATAATTTAAATGATGCAATTAATAAAATAAAATTAATAAAAAAAGATCTGAATGGAATAATAATTCACTCAGATCACGGATATCAATATACATCCACTATTTATCACGATAAATGTTTATCTAACGGTATTACAATTTCAATGGGAAAAAATTACACTGTGCAGATAATATTGTTATAGAAAGTTTTCATTCATTACTTAAGAAAGCTACAATCCATAATAAAATATATAATTCACATGAAGAATATATACAAGATGTTATAAAATGAAATACATGATATTCAAATCGTAAAGAAAAAGATATAATTAAAAAAAAGTAAATACTTTTTATTAGTACTTACTAAAATGGGTGCACTCTAATGTTAAAAGATTTATTAGAACTTGATTCTTTAAAAAGAAAAAATAGTAAATCCAATATATCTAAAATAGCAAAAATACTGCATAAAAATCGCAATACAATTAGACGAGAAATAAAAAGGTTAAAAGATAATGAATATGACGCTAAATTAGCACACGAAGATTATTTACAAAAACAACAAAAATGTTTTAAAAAATCATCATTATTGCTAAATATTTTAGAATTACTAGATGAAAAATATAACAAATTTCATGATTCACCAGAACAAATCTGTAAAAAATATGAAAAAGAATCTGGTATTAAATTTCCGGTATGTTTTAAAACTTTATATAAATATATTCATTTGGAATTTTTAAATTTCAAGAAAGATAATTTGTATTTTCATGGTAGAAAATATAAAACAAAAAATAGAATTGATAACCGTGGAAAAATAAGAAATTTTAGAACTATTGAAGAAGCAAAACATGATAAATATGAATTTGGTTGATTTCAAATGGATACTATGCTTGGTAAAAACAATAGTGTTTGTTTAGTTTTAATCGAAGAATTAACGCAATTTAAAATTATTGAACCATTAAAAGAAAAAACAACAAAAGAAGTTGCAAACGCAGTAGAACGAATTTTTTCTAACAGATTTTTCAAAGATAGATGCAAAGGAATAATAACAGATCAAGGCAAAGAATTTGTTGATTGAGAAAAAATTGAAAAAATAACAAATGCTAAAGTATATTTTTGTGATGCTGGAACTCCAACACAAAAACCCAAAGTTGAAAGAGCAATCCGCGATTTTAGATATTGATTTTCCAAAGGAATTGATTTAAGTATTTATTCAAAAAATTATTATCAAGAAGTTGCTAATATAATAAACTCTAAACTTAAAAAATCTTTACATTGACTATCTTCAAAAGAAGTTTTTATACAAATGTTTAATTTTTAATATAATTACCTATAAAAATTTTAATCATTTTATTTTTCAGTGTGCCAAAATTCATAAATTTAAAACAAAACTACTAAATTTTTTTAAAATAAATTATATTGAACATTTATTTTATTGGTGTTATAATAAAATAAAGTAGAGTGTTACACTTCATAGTACAATTTACACTTCAACTGGCACAAAGCGAGAGAGTGCAATTATCGAAGCAGCAATTGAGTTAGCATTTGTTGGTTTTTCGGTGAGTTTTGCAACAATTTGATATTTTACTTACTATCGTGCAAAATATCTTCGTCGAATGAAAAAACAACCTGAATTACAAGCTAAATTGGATGCCGAATTTGAAGTTAGAGATGATTGAAAATATGTTTCATTAGAAATTCGTCATGAAATTAAAAATTATTTAGAACGAAATCAAGCATTATATCAAGCGACAAATAATGTTAATTATCAAGATGCAGAACATTTGCTCACGGAATTAAATCTTATTATTAAAAAAAGTAGTAGTCTTGATGAGAAAAAAGATGAATCAGTGCATAAAGAATAACCAAACAATTTAACGAAAGTTAAATTGTTTTATTTTATGATATACTAGAATAAGAAAATAAGAGGAGGAATTAAATGCAATCAAAACCAAAAAATAAGGTGCAATTAGTTACTATTGCTGGTGGGACTGCAAGTGGCAAAACAACAGTTGCAAATAAAATTGCTGAAATTTTGCAAGGAAAAAAAATCGTTTATTTAAAAATGGATCATTATTATAAAAAATTAGACGATTTGACATTAGCAGAACGAAAAAGAATTAATTTTGATCATCCAAATGCCCTTGATTTAGAATTATTAGTTAATCATCTAGAACTTTTAAAAAATCATCAAGATATTCAAATGCCAAATTATGATTTTACAATTTTTAATCGCTCAATCCAAACAACGGAAATAAAAAGTGGTGATGTGATTATTCTTGATGGTATTTTAGGTTTAGCATTAGAAGAAATTCGTAAATTATCGGATATTAAAATCTTTATTAAAACAGAAGATGATATTCGTTTTATTCGACGTTTAACACGTGATTTATCAGAACGGGGGCGAACAGTTGAAAGTATTATTAATCAGTATTTAACAACGGTAAAACCAATGTATGAGTACTTTGTTGAGCCAAGTATTAAATATGCCGATATTATTGTGCCATATTATAAAGGAAATGAAATTGCAATTGATATGATTGCAACAAAAATTAAGGCTTTATTACTTGAAAAAAAATAAAAAACCCCATTATTATTGCTTTTTTAAGGTATAATAATGATTGTTGTAATTAAAAAACAGAGAGGAACGGAGAGAACACCATGAATGAAGAAATTTTGTTAACTAAAGAGGGAATTAAAGACTTACAAGAAGAATTAGATAATTTAATTAATGTTATTCGTCCCGAAGTTATTGAAGAGTTAAAAGAAGCTCGTGCACAGGGAGACTTATCAGAAAATGCTGATTATGATGCAGCACGAAACCGTCAAGCGGAAGTTGAAGGACGAATTAAAGAAATTGAATCACTATTAACAAAAGCAAAAGAAATTAAGGAAGTTAAATCAAAAACAGGAATTATTAAATTGGGAAGTACAGTAACATTTACTAATTTATTGATTAATAAAAAATATGAATTAAAAATTGTTGGTGCTGTTGAATCTAATCCTTTTAAAAATACAATTTCGAATGAATCACCAATTGCAAAAGCTATTATTGGCAAAAAAGCTGGAGATTTAGTTGAAATTAAGGGAATTCAAGAACCTTATAAAGTTAAAATTTTAACTGTAGAATAAATAATAAAAAAACAATTTTATAATGAACATCTAAAATAAAATTGACAGAAAAAAGAGACAAACATTTTCTGTTATATAATTTTATTGAAAGGATGTTCTTTTCTTATGGCAAGACAATGAAACAAAAATGTAAATTGTAAATTAATGATTTTGAAGGTTATTAACTGTAGTAACACATTATAAATAGCATCTTTAACTTTCATCATTGCATTACCTAATTCGGTTCAAATAGAATCCATGCTACCTGAAATAGTAGGAGTATCTGCAACTAGAAAATTAATAGCTGATGTTAAATACATACCTAACATTATTCTTTATCCTCTTTACTTTTAATTTCTTTTTTTTCCTCGAATTTGATGAGTTTTTTGATAAATCGATAAACCAATTCAAGCAAAAATACCTAATATAATAACAATGCTAAAAATTGTTGACTATATTGAATAAATTATCCGCGTAATTTATTAGCGGTAATTTATTCATTTTCTTTTACATTATTAATTACTATCTTATTAACAGTATTAATAACATTATCTTTTCTATACTTAGCTACTAAAGACCGCAAAATAAAATAATGTTTTCTTTCCATTAAAAAATCAATTCCTTTCTGAGATATTTTATTGCACTTTATATTATAATTTACAAAAAAATATTATTAAATATTTAAAAACGGAAAATTATTTTCTTTGTTTAGAGGATATCATAAAATTATCTTAGTGTTGTCTAAGAAAGGAAGGAGTATAAAAAATGAAAAAACTTTTAAGTTTATTAAGTACACTAACAATTGGATCAACTGCTATTCCAGCAGGATATGCAATGTATCCTTACAATTTAGAAAATAATAGCTACTGAGCAAGAGAAAACTGCTTTAGAACAAAACAAGCAACAACTTGAGGTTCAATTACAGATGATGCAACAAGTTAAAGAAGGATTAGAAAAACAAATTGCTGATGCAACAAGTCACAATACTAGTCTTAAAGCAGAAATAGAACTAAAAAAACTAGAGATTAGTAAGTTAACAAAAGAATCACAAGAAAAAGTTTCTACATTGGAAATGGAAGTTACTCAGTTAAAAGAGAAGTTAGCAGCTAGTGAACAAAATAAACTTTCTTTAGAACAAAAAATACAAGAAGTTAAAACTAATTTAGAAAAAGTTACTAAGGAGAAAACTGCTTTAGAAGTTAATTTAAAAGATAAGTCAGAAAAAATTAATGATTTAAATTTCAAATTAGATCAAGCAAATGGTGAAATTAATAATTTAAATTCACAAGTTGCTGATTTGAAAACTAAGTTAGAAGGTAGTGAGCAAGAGAAAGCGACTTTAGAAGCAAGTAATAAAGAATTACAAGAGAAAGTTAATGAGTTAACAGAAAAAACACAAGAATAATTAATAAAAAAGTTACAACATTATTTTTGCAACTTTTTTATTCAAATTGAAAGGAAAAAAGAAATAAAAAAAATATTATCATTATATTGTTAATGAACCTGAATCATTCCAATTCGATGGTGAATTCGCTAAAGTTGTTAAAGACTTTAAATTAGGGTTAACAGAAGGAGTTACTGGAACAGCAGATATGCTGATTTATAACTCAAAACAATTTAAGGAAATGGTTGATAAATATGGGCATACTATTGATGTAATTGATACTGAAGCAGGGGCAATTGCACAAGTTGCTAAAAAATCAAGTATTAATTATATTGCTTTAAAAATTATTTATAATAATGCATTATCACCATGAGATAATGATCCAATTCATAAATTCAAAATGTATGAAACAGTTAATACATTAAAATATTTATTAAGAAGATTATTTAACTTATTAAGTTCAAATTATATTATTGATTTATCACAATCTTCACAAGATGATTTAGATTCAATTAATGAATTATTTGAAATTAAACATGACCAATGAATTAAATTATTTAAACCAAATACACATAAAGTATTATCAGGATTTGGGCCTTCATTAATGTTAGTTGATAAACAAGAAAAAACTCCTGTTGCATTAGATATTATTCAAGTAATGCGTTCAAAAACAAAAGAAGCAGAAGGATCAAGTAAAGTAATTTTAGGGGAAGATGAATGAAAAAATGCTCCTAAAAAATGATTACGTAAATTATTATTTTTAAAACAAGTTCGTGTTAATGAAGATGAATTATTATGAAATAAATCAGCAAAATATGATTTAAATAATGAAAAATTATATAAAATTGAAACAGTTGCAAATGAAATTGCGGCAGCAATTGCTGAAAAATGTCAAGATAAATCATCATATACATATAATGGTGCAACAGTACAACAAAAATACTTATTAGTAAATTGTGATGCAAAAGTTTCGTTTTACATTACCCATAATCAATCACATGAATTTGTGGAAGATAAAAACTTTGGAACACAATTAGTAAGTAATGAATTTGTTAAATACTTAAATGAAGCATTGAAAGATGTTGACTCACCATATCAACAAATTGTTGTTTATATGACAATTCCAGCATTAGATTATCAAAAAATTCCAGTGTTTATTCCTTCAAACAAAGGAGCAAACAGAGGTGTTAAATTTGGAACTTCAAAAACCAAAAAGTTACAACGAGATTATACTGTAGTTGATATTACAGGAAATGATTATGATCCAATCAAAGTTGGTTCATTCAAAGTTACAATTCGTTTAAAAAGTGAATAATTAATAATTAATTAATTTTATTAAAAAACAACCTTTTGGTTGTTTTTTATTTTTTAAATGATGTTATACTTATTAGTAATAATTAAGGTTAAGAAAGTGCATGGAATAACGAAAAATGGTTAACGAAGAAGAAAAAAGATTAACAGCAGAAGGAGATAGTAACAACATTGGAGTTAACCCTGATAGTATTACAAACAAACCATCAGATTTTTATCCGAAAGAAAAAACAACGGAAAGAAAAACCCGTAGTCGTGAACGGATTTCACGAAAAGAATTTAATTTACGTTTTAAAGCTTATTTTAAATCACGTTTATTCCGTGATTATGCTTATATTATTTTTGCTGCTTTTTTAGGAATGGCTAGTTATGATTACTTTATTGCAGCAACAACAAGTAATGGGATTACTCCAAGTGGAATTGGAGGGATTGCCCGTGGAATTGCGGTTGGAATTTGACCAAACCAAGATCAGTTACAAATGCAAACAAGTATGTACTGAGTTTTTTATTTTGTGTTTAATATCCCATTATTTATTTTTGGCGTCATTAAAGTTGGACTTCGTTTTTCTCTTCGTACAATTGTTTATATTGGTTTGCAAAATGGTTTTCACTTTGCATTTGCTTATATCCCGGTTATTAATCCGCAAGAATTTTTTTTTATTGTTAATTATAATAGTTTAAATATTTTTAGTAATTATGGTGGAATGTATCAGATTTGATTATTTGTTTTTGCAGCGGTAGCAGGAATTTTAAATGGAATTGCTTATGGCTTAGTTTATAAGGGGGGAGCATCAACAGCTGGAACTGATTTTGTTTTTGCTTATTATTCAGCTAAAAAGAAAATTTCAATTGCTAATTATAATCGAATTGTTAATTATATTATTATTGTTGTAATGTTAGCAATTCACACAACATTATTAAGTCGTAGTGAATTAACAAGTATTTATTTTGGAAAAGACTGAGCAGCAGATATTGATCAAATTCAACGCCTTGGTTTTAAAATTGATGATGGTGGTTTATATGGTAGTGATTTCACTAGTCATAAAATTAAATACTTCTTTGGTCCTGCCTTATTTGCTTCATATTTACTTGTCGTAGTACAAGCAATTACAATTGATATTATCTTTCCGAAATTTAAATATCGTAGTTTAATGGTTATTACTTCAAAAGCAGATGCTATTGTCTCAGGGTTACAATATGTTCATTATCCTAATGATATTATTCGTTTACCAGCACGTGATCATTATGAAGGCAATGATCTTAATAATGAAGTGATTATTGTTTCCACCTCAGTTTTAGAATATAAGAAAATTAAAGCTGCGATTATTGTTTCTGATCCAGAAGCTAAAATTTTAGCTCATAAACTAGACAAACTTATTGCTAATTATAAAGTAGATAAATATTAATCTTTTTGTGCAATTAAATTTAATCAGACAAACCCTTTTTGTAATATTTCATAGTCATGTTTTAACATTAGTAAAATATTCTTTAACATGACTTTTTCATTTAAACTAATTCTAATATTTAATAAACTATTATAATTATCTTTACTATGATTTATTGCACTAGTTGCTAATTGGAATGATCATGTTTGGTTGGTTACTTTAATATTTGGGATCATTTTTGTTGTTGTCATATTTTCTAGAATAAGATTTTTAAGAGTTAATGTTAAATCCGCCTTAGTTTGGTCATATCAAAAAAAGTTATCAAAAATTAAGTTATTTTTTTGATATTTATTTTTTCGTGTAATTTCAAAATTTTGATCATTAAGAGAAGGAACAGTTATTGTTAAAAATAAATAACGATAATATTGAAGGTTATAAGGTTTCGGAATTAAATTTGGTTGAAGATTATCAACAACCGTAGTTGTTGCTTGATTAATAGAACCAAAGTTAAAATTATAACCGTGATATTGACCAATGATAATATTGTCATTTACTTTAAAATCAGATAAGTGTGGCAGATTATTTGGTGTAATTGTTCATTGGGAACTAATATCACTAATTGTTAATGTTTTAAAAATGGTCTTAAAGATATCATTATAGATATTAATTAATAATGTTTTATTTAAATTAATTTTAAGTTGATTAATTAATGTTTTCTGACGTTTTTTAACAAAAATTAATAAGATAAAATTTATTAAAGTTATTAGTAAAAAAACAATACCAAGAGGTAAGAAGACAGCTTTGCGCATAGTAAAATGTAGGTTATATGCTACAACAAAATTAAAAATTGTTAACAAAAAATTAAAAATTAAACTTAACAGGCATAATAGATTAATTCCTTGTCAAGCTACAATTTTATCATTCTTTTTAATAATAATTTTTTGGTAAATTTGATTAATTGTTAGTTTAATTTTTTCAATGTTTTTTTCGTTAATCATTTTGATCCTTTCATAAATAAGTTATTTTTCTTATCTTATATATGATATTATAAAATTAATTAGAAAGAAAGGGAGACCTTAAAATGAAAGATTATAATTTAATTATAGGAAGTCATGTTAGTATGAACAAGCAGCAAAATTATTTGCTTGGTGCCTTAAATGAAAGTTTAAATAATAATGCTAATGCAATGATGATTTATACAGGACCACCCCAAAATACTATTCGCGTTAGTACGGAGCAATTTTTTATTCCAGAATTTTATCAGCAATTAAAAGAACATCATTTTGATATCAATAATATTATTATTCATGCTCCTTATATTATTAATTTAGCAAACACAACTAATCCTAGTACTTTTGAAATAGCTGTTGAGTTTTTTAAAAAAGAAATTACTCGTGCTGATGAAATTGGAATTAAAACAATTGTTTTACATCCTGGAAGCGCGGTTGGTGCACCAAAACAAGTTGGATTAGATCGCATTATTGAAGGATTAAATTTAGTTTTAACACCTAATCAAAAAGCAACAATTGCTTTAGAAACAATGGCTGGTAAAGGAAGCGAATTAGGAACAAATTTTGCACAACTAAAATATATTATTGATAATGTTAAATTAAATGATAAATTAGGAATCTGTTGAGATACTTGTCATATGCATGATGCTGGTTATCGCTTGACAGAAGCATTAGATGATATTATTATAGAATTTGAGCAATTAATTGGTTTAAACCGGTTATTATGTTTACATATTAATGACAGTAAAAATCCTTTTAATGCCCATAAGGATCGGCACGAAAACATTGGTTATGGTTACTTGGGATTTGAAACCCTTTTAAAAATAATTTATCATCCTAAATTAGATGGGATGATTAAGATTTTAGAGACACCATATGTAGGAGAAAAGAATCATGCATTTGCTCCTTATAAGGATGAAATTGCGATGATTAAGGCAAAACATTTTACTGACCCATTTCAACAAAATGGTAAAATAAAAATAGATTTAGGAGAATAAAAATGTCCGCAAAGAAAATTATCGATAATTTGTATCTTGGTGATCGTCATAGTGTTCCACATGATGCTGCGTTAGTAATTAGTTGTGCTGAAGAAATTTATCGTGAACAAATTCAAAAATATAATATTAAAAATGATAATCAAGAATATTTTTGAATTGATGACAAACATGTTTATTTTAATTTTAAAGATTATCCAACATTACAAGAATTAGATCCTAATATTGTAATTCAAGCATTAAAGATTATTGATAATAATATTAAAAATAAAAAAATTTATGTTCATTGTGTTTGAGGAATTAACCGTAGTGCATCAATTGTTTTTATGTATTTAGTAGCAAAAGGATATATTAATCATGATGACTTTGATAGTGCATTGAAGCAATTTAAACGAATTTATCCCTATATCAATCCAAATCCAGGTTGGTTTGATTTTTTGCTAAATGAGTTTCCATATAGTCACTTAATTTCGAATTAAAAAAACTAGGTAATTACCTAGTTTTTTAACGTTTATTTTTACAACACTCACATTTTTTATTAACACAATCTGTACAAGAAATACAAATTAAGCAAGAACGACAACCAACTTTTGGTTTACTACAAGTACGACACGAAAAACAATCATGATTTTTTGCGGGACAACACATATTCATATCATTCACCTCTATTTTCTTTCCAATTTTTATTTTATCATAAAAGGTTTTATTATTGTTGAATGTTTTTTTTGTTGTCATTCTTGATAATATTCATCAATTAATAGTTTTAATTCTGGAACAAGATCTTCTCGTTTACATGATTTATAAATTTTACCTTTTTTAAAAATAATTCCACCATTTTTACCACCAGCAATTCCTAAATCAGCTTGTTTAGCTTCTCCTGGACCATTAACAACACAACCTAAAATGGCAATTTTTAATGGGATTTTTAAATCTTTTGTATATTCTTCTAATTCTTTTACAACGGGGAAAAGGTCATATTCTAAACGACCACATGTTGGGCAAGCAATTACATCAACAATGTTATCATAAAGTCCTAATGAATTTAACATTCGTTTAGCAACTTCCACCTCCGCTATTGGATCAGTTGATAAACTAATTCGGATCGTATCACCAATACCATTAAAAAGAAGCGGTAACAAACCACTACATGATTTAATTGTTCCGGTATGATGACTACCAGCTTCAGTAATTCCTAGATGAAGGGGATAATTTTATTCTTGACTAGCTAAGGTATAAGCTTCAATTGCCATTAATGGTTCAGTTGCTTTTAAAGATAAAATAATATCATAAAAACCAAGATGTTCTAAAATTTCAATATGACGACGAGCACTTTCAATCATTGCTTTAGGAGTTCAACCATATTTATTGACAAGATCTAATGGCAAACTACCAGAATTAACCCCAATTCGGATTGGAATCTTTTTTTCAAGACATTTTTCGACAACTTTTTTTGTATTTTCAATACTCCCAATGTTTCCTGGATTAATTCTAATTTTACTAATACCAGCATCAGCAGCAATTAAAGCAAATTCATAATTAAAATAAATGTCTGCAACTAATGGACAAGGAGAACGTTCAACAATTGTTTTTAAAACAGCAGCATCATCTTTTCCTAAAACAGCAATTCAAACAATTTCACAACCTTCTTGATATAGTTGCTTGATTTGCGTTAAAGTAGCTTCAACATCGTGTGTTTTTGTATTAGTCATTGATTGAATAACAACTTTATTTTGTCCGCCAATTTGAACATTACCAACCATTACTTTTCGTGTATTATTTCGTTTATTCTTTTTTTGCACGTCCTTATCTTTTTAATCTTTTTGATATGTTATTGTAAATGGTGGGGGAAATTTTAAACACCAGTAGGGGATTTAAAATTCCACTAATACCTAAATCCTTTAAAATAATTTCAAAATAATCATACGACTAAATGCAAAGAAATACAAGACTAAAATTAGTTTTTCATTATTTACGCTGTTTTGTTTTAATTTTATTTCAATTTTGTTCTAAAATGTAAATTGTAGGATAAAGTACAACAAATTTAAAAAAAAATCTAAAAAGTTATTTAAATCTTATTGAATTTTATTTTTTGAACTATATAATAATAAATGTCTAGGGAAGTATAAAAATTGTACTTTTATTAAATTAATAATAAACAGCACAAGTTTAGCCCTATCAATATGACCATACTTTGTATTATATTATCTTATACTTCATGGATACCTTAAAAAACAATCTCACCCGGGTTGTTTTTTTATTTTAATTGCTTTTTGATAAAAAAGAAGTTATGATATAAGTATAAAAATAAATGATATACCTGTATATACTAGTAATATGGTCTAGTGTTTCTACGTCTTACCATTGGAAAAAGACGCTATAGGTTAATGCTTTTGCTTTTTAAACATTAACCACTCATTTTAATGAAAAACCAGGTTGATCTTTTTGTTTTTACAAACATTAAGTAAAAAAGGAGCAAAAAATATGAAACGAATTTTACAAAGTTTGATGATGATAAGTATCATTGGCACTTCAGTGAACAGTGTTTTTGCTTGTGCAAAGAAGTATAATTTTGATAATAGTATTTGGGTTATTACTGATGGGGGAACTGTAAATGATCTTGCTTTTAATCAATCCGCATGAGAGGGAGCAAGTAAATATGTTTTTGCACAAAAAAATCAAATTGTTCTACCACAAAATTGAAAAAGTTCAAACTGACGAGCAAGTTACTTTGAATCAGTTAGTCAAACGCCTGGTGATTATAAAAATGCTTATATTACATCTTCAATTGCAGGAGCAAAAACACTAGTTTTACCTGGTTTCAACCATGGTAATACCATTGGTTGAGCAGCAGGTTTAGTTGATAATATTATTTATATTGATGGAAGTAGTCAAAACATTCATCTTAATATGGACCAGAAAGCACCATTAGCAAAAAATATTATTGGAATTACTTATCAAGCTGAAGCCTCTGGCTTTTATGTGAGTTTAGCAACAAGCATTTATTTAAATGCGCACCAAAATGAATATAATGGACACTTAAAAGTTGGTAGTTATGGTGGGATGGATAATCCAGTTGCTGTTTCAAATTATATGTGAGGTTTTTTAGTTGGAATTGATTTATTTAATACTATTATTAATTCTTCAGTAAATAGTAAATGAAATAATATAAAACATGATATATTAAACCAAGTCCAAAATATTAATCCAGAAATAACAACTTTACAATCAATTGTTAAAGTGCAAAATGTTTTAAAACAGAATGAATCATGATTTTCACAATCATTTCAAGCTGGTGATGGCAAAATTATTAGTGATGAATTATTAGCTCGTGGCGCTCATATTATTTTTCCGGTTGCTGGTGCACAAGTTCAAGATACAATTAATCAAATTAAAGTTAATAAAGTCAATGCTAAGATAGTTGGTGTTGATACCGAACAATCTAAAATTTATGGCGAAAATTATGTTGTGACTAGTGCTTTAAAACAAATTGCCACTTCAACTTTTGATGCATTAAAAAATATTTATTCAGCACAATGTGGGTATGATGCACAAAATAATATATGAGATGAGACAAAACAAACAAGTAATTGTTGAATTAATACTGACCAAACTTCTCTTGATCATCCAAGTTGGACAGGGATTGAAACAACAAAATGAGTTAAACAAGATTTAGTTGATTTTTTGCATAATACAACTGATGATCATAACAAAGATACTTTGTTTGATAAGATAGTAAAAATATTACAATATGCTTGCAAAAATGGAATTGATAATCATTCCCCAATTTCCGCACATAATTTTACAAATACTTTACAAAATACATATGAAACACAAACAAAATTAAAAGCATATTTATTAGCAGCAATTGAAAAGGTGTTATAATTTTCTTAAGGCTTATTCATCAACTAAAAAATTATGATAAGCAGTTATTTATAAAAAAGAAAGTAGAATAATAAGATGAAAATAATTAATAATTTAAATAAACCTTTTTTTAATCCAACAGATGATGATTCTGATGATGAGAAAACATTTGAAGTTAGTGAACAAAATAAAAAAATCAAAAGTAATAATCAAGATATAACACAAAATAATGAACCTTTGAAAAATGATTTTTTAAATAACCTTAGTAAAGATTTTAAAGATATAACATTTGTTGAAAAAAATGATTCAAAAAGAGTTTTAGACAATAGACTAATAGTACCATTACCTAAAATTGAAAAATCAAAAAGATGGCGTGAATTGGCAGATAATCGGTTATCTTTTTTTAAAATAATAAAATACAGCCCGAAGGAATAGGGGCTTCTTCTGCTAAATATTTAATTACAGAAAATATGTATCAATCAATTCATAATTTACCTAATTTTGCAAAATCACATGCATGTATTTTAGCACCTTGTGATATTTCAGGATTAGTTAGTCACAGTAGTATAGCGGATGGTTTGGGAAATAATTTTTTATTAGAGGTCAAAAGTAGTTCTAAAAATGTTATATACCGACGAATGGATGAGAGGTCTTTTAATTTAAAAGAAGGACAATTAAGAGTGAAAACTTCTGATAATAAAATTAATCAAGATGTTGTTAAAAAAACAATGATAGAAGTTAAAAAAAAATAAAGATTCGACAAATATTAAAGATTTATTTCAAAGTTTTAAAAGGAATGAACAGAGTGCTTTAAGTGATATTTTTTATTCAGATGTATCAACAAGAAAAGACTTTTTTATTTCTTATGGACTCCCAATGTTATCCATTTTTATTTGAAATTAAAATTCCTTCTGATGCTAGTAAAATGTACATTGTTGATTTAAATAAATATAAAGCTACTTTAGCTATTTTAATTAACCAAGGATATAGTTTTAAATTTATTAGTTTTAGTATTATTCCCGAAAAAAGTTGAGAAATAATAAAAATTAAACTTAAATTAGAAAAAAATTAAAAGGTTAAATGGGATATTTTATAAAATAATGGGAGTGTACCCCTTTAATAGGACAAAATTTTATTTATTTTATTTTTTTAATGATACCCTAGTTGTATTATAAAATTCAATATATTTTTTAATAATAATTATGTCTTTTATTTTATTTTGCGTATTATAATTGTTATAGAAGGTTTCACACTTTAGTCTAGCATGGAAACTTTCTTGCACAGCATTATCAGCTGGAGTAGCTATTGCTGAGTAACTTATTTTAAATTTATATTTTCTACAGAATTCAATGTATTCTGTAGCAGTATAAATTGAGCCTTGATCTGAATGAATTATTAATTTCTTCAGATCTTTTTTATTTGAAACTGTTGCTATTGCTTTTAATAAAGTTTTTATTAATACTGAAGTTGTCATTGAATCTGAGATTGTATAAGCAATTACTTTTCTTGTTGCTAAATCAATGAATGAAATTAAATTGGATTTTTCAGTATGATTATGTTTAATGACAGTTACATCAGTACTTCATACTCGATTTGGTTTCAATTGGTTAAATTTACGTTTTAGTAAATTCTTTTTGTTTGTTTGACTTAATGATTTTTAAATATGACGAGAACGATTTTTTCAGTAGAAAGGGATAATTCCTTAAATAGATAAATTTTTCATCTTCTTATTCCATAGGAATTAAGAAATTTGTTATTGAGTTTTTCATTTTGAATAAGGGTAATAATTCCTTCATCGACTTTTATTAATGAAGTTTTTGTTTGTAAATAACGATAATAATTTGGGTAGTCGGAAAAAAGCTTAGTTTTTATAAAAATTATAAATAAAGTAATTAAATATGTAAATTGTACTATGAAGTGTAGCACTTTATTTGATTTCATTATAACATCAATAAAATAAATGTTCAATATAATTTATTTTAAAAAATTTAGTAGTTTTGTCTTAAATTTATAAATTTTGACACACCGAAAAATAAAATGATTAAAATTTTATAAGTAATTATATTAAAAATTAAACATTTGTATAAAAACTTCTTTTGAAGATAGTCAATGTAAAGATTTTTTAAGTTTAGAGTTTATTATATTGGCAACTTCTTGATAATAATTTCTTGAATAAATACTTAAATAAATTCCTTTGGAAAATCAATGTCTAAAATCACGAATTGCTCTTTCAACTTTTGGTTTTTGTGTTGGAGTTCCAGCGTCACAAAAATATACTTTAGCATTTGTTATTTTTTCAATTTTTTCTCAATCAGCAAATTCTTTGCCTTGATCTGTTATTATTCCTTTGCATCTATCTTTAAAAAATCTGTTAGAAAAAATTCGTTTTAATGCGTTTGTAACTTCTTTTGTTGTTTTTTCTTTTAATGGTTCAATGATTTTAAATTGCGTTAATTCTTCGATTAAAACTAAACAAACACTATTATTTTTACCAACCATAGTGTCCATTTGAAATCAACCAAATTCATATTTATCATGTTTTGCTTCTTCAATAGTTCTAAAATTTCTTATTTTACCGCGATTATCAATCCTATTTTTTGTTTTATATTTTCTACCATGAAAATACAAATTATATTTCTTGAAATTTAAAAATCCCAAATGAATATATTTATATAAAGTTTTAAAACATACTGGAAATTTAATACCAAACTCTTTTTCATATTTTTTACAGATTTGTTCTGGTGAATCATGAAATTTGTTATATTTTTCATCTAGTCATTCTAAAATATTTAGCAATAATGATGATTTTTTAAAACATTTTTGTTGTTTTTGTAAATAATCTTCGTGTGCTAATTTAGCGTCATATTCATTATCTTTTAACCTTTTTATTTCTCGTCTAATTGTATTGCGATTTTTATGCAATATTTTTGCTATTTTAGATATATTGGGTTTACCATTTTTTCTTTTTAAAGAATCAAGTTCTAATAAATCTTTTAACATTAGAGTGCACCCATTTTAGTAAGTACTAATAAAAAGTATTTACTTTTTTTTAATTATATCTTTTTCTTTACGATTTGAATATCATGTATTTCATTTTATAACATCTTGTATATATTCTTCATGTGAATTATATATTTTATTATGGATTGTAGCTTTCTTAAGTAATGAATGAAAACTTTCTATAACAATATTATCTGCACAGTGGTAATTTTTTCCCATTGAAATTGTAATACCGTTAGATAAACATTTATCGTGATAAATAGTGGATGTATATTGATATCCGTGATCTGAGTGAATTATTATTCCATTCAGATCTTTTTTTTATTAATTTTATTTTATTAATTGCATCATTTAAATTATCCATTACTAATTTATTGTCATTATATTTAGATCACTTTACATCAACTATTTCTTTAGTATATCCATCAATAATTGTTGATTGATAATATCTTTCTCCTTTTCAAATTAAATATGTTACATCAGTATATAGTACTGAAAACCTTGTTTTTATATCATTGAATTTACGATTAATTAAATCAGGATATTGCAATAAGCTTTTTTCTTTATTCTGTTTATATTTCATTTTTCTTCTCATTTTTCTTACATATTCAGATTGTATTTGATTATCACGCATAATTCTTAAAACTTTTTTTGAATTATATTTTATACCATAATCTTCCTTTAAATATTTAGTAATTCTTCGATAACCAAATTGTTTTAAATTTTCTTTATAGACTTTTACAATATCATTTATTGCTTTTTTATCTTTTTTGCTACTGTCATAATTTTTATATTTATCTCAATAACTACGTTTTAACCCTGTTACTTCTAGTAATAATTTTATTGAATATTCACAAAAATTTTGTTTAATAAAAGAGACAATTCTTAGTTTGCTTAATTGTAAAAGTCATGGAGCTTTTTTAATAATTCATACCTTGTTTTATAATATTCTAAATTTCTTTTGGCAAAAGAAATTTTAGGTCCTTTAGGATTGTTTAATTTTCCTTTTTTATGATTTGCTCATCAAGATTCTACTGTATTTGCATTTATATTATATTGTTTTGCTACTATTCAACAACTTTTTTGTTTAATTTCCTCAATGATTTTTGTTCTAAATTCTGATGTATATTTGTTATATTTTTGTCCTTTTTTTTGCCATATAAAAATGCACCCCCTATAAAAATTTAGCAAAATCTTTTTTTATTTTACTTACTTTTTGGGGTGCACTCTAAACTCTCTTTTTTTATTCTTGTCCGATTAACAAGTCAGCATATAGAGTGCACCCATTTTAGTAAGTACTAATAAAAAGTATTTACTTTTTTTTAATTATATCTTTTTCTTTACGATTTGAATATCATGTATTTCATTTTATAACATCTTGTATATATTCTTCATGTGAATTATATATTTTATTATGGATTGTAGCTTTCTTAAGTAATGAATGAAAACTTTCTATAACAATATTATCTGCACAGTGGTAATTTTTTCCCATTGAAATTGTAATACCGTTAGATAAACATTTATCGTGATAAATAGTGGATGTATATTGATATCCGTGATCTGAGTGAATTATTATTCCATTCAGATCTTTTTTTATTAATTTTATTTTATTAATTGCATCATTTAAATTATCCATTACTAATTTATTGTCATTATATTTAGATCACTTTACATCAACTATTTCTTTAGTATATCCATCAATAATTGTTGATTGATAATATCTTTCTCCTTTTCAAATTAAATATGTTACATCAGTATATAGTACTGAAAACCTTGTTTTTATATCATTGAATTTACGATTAATTAAATCAGGATATTGCAATAAGCTTTTTTCTTTATTCTGTTTATATTTCATTTTTCTTCTCATTTTTCTTACATATTCAGATTGTATTTGATTATCACGCATAATTCTTAAAACTTTTTTTGAATTATATTTTATACCATAATCTTCCTTTAAATATTTAGTAATTCTTCGATAACCAAATTGTTTTAAATTTTCTTCATAGACTTTTACAATATCATTTATTGCTTTTTTATCTTTTTTGCTACTGTCATAATTTTTATATTTATCTCAATAACTACGTTTTAACCCTGTTACTTCTAGTAATAATTTTATTGAATATTCACAAAAATTTTGTTTAATAAAAAAGACAATTCTTAGTTTGCTTAATTGTAAAAGTCATGGAGCTTTTTTAATAATTCATACCTTGTTTTATAATATTCTAAATTTCTTTTGCCAAAAGAAATTTTAGGTCCTTTAGGATTGTTTAATTTTCCTTTTTTATGATTTGCTCATCAAGATTCTACTGTATTTGCATTTATATTATATTGTTTTGCTACTATTCAACAACTTTTTTGTTTAATTTCCTCAATGATTTTTGTTCTAAATTCTGATGTATATTTGTTATATTTTTGTCCTTTTTTTGCCATATAAAAATGCACCCCCTATAAAAATTTAGCAAAATCTTTTTTTATTTTACTTACTTTTTTGGGTGCACTCTACATAAACTCTTTTTTACGGAAAAAGATTAAACCTATGCTTTTAATTATATACCAATAGTTCACAATTACAATATATTTTGTATACAAATACTAAACAAATAATATAAAAATGTTATAATGAAATTGAAATAATTATTTATTAGTATATAATATAAAGCAAGAATGATGTAGGGTCATTTTCTTTTTTATTTAACTAAAATAATAATATCATACTATTTTACCAATACAATACTTTAATACAAAAAATAATACATTAAACTTAATATATTTTATTGCTAATTTAGCTCTTAAAACGCGTAATAAGGGTTATTTAACAAGATAAATTTATTAAAATAAGCGGCTAATTTTGCTTATATATATATATATATAATACTGGTAAATCTTGGTAAAAGGTTTCAAGATAAAGAAAAGGAGAAAAACAAGTATGAAAAAATTACTAAGTTTATTAAGTGTGTTAACAATTAGTGGGGTTGCACCGTTGATTGAAAGTTCTTGTTCTTGTTCTAATAAAAATAATGAAAAAAAATTAAAAAAAGATGATGAAAATGATATTAATAAATTAAATTGAGGAAATTTAGGTATAGAAAAAATAAATAGAGTAAGAAGAAATGCAATAATAAATAATAAATATCAACATGTATTTAAAACTAATGGGTCTAACAAACCAACAGAACAACAAATTAAAGAAAAAGTAAAGGAATTAAATCCCCAAGTAAATATTAATAAAATAAATGTTACAGAGATTACTGAAAATAGTGCAGTAATCACTATAACTGGTTATAGTAGTAAAAAAACAATTAATTTTACAGTTGACAAATCTGTACCAATAAACGACATTATTAAAATTACTCATTTAGGAGAAATTGATATAAATGAATTTGGTGGTACTTATGATGAACAATTATTTAAATATTTTTTAAAAAAATTAAATTCACAATTAGATATTAATAAAATTAATGTCACAGACATTACTGCAAGTAATAATATTAATGTTAATTCAAATGATACAAGTATTTATACTGGTGAAATAAATATTACTTATAGTAGGCCAATAAAATTACTTATTAAAAACCTTGAATTAGGCTCAATTAAAGTTAATAATTATTTACCAACAGAACAACAAATTAAAGATAAATTAAAAGAAAAAAATCCACAATTAAAAAATAACATTATAAATTATTTTGAAGTTAAAGATATAACTTCAAGAAATGCAAAAATATCTTTTATAAGAAACGATATTTTAAGTGGTGAAGTAGTTGTTAATTTTATATCTAATATTAATTTAAATAAAATTATTACTCAAACTAATTTATGTGAATTTATAACTGAAAATTTATCTAATCCAACAGAACAACAAATTAAAGAAAAAGTAAAGGAATTAAATCCAATTTTAGATGAAACAAAAATTAAAGTTGAAAATATTAGCAATAACAGAGCACATATTAATTCTTCTGATACAAATACTTATACAGGACATATAATTGTTGATTATACTGTTTCAATAGAAACACTTAATTGATAATAAAAAAGGGAAATAATTAAATGAAAAGATTATTAAGTATTATTAATGCAATATCATTAGTAGCAACAAGTACAACAAGTTTAGTTGCTTGTAATACACCAAATGAATATACACCAGAAGAATTAACAAAACTAAAAGAAGAAAACAAAATAAATACTGCTAATCAAGAAATAAAAGATAACTTAGAATGAATAGCACCACAAGAAAAACCATTCAATAAAGTTGATAATAAATGATATTATGTAGTATGGCGTGGGAATAAAAATAAAAAATGATATTTAAGTAAATTTAATAATGATATAGATTTAAATTCTATTTCATTAAAAAGAAAACTTGATCATTATAGAGAACATGATTTATTTGTTTACCCAAAAGGTTTAGTTATAAATAGATATGATTTTACTTATGAGCCCAGTAAATGATGAGAATTAAATAGTAATTATTTTAAATTTGTTTATCGTTGAAATTTAGATATTAAAGAGCCCGACTTAATTATTGATGATAAAGGTAATGTAAAAGTTAAGGGTAAATAGAAAAAGAGATAAATTTAGAGTACACCCCAAAAAGTAAGTAAAATAAAAAAAGATTTTGCTAAATTTTTATAGGGGGTGCATTTTTATATGGCAAAAAAAGGACAAAAATATAACAAATATACATCAGAATTTAGAACAAAAATCATTGAGGAAATTAAACAAAAAAGTTGTTGAATAGTAGCAAAACAATATAATATAAATGCAAATACAGTAGAATCTTGATGAGCAAATCATAAAAAAGGAAAATTAAACAATCCTAAAGGACCTAAAATTTCTTTTGGCAAAAGAAATTTAGAATATTATAAAACAAGGTATGAATTATTAAAAAAGCTCCATGACTTTTACAATTAAGCAAACTAAGAATTGTCTCTTTTATTAAACAAAATTTTTGTGAATATTCAATAAAATTATTACTAGAAGTAACAGGGTTAAAACGTAGTTATTGAGATAAATATAAAAATTATGACAGTAGCAAAAAAGATAAAAAAGCAATAAATGATATTGTAAAAGTCTATGAAGAAAATTTAAAACAATTTGGTTATCGAAGAATTACTAAATATTTAAAGGAAGATTATGGTATAAAATATAATTCAAAAAAAGTTTTAAGAATTATGCGTGATAATCAAATACAATCTGAATATGTAAGAAAAATGAGAAGAAAAATGAAATATAAACAGAATAAAGAAAAAAGCTTATTGCAATATCCTGATTTAATTAATCGTAAATTCAATGATATAAAAACAAGGTTTTCAGTACTATATACTGATGTAACATATTTAATTTGAAAAGGAGAAAGATATTATCAATCAACAATTATTGATGGATATACTAAAGAAATAGTTGATGTAAAGTGATCTAAATATAATGACAATAAATTAGTAATGGATAATTTAAATGATGCAATTAATAAAATAAAATTAATAAAAAAAGATCTGAATGGAATAATAATTCACTCAGATCACGGATATCAATATACATCCACTATTTATCACGATAAATGTTTATCTAACGGTATTACAATTTCAATGGGAAAAAATTACCACTGTGCAGATAATATTGTTATAGAAAGTTTTCATTTATTACTTAAGAAAACTACAATCCATAATAAAATATATAATTCACATGAAGAATATATACAAGATGTTATAAAATGAAATACATGATATTCAAATCGTAAAGAAAAAGATATAATTAAAAAAATAGTAAATACTTTTTTATTAGTACTTACTAAAATGGGTGCACTCTAAATAAATCACTTTTTTTTACAAGCTATGTCATTTTATGATGTAGAAACTTGAGGTTCTTCGTCTGGAGGAGGAATATGATTAGATATTGGAATAGGATTAAAAATATTTAATTAGAATAAAAAAGTTACTAATTTTTATTTTTATAAAATAAAGGAGAAAATAAGTAATGAAAAAAATATTAAGTCTTTTAGGAACAATTACTTTAATTGGAACAAGTACAACAAGTTTAGTTGCTTGTAATACACCACAAGAATATACAACCAAAGAATTAAAAGAACTAAAAGAAAAGAATAAAATAAATACTGTTAACCAAGAAATCAGAGAAAATTTAGAATGAATAACACCACAAGAAAAACCATTTAATGAGGTAGATAATAAATATTATTATGTAGTGTGAAAAGGAAATAATCAATTAAATATAAATAAATTTAAAAATGATGAATTTCCAAAACAAATAATACCTAATAATAATGGTAAAGATAAAATATTGATTAATTATGGTGATTCTATTGTCGGAAAACAAAGACAAAAAGAATTATATTTTGTTTATAGAAATTCACTTAAAATTAAATATTGGTCTGAAGACAACGGGGAATATTTTAAATTAGTTTATCGTTGAAATTTATTAGATAAACCATCACCCGATTTAGTTATTGATGAAAATGGTGATGTAAAAGTTAAAGGAGAATAAAAAAGAGATTTACTAGAGTGCACCCATTTTAGTAAGTACTAATAAAAAAGTATTTACTATTTTTTTAATTATATCTTTTTCTTTACGATTTGAATATCATGTATTTCATTTTATAACATCTTGTATATATTCTTTATGTGAATTATATATTTTATTATGGATTGTAGTTTTCTTAAGTAATAAATGAAAACTTTCTATAACAATATTATCTGCACAGTGGTAATTTTTTCCCATTGAAATTGTAATACCGTTAGATAAACATTTATCGTGATAAATAGTGGATGTATATTGATATCCGTGATCTGAGTGAATTATTATTCCATTCAGATCTTTTTTTATTAATTTTATTTTATTAATTGCATCATTTAAATTATCCATTACTAATTTATTGTCATTATATTTAGATCACTTTACATCAACTATTTCTTTAGTATATCCATCAATAATTGTTGATTGATAATATCTTTCTCCTTTTCAAATTAAATATGTTACATCAGTATATAGTACTGAAAACCTTGTTTTTATATCATTGAATTTACGATTAATTAAATCAGGATATTGCAATAAGCTTTTTTCTTTATTCTGTTTATATTTCATTTTTCTTCTCATTTTTCTTACATATTCAGGTTGTATTTGATTATCACGCATAATTCTTAAAACTTTTTTTGAATTATATTTTATACCATAATCTTCCTTTAAATATTTAGTAATTCTTCGATAACCAAATTGTTTTAAATTTTCTTCATAGACTTTTACAATATTATTTATTGCTTTTTTATCTTTTTTGCTACTGTCATAATTTTTATATTTATCTCAATAACTACGTTTTAACCCTGTTACTTCTAGTAATAATTTTATTGAATATTCACAAAAATTTTGTTTAATAAAAGAGACAATTCTTAGTTTGCTTAATTGTAAAAGTCATGGAGCTTTTTTAATAATTCATACCTTGTTTTATAATATTCTAAATTTCTTTTGCCAAAAGAAATTTTAGGTCCTTTAGGATTGTTTAATTTTCCTTTTTTATGATTTGCTCATCAAGATTCTACTGTATTTGCATTTATATTATATTGTTTTGCTACTATTCAACAACTTTTTTGTTTAATTTCCTCAATGATTTTTGTTCTAAATTCTGATGTATATTTGTTATATTTTTGTCCTTTTTTTGCCATATAAAAATGCACCCCCTATAAAAATTTAGCAAAATCTTTTTTTATTTTACTTACTTTTTGGGGTGCACTCTAATTTTTCTCAATAAAAAGTAAAAAAAATGATGTGCTGTAAAATTAGCGGACATAAATGTATAATTAACTTCCTGAATTGAAATAGTATTATCATTATTAATATATTTAATAGCTTCATCCGGATCATTAATTTTATAATTAGTTAATTTATCATTAAATTTGTTAATTTCTCTATTAATTGGTTTACCTACAAAAGATGTATCTCCCCAACTCATTTTAGTAAAAAAATCTTCTTTATTTCCCAAAAATTTAAAATTAGTATAATTAAATGGAAAATCTGAGCCAAAATTTAATGTAAACCATAAAATTCCACCTTTTGGTTTTTTATATCAATCTATTCAAAAAGATTTTTTCTTATGATCATTATTATAGTATAATATTTTTTCTTGTTTTTTATAAGAACTAGCGGCAATTATTGTTGGTACAGCACTACCACTAATTGTTAATACACTTAATAAACTAAACAATTTTTTCATACTTATTTTTCTCCTTTTCTTTATCTTGAAACCTTTTATCAAGATTTACCAATATTATATATATACAAGCAAAATTAGCGATTATTTTAATAAATTTATCTTTTAAAATACTCTTAATTACGCGTTTTAAGGGCTAAATTAGCAGTAAAATATATTAAGTTATATTTTCTTCTTCTCTATATTAATAGTTGTATTTATTAAAATAATAGTGTAAAATAATGTTAACGGTTTATCCTTTTAACAAAAAAGTAATTTACGGTTTATGCTTTCCGCCTTAAAAAGACTTATGCTGACTTGTTATTCGAACAAGAATAAAAAAAGAGAGGTTTATAAAATGGCACTTACAAAAGAACAATTAATCGAACAAGGTTTAAGTGAAGAAATTGTAGATAATATTTTAAATGAATTTCATAATGAAACAAAACAAATTATTGAAGGTATACAAAAACGAAAAGATACTATTTCAAAAGAAGATTATTTAAAAGTTGCTAATGAATTAGATGAATTAAAAGCATTTAAAGATGTTCCATCTACTAAAATTGAAGATATTAAAACTAATTTAGAAAAAGTTAGTGGTAGTTCTTTATCTGAAAAAATGCAAACTTTAAAAGAATTAAAACCTGATTTGTTTGTACAAAAACAACCAGCAGTTTCACCAACTAATATTATTAAAGAAATGATTGAAAAGTCTACTGAAAATAAGAATGATGAAATTGAAACTATTAAAGAAAAAGGAGCATATACTCCTGATGAAATTAAAAAAATAACTGATTATACACTTAAAAACCTTAGATAATAAGGGAGTGAAATATTATGGCAACAATTAATTTGCCACAAGTACCTTTTATATTACAAGGTAATACAACAGACCAAAAAGCGTATGTTGATATGGTTAATGCTTTATTGCGTGGACCTTTATATAATGAATATGCAAGTATTATGCAGTATGCTACTGCAACCGCAGAACAAGTTGCTTGATTACCAAATGCTGGTCAAGCACTATATAATTTAACTCATCGTGTGGTATGACAAGATGATTATTCATTACCAAATGGTGGGACAACTCAAACAATGGGATTAACAAGAATTCCAGTTCCTATTGATAAAAGATTTAATTTAAAATTAATGAATGAAGCTTTTGACTTAGCATTAATAGAACAAAATATTAAAAATGGCGTTATTGCTGATGCTATTTCTAGTGTTGTACAGAATAAATTTGTTAATTTAGAATGTGAATTAATTCAGGCTATTTATGATTATTGTTTAGCAGATGGTCAATATGAAGTAATTCCATTTCGTAGTTATACAGCTGAAAATGCTGATGATGCAAATAGAGCATTCTTTACATTAAATGAAACTTTGATTGAATTAACAAATCAAATTAGTAATTTATATTTTGGTTTGCCAACTGATAAAATGTTTATGGTTTTAGGTCGTAGGGCGTATTTAGGATTAACACCTGCTTATTTAAAAGTAATTGGTTCACAAGCTCAATTAAAAGCAATGGTTAATGGTGAATTATATGAAAATACTGCAATGGGTATTCCTGTATCAAAAAGTTTTCATTTAGAAAAAACATATACAAAAGGACAAGTTAACCGTGATAAAGGTTATAATTTTACTAATGTAAATGGTTTATTTTTAAATAAACAAGTATGAGCATATCCAATTAATATGGATACTATTCAACAAGTTTTAGATAATGATACTGCTAACCCTAAATGAATTGGTAAAGTTCAATATGCAACACCAACTATTTTATATCCAAAAACATGTAAAATTATTTTGGAAAAACAACCAAGCCAAGATGAAATTACTGCCGCTAAAAGTAATCTAAATAAAACTTTTAGAGTTCCAGTTGATTATCTAATTTCAGCAACAAAACCAGAATCAAAACCAAATAATCAAGGTTAATATAAAATGAATTTATTAATATTACGCGTTTTAACTTTATTAGTATCTAATTTAGAAAATAAACCTTTAATAAGTAAATTTGTAAATTTAATTAATAGAGTTAATCAAGTTAAAAATAAAATATTAAAGCCAATTAATTATATTAGTGATAAATATAATAAAATTACAAATAAAGTTGAAGATATTTATCAGTGATTAAATCCATTTACTTATTTAGATTTAATTAAAAAAGGTCATAAAAAAGAAATACAACAAATATTAAGTCAATTAGAAAAAGATAATAATATTAAAAATAGAGAACAATTTAAAAATGAAAATTATTTAAATACTAATTGACAACCTTTAAATAGTAGTTGGCTTGATAGTGGTATGTTTAATATTACAAATAAGTTAACTTTAACAGGTAATTTAACTATTTTAATATATACAAAAACAGCAAAACATCCGAAATTTTATGGTCCATATGTTTATCCTAGTGTTCCAGTTGAAATTTGAAAATTATTAAGTAATGCTGTATCTAATGCAGGAACTTTATTTTGGCGTTATTGATTAAGAAAATGATTACCTAGTCATTTAAGAAATTATATTAAAAAACGATTACCACAAGCATTAAAAGAAAAATATCCCAAAGGAACTACTAAATTAACATTACCAACAGTTCAAAAATTACAACAAATTAAAAAGTTTATTAATAATTTAAAAATTGGACATTTTAATTTTAATTTTGCTGGTGAAATTAATAATAAAAAATGATATTGTGAACGCCGAAGTGATGTTAAAAATATTAAGAATTTATATAAAACACCAGTTAAAAATATGTTTTACAAAACTAATCAAACTATTAAAACAATTAAGAAAACAAAAACAAGAGTTAATAGTTATAAGCCAAGTAATTTTAAAAAAAAATATCGTAATCAATTAAGAGGTGTTTTATATGGAAAATAATTTAAGTAATTTGTTATTTATAACAGTTGAAGATGTTAAAGAAAGTAAACTTTGACAGCCTATTAATGATAGAAAACAATCTGCTTATAATGATAATTTAATTTATAATGCTATTTTAAAAACTAGTTTATGAATGGATAGATTATCAGGTGGGACAATTTCCAATAAAATAAATAAAAAAGATTTATTTCCATGAGTAAAAAAAGATAATACTGGTTTAATTGAAAATGATAAATGATTAAGTTATATTCAATCTGCTTGTTTATTAGCAGTTATAAATTGATATTTACCAAAAGGAGTTAATGATTTAACTGGTAGTGCTTCATTTTCACAAGGTGGTGTTGCTTATTCACAAACTAATGATCCTGAGGCAAATGAAAATATTACTCGTGATGTTAAAAATGCTTTAAAATTAGCCGGTGAAATAATTGATATTATATCTAGTAAAACAGTATCTAGACCTTATAATTATAGTTTAGATAATTATGCTCATCCATGAGAAGAAGAATATAAACATATTAGTAAAAAAACTTTTTATCCAACATTATTATTTTGATTAAAAGATAGAATTGTTAAAGATAATAGTATTAATATTAGTTATCCTACAAAAAATGATTTTAGTAAAATTGATTATAATGAATATATTAAATTAGTCGTTCCGTTTGATAATGATACTATTTATGAAGAAAATGGTGTTTGAAAAGCAAAACAAAGTAATGAAATTCCATCGGATGTTATTAAAGATAGTTATTTAAATAAAAATTATATTGAAAAAGTTGATGATAAATATATTGTAAAAACATCACAAGATATTAATACTAAACAAGATAAATTAGTAAGCGGTACAAATATTAAAACTATTAATGGTTCTTCATTATTAGGCAGTGGTGATATATCTATTAGTGGTGGCAATGATTGAGAATTAATTAATTATCCAGAAGCAAACGAAAAATTAACATTTAAAATTCCAGATTATGATTTAACAAAATATTACTATAAAATATCAATTTCAATAACAGATTATGCATCTGCTAATAAATTTGTAACACATTATTTTGAAACAATATCACAAAAATCAATTTTTTCATTTTTAGCAGCTAATTCTTATGAAAGCATAATAATTAAGCAAGATGGATCAATTAAAAATGAAACAAATAATATTGTTATTAAAGATTTAACAATTAAAAGAAAATTAATAAATAATAGCGAATTAATGTCAAATGAACCACATTCTATTTATAATCGTGATATGGATATTGATTTACCCAAGTATCAAGAAGAAACATCGGACTCTTATGATATAGTGATAAGAAAAATAAATAGTGCAACAACTATTAATGAATTAAATTTATTTGAAAAACATCCAATATGAAGAATTATTTCAAATAATAGAAATGATATTAAAGAATTATTCAATAAAAAATGATTAGAATTAAATAAAAATGAATAAAAAATTAAATGAGGTAAATAATTATGAAACAAGATAAAACAACTTGATTAAAGGGTGCCTTACCTTGAAATTGATTTAAAAAAGACCCTATTCCGACTTATAATTGAACTCATAAAGATATTAGAGAATGAGAAAGAAAATATAAAATTCGTAGTTGAGTAGTTAGTTTTTATACATTGATATTTTTAGCATTAAATTGTTGATTAGAGTATGGGATGATTAATGGCATTAAAGACCAAATTAATTGGTATAATTATGGACAATATTGAGGTAATGGAATTGCTATTTTGATAACACCTTTATTTACACACGGAATTCAAGGTATATTTGTTGCTAGTAGTAAACCAAAAGTAGATATGAAAATTGATATACCAAGATTAAAAATATCTAAAATGGGATTAGTATTTACAATATTACCTTTAATTACTTTAATAATTTCTTTAATTATTATTTGAATTGATAAATCAAAATGAAAAAAAGACCATTTAAGACATTGTTTTGACTGCCGTATTAATCCGCGTGTCGTTCAACCACGAATAGCTAAACAATGAAATAATTTAGATGGCATAACAGAAGAAAAATTAAAAAATATACAAAATGAAAATATTAAAAAACAAAAACAAGAAGAAAATAAACAAGAATTAAATATAAACAAATAATTAAATTTTATTAAAATAGACTATATTTATAGGGGTGGTTGATATTTTTGGGTGGTTATATAGTTTAATTTATAAATTATTTTGTTCTGAAAGGATGGATGGCCACTGTTTGAGTAAGGAAGAGAAAGGAAGTAAAAAAATGTTAAATGATACATTAATGATTGCTTTACTTGTATTAGCGGGTGCTGGTGGAATGGGTAGTCTTGGTATTCTTGGATTATCTGCTAAGAAAATTAAAAAATATAAAGCAGAAATTAGAGAATTAAGAACAGCTGTTATTGCACACGAAAAACATTTACGAGGACCTGAATATGCAACAGAATTAGCACTTAAAACAGGTCAAATTAAAAATGTTAAAAAACAAGTTAAAGTAAACAACAAAAAACAAGAACAAAAAGATGCTATTAGACAACTAACAAATAGTATTTAAAAAAATAACCTTAATTGGTTATTTTTTATTTTTCTTTATTGTGTTTTATATAAAAATTAATAAGATGTTCTATTCGTTGTGAATAAGTATCAAAATTTAATTTATTTCAAACTTTTTCTTCATTTTCATTTAAGTAAACATTTATATTACGAATTTTACAAGAATAATATTTTCTTGTTTTTTGATTGTATGATTGTTTCATAATATATTACCTCTCATAATGAGCAATAATAATTGCATCGCGTAAATGATTACTTATTTTATCATTATTATAAAATCAACCCTTACCATATTGATAAGTTAAATTAGTATCTTTATCAAATTTTCATAAATAACTATCATTATATTTACTTAAATTTTCCATATTTTTAACCACTGATTTAGTATAACGGGGTGATATTCAATTAACATTATTTAATTCGTGTGTATCATATTTAATTACTCCAATTATTTTTAATAAATCATCACGGTCTTTTGAACCATTAGCATTTGTATATAAGCAATTTTCAATGTTTACAAGACAAACACTATTGCAGTGTTTAAATAATATATCTTTAATAAAATCAACTTGTTTTATTCATAAATAATTAGTAAATTCTAATTTTTCCTTTAATTTATTATCTTCATAAACAACAATAGCGGTAGTACCAGTTCCTGATGGGTCAATACCTATTTTTATCATTATCTTAAAAATCTTTCTTTAAATTGATAATAAAAATCTTCGCTTTGTTTTCTAATCAGAACTGGTGATAATTTTTCAACATTTAATTCTTCTTTTAATCAATTTTTACCTTTTGAAATAATATCTTGTTCTATTTTTGTATTTGTAATAAAATTTTTAATATTATTGAAATGCTGTTCACTCATTCAATTTGGATTTGAGTTGTTAATAATTTCTGTTTGTTCTTTTTCTTGTGTAGAATTAATTTTACTTATTTCACTATTATCGGGGTCTAATTCTTCGGTTGGTAAACCTAATAGTTTGCTTAAAACATATTTAACTCCATAAGTTAATGCTGACCCAATACTTTTAGCGGGGTCAGTATTTTTCCCTGTAAAAGGTCAATAAGTTTTAATTTCTTCTGTTTCTTTACATAAAGTTAATTCCATTTCAAAATATGGTATATCATTAATTACTTTTAAAGTATCTTTCACATAACTCCAAATATATGTAATATGATGCTTTTTAAATTCTTTTTTAACTAATTCTAATACTTGTGCTTCACCAAAATAGTTATAAATTGTTCTACCATTCATTTGCATTGTTTGGTTTTTTTATAAATATAATGATAAATCGTGTTGTATTTCACCAATACTTACTATTAATGTTTTTTTAGTTTCTTGTGGCATTTTCTCATTCCTCTCTTTCTTGTCATATTAAAATTGCTTCTTTAATTTGTTCTAAATTTTGTTTAGTAATATCAACTTTTTCTTTAATTACTATTTTTAATTTTGGATTTATAATTATCATTAATATTTTTTTATTATCTATACAAAAGTCTTTTTCTAATAAATAATAAAGTTTTAATTGCCAAATATAGCGTTCAATATCTGTTTTCTCATTAGAACTAGTAATTTTTCAATCACATATTATATATTCATTATCAGTTGTTATTCCAATAAAATCAGTTGTCCCACACATTAAAGGACTATAAAGTGTTTTTTCAGTTTCATAATATTTAAATTTAATATCTTTAAAAGTTTCTTGATATAGTTTTGTAAAATTTTTAAATAATTCACGATGTGATTTTATTTCACAATCAATAAATTCAATTAATTCATCATCAAAATTATTTTTTATTCAAACATCAATCATATTATGTAAACATATTCCACGATTTTGTGCTAATTTTAAAATATTCTCATCAATTTGTGAAAAATCTTTTGGCACTAAAATATTAACAATTTTACTTACACTAGGTATTAAAATACTATACTTATGTAATTCATCATTAAAAATATATAAAGGTTTTAAATCTAATCTCATAAAATTGTTTCATCATTACCAATATTTTGATTATCATTATTAAATAATTCTTTTGTCTCAGATGAATTAAATTCTATTTTTTCTTGTGGTTTATCAGATTTTTTTAAATCATTATTTGTATGTAAAAATTCATAATTAGATACTTGAACTATTCATTCAGTTTTATTATCTTTATTTTTAAAAGATTTTAAAACACCAGTAATTGCTATTTGACTACCTTTTTGACAATATTTTTGTAAAGTAATTGCTTGTTTATTTCAAACTTGACAAGGAATAAAATCAGTTTCTTTTTGTTTTGAATATGGGCGAGTAATTGCTAAATTAAAAATAGTATATTCTTTTCCATTACTTGTTTTCTTAATTTCAATATCTTTTGTTGTTATACCAATTCCAATAAATTTATTCATTATTAAATTTCCTCCAAATTCTTTTCCATAATTAAAGTATCAATATATTCATAAGCACTTTCTTCTGAATGACATTCTTCTAATGCTTCATTAAATAAATCTTCTTCGGTATAAACTTTGCCATTTTCATCTTTTCACATATTATTCACATCCTTGTCATTTAATATTTTCATTTTCTAAATCAATAATAGTTGTTAATCATTCTTGTTGATTTTCAACATTAACAGTAGTTTTTGCTTCTTCTAATGTATAAAAACAGCTCGTTTTAAAATCACTATATTTACTTTTCATTACCAGTAAGTATCTTTTATTCATAATTTAATTCCTCCTAATTCTTTTTAGTATTTAATGCTCAATGTTCATCTGTAATATCTTCAAATGATACTGAATAACTTTTAAGCATTAATTCACTTAATTTATTTTCTTAATTGCATTCTTTATGAAAACAATAACCTCAATATCTTTTTTTAATACAAGTTTTATTTAACTTTTTCATATATACCTCCTAAATTATTCCTTTGTTTTTTTTCTCAAATTGCAATATTTTTCAACCATCAGAAGCTAAATCTAAAATATCGTTAATTTTGTAATATTGCATATAAGAAGCAATAACATCTCATTTATCTTTAAATAAATTTAAGTACATTTTGGCTCATTCTAAACATTGCAAATCATAATGTTTTTTATGATGTGAAATACGACAATTAATAGGTTGACAATTAACTCAATAAAATGATGTTGTTATTTCATTTCAAGTTTTATTAATATATTTACTTTTATATTCTGTCATTTATTTTTTCCTCCTAGTTTTAACTCGCTGGCACTCACTCCCAAGTGAAAGTGCCAAGCGAGAATTAGTTATATAAGTATTTATCTATTTATTTACTACGCCATCCGCTTCACTGGGGGTGAGCGGTGGCGGTATGTTAATTGTTTGAATGTTTAATAATACACAGTTGTTTTTTCTTTTTGAAGCCAGAGAGTTTTCTCTCTCTTCATCCGCACCATTTCAGGTCAAAGCGTTCAGTTTTTAAAATAAATCTACTCGCACCTTGAAGAGCCTAATGCTAGCTTTGTGGTTATTAAAACCGCTGCCATCCTCTATGGGATAAATCTATCGCAAATTTATTTATAAAGTGACCATCTCTTTGTTTATTGTCGTTTGATGTTGACCTTGCACTTATCACGACTATCGCTTAGTTATAAAACCAGCGCCGATTTACTTTTTTCCTCATACACTATTTCAGTACTTGCCTCGGCTGGCTGTGGGAATGAGTGTAAACTCATGTTCTTATGGAAGCACTTAGTTAAAAATAACTGTCCCACACTGCATTAAGTTGTTTTATTAAATTAAAGTTTTAAAAAACCAGTTTCATAATCAAAGATAATTTTTGAATTTTCCAGTTTCTGATAAAACCGCTTTTTTTTATCTTTTGTATGATTTAATAACTCTTTATGTTTTTTACAAGTTCATAAAACTTTATTTGATACAAATTCTTCGGTAATGAATGATATTTCTTTATAGCAATCACTAACATCACATATTGTTTGTTGATTATTAATTTCCATTACTTACTCCTTCCTTTATTAAGTTTTTTTATTAGCAAATTAATTAACTGAAACAGAGAAAGGACAACACCTTAAAATTGAAGAAAAAACAGGTACACTTTGTAAAAATTTCTAAGATATTTAATAAATGTGTAAACAACTTAAAGAGGGTATCAAAAAGTTGTAATAAAAGTTTCTATTTTAAGAATTTAAGATGCTGTCCTTTCTCTGAATCAATTAATAATTTTGGTTTAACAAATAAAAAAACCATTTTAGTAAATGGTTTAATTTATTATTTCTATTCAATTTCTATGTATTTGTTAAAACCCTTCTTTTTTCCATGCGACCATAAAGATACTATTGTTGGTAAAGATAAGAAATCAGCATGTTTAACATTAACAGAAGAATTAACTAAATTTACCTTTTTAAAAAATTAAAAGAAAAAAATTCAACAGAAGTATTAGAAACTTTAAAACAAATTTTTAAAAATAAACTTTTAAAAAAACATTTAAAGGGAATTATAACTGATCAAGGAAAAGAATTTTGAAATTGAAAAGATATTGAAAAACATCTTAAAACAAATGTATATTTTTGTGATAAAGGTAGTCCTACACAAAAACCAATTGTAGAAAGAATGAATAGAGATATAAGGCGAGAATTACCAAAAAGTACTGATTTTAGAATTATTAAACAAGATAAAATAGATTGAATAATTAATACAATTAATGATAAGATAAGACCTTGTTTAAATTGAGAAACACCAACACAGTTATTTAATAAATATATTAAATAAATTTATTAAATAAAAAAACTTAATAAATTATTTTTTAGTGTGCCCAAATATACTAATTTTAAATAAATTAAAAAAATAATTTAAAAATACTTGCAAACTTATTTTTAAGTGCTATTATTTTAATTAATAAGAGTAGGAAATAACTAATTGCATTTACACTATACAATTTAAAAAAAGTTGAATTTTTTATAAATTTTGTTATCATTTAGTCATAAACGAAACTTAATTTGTTTTTAATTACTTAATTTTATTAAAAACCTAAGAATTTAGAGAAATAAAATGTGAAAAAGAGGAGAAAAAATGAGGGACGAAATTAAAAAAGAAGAAAAAGTAGATAATTCCGATAGTTATAGCAATGAGGATAGTTTTGTAAATATTTATAAGTATGCGTTAAAAAAAGGAAATAGTTCATTTTATAAAACCTTTTTAATGGGTTTAGCCGCTGGTTTATTTATTGGATTTGGTTATATTGCTGCAATTACGGCAACAAAGGGAAATTGAGATAATATCCCAATTGGTTTAAAAAGTTTAGTATTTGGTCTTGTCTTTACTGTTGCAATTACAATGATTGTTTTTCTTGGGGGAGAAATGTTTACATCAAATTCTAAAGCATTGATTGTTGTTTTTAAAAAACAATTAAATGTTGGAAGATTTGTTAGTAATTTATTTATTGTTTTAAGTGGTAATTTCCTAGGTTGTTTAGTGATGGCTGGTTTAACAGCGTGAGGTGGTTTTTTAAATCATACGCCTGGTTCTGAAACTGATTTTTATAATAATGCGGTAATCTTAATTAATGGAAAATTAGAACACAAATGATGAGAAAACTTTGGGAGTGCCATTTTATGTAACTTTTTAGTTGCTGGTTCGATTTATGCTGCACATACAACTAAATCAGCCGTTGCTAAATTCTTTGTTGTAAATTTAATTATTATGGCTTTTGCAATTTCTGGATTTTCGCATGTAGTTGCTAATTCATATTTATGATTTTTACAACCATTTTTAAAAATTTTTGGAACAAGTGGTGGTTGAGCAGATTTTGGAAAATTTGCTTACAATGTTCAATTACCAACTTTAATTGGAAATTTCTTAAGTGGAGGAATTTTCTTACCATTTTTATATTATTTTATTTATCGAAAAGATGTAAAAGAAAAATTAACACTTTAATTGCTTTTGAAAAAAAGAAAAGTTTAGAGTGCACCCCAAAAAGTAAGTAAAATAAAAAAAGATTTTGCTAAATTTTTATAGGGGGTGCATTTTTATATGGCAAAAAAAGGACAAAAATATAACAAATATACATCAGAATTTAGAACAAAAATCATTGAGGAAATTAAACAAAAAAGTTGTTGAATAGTAGCAAAACAATATAATATAAATGCAAATACAGTAGAATCTTGATGAGCAAATCATAAAAAAGGAAAATTAAACAATCCTAAAGGACCTAAAATTTCTTTTGCCAAAAGAAATTTAGAATATTATAAAACAAGGTATGAATTATTAAAAAAGCTCTATGACTTTTACAATTAAGCAAACTAAGAATTGTCTCTTTTATTAAACAAAATTTTTATGAATATTCAATAAAATTATTACTAGAAGTAACAGGGTTAAAACGTAGTTATTGAGATAAATATAAAAATTATGACAGTAGCAAAAAAGATAAAAAAGCAATAAATGATATTGTAAAAGTCTATGAAGAAAATTTAAAACAATTTGGTTATCGAAGAATTACTAAATATTTAAAGGAAGATTATGGTATAAAATATAATTCAAAAAAAGTTTTAAGAATTATGCGTGATAATCAAATACAATCTGAATATGTAAGAAAAATGAGAAGAAAAATGAAATATAAACAGAATAAAGAAAAAAGCTTATTGCAATATCCTGATTTAATTAATCGTAAATTCAATGATATAAAAACAAGGTTTTCAGTACTATATACTGATGTAACATATTTAATTTGAAAAGGAGAAAGATATTATCAATCAACAATTATTGATGGATATACTAAAGAAATAGTTGATGTAAAGTGATCTAAATATAATGACAATAAATTAGTAATGGATAATTTAAATGATGCAATTAATAAAATAAAATTAATAAAAAAAGATCTGAATGGAATAATAATTCACTCAGATCACGGATATCAATATACATCCACTATTTATCACGATAAATGTTTATTTAACGGTATTACAATTTCAATGGGAAAAAATTACCACTGTGCAGATAATATTGTTATAGAAAGTTTTCATTCATTACTTAAGAAAGCTACAATCCATAATAAAATATATAATTCACATGAAGAATATATACAAGATGTTATAAAATGAAATACATGATATTCAAATCGTAAAGAAAAAGATATAATTAAAAAAAATAGTAAATACTTTTTTATTAGTACTTACTAAAATGGGTGCACTCTAGTTGTTACTTTAATAACATTTCTTTTTTAATTATTTTATTGTTTCAATGATATTATTAATTGGAAGATATTAATAATGGAGGGGAAAATGAGTAAAAATATTTATACAGTTAGTGAAATTAATTATTATTTAAAAACAATAATTGAACAAGAACCAAATTTAATTAATATTTCTCTACAAGGAGAAATTTCTAATATTACAAATCACTCTTCAGGACATGTTTATTTTACAATCAAAGATGAAAAAGCCCAAATTCGGGCAATTATGTTTGCGTTTAATGCAAAAAACTTACAATTTAAATTAAAAGAAGGTTTAAAAATTATTGCAACAGGTTCTATTAAGGTATATGAGCCGCAAGGAATATATAGTTTACAAGTAGTTACTTTATCTTTACAAGGTGTTGGTACTTTGTTTTTAAAATATGAAGCCTTAAAACAAAAATTAAGTAAAAAAGGTTGGTTTGATCAATCTTTTAAAAAACCAATTCCACGGTTTCCAAATAATATTGGTGTAATAACAGCTCCAACTGGTGCTGCCATTCGTGATATTATTACTACAATTCATCGCCGTTTTCCTCAAGCAAACATTTATTTATTTCCAAGTTTAGTGCAAGGAAGTGACGCAAAACATGATATTCGAGCAAAAATTAAGGCAGCACAGGCATTTACTCCGCAGCTTGATACATTAATTGTTGGTCGTGGTGGGGGCAGTATTGAAGATTTATGAGCTTTTAATGAACTTGAAGTTGTTGAAGCAATTTATCAAGCAACTATCCCAGTTATTTCAGCTGTTGGTCATGAAATTGATTTTACTTTAGCTGATTTTGTTAGTGATTTACGAGCACCGACACCAACGGCGGCGGCTGAATTAGCAACACCTGATCAGAAAGAATTAGTTAATTATTTGCAACAACAACGCCGTCATTTAATTAATCTTATTAAAGGCAAAGTTGATAAGATGCAAGATAAACTAAACGAATTAAAAAATAGTTATGTTTTAACAAAACCCCAAGCATTATATACACAATCTGAACATTCTTATCAATTATTATTAAAGCAGTTTAATGTTTTACAAGAAACATTCTTTATAGCAAATAAAAATATGATTCAAAATTATTATCAAAAATTAGTAAGAACAATTCAACAACAAATTTTAACAATTGAACATAATAAAAATAATTTAATAAGTAAATTAGACTTATTAAGTCCTTTAAAAACATTAATTCGTGGTTATAGTATTACTTACAATGAAAATAAAAATGTGATATCAGCAACCAATGATGTTCAGAATAATGATATAATAATGACACGTGTGCAAGATGGAATTATTCAATCAATTGTACAAGCAATTAATAAGGATGGTGAAAAAAATGACAAATAATAAATCATTTGAACAAATTTTAGAACAATTAAAGCAAATTGTTAATGATTTAGAAAATAATCAATTGCCATTAAATCAAGCAATTGATGCTTTTGAAACGGGCATTAAATTAACAAAATTAGCGGAAACTAAATTACAAGATATTAAAGATAAAGTCACTAAAATTGTTAAGGATAATAACCCAACTGATTTTAAAGTTGATGAAAAATAATTTATTATGGCAGGGCAAATTTTTGAACGTAGTGGCTGAGTTAAAAAAAATAATATTAAAATTTGGAAAAAATTGCATGAGTTAAAATTAAGTCGGGTGATTTTAAAAGATTTTAAAACTTTTGATGAAAAAGATATTTTAATTAAAAATTTTGTTTATTTATTACGATTAAATAATTTAGATGAGCAAGAATATTTTGATAGTATTATTTTAATTAAATTAGTTTTAATTTATTATCATATGCAATATATTCGTCATACCGATGTAAAACGTGAACAAGAACAAATTTTAAAAGTAATTAAGAAATTAAAAAGCAAAATTTTTGTTAATTACCTCGATGATAATTATGAGGAAACAATTTTTGCAAATAATGACATTACAAATTCAAAAATTAAGATGTATTATAATTTTAATTTACTTTATAATTTTATTGCTAATGTTTTTTATCAACCTTTTGTTAACCTTCCAAATCATGAATTATATTTTAATTATGGTTATTATCTTGTTTTTTTAATTAATTTAACAGTAATGAGAAAGTTATTAAAGGATAGTAGTAATGTTGAAATTTATAAAATAAAATTAGATGTAACAGCTTACTGTCATTATTTGATTGGAAAAATTACACCATTATATTTCAATAATTTTGTTCAACAAATTAATTATTTTTTACAAAAGTATTAAGTGGGGTTAAAAGATGAAATTACAAGATTATCAGCATTATACTGATTTAAAAAATTTAAAAACATCTGTTCGTTTTGAATGACTAATTCATGTTGCTAATGTTCCAATTGGAATCGAATATTTTATTGATATTAGTTTGTATGAATAATGACTAAGATAGAAATCTTGTATAATTTGTTTTTTTAAGTCTTGATCATATTTATTAAATTTTTGTCCTTTTTGTGCCATTGTGTAAATTCCTCCTAAATAGTATTTTATCTTTTTTTCTGTTCTCATTTAGGAATACACATCGTTAAATATTTTACTCAGCAATTAAGTTGTTAAAAGTACTCCTGTGCTTGTTTTTCTTTTTCTTTTTTTAAATATAATAATAGGTATCTTGTTGAAGGAAGGCGGCATATTGATGAAGAAGTTATTAACCCTTTTTAGTGCTTTTGTGTTAGGTAGTGGTAGTGTGTTTGGGATGGCTAGTTGTAGGCCACGAATAAAAGAAGATAATAAAAATAAACTAGATACTAATAGAGACCTTGACCATATGAATGATATAAAAAGGGAAGCAAAACAACATTTAATAGTTGATGAGAAGAACATACAACGATTGATATTAATGCTGTTCGTGGACAAGAAACATCATTTAATGCATTAGTTTCAATATTAAAAGAAAAAAAGAATTAACTTTACTTGACAAAGAAATTCAAGAGTGGCGTTTTCTGGCACGATTGTTTACTGAGTTTATTAATGAATTTAATAATTTTAATCGTTCATTAGGAATCAAATATTCAAATTATTATCATACCACAAAACCATTGGTATTATCTGAAAATGATAGTTCTTTTAACTTAACAAATATTAATTTTGATAACATAGCAAAATTCATACCACTTTCTTCTAAAAATGTATTAGCACTAACAGTTAAATTTAATATTATGTATGAAGTTAAATTTAAGGAGTTGCAAGTTCGTGATTCAATTAGTGGTTTAATTGTTGTAAGTAATGACTTAGTAGCTGTAAATCATATGCAAGCAGATCTTAAAGATTATTTTATTACTTTTATTGATATTCTTTTTGCTAAGCAAAATTATAGTATGGTTGATAGACACAATAGTGATTTTAATGATGTAGCAAATGTGCCTGATGCTGTTTGAAATATTATTCGTACCGAATTAAATCGCCTTAATATTACATTTTTTTCTAAAGTTGTTCCATATGGTAATTTACCGTCTTTATATAAGTTAACTGATAATATTTCAAAACAGTATGCATCTGTTTTATTATGAGCAGGTGAAGGCTATAGCCAGATAAATTAACATGGCAAAATATCTTGTATTTTTTTCAAAGAGTACAATTTCCTAATGGACTTATTTCTGAAGGAAAATATTATGTTAAAGCAAATATAGCATCTTTAAATTCATGCGATTTTATGATTGAAAATTTACCTTTACAAAATGACAAATCTGAAATAGTTTTAAAAAAACCATTTAAGATTTTAATGGAAAAAGAACCAGTTGATCGAAAATTAACACAATTTTCTGAATTAATAATGGATTTTTGACATTATTATAAATTAGAAACATTCAATGATAAGCTTGTTTTTCATATGTCACAAGTAAATTTCAATGCGTTAAAACAAACAATTGATTCTTTTGCTTCAGAAAGATTAGAATTTTCAAATATTGAGTTAATTTTTAGTTCTATTTTTGACTATTTCAATAAGAGAAGAACTGCAACTATAATTGCTGATACTCATTTTTCAATATGATTACCAGAACTCCATACATTTAATTTAGTTAAAAAATCAAATTCAATTATTATCGAATGATTTAGAAAAAAGGTTGAAAACGTTGAGAATTTACAAATTAAAATAAATTTTGGTTATAATAATTTTGGATATTCCTTTGTTCCCGTGTAGTATACCACACACATTTTGGAGATTGCAAGAAAAAATAATAAAATAATTAAAAATGATACATATATAAATAAAAATTCTAAAATTGACACACTAAAAAATAGTTTAAATAAAACTTTATAAATTTAAAATTATTTAGTTAAATTAGTTAAAAATTCAAATGGTGTCTGAAAGTTTAAAGATTTATGTACTCTTTCAAAATTATAAAAATAATAGTAATCATTTAATTTATTTTGTAAACCAACTGCATCCAATATTTTTTCATCAAATACAAATAACTTAGTATAATTTTGATGAAATCTTTCAATTTTACCATTTGACTGAGGAGAACGAACAGGTGTTGTTTGATGTAAAATATTTTTATCTGTTAAAAATTGAGTAAAATTAGTTTCTTTAACAGTACTTTTTTGATTATTCCGATGACTATTAATAAATTCAGAACCGTTATCAGTTCTAATTCGTGTTATTTTAATACCAAATATTTTTTTAAAATCACTGATTGCTCTTTTAACGGCATCAATAGAATTCTCAGTGCATAATTTATCATAAATATAACCGAATACTCCTCTGATTCTTTCATCAATAAAATCATAAACATAATATTTTTTATCAACTGGAAATTTACTTGGCATAAAATATTTTGCATCCATTTGTAATAATCATAATTCTTTAACTTCATATCTTGAATGTTGTCTTTTAATTTCTTTAATTTTATTTTTATTTTTAATCAACGCTTTTCTTTTTTAAGTCAACGGAAAAATGTTTTTAAATTTTAATAAAAAGTTGAAAATTTATTTTTAAAATATTTTTTAATCAAGTCTTTTAATAACAACTTAGTTTCAAGAAAAAAATCCTTACATAAATTATAATATATGCAAAATATAGAGTGCACCCAAAAAAGTAAGTAAAATAAAAAAAGATTTTGCTAAATTTTTATAGGGGGTGCATTTTTATATGGCAAAAAAAGGACAAAAATATAACAAATATACATCAGAATTTAGAACAAAAATCATTGAGGAAATTAAACAAAAAAGTTGTTGAATAGTAGCAAAACAATATAATATAAATGCAAATACAGTAGAATCTTGATGAGCAAATCATAAAAAAGGAAAATTAAACAATCCTAAAGGACCTAAAATTTCTTTTGGCAAAAGAAATTTAGAATATTATAAAACAAGGTATGAATTATTAAAAAAGCTCCATGACTTTTACAATTAAGCAAACTAAGAATTGTCTCTTTTATTAAACAAAATTTTTGTGAATATTCAATAAAATTATTACTAGAAGTAACAGGGTTAAAACGTAGTTATTGAGATAAATATAAAAATTATGACAGTAGCAAAAAAGATAAAAAAGCAATAAATGATATTGTAAAAGTCTATGAAGAAAATTTAAAACAATTTGGTTATCGAAGAATTACTAAATATTTAAAGGAAGATTATGGTATAAAATATAATTCAAAAAAAGTTTTAAGAATTATGCGTGATAATCAAATACAATCTGAATATGTAAGAAAAATGAGAAGAAAAATGAAATATAAACAGAATAAAGAAAAAAGCTTATTGCAATATCCTGATTTAATTAATCGTAAATTCAATGATATAAAAACAAGGTTTTCAGTACTATATACTGATGTAACATATTTAATTTGAAAAGGAGAAAGATATTATCAATCAACAATTATTGATGGATATACTAAAGAAATAGTTGATGTAAAGTGATCTAAATATAATGACAATAAATTAGTAATGGATAATTTAAATGATGCAATTAATAAAATAAAATTAATAAAAAAAGATCTGAATGGAATAATAATTCACTCAGATCACGGATATCAATATACATCCACTATTTATCACGATAAATGTTTATCTAACGGTATTACAATTTCAATGGGAAAAAATTACCACTGTGCAGATAATATTGTTATAGAAAGTTTTCATTCATTACTTAAGAAAGCTACAATCCATAATAAAATATATAATTCACATGAAGAATATATACAAGATGTTATAAAATGAAATACATGATATTCAAATCGTAAAGAAAAAGATATAATTAAAAAAAAGTAAATACTTTTTATTAGTACTTACTAAAATGGGTGCACTCTAATATTTTCTTTTTTATTTTTTTATAATATTTATTTTGATAGTTTTTACTTAAAAAATATTGCAATTTAGCTTGTAAATCACTTAAATTAAAATCATTAATAATATATTTCATTAATTTACCCCCATTTTTTAAAAAATATAACATAACTATGTTAATTATAACATTTGAAAATTTAATTAACTTTTTATCATTTTTTATTCATAATTTGTGATTTATATTTTTTATAAAACCTCAACTTTTGTAAAATTACCACTTTTTTACTATTAATATTCAAAAATACTTGTATTATATATATATAATTTCTATGTATCTTGAAAAAAGTTTTAAGATGAGAGAAAAGGAAATTATATTAAATGAAAAAACTTTTAAGTTTATTAAATGTATTAACAATTAGTGTAATGGCTGTACCAACAACAATTGCCACTAGTTCTTATCAAAAAGAAAATAAAAAATTATTAAATAGTAACATTAAAAAATTAAAACGAGTTAAAAGAAATGATGTTCCATCTTTACAAGATTTGATTACAACAATTAATATTGGTAAAATAAAAAAAGTAAATCAAAAAAATATTTTAAAAAGATTAAGTGAAATTAATCATCCAATTGTATCAAGAACTGATTTTTTAAAAAATATTGAATTTGAAAATATAACCGCTAATTCAGCAATAATTCGTGCTAGACAAAATATTTTATATCCTTTTAATCATTGTTATTCAATACCAAGTTTAATAAGATTTATTATTAATTTTGATTCTAATATTGTTAATTTTAATGAAATATTAGGACTAATTACAGAACAATTTATATTAAAAAATAATTTAAATAATTTATTAACAATTAATGATTTAAGAATTACAAATATAACAAATTCTTCAGCATTAATAGAAAGTTTAAATGTTAATTATATAATTTCATTAAGAGTAATGTTTGTTCCTTTAAATATTATTTACTTTTATTCACCAGAAAAAAGAAGAACTGTTAGTTTTCAAAGAGAACCATGAAGTAGCTCACCAGAAGAAAGAAATAATATACAAAAAAATAAAAAAATTATTTTATCATTATCATCTGTTATTACTAATACAGATTTAGGGACAATATTAGATAATAGACCTGAAACAATTTTAAGAGAAGTTATATTAACAAACCCAAGAAATAATTCATTAAGAGTTGATAGTTTAAGAGCTATAAACATTACATCAAATTCGGCAACAATTACAAGTATTAGTGAAAATTTTATTGGTAGTGTAATAGTTAATTTTACTGTTGATAGAAATTTTAATTATTATAAAAGGTCGCAAAATTTTTATGATAAAAATGATAAAGATAATTTAAAAAAAGAAAATATAATTATAATCAACAAAATGATATTAATAAACAATCAACAACTACAAAAAAACCAAGTTCAGGGGTTATGAACCAATAAATAAAAAAACAAATTTATCTAATATTTTAATAAGTACATATTTAGGAGAATTGCAGAATAATCAAACAGAAACTATTTTAAATAAAATATTAAAATTAAATAATAATGTTGAAAAAAATAGTATAGAAATAGGAACTGTTATTGATAATTGAGCTTCAATAATTCCAACTTCAAATTCAAAATATGAAGGTGCTGTTATGATTAATTTTATATTAAATAAAAATAATTATAGTCAATATAATGCAATAAATAAATATAACGCTCTTTCAAAAGAAGAAAAACAACAAAAATTAAATGAAATCAATCAACATTATCAATCATTACCCGAAAATAAACAAAAAGTATTTAAATATAAATTAAGAGATGTTGGTTTGGGACTTACTTTTACTGGAATTTCTGGTACTGGAATTTTAGGGATTTCAAAAATGACCGGAATATCACCAATAAAAGGCTTATCAACTACTGCTAATTATATCAAAAATAATTTATCAACCACTCGTACTGTTGTTTCATCAGAAACAGGGGAAGCAGTAGAAATGACCCCACTTTTATCAGAAAGTACTGTAGCAGAAGGTTTAACAGCTGCAGAAACTCTATCAGTGGCAGAAGGAACCGCAGTTATTGGAACAGAAGCTGGTACTTTTGCGGCTTTAGCTCCCGAAACACTAGGTTTATCATTAGTAATTGGTGGGATGTTAATTGCAGGGACTTCTATTATTTGATGGCTTAATAGTGACCATACAACAGCAACAAAACACGAATCACATAATCAATATAATGAAATTGAAAAATATTATAAACTTTTAGCACATGATCAAATAAAATTAGATATTAGTAGTAATGAGTGAAATAAAATTAAGCAAATTTATGAAGAAAATAAAGATAATTTTGAAGCATTCAAAAATAAAATTAAATTAGAAATTAGTAATTTTAACAAAGAAGATCATTCTGGTGTGGGAGGATCAATTAATGTTGAAGATATTAATACTTTAATTAATATTATTTACAATCATTTTGAAGAAATAAATAATCATTTTTTATCTAACTCTAACCATGGTTGAAAAATTATTTCAAATACTGTGGGCAGTTATTTTATAATTGAGGAGAAATAGAAAAAATGAAAAAAATATTAAGCATTTTAGGTACTATTACATTAACGGAAATAAGTACAACAACTTTAATTGCTTGTAATAAACCTAAACCAGATAATAATAGCGAAAACGGGGGAAATAAACCTGAACCTACACCAAAACCAGAAAAATCACAAGAACCTCCAGTTGAAAGTAATTGAAAATTAGTTAATGGTTTTGTTAATGAAAAAAAATGAAAATAAAAATTATATTGGTGTTATAAAAATTGAAAACGGTTGAAAAATTATAAAATGAATTGGGAAATGAATAGATTATAAATATCAATATAAAAATATTTATCGTTGAGACGGTGAAAGTATTCCATTAACCCCAGATATTGATAAAAATACTGGTGAAATTACAGATTGAAAAGAATAAAAGGACTAACAAGTCCTTTTTTATAGTAATCGTACAAATTTCATAAAAATAATTAATAAGAATAAATTAGTTATTGTATTATACAATGCAGGACTAAATTTTCATACTTCAAATGTTTGACTGAAAAAACTATATATTATTTGAAATATTTTTCCAACGCCACTCGCTAACTCGTTTACTTGTTTTATACCAGGGATATTATTAACTATCCAAATTGCAGCATTGCGAATATGACACGCTAAATTATATCAACTACAGCTTTCATATTGTGCTTGTCATCATTGACTATCTAAAAATAATCCACCGTTATTAATTTTTTGTCAATTATAAATTCCAAAATTAAAGTCATAATAATGATACATATCATTTTCTTTTTGCGCTTGTAATTCAAAAACATTATAACCAATTTTTTGTTCTTCCATTTTCTTATATTTTAAACCATATTTATTTTTTAAAGCACCTTCAAAAACATAACCCTCATTTTGATTAATATTATAATCATTTGAGACTGAAAAATCATAGTTAAATACATCTTTATAATTTGTGTGTTATAAAACCGATTTTTATAAACAGAATACATCTTAAAATCTAATGATTTATATTTATCAGAAAAATAAAAATATCGTGGATAAATTTTAAAACCATTATTTGTTAATAAACCATATTTTTTATTATATCCTTGTGTATAAGTATTATTTTCTAAATCAAAAATTGTTCGTAAATAATATTTATAAAAATTTTGGGAAACCGTAAACATAATATTTAATATTTTTTCAAATTGACCTTTATTAATATTATTTTTATCAATTAAAACATTTCTAAAATTAACTAATTTTAAACCAAAAAAGTTAATTAAAACTGTATCATATTGTAAATTATTAATATAACCACTTTCAATAAAATTACTACGATTTTGAAACACAGGCACCAAAGCATATGCAAAAAAGGCTTTTAAAAATTTATTAATATCAATTTGTCCTTTTTTTTTCATAATATTTAATATCTCCGTTTTCCAAATATGAATTAGTATTTCCAACAAAATTAAAGATATTTTCTTTATCTTTGTAAATTGTAAATGCAAATGTAGCACTTTATTGAAAAAGAATAAAGTGCTTTTTATTTTGTAAAAAATACTTATATTTATTGGATTAATCGTTAGATAGTATCTTTTACACTTAATAAAATATGTTTTTTCAGAAAAATCCATCCTTTCTTTTCTTAAAAAATTTTGAATAATTGTTTTATTTAGTTGTTAGTTAATTGTTAAATATAATTACTAAAAAATATATTTAATAAACAAAGAATTAAAAAAGATAATGAGATAAAAAAAGATACTATCTAACGATTAATCCAAAATTCAATCTTTATTTTTTGATGCTTAAAGATGGATAACTCATCTATGGCACGAAGCCTTAAAGAAAGTGTGAAAGCGATTGGATTTACTACTCCTATTTATTTCTTTAATTCTCGGCAAGATTAATCACTTGCGAAATGTCAGAGCATGTGTTTTTTGGCTTGTTTTCATAAAAAGAGTGTTGTTAAACCGAAAAAAACAATATCGGACACTAAAAAAAACAAGAGGGTTGGAACTCCAAAAGGTTATTTTCTTTATATAAAGTTGTGTAGGGATGAATGAAGCGTAATTAATAACTGGGTAAACTGTTTTTTGTTTATTTCCGTATGGGGGTAAACTCTATCAAAATATCCTATTCGCCCTCGCTCACCTTCAAAGTGGAGCAAGCGGCGAAGTAATTAAATATTAAAATAAATTATTTACTAAATATCAAAATATTAACCAATAAAGGAATATTATGTTTTTTTACAGAAAGGAAAATATTTAATGAAAAAATGAAATAAAAAAATTAAAAATAAATTACAAGAATTAATGATACAAGCTTATCTGGTAACAGTAAATGATATTAATGATGAAATTTGAGCAACAAATAAAAAGAATTAAGGAGTATAGATAAATGACAGAATATAAAAGTAAATATATTAATAAAACTTGAAATGAAATAACAACATCATTTGATTGAGTTAATTGTCAACCTATTAATTGTCGTATTTCACATCATAAAAAGCATTATGATTTGCAATGTTTAGAATGAGCCAAAATGTACTTAAATTTATTTAAAGACAAGTGAGATGTTATTGTTTCATATATGCAATATTATAAAATTAACGATATTTTAGATTTAGCATCCGATGGATGAAAAATATTACAAATTGACAAAAAAATAAAACAAATAAATTAAAATATATTATTGCAATTGACCCTGCTGGAATTGGACAAACTGGTATTATTATTTATAATGTTTTGCAAAAGAAAATAATTAATAATATTACTTTTAATTCCAAAAATGAAGAAGAAGCAATAAATAATATGTATTTAATATTAAATGAGTTTAAAAATAAAATTTGTTCTTATTTAAATAAAGTTATTGTAATAATTGAAGATTATCAACAAATCCATTATCTACTCCTAAATTTATTGGTGGTTTAAAAGTTTTATGCAAATATCTATTTAATTTAAAATATATTTTACAATCACCAGTCATTAAGAAAAATTATATTTATAAAGGAAATATTAAAATGTCAGAGCACGAACACGATGCTTGAAAACATTTACAGTATTTTTTAGCAAAAGGAGTTGATAAAAATGGCACAAACAAAAAGTAATTTACCTAAAAAAACAATAACTAATAAACCTAAAATAAAAAATAAAAAAGTTAATAAGTTAGAATTAACTGTTAGATTACATGAAAATCCGATTAAAACTAAGATTAAGGCACTGGTTGCTGGTGGTGTTGAAGTTGATGCTTGTTCGGCTAAATGTCAGTGAGAAGGATTAAATTACTCAACATTATCAATATATAACCCATCTATTTTAACTGAGTTTTTGAAATTAAAAAAAGATGATGAGATAAAAATTAAAGGCTCAGTATTTAATCAGTTAAATATAAAAACTAAACGCTATTTTTTGTCTTTTAGAGTAGACAGTTTTGAAATTATACAAAAAGCGATTAGAAAAAGAACAAATACAAATATTAAAAAAAAGGAGGAAAAACAATGGCATTAAAAAATGTAAAATATGTTCTTATTAATGAAAATAGTGAACCTATTAAAAATAAAGATGGTAGTTTAGATATTAAAACTGCTGAAATTATTTTAGAAAATACTGTTAAAGTTGAAGAATTTAATGCAATTAATTTAGAAAATAGTAATCAGCAAATCAACGAACTACAAACAAAAAAACTGAATTAACTTCACAAATTGAACAACAAACAATTCAATTAAAGCAAATTGAAGTAATTGACTTTATTAATTCTTTAACTGATAATGAAGAATTTAAAAATGTTTTATTAAAATCTTATGATATTACTGATGATATTGAAATCATTAAAACACAATTGCAAAGTGTTTATGATGAATTAATTAAGGTACAAACAGTTAATACTGGGGGCGTACCAAAAGTAGTAAACAAAGAAAACAATATTTTAGATACAGACAATGTATTTAATAAATAGAAAGAAGGAAGTAAATTATGGCACAAAACCCACAAAGAATTTTCGGAGATATTGCTAATCAAGCAACAAAACGAGATCGAGAAACATTTGAACAATGATATTTACAAACTTATCAACAAAAATTTAGTTGAGAAGCATTATTTGCGTGAAAAGAAGCAAATAAGTTTGGTTTAACATATAAAAGAAAGAAAAATATTAAATATAATGAAGGTTCTGGTAAAGATGGGAAAGTATTTAATACTGATGATAAATTATTAAATTATTCAGAAGTAGAATTTGATGATGAAATTGTTGAATTAGATACAATTTTAACTTTTGCTCGTAAATTAGACCCTGTAGAAAGTGATTTTAACCCTAATCTTTGGGCTGCTGATATTGAACAAGCAATGGATACTGAGGTTGCTTATAAACGTAATGAAATTTTAGAAATTATTAATAAAGGAGTAGTTACAACCATTCAAGGCTAAAAAGCAGATGATACTAATGCTTTACAAATTCACGATGAAATTATAGATAAAATATATGAAAATGGATTTACCCCATCAGAAACAGTTGTCTTGGGTTCGGCTGATTTTATTCGTGGAATTCGTAATAAATTACAGTTACAACTTGGAGCAAATGACCAAATAAACAATGTAATTGAAACAAGCGGAGCAATGAAAACTGTTGAAGGAACAACATATTATATGGTTCCTAAAAAATTACCAATTATTAATAAAGATGGTTCAGAAGGAACAATTACTCTATTACCAGATGGTGTTAATGCAATTGCCTTTAAATTTAGTAAAAAATATGACCCTCTTATCTTACGCAAAAAAGACCATACTCCATTAAGAGTTGGTGCAGCTGCATTGGGTACTGGAATGGGTAATACTTTGATTATGGAAAGAGTTTTATATTTAGGTGGGGCAGTAGTTGAGCCGAAGGGAATTATTAAACATATTGTTTCAAAAATTGATATTAGTAAAATTAATAAAATAGATAAACCAAATATTCATGTTACAGACCCAACAAAAGCAACAGCCGAACAGTTAAAATCACAATTTAAAGATGTTGTTTTAAAAGCAGTAAAAGCAGTAAATAGTTCTTTAACTGAAAGTGATTTTGATTACTTTATTGAAAGTAAAGGTGAAGACTGACCAATTAATATTACAAATGATAAAACTGTTGAAGTTCAAATTGAAGGTAAAAACAACGCTACTGGTCAAACAAATCCGATTGATGTTAAAATTAAAAATTCTTAATAGTACTAAAAAATAGTACTTTTTCGTTTGATATATATGCCAATTGGAACATCTAAAACAGCCCTTATTTATGCTGTTAAAAAAATCCAACTAGATTGTCAATCCAACAACAAGAAAAAAATTTTGGTTTACAGTTATTAGAATTTTTAGGAATTCAAGTTTTAGCTCTTGGTTTATCAGTTTTAACTGGTGGTATTGCTTCGGCTGTTGGTCTTGGTGCGGGATTATCTAATTTTGCCGCAGCATTTATCTCGTTTGGAGTAGAAACAGCAACCGATTTTGCCGTAAATCAAATATATGATAAATTAACATCAGAAGTAACAGCAAAAAGTACCGCCTTAAATTTGTTACCAGCAATTGGTGGAATTGGTAAATTAACGCGTGCTGTTCGAACAACTAGAATTTTAAAATTAGCAAAAGAAACTAAACTACTTGAAAAATTAGGTGTAATAACTGCTAATAATTTAGAAGATGTTGTAAGGCAAGTTACAGGTAAAAAGATTTTATCTTCTAAATTAATATTTGATTTTACAAAGCAGGCTAATAATGAAACTTTATTATATACAATTGGAAAATTAGCCCGAAATGATTTTTATAAAGGTTTTAAAGTTTCTAATTTAGAAACAATTAATAATTTATTAAAAATTGAGAAAAATATTCAAAAAATAAGTCCTAAATTAGTTCAAAAAATACCACGCGTGAATGAAAAAAATGCTAATAAATGATTGTTTGAATATGGATTAAATATTGATAAAATAAGTAAAATTAATACTAATGAGTGATATAACATTATGACTAATCTTCAAAAAAGCAGTAAAATATATAATAATAAATTATTAAATATTTTTCATCAAACACCAATTAAATTAAATAAAATTTTAAATCATTTAAACCCAAATTTTTATATTCAAAAAGTAACTAAAAAATTATTAGCCCAAATTGAAAAACAAATAATTACTATTAAACAAAAAGTAATTAGTAAAATTACTGATAAAACTAAAAAAATATTATCTAAATTTGAAACTAAGGCTATTAAAAAAGGTCAATTATTACCTTTTGCTTATGGTTCTGATGTTTTTTAGCAGTTAAAATTGTTCCTTTATCAGTTGCGGGTGAAGTTGCTTTAACAATATATTATAAAAATCCTAAATATGTCCCTATTGTCGTTATGACAACTTTAATCAAAGCAGAACAGTTTGTTTTGGCTCCTGAACCGTTTAAATTCTATATGAACAGTGAGTGGTTTATTGGTTGGGGATTTAAAAAAACAAGTTTGTTTAATTTAGTTTCTTTTGCCCCACTTGCTTATCAGCAAGTAGTAAAAGATAGTTTTAAAATATATCGGATAATTGCTAAGATATTAAAAATGCAAGAACAATTTAAAAATAACTTTAATAAAGATAAATTGTTAAATACGCTAGAAGATAGTGCGGTTACTAGTTTGTTAGGTAATGGACTAGTATTTCAAGCATATAAACAACTCAAAACAAAACAAGATTTAAACAAAACAATTAAAACAAAAACATTACTAAATAGTAAAAAATTTATATTAAAGAAAATATATTCTAAAAAAAGTAAATGATAAGGAGATGATTAAATGTTAAATGAATTATGACAAAATGTTACTTTGGAAAATTATAATAATTTTATTCCAATGACAGGTAAAATTACACAAGTTCCAGTTCGTTATAATAAGTTCTTTAAAGGTGATGTATAGAATTATGATTTAAAACATTTGCTTTAAGAGCCCAAAATATGATTAATTCTTACTTAAACTATCCATTTTCAAAACTAAAGTTTGAAACATTTAAAGATCCATTATTAAAGAAAATTTGTATTAATATGGTGTTTATTACGATTGAACATTGAACATTTAACCGTATTCCAATTGAGTTTTTTACTTCGGCAAATATGAGTGTTGGTGATATTAATTATTCATCGCAAAATGACCCTATGATTACTTGACAAGGTCTATTGCCTACCTATGCAAAATCATTGGCTAATTTAACAACTTTAAAGAAAATGTTTCGTACTTTTCAAGAAGAAGGTATTGATTTAACAATGATTGATTTAGAAGCATATTATACTCAATTAGAAGTTGATGCTTTAATAGAAAAAGAAAAAACTAAGATTGACAATAAAACTATTGTTAAAAATAACAATAATGAAATAAATGTTCCCTTTGATAATGATACTATTTATGAAAAAAATGGTGTCTGAAAAACAAAACAAAGTGGCGGTAGTGATATTAAAATTGATAATAAAACAATTATAAAAAATACTGCTGATGAATTAATGGTTTCAGATTTAAAACAAAATAAAATAACTTTATTACCTAATAGTAGTGGTCGTGTTAATGCTGATTTTAATGCTGAAAACGGGGAATTAAGAATTTGAGACCCTAGTTTTGAAGGTGGTAAAAATACTGCTGATTATATGATTATTGATAGTACAGTTGCGGGAATTGAAAGTACTGATGATACATTTGGTACTACTAAATATTTAGATAAATTTTATTTACAGAAAAAAGATTTACCTAAAATATCAAATGATTGAAAAGTTGTTGATACTAGTGATTTTATTCAAGATTCTAAAGGATATAAAATTAAAAATTTTAATAAGTCAGAATATTATTATCGTTTATGGTGTTATACAACGCTTGAGATAGAACTATATATAATTACGCATATAAACTTTAAAGGTCAATTAGTAAGTGAAATATCATATGGAAATAATCCAAGTCGTTGAATTACCATTCAATTATTTTCCGGCGGTGAGTTTAAATTATCATCAATATCAAATAGTGTTGAAATTAAAGGATTGTATATTGAAAGAAAAAAGTAAGTTAGGAAGGAGATGGTATTATGCCAAAAGTAACTATTAAAGATATGATTATGTTTTTGAAAATCTTTGGAGTTTCATCATTGTTTTTTATTGCCGGAATTATTATTTGTTTTATCGGAGAAAAAACATTGGGTATTTCTTGACCAACATATGTTATTGTTTCAGCAATGCTTATTGGAGCAGGAATTATAGTTTTAATTATTGAAACTATTAGATTTATCAAAACACATAACAAAAAACAAAAAGAAGATAGTATTGAAGATGTTATTAAAAAAGAAGATACGAAATAAAGAGGTGATATAAATGGGATTGTTACCAGCAAAAAAAAAAAAAAAGAAATTAAAAAAAGAATATGATATTGATAGTTATTATCTTAATTTAGCATCAACGATTACTAATCGTAAAAATGTTACTGTTCAAAAACATAATGAGATTTTAGAAAAAAGAATTTGTGAAGATAATGCTAATTTTTTAAATCCGCGAGATTTAAAAATTAGCATTTATAATCCACTTACTAATCAAAAAATAGATACTAAATTAATTAATAGCTTTTTAAAAATGCAGGACTTTACCAATAAGAATTGATATAACGAATATAAAATTAATAAGAATGGTAAAGGTGCATATTTTATTTTTGCTAATAATTCAAAACTTAATTTTATTACTATTGATTTTTACAATGACCAGTATGATGAATTAGGTAATTTAGTATCTTGCACTTTTGATTATGACCCTTATATTAAAAATGACCAGAGTATTTTTATTACTGAAAAATTAGATATTGATGCTGTAACTAAACAAGTTAAAGTTATTAGAAAGTTAAAAACACGATTATATAGTACTATTACCGACTTATATATTGATGATGCTAAATAAAATAACTATACAACTTTACAAAGAGAAGAAATATCACCACTTAATTTTATTCCAATTCAAATTATTCCTAATAACCCTAATTTTGAGCCTTTTGCTCGTTATGGTAAACAATTTGCTAGTATTTTAGATATTATTGCTGAAAAGATAATGTTAGATCCATTGTTAAATAGTGGTAAATTTACTATTAATACTAATGGAGTTACTGGTGTGGTTGACCAAGAAATTAGTAAAATGCTGGCATCATTTATTAAAAATGACTTGTTATTAGTTGAAGGAGACCCTGATAGTAATTTTCAACCAGTAGACTATATTGCTGGTAATTTTAAAGGTGAGCAATTAACTAAAATATATGATTGATTATTAACTAATTACTATAAAATAAATCGACATCATGTTCCCACCATTGCTAAGGGAGCACAACAAACTCAGACAGAAGTTGCTGGTGTAAATATTCAAACAAACGCATTATACGAACAAATGATATATATTAGAGAAATTAAATTAACTGAATTTATTATTAAGTTAATTAAATATGATAATGCTATTTTAAACAGTAGAACATTCAATATTAAAAATATTGACGAGTTAATTGTTGATGTTCGCTTACCAGTAAATGCTACTTTAAACAGACAATTAAAAAAACGAAACTATTATCAATATGCCTAATGAAGAAGGAGAACAAGAATAATGTTAAAACCATCTGAAAAAATGTTAGCACAATTAGCAGAAAATGATGAACCAATTGACTATTCAATTGATAGTATTCCGTTAGATTTTGCTAGTCAATCGCAGTACAGCGACCCTGATTTAGAACAATTATTTACAGAAGCCCGTGCAAGAACCTTATATATTTATAAAATTAATAATTTTGTTAAGACAAAACAAAAACCAACCTTAAACTATTCTCAAAATAGCGTTAAAATAGGTTTTATTGACAAAGATGAATATATTAAAATAACTGGTTATGAAATTAGTGATTTTAATTTTAAATTACAAATTCAACAAAACACCACAGTCCAAGATAATAGCACAAGTTATGTAATGATTGATGAAAAAGATATTTTAATCAATAATATTTCAAAACAAGATAAAGAATTTTTAGAATCCTATGACTTAAAAATAGTTTCTATTAATGAACCAATTACTGAAAACAATAAAAATGAATGTTATATTATTGAAGAATATAAGCGTCCTTATTCACCTGATGGCATTGATATTATTAAATCTACCCACTTAGTTAAAATAACTGATTTTAAGTGAAAAAATCAGAATAGTATTCATTTAGCTTTACAAAAATCATTGCCAGAAGATACAGTATTTACTGGCATTGAAATTAAATACCCTAAATCAATGTTATTTGGAAATATTAAGTGTTGAGGCAATATCAATGGTGTTTATTCTTATTCATCATCAAATATTGAAAATGCTAGTTTAGTACCATTATTATCAATGCCAATTGAAACAAACCCTAATTTAAGAGTATTTCAATATTGATTTACCGAAAGTTTTTTACCATGAAGTATTGCAAAAAACTATATTCAAGGTAAAGATATTTTAGATTTAATAAATAAAAATGGTTTAGATAAAGTTTTATTGAATTATTTAACATATCGTTATAATTATGACCGTAAATTTCAAGGAGCAAAATACGACGAAATCAAATGTATTAATTATTCATTGTCCGTAATGTTCAACTATTTCATTTAAATTCATTGCGTTTTTTGGTGTAACAACATTTTCTTCAATTAAATATTTATCATATTCATTATTTTCATTAATTTTATAACCACTAAATAAAAACACCGTGTGGTCTTTACTACCATTAGCATAATCCACACCAATTGAATAACTATCAAATTGATACTGTTTTGTATTGGAATTATAAAAATCTTGTAAATTATACTCTTTAATATATTTACGATAATTTCGTAAAACATAAATACTGGGGTCATTATCGTTATATTCAAATCCGTAGTATTCAAGTTCAAATAAATCAGGTCGCTCTTGTTTGTTTGTTAAAACAAGTTTTTTAGTAATATCAGGTATTTTATTTCAAACAGCACCCATTGTTAATCGTAAATTAAAAATACCCAAACCATTAAATGCTTGTTTGTTTTCTGAATATACTTGATTGTGTTCTTTTAAAATATTTTTAATTCTTTCATTTAAGGGTAAATATGGGGTTACAAATTTTTCATAAAAGACATGGTATTTATCAAAAGGATTAAAAGTAAATTGATTAGAATATGTTTTATGAAAATATGTTATTACTGTTATGTATTGTTTTGCTATGTTGTCTCATTCTTGAAATGTCCAAGATAATTCTTTTACTGGAATAGGATTATCTAAATTATATTGTTCATTATCATTTTCATCAGTATATTTTTCATAAGATACTTTTAAGCTTTTTGATCTAAACATGGAAATTCGCAAATTATTATAACGTTTATCTAATTCTTTATCAGTTAAAATTTCTTTTTCTTCAGCATGTATCATTTCATCTGTTCACGCTGATATAATACCACTACCTTTATCAACTTTTCCCATAATTTTATTACCATTAGCATAACCCGCAAAAGCAATTCTCACACCACTAGGAAAAACAATTTCGCCACCTTCTTTAACATTTTTAGGTCAAACAATGCCATTTTCATTGTCGGGTCCTATATCAATCCCATATTTATTGTATAAATAATTACATACATTAATTGTATCGCCAAATGTAGTATCTTCATGGGTATTGGCATATCTTCGTAAAATGTTAGATGAAGCATCAGTAAAATTACAAGCAAAAAATAATTTTTCTGCTATGTGATTTCATGTCTTATTAGTACCACGCCCCGCTAAAACAAACTTAAAAAAAGTTGGTGAAATAAAATATCGGGCATAACTATCACCAACAAAGTCTTTAAATACTTCTCAATCAAAACCAAAATTATAGTCACTAAAATTCAAATCATATTTTTTATTTAAATATTTATAACTAGTAATCCGTTTTTTGTTATTAATTTTGGTAAAATCCTGCATTTTTAAATAGCTTCCTTTTTTTGAAAAGATTATGTGAAGTATTGAGTATCATATTTTAAAATAATTTGTTTATATGAAAGGAAATTATAAAATGGAATTAAAACAAAATTTATTAGAAGATTATAAAAAAGATAAAATAATAGAAACAAACAATGAAACTAAAAATTTTTTGATTGAAAGAGATAATGAGATATTTAAATTATATCAACAAGGACAAATATTACAAGGATATAAGGTGATATCAAAATTGCCAAAAACAATTAAAACAGAATATGGAGATATTCCTATTAAAAGAAGATTATATGTTAAATATGATGAAGAAAAAAAGAAAATATAAATTGTTATCCTTTAGATGAAGAATTAGGTTTAAAAAAATACGAAAGAATTGAAATAAATTTAAAAAATAAATATATGTCTTTTATAGGTGATGGAAAAAGATATAAAGATATTTTACATACAACAGAGAATGCAAATATTAGTGAAAGAACAATATCTAATATTTTTAAAAATGCCGATTTAGAAGAAACCGATTACATTAGTAATAAAAATAACAATAAAATTAAAATTCCAAATAATGTTTTATATATTCAAATTGACGGAGCTTTTGAACCAATGCGAGAAAATAAAAAAATTGAAAATAAAATATTTCTTGCGACTATGCATGTTGGTGTTGATCAAGAAAAGTCAACAAAAACCAGAATAAAAATGAAAAAGAAAAAAGGCGTTTTTCAAATGATGAATAAAAATCATAAGAATAAAAATAATAAATCTAATATTGATAATTTTATTGATAAAATTTTTAAATCAATGGATACTTATGATATTAATCAAAATACTAAAATATTAATATTAAGTGATGGTGAAAAACAAATTAAAAAAATTTATAGAGCAGTAAAAGCAAAATATAAAAATAACACTGTATCATATGGTTTAGATAAATTTTATTTATCAAATAGATTTAAACAATTATTCCCAAATCGAAATAGAATCAAAATTCATAGAATAAAATATAAATTAGCAAAAATATATTTCTTTACTGGAAATTATAAATTATTATTAGATTTTTTAATATGTCATTTACCATATGTTAATGGTAATAAAAAAATATTTTTATTAGAAACCATTGAATTAATTAAAAGTAATGAAGAAGGTATTGTAAATCAATCATTAGAATATAATATTGGTTGTCATGTTGAGGGTGATGTATCGCATTATATTAAGGCTGTTAAAGGGCGTGGCGCAAAAATATATTGTAAAGAAAACATTTATCAATATGTTAATTGCTTCTATGTTAAGACTTAATAATCAAATTAATGATGAGAAAGTTGATAAAACTAATAAAAATAAAGAAAAGATTGAATTTAATATATTTAATTTAAATCAATTTCAAAATCAATTTTTATCTTTATAAAAAATAAAAAACCTTTTAAAATTAGCAATAACTTTAAAAAGTATTTTTTAGTATGTCAAAATTCATAATTTTATAAACAGTCTTTTAACTAAGACAAATATGACAAGAGATGTTAATCAATATCTTACTGATTTTGAAACAAGGCAAATTAATTCTGAAAATTTTGCTCCAACTTATCAAGCAGATGATATGCGGTCATTGTTATATCGTAATATTTCAAAAGAATTTTTGCAAAGTAATAAATTAACTTCAAGTGATCCGGGTTTATCCAAAGCAATTTATGAGGTGATTACAATGATTTTGCTCTAAATCTTTTTAAACAGAAACAGCTCGCGAACATATTGATATTTTAGAAAAATCTCGATTATTTTATTGAAAATATCGGGAAACTGTTGGTTTAAACATTAAACGTACAGATTATTTTGATTCACGAGGGAATTTAAATTTAAATGATAATTTAAGAAACAATATTTTTACCCAAAGTGATTATAAACGAGATTTTGGAGAAGGAAATCCAACGATTACATTAGCTAATAATCATTTTCGTTCAGCATTAAAACAACCATTGTCTGTATCGTTTTATGATGTTTTAAATTCAGCAACAGGAAATGAGTTTAATACACGTTTTTAAAAACCAATGTATGATTTATATAATTGAATTTATGCTTACTTTGTAGAAAATGTTAATCAATGTTTTTTTCAAGGAGTATATTCACGTTCTCCGCAAACTGTTCGGTTAAAAATGCAAGAAGCATTTAATCAAAACAATGGTAATTTTAATTTAACCTTCGGAGTAATTCCGTTTATTCCATTAACAGATGATCGGGGAACAATGATTAATGCTGAATTAAATAGTATTGAGTTTAAGATTTACGGAATTAATCGTACATTTAAAAACCAAGCATTAACTAATAAAAATGGTGCGAATTTAAATGAAAAATTATTTACAGCAAGTAATAATATTGTTTTAAATGAATCATTAGCTAAACGCTTAAATGTTACAGTTGAAAATCAAATTAGTCCGTATTTGATTAGCAAAGCATTAGTTGATGGTAATCAAGGTGTTACTTCTAATCAAATTTTACAAGGTTGAGATGGAAGTGATGTAACAGGTGATGATGCTCAAGCACAAGGGCAAGTTGGTAAATTAATGTTTAATGGTGATAATAAATATAAAAATAAGGTTATAGATGAAAATAATGAATATGTTTTAGAAAGTAAAATTGATGCACTTGACCCAAATTTTACAAAACCATCAATTTTAAACGATAAAATTGTTGATGGAAGTTATCGAGTAAGTAATCAAATGAACAATCAAACTTTTACAGTTGTTGGTATTACTAATCAATATGGTTCACCACGAGCTTGAATTAATGAAGATAGGGCACAACAATTACTAGGATATGATAAAACACGGAATTATTTATTACAATTGTTTTTAAATGAATGAATGAATTCATTTATCAGGAAGAATCCTGAATTAACACCATCAAGAAAAGAGAATTTAAACTTGTTAGAAAAATTTATTAAAGATCATTCAAGTACGCCTGTTAATAACTTATGAAATAAGTTTGTTGAATATTGAAGCGTACATCAAAGTGCAGTTAATTGAATTGCTGTCTTTGAAAATGAATATCCGATTTTTAATTATAAAATTTCTAATAGTGCTAAAATTGATGATATTGAAACAGGACTAGGAACAAGTCAATTATTTGGTGACTATAGTTTTTATGGTTTAAATGGTGGTATTAGAAGTGAAATTTCTTATCCACCATATGCAAATAGTACTTTTGATAGTTTAATGCCAATTGCTGAAGCACAATCAATTTTAGGAAATATTTCAAAAGCAGTTAATGGGATTATCTTCTTTATTATTGGAATTTCGTTTGTATTAAGTTTTATGATTATTATTTTAACAAGTAATATTGTTATTGCAGAAAACCAAACAATTATTGCAACAATGAAAGTATTAGGATATCGAAATCGTTATATCACAAAATTAGTTATTGGAATGTATATTCCTATTATTGTAATAATGACAATTGCCGGTTTTGGCTTTGGATGATTATTCTTAATTATTTCTAATATGATATTAATTCGAATTGGAATAGTTTTACCACTGTTTATGAATGTCATGATTCCATTGATTGCAATTATGAATGCGGATTAAGGAGGAATTAAAATGAAAAAATTATTAGCAACTATTGCTGTTGGAATTCTAGTTTCAGGACCAGTAATGTCTGTAGTTAGTTGTACTAAAAATGATAATTGAAATAATATTCCAGTTGATCCACCAGTTTTGCCAGTTGAAGTAACTGGTTTTGTTGGAGTTGATTTAAAAACAATTGATCCACAAAATAATAAACAAACTATTCCTGAATTATTTCAGCAATTAGCGCAATTGTTTCAAGGAACAAAATGAAACTTTGATCAGTTAATAAAAAATTATAAATTTAATAATCAATCAAAACCAATTGATAAAATTGATTTGTATCGTAATGGTCAATATGAATTGAACTTTAGTGATGGAACAAATTTAAATACAATAAAAATTAATAAAACAGTAACAACTTCAAACCATTTAGCTGATAAAGTAAAAAGTATTGATTTAGGACAAATTACTGATGCACGACCAAAAACAATTTTAATTGCCACTATTTTTAACAATATGCAACTTATTTCAGAATTAGATAAGTTTGGTGAGTATTTTATTGGACCACAAACATCAGAAATATGAAACCGACAAATTGATAAAGTTGATAAAATTATGATTGAACCTAATCAAACTGAAGCAACTTTAATTTCAGGAAAAGACCATTGGTCAGAAGATAATAACCCAAGAACAGATTATTATGGTTCAGTTAAAGTGTCTTTTTCTGTTGCCCCGCCTGAACCTCCAATAGTAAAAGAGGATTTAGGACAAATGAAGTTAACAACAAATTTAGGTAAATTACCAAAAGTAACTATTTTGCAAGTAATGATGATGTTTATTAGTGTTAATTTTGTTAGCCAGTTAAATCGACTAAGTGCTTTATTAAATGATTTATATTTAGAAATTAACCCTGATAACAAAGGTGGAACAATTACTGCTTGTCATAAATCAGAATACTATATAGTTATGATTTTACTAAAAATCCACTGAATTTAATTGAAGTACAGGCATTAGATATTGCTTTAATTAAACCAGAATTATTAAAATTATCAGAGGTTTCCGACCCATTACAAACATTATTAGAAAATAACAAACTAAAAATTACATTACTGCAAGAACCAGAAATGATAAATGATAATGTTAAATATATTATTCTGCTGCAATTAGATGCAGTAAATATTAAAGGATATACTGGGCAAGCAGTTTTACATCTTGGTGTTAAGGTCAAACCAGTAGTTGCTTCTGGTGTTATTAATATCAATGGTGTTGTTGATTTAAACGGTGGTATAGTGGGGAAATATGAGAGAACAGATTTTACAAAACATTTTAATTCTCTTTTAAAATTATATGATAACTCAATGGTCTTTACTATTGATGCATGACAAGCTTATTTACCAGCATTAGGGACAAGAATTGAAATTTCTCAAGCCCAAAAAAATAATTTAGCATCGGTACTAAATAAACAATATCTACCAAAACTTGAAGTTACAAATATTTATCAAAACGGTGATGTCAAACACTTAAAAATTAGTTGAAAATTTGTTGATTTAAAAAATAATGAAAAAATTATTAATATTATGCCATATGTTCATGAACAAGTGTTTGATCAATTTCACTTACAAGGTAATTTTAAATATAATTTAAAAATTAGTTATACTAGTAAAACAAATTAAAAAATGATAAAATACATATTGTATAAATACCTTGCTATAAAATTAAAAGACATAAATTGAGTAATTTAAGAAAATAGATGGAGAATAAAATGCTTAAAAAAGGTAAATCAAATTCATGATATTCAATAATATCATTTTCAATTTTTAAAATCCGCCGTTCAATGGCAGTTTGAGTTTTAGTGTTGTTGTCACTTGTTTTATTTGGTGCAATTGCGATTACTCTTTTTTTATCTTCAACAAATATTTATGATTTTTTAAAAAATTTTCAATACGGAGTGTTTATTTTTAATAATATTTTATTATTATTGTTTGTGTTGTTAGTTATTATTAAAATTTTTGGTCGAGAATTTGAAGATGGGACATATTTACTTTTAATTTCCAAACCATATTCTCGATTTACTTTATTTTTCTTAAAATTAATTTCACTTTGAATTTTGATTATCTTTTTCTTAGGAACAATTATTTTATTTGCTTTAGGAATTGGTTATATTGGTTATTTAATTAATAATGATCCAGAGTATTTACAAGTTTATCAAAATTTATTATTGAAATTATTTTTATATTCTTTATCATTATCTTTTTTTGCATCAAGTGGTATTTTATTTGCGGTAACTTTTTTAAATTCACAAGTAGTTTTATTAATTGTTGTTATTTTCTGTAGTTTATTTTTAGTTGGTGGGATGCCATATTCGTTAATTATGAGTTTAGCTAATACAATTGATTTATCATTTGTTGACACTAATATGACTAAGCAGCCTTATCCTGTGCATATTATTAAAAGTACAATTAATTTTAAAAGAAATTTAGAAAAAAAATTAATTAAATATGATAATTTAACTAGCAAAATTTGAAATTTTTATAATTCGTGAGATTATGATGATTTAGATAAAGTTTTTAAAACGCGAGACTATGAAAATATTACAAGTAATCCTAATTTGCGAATTAAACGATTAGAATTTTATCAATCATTAGGTTTAACAAAACCAAAAGAAGATAGTTATACAATTAGCCAACTTAATAAGTGAGATAAAATAACAAAATATAAATATGATAATAAGGATGAAACCATTTTTGAAATTTTTAATAAAGTTGGCGGAAGTAATCTTCAAATAAAAGTAAACTTTGCGACAAATTTCTTTTTCAAATCACCAGGAGAATTAGATTCAAATAATGAAATTCATCAAGAATTACTTGACGCTATTAACTTTATTGGAAGAAGTGCAAAATCGTGAGACTTGTATCTTAGAACAAATGATTTAAATGGAAATTCATTATTTTACTTTGATTTAGATAAATCCTATTATAGTTTATCATCATCTGATAGTAAAGTAGGAACAGAAAAACGAAAGTTATCTGAGCCAAATGGATTTAATCCAGTAAATGTTTTTCGTTCTGAATTTGCTCGAACTGGGATATTACCAGTTGATTCAGAATATGATAATGGTACTGAGTTTCAAGATTGAATTCTTAATTATTTTGGAGCTGAAGATATAATTGAAGATGGTTTTGAAATTAAAACACTTTATGTTTTAAGAGAAATTGAAATTAATATTTTAAAAAAAATAATGGATTATAAATTATTTGAAGGTGTACCAATTAAAATAAATACCGAATGACAAAAATATGATGATTTAATGCAAACTTATGAATTAATTTCTAAAATTAATATTATTGAACATTGAAATCAAATTTGAACAAGTTCTTTATCATATGTTCCATTTTGATTTGAACCATTGCAACGAAGTAATATTGATTTTAGTGTTCAAAACAATTATTTAATGAGTTATCAAGATTTCCCAATAGCATTACAACAAAATAAAAAAGTTGACCTTGATGTACCACCATTTTTAAATATTAATTTATTGTTATATGTTTATTTAGGAATATCTGGTTTATTTTTAATTAATGCTTATTTAATTTTACGTCGCAAAAATATTACTTAAGGCAGGGGAAAGGAGATGTTAAAACATGAACAATAATGCATTAGTACTTGGCGATGTGGCAATTGCTTCGCGTAATTTTAGCAAAAAGTTTAAAAATAGTATTGTTGGTCCATTTAATTTTAATGTTAGTCGTGGAAAATTACATGCCATTTTAGGTGCTTCTGGAAGTGGAAAAACAGTTTTCATTAAATCTTTAATTGGTGGTTTAAAGGGCTTTCATGGTGATATTACAATTTTTGGTAAAAAAGCAACAAAAATTAGTATGAAAAAAATGATTGGTTATGTTCCTGAGTTTGTTACTTTTCCTGAAAATATTAGTTCTTATAATTTTTTAAAATATTTAGGAAAAACAAATGGTTTACGAGGGAAATATCTTCGTGACCGCATTGAATATTTAATGAAATCATTAGAAATTTGAGAACACCGTGATAAAGATGTTAATTCATTTTCATCAGGAATGAAAAAAAGAGTAATGATTATTCAAGGTATTATTCATGATCCTGAAATTTTAATTTTAGATGAACCAGAAGCGGGATTAGATATTAATAATCGAAAAAAAATTATTTTTTACTTAAAACAATTAACACTTCGCGGTAAAACTGTCTTTTTTTCATCCCATTTACTAGATGAAATTAAAGACTATATTGATGAATTTACAATGGTAATGGATGGAACACAAATTTATACGGGGCAATTAGCTGCCTTTAATATTAAAAATAGTTATTATCTAGTGACTAATAATCCCCAAGCAATGATTCGTTATTTTAATTCAAACCGAGTACCAAACTGATATGATCGAGCAAATAATTCGTTAAATTTTGTTTTAAATTCACCATTACATTTATATTATGTCACTCAATATGCATTAAAAAAACAAATTAAAATTGCTAAAATTAGTGAAGTTGAATTTTCATTTGATTTTCTATTACAAAAATTAAATATTACGCTACCTCCTAATATGACTACTAATCGTAAATTACGAAAAAAACAATTGAAGAAATAGCAACAAGGTTAATTAACCAGCATAAGTTTTAAGTGTAATTATGTAACAAAAATAAAGAAAGTAATCTTTAAAAATATTTTAATGGGCATTAAAGTATTTTTTTTGCACTGTGTAAATTCAAGCAGCAAATTCTGCCTCTTGTTGTTTTGAAAATAACACTCTTTTAAAGAAATGCAACTATTTTTTCAAAAAAAAAAATAAAATATTTGTAATTTTAGTCTATTTTAAGCATATTTAGGCACACTGAAAAATAATTTATTAAATTTTGTAAATAAACCTAGCTAAAATTATCTAAAAATACTTCCCTAGATGTTCTTCAATTTAAACAAGGCCTTTATTTTTCATTCATAACATCAACTACTCAATCTATTTTTTGTTGACTAATAGGATTAAAATCTGTTCCCTTTTTAAATCAATGTCTAAACTCACCATTCATATACTCAATTAATGGTTTTTGTTGTGGTTTACCAGGGTCACAAAAATAAATATTAGAACCAGTAATCTTTTCCATTTCCTCAAACTTACTAAATTCTTTACCTTGATCAGTTATTATTCCTTTAATTTTTCCAACTAAACCATTAATTCTAACTATATGTTCAAGTTTTTCTAAAACTTCACTTGAATTATTTTTTTCTAATTTCATAGCAAAGTATTTTTTACTTGATTTCTCTGCCAAAACTAAAACAGAAGATTGACGGTCTTTACCAACTACCGTATCCATTTCAAATCAACCAACATCAGATTCTTTATTTTCAATATCTCATATTGATTTAAATCTTTCATCTAATTTTCCACGATTATCAGATCTTCCTTTTCTTTTGTATTTTTTACCATGATGGCGTAAATTTTGTTTATTTAATCCTAATAAATTTAAATAAATTCATTTATATAAAGTTTTTTTACATGCTGGAAATTTAACACCAAACTTTTTTTAAACTTTCTAATAATTTGTGATGGTGTATCATGATATTTATTAAATCTTATATTTAATCATTCTTTTTGTTCTTTTGTAAATTCAGACAGTTTTTTAATAGATTTTTTTCGTTTTTTCTTATAATCTTTTTGTGCTTCAACTGGTGTATAATCTTTTATATTTGTAAATCTATTAATTTCTCTTTTAATAGTATTAACTGCACGACCCGTTTGCCTTGATATTTCAGATAAATTAAGTGTGCCATTTTTCTTTTTACAACTATCAGATAAAAATAAATCCTTGAATAAATTTCGTTCATCAAATTTTACATGTATATAATCTTGCATTGCCTTTTCTGTCTCCAATCTTTTAATTTAATTTATAACATTAAATTAAAAAATTCAAATTATTATATTGACAAATATTTTTATAGGAATATAATGTACACAATAAACAGTAGTTAAATTCTGTCTCTTAAAAACTGTTTATATTAAAAATAAAAAGTAAAGTAATTTACTTTTTTTAATTTTGATGTAAAATATAAATAGTAAAAAAAGAACCGAGTTGGTTCTTTTGTTATATTTTCATGTTTTATTCCTCATTTATTTAATCATATTCATTAAATAATAGCAATTTTAATATGCAAAAAGGAGTAAAAAATGGCAACTTTTAAGACTATTTCGGGTAAAACTAAGGAGTTTTTGCGGCAAAAAGCGGACAAATTGAGTAATAAAAGAGCATATTTATACTATTTAAGACTACCATTTAATGATTGAGAAGATAAAGTTGATACAAAAAGTGCTGATTTTATTAAGGATATGATAAATAAATTAGAAATAGAATTGGAATTAATTTTATTAAATGACCAATATGGCGGGGGTAAGAAAATATATGTTGAAAAATATGTTAAGGATACAAATATAAATAATGCAAATATTGTTGTTAATTTTGATAATGTTGATTTACCAAAAATAAAAGAGGTGATAAAAGCTATGAATATTAATTATAAAATTAATTTATCAGAACATTCTTTTACATTAGATAATGGTACTTATATTATTTGTAAAGGACTACATTCTGCTACTAAAAGAGAAAAGTTAAAAGCCTTTGCTGATTTAGGTAAATATGAATTTGCTATTGAATGAAGAGAAGAAGCAGACCAGTTAACAAAAGAAGATATTAGTGAATTAACCTTTGCTGTTCGTGGTGCTAAAAGAAAGTTTGTTATTAAATCATCTAACCCTGAATCATTAGGAAGATATATTATTAAATATTGTAATGAAATAATGCCATTTGATGAACAATTAATGCGATTAAAATATGATCAAGTTGGAAAGTTTAAAATTAATTATTATGAAAAGAATAAGAAATTTACTAAAACAGTTATTATTCATTATTCTAGTTGAAGACTTAATACTTATTTAGATGATGATGTAATTCGTAATCAATTAGAGTTAGAAAAATTAGACCCAATTAGATCAAGAGTATGAAGTTGAGGATTGCCTGGACAATTAAAAGGTGCTGTATTTGCTAGATATCTTAAATTTACTAAATTAACATGAAGTTTTGACAAATTTACTGGCTGGTGTTGATTATGCACAAGCAGATAGTCCTAATGGTCATAAAACAAGTGCTAGTTTATGGGTATATAATTCAACTTTTTAAAAAGTACATAAAATAGGTAAATATACTCATTCAAATGCAACAATGGAATATAAAGATGCTTTTGAACAGGCAAATGATATTATTCAATTTTATTTATCTAGTTTAAAAAATAGTACTATCTTTATTGAATGTGGTTTAACTATTAATGTTGATTATGGTGCTGGTGGTAGAGCATTTATTGATGTTCTTAATAGTGAAAAAAAATATCGGTATGGTAAATTATTAAGATTTGAAGAAGTTGATAAAAGTGTGTGATTAGTTGCTGACCATGTTAATGCATTTATTGGTGCTATTGAATATATTAGAGATATTGTTCAATCATCAAATAACAAATTAATAAGGGAGTATATTTAAAATGTATATATATTTAATTGATTTAGATAAGATTATTGGAAAATATAAAAAAATGTTCCTAAAAATAATATTTTTGTTTATAAGTATAAAAATGAATATAGAGTCTTAAAAATGGATAAAGTAGAAAAAGAAAGTAAGTTATTAATTTGTCATCTTGCTAGATTAGGAGTAAATGAAAATGAATAAAAATATTAATAGATGATTAGAATTTAATAATCGTAATTGAAAATTAAATGTTCCATTAATTGTTGCTCAAAGAAAAGTAAGAATGGAAATTGGTCGTGGATTATTATGTGATAGTGAAAATGAACAAGCATTAATACATTGACAAAATTGATATCATAAAAGAAAAGTTTATGAAAAATTAATTAAAATGTCATGATCTAAATCATTATTAGGTGTTGCTGTTATGTTTATATATGAAACACGCGATGGTGATTTAGATATTATGTTAGGTACTGCTTTATTTACTAATTTTGTATCTAAAATTAATAAAGAAGAACAAGCAGCAGATATTTGAATATTACCTAATTAAGATGATACTGGTTATATATTTCATGTAATTATTAATGATAAATATATTCAAATTGATTCATATCCTAATGATGAAAATACCCAAGCAGGAGCAGTAAATTGAAAAAAGAACATATATTAATAAATTAGGTCGTTTTCCATTAATACAAATTCCTAACTTTATTCGTGTTGATCAACAAGGTCAAGCATCTTCAACTATGTTAAATTCTTATCCAGATATTTATCCTACTATGTGATTAATTAAAGATTTACAAGATAATTTATTTATTAGAAAGAAAACAAGAAGATTTTCAAGAGCAAGAGGATATATTCAAGCAACTGCTGCTGAAATTAGTAATGTAAAAGATAAAAAAACCTGAGATGATTATGAAAGTGATTTTGTTATTCAAAATGTAAATAATAATTATGATGAAAAAAGTGGTAATGCAACTGTTAATTATACGCAAGGACAATATAATTCTAGTGATTATAATCTAGATACTGACCATATTTTAAAAATTGTATTTCGTGGTATTGGTTTATCATGACAAGCAGATGAACAAGGAACTTATACTAATCAAAATCAAACATTAATTATGCAAGCAGAAGATATTGAATCGCAAGCAGTATGACAAGAGTTCTTATTAGATTATTTATATCGTTTATTTGATTGTTGATGAATATTTCATAAATATTGAAAAGTTGAAAATAACAATTGAGATAAAAGTGAACGCCCCTACTCATTAAAATTTAAACAAGCAGGAATTATTGACCAAATGCGTTTAGTAGATATTAATAACACAAGATTAGAAAATGCAACTATGTCTCGTACTAAATATATTCATACTGTTGATAGTATTCCTATGACATTTGCTATAAAAGAGGTTGAAAAAATCGATAAAGAACAATTAGAAACTAATTCTAAATTTGATTTAGAAAATGAAGATGAACAAAACGAAAGCAATGATACAGGAGGCATAAAAGATGAATTTAAACAAAAATAATTCAAAAGAAGCAATACAAATTAATAACCAAGTATTACATACAGCAATGAGAATGGCCTCTACTGATTCAAAAGTTATTAAAAGAAAAATACAAGAATTAGATAAATGATTTATCTTTCCTTTTGTTATTACAAACGGAGTTATTCCAATGACTACAAGTGGATATAAACCAATTAATAGTATTCCCAAAGATTATTCAGATTTTACATTAGCAATTACTGGTAATGCAACTATTATTGCTCAATGAAGAAATGCATTTAAATTAAAACAAGTTAATAAAGGAACAAAAGAAAATAATTTTAAAGATGCTGATAATTTTTATACTAAAATTATTAATCCAATGAATTATCCTACTAATCGTGGTGATATGTATGAAGCATATTTACAAAATTCAACTACTGGAGCATATTTTTCATTGCAAGGTACACCCTGACCCAGTATTTCAAGGCATATCAACTCAAAGACAATATACTTTATTATCTACTGAAAAACAATTTAATCAAAATGATGAGTTAAATTTATATATTGTTTTAAATAGTAATAATTAAAATATTGGTGGAGAAACTATTAATACTTACGAATATAATCAATCTATTTAATGATTATATATTTCTAATATTACAGACTACTATGACCCATTTGATAATAAAAAGTTTTTATTTCAAGAAATTACATTTAGTAGTGTTAATGACCAATTATCTAAATCTGGGATGGCAATATGACAAAAAATACAACATGGAGCAATTGGAGAAGGATATTTTTTCCCAAGAATTATTAATGGTGTTGTTGATTATAATCCTGAATTAGCAAAAGATATTGGTGTTAAATGAATTGATTTAAAAGTATTAGGTTTAACAGCATTTACATCTTTAACAATTATTGGTCGCCCTGTAAAAGCAGGACAAATTAATACAAGAGTATATCAGCCACGAGATTTATTATTTTCTGATGAATTAAGTGGAATGCCTGATACTTTATTAACAAATTCAAACCCTGCTAATGTTTTATATAATCTACAAGGATTAATACCAGTTAATCAAACAACATATGGTGAATGAACTAATGTTTTTAATAATTTAGCAGACCCATTAGCAAAGAAAAATGCTGAGGGAGTATTAGGAAGTAATTTAGAAGCTACTAGAAAAACAAATCCAAATAAAATACCTTTTTGAGATAGTGGATTACAATTTAAACCATCAGGTGTATATGATACTAGACAAATTCGTAAATTTATTTATCAAGACCCAGAATATAAAAAGGTTCCATTTGGTGTTGCTTCATTTGATTATTCATCTTTAAAATCATCATCATTTCATGATATTTTAAATGCTAATCGTTATACACATTCATCAATTTCATTATTACCATGAGATATTAATGAATTTACTAAATTTAGTATTAATAACTTGCCTATTGTAGGTAAAATAATTTCATTTTTTTGATTTAGGTTTACCAGTTAAATTAATGAGTCAAAAAAATACTAAATTAATTCCAAAATAGCACAACTAAATGCTTTTATTGATTATTTAAGTTATGAAATTATTCAAAATAGTTTATGAAGTAATACATCAAAAGGAAAAGGTAATATTCCATATGATATGTTTCGTTATGAAACAGAAGACCAAGTTGGTGGTTTATTAGGAAGTAATTCATTAACATTTGGTTGTATGTTAAAACTAACAGATAAAATTAGAACCCATTATTATTCTTCAACTGGTCAAAATTTAGGTACCAAAGTTTATTCAACTATTGATTTAGGGCAAAATAGAATTAATGTTAATGGTGGAACTGATGAAATTGTAATTCTTTCACAAGATTTTGAAGCATTAGATAAAGATACCGCATTAACTAATTTAGATAATAAATTAGATTTTAATCCTACTGCTGATGGAACATTAGAAAGTTATGTTATTGATTTAATTAATTTACAAACTATTGGTAAAACTAATTTTAAGATTACAACTTATAGTGAAAATCCATTTACTTTAAATGATAATATTACTGCATTTCAAAACTTTCAAGGTGAATGACAAACAATGGCTAAATTTATTAAACCAAATGGAAATGTACAAGCATGAAATAGTATTATTAAAACAAGTGCCTTAGACTATGACTTATCAGAAGATACAACTTTCTTTTATCCAAAAGCAGTTTTACCACCAGACCCATTTACTTATTTACCTTATACTGTAAATATATTAGATGCTAAAACAATTAAACCATTAAAAACAAGAATTACAGCACCAGTGCAATGTACTAATACTATTTCAATAATTAGATTAAATAATTTTTATAATTTATTTAACAATAAATTTTACGAAGTCTATTATGAAATTGAAATTGATTTAAAAAAATTGACTCAACAATTACTACTTTATCGCAATTTTTAAATGCTTATTCATCAATTCAATTTAATAATCTTAATCTTAATAATTTACAAATTGAATGTATACCACCAGAAATAGAAAAATTTATTCCTAATAGAAATAAATTTTCATCTTTTTGCGCCGTTTGTAACAACGCTAATGATTCTGGTGATAACTTATTTGAAATTTCTGAATTTGCTATTATAGCTGATAAAATATCTTTAGGTATATCACTTGAAATATCAGCAGGAGTATATGCTAAATTTGTACCCAAATTAATAATATTAATTCGTTTTGACTTAGCTTGGATTGCAATATTAGTAATACCATAAAAATTAGTTGCCCTTATCTGCATTAATAATAATTTTAGCTGCATAGACTGTTTTATCTTCGTGAAAACGTTCACTACTAAAAGTGTTGTGGCTCTAATTTCCCATCATTTTTGGAACCAATTTCTAAGGTTAATAAAGCACCGTATAAATCCATCCAATTATTTGAATCTTCAATTTCAATAACTTGTTTACTTAAATTACCACCTAATAAAGTAATATTAGTTCGTTCACTAACACCTCCACCACTATTTTCATTATTTGCAGTGTTTGCAAAGTGTTGTCATAATTGTCATCCACCAATGCCAAAACCAACAAGTGATATTACTAAAATAACAACTAAACTTCAAATTTTGAATTGCATTTTTCGGTTAATAGTATGTAAAATTTTACGCATTGATGTCATAGAATCGGGTTCCATTTTTTTGCCAAAGCAATTGCTTCACCGTCAATTGAAGGTGATGGTATCACTAATTCAGTTGGCAAATCAATAGGTTTTTCTTTAATATCATTATTATCCTTTTTTTTATCATTATATCTGGCATTTCAATTTTACTTGCCGCCTCTAATTCTAATTTAGTTGTTGCTTCAGGAATTGGTTTTAATGTTTCAACTTTCTTTTCTTGAACTACAGGAACTTTTTCAATCGGTGGTTTAGACTTAATTGGCAACGAACGACGATGAGTTAGAATTTTGTCAATTGTTTCTTTTGATAATTGAATTGTTTGGTTAACAACAGGAACTTTTGGATTGCCCGAGACATCTAAAAAATTAGTTTTTCAAAAAAGGTATACTTATTATCCTTACAATTAATGCAATTGGCATTATTCCTGCATCATCTTTAAGAGTAAATGTTGGATTAATTTTACAAACAAAAAGAAGTAAATTATTAACATCTTTTGTTCAGTCACTACGAATTGCTAAAATAATTTTTTTAAAGGTTTTTTTACAAGTATCACACATTTCATCATATATAGCGCGCATATCATTTTGCATTGTTTATACTTCCTATAGTCCAATCATATTCTATTATGTTGTAAAACACTTATTATTATATCACATTTTCAAATATTCTTTATTTGTTATCTTAAAAAAAGCAAAGAATAGGATAACATCCTTTTTGTAAATTGCCATTATTTTAAAACCTCTAAAAAGGTAATGATTAGACTATAAATAATTAGTTTAAATATTTAAATAACTTGAAACTCTATTATTTGTAAAAAAGAATATTTATTATTATCAACATTAATATCTTTTCACATTACATTGATAAAAAAACTATAGTAAAAGTTAAATTCATTATTCATAAAGGTGAAGTAACTTAAACTAATATCATTATATGAGTAGACTCAACCTTTATGTAATAATTTTATAGTCAAAGATTTTTCATTCTTAGTATAATTAACTTTATACTTTAGATTGTTGCTCACAACGTCGGCACCTTTAAGCGTACCTTGTAAATCTGATGTTCTCTTATTAAAAAAATGGGAGTAAAAATTCCACCAATGTGTCCTATTTCTAAGTTTTTCTTGATCCGAGTAATCATTAATATCAATTGTTGTCTTTGTATCCCACAATGCTGTCAACGTTTGGCGTACTTTGACTTTGATCTGATTTAAAATTTCAATATCTTTATTATCATTTACTTCTTCATCATCAATATTGTGCTTTGGCCGTGTTCTACAACTAGCCACCGCAAACACACTACCACTACCTAACACAAAAGCACTAAAAAGCGTTAATAACTTTTTCATTAATATGTCACCTTCCTTCAATAAAATACTTATCATTATATTGAATAAAAAAAAAGCACCTTCGTGCTTTTAACAACTTTTTTGCTATGTAAAAATATTTTTAAAAATTATTATACTTTTTTGTTATTTCCTTTATTTTTATAACTCAAGAATATTTCGTAATTCTGCTTCTGAGAATTTTGTAAAATTAGCATTTTCTGAATTATTATTTAAAACAGCATCAATTACAGCTTGTTTATTATCTTGAATTGTTAAAATTTTTTCTTCAATAGTTCCTTTTGCAATTAACTTAATTACTTGAACAGTATTCTGCTGTCCAAAACGATGAGCACGATCTGTTGCTTGGTTTTCTACGGAAGGATTTCATCATGGATCAAAATGGATAACAACATCCGCTGCTGTTAAATTTAAACCAACCCCACCAGCTTTTAAAGAAATTAAAAAAACATTAACTGTTCTGTTGTATCCTCATTAAACTTTTGTGTCATTAGCACACGACTTTCCGAACGAGTTTTCTTATCTAAATAAAAGTATTGTAAACCGATTTCTTCAACAATTGCTTTAATTCGTTTTAAAACAGTAGTAAATTGTGAAAAAATTAATATTTTATGACTACTACCAGCAAGATCACCAAAAATATCACGTAATGCATCTAATTTAACACTTTCATTTTGATATTTTTTATCCAAAATACTTGGGTCACAACAAATTTGCCGTAACTTAGTTAAGGTAGTAAAAATTTTTAAACGATTTTGCTGATATTGTCCAGCTGTTAAAATTTTATTAATTTCTTCTCGAGCAGCATTAGCATATGCAGCATAAATTTTTTTATCGTGTTGTCATTTCCACTAAAATTTTATTTTCAATTTTTGGTGGTAATTCACTCATTACCCCTTGTTTTAAACGTCGCAAAATAAATGGTGCAATTTTTTGTAATAATTCTTTTTTAACTGCTTCGTTTTGTTCACGAACAATTGGAATTTCATATCGCTTTTGAAATTGTTGATGTTGTAATAAAAAGCCAGGTAAAATAAAATTAAAAATTGACCATAATTCAGTTAAATTATTTTCAATTGGCGTTCCTGTTAAGGCAAACCGAATCCCTGTTTTTAAAGTATTCACCACTTTTGCATTAATTGATTGTGGGTTTTTAATATGTTGTGCTTCATCTAAAAAACAATATTAAAAAAATTTGTTGATAATAATGAATATCACGGCGTAATAATGGATAAGAGGTAATAACCACTTGCCCATGCTTAATTTTGGTAAATAACATTTCCCGTGTTTTTCGTTCACCAGCAATAACTAATGTTTGTAACATTGGTGCAAACCGATCAATTTCCTTTTTTTAATTATAGATTAATGCTGCTGGAACAATAATTAAAACCGGTGCCATTTCTCGATTTAATTCATATTCCTTTAAAATAAAGCTAATTGTTTGTAATGTTTTTCCTAATCCCATTTCATCTGCTAAAATGCCGCCAAACCCTAACGAAGCTAAGGTTTTTTATCAAAAATAACCTTTTTTGAAAATCACACATCATAGATGCTAATGATGCTGGAACACTAAATTCATTTTCTTCTAAATGCTTAATTTTTGTAATTAAATTCACAAAATCAACATTAAAACAGCAATTAAACTCAGCTCATAAAGTTAAGTTATTATACACTGTTAAAGCATGATATTTTGGAACTTGTAATTTTCCTTGCATAAATTGTTCTTGTTTAAAATTAAACTGATTAATTAAAGTTGCAAATTTTTGTAATGTTTGTTCTTGCAAATCAATAATGCTACCATTTGTTACCTGATAATATTTCTGGTTACGATTAATTGCATTTAAAATTTCCCCTAAATCTGAATAATTAAGTTTTGAAAGTTTAAAATCAAATTCTAACCAGTCATTTTTTTGATTAACATTAATTGTAGTACTTGTTACTTTAAAATCAATTAAACGTACATTTTTAAAATTATCAGTATAAAAAATTTGTGAAAGCGTTTCTAATGTTAAAATATCTTTTGATAATAATTTTAAAACATGTTCCAATTCATTTAAGACAAAATAATTCCCTTTTTGAACAAAACCAATTTGTTTACAAAATGTTAAATATTCTTGCTCATGATAAACATTTCGTAAAACAATTTTATTGTCATTATTGGATTTATTTAGTAAATCAAATGTTATTTTTCCATAGCGAAAAAGAGGTCGTAACATAATTTCTTTGTTTTTAAAATCAAAATAACTTTCAATAACTAATGGTGTTTTTTCTAATGAATTTAAAATTATAGGGTCAATTTGAACTGCATTATCTGGATAATCTAATAAGGAAACAATTTCTTTAATAACATCATTAGTTTGCTGTGGATTAAAGAAAATTTTGTTGTGTTTTGTTAATGCCATTGTTTGATAAATTGGTCCTAATAAAAAAGTATCTTTATCGTTTAATAAAAAAATTTGTTTAGTATCAAAGAGACTTTGTTGCGTTGCTGTTAAAATAATTGGATTTTCTTTTTTATTAATAATTTGAATAACATTATCTTCTTGTTGAATAGATAAGGCTGGTTGATATTGATCAACACTAATTTTAACATCAGAATATTCTTCGCCATCAATTATTAGTTTAATTGTTTCCCCTTTAATGTGTTTTAAAAATCGTTCTGTTTGAAATGCTGAAAACCTAAAACTTTTCGTAATTGATACCCCATAAAAATCCATTTTTTGTGTTTGTAAAAAACTATTAACATTAATAAATTCTTGTTGTAAAAACATAATTACTTTTTCAGCAAATGGTGCAAAAGTACTTTTATTAGGATAAAAAGTAAATTTTTGTGAAATTTCATAACCTTTTAAATAATCTGGATCAAGGGCAGGTTTGGTTAAAAAACTCAAAAAATGATAAATATTTTTAATATCAAACAACTGCTCACCTTCATATCCTAACTTTAGTTGTACTGCTGGTGGTTGTTGCAAAGTAGAATCAATAATTAAATTACATTGACAAGTAATAATTCGTTCTTTTAAACTATAATTTTGTTTATTTTTATTAATAAATGTTGTTAATAGTTGATCAGTCGCTGTAAAAAATAACCGTCAAGTAACTAAATTATTGTTTGATTAATAAAATACAAAAAAGTAAAACCGCAATAATATGCTGACAAATTTGATGTTGAAAATTATAGTCAATACAACTACAATTTTGCCGTGTTAAAAAAGTTAAATTATTGCTTAAAGTAAAAACAACATTAACATCATAATAATCCCCACTATGTTTTGACGCTACTTGGCAATAAAGCATTAATTCTTTTTCATCGCTTGAACTTTTCTGTTCATCAATTTTTAATAATGTTTTTTTTGTTTGGTATAACTGTTCGGCATTATTAAATATTGCTAATCTCGCTAAACTCCGAATGTATTCAAGATTAAAACTTTCCATTTTACTATAGGCTTCTTTAATAAAATAATACTATTCTTTAATTATAATACATTTTTGCTTAACTGGTGAAATGGATTAATCTTTTTTACTTACAATTATAAATACATTTTAATATCATCTATTCTTCTTCAAGTTGAACAAAAAATTTTGCAGTAAAATAATTGTCTGTTAACATTGTGTCATACTTGCCAAAGCCAACAAAAAAATATAATTTTAATCCTAAATTTGGTCATTTTAAATTAATTTTATTTTGTAAAAATAAGTATTTGGTTATTGCACTATTTTGCATATCTCGCACTAATTTATTAGCCATTGTCATCACTTCTGGAATTGACCAATAAAATATCTTTTGATCAGGTAAATATTTGGTTAATTTTCCATAACCAGTACCATCTTCATCCGCCAAAATAACTTGTTTTGTTTGATCAAATGTTAGATATCCTGCTTGAAAAGCAATAATTCGTAATTCACCTCGTGATAATAAAAAATTAGTTCGGCCAATTACGGATAAGACTTGTTTTACAGTATAAGTTGTCCCGGGTAATAATGGTGTTGCTGCACTAGAATACATTTTTAATGTTTCATGTTCTAATTTATATTGTAAAAGTAACAATAATTCAGCCACAATCACTTGATGCTGGTCAATAAAATAAGTTACTAAATCAGGAATCGTTAAATAATTTGGAAATAATTGCGTAAAAACATTCATACTTGTTACTTCATATAATAATGATGTTATTAATAAATTATCATATTCAAGGTTAATTGCATCAGCAGTAATAGTTTGACTTAAACGTAAAATAAAATAATTAATAATTGGATAACTATCTAAAAATAAAAATTGTTTTAAAATATTTTTATTACGATTAGTATTATTGTCATTTTGATGATAATGCGTAATATTTCGGCCAATTTTAACATAAAAATCATTAACATAATTATAAAATTGGTATAAGGATAAATCATAATCAGATAGTAAATGTTTTAATCCTGCCTCTTGATATTTTTGATAATATTCACGAATATGGGTTTTAATTCGAGCTCGATTATCATATCATTTTCGTAAGTTATTTAAAATAATTTTTTGTGAGCGTTGTTCTAAGGTAATTGTACAATTATAAGGCAGTCCTTCATTAGCTAACAGTCCCATTATTGATGTTAATTTCGGATCATATAAGTTTTTAATCCCAACAGTAATATCATATTTGCTATCAATATTACTAATTAAATCATAAACTTCTAAGCGACTTTTTAATTCTGTTTTACGAAGCCCTCGCCCAAGCTGTTGTAAATAAACTGTTTTTGAATTTGTTGGTCGTAATAAAATAATAGTATTAATTTCTGGTACATCAATTCCTTCATTAAACATATTAACAACACATAAATAATTAATTCGCCCTGTTTTAAATTCATGTAAAATCCGCGCGCGGTGGTTACGATTTTCAGATGTTAAGTAATCTGCTCGTAAATGGTTTGTTCGTAAAAATGTTGCTACCAATTTAGCATGTTCAGTTGTAACACAAAAAATTAAGGCAATTGGTTTTGCATATAAGCCAATATATTTATCAATCATTTTTAATAATAACTCATTTCGAGCATTCGTATTTAACTTTTTAAAAAGTTCATTATCAGCATTTAAATCAACACCAGTTAAATCAGCCGTATTATCATCAATACAATAATAATCAAATGGACATAATAAACGTTGATTAACTGCATCTCATAGTCGTAATTCTTCGGCATATTCATTAAGAAAATATTTTTTAATGGACTTACCATCTTCTCGTTCTGGTGTTGCTGTTAATCCAAGTACTTGTTGTGGTTGAAAATAATTAAAAACTTGGTCAAAGGTTGTAGCAGCAATATGGTGTGCTTCATCAAAAATAACCACATCAAAATGATTTGTCGCAAACTGTGGTAACCGACTTGCCATGGTTTGAATAGTTGCAAAGATATGCGTTTGATTCTGTATTACTTTGCCCTCATACATTACTTCTCAAAAGTTTGATCCATTAAAACATTGCGAAAAGTTTGTAAGGCTTGGTCTAAAATTTCTTTCTGATGAGCCAAAAACAACAACTTCAAGGGTTGATGATTATTTTCTTGTAATTGGTGTAAATAATCAAACGCAGCAACAACAGTTTTCCCCGTTCCCGTTGCCATAATTACTAAATGTGCTTGTTTACTACAAAGACGACGATACTGTAATTTTGCCACAATTGCTTTTTGAAAATCATATAAGTATTTTCGAATGGTTAAAATTTCAGTTGCAGTATGATTAAACATTGTTGCAATTCGCATTGATTGATTTTGACTAATACGTTCTAATAAATGATTACGTGCGATTTCATCATTAAAATCAACTAAAACTTCATTTCATAAATGCTCAAATTCATCAATTATTTCCGTAACTAAATTAGGATTATTTTTTATTGTTAACTTAATATTTCATTCTCGCCCAGTAACCATTCCTTTATAAGTTAAATTTGAAGAACCAAGAATTACGGTTGAAATACCATGGAATCGTTTAAAAAGGGAAGCTTTAATATGAATTCGTTCACTTCGTTTTTCTAAATTATCTTCAACTTTGACTTGGATATTATCATAAGTTGTTACTAAACGGGTCAATTCTAATAAATTATTGTATTCTGCTAAATCATCAAAAGTTGTTGTAATAATTCGAATTGAAATTTTTTGCATTCAGCAATGTTTAATTGATGCTTCAATTTTATTAATAATTGCCTTTGAAATAAAAGGAAAAACAAAGCATACTTCATCAGCAGTACACATTTCATTATTTAATTCAACTAATAATTTTTGCTGATTTTGATTTGTAAAAAACTTTTCTCCCATTTATTATCATCTCTCTTCTGGTAATTATTAAATAAAATAAGTAATTATAAAATTATTTACTAGACAATCATAATGTCAAATTGATTTAACCATGTAAAACATTCTTTTAATCAAATAATATCAATTTCAATTTTTGCAAGAATATCTTGAATAATATTATCAAATTTTCCGGAAAATTCTACTGTTGTTAATGCCATTGTTTTATCATTTCAACTTTTAACTAAATAAAAATGAAATAAGAATGTTAAAACCCCATCAGCAACATCATCTGCTGGAATGGTTGGCACTTTTCCTGCTAAAATAAATAAATTCTTTCGAACTTGTGGCGTTAAAATTGTTTTAATTGCTCGTTCAGATGTACCACCAACTAAAAATTTTTCTTCAAATAAATTATCTTGTAAATTAATATAATTTAATGGATTAAAAAATTTAGTTGTTATCCCGCGTGGTTGCATTATAAATTGTCCTGTTAATTTATGATACGGTTGAATTGTGAAAATTGGGATACGATAAAATTCTTCTTTATCAACCTTATTGTTAATTTTAGTTGAAACTTTATGTGTAATTGTTCCAAAGGAAATATTTCCACTAGCATGAGTTAAATTAAACACAAAATCAATTTTAGTGTTATTATTAAAATTAATTAAACGCGTTGGTAATGGTTTAAATATTTTAGTAATTCCTAATAATGTTAATTCAGAAGTAAAATATTCTCCTAATGCTAAATTATAAATTGTCACTAAATCAATTTTATCCATAATCTGATCTGATAATTTTAATAATCGTGTCCATTTAACAATATAATAGCAAACTGTGATAATCAGCGCAAGGCCAATTAAAAACATTAAAATAGGAATTCATATTAAAGTTATTTTAATATTTTTTACGACAAATAAAATAATAATAAAAATTCCCATAATACTAAAAAGGGTCCTAAAAACATCATTCAACGAATAATTAATTGGAATCGTTTCTTTGATGGTTGAAAGGAAATATTATTATGGTAATATTCTTGCAATTGATCATTAATAATTTTTCGACTTACTATTTTTCAATCATTATTTCTTAACTTTTCAATCATTTTAGTTTCCTCT